>CAITIE010000091.1 GCA_903892355.1 uncultured Pirellula sp. | reverse complement strand
TATCTCCTCCAGCCCTATCACCGCCAGCCTTATCACCGCCAGTCTTATCACCGCCAGTCATATCGCCAGCAGCCTTATCTCCGCCAGCCTAATCTCCGCCAGCCTTATCTCCGCCAGTCTTATCTCCGCCAGTCTTATCTCCGCCAGCCTTATCTCCGCCAGTCTTATCTCCGCCAGCCTTATCTCCGCCAGACTTATCACCGCCAGTCTTATCACCGCCGGGGTTCATTGCATCTGTTTCAACCGTCGATTGATCATCAGCGTTTTCCGAAGGCCTTCCTTCTTTCCTACCTTTGTTTTTGGATGGCTGGCCCGAGGACTTGCTATCTTGCCCTTGATCGTTCGACTCGCCTTGTGACGTACCAGATTCTTGCTCTTTTCGGAATTGGTTGATCCGCTCGAATGCCTCAGCATCATGGCTTGGGGGTCCTGAATCGGTTGGAGCATCTCCGGATTCGCTGACTGCTTGATTGCCTGCCGAAGATCCACCCTTTGAATTTTTTCCGCCATTACTGCTCGTATTTGAACGATCACCATCCTCGGAGCCTTGGCCATTTCCGCCGGATTGCTTTTGGCTTCCTGCCTTTCCTTTCCCGGATTCGTTAGCATCGCTCGAGCTTTCAGAGCCTTGCTCCCCTCCAGCGTCGTCACCTTGTGAGCTCTTGTTGTTCTGCGAATTGTTCTTGGGTTGCGATGCGCCTTGTTTGGAGTTTCCCGATTGGTTCTTGGATTGGCTTCCATCCCCCTGAGAGCTGCTTGATGAGTTCTTGTCCGGGCTAGAACCAGAGTTGGGATCGGAATTCTTTTCCGACGGATTATCATTCTGTTCATTCGAGTCCATGGCTTGCCCGGAGGAATCATTCCCTTTGGATTGTTCGCTACTGTTTCCACCAGTCTTGGACTCAGATGGTCGATTCCTATCGTTGGTTGAATTTGGTTTTGAGTTTCCTGCTTTTGGGTTTGGGTCTTGTCTGGATTGCGGGGAAGAACTGCCTTCCGCATCTTTTGGTGCAGATGCCCCTTTGCCATCGTTTCTTTCCGATGGCGAATCGGGGGCGACGATTTTGATGCGGAGAGGCGAGCTAATCGTTTGATTGGATGCTTTGTCGCCAGTGGAAGGGTTGTGTCGATTGTCAGTTGCAGAAGCGAAGAAATCGAACTGATCTCCAGCAATCAATCCCAATTCTGCCGGGTTCAACTCAAAGACTTGAACGATGACGCCGTTTTCGCCCTGCTCGGATTCAAAGCATATTTCTCGAAAGAGTTCTTTTCGCATACCGAGCTTATCTTCGGCGGGTCGATTACCACTGGCAACAATTTCGGTGAGTCCATAGTCGGGATCATTGGCTCGAATTTCGATTTGCAGTGAACCATCCGCGGGTACATCTATCTCCTGGGGCAGGCTGCTATCAAGCAAGACTTCAGGGGGAAGATCACCGATCACTTTGACTTGATAAAGGATCGGATCTGGATTCGATTCGTTGAGTTCGTTGGTGGCTTTGATTCGGTATTGGGTTGTGGTTGGGTTGTTCTTTTTTTCATCGAGGAGAGCCACCCATTTCGCGGTGAGACTATTCCCATCGATGGCCAGCGCCATCGTTTCTCGAACGCGGACGAGCGATTTTTCTTCGAGGACAGGATCGAACTCGAGCCTGGCTTTCTCCATCATTTGATTGGTGCTAGCGGCAAGTTCGATCAGGGTCCCTTCCGGGGTTTCAAAGGATCCTTGTTTGACCAAAGTTCTCGGCTTGAGTTTCGTATAAGGCGGGAAGTTCAGTTCGATCCGTTCAACAGCAACCATCGGCACCACTTGAACGGACACATCAAACGGCCCCGCGACCGCGTCACCTGCGAGAATCCAGTACTTGAGCGGCTGATGAATCCCACCGAAACTCTTCCCGAAATCGAGCTTGTAGTTGATCATTTGGATTTCGGGGGTCATCGGAACGGATTCACCGACTATTTGCCCATCGGAGAGATCGAAGCGCACACGTACACCTTCTCCTTGGTGCATCCCTCGAACGGTAACACTCAAAGGGAGCGATCCACCTTGCGTTACAGTGCTGGTTCCCGGAATCACTTCCAGGATGTTCACTCGGGTTGCTGGGGCGATATCCGCCCAAGGTGCCAGCATGCGAGCGATGGAGGTAAACCCACTTTTCGGACTTGCGAATAGATAGATCATGCCGCAGAGGAGGCATCCAAAAAAAGCCGCACTCAAGCGAACAATCGTCGACGAATCAACGATGGAGTTGGCGTCTTGTCCTTTCAAATTCCTGACAGCATAACGCCCGACATAGGCGAGGACCCCTTTGGGCGAGGTCGAATCCGTTCCGGACAATTGGAGCCAACTGATCAGGCTGTTCTTGCAATCGGGAAATTGCTGCTCGATGGCGCGGGCCGCATGTTCGGTATTGATGGAATGAAAGAGTGGGGGAATGATCTTTTTAGGGATCCACCAAATCGTCCACAGTATGATGCTGGCCAGGACTGCGAGTCTCGCAAGGGAAGGAAACTCCCATACCCAGTGATCGATGAGCACTGATGCAGAGATCACAAAAAGAATCATGGTCAGCCACATCATGATTCCATACGAGAGTTCCGTACGCCGCATCGCCTTGGCAGCTACGTTGAGGTACTCAAGCAAGGATTCCTTGGGTACTTGACTCGACGCAACGCTCGCGTTGGCTTGTGCGAGCGGACCCATTTTGGCGGAGTTACTGGTGGCTTGTGCCATGGTTCGTTGCTCGCTCGTTCGAGTCGATCGCGTGGGATATGGGTCAGCATGCGCCTAACACTAGCGACTGTACCGCCGCGTGCAGCGGATACTTCGGCGTATGGCTGCATCGGAGCGTGGATCCGATCCACACTCTTCTTCACCCATTATAGGCTGGATCCATTATAGGCCGCCGGCGTCTTCCTGACGCAGAGGTGACAGGATAGATTTCCCTCGGAATCGGGCGTTAGAATCGTAAAAACCCGATTCGATCGCGGGGTGTGCACTAGAGATGCATGCCCAAAAACCCGCCGGAATGTTCGAGCGCCTGTTCGAGTTGCAGAAGTCTCTTTCGGGTTCGCTCGGGGTCGCCGACACCAATGTAACGATCGAACTCGGTGCAAACCGCGTGATGAAGGGTCTCAGAGAACCATTTCACTACGTGCTGTTCAAGCCACGGAACGTTCTCCTGATCGAGGGTGACTTGGAACGAAGCGTTCCGAGTTTGCGAGTCGTTTTCATCCGTAAAAACGACCCCCTCGAACTTGAATGCAATCATTCCGCATTTGGGATCGTTCGTTACAAAGAACCGGCAGTAGGCGTTGTGCAGGAAGTAAGTATTGTGGGTGCCGTGCTCCTCAATGGCTTTTTTAATCCGTTCCCATTTAGCCACGAGCGCCGGAGATGCATCGATTGGCGGATCCATGCGAGTGAAGCTGCGCAGGGGCAGGCAATCGAAGGCGATATCGACAGGGCGATGAGCGTTCGGCTTCTGCGACGCGTCGGCGTGGACTGAAGCGGTGAGGGGCTTTTCCGTTCTTGGATCTTGGCTCATGGATCGACCGATTACAAGTTCGCGAAGGCTTGGGCGAGGATCTCGCGTTCTTCGAGTTTGTGGGATCTTAACGACCCGGTTGCTGGACTCGCGGATTCTGGTCTGGAAACGAGCGAAAGTGGGAATCGTTTTGCGATTTCATCCCCCCATCGCATTTTCACAAACTGCCAAGCGCCCATGTTGCTCGGTTCATCCTGGTACCAAACAACTTGAGTTCCGGTCGCATACGGGGAAAGTGCCGCCATGACTTCCGAGGTGTCCATTGGATAGAACTGCTCGATCCGCAACAAAGCGACGGAGTCCTTACCGAGCCTCTTCCTCTCTTCGAGCAGGTCGTAGTACGCTTTCCCGGTGCTCATGATCACGCGAGCAGTGTTTGCGTTCGCGGGTCTATCATCTGGCAAAATCTTTCGAAACGTGCCTTGCTCAAGTTCGGCAAGGGTGGACGTGCACCCAGGGAGCCGCAGCAGGCTCTTCGGGGTCAGCACAATCAGCGGCTTGCTCCACTTCGATTTGCCTTGTCGACGAAGGAGGTGGAAGTACTGGGCTGGCGTAGAGGGCTGAGCTACGATCACATTGTGCTCAGCGGTCAGCAGTAGGAACCTCTCAAGCCGCGCGCTGCAATGCTCGGGGCCTTGGCCTTCGAATCCGTGCGGCAGAAGCATAACGAGGCGGCTAAGCCGCTTCCACTTATCCTCCGCACTGGTGATGAATTGATCGACGATGCACTGCGCCACGTTCCAAAAATCGCCGAACTGAGCCTCCCAGAGGATCAATCCTTCCGGACAATCGAGGCTATAGCCGTATTCAAACCCGAGAACAGCGGCTTCCGAAAGTGGACTGTTCACAATCTCCACGCGAGCTTGGTCGGGTGCGATGTGCGAAAGGGACATGAACCGGGAGTTGTTATCAACATCATGAAGCACGGCGTGACGGTGGGAAAACGTTCCCCGCTCGACGTCTTGTCCGGTCATCCGAATAGGATGTCCATCGGACAGCAGGGACGCGAACGCAATGGCTTCGGCGGCCGCCCAATCCAAGCGGTTCTTTCCGGTCGCCATCTCGCGACGTTCCTCTAGGAACCTCGCAATTTTCTTGTGGGGATTAAAGTGCGATGGGATATCGCACAACCGTTGGATCAATTGTGCAGTTCGACCCGGCTCGAGCGATGTCGAAACCGTTTCACCGACCGGTTCAGGACCACCAAAGAAGCCTGCCCAGTAACCTGTCATGCTTTGCAAGTCGTAAACGAAGGGCTCGCTCTTCGCGAGTTCGAACTCTCGACTCAATTGAGCATGCCGAGCTTCTGCAATTGCATCTGCTTCCTGCCGGGTCATCCCGTTCATGCTGAGCAATTGCTCGAGATAGCTCTCGCGCACGCCCTTCTTTGCATCGATGGCCGCGTACATGAGCGGCTGGGTGTACCGTGGCTCGTCAGCTTCGTTGTGCCCGAGTTTTCGGTACGCGTACAAATCGATGACGACGTCTTTCTCGAACTCCTTTCGGAAGTCCATGGCCAAACTTACCACTTGGGCGACCGCTTCGGGATCCTCTCCATTGACGTGGAAAATGGGGATCTCGAGCATTTTTGCGATGTCTGTCGCATACGTGGAACTGCGTCCTTGGTCCGGCTCGGTCGTGAATCCAACTTGATTGTTCAAAACAATATGAAGCGTTCCACCCGTACGGTACCCCGGCAATTCACTCAAGTTCAAGGTTTCCTGCACGACGCCTTCGCCGATGAATGCAGCATCGCCGTGAATAAGAATCGTCATGTTCTCGGTGCGATGAACATCCCCGTCACGATCTTGCTTGGAGCGGCAACGGCCGAGTGCAACCGGATTCACAAACTCCAAGTGACTTGGGTTGAAGCAAAGCGAAATATGCACCTTCTGACCTGTGCTGGTCGTCCAGTCATTGCTGTAACCCATGTGGTACTTGACGTCACCACCACCCCGGAAAAGCTCCGGATTAGGATCATCGAACGACCAGAAAATACTCTGTGCTCGTTTCCCCATGATGTTTGCGAGCACGTTCAATCGGCCTCGGTGTGCCATAGCCATGACGACGCTCTTAACTCCATGCTGCCCAGCCTTTTCAAGGGCGCGATCCAGCAACGGGATAAGGCTTTCCGAGCCCTCGAGGGAAAAGGTTTTGGAGCCGGTGTATTTCTTTCGAATAAACTCTTCCAAGATGGTCGCATCCGCAAGCTTGGTGTAGATGCGAACTTGAACGTCTCTCGAAAGTTGCAATCGGTTTTCGGTAGACTCCATCCGCCGTTGAAGCCAATCCCGAATGGTCCGATTGTCGATATGCATGAACTGGGCACCGATGCTGCGGCAATAAGTATTGCGAAGCTTTTCGATGATGTCTGCCAACGTCCGTCCCGTGGTGTACTGAATGTCTGGCCCCGTAAACGGTCGACGCAGATCGTCCTCAGTGAGCCCATACGATTTAGGATCCAACTCCGGTGGGCCTTTTCGGCTAAGTCCCAGTGGATCCAATTTCGCCATCAAGTGGCCACGCACACGATACTCGCGGACTAATTGATCGACCCGCTCCTGCATCCGTGCCAACCAAAGCGCGTCAGGAAGCGTGCTCGTGCTGACAGATGCACTCGCGTCCACATCGGTCTCAGAGAGATATTTCTCCGATTGGGTCGAAAGAGAAAACTCTTCAAAGTACTTTCGCCATCCCTCGGATACGCTGGAAGGATCCTGGATGTATCGAACGTATAAGTCGTCGATGTAATCGAGACTGTAGGTATTCATTGGAGTCAATTGTCTCTGCGAAAGTTGAAATCTGGGTGGGTGGTTTGGGTGCCCGTCTACGTCCACGCCCCTTGGACGCAAACGCCGGCTCAATCCAGTATGGAGAGATAACGAATCGAGCTGATTAGGAAAATCCGCGGCTTCACGCAACCCCAAGGCGCGTGAAAATGCCGCTAGTCGCCTCCAACGGCGAGTCGACCTCCTTTGCGGAGCGGCGGGTTACCCCCGGCAGCCTCCTTCCAGGCGATATTACCACGAATTATAGCCAAGCCGAATGGCTGCGATAATGCGGTTTGAGTGCCGAAGGGATGAAAAATCAAAGATAGTTTCCGTCTCGAATCGCACGCCAGTCCACTGCTTTGGCATCCCTGCTAGCTAAAAATCCAGTCCGTGGAAAACTTGCAAAACCAGGGGCTATGGGAAATCCAAGCAACCATTACCGCCTAGAGAATCTTTTCCTCGTTGGGAAAATATGCGGAAAAAGTGAAGAATGCGGGATAGGGGATCGATACCAGAGAAAGCCTTGCCGATGGGGCCTTAAATGCCCCCCGGAATGAGCCATGTCGAACACCAGGTTTGACGAGTTTTCAAGTCCACGTAGCACGGAAGCAACTGACGTGAACCGCTTTGCCTCGATCTGCTTTGCATTAATCCTTGCCTCCTGTCCCGTGAGCGTCATCGCACAAGAGATACGACACGGCGGAACCAGTTCCATGCCGCGGATGGCTGGCCCGGGAAGCACAACCTTGCGATCTCAAGGTGTACCGCGCCCAGCTCGCCCGACGAGCCACCTAGCGTCCGCTCGGCGGATGCAAGGCCAGGTGATGGATGAGCCCGAAGTCATCTATGACGAGCCTTCGATCGTCATGGACGAATCCGAGGTCTACGAGGATGGCGAGGTCTTTTATGAGGACGAAGCTCCAGGCCATTGCAGCAGCTGCGGCGACACAGGTTGCACCAGTTGCGGAGTCACCGACAGCCGCTTCGGATTCGACCTTTGCGATCCCACCGGCGGTAATGGTGGACGTCAACTTTGTATCCGCCTCCCTTCGCATGGATGGGTTAGTGTCGATTACCTAGGCTGGTTCGCCAGTGGGATGAATCTACCTCCTTTGGTTACAACTTCACCGTCAGGTACCGCTCAAGCGGCAGCGGGTGTGCTTCCCAATGCGTCGGTACTCTTCGGTGGCAACAACGATGTATTGACCGACACGATGAACGGCACTCGCGTTCGCGTAGGCTTGTGGAGCTCCATCCGACCAAACTATGGCGCAGAAGGTGAATACTTCGGATTCGGCCAACAATCAGAGATGTTCGATTCGACATCGAGCGGCACCCCGATCTTGGCCCGGCCGTTTTACAACAACAATACTGGACTTCAAGACTCCGAGCTGGTGGCCTTTCCAGGCCTCCTCAGCGGACGCGTTACCGTCGAAGCAACATCGCAGCTGACGTCGGCTGCCGTTCGATTCCGACATATTCTATGTTGCAGTAGCAAAGCAGCCTGCTCGCCATGGGACTGCGGCCCAATCCCCGCTCAGTCGCGAATCGATGCGACTCTCGGTTGGAGATACATGCAACTCGAAGAAGGATTGTCGATCACCGAAAACCTTTCCTCGACCGATGCTAACAACCCAGGCTCGTTCCTGATCAACGATTCGTTCACCACCTTCAATCAATTCAATGGAGCTGAGTTCGGATTCCAATGGTTGGGCCGACGCGGATACTGGTCGCTGGATACTTTGCTCCGACTCAACGTCGGAAACACACTCCAATCACTGACCATCGCTGGTACCACGAAAAGTCCGGTCGATGCAGCAGCCGTCAACGGAGGATTGTTGGCACAACCAGGCCGAAACAGCGGCAGCTATTCTGAAAACCAATTCGGTGTTGTCCCTGAAGTCGGAACAACGATCGGATACCAACTCACCGAGCGATTGAAGATCAACCTTGGCTACTCGGCCTTGTATTGGAGCAACGTTCTTCGCCCTGGAGATCAGATCGATTCCACCGTTAACACCAATCTTCTTCCACCACCCATCGCTGGTACTGCTTACATGGGACCTGGATTCGTTGTTCGCGACACCGATTACTGGGTACAAGGGGTCAGCGTAGGTGGTGAATACCGCTGGTAATCAAGACGATCCAGCTTGAAAACAATCGAGTTCTTAACCCAAAAAAACCCAAAGGCTTGCCTCGTCGAATGTCGATGCAAGCCTTCGAGTGTTTTCAAGCGGACCAGTGCCCGACGGATTGCTATGCTAGCATTCACATCATGAAATGATATCCTGATCCGGCGGCAGGGATCGCACCTCAACGTCGTTGCCTATTCGACGCAAGGGGAACCTGATGCCGCGTTGAACGAGGTTTTGCTAGGTAATGGAGAGACTACAGATGGCTGGACTTTTGCACCGAATCGTCGAAGCAATTCGTGGCGGTCGCCGATCGCCTCACGCTGACCGACTTGAATCGCGAAAGAATCGTGCAAGGCGAAAGCTCAAGCTGGAGTTGCTCGAAAGTCGCCAATTGCTCGCAGCAGATATCCAAGGCGTCGTCTACCATGACGTCAACGACAACGGACTAAGCGGCGGCGATCCGAGATTGTCAGGAGTCTCTGTCGCTCTCGTCCGCGATGGAGGAGACGGGATCTACAACAACGGTGGGGGCGATGACACTGTCACCGCAACTACTACCAGCGCCGCGACAACGGGTGCCTACTCATTCAGCACCTCGACCGCCGGCACGTACTTCGTTGTTCAAACATCGATCCCAACCGGTGGACTTGTTCAACGCACCAGCCAACGGGTGCAAACAGTGACCCTCACCTCCGGGGATGTCCTCGGAACGCAAATCGCAACGCTCGATACGTTCAACACCACCCAACAAGTAGTCAACGCTAGCTTTCCTGGATCCACGCCCGCCCAGTCGGCACTTGTCGCGTCGGAATCGGTTGGCGGTGAACGCGACATCTACGTCGATGCTACATCGGGCAATGTTAGCGTTGCTGCCAACGATGTGTCGAACCCCGGCGTTCTGGTCATTGATGTTGGCGCAGGTGCGAATGGTACGCGGATTGTGACCTACGACGGCATCGATTCGGACGCTCAGACGGTTGCTTCGTCCGGCCTTAGCAATCTCGACCTCACGTCGAGTGGCACAGCGAACGCATTTCGCTTCTTGATCGGCGGCGAAACGGGCACCTTGCTGACGATCCGTGTGGGCAACGGAGCCAACTCTTCGACGAGAACAGTCACTATCCCGGTCACGGTTGGAGCCGCCGCCACGGAGACGCTTGACGTCCCATTTGCCGACTTCACCGTCAACGGCGGTACCGGCGCGAACTTTGCATCGGTCGGGTTTATCCAACTGGAGATAACCGGACCGAACGCAGCGGACGCGATCATCGATACACTTGCGACCTCGGGACCAACCGTGGTGACTCGCAATTTCGCGAACTTGACCCCGATGTCGATCGGCGACCAAGTCTTCGCGGACCGAAACAACAATGGCCTCTTCGATACCGGAGCCACCCCGCCTGAGGTTGGAGTCGCCGGAGTGCTCATGCAATTGTTCTCTGATACGAACAGCAACGGCGTCTACAATCCTGGTACCGACACCGCCGCTCTCGATAGCTCGGGTGTTGCCATCACCACAACCACCGATTCGACCGGTATTTATAACTTCACCAGCCTTTTGCCCGGCGCCTACTTTGTCGTCATTCCATCGAGCCAATTCATAGGCTCGGCTGCGGCTGTTGGCCACGTGGTCAGTTCCACCGTCCCCGTGGGCCCCACCAATAACAGCAACACGGGAACCGCCATCGGCGGGGGCGGGGTTGTTTCAAAACTCGTTACTTTGGTATCCGGTTCGGCTCCAATCAACGACGGAGATACGAACCCGAACAGCGATAACTCTGTCGATATCGGCCTTTTCTCACAGTACGACGTGACGGTGGCCAAAACCACAACTGCCACCGCAGCCGCTGCAGGTTCGACCATCACCTATACGGTCACCGCCAGGAACGACGGTCCCGGCCCTGCTACCGGAGTTGTCATCACCGACGACATTCCAGATGGAATCCAAGTCCTCAGCGCGACATCCAGCACGGTTGGGGACACGATTGTTATTCCCGCTACCGCTCAAGACACCACTGGCACGAACCCAGATAATTTGACCGTGACTATCGGCACCTTGGCAGCGAGCGCCACCACGCAACGCACCGTCACCATCGTTGCCAAAGTACTCCCGGATACCGTAGGTACTGGGTCGCCCGCATCGATCACCAACACGGCAACCATCAGCGGGCTGGGCACTGAAACCGATACGCTTACCAACACCGGGACATCGACGTTGCCAGTGACCAGGAACGCCGTCCTTGCAGTCACCAAGGTAGGCGCGCCCACGGCGGTCCAACTCGGCAGCAACATCACCTACACCATCACGATGCAGAACCAAGGCCCAGCAACGGCTCGCAACGTGGTCATCTCGGACACCCTACCAGCAGGGCTCGATTTGGTCTCCGTGGTCTCGAACGTAGGGACAGCCACTCCAACCCAAGGTACAGGCACGAACCCCGATAGCTTTGTCGTCAATGTCACAAATGTGAACGTTGACAGCCCATCTGCAGATACCGATGTGGTGGTAACGGTAATCGCGCAAGTCCTATCGAGCTTCGTGGGAACAACCATCACGAATACTGTTTCGGCGGATTCCGATGATTCGTCGTCCGTTACAGATAACGCGAACAACACGGTCCAACGCGTGATCGACCTGGCTGTCACCAAAGCCATCGTCACGACACCTGCGTCCACCACCACCCCTGCTGTTGCGCCTCCTGGCTCGACGTTTACGTACACGCTGGTCGCTCGAAACGATGGTCCGGATTCCGCAACCACCGTTCGCGTCACCGATAACTTGCCAGATGGAATCCGAATCCTAAGTGCGACGTCGAGCGATGTCACCGACACCATCACGATCCCTGCCAGTGCCCAAGACACCACTGCATCCAACCCGGATGACATCACCATCGATGTCGGAAACCTCGCCGTGGGCGCTGGTTCCCAAACGACGATCACTATCGTCGGCGTGGTGCTCAATGCGACGCTGGGAACGATTACGAACGTAGCATCGATCACCACTACCGACACGACGGTCAATTTTGAGAACTCAAGCACTCTCGGAAATAATTCCGCTTCGGTCAGTGCAACGGTACCTCGAACCATAGACCTAGGTGTCACCAAAACTGGCCCCGCAACTGCGATTGCTGGAAACACGATCACCTACACCATCACTGCCAATAACAATGGCCCCTCGGATGCCATCGGCGTTCAAGTCACCGACAATATCCCTGATGGCCTTCGCATCCTGAGCGCCTCGGTCGCAGGCACACCGATCACGATCCCAGCAAGTGCGTCCGACACGACACCAGCAAACCCAGATGACTTGGTTTTCAGCGTGGGCAACCTTGCATCGGGAGCCAGCGTTGGCTCAATTCAAATTGTTGCTGCGATCCTTCCTGGGACTGCTGCTGGTTCCCTGATCAATTCCGCGGTGGTCAGCACCACCGACACAGCCACCGTGGAGTCCCCGTCCACCAACAACTCCTTCAGTGTCACCACCACGGTTTCATCGCAAAACGATGTTGCGATCACCAAGTCGGCGGCATCGACGGTCTCAGCAGGGACCGAACTGACCTACACGCTGAACGTCACCAATTCCGGCCCATCGACAGCCACCAATGTGCAAGTCAGCGATGCATTGCCGGCGGGATTAACCTTTGTCAGTGGCACCTCTCTCATCGGTTCGACCACCGCGGGCACGGTCACAGCCACCAGCGGCACCGCATCGGTAACGATCCCAACCCTTAACCCAGGCGAAACAGCCGTCGTTACGATCCGAACTTCCGTCGGAGCCAGTGTGCTTGGTAATATTTCCAACACAGCGACGGTTACCGCAGCGAACGATTCCAACAACGCCAACAACTCGAGCGCTGCCATCACGACCAACGTTACCCCACCACCCTTGGTGAGCTTCGCTGGAAAAGTCTACATCGACAGCAACCGAAACAGCACCAATGACACGGGAGACGGATCTATCGCTGGTGTTACCGTCACACTCACAGGAACCCCGCTGAACACGGCGTCCCCAGTGACCCAAACCACGACAACGGATGCGAACGGCAATTACTTGTTCAATAACGTCAGCCCTGGCAACTATACGGTTCGGGCTGGATCTCCAACCGATTTCGTCTTCAAGGCAGCGAACCCCGGGACCACCTCAGGAACCGCTGGTAATCAAGAGATTTCGAACATCACTGTGAATGCCAACTCGACAAGCAACAACGTTGGATTCACACGCGTATTCAGCAAGCGACTGTTCTTGGCCTCTTCGCCACGGCCGTAATCGGAACTCGCAAACTTAGTTCCACCGCTCCGCGGTTGAACACGCGTTCACGCATGGCTCGCCCTAAACGGGGCGAGCCATCAGTGTTTTCACAGCCGCATCGATCTCGTGCCGCTGATCCTTCGTGAGCGAACTCAGCAGCGGCATCAGGGGACCGGGGTCCAAAACACCCGATGCCGCGACCGCTTCGTGCAAGACTCGTATCGGCGAGGTTTTGTTCCTGAGATCTTCCAGCGGCTCAAACAGCTTCCGGCATGAATCTGCCGATTCGATGTCACCGCGCTGGATATGTCGAAGCATCTGCGTCGAAAGGCTCGGATCGATGCAAACACAACCACTAGTAAAACTAGCCATTCCGAAATCGCGCATGTGAACAATGGCGGGCTGCTCACCCATCCCGCTGACCATCAAGTCCGCCGGAACAACCTCGAGCAGTTCTCGTAGATACGGATCGTTGCTCGCATCTGGGAGCACCACCGCATACTTGATCCAACTGACCAACCCATCGCGCACCAAACGGGCCACCGCATCCGGCGGAAGCCATCGATCGATTTTCAGATAAAGTACAACGGGCTTTCCCATCCGTTCAACCACATGCCGGATCCCCATCTCGATCCCTTGGGGATCGGTGATTTCCTTTTGAGGCAAGATCATCGCGGTTTCGATCGGCATCGAGGCCAGCAGTTCCGCTTGATCGAGCATAGTGCCGAACGCAGGCCCGATCGAAGGGATCATCCACATCTCCTCGCCGGCTTCTTCGAGCAGCATCTCGACCGTTGCAGCGTATTCGGAGGGACGGATATGGTAGAAGACAGCATTGCCTCCATAGAGCAAGGTTCGCACTCCGCCTTGCTTCAAGTACTGAATCATCTTAGCGTTCTCCGAGCGAGACACGCGGAGATCGGCGTGCCGAGAGAGCGGTGGGACCGCAATCACGCTTGTTCCAAGACGGGGCAAAAAAGCATTTTGCGGCACAGAATCACTGCTCGACTGGCTCATGGATCAATCACTCACTTCCCATTCAATGATTAAAAGATGTCGGGTTCTTTTCCCGAATCGTGACCTTCTAAGAAGTCAAAGTCACAACCTTCGTGGGCTTGGGTCACATGTTGGCTGTAGAGGTAAGTATAACCGCGGGTCGCGGCACTGACGGGAGCCTTCCAAGCCGATCTGCGTTGCTCCATTTCCTCAGGCGAAATGCATAATTCCAATCGCCGGTTAGGAACATCCAACTCGATCGTGTCTCCTTCACGCACCAGCGCCAACGGCCCACCCGACGACGATTCTGGAGATATGTGCAAAACGCATGTGCCGTAACTCGTCCCACTCATGCGTGCATCCGAAATACGCACCATATCGCGCACACCTTGCTTGAGCAGCTTTTCTGGTATGGGAAGCATCCCCCACTCGGGAAATCCCGGAGCGCCCATGGGGCCGCCACTTTTGAGGACCAATACCGAGTCTGCCGTCACATCGAGATCTGGTGAGTGGATCCGTTTCTTCAGGTCGGCGTAATTCTCGAATACCACGGCGCGACCACGATGTTGCAGCAGTTGCTCCGTCGAGGCCGACGACTTGATCACACAACCCATGGGTGCCAAATTACCACGAAGAACGCAGGTGCCACCATTGGCATAAACGGGGTTATTTCGGGGGCGAATCACATCTTCATCGATGATTCTGGCCCCATCGATGGAGGCTCGCAATGTCTTACCATCGATACTCCGAGCATCGAGATGGAGCAAATCCTGCAAGCGAGACCAAAGGGCAGGCAAACCTCCCGCGTGATGAAAGTCCTCCATCAGATACTTGCCACTCGGACGCAGATTGAGTAGGACCGGAACACGCTGAGACAAGCGATCGTAATCCTCGAGCGCAATTCGTTGGCCCGACCGACGAGACATGGCGATCATGTGGACAATCGCATTGGTAGAACCTCCGATGGCCAGCTGCGTCGTCATCGCATTCTCGAACGACTCCCGTGAAAGGATGCTGCACGGTTTGCGATCCTCCCATGCGATCTCTACCGCCATGCGTCCTGTCGCGACCGCGAGTCGACTGTGTTCGGCGACAACAGCCGGTACGGAACTAGCACCAGGCAGGGTGAAGCCTAGAGCTTCGGCGATGCAAGCCATCGTGGATGCGGTCCCCATGGTCATGCACGTCCCCGCCGAACGCGCGATGCAATTCTCAATCTCAGTCCAATCCCCATCGCAAAGATTACCGGCACACCTCTCCGCCCAGTACTTCCACGCATCCGTCCCACTCCCCAGGGTAACGTCGCGCCAGCGAGCATTGAGCATCGGTCCTGCAGGAAGAAAGACGGAAGGAATGTCGGCAGAGATTGCTCCCATAAGGAGCCCGGGAACGGTTTTGTCACAACCACCCATGAGCACCGCAGCATCGATTGGGTGACTGCGAAGCACCTCCTCGGTTTCCATCGCAAGTAAGTTTCGGTAGAGCATTGTGGTCGGCTTCATCAGCATCTCGCTGAGGCTCAGAACCGGCACCTCCACCGGAAACCCACCCATCTGAAGCACGCCCCGTTTCACCTCTTCCGCCCGCTCTCGCAAATGGGAATGGCATGTGCTGAGATCGCTCCACGTATTGAGCAGTCCGATCACCGGCCGGCCTCGGTAATCCGCATCGTCGATGCCCATCCCTTTGAGACGCGAACGATGACCGAAGCTTCGAAGGTCATCCGGCCCAAACCATCGATGACTCCTTAAGAGAGACGGATCCCTATCCCCCGACCTAGCATCTGCATTCGACCTGGATTCATGCGACATCGCCGCCCCCTCTCGATTCTTGAACGGCCGTTAGCGAATCGTGTTGAACATCCGATCGCCAGCGTCGCCAAGCCCCGGCACGATGTACTTGAGCGAGTTCAACTCCTGATCGACCGCAGCGACATAGACCGTGACGTCCGGGTGCTCTCGATGGAATAATTCAATTCCCTCCGGAGCAGCAATCACACTCAACACGCGAATGTTTTTAACACCCCATTTTTTCAATGCTGCAACTGCCGCTCGAATGGATCCGCCAGTCGCGAGCATTGGATCGAGCACCATTCCAACTTGAGCCGGATCTGCCGCCGGAAGCTTACTGTAGTACTCGACCGGTTGCGCAGTTTCTTCGTCGCGATACATCCCTAAATGCCAGACTTCAGCATCAGGAAGTAATCGCAATACAGGATCGACCAACCCCAAGCCTGCTCGGAGGATGGGGACGATCGCGATCCGCTGAGAAATCCGGTGACCATCCATCGAGCACAACGGCGTCTGCAATCGATGCGGTACCAACTCCAGATCTTCAGTGGCTTTCACGGCTAACAACATCGAAAGTAATTGCACTTGATTTCGAAACTGCGATGGCGTGGTTTTCGTATCACGAAGTATCGAGAGGTGGTGAGCTGCGAGTGGATGATTTAGTTCGACGACTCGCGATTTACCAGTAGCTTGCACCGCTTAAACTCCCGTTGGTTGGCTATTATGTGGGTTGGCTATTATGACGAGGGCCCAATGTGTGTAGGGCCTATTTTGAATAAAGCAAGCTCCCAGAGCACGTCAGCGCGACTTACGAAGCTTTCTCTCGGTCCTTCGGTCCCCATCGTACACGGAAACCGCCTTTGGCGTGAGCGCTGCCCGCGCCTCAAACCTACGGCGCGTTCAATGAGAGGATATCCACATATCGGTACGTCCCACGATTCATCTCAGCCAAGTCTCGGATCCAGCCACCGTCGTTGGTTGCTTCTCCCCGATTGAATTGGATTGTATGGATTGTTGTCATCGATCGTTCCGCTCGGCTTTGGATCTCGACCAATTGGGCATCGGATAATGCAGGCTCTGCAGCATCCGTCAGAAAAAATAGCACATCGGGTGAAAAGGAAAGCCCCATTTTGAGGCCCGGAATATGCTCGGTACCACCCAAAGGAGTAATCGCTTTGACAAACTTCGAAGCCCTGTCGCGGTTTACCTCATTTCCGACCAGCATTTTCCCACCCGTTGTGCCTGGGGTAAGGGCCCCTGGGGACTCGTTGTAAAAGACAATTTGGAATTGGTGATTTTCCTTGAGTGAATTGATGCTTCGCAGCAATTCACTCTTTGCAAATTTCATCGGTGCTCCGTCGAACTCGCTCATCGATGCAGACCGATCGAGAACATAAACAAACGAAGCCCCCGAACCTTGGACCCCCATGAACATCGTCGTCGTCTTGCCCGTACCGCTACCTTTCCCTTGACCCGAGGTACCTGTCCCCGAAAGCCCTTCTCCGAGCCCTGTCCCACTGGTGGGGTCCGCCCCCTTCTCGCTCGCGTAACCGGCCACATCCTCCATCAATTCGGAAATCGAAACCGGAGGTCCAGCATCGCTCGTCGCAACCGATGCCGACGCTGCAGCCGCGCCCGTCGACTCCCCGGAACCAGCCGACCCACCGCTCAAAAAGTACTCGTTTCCCTCGCTAGTTTGATGGAATACTGCAATTCCCGCCGGACGATCTACCACATCCCCGGTGCCACGCGTGCGAGGTTGCCAGAGCAAGCCCAGGATTACAACCACAGAGACATGGGTCACAAAACTGACAAACCACGCCCGATAATCACTCCACCCCGAAACGCCCGGCAGAGGAGCCTTCGTCTCGCGCCGTTCCAGTAAGTCCGGTTTTATCGAGTCCGGTTTTATCGAGTCTGGTTTTATCGTGGCCATCGGCTGCACCCAAGGCTCAATCTCGCTTGCAGGAAAGTTCTCGCAAGCTTCATCAGAGAATCCCAAATTCGAAACGACCACCGACCGGTTTTGTTACCACACGCGTGATATCCTACGCGTACTTGGTATCATACCGGGTGGCGGGGTCCCCGGGAATACTTTCCCGAGAGCTGCACGCGTGCGGTTCGCTCCCGTTTTCGTTCCCCCCATCGAGCTAGGACTTAAGCATTTAGATTGGAATGACCATCATGTACCTTCGGAATCCTATTTTGCTCGCAACCGTGCTTGGAGCGTGCGCGATTTCTCAAGCGATTGGAGCTCTGCACCAAGAATCAACGAAACAAACGTCGCAAAAGCCACGGGTTGAAAAAGAAGAAAAAGAAGCGAAGGAAGAGTCGATCGTCGTAACAGTCACCAAAATCATCGATGGAGACTCGCTCAAGGCGAAATCGAAGGAGGGGAAGGAGTACGAAATCCAAGTCGAAGGGATCGACGCACCCGAGTTGAAGCAGCCTCATGGCAAGGAATCAACCGAAGCCCTTAGCAAGATGGTGATGGGCAAGGAAATCAAAGTGACCTGGACCAAGAAAGACAATTTCGACCGATTGCTCGCCCAAATCCATATCGACAAAACTCACGTCAATCAGGAAATGCTCCGGACCGGGCACGCTTGGCACTTCAAACGCTACAACCAATCAAAGGAACTCGCTGAGCTTGAGGATGAGGCGAAAAAGGCCAAGCGAGGACTTTGGGCGACGGAACCCCCCCAGGCTCCTTGGGATTTTCGCAAAGAGACTCGCTCGCCCGAAAAGCCTGACCGGTAAAGCCTGACTGATAAAAACGGGGACGATTATGCTCGTAAGGGTTACGAATGGTCTGCCCAGAGATGCAATCGCTCACTAAACTAGGGGATTGGAGCGGCGCTGGTTGCCCAACGTGGAAGCCACCGCCCGACGATAATCAGCGGGTAAGATCCCCGGACCGGTTCGCGACAACACGCTCCTGCACCGCGCAGGTTCCGACCGGTTAAAGGGTTTCCCGGGTAGTTGAGGAGTTATTTGTGAGGCAGGCACTGATCAGTGATATCCATGGAAACTTGGAGGCACTCCAAGCGGTCCTTGCCGATATTTCAGGCCAGAGTATCGACCAAGTCGTTTGCTTGGGGGATATCGTTGGTTACGGTCCGAATCCGAATGAGTGCCTTGAGATCGTCAGTCGAAAGTCTTCACTGACGATTTTGGGGAATCACGATCAAGCCGCACTGATCGATCCGGATGGATTCAACCCGGTCGCCTTGAGGGCTATCTACTGGACCCGGGATCAACTCGACACCGGAAGCAATCAAGTCGTGAATCGCCGCTGGGATTTTCTGAGCGAGCTTCCCAGAATGCATGTCCAAGACAAATTCCTTTTTGTCCATGGCTCTCCCCGCGACGCGACCAATGAGTACGTCTTTCCCGAGACGATCTACGACAAGAACAAAATGGAGAGCATGTTTCAAAAGGTGCCCCAATATTGCTTCCAAGGGCACACCCACATGCCTGGAGTCTTCACACCCGACTTAGAATTTATCCGGCCCCATCAGTGCGATTTTGTATTTGCGCTCGGCAAAGAGAAACTGATGGTCAACGTCGGTAGTGTCGGACAACCCCGAGACGAAGACAATCGCGCCTGCTACACGATTATCGACCATTCCGAAAAAAAGATTTATTTTCGGAGGGTCCCGTACAATTTCGAAGACACGATCAAGAAGATCTACGCGGCGGATGAGCTCGACAACATGCTCGGCGATCGGCTTAGGACAGGACGGTAAGACAACGTGCGTACGGCAATCGTAAGCGACATACATGGCAACCTCGAAGCGCTCGAGGCGGTTCTCGCAGATATCGAAAAACAGAAGTGCGATCGCATTGTCTGTTTGGGAGACGTCATAGGTTACGGCCCCAACCCCTGCGAATGCCTGGATAGAGTCATGAAAATGGACGCCTGCGTCCTCGGAAACCACGACTACGGCGCTTTGATCGACCCCGAAGGCTTCAGTGCCGCTGCCGAACAAGCGATTTTTTGGACGAGAAAACAACTCGAGGGAGGAAGCGACAAAGAAGGTTCCCGCACCCGGATGGCCTTCCTTTCGAAACTCCCCCGTACGATCATGGAAGAGAAAGTCCTGTTCGTTCACGGTTCGGTCCGAAACCCTGTGAACGAATATGTTTTTCCTGAGGATATCTACAACCGTAGAAAGATGGAAAAACTCTTCTCCATGATCCAGTTCTACAGCTTCCAAGGACACACCCATGCCCCTGGCATCTTTACGTTGAACATGCAGTTCCTGCGCCCAGACGAGCTGAACTATCGCTATACGTTGCCTGACGAAAAAACCATGATCAATGTCGGCAGTGTCGGCCAGCCTCGCGACGGCGATTGGCGAAGTTGCTACGTGATCATGGATGATGACCAACTCGAGTTTCGACGCGTAGAATACGATATCGATTCCACCGTGAACAAAATCTTCGCCATTCCTGAACTCGATAATTTCCTGGGTGAACGGCTCCGAGAAGGACGTTAGGCCTTCCCGCAACCGCTCTACAACCTCGCGTGCTCCGGAGAAGTTAATGATTGTCGAAGGGATCCTCACGACGGAATCCGAAGACGGAACTCTGCACGTGGCGCCGATCGGTCCGCACGTCGATCGTGCAATGTCCTCATGGATCCTGAAACCTTTTCAGACCTCAAGAACCTTTTCCAATTTGCATCGCCAATCGCGAGCCGTCTTTCATGTCGTCGATGATGGACTCCTCATGGTCCAAAGCGTACTCGGCATTTGCAATTCGCCAGAACAAACCCCAGCCGCACGGTTCGAGGATTCTTTAGGCTGGATCCTCCAAGACGCATGTAGCGCAATTCCACTCCGTGTTTCTGCATGGGATCTTCAAAGCGAACGAGCTACCGCAACATGCCTGGAGGTCGAACGCATCGAGCTGAAACCATTTTGGGGCTGGAATCGAGCCTGCAACAGCTTGCTCGAACTCTCCATCCTCGTCAGTCGAAAACACCTCTTGGACCAGGATTACTTGCAGCAGCAATTGGAACATCACCGCACAATCATTCAAAAAACCGCGGGAGATCGCGAGTTACTAGGTTTGCACCTTGTTGAAAAGGCTCTGCAGCATTCGGAATAATACGAACGCCCCACGCCAAGGTGCGTTTTCGCTACGTTGGTGTGTTTTTTCAACTTCCCTCGTTGATTTTTTTCATCGCCTGCCTCCGGTTGGCTAATTACCCGACCGAAGCATTTCCAGCGAATTCCCAGGTCGAAATTAAAAAATTTCGCAATTCTCTTTTTCGGCACGCGCCTCGCATCTGTCTCCTCTCAAGATCCGCCGGAACCCATCGATTCCAGCGGGAATCCAAGGACTCACAGCCGAGAGAAAGCAGTCATGCCAAAACGAGCCACCCGCCGCCCTGCCAATCGAAAGTCCCGAGCCAACGAGTTCGAATACCTTGATGACGACCGAATGATCACCGACGAGTTGGCGGATGGACTCGTGTACGAAGAAGAAGAGGAAGAGGATGTCGATGCGGACGAAGTCGCCTCGATCGAAGACGTATTCGATGAAGAAGATGGGGATGATGACCTGTTCGGCGACGATGATGATGAAGTGGTCGATGCCACTGAGGATCCTGTCCGGATGTACCTGATGCAGATGGGCGAGATCCCCCTCCTGACCCGCCAGCAAGAAGTCTCAGCCGCCCGCAAGATTGAACAAACCCGGTTTTTCTACCGCAATTGGATGCTCGCCTCGGATTTCATGCTCCAGGGAGCCACCAAACTCCTCGAACAAGTCCGCGATGGCAAGTTGCGATTGGACCGAACCATTGAAGTGAGCGTGACCAACGCCACCGAGAAAGTCGCAATCATGCGACGCATCGGTCCCAACATCAAAACACTCCGCCACTTGCTCTTGAGAAACCATGGCGATTACTACACCGCGATCAACAAGAAAATCGACCGTGAAGAACGCCATGCAGCATGGAAACGATTGGTATGCCGCCGAAATAAAGCAGTCCGATTGATCGAAGAAATGAATCTTCGTACCAACCGGCTCGAACCTATCTTCGCCAAGCTAACGATCATTCAGAGCCAAATGGCCGCCTTGAAGGGGCGTATCGCCGAAGCGCAAATCAATGGTTACGCAGAAGGCACAACCATTGAAAAGATGCTCAAGGAACTCCGTTACCTGATGCGAATCACCTACGAAACACCATCAACCCTGGCACGGCGAATCGATCGAGTAAGCACCTACCGACTTCAGTACGATGCGGCCAAACGAGACCTTTCCGCAGGAAACTTGCGATTGGTCGTCTCCATCGCCAAAAAGTATCGCAATCGTGGACTGAGCTTCCTGGACCTCATCCAAGAAGGCAATACCGGCCTGATGCGGGCTGTTGATAAATTCGAATACGAACGTGGATTCAAGTTTTCGACCTACGCAACATGGTGGATCCGCCAAGCCATCACTCGGGCAATCGCCGATCAAAGCCGAACCATTCGAGTTCCTGTGCACATGATCGACACCATGAGCAAAGTTCGCCAAGTGACCCGAGACTTGATCCAAGAACTCGGCCGCGAACCCTCGGTCGAAGAAACCGCACAACGCGCTGGGCTGTCCCTTGATGACGCTCGCGTCGTGATCAAAATGGCCCGCCAGCCTCTGTCCCTCGATCAACCCGTCGGCGATCACGACGACAGCTTCTTCGGGGAATTCCTCGAAGACTACCGCGATCATGATCCCCTCTACGAAACCAATCAGCAAACCCTGAAACATCAAATCCAAGAAGCGATGCAAACGCTCAACTACCGCGAACGCGAGATCCTCAAGCTTCGTTATGGTTTGGCCGACGGATATGCTTACACGCTCGAAGAAGTTGGGAAAATCTTCCAAGTAACCCGGGAGCGCGTTCGACAGATCGAAAGCAAAGCGGTGAAGAAGCTACAGCATCCACAACGAAGCAAGTCGCTCATGAGCTTTGTCGATGGAGTAGAAATGCCAAACTTCCCAGAAACCGCTGGCTCCGGCGATCGCCCTCTCTAACCCCATCTGATCCGATGCGATAGCTCGCTATCCATTTTTCAACAACAAGACGGCAACACTTGGCTTCCTCGTGGTGCCGTCTTGCTTCACTCGAGGCCATACGCCCCCGCCGGCGGAATGACCTGACCACCGATCACCCCCAATCCTCGCGACGGGAGGAACCGGGGTTCTAACGCGAATTGGAACGAGGTGTTGTCGCGACTCAAGTCATAATTGATACCGAGACGAAGCAAGAAGGACTCACCAATCCGAGTGATTCCCAACGCCTGCCCCCGGTTCCCAGATGCGTTGAAATCGTAACTGGTTCCTCCATACGCCGCCCATTTGTCGTTCATTCGATAATTGAACGCGGCAGTGAGAAGATCGGATGTCATCGGACCATCTAGGGTGGTAAACCCGATATACATGTCCCCACGACCTGGTCGCGATATCGATCCACCAAGGGTCGTCGCATGCAACCCGCTCTCGAAGAGGTCGTAGTACCCGTCGCTCAGCAACGTCACGCGATCGCCGATGTGATACCGGAACGCGTAGTTGATCCCGCCGACGGTTTGGCCGAAATTATCTCGGTCGGGGTTGTAGAAATAGATGCCGTCGACATCGAACTCCACCACGTCCGCAATACGCTCGCGCCCGGGGACTCCCCGCTTCGTTTGCCATCGCTGATGCAGTCCCATCCGGCTTTGCATCTGATCCGCCACAATGATCGAACTCGCAGCGGAAACATAGCGCTGCATCCCTTGTCGAGCAGCAAAATTATTGGACTCGAATTGCGCAGGCAACGTGCCGCCAAAGGTATTGATGATCAACCGTCGGCGGAAGTGCTCTTGCGAATTATCATCGATAGGATCGTAGAGAGGAAGTTGATCAAGATTCTTCGAGGAATCGGCGTACCACGTGTCTGCCTCGATCGATACCTTGTGCGCCAATCCATTCAAATTGAGCAGCGAACTTTGAACGTCGGGAAAAACGTTCCAGAAAGGAGTCGACGACCTGACACCCGCTTGCCCCGTCAATCGACCAAGTGAATCCCCATTGAGGTCTTCTCCCCAATAGGCCGCTTCCCCTGCGATGTACGGAGTCAACTTGGAGTACTTCAAATCGACAGGCATCGCTAGTTCCTGTCGCGTAATCGCTTGAATCCCCGATGAAGGGACTTCCCAAGGCTGATAAATCCATTTTGCAGCGTCCTCGGGCGCCGTCGGAAACGATGCCTTTTGGAGCTTGGCATACCCGACCTGGGAATGCGAGTACCATGTCATCACATTTGCAACGTCCTTACCGAGCCAGTAATGATCAGCACGCGGAAGCCACTCCGTCTCAGTGAAGAAGTCATTGGTGCGGACCGCACCCCAGATATCCAGCATCTGTTGCTCAGCGAAATAATGCCGATATCGAAGCGCCGTTGCTCGATCTTTCCATGTGTCCCACTCGTTCTCGAAATACTGCTCCAAAAAGTTACGGTCGGTGATGTAACCAACCTCGGCCCATAACTCTTGATCTTGGGAAAGGAGCTGTCGGTGCTGCAGGAAAACCTTCGCCCGGCGCGTCGCCTCCGGCACCATATCCTTACGATCGCTACCCAGAGTATCCAAGCCGCGATCGCTCAAACCCCACGCGTCCAACCAGCCATAAGCAGGACCGGATCCCAACAAACTGGGTAAGTTGTAGTTGTAATTGGTCCCCATCGCAAAGCCGCGTTTGCTCAGGTAGTCCGTGGATAGCCCCCAACGCGTCCCATCGAGCGCATTGATCCCAAGAATCTGATAGAGATCCCAATCGACCATCGCAACTGTTCCAAACAACGTATCCTGACGTGCTTGGAAACCAGACACATAGAAACTGGGACTCTCAACATTCGAATTAAGCACAGGCCAATAGAAAACGGGAACCCCTTCGACATAAACGAAGTTACTCCTCGCTTTGGCTTTCATCGCCGTTTGATCACCAGAGGGTGCAAGGATACCGAAACCGAGCAAGCCCGTATTGACCGATTGACGTTGGTCATTCAACTCGATCCGGTCCGATTGCAGCCAATAGCGAGGTACCCCCAAACGACTGCTCGTCAGCGCGGCTCGGTTCGCTAAAAGATTCTCACGAGATCGCTGCTGAATCACGTCAGCCTTCAGACGCAAGATCCCTTCGTACTGAGGGACCGGTGTCAGAACCTCGGCCCCAAGGATCATCCCATACTCGGACTGAACGTTGTAGTACATGCGGTCTGCGAAAATCCGCCGTGCACCTTGTTGAAAAACGATATTCCCCTCAAGATAAAGTTCCACTGGCAAATCGTCGATGCGACTCGACAAAAGCTTGTTCATATCACTGGTCCAAATAACGCAGCGGTCCGCTTCGATCAGGATAGTTCCCACGTCGAAGAGTCCACCGCTCGTCTGAACCGCAGCATCACCGAACCGTAAACGGATACCGCGCGAAATTGTCACCACGGTATCTCCTCGTTCCGGTCGATTGTTCACTTGAATTTTGGGTTCCACACCGCCTCGCCCAGTAAACATGAACGTCCGCGCCCCGATTTTCTGGCCTGTTTTAATATTGGGAGTCGACGCAGCTACAGGCGCTGCGATGGGTGCAGGGCCAGAATCAATGATCAATGGCGTCGCGGGTGCCGGAGGAGGAAGCTGGAACGATTCCACGGAACGAACAGGGGGTACCCCATTGGCGGGTGGAACCGTGTTCGCCGGAGCCGTATTCGCGGGCGTTGAGTTCGCCGGGAACGGAGCAGTAGCACCCGATGGAGCTGGCGCGACGCTCTCAAATAACTGCATGGAACCAGCGTCCAAGACCGTACCTCCCAACGATGCATTACCCACCTGCATCGAATTTGGCAGAGGCTGCTCGCCCGGATTCGAAACTCCCTCCTGAAGTTGCGACGCTAATCGCAGATAACTGGCATCATCGTCATGGGTCCAATGGATGGCTGGATCCGCTGACCCGGTCGCAACCATGCTAGACGCCTCTCGACGATGATCACGGGCCCAATCGACCGCTGGAGTTGGCGTGGTGCTCTCCCTCCATACCTGAACGGAGACCTCGAGCTCATGCTTGGTAAAGAGTCGGCCCATCCAATGGTTGTCTTGAAGTCGCTGATCCTCGTTCCACCGAACGTCACACGCACCTTCGGTTTCAACAATCAAACGATAAAACGTTTCCCCTTCCACATCCTCGGTATGCACCCAAACGGTGGCCTGCTCGCTCTGCGAAACAAACGCACCTTGGTAAATGCGGCAGCCCCCATCCAACTGATACACAGTCGCCGAACCCCGTTGGGATTTGATTCCTGAATGCGCGAAGATAGAAACAGGGAATTTAGAATCCGATAAGGGCACCCCAATTTCAACGCCATGTGTTTGACCATGAAGCCGCCCGTGCGAAAGGAGTCCAATCCAAATCCAACCCAAGAGCAGATGCAAGCAGAGCATCCCCACAGACAACCTACGGCACTTTTGAACTCGCACACGCCATGCTGGTGGCGGATGATGCGCGAGATTGGATACGGTATTGGGATTCCGTTCCACTACCTACTCACTTCTCCTAGGGAATTAGCACACACTCCCCTCTCCGTTGGAAAGGAATACTCACTTCGCGCTTGAAGGCCGGCCAACGCTCAGCGATACCGTGTGTTCTGAGCGGAGTATAGAAGTCGAGAAATTTGGCCTCAAGATGAAGGTTCCGCTAAAGCCACGGAAAGTGAACCGCCGATACCGAAAAGCTACCCAACTTGATAAGCGGCCAAGGAACCGGAACCCTTTCCAGTCTCTCCATCCGCTGCATTTTACCCAACCTCCGGATCTTCCCTTCGACAGCAAGTCGAAACACCAGAGCCAATCCGGATCAAACGCCATCCTAGCAGACGCACGCACCGCTAAAAGGCACACCAAGGACGCAAGAGAATCCAAAGAGCATGTCGAATCTTGATTCGCTAGCAATTCATTTGATTCGCGAAGGGCACTGGTCCGAGGCAGTGCGATTGTACCGAGATGAACTCGGGGTTTCATTGATGCAAGCGGAAGCAAAGGTTGCATCGCTCGCGGAGGAATATGGAGTCAACCATCCAGAGCGATGGACTTCGTGGCTCGCAATTGCCTTCGCTGGTTTGTCACTATTTGTACTCGTCGGTCTGCTGCAATTGATCTTCGCGCCTTAGATCAGCCACGACCATCCATGCCTTGGCTGTATTGCTTGCAAGCAATCCTACAAGCATCCAACAGGCTTTGGAGCTCGTCATCAAGGCGATGAAGGTCCTATCCCAACGTCATCTGCACTCAACTTGCAGTGAGTCAAACGACGCGGTGCTTAGCCTTACGCCAACTCGCGGGCTGCCTCGAACAGCTAAGAACCAAGCGTGGCTCGCTTGTCGCGAATGGTCTGCAGCAGTTGCTTCTGCGGCGCAACAAACTTGTCGATCCCTTGTTTCATCAACGTCCTCTCCAAATCCTCAATCTGCACGATCCGATCCAACGTCTCGCAGATATCCTGCGACGGTAGAGTACGCACGCTGGATGTGAATCGCTGTTCGCTCGCAGCAACGGCGGCATTGGTCTCGGGAGGGTTGGTTTGAATATCCGAACCCGCTAACGCGGAAACATACTTCCATGGTGGGTCGTTTGGGTTCTTTGTCCCGGTGCTGGCAAAAATGATTTCCTGCTGCAACGGTGTCTTCTTCGGTGCCCAAAACTCGGCGTTCGCACTCCAAATCCGCTTGGCATTCAGGATCCCAAAAAGTCCTTGAACGGCAACCGGCAATTCCGGATAACGTTCCGACGTGAACTGATCAATTCGGGAGACAAAGATACTGTACACACTCTTAAAATGGGCCAGTGTGGCCCTTCGCTGAGCCCCACGCCACACAGCATCTCGAGCGAGCAAATACTGACGCATGGTAAAAATCAAGGTCACATTCAATGTGACTCCGTGGGCTGCCAATTCCTCGAGCGCGTCCAAACCTGCTGGCGTCGCAGGTACTTTGATCATGCGGTTGTCATGCCCCTCGGACCACTGCTTGCCGAGCGCAATGTACTTCGCAACACGATCGGCATGAGGAAGATCCACGGTTGGATCTTCGATGAGTGGATCGAGTTCAAAACTGACCCACCCCACGTTTCCTTGGGTTGATGCCCAAATCGCATGGAATCTATCCTGCGCGGACGCGACCAACGTATCGGTGACTTTCCAACAGATCGCATGATCGTCCAACCCGGAACGGATCAGTTCGGTAATCAATGGATCGAAACGTCCAGTACGGATCAAATTCGAGATGATGATCGGATTGCTGGTGGCACCCACAGCCCCCCATTCAATATTCTGAACGACCAGATCCGGATCGATCGAATCCAAATAGAGATTGGTTCCAGATTGGATAAGGGATTCAATCGGCGCTGGACGCATCTTACATTCGTTTCGTTGTAGGTCACACGGAGCGGATGGATCCGATGTGAACGGGTGATGGGATCGGATAATGTTCGTAAATACGGATACTCTTAAAAATTTTGTCGCGATAGGAACGGCGATGAACGAGTACCCTTCGGGATGGTCCCATGGTAAGCTTTCGGGAAATGTTTTGCAGCCTAAGTCGAACGAAGAGTCCTATTTTTCAACAATGCTTTCATGATTGACTTACGAAGTGACACTGTTACCAAGCCAACGCCGGGAATGCTCGATGCCATGATGCGGGCCACCGTCGGCGATGATGTGATCGACGTCGATCCCACCGTGGTTGAGTTGCAAGATAAAACCGCGGACCTTCTGGGCAAAGAGGCCGCAATTTTCATGCCCAGCGGGACCATGACCAATCAGATAGCGTTGCGTGTTCATTGCGTTCCAGGGGATGAGTTTATCTGCGAAACGGAATGCCATATATACAACTATGAGCAAGGTGCATTTGCCCAGCTGAGTGGGCTCGTGGCTAGAACCGTTCCAGGAGTGCAAGGAGTCTTTGATCTGGACCAAATCCGAGAATGGATCCGAACCGAAAACGACCACACCGTTCGGACACGTCTTGTGTGCTTGGAGAACACGCATAACCGAGGGGCAGGAAAAGTATTCCCGATCGAAAAGAGTCGAGCGATTTGCGATTGGGCGCACGCGGCGGGTTTAAATACGCACCTGGACGGGGCTCGACTGTTCAATGCGCAAGTCGCCACGGGGAAATCGCTTCGAGAACTCTCAGAACCATTTGACTCAGTAAGCGTCTGCTTCAGCAAAGGCTTAGGAGCCCCCGTCGGCTCATGCTTGGCAGGCTCGAAAGAGTTCGTTGCCAAAGCTCGACGATGCCGCAAGCTATTCGGTGGGGGAATGCGACAAGCCGGGATCATCGCTGCCGGAGCCTTATACGCTCTCGATCATCAAATCGAACGGTTGGCAGAAGACCATCAGCATGCAAAATTGCTCGCTCGCGCCGTCCTCGGTTCGAGGCACTTCCATTTGCTGGGAACCGATGTCGAAACCAACATCGTGATTTTCAAAGTAGATCCATTCTTGGGCACCGCTTCGGACATTGTCCAAAAACTCCGAGCGGAAGGGATCCTCGCCATGGCTTTTAGCGCACAAAGTATTCGGATGGTAACTCACCTAGATGTTGGCCGATCCGAAATTGAACGGGTTTGCGATACCCTAGCTAAACTGGGTGGGTAGGGGGGCAGCATTCCAGCAATCTCCCCTCAGCAGAGTGGGTGCGCAACCGCGAAAACGGAGCTGCTAGCAAAGTCCGCAGCCTTTCTAGGCCGCTAAATCGACCGAAATCCTCCGAAAGATGTCAAGATTTGCGGGTTATGCGTCCGAAATCATTTCTATCGATTCTCTGGAATGTACCTCGTGAAGGCCCAAGCAGTTGCTTGAGCATCTTGACGGGAGCGACTCAGTCCCATAGACTTCGATGCAGTAAAGTCTATTGCACAAACGACTTAGGTTGCATTGAAGTTTGTAGGAGTTCGGTCGTGACAAAGAAAGAGATCGTGAAAACGATTTCCGACGAGACGGGACTCAACCAGCAGCAGATCAAGCAAATCGTCCAAAAGACGTTTGATTCGATCGTAGCGACGCTGGTCGAGGAAGGCCGGATTGAGTTGCGGAATTTCGGGGTGTTTCAGGTCCGTCCTAGGGCGGCCCGAAAGGCTCGCAATCCGAGAACCGGCAAGCAGGTTGAAGTGCCCGAGAAATTCGTGGTCAGCTTCAAACCTGGCAAGATCATGGAGGAGCGTGTGAACTCAATCGAGGGAACCCCGCTCGCTCAAAAGATTCGCGACGCAGCGGCATCTGGAGATCTGGATGTCGGGCTAGAAGCGGACCTGGATAGTGATCTAGACACCTTCTCCGAAGGAAACGATTCCGAAAGCTAAACAGTTCACGGAGTAAGAACAGATGCGACGTCGAGTCATGATGGGTTTGTTGCTATCGTTGGCTGCACTTCCTACGGTTGGTTGCGCCTTGCCGATTTATTCGGCCCTTCCCTCGCGTCGAGCGGAGCAGCTGATTTTCACCTCGGAAAACCTCCGGGCATTGGTTCAGGAATGGGAACGCTTTTGGTTCCTCGACCAACCTGACCACATGACTCCCTACCGTACACACGGCGGTGTGATCTAGCAACCAACCGATGCCGAACGGGCAGGGTTTCTACATCTAGGGGAACCCTCGGTTAGCTGCGGGTATCCGGATCGACGAGCTTCGCTTTCGACGAGGCAACGACCGCCGTCCGCTGATCATTCCACACGACAACTAATCCGATTGGCCAATTCCTGAAGGCTTGGAGTCGGGTGATAGACCCGCTCGAGAACCGTGTCTAGGTCCAACCGTTCCCCGACCGACAAGACGGTACAGTGAGCTGAAACGGGGTCTGAAATCACGGTCGCACTCTTTTCGTGCGCTTGTTTGAAGTGTCGATCTTGGAGCAACTGGCTTAACTCGTCGCTAATCATTAAGACATTGCGCAGCGACCCACCGTAGTCGAGAAGCTTCGACCGGACACGATCGAACTCCTCGCCGATGTCTTCGTTCTCGACTTCAAGAATACGACGAACTCGGAAAATGCTGGGGCTCGCCTCCACTCTCTGCGATGGAAGCACGGCCACACCGACATCGCCCTTGGCAGGATTTACCTCGTCGGACGTCGACCCCATCGAGGACAGAGTCGTGGACGGCGACTCCGGGCCGTCCTCCTTGTAGGATTCCACATACTGGCTTTGCCTTTGCGTCGCCTCAATAATTGCTTTGACGCAAGGGAACAATTCCTTCAGTTCCACGCGCTCACTCCGCTTATAGCGTTTTGATTCTTCCTTGATGCTCCATGCGTGAAGAAGACGGATGTGGGTATGATCGAGCAGGTAGGAGCTAGCGGCATGAGTAAAAGCGTCCTTGCCTAGCTTTGCGAAGTCCGGCGTTTTCGAATTGAAGTCCTTATCCGCGATTTGCATCTTGTCCATGATGGGTTGCGACAAACTCATCAGATCCTTGGACAGCTGTTTCGCGTGATTCGCCCACAATATACCTAAGTACTTGACATGTCCGGCGAGGCGATTGAGCATTTGAGAAGCGAGCGAGTAAATGCGAGCCTCCAGCGCGAGGGCTTCGAGCTTCAACTCCACTTCTTGGGAGATAATGTCTTTTCCTTCGTATGCGGTCTCGAGAACCTGATCGTGCTTACTGCAATGATCGGCAGCGATTCCAAGGAGTTGATTCGCATTTTCGAGCAACCGCTCATGCACGGTCTTTATGATGATGCCAAAATGCATCCATCCGTGTGTATCCCCGAGCAGATTCCGATCAATCCATTGAAAAAATCTCGTTCGTGAGGATTCTAAAAGATCGCAAACCGCTTGCGTTCCCACGTTGTTATCGATCGCGAGCTTTTCGGCGATCGCATCGAGATCCGATTGCTCTTGCTCAAGAATACGAGAGCCCAAGAAATTCTGGACAGTTTTTTTGTCGCCAGAAATCGGAGTGTTCGGATTTTCCTTCTCCGCCTTTGCACCTTGGGAGGAGATCGTCGCCATCAGCTGCTTGACCCAAGCATCAGTTCCCCAACCGCAGGCGCTAAACAGATTCGAAACCCAAAACAAATCGGTTTGCTCATGCTTTTTCTCGGTGCTTGGATGGCTATTCTCCAACTCTCCTAAATCCGCAATCGTTCGATTGAGGAGGGAGGTCCACGCCTGGATTGCAAGAAGGCTACATCGATTGGTAGAGCCCTCGCTATCGGAAAAGGAAGCCAGATCCAGCGACGACAAACCGATCGTTCCTAGCCATGGCAGCCCCTGGGTATCATTGGCTTGATCGAGCCGTTTTTTGTCCCTCAATCGCATCCAAGCCAGTCGATGGCCTAAATCCGTATGATCCTGCCCCCACGCGTACGCGACCGCTTGATCAATCCCGTATTGCCAATCTCCTTGTTCGCCCAGAACTCCACCCGGGACCAAGGTGACATAGTCAAACGGGGGTTGATCCACCGCAATCGATGCTGGAAGCGAAGCGAGCGGGGTGTGCAGCCCCCCCGACTCAAAGTGCTCGCTGATTTCCTTGAGACATGAGTATGCTGACGCAGCAGCAAGATCGCCGTTGTGGTGCTGCGATGTATCCGCGCAAAGGAGCAGTAATTCGATGTGAAGGTCGATCTCCATCGCCGCGGAAATCTGGCGAAGCATGAACCCCAACTCAGAAACCATGGCACTTCCCGTACCACCGTGGGCCGATGCAAATAGATACACCGTCAACGACCGCCGCCCCGACTCTTCCCCTACCAACTCATCAATCGTGTCCACCAATCTGTCGAAACATGTTCTTGCTTGGTCTAAAAACGCCAACAATCCCAATGGTCTCACCCCTTCGGTCTTCTGTGACCTGGGTATGTTGTAGATCCATCGACGGCTGATTCGGAGCAGGTCTGGGGACGTCGATTGACTATAGTACTGGGATGAGTTCAGTCTCACCGGGAGTACCGCAGAATGGGGTAATGGGATCGACTGCGACGCGTCGAGTATCCGCTCAATCGCGCTGTTGTCAGTATCCAGATAAAGGCATTGTGTCCGCTTGTCGTCCCTACGAGTCTCATCGGAATCCCGATACTCGCACCGTCCAACAATCTGTTGCACTGCAACGCCCCCCGTCCCGCCAACACCCAAATAGAGGATCCGCTTGGAACGGTGCATCTGATCTGGGCCAATCGGTGGCATGGCGGTCTGCAATTCGATCGGACGAATCTCCCTCTCGAATTTCGGCATTTCCTCGGCGATCTGCTCGTTTGTGGATTGACGGAGACTGCGCCCCGAAAATCGCCGAGCCGCACCCCGATTCGCCGGACTTGCCGGACTTGCTGCACTTTGGTTTTCCGCTACCGGCGATACCAGTTTGACCTCTTGACGCGTTTCAGTAAGGGCGCGAATAAACTCACGGCAGTCCGCATAACGCATGTGTGGCTTTTTTGATAAGGCCTTGCTTAAAATTGGTCGTTCCAGCAATGGAACTGCTTCCAGGTTTGGCGCTTTGTGCAGATGCTCGTTCGCCAATTGAGCCGCAGTCCTACCTCGAAACGGTAGCGTTCCTGTCAAAAGCTCTTGGTAAACGATCGCTAACGAGTACTGGTCGCTATAACGCCCCGGCCGCCCATCGAACAACTCAGGAGCTGCATAGGTTGGTGTCATACCGCTCATCATGGACTGGGAATTGGATTCCAATTCCTTGATCAACCCAAAATCGGCGACCTTCACCCGGTCCGCGATCAGCAGCAAATTACCAGGTTTCACGTCCAAGTGCTGCAAGTCATGCTCTTGGCACAAGAAATCCAATCCGTCGGCAGCATCACCGAGATAGCGTAGTAATCGATCTCGGGCGATGCCAATAAACCCCTTTTGTCGGTACTCGTTGTACTTGTCATGCAAGGAACCTTGTGCAAGCTCCGTAACGATGACTAATTGACCTTCGACAATCTCAACTCGCTCAAGGGACAGAATAAATGGGTGATTGAGCTTACGGATGCGATTTAGACTTTTAAGTTCCGTGGTGGCGCGGTTATCGTCGACGTTACCAAATACGAACTTGATCGCTTTGCGCAATCCACCGGGAGCATCAGAAAGCCAAACCTCTCCGTATCCCCCAGCGCCTACCTGCTTCCGGAGTATGTACCCAGGTATTGGTTCGTATCCAGGTTGTATGAGAGACCTGTTCATGAATTACCTCGTTGGGCGATCGTTAGTAGTCGGCGAATTCGGCGACACAGGTGGAAGTTGCGTATTGGTTGGTCGCGGGATTTGCCCAGCAGGAACGGGACGTACCTTGCCTTCAGGTGCCATCTCACCGAGAATCTCTGAAATTCCAAACGGTGTACTCGCTACCGATGGTTTCGGTGCAGAAGGTTTGTAGCCTCCATTCCCGCCAACCCCTGAACGACTCGACACGTTCAGCGCGCTGGTGAGTGGTGTACTCGATGGCACAGGGGCTACCGCAGCCAGAACCTGCGTCCCCTCCCCGGCTAAATTGATCGGATTTTCGTTTCTACCATTTCCGGCTTCATCCAGCTCGGCGGCCTTATTATTGCTTTTATCTAAAACATTGTTTGAGCCAAAGTAATTCCGGCAAACTTGATCGATGAACTCATTTCGCAGTTCACAACGCTCACCTCGGTAAGCCGCCAAGCACTGGATTTGATGAAGCAGATCCCGAGCATGGCAACGTCGGAATGACCTGCCTAATTTCCGATAATGCGTGTCGATCATTCGATCGATGATCTCGGGCCGCCAGACGATATCCATCGATTCGCAAGCGGCACGAAACAGTTCGGTAAACTCTTCGACGCTTGGATCCGCGATTTGAATCTTAAATGGTACACGTCGCAGGAACGCTTCATCCACCAACGATTCCGGATCCAAATTGGTCGAAAACAACACGATCTGCTCAAACGGAACCGAGATTTTTTTACCCGTGGGTAACGTCAAGTAATCAACGCGATTCTCAAGTGGGATGATCCAGCGATTCAGCAGTTCCGCGGGAGCAATCCGCTGTCGGCCAAAGTCATCAATCAGCAAACATCCGCAATTGCTCTTGAGTTGCAATGGGGCTTCGCATGTATTGCTCCGAGGATCATGACGGATTTCTAAACTGTCCATCGTCAATTCACCACCAACGACCACGGAGGGACGCCGTACGCGAACCCATCGACAATCGTGTTCCTGATTGGCCATGACCCGATCATTGGTCGACTTATTGGTCGATCCGACATGATATGTCGCATCGTAGAATTTGATGATCATCCCGTCGTCGATAATCGCATGCGGGATCCAGATGTCTTGTCCACGGCACGCTGGTAAGCACTTTGCAATTGTGGTCTTGCCGTTTCCTGGGGGACCGTACAAAAACACCCCCGAATTGCTATTCACCGCAGGACCGAGAAAATCGAGCCATTGCGGGTCATATGTAACATTGGACAGCGCAGCGCGAAGCTGGTTTTCCGTGATCGGCTCAAAACACCCAGCTTGTGCCTCAACGCTCAAGACGTAATCCATCAAGGGCACGGGAACAGGGCCCGAATACGACATCGATTTCTGATAATGGAATGCGCGGTTTTGGCCGCTTTCCGTGACGCTGTAATAAAAATCATTCAGCGGCGCTGGCCTTGCATGCGTGATCAGTTGACGCATCCGCAACTGCCCCAGCTGCTGCTCAACGATCGGAAAAGGAATCTTCATCCGGTCACTGAGATTCCTCCCGGTCAAGGTGCCGACGTTTAAGAAAATCTGCAGCATGATCGATTCGATCACGATCTCGGAGACGCCGCACTCTTCGAGGGTCTTCGGCTCAAAGGGCCAAAACGCATCTGTGTTGAGGACCGCTGGCAGCACAGGATTGTCCAAGGCCATCGTATCGCGCATGTTCAAAAACGAACTCATGGGCACCTCCGTGCACGGCGTTAAAGATGGTACAACCGTTACCATCGAAATGATCATCGTTGCGAATCGACTCCGACTCGGTTTCATAATCGGCTACGAAAGGAACAGCCTGCACGAACAAACTTAACGTGCCGTTTATTCCGAGAAATATCGGATTGCCATCCCAGTTCACTCCCTTTCTGTGCCGATTTCATAACCTACGTTTCCCATGCGCGAAGGTCCGTCGGCTTCCACAGCGAGGATGTCCGATCGACTACTTCCAAGCCCAATGCTGTATCCTTTTTGAACAGAAGTCCGGCGAGATGAGCACTCCTCCCTCCTCCATGAGAACTCCTTTGTCGTCAATTGCCCGGCGATTCAGCGTGGGAGAAAACAGGTCGGTCTGGATTCTTGCCAGCGTCGGCCAACAAACCACCGACAACCTGACCGTCATCCATCCAATGCCCTTTTCGATCGGCCGTAAAGTCGGATGTAGCTTGCAACTCCCGTCGAAGACCGTCTCAGGCCATCATGCCGATCTCATTCTTCACGATGGAAAGCTGGTAGTGGTCGATCGAGAGAGTACCAACGGTACCTATGTCAACGGTCGTCGAGTCAAGGGGGAATGCGATCTCAACGAAGAAGATATGCTCCAGTTTGCGGACTTTGCCTTCCGCCTGAAAAAAGACTCCCACGCGTCTGCCATCAATACCGTATGTGAAGACCTATGCGATCAAGCCCTCGCGTTGGTTCAATTCGACCGCTTGATGGAAAAGCGATTGGTAACTCCATTCTTCCAGCCTATTATCCGCCTCTCCGATTCCAAGACCCTCGGCTATGAGATTCTTGCTCGAAGTCGGATGTACGGCCTCGAAACCTCTGCCGCTCTCTTCGGAGCCGCCTCAAAACTGAGCATGGAAGTGGAACTGAGCCAAATGCTACGCTGGGAAGGTATCCGGGAAGGATTGTCTCTCCCGCAACCCGCTGCACTCTACGTCAATACCCACCCCCTCGAACTCTCTCGCACAGGGCTCATCGATTCGATGGTCCAAGTCCGGGAATTAGCACCCAATATTCCAATCACCCTCGAGATTCACGAAGCAGCGATCACACAGCCCCAAGAGATGTTCGAGCTCCGTAAAGAACTTCGAGCACTCTCTATCCAAATCGCTTACGATGACTTCGGGGCCGGTCAAAATCGACTCGCCGAACTCTGCAGCGCCCCACCTGATGTTCTAAAATTCGACATGGGACTCATCCGAGACATCGACAAAGCCCCCCTCGAGAGGATTAAGGTCCTCCGCTCCCTCGTCCAAATTGTTCTCGATCTAGGTGTAAAAGCCCTCGCAGAGGGGATCGAAACAGAAGCCGAAGCGAAGGTGTGCGCCCAGTTAGGTTTCACCCTCGCTCAAGGCTATTACTTCGGCCGCCCCTCTCCCCCGTCAAAGTTTGTTCCGGTAAGCTAAACTATCGCGATCAACCCTTTGCACGCTCCGGTTCCACACACACTTTCTCTCATCCATGTTTTCACAGACCGTCGAGTACGCACTGCGTGCAGTGGCTCATCTTGCCCTCAACGAAGGCACACCGCAAAAGACCTCGGTTATCGCGGAGAAGACCAAAGTTCCTGTCGCTTATCTCTCCAAGATTCTCCAGGAACTGCAACGCAAGGAACTCGTATCTCTCCAACGTGGGATCGGTGGTGGCGTTTCCTTGACCCATTCCGCGGAAGTCTTAACAATCCTCGACGTCATCAACGCAGTGGATCCTATCAAGCGAATCGATTTCTGCCCGTTGGGACTCAAGTCGCATGGCAAGCGACTTTGCTCTCTCCACAGTCGAGTGGATGACAGCATCCAACACATGGAAAAATCCCTCGGGGGAACCACGATTAGCGACCTGCTGAAAGAACCAAACCCCAGCCGGGCGCTCTGCGACTCGTAGCCGGCTCTTCGGCAGCACCCTTTCGTTCGCTCACTCATTCGGCAACCGCGGAACCAATAGTTCCCCACTACCTCGGTCTACAGGTAATTGTGCAGACTCTTCGTTCAGCCGCGTCTTCATCAATCCCACCATCAAACGCAGCTTGTCCGGCTCCACCATCGCCAAATCGCTCTGCTCGAAGGGATCCCGACTCAAGTCAAACAATTGGTAGTGTTTCCCCCCACCCTTTGGCGTTGGCAGGTAGTGGTAGATCAACTTCCAATCCCCTTGCCGGTAAACCGTGAAGTAATCGCTCCGATGGGGCGAGTGAGGATAGTGCATCAGGAAATCGGAACGATGGATTGGATCCGGTCCACCACGCAGTAAAGATGCTAACGATTGCCCGTCCAAAGCATGAGCCTCTGGCAGCCCAATCCCTGATTGTTCGAGGATCGTTGGAAAGAGATCATAAACAGCCGCCATCTGCGTTTGAACCGCCCCCTTGGCGATCGGTAGAGTGCTCTGCATTTCATTGTCGCCGGTCGGCTTAGCCCACGCTGCAATAAAAGGGACCCGCATTCCACCTTCGTAGTGCGAACCTTTCCTACCCCGTAATGGAGCAGCACACGCAACCTCATGGGCTCCACCCAACGGCGCATCGGAACCGTTATCCCCTAGGAAGAACACAAGCGTTTCCTCCGCCACCCCCAATTCCTCTAAGGTCTTGAGCATATCCCCAAGCGACTTATCGACCCCCTCCACCAGCGATGCGAACGCTGCAGCATCTTTGCTCGGCCAAACACCTTCACTCTGGTATCGAGGATCCTGCTGGAATGGAGCATGCACCGCGTAATGGCAGAAATTCAGAAAGAATGGCTTCTCCTCCCGAACCGCCTCTGCGACATGCCGTTTGGCCTCGAGTGTCAATGCTTCGGTTAGGAACATCTCTTCGCCAAAATAAGCATCCAACCCAGGAACCGCATGAGTCGCTTTCGGTCCACTCGCTCCATAGTTTTTCTCGCCGAAATAGCTTCCCGGTTGCCCAATCGATGAACCACCGACGTTGATATCGAACCCCAAATTCAATGGACTCTCACCATCCGTCCCCCGCGGCCCAAAATGCCCTTTCCCAATGTGAATTGTCCGATATCCATTCGCTTGGAGCACTCGCGCGAGCGTCAAACTTTCTCCCGTTAAACCTCGCCAGTTCCAATCAGGAGGACCATTCGGCCCAGCATTGTTTGCATCGGGATTGATCCAATTCGTCGTCCGATGCCGCGCACCATTCTGCCCCGTCATGATCGATATCCGCGAAGGGGAACAAACGCTCATGGCGTAGAACTGACTAAATCGAATCCCTTGCGCCGCCAACCGCTCCATGTTGGGCGTTCGGTACTTCTCGTTGAGCGGATAGCGAACAGGCTTGCCCTCCCCATCCAGTAAGAATGGTACCGATGTATCCATGACCCCCATATCGTCGATCAAGAACACAACGACATTAGGCCCTCGGCGCTCGCTTGGAGGCTTACTCTGGGGCTTACTCTGGGGCTTACTCTGGGGCTTACTCTGGGGTTCACTCTGAGGATGGCCGTGAGGGTCGCTGCCCCATGCCATCCCCGGCCCCAAGCAAACTAGGGCTACGCCCAACATCATCGACGCTCTAGGCATCGACACGTACCGGGGAAGCCGCATACTCCCCACGCTCGCTCTCCGATCCAAGGATCGCCTAGTTAGAAATCGAAGCACGGAAAAATTACCCATCGTTCGCTCTACTCACCGATAACAATTCAAGACAAAACACGATGCTATCTCGCACAATACGACCTGGGGTATCCAAGGGATTCGATCACATAAGTGAACCGCTTCCGAAGCCGAAGGAACAACCGACATAACCGTTAGATCTTTCCCGTTCGGAAAAAAATGCGAATCAACGTGCTTGACCACTCGGGGCACATCTCCTCCAAGGTGGTACCGTTTTCAGCCAAAGTAACGTATCTGCGTGCTCGTCGCTACAAGGACCACGATGAATCCTCAATCCTCCACCGACAAACTCACTTCAGAAACCAACACCCGCAACCTCAGAATTGCGATAGTTGCCTCTACGATTTTTCTGGGTGCCTTCTTGCTCTTCCAAGTCCAACCTATCATGGGCAAGTACATTTTGCCTTGGTTTGGCGGTAGCCCCGGAGTTTGGACCACCTGCATGCTGGTGTTCCAATTGCTCCTCTTCGGAGGTTACGCTTATGCGCATATCCTCTCCAGCCTATTCGGGCTTCGAGCCCAAGCAACCATCCACGCGGGCCTGTTGATCCTGGCCGCTTGCACCCTACCCATCGCGCCAGACGTTTCCTGGAAACCGACGGGCGATGAATCCCCGAGCCTTTCGATCATCCTGCTGCTGCTGGCCAAAGTGGGGGCACCATACTTCATGCTCTCTTCAACCGGCCCCCTGTTGCAGTCCTGGCTAGGACAGACCCGCTGTATCGACCAACCGTATCGACTTTACTCCCTGTCGAATTTCGGCTCGCTACTAGCCTTGCTCTCGTTTCCTTTCCTAGTCGAACCCAACCTATCGTCCTACCAGCAATCCGTTTTGTGGTCCTCATCCTTTATCCTCTACGCATTGCTCTGTGGGATCATTTCTTACCTGGTTTCCCGCAGCGAGCGCAGGTTGGATCAAAGAGCACTTCCAACCAACCATGAACAATGCCTAACCCGCGCTCCATTCTCGACCCAAGCTGGCTGGTTTGTTCTAGCTGCCATCGCTTCGGTTCTCCTCCTGGCCACCACCAATCAAGTCTGCATGGATACGGCGGTCGTTCCCTTCCTGTGGGTGCTCCCGCTAGCGATCTACCTCGTCACATTCATCCTCGCCTTTGAACACGAACGCTGGTACCAACGCCGAGCGTACATCATGCTGGGATGCATCAGCTTTATCGCTCTATTCGCTATCAAAGGACTGAATCTCGAAGTCGATTTGTGGGTTGAAGTCTCCGCATATTTCTCCGGACTCTTCTTCTCGTGCATGGTTTGTCACGGCGAGTTGTACCAACGTCGCCCCTCAGCCAACGAACTCACTCGGTTCTACATCACCATCGCTGCTGGCGGCGCTTTCGGTGGAATCCTGGTCGGCATCATCGCGCCGAGCATCTTTCGGACATTCCTCGAATGGCAGTTTGGGTTGCTGAGCGTCATCGCTATCTTCGTCTGGACCTATCTCGATGAGTCGCAGGCATGGAAGGAGCGTTTCTCTCTCCCCGTGCGATTAGCGATTGTAACATCGGCGGTATGCATCACCGTCACAGCGGTGTCTTGGTCGAGCCATCGACCTGGCACACTCAAAGAGACGAGAAATTTTTTCGGCGTACTCACCGTGGTTGAGACCTCGGATCCTAAAACACAACAACCGATCCGCAACCTAGTTCATGGTCGAATTGTCCATGGTAGCCAATTCCTCAACCCTGAACTTAACACAACCCCGACCACCTACTATTCACGCAGTTCCGGGGTCGGACAATTGCTTCTATCCATGAACAATACCTGTCGAAAGATTGGTGTTGTGGGATTGGGGGCTGGAACACTCGCAGCCTACGGACAACCCGGAGATACATTTCGGTTCTACGAAATCAATCCGGACGTCATCGATTTGGCGAATCGCTATTTCCATTATCTACCAGGATGCCCAGCGACGACAGAAACCATCGTCGGCGATGCGAGACTCCTCTTAGAACGAGAACCAGACCAAGATTTCGATTGCTTGGTCTTGGATGCTTTCAGCGGCGATGCGATCCCCGTTCACCTGCTCACCAGCGAAGCGATCGACACCTATCAGCGACACCTCAAAGATCGAGGTGTATTAGCGATCCACATATCCAACCTCTACTTCGATCTTCGTCCGATCGTCGCAGGCCTTGCACATCGAGCAGGTATGGAACTGATCGTTATTGAGAACAAGGGAAACACGGATAATGCACAAGACTCAACGTGGGCGATTCTATCGCGAGATCCGTCCGTTATCGCAAGACTCGATCCAAAGGTACAAAGCGCGAAACCACAGTCTCGATTCGTTATCTGGACCGATGATCGCAGTAATCTTTTGGAAGTACTGCGATAAACCGTACGTCTGTTATCGCGCGGAATCGCCAATCAAGCCCTAACGGGTTAGGCCCTCGACTCGCACTTCACCGGTACATCGCCATACGCATGGACCTCATCGCAGATCCGCTTTAGGACCGCCATCGGATCGTTGGAGGCTTGAGCGAATCGATCGCTGTCGATCACGAGAGGAGCTCCGATCACAACTAAGGGAGCTCCATAACTCGGGGTGCTGATGGCTTGCTCGAGCGACAGCCCTCCGACCGCTTGAACGGGAACGGATACGGCGTCAACAATCTGCCGAAGCTCATCCAACGGATTCGGTGGGCGTTTTCCTGCGGCAGCAATCCCTCGTCGCTCGTCGTAGCCGATGTGATGGATGATGTAACCGCAGCCGAGTTCCTCAAGCCGCTTGGCTCCATCGACCATCGAGACGTAACCGAGATTGTCTCCCATGACTCCGATCCCGTAATCCCTCCCGGCCTTCACAACGCATTTGATCGTCTCTTCATGTGCCCGGGCCATCACAACGACATGCGTCGCACCCGCCTTGGCCATCATCTCAGCTTCAAGGTAACCTCCGTCCATGGTTTTCAGATCGGCGACGATGGGGGTATTCGGAAACCGCTCGCGCAATCCGCGGATAGCTCGCAAACCCTCCGCGAGGATCAATGGCGTGCCCGCCTCGAGCCAGTCGATCCCAACTTTCATGGCTTGCTCGGCCGTCGCCAACGCCTCATCGAGATTGGTCAAATCCAACGAAATCTGAACTTTGGTTTTCATGCTACACCGACTGTCATCTACGAGACGGACTGAAATTGAGGGGTGGATTTCTTGTCGAGACACGCTGCGATCTGCCGTACGGCCTGCCGTAACCGAGCTTCATTCTCGACCAAGGACATCCGCAGATACCCTTCGCCCGCGGGACCAAATCCACCGCCTGGACTAACCGCCACGTTGCCTTGTTCCAACAAATGCATTGCAAAATCGATGGAGTTCATCTGCGACGCCCATGGCTCAGGTATTTTTGCCCAGACAAACATGCCCGCGCGCGGCACCGCCGCTTCCCAGCCCAAGCGGTGCAGCCCTTCGATCAGCACATCGCGCCGACCTTGATAGATCAAACTCTGCTTCTCAACCGTTGCTTCTGTGTCTCGCAAGGCAACAATCGCCGCGATCTGAATCGCTTGAAACATCCCATAGTCGTAGTACCCCTTAATCGTCGCCAACCCACGGATCATTTCGGAATTGCCCGAGCAAAAACCAACGCGCCAGCCAGCCATGTTGTACCCTTTGCTCATCGTCGTAAACTCAACCCCGACATCCTTAGCTCCAGGTGCCGACAAAAAGGAGGGTGGTACATATCCATCGTAAGCGACATCAGCGTACGCAAAGTCGCTGATAACCATCAACCCGTAACGCTTGGCCAACTTCACGACATCGACGAAGAACTCCGGTTCCACCGTGACCGTGGATGGATTGTGAGGGTAATTGATGATCAGAAGTTTCGGTCGCGGATAAAAATGCTCGCAGGTGTACGCAATATTCGACAGGTACTTCTCTGTATTCGCCACATCAAGCGACACAACGTTTCCCGATGCCAAAATAACCCCATACATGTGCACAGGGAAAAATGGCGCAGGAATGATCGCCGTGTCACCGGCTCCCATCAACGCCAAAAGCATGTGTGAGAATCCCTCTTTCGAGCCCAAGCAAGTAATCGTCTCTGTCTCGGGGTCCAGACGGACTCCATACTTGCGCAAATACTTGCTGGTCAATTCACGGCGAAGATTTAAAATCCCGTTGCTCTTGGAGTACCCATGGTTCCGAACATCATGCGCAGCCTCGGACAGCTTTTCGATCACCATCGGATCGGGTGGGTCGGACGGATTCCCCATCCCCAAGTCGATGACATCCTGCCCCGCTCGCCGCTTTTGATACAACAGCCCATTGATACGACCAAAAAGGTAAGGTGGAAGCCGGTGAACGCGAGGAGCAAACTCGACTCGGAAGGGTACGTCAGTCATTTCGAATCCAAATGTCGGATCAAGGTGCACAGGGCAGGTAGCCATAATATTGAGAAACCGGTCGCCGAATCTGCGACCGGTTTCTATCTCATAAGATACGCTTCAGAGCGACGCAACGGAAGATACGACTATCAGCCGTTACCCTCCGATGCTCTCTATCCACAAAGCTTATGCAGCCTGCTTCAGGAACCCTTCGAGCATTTTGGCTCGAACAGGATTTTGGAGTTTCGCAACGGCTTTGGCTTCGATCTGCCGCACTCGCTCCCGGGTAACCTTGAAGATCCGCCCAACTTCTTCCAATGTGTAGGAATAGCCGTCGGTTAGCCCGTAACGTAAACGGATGATTTCACGCTCTCGGTACGTCAATGTTTTCAGCAAGGAATCGATTCGATCGCGCAGCACACCGTTCCCGGCATTGCGAACTGGATTATCGCTCGACGGGTCTTCGATAAATTCGCCGAACGCGTTGTCTTCCCCTTCGCCGACCGGACGGTCCAAACTGATTGGATGCCGACCGATATCGAGCACGCGTTGCACCTCCTCAACGTTGATTTCCGCCACCTCAGCGATTTCATGCACGCTCGGTTCCCGCCGAAGCTGCTGCGTTAGTCGCTTTTGAATATTCCGCAACTTCGATAGAACATCGATCATGTGAACTGGAATACGGATCGTGCGAGCTTGGTCTGCGATCGCCCTTGTGATCGCTTGCCGAATCCACCATGTCGCATAGGTTGAGAACTTGAATCCGCGTCGATACTCGTACTTATCCACAGCTCGCATAAGGCCCGTGTTGCCTTCTTGAATCAGATCCAAGAAACTCAAACCTCGGTTGCGGTATTTCTTTGCGATGGAAACAACCAGTCGTAGATTTCCGCTCGACAACTGTCGCTTGACCGCTTCGTATTCTTTGAAGTTTCGTCGGAACTCTTCGACGCGGGCTCGAAGAGAACGAGGACTCTCTTGCGTTGTCATGATCAAGTGACGCAATTCGGAGCGAAATCGGTTCAACTCCGTGGGGTTGGATTGCGTCTGTTGCAGGTATGCGATTCGAGCCTGCAAGAAATCCATGCGCTGCGAGTACTGTTCCAGTTGTCGCATCAAAGGAATGACGCGACGAGACCGAAGCGACAATTCCTCGACGAGCACGAGCGACTTCAAGCGTCGTCGCTGATAACTTCTTCGAGCCGCGTTTCGATCCGCTTCCGAAGTGCTCTTTCGCACAATGGCTTGAAAGTCCCGTCGATTCTCATCCATGAGCATATCGAGCGTTCTCAGGTTGTGCGGCATCCGCGCGCTGACCTGCTCCTTGGTCAATCGCTCGGTCAATGAAACCTTAATAGTACGATCGAAGGGTAGAATTCCTGCAGCAACCTTGCGCAGAATCTCTACCGTGTGCCGGAGAGCAAAATCGTTTCCGAGGACCGCTCGACGGAACTTTCGGCGAGTGATTTCAATCTTCTTCGCCAACGAGATCTCTTGCTCTCGGCTCAGCAAGGGAATCTCACACATTTGGCTCAAATAAAGCCGAATCGGGTCGTTGGTGAGCCGACTGTTCTCACTGGTGGTAAGGGGCGCGGCAGATGCATCCATCGCATTTTCCGAATCATCCATCGCGGAATCGGCATCGCCGCCACGAAAAATTCGGAGATTGGGGGCCTGTGCAATATCCGCTTGGTCGATGATTTCAACGCCGGCCTGTTCGAGCGCCACGAGCATCTCGTCCAATTGCTCCGCGGTGTTGGCTTCATCGGGCAAATAGCCGCTGACCTGTTCGTACGTCACGTAACCTTGCTGACGGCCGAGCGCGACCAATTGCTGCAGATCTAGAGATTGCAATTCCACGTGTTCAACTCCTTTTGACAACAGTGCAATGAGCGTTGACGGCACTCACATCCAATGCGGTACCGCTGGGTCAACAACTCGAAAAATCATTCTTCCATACGGACAATTCCGTGACGGATTTTGGCATCCTGCAGAACGCTTTGCAGCAGTTCCAACTCCGATTGCGGGTCGAGATCCTTCTTCTCGAGCGTTCGAAGCCGCGAGCGATGATGGGCGACATCTTCTTGATTCCCCAAATGCTCGCACAAGGAATGTAATCGTTCTTCTGCTGTCATGGTTGATTTTGCAGCCTTCCTCGCCGCCTGATCTTCCAAACTGACTAGCAGACTCTTTAGTCGTGGCTCCTCGGTCGCGGACATCACGCTCGGAAAATCGAGCGGATGACCGTCCAACTCTAAATCCAAATAGAGTTGAAATACATACTTTGCGGTTGAACTTTGAAGATTTTCCACAGGGAATCGCTCAATTGCGAAGGAGACCAACTCTGGATGCAGTACGAGGATCTCGAGCAATTCACATTCGACTGGGAGCAATTCGCTATACCGATAATCTAACGATGCGACGTCGGACACCGAACCCGGAGGAATACTGTTGATTGTGTCTGGGCCACGCTGAGAGCGCTGTGGCGCAGAATTGGAACCGGAAGCTCCTAATGCAGGCTGCGTCGAAGCCCCACCCTGGCTAGCTTGAGCTTGCCTTCTAAATTGCTCAATTTGTTTAGCACGCTGGCGAATAGCGTCGAGCCTCAACCGAATTTCCGTTTGCTCAATCCCGAACTGCCGCCCCAACCGAACCAAAATCTGGTCCTGACGTAGCCGTGCCCCATCATTCTCCAGCAACCCCTGTTGGGACACGCGTGCCAGCGAGGAAAGGATGTCTTCGAGAGCTACGTTAGCGCGATGCGTATCGAGCAACGGATCAAAGCCTTTGCAAACCGTTCGAATCTTATGCTCCAATGCGTCGATGGCACCCGCAATCAACCCCTTCAGGTTTTCACCACCAAATCGGAGCAAATAATCGCAAGGGTCCAAGCCATCTGGCAACGTGAGGATTCGCAAATCCATCTGCGCCGCAATGAACAGCTCGAGAATTTCACTGGTACGACGCTGCCCCGCTTCGTCTCCATCGAGGAGCAGCACTACCGAATCGCAATAACGCTTAAGTAACTTTATATGATTTTCACCCAGCGCAGTGCCGCAACATGCAACCGTGTTCGTTATTCCATGCTGAAAGGCCATGATGACGTCGGTGTAACCCTCCATCACGATCGCCTGCCGCGTCTTGCTCATCGTGTCCCGAGCATGATCTAGGGCATAGAGGGTCTGGTTTTTGTGGTACAGCCTCGTCTCATTGCAATTGATGTACTTTGCGCCTTCGTTGGTCGCACCTGGCAAGATCCGTCCGCCGACCGCTATCGGCCGCCCCTGTGGATCATTGATCGGGAAGATGACTCGCCCGCGAAAACGGTCGAACCGCGTCCCTCGTTCACTGCGAGCCGCCAAACCCACGGATTCCAAGTGCTCCATCAACTGACCAGCACTCGCCCCACGATCGAGCAACCACGACCACGACTCGGGAGCAAAACCGAGCTGAAACTTTTCAATCATTCTTGACTCGATACCGCGCTCCTTAATGTATTCTCGAGCGGCAGCGGCCTCGGACGACTCGACAAAGCTCCGATGGTACTCGGCAACAGCCCACTGCATCGCAAGGTACAGACCACGCTTGTCCTCACCCGTGTCCCGGCTCCCTTTACCTTTCCTCTCCTCAAGCGTGATCCCGGCTCGATCCGCCAACATCCGAAGCGCTTCAGGAAATGTCACACCTTCCTTCTGCATCAAAAAGCTAAAAACATCACCACCCAAATCGCATACCCAGCACTTCCAACTCTGCCGATCAGGATTGACCTGCATGCTCGGATGCCGATCATCGTGCCAAGGGCACCTCGCCACAAAACCACGCCCCTGCCGGCGCAGCTCTAAATAGCTGCCGACAACATCGACAATGTTGACCGCAAGGCGAACGCGATCTTTCGTAGCGTTGTCGAAGTGGATTACCACGTGGTCTCCTAAAAATTTGGGTTTACTGCGAATTTGCGATTTGATATTAGTTCGCTTCGTCCCAAGCCCCTCAGCGCTCATCTGCGGCGTTGCAACCGTAAACCAGCGGCGACAGGATTATACCCGTGAGACGTCAACCGGTTGCCATTTTCTTTCGGGAGTCATCGCTTTCAATAACTCAGCTTCAAAAGGACCCATGACTCCAAAACAACGTTGGGATACCAACCTGTCGGGAAATGAAATCTTCTGAAAGCCAGCGATCGCAAAAATCTTCGGAAACGAAGGCGCGTCGACTCACCACACTATGGCTTTGGTGAACATCCTCCCTGCCAAAAGCCTGAGCAGCCTCTCAAGCCAGAACAACCTTTCAAGACTGCAGCGGAACTTATGGGCAGGTATGCGGTAAATAGGTTTGCTGGATTGGGTGCAGAATTGGGTCCGTCCGCGTCCAGCGCCGAGCCATCCATAGCTCGGGCAAAGAGTATGCCCAACGCCTGGGGGGACCGTCAACTCCAGTTCCGCCATTTTATCGAGATTCCGGAAACTCCATAAACCTCCCATTTGATGGCATTGCACCTGGGCAACCCGCAAACCGCGGCGTCTTGCGACTACTTCCCTCCAGTAGTTTTCCCAGCTGCGGCACCGGACTTCCACGCCCCTGGCTGAATACTCTCTCCTCCATTCGCAGTCACCAAAGCATCAAGGACACTTTGGGGCGTAGACATAGGGAGCTTCAATTCATTCTCGTCGCTGTCGACCGCCAACACCACATCGCCGTGCAAGCCACCGATCGATTGCATCGGTTTCTGTGCGACCTTAAGGCCATAAAGTGAAATGTCGATGTCGCCCGGTTGCGTCCATGAGGCTCCACTATTTCGAGTCTCCACAACCAGGATCGTGGGCTTGTCTTTTGCATCCGCTTTCCCCAAGGGCCCTTGGGGGGGAAACAAAGTCCCGGCCCCCAATATCAGACTGTAGTTGGATTCGAAATTCGCCAAAGCATCGCTGGAGTTATCGCTTGCGAAAACAGGGGGCATTCGCGAGATCAGCGACGCGTTCGCGGGACTATCCCACGCCTGATCCTTTTGAAATAATTCATACTCCGACTCATACCCGAGGAATGGAAGAATTAGAACTCGCCATGAATACAGTTTGACTCCATTCGCGTCGGTGACCGCAGGCGTTGGATAAGTACCATAACGAGCAGAATACGCGTTCAAGGCTTCTGCAATTTGCTGCATGTTGTTCAAATCCCGTCGCTGCGACGCTTCTGCAATCGCGCTTCGAAACCACGGCACCACGAAAACACCAACGAGAACACCTGTGATCACCATCAGCGTCAATACCGACAGGGCAATCGCGAGCTTGAGGTACTTGGGATACGGGCCAGCATCGACCTTCTCCTTGGTAGGAACAGGAACTCCCGTCTGAATGGATGCCACCAACGCGCCGCGTGCATCGCGTGTCGGCATCACAACATGCCGGCCACAATTCGCACATGGCCCACCCTGGCCCAAGTACTCGTCACCCACCTTCGTACGGTTCAAGCAAAATGGGCAAACAAACTCGAACGGCATTTTCGATTTCCCTGTGCTCTTGCTCTACTGTGCTCTTGCTCTACTGTGTTCTTGCTCTACTGTGCTCTTGCTCTACTGTGTTCTTGCTCTACTGTGCTCTTGCTCCAGATCGACGCGCAACGTAAATCCCAGCCACGAAAAGATAATCTATGGGTACGTTGCATGGGTAACGCGGCGCAGCATTACCGCAAGGCAGACAAAGGCTTTCGCCCTAGGAACTGATAAAAGGGAGTACGGATCAAAGGAATATAAGGAACCTTAGCCCTCTGCTCCTCCAGCATGACCGTCTCGAAGTGGCGCTGCAAGTAGGGCAAATGATCGGGATTTGGGAAGACGTTATCGCTCGAAAACCAGACCGGCCAAAAGGACCGCGTGCCCCACCCATGCTTTTTTAGCGTTGCCGCAGGGTATTTTCTGGAGACATAAAAATCGATAACCCCAATCCTTCCACCCGGTTTCAAGATTCGCAAAGCATTATCGATCGCCGCGAACCAATCTGGAATCATCGTTAATGAATACGAAAACGTCACCACGTCGGCACTACCCTCAGGGGGCGTCCACGTGGTTGCGTCGGCCGTAACCGCGGCAACATTGGACCAACCATTCTTCGAAACGCGTTGCTGCACAACGTCCAGCAAACTGGTCGCAAGGTCCACGACATATACATGCTGAAACTTGCGGAGCGGCTCTCCCACGAACTCGAGATTGGCCCCGGTCCCTCCCCCGAAATCAACCCAGGTGCCCTCACCGGTCTTTCCAAGTGTCTCGTAAACCAGCTCCCGACCTTGGAGCAATCGCTTCCTGAAGTCATCATAATGGGAGGCCTGTCCAGCATAAAAATTCTCCATCCGCTGCGCATGGTCCTTGCCTCGCACAGGTCGGAGAACCAAGTGGTACAAAATTTTTAGGTCTTTAAGAAAGGACATATTCGCTCGATAAGGCTCGGTTTCATTGGCGACCCACGCCGTGGTTCTGACCGCATTCCTGACGAATATATCCGACCGGACCCGAATTGCGAACTCAACCTCGCTCCCTGACTCCTACCCACCCCATCCAACGAATGGATAGCCCGAGCAGTATTTGCCCAACCACAAACCCTAGCGACAGCATCGCAAAATCCCATTCCAGATAACCAAAGGTACTGCTAAAACCGGAAAAGTGACGACGTATTCCTTCGAGCCCACCCGCAAATCCAGGAATCAAAACCCACCAAGCCCAACGAGCACCAGGCTTCAGCGTCGCGATGATTACCAAGCCATGCACGGTGACCAAAAAAACGAGACGAACCAAGGAATGGAGCGGCGGTTCCATCAAGAATCCTCGGATATCGCGAAACGCAATCGCATTCATGCTCGCTGCCGACTTCCATATGGCCACTCCGATCGCCACCAAGGTGATCCAAGCGAACAATGACCGTAGACGGAATCGGAATCCATCCCCGACACCATCTTTCTCGCTATCTACCCCGTCCGCATGCATGCCAGAGTCCGCATGCGAAGCCCCGCCTCCATCGACGACTGCAACCTTAGATTTATCCTGCTCCCACTGCACCGGCAGCCCAGGGGTGCTTGCAATACGGGACTGAACCACAAACGAAAAACCCGTAATACACCCCACCCAATAATCCAACCCCCAAAAGACAAACGGAGGTACAAAGACAGAAACCATGAAGGCGATGGCATCATCTTGACTCGCAGGACCCGAGATCAGAAAACCGATCCATGCCGATCCGATGCAGCACAGCGTCATTGCAGCTGCCACTAGAAATCGATGCTCCGGCGAACCGACTTTCCATAAACTAAGCCAGCCAGGAACCGACAATTGGCTCAGGAAAACCCCGCCACAAAACCACAAGCCCACGTCCGAATCACGCACCCATATATCCGATACCAACGGCGGAACGAGGCAATTCCCGATCATGCAAACCATCAACGAGACCAATCCGAAATGCCACAAGGTAACCAACGGTTTTCCAGAGACACTCGTTCGATCCACGCGAACCACCTCTCCTCAATAGTCAACTAAGAGGATATGTCATCGAAGAGACACCCACGGTTCTCGCCAAGGTCCCGTGCAATGCCGTGAGGGCAACAAAAAAGGCCCAGGCGTCACTTGGTGAACAAACCTGGACCTCCGAGTCTCCCATTCCCGTCGTGATCAAGCCGCCAACATTACCGACGGCTCAATGCAACAGACGTGAAAAGCGACCAATATCGGCGATTCCGAAAGACTAGAAGCCCCGGAATGGATGCGCTGCCGAGTCCTTCTTAGCGATCATTTCATCAGCGGTCGGCAATCCCTTCATCGCGTTGGCGATCGCATCCACTGTTGCCTTGTGGTTGTACTCATAGATTTTGCGATCGTCGGCTGCTGCTGGATGGATAAAGACACCGCAAACAACGACGAGGTTTTCCGCTTGGTCCTTTGGAATCACTCCGCTAGCGACGCTGTCCGCAACAGCCTTCGCAACAGCAGCTTGGGCAGGTCCAAACATTTGAACAGCTTGCTTCATCCCCTTGATCGTTACCTTGGTGATCATGACCGTAGCTGGCTTTACGGCCACGTTTGGCGCGAGCACTGCGAGCAAATTGCTGTGACCGCTGCTTTGGGTTGCCAAGGCGTTTGCAAATGCAACACCGACCGGGCCATCTTTGCTGCCGATCATCAAGTCGATGTGAGCAATTTCGTTACCTTCGCCGACCAAGGCTTCGCCGACATACATAGACATAGACAGATTCCCTACCTGATGGATGGAGAGTTGTGGATACGTTCCGCGAAACAAACGCGTTCTTGAACACCAGAGAGTAGCAAACCGCAACATTTCTGCAACGCGACTCCCCCTCGGAAACCCCTCAGCAGGCCGATTTTGACGTTTACAACGTGCCGCAGGGGGATTTTTCGGCCGGTTTTACGTTGGATTTTCCATCCGGACGGATTAGTTTAGGAAGTTGAGAATGCGTTTTTTCCATCCGGCATGGCAGTTGCTATACTTGTTCAAGCGATAGGACTGAGGCGATGGAATCGGTCGCCCCAGAGGGTAACCCGTAGGGAAGCCCTGTCGGGTTGTCAGAGCCTCTAGGCTCACCAATGCGTTTTCTAGTCCCCAAGTCGATTCGATGTTCACAATCACAGGGTTCATTCCGATGAAACGATTTCTTCGCAATTTCGCCATGTCCATGACTATCGTGGGCGCTATCGCTGTCCAAGTTACGGCGGACGAAGCCAACGGCAACGACGGGACAACCAAATCCAACACCCGCGCTCAGGTCACCCAAAAGAAAGGGAAGCTTGCCGGTACCAATCCGACCAAAGCCACCCCCAAACGCGTCGAAATGTTCGCAGCCATGGACGATGGGTTGATCACGGTCGACTACATCGGAAAAGACTCCACGGAAGCCAACCTCATCTTCCGAAACAAAGGCAACGAGCCTATTGACATCATGCTTCCTGAAACGTTTGGTGCCGTTCCTGTTGTAGCCCAAGGCATGGGTGGTGGTATGGGCATGGGCGGCGGCGGAATGGGTGGTATGGGCGGCGGCGGTATGGGTGGCATGGGCGGCGGAGGCATGGGTGGCGGCGGCATGGGCGGCGGCGGTCAAGGCATGGGCGGCGGCATGGGCGGCGGCGGCGGAATGGGTGGCATGGGCGGCGGCATGGGCGGCATGGGCGGCGGCGGAATGGGTGGTATGGGCGGTGGCGGCATGGGGATGGGTGGCATGATGCGTGTCGAACCCGATCGTCCTCGTCGCATGACCGTTGCAACGCTCTGCCTCGAGCACGGCAAACCCGATCCTAACCCTCGTATGAAGTACCGCGTCGTTCGATTGTCCGAAGTGAACGCGGCTCCTGAAATCGCCGAGCTTTGCAAAGCAGTCGCGCGTGGCGATGTTCCTCAAAACACAGCCCAAGCTGCCGCGTGGCACATCGCGAACGGACTAACCTGGGAAGAACTCACCAGTAAGCCTCGGATGATCTCGGAATACACCGGTATCGAATACTACTTCAATCGCGTGGAAATCCAGAACGCACTCCGAGTCACCGCATTGGCTCAACGAGCTGCCGAAAATACAGCGGCAACGACCGCCAGCCCCGGCGACACCATCCGCTCCACGGGCGAATCAGCCTTGCTCAAGTCCCCTGGCGAATCCGCTCAACCTGAGTAAATTCCCAAACGACTCAGTAATCTCCCAAACGACTCAGTAATCTCCCAAACGACTCAGTAATCTCCCAAACGACTCAGTAATCTCCCAAACGACTTTGCTGAGTATCGCTGGCACACCCAACCCGGTGTTCCAACGCTAAGAGTTCGATTAAAAAGGGACCTTAACTAGGTCCCTTTTTTCATGGAATCTCCCGACTCGTAACCGTACTCAGGAATCTTTCCTATCAACTGCCCGAAATCCTCAAAGAACCCAGGGTACGTTTTCTCGGTGCATCTCGGATCAAGAATCCGGGTTCCCGAAACACACATGGCAATCAAGGAAAAACTCATTGCCATGCGATGGTCCCGATACGTTTCGAGCGTCGCTGGCTTCAGCACTTGTGGGTGAATGGTCAAACCATCCTCGTGCTCATCAACCGTCGCACCCAGTTTGCGCAACTCCCTCGCCAAATCACCGATGCGGTCGGTCTCTTTATGCCGGTTGTGCGCCACCCCGCGAACCCTCGTCGGTGACTTCGCAAAGACCGCCACCGCAGCCAACGTTTGTACCGTATCGCTGATCGAGTTCATATCCACATCGATCCCTTGCGACGCCTGCCCCTCGACCTCGATATAGTCATCACCACTGCGAAGCACGCATCCCATACGCGCGAGTACCTTTGCGAAATTCACATCCCCTTGCAACGCATCCATCGACAACCCTTCGACCCGCACGCGTCCGCCTGTGATCGCCGCTGCAGCGAAAAAGTAACTGGCTGCCGACGCGTCTGGCTCGATCGCATACTCAATTCCCTGATACCGCTGAGGGGCCGAAATCTGATACGTATTCTCAGCCTCCTCCAAAACGCGGACGCCGAAACTCTCCATCACTCTCGCCGTCATCGCAACATACGGCTTGGATACCAATCCCCCCTCGACTTCCAGTCGCACGGGCTCACGGCAATACGGCGCCGCCATCATCATGCCGCTTAGGAACTGACTCGACACAGCCCCTCGCACTACCGCAACCCCACCCGCCAAGCCCGATGCTCTCAAGTGAACCGGCGGGCAGTCCGGTCGCTCGCGATTGTGGCTTTCGACGTCAGCCCCCCAATCTTTGAGCCCTTGGATCAGATCCCCAATAGGACGCTCTCGCATCCTGGGGACGCCATCGAGCGTGTACTCACCTTTTGTTGCAGCCAACGCGGCCGTCAAAAAACGGATTGAGGTTCCACTGTTCGCAACGAAAAGCTTTCCGTGCGGCGAATTGGGCTGGCCACCGCACCCTCGCACCGAAATCACCGCTGCATCGCGATCCCAATCGATCGCCACACCTAATTGACGCCACGCATCCACCATCACAATGGTGTCTTCGCTCTCAAGTGCGCCACGCAGCACCGAAGTACCTTCGGCCATCGCCGCACAAATCAACGCTCGGTTGGTGATGCTCTTGGACCCAGGTACACGCACCCGCCCCACGATCCCATCGGTTACTGGCGCAAACGCGACCGAATACGGCCTATCCCCACGGGGGCTTTGATGGCTGGAACTCACTCGCTTGCAATCTTCCAAAGGCTAGTGGCTCCTCGGACATACATCGCATTTCCAACCACTGCCGGGGAACCGAGTACCTCGTCCCCCAACTGGTTTGTTTCGACGATCTTTCCTTCTTCGCCCGAGATATCGACCACAAAGCATGCTCCCTCCATCGAGAATAGATAAAGCCTATCCCCCGCAATCACTGGCGACGACCAAATTTGCTTTGCATCCGGAATTCGCAATTGCCACAACACCTTGCCCGTAAACGCATCGCCACAGACCAAAACCGTTCGGTTCACGACGTAGACTTTATCGTTGGCAACCACCGGTGAACACGCATTCGGATTGAGCTTGTTCTCTTTCCAAAGCTGGCTCGGAGCCCCAGCGCTCGACAGATCCAACACCGTCAATCCACCCGAAGGAACAATCAGCCGATTTCCGTCGGCGACTGCAGATGGAGTCGTGGAACATCCCATCTCCATTTTCCACATCGCTTTCCCGTCGCTCGGCGAAACAGCGACCAAATCCTCGCTGGACTGAAGAATCACACCGCTCTTACCGCTAGGCATCTTCACCAGCGTCGGCGATGACCAATTCGCTTTACGTGGTCGATCCATCAACCATGCCGTGGTACCGTCAACAATGTTGATGCCGATCGCAAAGGAATCCCCTTGGCATTCTACCTGGACGATCACCACTCCGTCGACTATCACCGGAGAACTGCTCATCCCAACATCGTTCCCAGCCTTTGGAAAATCGGTAGCGAGGGAACGGTACCAAACCAAGTTCCCTTGCAAATCCACACAAGCCAAATCGTTGGAACTGAAGAACGCAACCACGCGTTCCCCATCCGATGCCGGTGTCGGTGCAGCATTGGCGCTGGTCGGATGGCAATAGGGCCTTCCCCGAGCAACCAATTGCTGCTCCCATCGTTGCTTGCCAGTTTTTGTGTCATAACTCAAGAGCCGAATGCGGCGTTGATCCATGCCGTCCCCTGTCGTCGTGATCACTTGATCCCCGATCACGATCGCACCACCGACGCTGCGTCCCGGAATCGACGTCTTCCAAGCGACATTCTTTAGCGTCTCACCATCGAACTGCTCAGGAAGTTTGCTGCTGACCGAGGCACCCAACGCCCCCGGTCCTCGAAACTGCTGCCAGTCATCAGCTGCACACAGACCAACCCCGAGCGGTACCGACAACCCGATTGAAAAGAACGAAAACACCAATTTTCGCATGGCATGCGGCGACGATCGGCAGTTGGATAATGAGGTCATAATGAACTTTCCAGGCTTGGTCATGGCCAAACTTCTTGATTGAGTTTTTGGTTCAGGATTGGAGGATGTTGAGTGCTCGCCCCCGTGGCGACACGTGGAGCAAACCAGTGGAATCATCATTAAAAATCGTTCGACTACTTCGTCGAAATCGCTTACTTCGTCGAAATCGCTTTTCCGGTCGAATCACAGAGGCGGGCTTGAAAAACATACCGTTGCGCCCAAGCTTCTTTCTGCTCATTCTGACAAACCTTGATCAAGATTTGGTTGGTCCCAGCTCGCAGTTTGACCGGAGCAACATACTGGTCGATCTGCATACCGGTGTGGTAAACCTCGTTCGCAATCACGAGCTTTCCATTCACCCAAACCTTCTGCGCATTGATGCATCCAACCCGAATTTCGCAGTCGATATCGGCGGGTAGCTCCACCGTTGCAACGCCGTACACGATGCACCCTTTTTCGTTATTGAAAACCTTGGCCAGGTCCACAACCCCCTCTGGATCAGCCGTTGTCTCCGAAACCCATTGCACAGCCCCTGACTTACCGTCGTATCCCCCGGAAAGACTCTTTCCTGCGGCATAGTCCGACTCCACGGCATACTCTTTATCAAAACTCTTGCTGCCGACATTGTCGAACGGACCGATCAAATTCCACGTATCCAGGAACCCAAAATGCTTAGACTGGTTGACCGTTACTCCTTGCTTCCCCAGTCGTCCAATGATCGCGACGACTTGCTCTGGTTGTCGCGATGCATCGAGCAACGACTGCAGCACACCCGTCTCCAAGTTCTCGGACGAATTAAGAACCTTGGCGACTGCTTCAAATCGGAGTTCCGGACTTGAATCCTGAAGCATTCCGTCAAGCATCTTCGCCTTCAACTCGGCATCGTTGTCGGTCAACCAACGAAAGACCGTGTACCGCGCTTCAGAATCTTGCGAGGCATCCATAAGGAAGGCCCTCAAGGAATCATTTTTCGATTCCGGGGATTTTCGATGCAGCGAGTTTGCAAGTCCCAACAACCAATTCTTTCCGAGCGGAGAAGCCCCCTTCATGGACTTGAGCACATCGATCAACCCAACATCGCTACTCTCCGACAACTGCTTCACCACCGACGAAGCAGTCTTCACATCGGTATCGTTATTGGGGCGGATGGTTCGAAGCGTTCCTAGTTTTTCCGCATTGGTATCTGCCAACAACCGCGTTGGGGTCCCCAAAACCAAAGACGCCAAGAGCGCCCCGTTCATGACTGACCGCCCCCAAGATAATTTTATGTCCATCGCTTTGATTGCTCTGTGTTAATGGGTTGAAAGTTAACAGGTTGAAAGCTAGCAGGTTGAAAATGGCTAGTGGTTTGAAGGCGTATCCGCGCATAGTTCACAACATACCGCATTTCAACTTGGATCGCTCCAGTATCGCCACCGGAGTTCTCGCATTATGGCCCCATTTGCGATCGCCGAACAGTTGGGGAACGTCGGTTGCTATCAGCGGTATTTGAGAAGTTCGCTACGCGTTCAGTACCCGCCAAAGCCTTTCTGCGTGAGTTTCAATGTCGATTTCTCGCAAAGTGCTTTCGCTGGGACTCTCCCGCGTGGGCCGTGCGTCGCAGGCTCGCTCCAAGGTCCCGATTAAGTCCGACATAGAATCATGCTGGTAAAGCCATCCATGCTGCAGCCTCTGATGAAGCTCGGGAAAGGCGCCATGATCTGGAGCCACATACTTGAGCCCGAGAGCAGCAGCCTCGAGTAAAAACAATCCCTTCGGTTCCGCGTAGGTCGTGGGCACGCAGAACAAATCGAGGGATGACAGAAATTCCATCTTCCCAGTACGATCCACGGCTCCAGAATAATCCCAACGGCCATCGAGTCCCGCAGCTTTCAACTTTCGTTGCTGCTCAGCCCAAAAGGCCTGATGCTGTGGACCCATCCAACCCGCCAGCCGCAACACGTAACGAATATCCGGCCTTCGCTGGCACAGTGCGATAAACGCATCCACGAGCTGATGCAACCCTTTCTCGGGAGCCATCCGCGCCAAATAACCAATCGTGTACGACGGAGGTCTACCCCGCTTGATCCCGACAGGCTCTCGTGCTCCCCAAGTCGAGAAATCACTCGCAGCAATCCCGAGCGGAACAACGTGGATATTCTCGTGCGGGATACCGAGCAACGCACCCATCTTCGCTCCGTACGCCTTCGAATGGACGACAAACCCTGCCACCTCCGGAACCAAGCCCCGCATCAAATCAATGCATCGCTTCCGATTCGCGTTGGGAAGCGAATCCAAAAAGATGTCATCTCCCTGCAGCGTGACAAAAACATCGGCATGGAGCGACTCCCGCAATTGGGGGATGCAGCCCCCGATCAAAAGGTTGGTGAACAGCACTCGGTCCGGCTTGATGTCGCTCTTCAACCAAGCCACCAAGCGTTCGAACTCTTTATGCTGCTGCCCTCGATACCCCTCCAGCATCGACACCGCTAATGCCCCTAAAAGCTTCGGGGATGTTTTGCCCGCGTTCTTAGTCAACCATCGGATCAACCAAGGTGCGTTCAGAAACGCATCGATGGAACGAGGGAGCTTGCCAAACCAGCTCAACTTCTGCTGCAGGTAGACATTGACCCCACCCAGGAAGACTTTATCAACACTGACGTCTTCTTCGTCGGTTCGAATTGGAGTATAGACCGGTACGAGCACACAGTCATGTCCGAGCCGATTGAGTGCGCGGGCTACCGCGTTGTCGTTCATGCAGGAACCGCAAAACATTCCCGCCGCGCCCGCAGTCAAGTATGCAATCTTCACGCTCTCTGGTACTCCCTCGTTTGGAACCGCACCGCAAAGGTCCACCGGGCTCTGCTCGGCAGAGAGCAGCCTCCCATAAGCTGGGGCAACTTTGCGGATGCCGCAGAATGATCCTGCAACGTTGGTAACTTAGGAAGACTTTGCGATGGAGCAACCGTCATAGTCCAGCCACGGTGTCCAACCCGCAAAGTTGACGTAAGTTATTGATAGGCTGCATTTTTTGAAAAATGACGGTGGATGCTCAAGCCAATTTCACCAGTCGGCCGATACGTTCGCATGCCAACGCATCTTACCTCGGTTACAAGTGTAGCCAAGTGCCAGATGCAGAGCAAAATTGCCGGTGACCCAGAACTGATCGGGCCAATGGATGGCCCGGCCGGCAGCCGTCTCTCAACTCCTCTGTGCTGAGGGGCCGGAGGGACGTCATCAGCCATGGTAGGTTGAAACTCAACGTAGGAAGAGTTCAACCGTGGAAATGGGGCTTACGAAGTCACAGGAGCACTTTCAACAAGGTGCTCAACAGCCACGCCGTAGAGGGCGATTTCGGCGGCGACTTCGTGCGCCGAAATCGGTCTCAACTCCACCATGGTTCGATTGATGCAGAGTGACGGTCAGTGACCCAATGTACATAGGGAGATTTGGTTCGATGAAGTGGAACATTCTTGTTGGATCGATGGTTTTGGGTGCTAGCCTTTGCGGACAAAGCTTCGGCGGCGACCTGTTGCATCGACTTATGGGTGGTCATGGTTGCGGAGCTGCTAGCTCCTGCTGCGATACCACCGTTGCTGATCCATCGTGTGGAGCTGAAATGGCTGCTCCATGCGGAAACGGCTGCGGACAAGGTCCAACATGCGGAGCGGAAATCGCTGCTCCAGCATGCGACCCATGTGCAGCTGCTGCTGGCCCAAGCTGCGGCGTTGAAAGTGGTTGTGGCCCTGTGTGCCGCACTCCAGTTCTTGACAAGCTCAAGGGCCTGAAGTGCAAACTGCACAATGCTAAGGCCAACATCGGCGCTCACATCAAGGGCAAGTTCGCTGCTCTGAAGGCTCGTGGATGCGATTCGGGTTGTGGCGCTGGCCCATCCTGCGGCGCTGAAATCGCTGGATGTGGCGCTGGCCCAACCTGCGGTGCTGAAATCGCTGCTCCTTGCGGAAACGGCCCAACCTGCGGCGCTGAAATCGCTGCTTGTGATCCATGTGCAGCTCCAGCTTGCGACAGCGGCTGTGGCCTGAAGAAGCGTCATGCTGGCTTGCTCAGCAAGATTTTCAAGCACAAGGGCGGATGTGATTCGATCGCTTGCGACGCAGCTCCAGCTGGTTGCAGCTCTTGCGGAAGCACCACAGTAGCTCCTGCTGCTCCTGCTGCCGCTCCAGCTCCAGTGGTCGATCCACACGCTTACATGAACACCAATCGCCGTGTCATTCAAGCTAGCAGCACCCGAGTTCGTTAATCACGACTTGGACCGCTAGGGTTCAGATACGAGCGAAAAAAGAAAATCGGCCCGTCAGAAATGGCGGGCCGATTTTTTCTATTTATAGCCTTGCAAATACAGGCGGCGAACACGATGTGCCCCCTGCCATCGTTCGCAACTACTGGGGCAATCGCGACTCGTTGACTTTAGGCAACGGCCCGCTCAATGCCTTCATGAACGCTACCAAGTCGGCTTTGTCTTGCTCGCTCAAGTCCAATTTCTTGATCTTGTCGCTCAAATGCGGATTGGGATGCCCACCCTTGGCATACCACTCAACGACTTCTTCCAAGGTCTTCTGGCTACCGTCGTGCATATATGGCGCATTGAACTCAATGTTGCGAAGCGTCGGGGTCTTGAACGCCCCCTTGTCCTTCTCCTGCTTGGTCTGCTCGTAACGCCCCAAATCCGGCTTGGCCGCCTCCATGCCTACCCCGAGATTGTGGTACTGCTCATCGGTGAAATTCGCCCCAACATGGCACGCGGAACAGTTCGACTTGGCACTGAAGAACAAATCGCGACCACGCTTGGCCGAGTCGTTCATCGGATGAGATTCACTCAGCTTCTTGAGCGCGGTGTACTTCTCGAAGTTCTCGGCGTCATCGGTCTTGAAACTGTCCAAGTCGGCGATTTCTTCCTCAAACGCTTCTTCGAACTTGCGAAGGGGCTCGTAGTAGTCATACGGACTCGATCCGGTCACGATGCTTCGCTCGAACGCCGCAATCGCTTTGCCCACCTGATCGATGTTCGGAGTCCCACCAAACACCTTCGCGAACTGCAAGCGATACCCTTCGTTCGCTCCAACAAATTTTACGACTGCATCATGGGTGTTCCCCATCTCAATCGGATTGGCAATCGGTCCAACCGCTTGAGCCTCCAAACTCCCAGCTCGACCATCCCAAAACTGCGCCTTGCTCAATATCCGATTGAACGATGTCGGTGAATTGCGGTTCCCCGTTTGGCCCTTGACTCCAACTCCAAACTGAGTGTTGGCCCCGTAACCAGCCGAGGGACTATGGCAGTCGGCACAACTTACCGTCGCATCCTTCGACAATCGACGATCAAAATACAACTGCCGCCCCAGCTCGATCTTTGCACGCGTCAACGGATTGTCGCTCGGAATGTAGATCGCTTCCTTGCCCGCGGACAACCCATCAGGCAACTCGACCGCCAGCTCCAAGTGATTGGCAGGGTTTTCCAAATACTTCTTAATGTCAGCCACGGTCAATGGACCAGCACCAGAAATTCCACTGGTCAACGCTGGATCCCCTAATCGAACCGTCTCTGCACCCAACGCTGCCGTACCGCCCAACAAGCCAGTCACTCCAACGCTCGACGCTACGAAACCGAACAAATAGCGAGCTGTCGCTTTCATTTCAGGTACTCCAAAGGGTGGGATTAATGCGGAAGGATGATTGATTTGATCGTGCCCACAGGCGATTCCCGCCTGGACACGCATGATATTGTAACAACTAGGCAAGTTTTCCTAGCCTGGAAATTCGAGCCGCCATCGTGGAAAAAACCCTCGGCAACAGAAATCCGCCGAGGCCAGAAATGCCCGAACGAGATGACCCAACCACAAAATGGGATTAGACGGGTTGGTCATCTTCCGGAGGGGGTACAAACTTGGGTGCCGTCGTCTCCAACGTGCTCGGCTCCTCGGAAATCCTGGGTGCCTTCGGTTTGGGATCGTAGTTCTCGACCGCCTGAAATTCCCGCTTGAACTCGTCCACGTTCTTCTTCAGACCACGATAGGTGCCACCAAGATTCCGAGCCACCTCGGGCAACCTAGAACCAAACAACATCAGCGCCAAAACGCCGAAAGCCACCATCTCAAAGGTACCGATGCCACCAAACATGGTTCGCTCCCACCCCGTTTATGACTTGTTCGCGTCTGTAGGGGTCGGTTCCTCTTCATCATCCCGCATTCCCTTTTTGAACTCGACGGCACTCCGCCCAAGATTCCGCATCAGCGATGGGAGCCGTGCACTGCCAAAGAGTAGCATGGCAATGACCAAGAAAATCATCAATTCCGTAGTGCCTATTCCAAACATGGATTTGATTTCTTACGTGGAGGGATTGGCGGGGAGTCGCCGCTTCGAAGAAACAGCTTCCCTTCCATCTTATTGGATCGCCCGTTCATGTCAAACCAGCGTTTTACCGGTTCAAGGCATTTCCTTGGCCAAAATATCGCGTCCCACCCCCAGCATTTCTTGGCAATCGAGCCTCTTCCCATTGCTTTCGAACAACGCAGCCACCGAAGCCTTGTGGATTTTCATCTTGAGACCACCCACCCCCAAAGCCCCATAATCGTAACGACCGTTACGTTCGACACCTTTGTCGGTCAACCCAATACCATCGACCCCCAGCGGAGGAACCGCGTTCAAATCGATCGCGACTTTCAGCTTGCTGGCCACCGCCAATTGCTCCCCATGGAGCAACCGCACCCCAGCAGCCCCGCACGCAAACACCATTTCCGACTCCGCCAACGACTTGGCCACCCACGCCTCATCGTTCGCCGAAATGGCAACCAACCTCGAAGTATCAACCCCCAGTTCACGCAGTCGCTCCACGGTCTCCTCCGAGCGTTCCATCGAACGGGACGACACGTAAACCTTGCACTTCTCGTTCGCAAGAATCCTACAAATCCTCTGCCCCACCGGTCCCGTGGCTGCCAACACCAACGCAGTCGATCCTTCCAACGTCAAATGCCGCGACGCACTCAGTACTGCCGCAGCAGCCGTGCTGTTGGATCCATTGCAATCGAGCATCACCGACACGCGAAACGGATCGAACATGGCTTCTTGGGCAATCGCAAAAATCTGCTCGCCATGAGCCACGTTGCTCCCACCCACAAAGATCGCCGTACTTCGAAGATCCTGCGGGCCACGCGTGTACATCGCACCATGCACCAAATCACGAACCTGCTCAGGCTTCACGTTGCTGTACTGCAACAAATGATCAACCCCTGCATCCACCGCAACCACCGCGTCAAACACGCTCGCTTGCGGATCGGTATCGAACTGAATCAATATGCGTTGCTTCGTCATCGCCTTGAACCGGATCTAGTTGGAGTTTATTCGAACGAGAAAAAGAAAAAAGTGAACGGATGATTGGTCAAACGGATGAAACACGAACAGACTCGTTTTCGGAGTCGCCTCAGCCGGCAATGTCCGGCTGCACCTCAAGCACCGCCTTGGCAATTTTCCCAGAGTGCATGGTCTCGAACGCATCATGCCACGACTCCAAACTCCACGCACCGCCAACGACCTTCTCAACGTCGATCGCCTTGCTGGCCAAAAGAGATAGGACTCGTTCCCAAATCGCCCACGTGTGCGAAAAACTACCCTGCAACGTCACGTTCTTCTGAACCAATGGATCGATGGAGAAACCGAGTGGATCTCGCCCCCAGCCTACCTTGCTAATCCATCCGGCCGGCCGAACAATATCGATCGCCGTCTTCAACGTTGCCGACACCCCCGCAGCATCCACCACCCCATCACAACCCAATCCATCCCGCGCATTCGCCCATCCTTTCAGCTCTTCATTGAGCAATGGCGTACAACCTAACTCCTTCGCCAAATCCAATCGGACCCGATCCTGAGGCAATCCGACCACCGCAACGTCCGCCCCGCGAAGCCGTGCAACCGCACCGCACAAAAGTCCGATCGGTCCTGGTCCCAATACCGCCACACGATCGCCTGGCAAGATATTTACATTGGTGACCACTGCACTAAAAGCCACACAACACGGCTCGGTCAACGCTGCGTACCGCAGTGGTAACGATGCTGGTACATGATGCAAGCATCGAGCCGGCACCTTCACAAAATGAGTCATCGCGCCATGCGTTCCATACCCAAACCCCTTGCGGTTCGGATCCAAGTTATACCGACCGATCCGTGTCATCGGCGAATCGGGGTCGATGATCGCCGCTGTCTCGCTGCAAACACGATCCCCCTCCTTAAAACCAGTCACGCGCGATCCAACCCGCACCAAACGCCCCGCGAACTCGTGCCCGAGAGTCACCGGATAATTTACCGGCCAACTATGAACACCCGCCCATTGATGCAAATCACTCCCGCACACGCCGACCGCAGCCACCTGCATCAAGCAATCCTCGTCTCCGATCTCCGGGACCGGTATCTCACGGATCTCCACCGACATTGGGGCGGACGAATAATTGATGACTGCGGGTTGCATTTGCATGAAATAGACTGCCGTCGTGCAAAGAGTTTTCCAAAAAGAATCGGTTCAAGCCGTCAAACCAATTGCGAATTGAATGCAAACTGGTGTTCGGTTCCCCTCTGTTCAGTTCCGCTCGCGAAACAATCCACGGGAAAGATTCCAAGATAAGCGTTCGGCGGCCCGTTGGAAAGACAGTTGCCGTTGGAAAGACAGTTGCCGTTGGAATGCCAACTGCCGCCAGGAAGACAGAATCGGACGGAGTCCGCGGGGGCCGCGGATTCCGTCAACCCTTAGAGATCCTCATGTCCCTTTAGAAGCAAACGGCTCGTCGCTAATTACAATACCAACTATTCGTGCCGCAACGCTTCGATCGGATTCATCTTGGCCGCCCGGGTGGCGGGGTAAATCCCAAACACCAACCCAACGACGAGCGAAATGAAAAACGCACCCGGAATGCTCTCGGGAACAATTGATGGCTGAACGGTTCGTACAACCTCAGGCAAATCCATCATCTGCTTCTCAAACCACGTGTTGGCAAGTGTTCTCGCCATGGTCACCGCTGGCCCACAAAGCAATCCGAACAGAATGCCGGTAATACCACCCGTCAAACTCAATACGCTGGTCTCCACGAGGAACTGACGGATGATGTCACGCCGCTTCGCTCCGAGCGCCCGTCGAATCCCGATCTCTCGAGTCCGCTCGGTCACGGTGGCGAGCATGATGTTCATGATCCCAATTCCACCGACGAGCAACGAAATGGCCGCAATCATCCCCATAAAGAGCATGAACATCGCTCGCGTCGTTCTGGCTTGTTCGAGCAACTCGAGCGGTACCACCACTGCGATGTCTTCCATCTTTGAGTGACTGTCGAGCGCCGCACCTACCAACTCCGCTGTCTTCTTCACGTCAGTCACATCGCGGCATCGCAAGGTAATCTGATTGAGCTCGATAATCTCTCCTTCGCGAGACCCAGACCGCATGGTCATGACCGTATCGCCGATCCGCTGCTGCAGAGTTCGGATAGGAATGTACACGTCATTGGAAAAGTCTTGCGCCGCCATCGATCCGCCGATCGCCGCCGTCGCACCCTTGGGCTTGAGCACTCCCACCACCAAGTAAAAGTCTTGGTTTTCCGGCATGTAAATCCGCTGTCCAACGGGGTCCTCATACGGGAACAACTTCTCGGCTACCTTCGCCGAAAGCACGCAATGGCAATCCCTCGCGAAATTCTCGGCGTCCGTGATGAAGTGCCCCGAGGTCAACTCCAACTTCGTCACCTCGGCATACTCCGGCGTGCACCCCACCAGCCGCCCGTCGAGCTTCCGGTTCTTAAATTGAAACTGACGACGCATCTCTCGAATCGGGATCGCACTCCGAACCGTTGGAATCGTTGCGACCAGCATGTCGTATTCTTCACGCGTCAATCCATATGGCGTCAACCCTTGGCTCGACAACTTTTCACTCGGCGGCTTCACCGTCCGAATCATGATCGTGTCGGCGCCAAGGCTTTCGATCTGCCGCTGAGCTTCGTCCCCGATCCCTTTACTGATCGCGAGCAGCCAAATAACGCTTGCCACGCCGATAAAGATACCGAGCACGGTCAAAATCGAACGCATGGGGTGGAGCCACAAGCTCTTCACGCCGAGTTGGATCGTACCTAGCCATAATCCCATGATTAAACCTCCACCGGCATGTTCTCGAGGGCATACCGCGCGGCCTCGTCACGCACCTCTTGGGAGTTGATCCTATCCCACTGCAACCGACCGTCCTTCAGCCTCACGACTCGCTTCGCCCGCTTGGAAACTTCGTCTTCGTGTGTCACTAAAATAATTGTTCGACCTTCATTGTTGAGCCGCTCAAACAACTGCAGGATCTCCTCGGTCGTTCGGGAATCCAAATTCCCCGTCGGCTCATCGGCTAAAATGAAATAGGGATCGTTCACAAGCGACCTCGCAATCGCAACCCGCTGCTGCTGACCACCAGACAATTGCGTCGGTCGGTGGTCAAGCCTATCTCCGAGACCGACCATCTTGGCCAAATCATGACATCGCTTTCGCTGCTCAGGACTGAGCGGGCGGCCTTGGTAAAACAAGGGAACTTGGATGTTTTCCACGACGGTTAACTGCTGGATCAAGTTGTACGCCTGAAACACGAACCCAATCCGCTGCGATCGGATGTCAGCCAACTCATCATCCGACATCTTGGCCGCATCGTCATTCCCCAGCCAGAGACTGCCCGAGGTCGGCTGGTCGAGACAACCCAACACATTCAACAACGTACTCTTGCCAGAACCCGAAGGGCCCATGATGGCCACGTAATCACCGACCGGTATATCAAACGTTACCCCCCGCAACGCGCGCACAGTTTCGCTCTTCAGCACATACTCTTTTTTGAGATCGACGACGCGACACGCGTAACCGTCGGTTTCCATCGTTTCGGACATTCAAGGATTTTCCGGAGTTGGGGATGTTGAAGGTAGGCAGGCGTAGCGTCATTGACCCGCGGTGCTCACGACCGCGCGAGCGTATACGGCGGCGAGATCAAGGACGAGACCGAACCTCTTTAGTTGGAGGGCGCTCCTGCCCCTGGACCACGACCACCACCTCCTGCTCCCATCGCAGCCATTCGCTTCTTCATCCCTGCTGCCAGCTCCGCCTTGTCCACCGACCCATCCTTGTTGGCGTCGTAGTCGCCGAACGCAGTCTTCATCCGCTCGTCGCTGGCGACTTCCTCTTGGCTTAACTTGCCATCGGAATTGGTGTCCATGCGTCCCATGATCATGCCAGCGATTGTGTCTGGGTTCATTCCACCACCAGCACCACCTGCGCCGGCACCGCCAGCCCCCGGCCCACCAGCGCCCGCGGGTCCTCCCGCACCAGCCAATGGTTTGGGCATCGGTTGATTGGAGAGGGCGACCATCTTCTCCCGATCGTTTTCCTCGCGAATCTCAGGAATGTCCATCCTATCGAGATGGTTGCGCGGATCGAGAACGACATTGTCGCTCTGGGCTACACCCGTCTTCACCGTGACGAACTTGTCGTTCGTCGCGCCGATTTCGATCTCCTGAGTCTTCCAACTGTTCCCGTCCTTTAGCAGAACGAAGTGATGACGCTTGGTCTCATAAACCGCATGCACTGGAACCTGAACCGCCGATTCAATTTGCTCGACGAAGATCCGGACCTCGGCAGTCATGCCGGTTCGAATGGTCTCGGGTGGCTCCATGATCTGGATGTAGGTCGCGTACTCTTTCACGTTCGACCCCCACCAATTCCCGGGCTCAGCGTACTTGTTCACTTTGATCACTCGGCCTAAAAGCTCATCCTCGCCGGCATTGACCCGAATCTTCACCGGCATCCCTTCGCGGATTAAACTGATCCGCGATTCATTGATCTTTGCTTTGACCTGCATCCGAGTCGGGTCCGGAAGCAGAAATACGGTTTGTTGCTCGCGCACTAAGGCACCTGCCTCAACGATGAAATCACCGCCGCTTCGGCCTCCAGACTTGTTGGCGTAAACGACTTGGCCGTCCGCCGGTGCCTTGATCGTGCATGCCTTGATCTGGGTCTGAATCTCTTCCAGCTTGTTCTTCTCTTCGACCAACGTGTTCTTGTCCGATTCCAGCTTGGCCTTCGTCGTTTCGATATCGGCATCGAATTGAACCAGCATCTTCGCCTTGGTCAACTCATCGAGAACCTTCAAACGCCCCTCCGCCGATTCGAGATTGCTCTTCGCGTTTTCGACCGAGAATTGCTCGGCTTCAATTTGCAGAGGCTTGAGCGTGCCCTTGGCAGCCAGTCGTTCCGCGCTCTCAAGCGACAGTTCCGCCTTTCGAAGCGACTGCTGAGCCACAGCGATCTCGCTGACGATGGCTTTGCGTTCGGTCAGGAACGTCCCCTCGAGATACTCTTGGCGAGCGATCACCGCTTTGTTGACAGCCGCTTCACTGCTGATCACAGCCGACTCCGCGCTGCTGACAACGATCCGCTGATTCTTTGCTTCTTGCTCAAGAGCCGAGGCATCCAGCTGGCAAAGCTGATCCCCCTTTTTCACCAACGTCCCCTCCGCGACCACGCTCAGGATCGGCGTCCCGCTACCACCGCGACCTTTGACTTCGCACTTCACTTCATTGTTGCTGCTGCTCTCGATCTCACCTTGCTCCAGCACAATGTGATCGAATGGCCCTTGGGTTACCACGTGAAGCAACGGTTCCGAAGCCGATCCAGCCGACCCGGAACGCCCCCCCGAACTCCACCACCAGTACCCAGCACCCACCGCAGCCGAGAGCCCCAAAAGGGCCAAAATGCTTCGCTGAGCAGAACCGCGACGCCTCATTCGGGCGAGTCGTGAAAATTGGCGATTTGAAGAATGCATGTTTTTTCTCATAGCAAAAACCGGCGATGGATCGGGTGAATGAAGGCAGGATCGGGTGAATGAAGGCAGGATCGGGTGAATGAAGGCAGGATCGGGTTGCAGGACTGCCGAAGACTCTCGATTTCCGGCCGCCTCGGAACGCAAATCCGAAGGCCGACGGTAAAGAGACTCTTCCAGTAGTATCGAATCAGGTCAATTGCCCTCGGGTTTGGATAAGCTCTCGGTTTTCCTGATGAACTGCGTTTTCCGACGAAATCGTGCCGAGCCGACCGACAGACCTGTCGGAGACCTCGGAATTGATCTTCGCAATGAACACACGTCCACCCCTATTCTAGCTAGATCCGCCAGGAAATCTCTAGAACGGTTTCGGCCGAGTCGGATTGGGCATGGCTCCGATCGGCGGCGATCCGCTCGATTAGCACCTTTGATAACACGAAAGAGAACCAAAAGTTCCCTCAGCCGAAGGCGGAATCCTAGCCGATAAACTCGGGAGATCGGGTTAGATTTGGGGATGAGCCCCGAAATGCCAGCGAAACTAGTTGAACGGCCTAGACTGACGGTCCGGGTACCGTTACAATTCTGGCCCTTCTGAGCCGGTTGAGGTACGCTGGAATCAGCTTGAATATAGCTCGATCAGCTCGGAAAAGACACGCCGGAGATTTTTCTCAGCAAAGTGCTGGAAATTCCGGACAAAGGTACGACGGATAGCCAAGATTGAATGATTTTCGGAGGTAGTGCATGGTTAGGTTGCTCGTCCGCGATCGTGAAACGATCCAAGAAGCGGTGCGACGCTTTCGTAAGTTGGTAGAACGAAGCGGTCTGAAAAAGGAAATGCGTCGTCGCGAGTTTTACGAAAAGCCGAGCGAGATCAAGCGACGGAGCAAGCAACGGGCAGAGCGTCGATCGCGCCGCATGCGTTTGTTGGGCATCTAGTCGTCCTTGCAAGATTGGCGAAAATGTTTGCCGATTTCTTGCAGGAAAAGCGTGGGTCCATTCGAAGAACTGGACACGGTTGCGATAGCGTGACCGGCCAGCGGTAGAATCTACTAAAAGGTGGATTTCGACCTCGAGCGAACAATAGACGTACTAGTGCGTCTTAGTAAGAACATGAAGGGCGAATAGCTCAGTTGGTTAGAGCGCTACTCTTACAAAGTAGATGTCGGGGGTTCGAGTCCCTCTTCGCCCATTCTTAGGGAAAAGCCAAGCGAAGCCAAAGCTTGACAAATCGCGACAAACCCAAGGGATTCCTTGGGTTTTTTCGTATCCTGACCGGAAGCCCCCGAGACAGTAAAGGACGGATTAGGACCGCAAGAGTCATCCAATAGGGCTAACTTTGGGGCTAACTTTTCAGAGTGCATCGAAGAGAGCTTCGTCATCGTTTGATCTAAGTCTTGATCTCCCACCTTCCAGTAATGCTCTTTGGCGATCTCCTCCGTATGCCCGCAGATCGAAGCCGCGATATGTGAAGGGACCGATCGAGCAAAGTCCGTTGCTCCCGATGACCTGAGATTCTGCCAGAGCTTCGGCCAAGTCTTCACGCCGGCCCGTCGAATGATCTTTTCGAGGGTTGTTCGAAGATTGGAGTTTGCCCGAAGAGCCGGGAAGACGTACTCGGCCCCCTCTTCGGCTTCTAGGTGAAGCTTGAGCAACTCCTTTTCGATCTCTGGGAACAAGGGAACGATCCGGACTTGTCGCTTGGCGTGATGCTCGGTCTTGCTCGATCCGACAATCGAGATCCTCTTGGCGTCCCAAGCGATATGCTCCCACTTGAGGCCTTGGGCTTCGCTTGGGATCCTCAAAGCCGCGATCCTTGCCAGGACCAAGAGCGATCGCCAAATCGCGTTAGGAGCTTTATCAAGGACCTTGGCGAACGTCTCCAAATCGACGTAGTGCATTCGCTCCTTGTTGGACCGGACCGAAGTCGACATTCCCGAAAACGGATTCCGGGAGATAAGTCCGTCCTCGATCGCTTGCTTGAAGACTTGCCGGCAAAGTCCCGTCCTTCGCTTTATCGTGTTGATCGCCAAGGCCTTCTTTTCTTCCCCCTCTTTTGGCTTGTCTCGTTTGTTGGAGTCCTCAAGCCACTTCCGAAACTGCTTGGCCTCCATCGCTGTGATGCTTTGGATCGAGCGATCCCCGAAGTATTCCTCAAGCCGTTTTCGTGTGTGTTGGTAGAAGATCCAAGTCGATGCCTTAACGTCAGATCTCCGAGTCGAGAAGTATTCCTCGAGATAATCCTTTAACCGGATCTCCTTGGACTCCTCCTCCTTGTCCGGATCAATCAAGCCCTTGTCGGAGAGCTTTTTGCGTTGCTCGGGAGTGAGTGAAGACAACCACTCGAGGATCTTTCGATCGAGAGGCTTTTCAAACTCGATACTAGTTACGATCGCTTGAACGAAGTTTTTCCATCGCTCCGCCTGAGCCGGCATCATGTTTGAAAGCGAAAACGTGATTCGTTCTTTTCTGAGATAGACTCGCAGCTGCCAGCTATCTCCCTTGGGTTGTTTTCTGAGCGTTGCCATCGATTCCGATTCCTTACTTGGTTGAAGTTGATTTCCTGGGAACAAGCTCGAGATCGAGCAGTTCGCAAATTCGATCGATATTCATAAGCGACAAAGCCCTTCGTCCTTTCACGAACGAAGAGAGCGTACTTTGTGGAACTCCCGAGTCCTTGGCGATCCGATACCTTGACATATCGGCCCCCTCGATCAGCTCCTTCAGTTGCTCGGAGAACGGGAGCTTCGTCTTCTTTTTAGCTTTCTTCATTGCTTCGCTTTCTGTACTAGTTCGCCTTTTGTACTGTATCGGCTTCTCGACGTCAAATTCTTCGCGACATTGTGAGACAGCGTAGGCAAAGCTCGAGATTCGCTTTTGGAAGCGACTTCTCCCAGTGTGACCCGCAAGCCATCGAAGGAGGCGATCGCGATTCCTAGGCGATCCTAGGAGATCATTTTTCCGGACTCCATACACAAAGCTTGCCGTTTTCGTCGAAGACTGCCTCGGATGCTTTATACCACCGATTCGAGAGGGAATACTCGCAAGCGACCGGAACGGATCCCGTCAGCTGCTCCATCGACTCGCATAGGATTCGATCAATTCGGGAAGCAGCTGTTGTATGGTCCGAGTCGATCGGAAGCTCGATTAAAACTTCATCGTGAATGAAGGCGACCACTCGGAAGCCAGCTCGATACAACCCCCACAAAGCTAACTTTGCTCCATCCGCCGCGATCCCCTGGAAAGGAGTATTCCGCGATTGCGAGAAACCAACCTTGCCTCGAAGCCGGCCCGTGAGCGTGATTACTGGCCCGAAGAAAAGATCTCTTGAGAGTTGTTCACCGGCTTCTCTTTGGGCGATCCGATCCGCAAGCTTCCGGTTTTCGTTCAAGCCCTTGAGGGAGTCCCAAACTCGATCGACAAAGGCTTCCCCGTATTCTGCTCCCGATGCTCGGCCTTTCCCCGCGATGATTCTTTTTGCAGCTCCCAAAGCTCCATCGGTATCGAAGCAGCTCCGAACCCGGAATCCCGAGGTTTTCAAGTTGTACGAAAGAGCCTCGATCGAGTCGTCCTTGAGATATTCTGCAAGCTCGGGATACACTTCCCCGATCAATCGATCGCGAAAAAGAGTCGCTTCCTCGAGCGACATATCGACCCCGTAAGTCGAAGCCGCATAAGCGACCAAGGACTTCGCTCCGAGGCCTCCCGGAATGCCAAAGTTGAGAGCCTTTGCTTGTTGCCTCAGCTGTTTTCGATCCGGGAGCTTCGAGAACTCCTCGAGCGATACCCCGCGAAACATGGAAGCCGTAAAAGCGTGAGGATCAATTCCTTCACGGATTACCGTTGCCAACTGGGATCGTCCGTATCGATGCTCGAGGACAGCTGCCAACGTCCTAAGCTCGATTGCTGCATAATCGACCCCGAGGAAGAGCGACCCCTCCGAGGGGACGATCATTTCTCGAAAGCCTCCCGATCTCGGAAGCTGTTGGATATTCGGTCCGTGGCATGAAGTCCGACCCGTCCGAACGATTGCCGTATAGCGTGGATGGATCCGATCGGAACGGAGTCCCGCGAAGAATTGGCAAAGCTTGGCGACTTCCTCGAGTTGTACCCAAAGCGACAGAAACGGAGCTTGCTCGGCGTACTGGCCCCAGAACTTAACGGAGCAACTAACCTTGAGCGTCTTCCCGGTCCTTGGAACGTCCTCGAGCGACAGCTCCTCCGCGATCCCCTCGAGGATCTCACAAAGGCGACCTTGGTTGATTGCCGGCTTGAGCGAAGCCGTTAGAACCAACTCGCCGGACTTCGTGACCTTGAAGAGTCCCTCCGATTCTTCCAACCTGTTGAGCTTGTCGATCAGCGTCTTCACTTCATCGGAGAGCCTAGTCTTCGTCGCTTCAACCTGGACTTGATCGAGTGCGATTCCGTTTCGCTCGATCTCGGCCAATGCGATCGCCCCCCGGACCTGAAGCGATTCCGTAAGGAGTCCGTATCGCCTCGAGGCTTCCGGGAGAAGTTGTCCCTTGAACGGCTTGACCATATCCGCCGCGATTGCCGTTAGAACGTCCCAGAGCTTGCGAGTTGCGATCGCGTCCTTGATTGCGTAGCGAAAGAAGCCCGGATCGGCCAAGGCCCAAGGACGATCGAGAATCTCCCCGTATCGAAGCCGGAACGGATCGTCCTTGTCGATAACAACCCCCAAATAGAGACTTGCCAACGTCCCAAGGTTTCGAGGACTCGGAAAGCTGTCATCCCGTCCAAGTCGGATCAAAGAATCGAGAATCATGGTATCGTGAAGCCGGCCTTCCTGAGCGACTTCGAACCAAGCCAAGGGATCCTCGAGGGTGTCTCGAATTACAGCAAAGTCGAAGCTTGCATTGTGGGCGACGAAGTGAGCCTTGGAGTGTTGATCGATGAAGGATTGAAGATCTTCCGGCTTAATGAGTCGATGCTTCACCCCGTCCGATACGGAAGCCAAAGCCATTCCGGGGACTCGGAATCCGTCGATAAGTTCGGTTTCGGTATCAATCGCGATTGGCGACCGGAGCAGATCCCGAGACTCCCAGATCGAGAACTCGAAGTCCTTGTCCCCAAGTCGAACGGAAGAGAGGCCTTGGTCCGGTCCCACTTCCTTCGCGAAGAGATTGAGGAAAAGTTGTCGGTTGCGTTGAAGTGATTCAATCATTGTGTCCGTAAGCATTTTGACATTGCCAACTACTTCAAGCCGTCCGTCCTTACGAAGTCGGACTTGGAGTGATCGCTCGGAAAGGGAATCGAACAGCTGTTGTATGTTCATGGTAGGAATGCCGGCCTTGAAGCCGAAAAAGAGGCTTGTCTTGGAATGTCGAGAATTGTCCTAACCTGTCACTTTCAGAGGGCCAGAGGGTCACCGGTTCTCTCATGTGCAATAGGTGACCCCCTGGCCCCCTGACCCTCAGAAGACGAAGCTCGACTCCTCGGAGGGGTCGTCCTCTTCGGCTTCTTGGGGGTTGTTGTTGCCGCCCTCTTCGAGGCTTCTCCACTTTTCCGGAAGCCTCCACCACCAACAGCGATCTTTTTGCTCCGCGATGATCTCCAAGGCCTTCTTCGCCCGTTTGAGAGTCTTTTCGGATATTCCGTCCGAACTTGCTTTGCGTTTCGCTTCGGATGCTTTAACCGGTCCCTCCGATAGGAAACTCAATAGCCAAGCCTGAGCTTCGTCGATTGCGGAGCGATCCTCCGACCCTCCCTCCGACTCGACTTCGTGAATTGATATATCGACCGATCCTTCCTCCCATACGCAGTAGCCTGAGCCATTGCTTGCCGACTCGATCCGATACGCCAAGCCGGGAGCAGCTGCCAAGTTATTCTTCACCGGAAGGAGAAGTCGTCGATCGGTATCATCGGGATCTTCGACAACCCTCAATTCAATTCGAGCGACTTGGACGAAGGCCCCAGATCCCAAGGACCGATTCTTCGAACTTCCTCCTTGTCGCTTGTTCAAGTGATTCATCGCACAGATTGAAACCTGGTGCTTTTCTGCCAGAGATCGCAAGGGCGATAGGACTCTTCGAACGTCCGTTGCCTTGTCGCTGTTGGTTGCAGCTCCGAGATAATCCATAATCGGATCGATGATTAGAAGCTTGGCGTCCGGATGCTCGGAAAGAAGGCGATCGAGTTTGTCCATGTGAAGCGACAGATCGATAGGACTCGCAAAGGCCTCCCCTTTTCGCCTTGGTCCTTGGATCAAAAAAATGCGATCGACATTCGCTCCCGCAGCGTCAAGCCTCGGCCTTACCGTGTCTTCGGCCCCGTCCTCTGCACCGATGAAAAAGACCGATCCCAAGGGAGCGACTCCTTCATCGGGAAATAACAACCCTTGAGAGATCCGCGAAGCCATATCACAAGTGAGCATCGACTTACCAACCCCACCTTCACCCGTAAGGAGCGTGATCTTCCCCAGAGCAAAGCGTCCCTTCCAAAGCCATTCGACCGGCTTGGCCTCGATTGTGGAAAAACTTGTAACTTCGAGATCAAACCCCTCTGATTCTTCGTCTTCGTCGGATTCCAAATCTTCGCCTTGTTGCTTGTTGGCGATCTCTTTGGCGACCAAATTGGCGACCGTCTTGGCGATTGCTGAATCGTTCATGGGAGGATCGCATCTTCGGCCCCAGTCCGTAGCGAGTTGAAGGAGATCGGGAGTATCGCCAAGCCTCGCCAAGTGAGATCCGACAAGCCGGCAAAGTTGGGAGTTTCGGTTTCCCTCGGTTGCACCTGGAGCAGTACGAAGATCGAGATCCTCGAAGACAAACTCCCCAACGTCTTTTGCCTTGGATTGTGTCACAAACTCGACCAGCCATTCCGGAGCTTTGGCTAGTTCACAATCGTCCGGAGCGATCAGCCATTCGTATCGATTACCCGAAGCGTGAAGGCTTGGCGGAGCGACTATTGCTCCTCCCTTGGTCCTAATGTCGATCGATAGGCCTTGGACCTTGGTTGCATTCTTCGCGACCCGTCGATCGGTCTTGAATAGGTAATGCCGGCCCCCTCCGCCTGTTGTCGCTGTAGGTGTTCTTGGAAGCTCCCCGTTCTCCGCGATCAGCTGGGAGAGGTCCGCGAGTCCCTTTTCGCCATCGACATCAAGAACCCAAAAGCCATCGCAGCGAAGCCCGATCGAGGCCTCGGAATTGGCAAAGATCGTTTTCAGCTGTTGGGAATCCGTTGTCGCTGAAGACAACCCTCCGAGATCGTGGAACGGATGCTTACCGGGATCCGGACAATTGATTCCCTTCTTGCAGGAACAAGCTTTCCCTTTTGGGGGTTGTACGGGATAAGGCTTCCAACCCTTGGAAGCGTACCCAAGAACGTGGTCTACAGTCGAGTTTGTTGGTATCATTGAAAGCGTCCGATTGCCTAGATTAAAACGGTTCTTGAAAAGAGAGGCCTCGAGAGATACAGCTCCCGAGGCCTCTTGCATTCACGGAGTCGAAGTCCGTGATCGATTGCTATTCCGCAGCTCGAAGGAAGTTACCGACTCGAGTTGATCCGCCTTCTGTCGCTTCGACGATGATCATTCCCTTGACCCCGAAGTGGTCCTTGAAGCTGAAGGCCTCCCCGTCTTCAAGATCTCGACCAGCTATAGCCTTCGCGAACTTGAAGAGGAACGTCTTGGCGGAGAATTTCCTCGGCTTCGAGACGATCCTCGAGGCCTCTTCCCCCTTGTGTTCTCCGGAAAGGATCCGGAACTTAAGACACAACCCCTCACCGTATTTGTCTGAGTTTTCGGTAAAGGATTCGATTCCTTCGAAGACAGCGTTATAAGTCCCAACCGGAACGCCTGAGCTTTTTGATACTGTGAATGAAAATTCATTGTTCATGATTGACCCTAGATTAAAACGATTCTTGATTCGGCAAAGAGCGTCTTTGCCAGTATGTGTTTTCAGCTGCCTTCGATATGCCGACAGCGTGACGATCGCAGCGAAGAGCCTCTTCGCCATCGATTAAGTGCTTGGAGCATTCCGACGAGCTACAGATCTCGCAGGAGTCCGGATCTCTTCAGCTGTTAGCCCAGAAGATCGCATCGAAGCCCCAGTACGGCTGGATATACCAAGGACCGGAATGATCCTGTTGGAAGAACGGTCCCAACTCCGGCTTGGGATAGTGGACCCCGTTTCGAAGCGACTCCCAGCCGGCAAGAGGACCTTTTGACCAACCCCCTCCCGTGAGCGACCACTCCGGCCAAGGACAGTCTTCCCAGATGACCCACCAATTATCGCCGGCCTCTTCCCGAGATCCTGGGGGATAGATAATTGGAGCAGCTGTCCCGATAAGCTCCGCGATCTCGCAAAGGAAAGCGTAGAATTTTTTCGCTCCTTCCTCAGCTGTAAGGCCTCGGAGATCGCATCGCTTGTCCGACAAGTCGATCGTCTCGGGATCGACAAACTTCAAGCTTGGTTGCCGTGACATTAGCGACGACCTCCCTTCTTTTCAGCCGGACAATTCGAGGAGATCCAAGCGTCGATAATCGACGACCTCCAACGGACAGAGCTTCCCACCTTCAAGCCTCGAGGAAACTCCCCTTGGCTAATTCGTCGATCGATGGATCGCATCGATACTTGGAGCTTTTGGGCAAGCTGTCGCTTCGTAAGCAACTGCTCCCCGGTTTCGTGTTGGCTTGCCATACGGCAACCTCCATATCAAAGAAGTGATTCAAGGCCTTGGCGACCGTTTCGCTTTGGCCTACACCTATGGAGTTGCCGTTTCAGTTTTTTGGGTGAAGTGGAGCCGACAGGACAGGAAAAGCCAGAAAAAGTCAGGGAATAGCACAAAAAGAAAATTCGACACGTTTCACAAAGCTCTAATGAAACATGAAACCGAAACGCCTACTCTTCCGAGTAATCAATAGCTTCCTGGTTGTTTGTTCGTTCGAGATAACCTTCCTTGGAATCGATCATTCGAAGAAAGTCTTCTAAGGTTGAGTATTTGCCACAAAGCCGACAGTATTTTTCGTAATCGAGTCCCGTCCGTATTTCCTTCCAAGTCCTACTCAAGGTCCCAGAGCTTTTCCCAAGTTTTTGGATTGCCTCCTTTGTTGAGATTGGATTTTGATTGAGAGTCCCCGAGGGATGTTTGTATCGATGATGATCCAAAAGTATCGCAATCAAAAGCTCCCTATTTGATCGCTCCTTTAAGGACTTTTTCTTTGATAAAGATCTTTGTTGAGATGAACTGGAAGTTGATTGAATTGGATTTCGCCGATTCTCGATTGTCGCAAGCTCCCACTTTAAACCAGATTCGAGATCCTTAATCTCTAACAAGTCGTAATCGTGCTGGTTCCAGATCCGACTACATACCCCAACTTGGCGATAGAAAACTTCCTCCGTCCTTACTTCGGCTACCCCTCCCTCCTCGATTAATCGCCTGAAAAGCTTAAACCCTTTCTCGACAAACTCGATCGCCTCGTCGAGGCTTGCGGATTCTCTTTGCTTATCGGCGAAAGTACGAAAGACTGATTCGCAGACGATAGGATCTTGTCGCAAGCTTCGGATTTCTTGGAGGATCGGAGTGAAGGCCTGAAACGTCTTGAGATAGAGATTCATAAAGCGATCAAACTCTTTCCAACAATGATCGACTGTAGCCTTTGTATCCAGTAACTCTCCGTCAGAATCCGTCTCGTAAGCGATTGGGGGGGCGAGTCTTTGCGGAGCCATCGTCCATAAGTAACGCAACAGATAGAAAACTTTGTCGTAGATCGTGGCAACGGGATCCAAAGGGATCTCCGATTTCTTGGATTGTTTCTTTTTCATGTGCCTTACTTTCTGGGGTTGCTTACCGGCCCCGAGGAGTAAGGCGTCCCCAGAGCCGGCAAGCATTCGCGATGGATCAGATCGCTACCCGTTTTCTAAAATACAACCCCGATACTTTATTCCTGTGGCTTTAGTCGAGTTTCCATGTAGCTAGTTGCATCCTTTAGCCATATTTGAAAAGGATCGTCCTCCTCTGCTTGAACTGCGAGAGAGAGTCTCTTTCGATCGCCTGGATTGAGTCCAAAGCTTGCCGATAGGCGATGGATCCTATCGCAATAATTCAAGAAGAGCCGGCCCGAGGCGTGGTCCCCTGGATCTTTGCGAACGACCTCGGCCAGTGAATCGCTGTGAGCGAGCAGCTCGGCCAAAAGCTTAAGCTCGTGAGCGTCGATCTTCCGGAGTGCTTTTTGCGGGAGTTGCTCAAGCAACTGGTCCCATTTTTTGGAAACCTTTGCCGAAAGCTTAGGCTTTTTGGGAAGCCCGTCCTCGATAGAAGAATCCTCTCCGAGGCTTCGATCCCCTCCCGAGCGACCACCTATTCCGACCATTGCAAAAACTCCTTGAATTTCATTTGCTGACTTTCTTTAAGGAAGGGGTGCGAACGATCGTGTGACGAACGGTTGCCAGATTCCCCCTTCCCCACAGCTCCAGACAGAAGGAACTTCTCTGTGACTCTGTGGGATGATTCCAACCCCATGCTCTTGAAACCTTCCAACGGGACCCGTTGACCGTGGGGCATATTGTACCCTAGGCCTTTGAGCCTTCCGACTTCGAAACAGTTTCGGAAAGACTTACTGTCCCGTCCTTGAGCTTGGCGATTAGGAGCAGCGTTGCGATCTTCTCCTTGTCCTCGAGCGACTTCCAAAGGCCTTGTATGTCAAATAGGGCTAACTTTGGGGCTAACTCCTTGTCGATATGTTGTTTTCCCTGTGAATCCGTAGGTTTATCGAGTCCCTCTTCGCCCACTGATGGACTCCATCAGCATCACCACCCAAGGCATCGGGAACCTTGTTTTCCCAATGATTTCCTTGGGTTTTTTTATTGTCTGAACGACTACCGCTACCCCTCTGATGGGTAGTGATCGGCCCCGTTTTAGGCCCCATTTTGTCACTTATGGGCCCCGCTATAGGCCCCGGTAAAATCGACTCGCTCGCAGCTCGATCAGCAACATCAGTTCTTGCTTGAGCATAGAACTGGGCCGCCACCGCTGGGCTATTGCCGAGCCATGCACACACATCGGCGACGGGGTAAACGGCAAGCAGCTCAGTTTGACGACTCGATCGCAGATTCACGAACAGCTTATCCCATACGGTCAGGCCGGCTCGCACGATCATCTTAGATAACCCCGTTCTCAAATTCACCTTCGGGTTTCGAGCCATCGGGAACAATGGCGCACTCATCGGAACATCCACCCCAGGGCCCACAGCATCCGCCAATTCCTGCAAATACGGGAACAACTCGGGGAATATGGGGCACGATCGCATCGCATGTTTTCCGCCACGATGAGCAGTTTTCGGGGATCGGATCACGATTCGCTTGGTGATCAAATCCACATCTGCCCAGGTCAACCCAACCAGCTCCGAGGGGACTCGGCACCCGGTCAACCTCACAAACGCAATCAACGCTCTCCATTCGGCCGATGGGGCTTTCTCGATCACCTTGATAATATCAGCCCAGCTCACAAACACCTGACGAGCCCTATTCTCAAGCACCGTCACCGACAAATCCGAAAACGGGTTTTCCTTGATCAGATTCCACTTGATCGCTTTGTTGAACATCTGACGAGCAACGCCCGTTCTCCGCCGCACCGTGTTATCGCCGAGGGATCGACGTGCCTTGTCTCGCTTGTTCCCTTTCTCCGAGAGCCATTGTTGCCACGCTTCGCCATCTCGGGCAGTGATCGACTCCAAGGGACGATCGGCACCAAAATACTCAATCAGCAAGTCACTCACCTGACGATCCCGAACCGCCGTTGCCGCAGCAACCTTTGTTCGACTCGCTCGAAACTCATCACAGAATTTCGCAACCGTTAAACGCTTTTGGCTCTCGATCAATCCAGCCAATGCCAGTTTTTCCCGCAGCTCCTTGCTCAGCTTGTTATCAATCCACTCGCTCAGTTCCAAGGGCAACGAACCGCCACCGTGCCGCACACCGAGCAGCTCTTCAAACTTCGTTCGGAATTGCTCCGCCGTTTTCTTGGGCATCGATCCCAATCGCATCGACTTCCGCCGACCATCAGAACCGTACCATCTCAACTTCCAAGAATCACGCCCACTCTCTCGACTCAAATCAGCCATCACTCAACTCCCATACGTTGAACCCATGAAGAAACAAAATCCACGGCAGCTGGCATGGGTATCCAGTTTTCGGCTCATGATTTCCTAGCCGTGGAACCATCACCATACCCTCTATCGGCATCACGATGCAACGCTTTCCCTAAAACGCTGCAAAACGCTTTCTGAATCGCTCAAAACCTGATCGATCCAAACATCAGCCCACCTCTCGATCGTCAACCTCACGCTAAATGCCGAGGTCGATTTTCTGGGCATCGGCTCGCACGATCGCACCGGGCACGCTAACCCAAGCCAACCGCCAGCAGTCCAAGCATTTCAGCCCACCCAGGGCATCGATCAGTAGATTCCCTCGGCACCACGGGCAGATAACCCCTCGGGGCATGGGCTTGGGAGTGTCGTCAATCACCTCCATCCTTGCCATCCGCTCCGCATCGGATCGGGGGATTCCGGCATCATGCTCCATGATCGCAGCACGCTCATCAATCCGCTCCACGATCGCCACCAGCTCCTCACGATGGGATCGGATCCCGATCATCAGCTCATCGGTCATCACGCCCTTTGGGGCATCAAACAATAATCGGCCTCGATCATCGATCGATAACACCACCCCCAGGGCACTCAACTCCCGATAGAACGCCTTCGCCGAGGTCATTCGATCACCCCGCGCACCCGCCCATCGTCACCTCTGAGAATTTCTACACCCGCTAGGGCACCACCTTCAAAACCTCCAAAAGTACCTTTCGAGGGGGTTTCGATGGTTTCGATGGTGCCCCGTCTAAGGCATTTAAGAAATTCAGCCGCATCAGGATGCACCACATACTCGGCCGTGGGCCGACCGCTTAGCGGCCGGATCGGGATCGCTTGGATCCACCCCGACTCGATCAACAGATCCAACGCCGATTGAATCGACTCGGTGCCGCTCAACCCACTCCACCCCTTCAGTCGAATCGCTCGCACCCGGATCGGCTCATCCTTGGGCCACGCCATCATCCGCCGCAACAACGGCAACGCCACCTGACGCTCGGGGCACGTTGCCATCGCATAGACTCGGCCAGCATGCGATTCCAAGTACTCGCACCACCGCACTGCCATCTTCGCCGCCGCAGCCGATACAGCTCCACGCCCACCCATCGCAAGATGAAGGATTAACGCCACGCTCGGCATCAGGCTCGCAAACTTGGAAAGGTGGGATTCAAACGCTTCGGGCATGTCTCGGGCTCGGATCCTTAATTGCAACGCCAACTCCCACTCGTTGAAAACCACCTGAGCATCACCATCGAATCGCACCCAGGGAATCGCCTTGGGGTCATCAGGATCACGCTTCGCAGCTTCGATCGCTTCCAGGTCAGCCAATAGCTCAAACACATCCCGCAACGCACACTGAGCCATGCTATCGGGCAACTGATCCACCTGACGATATTCCCGGGGTGAATCAGGCCAAACGGCAACTTGCAACCGCTGGATCAACCCATCGTCACCTCGGCCGCCACGCTGGGCCGCCGCAACGTATTCCGCCAACGCACCCGGAGTACAGCACCCGAAAACCGAAAGGCATGCCGATTCCACCACCATCTCACCCCGGGCAACTCGATCGATATTTAACCGCCCGATGCCATTCCACAGGGTCAAGAATTGTTGGCGCACGCCAGCCTTATCCTCACGATCGAGAGAACGCATCCACCCGAGCAGCTCATCCACCCAGAGAAGCAACCCCGCAGGATGCACCGTAAGCAGCTCACCCAGTTTCTCAATCGTCGCATCGTTGGTAATAATTCGACGAGCCACGGGGTAATCCTCGGCCGCCAATGCTTCCAGCTCCGCAGCCAGTCGCTCCATCTCTACTCGATCGCCCTGCCTTGCGGCGGTTTCAAGATTCCTCTGAATCGCTTTTCTATTTGCATCAGCCATCCGACGATCCAACGCCGCAGCCGTTAACGCTTGGGCTTTCAGTTCCGCATCTCGGGCCTCAATCCCACGGACTCGCATCTCCGCAGTGCGGATCGCTGGGGTTTTCTTCAGACTCGGCCGACCGACCACACAGCCCCACAAATTAGGAACCACAAGCCAATCATCCATCCGCCGAGGTCGAATGCCGATCCTGCAACCGATCACCGCAGCCATCGCCACCAACATCGCCGCCGCAGGAAAATCGGGGGGGCATTGCATTCGCTCCGCAATGTCATCGATCGCAGCACCGACCGACTCGGGCATCAGCTCGGACGAATACGGCATCACCACCGGCAACGGATCCGGCAACCCATCAGGGGCTCGCCAAACCATGCCACGCTCATCGATCAACTCCAACCCAGCAAGATCGATCGCACGCAACTCCGCATCAATCGCATCCACGCTCAGGGCCGGGGCCTTGGAATGGAGTACCTCCGCAGCTCGCTTTCGATCCTTATCGTTTTTGGGATCGTACTCCGATCGCTCGATCGGGGCACCATCGTGCAATAACTCAACCACCACCCGCCCACCTGGGGATCGATATTTTCTTAACTCGATGCTCATGACGACGCACCTCCATGCAAACTGATCCGACGAATCGGGGCCGCATCAGCAACTCGCTCGATGCCCACAGAATCAACCCCAGCACCCACCCACGCTCGAGAATCCTTAATCCCGGGGGGCGGGGTTATCACTCGCACCTGTGCTACGATCATCAACGCATCGCTCAATCGCTCCGCTCCACGCCAGCCAGCATCATCCCCATCGGCGACAATTACCAACTCTCGGGGCAGTAACCGCCGGGCCAATGCCACGACCAGATCCGCAGCACCACCTGCCGAGGGAACACCAACGACATCCAGACCGATCGACAGCAACGCCGCGCAATCCGTTGGGCCTTCGACGATCCACAATCGATCGATGGGATCATCTCCGCTCATCGAATCAGGATCGAAGAACAGCCCCGCCATCGATCCGACCACAGCCCGCTTTCGAGCAGTCCGTGGGCACCGCAATCGAATCCCGATCACGTTGCCATCGGCATCGAGCATCGGCCACGTTGTCGCGCAGTGCGATGGGGACCAACCCACTGACAAACGCCGCAATGCATCAGGGCTCACCCGTAGATCATCTGCAACCTTACGCTCGGCATCGGTTTTCAGATTCGCTCGAAACACCCGAGCCATTAGCTCGAATCGACGACGATCATCATCCGACAGGGATCGAGTCACCTGGGGACTCACCACGGTCACCAACACCCGGGGAACATGGGCCCCGGGGACAACGCCGAGGAACGATGACAGCCAACGCAAGGCCGCAGCCGTATCGACTCCGAGCCACCAACGCAGAGCAGCAATGCCATCACCGCATCGAGGATCCGAGGATCCATGATGACAGTGCCGACACAGCAACGCGCCCCGCTGATCAAAATCCTTCAGGGGGGCAAACCGATCCTTGCCACCACATCGAGGGCAGGGCCGACCTTTCAATCCATCGAGAGCGACCGCAGGGATTCCGGCCGCCACCAGAATCTCACGCCATCGGCCTCTCGCCATTCGCCGCAGCTCAGCCACCGGGATAAAATTGCTTGATTGACGAATCGATCGGGGGTAGTGGGTCACGCTGCGCCCCCTTTCGATTTTCCAAGCAGATCGCTTGGACGATAACGCCGCAGCCGCCCAATCTTCAAGGATGCAATCACGCCCGATCGAGTCAAACGCTCGATCGTAGGCACGCTGCACCCAATCAACTCGGCCGCACGATGCACATCGACCAGGGCATCCGGATCGACCGTTGCCAGTCTCGCAGCAACCTTCTCGGCCACCGCATCAGCCAATCGCTCTAGCTCGATAGGGGTCATTGGGCAACCCCCTTATCTCCGCTCGCCATCGACCGCACCGCAGCCGCAGCAACCAGAGGATCAAATAGCCATCGATCCCCAGCACGCAACCCAGGGACTTGCCCACTCTCGGCTTGCTCACGCAACCATCGACTCGGCACACCCAACCGGGCCGCCATCCTTCGCAGGGGCAACAGATCACGCCCCCTCTCATGCATCTCGCTCATCACTAGTCTCCCATCAATTAAGAACGCCGATCACGTTGATCAGCACGATGGGAAGTATGGAACCCAGGCTTGGGGCTACCCTGGGGGTAGCTGGGGGTTATGTTGGGGATTGGGAAATAATTCGGGGGTCATTCCTTGCCACCTTAGGATCGACCATACGTTTAGAATCCTTACGACTCCCTGAACCAATCAGATACCACAACGGATCGTATTCGTTTTTGCCTTCCGCATTCTTTCGGCGAAATGAATCCCGCAAAACTCGAACCCCAATATCTTCAAATTGGCTCACTAAAACATCATTTGGGTAGGCTTCGACGAGTAAACGGAATACCATCGCTTGATTCGTTGTCAGGGTGAATTAAATACCGCCCCAAATCAATCGACGGTTTTCGTCAAACAATCCATCCTCGGGCTGGCTCTCATCGATAATTACCTGATCACTTGTCGATACGGCCTTTCGCTCAATAATCCCCGCCAGCACTTCGCAACCCTGGGCATAATAACCAAGCACCTGGAATGCTTGTTCGCTAGCAGCCGATGCAATTTCATCCTCCGACATCGGAACGGGGCCAAGGAGAATGTCGGGCGTGATTAGCAATCCATCCTTTGCAAGGATGCCTCCCTTGAGATAAAAATACTCGATCAAGTTCTCGTACTCGATGCACTCTCCTTTGTCATGATAGAAACTGGTCTCTGAAACTTCTTCTACTACTGCATAGCGATAGCCGACGAGATTCAAGAAGAGCCCCATCTCAAACCACAACTCTCCCAAAAAGGTGGACTCTGAATTTTCACAATGTTTTTTTTCTTGACTTTTCAAGTCATCAAATTGTTGCTGCAAAGAGGGGATGGATCGTAGGCAGCCAAGATGCCAGCATTTCAAGAGTATTTCGTTCGCACGCATCCCAATCGATACCGCAACCTCCCGCCGCTCCTCCGCTGGGATCCGTCTCGCTTCCCTAAACTCCTCGGACAAATACCGCAGCCTTGAAATTGCAGCATGAATATCAACGCTCATTATTAGACTCCCATAGTTCGCATGAAGGTCGGCCACCGGGGGATCGATGCTATGGGTGATCGATGCCCCGGGCAGCCGTTCGCAGGGGGATCAGCCCCGCTACCGGAACAAATTATAACGGGTTTCTAAAAGTTCGTTTTTTATCATCAATCCACGGTTTTTGTAGGTTTAGGACTGTTGCCCCCATGGCAGGGAGAGTTCTGCGAAATCTCGCCGAATAGTGGCATGCCTCCGGGCGCCAAACTACAATCCCCTCCGGCTAGCAGTGGTAATCAAAGAAACGCTTGCCTATGTCGAGTTTAAAAGAGCACAGTAGCTATCTCCCGGAACGCCCAATGATTAAGTTTTCATGTCCCAAATGCTCGAAGACACTCAAAGCTCCTCCTGAGAAGGCTGGTCGCTCTTTGCCTTGCCCTTCCTGCGGGGAGAAAGTTGTCGTGCCCTCGGAGTATGCGACGGTACCAACAGAATCAAATAGCAACACCAAAGCCTGCCCCTTCTGCGCGGAGCCCATTCATCGAGATGCAATTAAGTGTAAGCATTGCGGCGAGTTCCTCGAGAAAAAGTCCGACGATCCGATCGTCCCTGAATCGGCTCCAAAAACCGGTTTCGAATGGGAGGACAAAGAAGAAAGGACTTATTACAACCAATCTGGCGTTCGGGTGACTAGCACCAGATTCATCTTTCGAGATCGAACATTCTCGATGGCCAACATAACATCGGTCACTAGTGGCAAGGAGTACATACCAATAGGCTGTCTGCCTTGGGCAATATGGGCCATATGTTTCTTTGCTGTCACTGGTTTCGGTAGTAAGTTGACACAAGTTAATGGAATGGTCTGGGCTGCCCCGGTGTTTTTCATTTTATTTATGGGCGTTAGCGTTGTGGTTTATCGCATACTGAGGAACCGCACCATTGCTTATGTCACCATCAGAACGACAGGTGGAGATTCTCAACGGCTTGAAACAAGCGACGGCACTATCGCTGTAGAAATCGCACAAGCAGTAAATTCCGCAATGATCGCTCGCCAATAAAGTCCGTTGAATCGGCGTCTGTTGAATCCCGTTGTCCTTCTCAATCGCAGTGGACAACTATCAAGCTAAATCGGTTCTCACGATTACTAAACTGACGCTGTACGGCTAATCTCACACCCCGGGGGGGCTCAAAAAGCGAAAAAGTAATCGACCGACGATCGCTCGCCCCCCATGCGACTATCTCCACAAAACCATAGTTTGGATTTTTGCGGAATCCTACGCGCACGGATGCGATCGATCGTGTTATTGTGGCACCCCACAATTTGGGCACCCCTGGGTAGTTCGCACCGGGGCAGTGCAGACCGCCCCCAACCCCCATGATCGAGAGACGGACAGACTTTCTCTCAAGAACCTGGGATGGTTTCCCCCCCAGGGCAACCGTAAGTCCCTTAAAGTACCTACGACATAGGGGGGGCCTTCATTGTACCCTCATCAGGCATCCGCTCCACGTTCTGATCGATCACCCGCCAACGCTCGCGCCATGCGTAGCACTTGGGCCTTGCCATCGGCATCGAGGGCCGGCCACAACGTCAGCAACTCCATCGCATCGGATGGGATCGGTGACATGGATGGGGGGACGGGTGGGGGACAGTTTTTCAGATTGCCCCGTTTTCCCTGGGGCTTTAATGCATTGTTCGATTCCCGCCGAGGATATTGTCTCACGCGAAGACGCGAAGACGCGAAGGGGAGAACCGGGAATGGGATTGCTTTATTCGTCGACGGCTAGCTCGAAAGTCGCTCACCTTGAGCGTGAGCCTGGCTGTTGTGAGCAGCGAGGCGCTAGCCGGTGGTGTGGTGATCGTTGCGACTAGGATGATCGTTGTTGCGGGTTTTTGGGTTGCTAGCGACACCGACGGCTAGCGCCAAAGTCGCTCACGTTGCGACGTTGGAATTCAGCAGCAGCGAACCCCGCGTCGGACGACAATATCGGATCCAACCGCGACGAAGGCGCTGTGCGGAACTTCCGACAGGGGTTCTACCCATTCCCGACCATAAACCGTTTCAATATCGCAATCGAGCACACAGCTAGAAACATCCCACACTCTCCACGATGGGTGTTCGACGCGATACTCCATCGTGGAACCATCCCGCTGCGTGACATAGCCGTAGTAATGCTCGGTAATGAAGTTCGCTTCGGAATTGGGCCCAGGAACCGTCGGTCGACCGCATGTCGTTGCTGAGATTCCGTTCCAACGATACGTTTTGGTACGCGCGAGCTTTGTTCGCCATCGGTAGGCGATTTCCCGAGCAACTTCATCGTTGCAGTCCAAGCCTGAGGTACCGGTCACCACTCGTTCGGAAGATGCCATCTTCATCGCCGAATACCGTTCGTTATAGACCGTATTAGCCACCCATGCGATCGCCCATTTGGGGACGATCTCGCGGATAAAGACTACCCCGCGCCGAACTTCGTTCCCGACATGTCGGCGAACATAAAACCGCAGGTTTACTTCTTCGAAATTGCGATGCCATGGGATCGGCAATCCGAGGACTCGTGTGTTCAAGAAGTGAAAACCGACCACACTGACAAAATGCTTGCCGTTCCATGAATCCAGTTCCGTGCCACGCGGGACCAGATCCAGCAACATTTTTGGTTCCACCTGGTAGTTCGCCATGATCAGGTGATGCCACGTGGCGGTCAGGAATTTCGAAGGCATCGTTGAGGTCCTTGCATGCTCCGTTGACCGATGATGCCGTGGAACATCGCGTAATGTCCTCGGTTCCAGCAGATCGGTGATCGCGTTTATTTTCGGGTTCGCGGATCTGGCGGGCTAGCGATGCTGGTGTTCGCGTAGACCGGCAAGTACCGGTAGTATACTTCCAAGCACATGCACGATAGGGCCGTTGAATAGACACGTCCGCCATAGGCTCCCCAAACACAGGTTGGGTTCCATGAGCCGGCATTTTGGCCCGCGGTTATCTGGGTTGTGCACAAAACTCGCTTCATCGAATCGTTCCATCGCTGCCATGCGACTTCGCCCGAACTGGCCAGAGTTGGGCTTGCGGTGTATTCCGAGCGTCCGCGCATTTGATACATCGCCATCGTGGCATAGTACCAGTAGTAGAGATTCTCGTTCCCCTGACCTGGCAGGTTGGCGAGCATCAGTTCGCGAGCTTCTTGAGCGGCTTGGTGGGAGACTGGGAATTCGAGCATGCATCGCATCGCATTGGCTTCGGCCGTCATCGCAGGGGTCGCTCCGCTCGCGTTGGGAGGGACACCTGGAGTCACGTTGCGGTACACTGCCAATCCACCAGCACGCCCTGTACTCACCGAATCTAAAAACCGTTGCATAGCGATCCGAGTATTGCCGGCCAAGACGATCGCATGGCTTGAAGACGCGCTATGCAGCACCATGGCTTGCCAACCGAACTGGCTGGTATCTCCCGGATCATCGCTCGAAAAATCGTACCGCCATCCGCCGGTGCGAGGGTTCATCGCACTGCCGCTGTAGCGAGCTCCGTTTTGGACGGTTGGCAATAGCGCAGCATCATTCGTCATCGCATAGGCTTCGCTGACCGCAAGCGTTGCTATCGCATGGCTGTACATGCGCGCGTACCGAACCGAAGGATCCATCCCGACTTGATCGCGCCCGGAGAGATCCCCTGACGGGAATTGCTGAGAGATCAAGTACTGCAACCCACGTTGGATGGTATCCGCAAAGGGTCCTTGTTGGTGGGTGTGTCCGGCTCCGAGAAATGCGAGTAGAGCCAGACCTGTCATCGCGGTGTTCGCGCGCACTCCGGCGTTGGCGCGATAGCGTCCTTCCTCACTCGAGAGCTGGTTGCTGTCGCTGCTTCCAGCTCCATGCGCGGCGGCGTTCCAGGACCCGTCCGCGGATTGATTTTTCGCAAGCCACAGGAGGGCTTGTTCCACCGCATGTTCGGTGGTGCTATCCCCACCATTCTGATACGCGAACTGTGTCCGCGCGGGGGACAATCGCATTTGGTAGGCGGGTGGGATAGGCGATAGCCCATCGGATTGCGGCGTTAAGCTCGACCCGTAAGCGATCGGTGCGGAGCTCACAGGGTTCCTCGTCAGGGACGTTTTCGCATCGCCACTGGCTATGGCTGCAGGGACCGGAGCTACTGCAGGGACCGTGGGAGGTGCGAGGGCTGGATCGATGGGGAGATTGGCAAGGCTCAGGATTTCGTCTTGCGAGCGGTCGGGTTGCGGTACGTCTGGATCGAAGTCAGCGATCAAGGTGCCCATCGATGTTTCCGATGATTCGTTCGGAGTCGGAGTCAAATCCGTTGATGGAACAGATTGGGATTTAGTGCTCAATTCTATGCGATCGAGCGCCTGCTGAGCCAACTCCCGTTCGGGTCCCTCCCATGGCGACTCCAACGGGGACTCCCACGGGTTGGCTTTAGGAATATCCAAGTCGACATTGCGGCGATTGGTAGCCGCATCCGATTGCTCTGCGCTTGGATCACCGTCCGCCGAATCCTGCCATCCTGAGTCGTCAGCATCGCGGCTGAGGTCCATGGAGCTGGATAAAGACGACTGCGGTGAGGACATGTTCACATCGGAGTTGCTCTGATGAGAGTTGCTCAGCGCTGCGCTACCCGGATCCCATGCAATGTTCGCAGGATAGAATGGGGCGGTTGCAACGCCACCTTGGGTGCCCGGGCCGATCCCTGTTGAAACGATCCGCGTCCCGTAGGCGTAGAGCAGGAGCCAAATATGGGCGAGCATCGCGATGCCGACGCATTTCGCGAGAGGTTTGGATTGTCCCCAGCGAGTCCATGATGCCACGAGTAAACTGATGGCGACGGCGGCGAAAACAACTCCTAAGAAGATCGCCCATGCGCGGCTATTGGATTGAACATCGAACGATGCCAGTGGCAGCATGGGAGATCACCGGATGGATGAACTAGGCATCCTAGAAGCGGTCGTCGTCCAGCCAAGATCCCGGACGCCTGCGCGGCTGATGGCCTCCATGACCTGGGATGCTTGACCGATATTCGCACCGACGTCAGGACGAAACTGAACCTTGAGATCGGGATAGTTTTGCACCGCAGGGATCAGCGAAGCGGTGATTTGCGAGATATCCATTCGGCGGCCATCGAGTTCCAAGGTCCCGTCCGCGTACATGGTTACGATCTTGGAGCCCGGTCGGTCGACCATCGACGTAGGGGATGAAGATTTTGGCAATGTCAGTTGGATCTGATGCTCGTTTTCGGTGAAACGGGTACCGACCATGAAGAAGATGATCAGCAGGAACAGGACATCGATCATACTGGTCAAGTTGATCGCAGGAAGCTCGTCAGTGTTCGATGTTTTTAATGGCATGATATGGCTCCTCGCCTCGCACCCGATGAGCCTTGCTATGCGGCTTTCCGGCTTCGGGTTCGGGTGCGTCCAACATCGTTTTCTTGCAGACCCTCGGCGCTCACCACATCGATGAGTCGTTGGGCATGCATATCCATTTCCATGATCAACCGATCGATGTGACCGACAAAGTACACGTGCATTACGTACGCTGGGATTGCGACCAACAGGCCAGCGGCGGTTGTCAGCAAGGCTTGGCTGATTCCCCCTGCGAGCATTTCAGGGCGCCCCATCGCTTGGGAATTGGAAATATCGTTGAACGACTGGATCATCCCGAGAACGGTACCGAGGAGTCCTAACAGTGGGGATACGTTGCTGATCGCGCTGAGGATTCGCAAATGCTTGCGCAGATGATTGCTCTCGCGTTCTCCCGCATCCAAGACCGCTTGCTCTACCTCCACCGAGGGTTTTCCGTATCGTTTCAGGGCTGCGATCATGATATGTCCCATCGCGCTGGGATTCTTTTCGCACAGTTCAATCGACTCGTCGCGGTCGACTTGCTGATTTTGAATTTGCTCGATGAGTCGATTGACGAACGGACGGGGAATCACCCGACCGCGTCGGAGATGGATCAATCGCTCAAAGGAAAAGACCATCAAGGCGAACGAGCAGAGGGCGATTGGGTACATCATCAAACCGCCGTCGTGGAATATCTGCAAGAGATTTCGGACGGGGATTTTGCCTTCGGTCGATGTCGAAGCGGCTGAATCTGGTTTCGCGCTGGTTACCGATTGGCCATTGGTTACCGATTGGCCATTGGTTACCGATTGGCCATTGGTGACCGCGCTCCCCGAATTGTTCGTAACGTTGCCGTTGGTGATGGAATTGGGTACCGCTGCAAGCCGTGGATCGGAGAAAGATCGGTTCCCCGAGTTCAGGGATGCGTTCGCCGGGTTACTCGCTGTCGGAAAGCCTTGGTTTTGAAATCCATTTGGGCCAGGGTTCGCAAAACCGTTTGGAGGTTGCGCCGCGTTCCAGCGATTGTTCTGAGCCCACAGGGTTCCGGCGCTGTTCAAGAGCATCGCGATCGATAGGAACGCGAAGAACCCGAGTCGGCTCCCTGCATTTCGGATCGAATGACGCTTCGTAAACTTCATCGCTTGTTTCCAACCGCTGCTGCGTTCGATGTGCTTGCGTTTGATGTGCTTGCATTCCTCTGCGTAGCAGGATTCTGCATTGCAGGGATTTGGTCAGTGGGAAGTTGTGAAGTACTTGGTAGCAAGGCGATGCGTTCGCGAGCCTGCACACCAAATGCACCTTGGGAATCGCGATCCAAAACCTGCTGGTAGGCCGTTCGAGCAGACTCCGGATTCCTGAGCAATTCGTGACATTGCCCTATTTGCATCCGAGCTGCCGAGTGCCAATACTCACTCGCTCCGGTCCCCAGGACCCGTTCGTACGCATCCAATGCATCGCTGTAACGTCGCTGCATCAAATACGTCTCGCCCACCATCCACCACGAACGAGCTATCCATTCGGGGGATGAAGTACGATCGCTGCTAGCAATCGCGGTCAGCAATTGCCGCGCATCATCGAACTTTGCCTTGGAAACCATACACCGCGCTAAGAGATAATCGACTTCGTCCCTGCGGTTGCATTCGGGAAACTGCTCTCGAATTTGATAAACAATTTTTTCAGCGGCGTTCCAGTCCCTGCGCAATGCTTGCATTTCAGCTTGGCGGAGCCAAACGGTAGCCATCCATGCCGGCAGTTGTTTCGTTGAAGCAGCCCGAGTTGTGACCAAATCGGAATCCAGTGTTTCGTCCAAAGATCCCATACCCTGGGCGATGAGGAACTCCCAGTGCGGGATGGCTTGATCCCAGGCCTGCAACCGGACCAGGACCTCCGCGAGATCGAATCGTATCGCCAGCTCCAATCCTTCGTTCCCTTGGATGACCTTCAGCGCCAGTTGAAAATCATCGCGTGCCTCCTCGAAGAATCCGAGAGCCGCGTTCGCTTGGCCACGCAGGAACCGCGAGTGGCAAAGCAGGGAGGGAGGGAGACCTAGAGAGATTGCGTCGTCGAGGAGAGTTTTCGTCGTATCCCACTGACGATCTGCGAGTCGAGCTTGTGCAAGCCGTACTCGGGCTTCGATCGCGATCGGGCTGCTGGAATCCCTGGTGATGATTTCGTTCCAAAGCTGGTTGGCTGGCTCGGAGGCGTCACTCGCGTGGTTCGTTTTTGGGGGCATGCCGTCTGGAGCCAGGGCCAACGCCAGTTCATAGATCAAACGCGTGTCGGGTTGTTGTTGGATGGCCAGATCGACCGCTGGTTGCAGGACACTGAGGACGCGCGAGGGCTCTCCTTTTTGTCGGTACCATTGCGCGCGGAGCAATGCCAATCGGATTTTCGAGCTTGCATCCTCCGCGATCGAATCCAGGGTCACCATGGATTCGTCTGCGACAGTGAGGTCACCGGTGGCGAGATGGCATCGAACGATCCCTACCAACGCTTCGCATTGCTGTTCGCGTGTTCCATTCCCTATTTCGGAGGATTGTTGAAAGCAATACTGAGCGACGTCGAGATCGCGATTGGCGGTGACGAGCCAGTTTCCAAGCGCATTCCAATGTTTCTGGGATGGTTTCCAATCGACGGGCCAAGCGACCGTGGGATCGCGCGTCGCCCCTTGGATTTCGAGCAAGGCGCGTAGTCGCTCCTCCGATTCCGCTATTTTTCCTTGGTTTCGCTCCCATTGCGTCAATAGCCAATGGGCTTGGGCGATCCAGCTGTCGCGGGGAGTTAATGCTGGGTTGCGCGAATCTTCCGAACCGATCGCGGCCGCTTTGCGGTGTAGGCTGGCCGCTTTGCGGTGTAGGCTGGCCGCTTCTTTCAACCACGCTCGAGTAAGGGATGGGCTTTCGGGGGACTCCATTTGCCAGTGCGAGAAGAGAGCGTAGTAGTTGCACTCGAGGGCCAGCGGGGTGCCTGGGCATTGCCGACTCACCTCCGCATACTTTTCACTCGCAACTTCCCATTCCCGTCGTTTGTAGGCGTCTCTCGCCTCGTTGTACTTTTGGACCAGAGCCGAACGATCGATGGCTTTTTCAGGGACCGCTGCCGCAGCGACCGGCATTGCGGCAGGTGGATCGTTAGGCATCCCCGGCGCATCCGCAACGGATTGTCCTTCGACGCGCGAGCATGCCACCCCTAACATCGCAATGATGCCGGTCATGATTGCGACCGTTCGGAGGATACGCGTCGATTCCATCGGGACGTTTTGGGGCATAGGGTCGTTCGGGACCGAGTTCATTGCCAGCAATAATTTCGAAATAGGCGATGGGTTTCTCGCCCGTTGTGATAGGAGACGAGAGTGAGCTATTGCGACGTTCCAAAGCAATCGGACCCACTAGCCGCCGCCTTGCGTCGAAACTTCGGGATAGGCTCGGAATGGTAAGTACGAGAAAGTTTCCACGGAATCAATGGAAACTGGGGAACCTTGGAATCGATGCGCTTCGGAATTGCTACTAGCACCCACTGCAGGATCTCGGGCCCACTGCAGGATCGGCTGGGCTGTCCTCAGCGTGGCATGCCCTAGTCGCTGAGTCGCCAGTGAATGCAAGCAATCGCACTCCGTCGCGGAATCCCTTGCGTTTTCCAGTGCGTTTTTGCTAGAAGCATGGGGTTGTACTGCACGAACGTTTATTACCATCGATGGGTTACTGCCATCCATGATTCGTTTTTCTTCCAATTCGAATGCGCACCGAGGCGTGAACCTTGGGAGGCGCATCATGCGTTGGAACGACGAGTCTCTGTCGCCGAAATCATTCAATCCGACTACAAAACTGCAAAACCAATCACCACGACGACAGGTTACTTCGATTTTTAGTGCGATGCTCGTGCTGTTGGTCGGTAGCGAGGTAGGCTGTCGCGCGTTTCGAGGCACACCCACGAACAAACCGTTGGTATCAGCGCGGCAGTTATCGTTGCGCGGTGCCGATGCGTTGCAGCGCGATCGCTACTCGGATGCAGAGCTATTATTTTCACAAGCCCTCGCGCAGTCACCGCTCGACGAGCGGGCTCATTGGGGATATGCGACCACGCTATGGAGTCGTGGTGATAAGGAGCAAGCCACGTATCACATGAGCGAGGCGTTGCGGTTATCGGGCAAGAACCCCGAGTACGCGATACGCTTGGGGGAGATGTACTTGGAGTCGGGAAAGAATGAGCAAGCGAAACAGATTGCGTTGGATGTTCTTTCGGTGAATCGCAACCATGCGCAAGCCTGGGCGTTGCTCGGCGATACGCATCGCGCATCGAGCGAAACCCACGATGCGCTCGAATGTTACCATCGAGCGCTATTGATACGAAGCGATTACCCGCGGGTCCAACTTTCGATTGCAGAGCTCTACCGCACGACACAAAGGCCCGAGCGATCTCTGTCGACGCTCGACCATATGGCCGATCTCCACCCGGAGGTTTCCGATCAGCCCGAGCACATGCTGCAGCGAGGCTTGACCTTTGCCGACCTCAACCGCCCACAGGAAGCGACGATGCTATTGGCCAAAGCTTCCGAGCGGCTTCCACCGGAATTGTGGCAACGGCAGATTCAAGTTGCAGAAACTCAGTATCGACTTGGGGAACTCGTCCAAGCTCGTATCACCCTAGGCCGGGTTCTCGCGGAGCATTCCAGCGACTCCGAGGTCGTGCGTGTGAAAGGAAGTTTGGATGAATCCTTTGCGAAATTAGCGGCCACCAGTCCCATCCTTCCCAACGCTGGTTCGAGCAACCGCGCCAGCATGAACTCTGGTGATGCCAATCCATCCTTGGGATCAGGAGGGCGTTTTAACTGGTCGCCCGGCATGACTCCTCCTGGTGGTGTTCCATCGGCAAACTTCTACTCAGGTGGCGCAAGAGTCGGTAACGCTTCCACAAACGGGTCCGGCCAATTCACTGATGAGGCTGGCAACACCACCCGATCGATTCCAGGGAGTTCGGTTTCGTCGCCTATGGATCGGCAGTTGCGCCGCTGAGCGGATCGGTTCCTAGGTTCACTGGGATCCTAGGTATCACGGCAAATGGAGGTTCGCGGCAAATGGAGGTTCACCGGATGGCTTGCGCCATTCCGCTCCGATTTCCGTAGCATCCCGTTTCCGTAGCATCCCGCTCCGATTTTTTGAAGCATTCTGCTCTGATTTTTTGCAAGCGGTGAGCGGGCACATCTTCCTGCATGATTTCTTGCAGATTTCGAGCATCAGTAGGTTGGTGTACGGTTGCTCATTCTCAAAAGCGGCGTTGTTGATATCATTTTCCGCGGCGTTGTTGCATTCCCAAAGATTTTGGGGGTCCGCCTGGCTCTTGTGAAACGGTTCTTTCCATGCCTCTCATTGTTCAGAAATTTGGTGGTACGAGCGTCGCGACTCCTGAAAAGATTCAGGCGGCAGCGCGGAAAGCGATCCGCGCGCAGCAGGAGGGCAATCAGGTCGTCGTCGTCGTCAGCGCCATGGGCCATGAAACGGATCACTTGATCGATTTAGCGAAACAGGTCAACGGCGAACCGCCAGCCCGCGAAATGGACATGCTCCTGAGCACGGGAGAACAAGTCAGCGTGGCTCTGATGGCGATGGCCATCCATGGGTTTGGGTACCGTGCTATTTCGCTCACCGGGGCGCAGATGGGGATCAAGACGGATAGCTCCTACACCAAGGCTCGCATCAAAACCATTTCGACCGACCGTATCCGCCGGTTGCTCGATCAAGGCAACATTGTGATTGCGGCTGGGTTCCAAGGGGTCGATGAGGACTTCAACATTACCACGCTCGGTCGCGGTGGCAGCGATACCACCGCCGTGGCGTTGGCCGCCGTATTGAACGCGGACGCCTGTGAGATCTACACCGATGTGGACGGTGTGTACACAACCGATCCGAGGTTGTTGCCCGAAGCCCGCCAGATGGGACTGATCAGTTACGACGAGATGTTGGAGCTGGCGAGTCTCGGGGCCAGCGTCATGCACAATCGCTCGATCGAGTTCGCGAAAAAATTCGATGTTCCGATCCGAGTCCGAAGCAGTTTCTCCGACGCTCCCGGTTCGATGATCGTCTCGATACCGGAGTCGCCAACGGTTCCCGTGTGCGGAGCTGCTTTGACGCGCGATGAAGCTCGTGTCACGGTCCAAGGCGTACCCGATACGCCGGGGATGAGCTATGAGATCTTTAAGAGACTTGCGGATCGAAAGATTACCGTCGACATGATTGTCCAGAACATCGGTATGGAGAATCGTGCCGACATCTCGTTCACGATCCCCAGCGACGAACTCAAAGAGACATTGCGAGCGGTTCAGGAGGCTGTCGATGTCACTGGTGCAACGGGTCTTCACCACGACGATGCGGTCGCGAAGGTCTCCGTGGTGGGGCTCGGGATGGCCGACCAAACGGGTGTTGCCGAGCGGATGTTCGCGGCACTGGCAACCGCTGGTATCAACATTCAAATGATCACCACTAGCGAGATCAAGATCAGCTGTTTGGTCCAGCGCGCGCAAGCAACTGCGGCCTTGCGGGCTGTGCACCAAGCGTTCTCTCTCCAAACCAAGCCGGCCGACGCAAACCAATGGTTGATCGGTCAAATGTCGCATACGAAGCAAAGTCCCAGCGAAGTTGTCGAGCGATTGCGTTCGACCAACTTGGAACAATTGACCTTACTCGATATATCCTTGCTCGGCGATCAGGCCCGAGTGACGTTGTCCGGCGTTCCCGACACCCCGGGCCTGGCCGAGAAAGTCTTTCAGGAAGTCGCCAGCGCTGGTATTTTCGTCGACATGATCATCCAAAGCTGCGATGGGTACCAAGGCGAAACCAGTATCAGCTTTACCATCCCTAAAGACCAGATGGATGCGTGCATGGAGGTGCTCGGAAAAACGGGCTACCAGTTCCGAAAGATCGGCGGCAGCAACGACATCTCCAAACTGTCGGTCAGCGGCATCGGATTGCGCAGCCATACCAGCGTCGCGATCGCTATGTTCAAAGCCCTCGCCGACGAAGGGATCAATGTCCTGATGATCAACACCAGCGAATTGCGAGTCAATGTGGTCATCGAAGGCAAGGATGGCGCACGAGGGCTCAAAGCATTGCAAAAGACCTTTGCCGATGCGCTGGTTTAATTTCAGTACGCAAACGTTTCCGAAGCATTTTTTCGGTATGGAATCGATACCGGGTGCGTTAGTGCGCACCGTCAACGCAGGAGCAGCGACGCCATGACCATGGTCAAATCCGAGTTCGCAAAACCCGAGTTCATGTACTTTGACCTCGGCAACGTCCTGCTCTACTTCGATCACTCGCTCGCGATGCGATCGATGGCGAAAATCGCCAACGTCGACCCTCAACGAATGCATGCCGTTATTATGCAGAGCGATCTGCAAATCGAGTATGAAACCGGTTTGATCACCGGTGAAGAGTTCATCGACCGAATCGCCCAGTCGCTCGATCGGTCGCTGGATACCAACGAGATGCTGCAAGCAGCCGCGGACATGTTCGTTCCGAACGCACAGATCCTGCCGGTGCTCCATCACGTAAAGAGCTTGGGTATCCCGATCGGACTATTGTCGAACACCTGCGAAGCCCACTGGAATTGGATCTTGCATATGGAATACCCGCAGGTGGTCGACTGGTTCGTACCGGTGATTTTATCCTTTGAAGCCAAGAGCATGAAACCTGATTCTCAGATCTATCGAATCGCCGCGGAGCGGGCAGGACGAGAACCATCGAAGATCTTTTTTACCGACGATCGTCATGACAATGTCGAGGGGGCTCGACGCGAAGGCTGGATGGCGGAACCGTTCACCAGCGCCGATCGGTTGATGGATATCGTTCGTCACTGGTAGTACGCGACGCGCGATCGGCACCCCCAAATCGCTTGCATCGCAAAAATTCCGTTTGCAGCTGCGATTTTCGAGGGTCGCAGAGCCAAATCCAAATCAACCCGGGTTTCCTACTCGTACTCGTACTCGTGCTCGTGCTCGTGCTCGTTTTGGTTCTCGTTCTCAATGAAACCGAATCGTCTAACTCGTCGATCGATTCATTCGCGGATGGATTAAAAATCAAGTAAGCTTTAGCGATCGCTTGCTTTTGATCGCTCTTGACCGTCCTCGATTCGGCATACCTTTCCTATGTTGCGATTTCTTACCCTCGCAGTTGCAATCTTTGTTGCGATTCAACACCTTCAGCATGACGTGCGAGGCGAATCGTTTCGCGCGGGGGCTGCGACGGTCAATATCGATCCTATCGAAAAGGAATCGATCATCGCAGGTGGATTTTTGGAAGGACGGGGTAGTGTGCTCCAAGACGCGTTGTGGGTACGAGCGATCGTCCTCGACAATGCAACCTCGCAATTGGCTTTGGTTGTGGTCGATACCTGCATGATGGAGCAAAGCCTGATCGATGCGGCGAAGGTGGAAGCGAGTCGACGTTGTGGGATTCCAGCGAGCCATATGCTGGTATCCGCGACCCACACCCACTCGGCACCGGCAGCCATGGGATGCTTGGGGACCCGGCAAGACGCGGCGTATGCGGCGATGCTCCCTGGCAAGATCGCCGATGCCATCGTTGCAGCCCATGGGAATCTTCAGCCGGCACGGATCGGTTGGGGAAGTGTCGATGACTGGGAGCATACGCACAACCGACGTTGGATCCGTCGCAACGATCGGAAGATCGTCGATCCGTTTGGCGAACCGAACGGATTAGCGAACATGCACCCCGGGTACCAAAGCACCGATGTGATCGGCCCCTCCGGACCGGTCGATCCGAGCTTGTCTCTGATCTCACTGCAGACGCTCGAGGGTAAACCGATCGCCGTTTATGCCAATTACTCGCAACATTATTTCGGCACGGGCGCTATTTCGGCGGATTACTACGGACTTTTCTGCAAGCATGTGGCAGAGATTCTCGGGGAATCAGGTGACGGGAATGGTCCTTTCGTATGCGCCCTTTCTCAAGGGACCAGCGGGGATCTGATGTGGATGGATTACGGTAGCCCGGCGCGGGGCGTATCGATGGCAGAGTACGCTGCCGAGGTAGCACGCTATGCGGAGAAAGGGCTCGATACGATCCAATACCATCCGCACGCAGCACTGGCTGTCGAGGAACAATTGCTCCCGCTGCGGTATCGTGTCCCGGACGAGTCGCGACGCAAATGGGCTGAGCCGATCGCAGCGAAGATAGAGAATGATCTTCCCAGAAATGTCACTGAGGTTTATGCCCGCGAAGCATTGATTCTGCACGATCGCCAACGGACGCAATTGAAACTGCAGGCGTTACGGATCGGTGATTTGACGATCGCCGCCCTTCCGAACGAAGTCTACGCCTTGACCGGTTTGAAACTCAAGCGTCGATCGCCTGCACAGATGCACTTCAATGTCGAATTGGCCAACGGAGCCGAAGGTTATATCCCACCTCCGGAGCAACATCGGCTAGGGGGCTATACCACTTGGCCCGCGCGCACGGCTGGGCTTGAGGTCACGGCCGAGCCGAAAATCGTGGATGCGTTGGTCGAAGCGATGGAGCGCGCAACAGGAGAACCGCGACGGGAACTGATCGATGAACATGGTCCCTATGCGAAACGGATTCTTGACGATCGTCCGCTCGGATATTGGCGACTCAACGAAGACGAAGGAATCGAGGCTCGCAACGCCGTCCCCGGCGGGAAAGAAGGGCAACTCCTCGGCGCGTTTGCGTGGTACCTTCCTGGCGCAGGCAGCGGCACCGGGATCGGTTTGCAAGAACACTTGGTCGCGTCTTCGTTCTCCGGTCCAAACGAGATCAATCGTGCTGTCCAGTTCGTCGATGGTCGATTGCTGATCGACGGCATTCCACCGCTGGATCGTTACACCGTCAGCTATTGGTTTTGGCTTGGCGAACGGAGCGGCGCATCGGATCGCCGTGGCGTGTTGAGCGCCCACAGCGGGGGCGAATTGATCAGCGTCCATCAATTCGATGATCATTCAGCGCAAGTAATACTCACAGCACCGATCGCAGCCAACAACGCAGGGCGGGAAAGCTCCAGCAGCTCAGAACGGCGTCTCCGTGCGGACCAATGGAACGCCATCAGCATCGTCCGTGACGGAGATCGCATCTCGGTATACCTTAATGGAACCATCGAGCCATCATTAACGATGGAGCATGTGGACTACGAACATCAATCCAGCATGCAGTTTGGTGCGGAGTTGCAAGGCAAACTCGATGAGGTTGCTTTCTTCGATCGATCGCTGAGCCAGGAAACCATCGAAGCGCAATGGCGAGAGTCTGGCATTGCCGCTTCCATCGCCAAACAGGATCGATTGCTGGAGCGAGTCCGACCGGGTGCGGGAGCCGGACAACCGGCACCTGAGTTTCAGGAGCAGTACGCACCGTACTTGAGATCCCTAAAACCGAGTTGGTACGAATCTTTCGATACGAACCCATCGACCTTCACGCTCGACGGTCGAGTTTCGTTCACCAAGGATAGCTTTGGTGCTTTTCAGGGAGGTCGATGTCGTTCCGAAGTCGATTCCCTCGGTGCGTCCTACAGCGTTTCCTTCTGGTTCATGAATCGACTGTCCAATAGTTCGCGACCGGTGACGGCATACCTCTTTTCGCGAGGCCCCGCCGATGCGACCGCAGCCCCGGGAGATCATTTAGGGATCGGTGGAACTCATCTTCCGAATGCGCAAGGAAAACTCATTCTCTTCAATGGAAACCAGCGGGATGAGCTGCTGGTCGGAAGAACGGTCATCGAACCGGGCATATGGAACCATGTTGTTTTGGTCCGGGAAGGGAGCCGCGCACGGGTGTATCTCAACGGTGACGACATCCCGGATCTCGAGGGTGAGATCGATAGTACCGCGATTGAATCCAAAACGATTTTCCTAGGCGCGAGAAATGACAATTTCGCCCCCTTACAAGGGAACATTGCGCATGCTGTTTTCTTCAATTCCACGGTTGAAGATGCCATTGCTAAGGAAATTTTCACGAGCGCCTTGGCTTCGTCGGCCAATCCTTCGTCCCCGTCTTCTGCAGCTAGAGCGACGCAGGATTCGGCATTGTCAGGACCGAAAGGAGCCGTCGAGTCCCTCGACTACATTCACGTCCCTGCTGGATATCAAGTCTCCCTCGCGGCATGCGAGCCGCAGGTACTCGATCCAGTTGCGATGGACTGGGACGCTTCGCTTCGGATGTGGGTGGTCGAGATGGCCGATTATCCCCTCGGCTTGGATGGGCGAGGTGCACCGGGAGGTCGCATTCGGAGGCTCGAGGATAAAGATCGAGATGGTTTTTACGAATCGAGCATTCTCTTCGACGACGGGCTCAACTTCCCGACGGGGATTCTGTGTTGGCGCGATGGTGTCTTGGTAACTGCAGCGCCCAAACTCTGGTTTTTGCGCGACGAGGATGGGGATGGCACGGTCGACTCGCGAGAAGTTCTTCTTGAGGGATTCAACGAAGGCAACCAGCAACTTCGACTGAATCATTTGCGTATGGGGTTGGACGGATGGGTGTACTGCGCCAATGGCGGCCATCATCCAAACCATGGATTGGGGACGAAAGTACTTTCCAAAAGGAACGGTAAGACCTACGAAATTGGCAGTCGCGATTTTCGGTTTAGGCCGGATACAGGGGAGGTGGAAACCGAATCGGGCCCCTCGCAATACGGCCGCAATCGCGACGCTTGGGGGCATTGGTTTGGGACCCAAAACGCAAACCCGTTATGGCATTACGTTCTATCCAGTCGCTACATGGAACGAAACCCACACGTAGCCACGAATACGACGATCAAGCATTTGGTGGGACCGGGTAGTCCGCCTGTCTATCCAGCAAGTTCGCTTGAAAAACGATTTCATAGCTTCGAGCAGTCAGGGCACTTCACCTCCGCTTGCAGCGGCATGATCTATGGCGATGACTTGCTCTTTGGTAAGGGGAAAAAGCTACATGCGTTTACCTGCGAGCCGTTCCATAACTTAGTGCAGCACAATGTTCTGACCGAGGACGGAGTCAGTTTCCTCGCCTCGCGTCCGGTGGGTGAGGGAAAGCTCGATTTTTTTGCCAGCGAGGATCGTTGGTGCCGGCCGGTCATGGTTCGGACGGGCCCAGACGGCGCGTTGTGGATCGCCGATATGGTCCGTTACATGATCGAACATCCGGAGTGGTTGCCAGCCGAAGGAAAGTCCGAGTTGGAGCCTCATTATCGGTTGGGGGATAACGCTGGTCGAATCTATCGTGTTACTCCTGCCTCGGGCGGAGTGGGACCGGTAACGCTGGATCCGAGCGATGGCCCGAGCCTAATATCGCACCTCCAAAGCAGCAACGATTGGGTCCGAACAACCGCGCATGCATGGTTGCTCTGGAATCATGACACCTCACTCGTCCCGGAACTCGAGGGACTCGCAAGAACCGGCTCCACTCCGGAATCTCGCTACCACGCGATCTGCATCTTGGATTCGCTCGAGAGCCTTACGGACGAATTGCTCACGGAGCGATTGAAGGGTGAATCCACGCAGTCACCGCACGTGCTCGAGGGGCTGATTCGGATCGCTGAGAAGCGGCAAACGCCCGAAGTGATTTTGGCCGCCTCCGCCGCTGCCGACCATTCCGATCCAAAGGTTTGCTTGCAGTTGGCACTTTCGTGTGGGGAATGGGAGAACCCGATGGCAGCGGTTTCGCTGACTAAACTCGCCGAGCGTTTCCATCATGATCCGTATTTCCGATCCGCGATCATGAGTTCAGCGCTGGTGCATGCCAAAGGTTTTGCCAAGGGGATCTCGTCAAGCCAACCGGATGTAATCGCTGCATTTCGGGTTCCTTTGCTACGGCAGTCGCTCGCCGTCAACGATCATGACACGATCGCAGTCCTGGTGGCGTCAGCGATCGAACAAGCAAAGAGTGGCCGCGGGGTGGATCAACTCGATTTGACCTTGCTCGAGTTGCAACGGTTGGGTGTGGACTTTCGGAATTTAGCGTCCCAAAGCCCAAGTGGTGAGATTGCGAGGAGTGTCGCGAAACTCGATGCATGGGCGAAACAGCTACAGGCCACCGCGGAATCGGAAAGCGTCGAAGCCACTAAACGCATCGCTGCCTTGGTACCATTGAGTCGTATGCAGCCATACCGTAACGATGCAGTCCAAAGGCTATCGCACTGGATGGATACCCATGCCTCGTTGGAGCAGCAACGGCTTGCCATCTCGGCACTTGCTCAAAGCGGTCATGAAGACGTTCCCAAGGTGTTTGCGAAATCTGTACCGTCGATCCATAAGGAACTATTGAGGCCGATGATGGACGCTTGGCTCACGCGGGAGAGCTGGGTGAGAGATCTACTTGATCGATTGGAAGCGTCGGAGATCGGCCCTTCATTGCTCGATGCGACAGAGCAAGCGCGATTGGCGGATTACCCCATTCCAGAGTTGGCCAAGCGGTACCGCGATTTGCCATGGAACCGCGAGCTCGCTGCGCGTGAGGAAGTCTATCAAGCCTATGCCCCAGTGTTGGAATTGAAGGGGGACGCCATCGCAGGAGGAGTTGTTTATGCTCGCGCATGCGCATCCTGCCATCGCCGGGGCGAGCAAAGTGAAGGGACCGACATCGGCCCCAATCTAGCATCGGTTGTCGGACACTCCAAAGAAAAGCTCCTTCGCAATATTTTGATTCCGAGCGGCGATGTGCAACCTGGATATTATGCCTACAGCTGTTTGCTGGAGAGTGGCGAAGTGGTATCCGGAGTGCTCGTGAGCGAAACATCGACGAGCGTCGCAATCAAGCAAACCAATGCGGAGATCCGTGGGATCCCGAGGTCGGAGATTGATGTTCTTAGAAACACGAATCGTTCCTTGATGCCCGACGGGTTGGAGGCCTCGATCGATCGTCAGCAGATGGCGGATCTGATCGCTTACCTGCAAAAGCCGATTTCGGTACCATGAGAGAGAGGCCAGGGGTGAATCCAAGGACCCTCGCGATTAAAAGACTTCGAGCGACTTGACCGATCCGGCACCTTGTACGATAGCTCCATCGAGACATCGCCAAGCAGAATCGATCAGTTGAGAGATTGCGAACGACCGCGACGGTCCACTGACAGTGCTGATTCCTGCCACGAAAGGAGTCGGACGGTTGGCGGCGAGCGTTCGACTCGCGACCATGTTCTGATTCATTTCCGCAAATCCATCCCTTACGATCTGAACGATTTCTGATCGCTCGATGTCTTGGATGACCAATGCCAAATCACCGTTCTCCGAGAGGAATCCCGATATGGAAAGAGGTTCCATGAGGGGATCGAGAACTCGAATGTACTCCGATTGCCAACGGTGAAGTTCTCCTGTGGTGTTCGGTAGACCGGCCCCCTTGTCGACATGCATCCGAATGACGACGACCGACAAAATTCCTTGGTTCATCCGGCAGTCATCGAGCAGACGTTCGAGGTTTTCCTGGAGCAATGGATCCTTTGCGGTACGGATCTCGACCAACCTGGAGTCTTTTTGGCGATCAAGCTGCTCGGGCGTGGTTTGCTTTTGAGGTGTAACGCTTTTAAAAACCTCACCGGTAGTGACTACACCATGAGTTGCATCTCCATGCGATGGTGTAGAAGGTGACGGCGAATCGTTTTCGATGGAGGACCGATCGGCCGAGTGTTCCCGATCTAGCTGGTCCGTTGTGTTCACAAATGCAGTGGGGGTTGCAGTAGGAGTTGCAGTGAGGGTTGATGAGGCGGATGGATCATTGAGAACCTGGAGCAATTGGTTCCAATGAGTGCGCAATCGGTCCCACGGGACCAAGCCGATTTTGAGTTCGGGTGGTGGAGTCATAGCTATTTGACCGCTGCACCACTGCAAGGCGATAGACCACCAACCGCGATGCATGAACTCTTGGATCGTACCGACTGCATGGATGCTTCGGAGCAAGGCCGATATTTTTCGATCGGCGCGTTGTGTGATCCGAGTGCACATCGCGACCGTAACATCAGAAAGTTGGATTTGGAACGACTGACGCAGGCTGTCGATCGGATCTTGGGAGATTCGTTTGCGATCGGTGAACCATTCGTTAAAGCCACAGTGGCTAAGAGATTTTTCAATTTCGACAATCGTCATCAGTTCCGACAACAAAGTGGTTGTATGTCCACATGCCGTTTTGCAATCAGCGACTTGCAAGCTGGAGGATTGCGAGGTTGCCAGGTAGCAGGGGATGAGAGGTTTGAGCAACGCGGTTTCGCGAAGTGGAGACGGCCAATACGTTGTTCGATCCGCGATCCAATGCATGGTGGCGGCAGTAACGTCGCACCATCGCTTGATGTCTAGATCGGAAACTGCCGAGTTGGATTGCTCGCTAGCGACGATTGCCCGAAGATGCTCGACGAGAGCGGAGGTTGCCACGCGGTCCGATTCCACCGATTGGCGACCGTTCTCGAGCCAAAGCGCCACGATGGGATGCTGGGGGTCGCTTCGCTGCGCCAGCGCGCGACCGAGGAGTATGGATCGCGTTTCGATAGACAGGTCCGTACCGTTTTCTTCCGAGTTTCGAGCCGATGGGTTCGGTTTTGGAGCGGGAGGCAAAAAAACGGGTATCGACGACGAGGTTGCTGGGGAGATCGACGGCGATGTTGCCGTGGAGAAAGGTGTCGAGGAGTTCATCAGGTTGCAGCTTTTGGAGGTGAAAAACGATTCAAAATCAAGGAACCGAACCATGGTCCCTATGATGTTCGGGTTGAGTCAGATCCTGGAAATGGAGGCTTCTCTGTATAAGTCTGATCGATTTTGCCATGACGCATGACTGCCGATCGCCGGTCGGCCGGTCGGCAGGTCATCTGGTTCTTGGCAGGATAGGTCATAACGTTGTCTGCGCGAGGGTAACCGCGGTTTGGTTTCCGAGGGTTGCGCAGAGTAAGAACGGCTGGATCGATGGTGACGACTTTGAGGGTAACGTCGACGCGTCGGGTCGGGATGACTTGTATTTCCCTTCCCTTTCCGGGATAAAAGGTGCTGGCGTTTTCGGGGCACGTCGACGCTTACCGCTTTTCCTTATCGAGTCACGTTGTACGAAACAGCAACGTGTAGCAATAGACTGGTATCGGCATGAACTCCAACCTCCAGGCAACGTTACAACGCTTGCAGCAGAACATTGAATCGGTAGTACTCGGCAAGAAGGAAGTAGTCCGAAAAACGCTGGTCGCATTGCTCGCTGGGGAGCATATCCTTCTCGAGGACGTCCCTGGAGTCGGCAAGACACTTGTTGCGAAGGCGTTAGCCAAAAGCATTGACGGTCGATTCACTCGAATCCAGTTCACGCCGGACCTGCTCCCGAGCGATATCGTCGGGAGTAGTATCTACCACAATGGAGACTTCAAATTTAGTCCGGGCCCTATTTTCGCGAATGTGGTGCTCGGGGATGAAATCAACCGTGCTCCTCCGCGAACGCAGAGTGCGCTTTTGGAAGCCATGAGTGAACGGCAAGCGAGTATCGACGGGACGACTTACCCGATGCCAGACCCGTTTTTGGTCATTGCGACTCAGAACCCATTTGAGTTCGAAGGTACCTACGTCTTGCCCGAAAGCCAGCTGGACCGCTTCATTATGCGGATCGACGTCGGCTATCCGGCGCGTGAAGCGGAGCGTAACGTCTTGCGATCCCATCGAGCGGGCGAGCCCGTGGAGCAACTTTCTCCTGTGGTATCGTTAGGGGATATCAAACAAGCGCAGTCGTTGGTGCGAGAAGTTCGCTTTGATGATTCGCTGGTCGATTATCTCCAAGACATTGTCGATCGAACGCGGGCCAGCAATGATCTGCAAGTAGGTGTCAGCACTCGGGGTGCCTTGGCGTTTTATCGGGCAGCTCAATCGAGTGCCTTGATAGCTGGGCGCAACTATGTGATCCCCGACGACATCAAGGATCTCGCCATTTGCGTATTGGCCCACCGCGTTATGCCTCGTGGCTTCGCGGCGGGTAGCGATCGCGCTGCAGCCGAATCGATGATCCAACGCTGCTTGGAATCGGTTTCGGTGCCTGTGTGATGGTGTTATAAGAGTTCTGCAACAAGCAATTTCCAGAGAAAAATCTGAAGGCCTATTCCCAATGATGAGCCCTTGGCGAGCCAGATTAGTCTCCGCATTGACCGCGGCTCGCCAGGGATTGCTTTCCCCGCTTCGGTGGCTCAATCAATTTCACAAAGCGGGTAAAACCGTAAGCACCCGTATTACGCGCGAGGGACTCAACTTCCTCTTCATGATCGCCTTGATTTTGGTGGTCGCCGTACTGAAGAATGTCAACCTTCTGGTGATTCTCGCAGGAACACTACTAGCCATGCTGTTGATCCAGTGGCGGGTCTGCGCGAAAACGTTGGCCGATCTTTCAGTCGATAGGCAATTGCCGCGATCGATCCATGCGAGGCGTCCGTTCGAAATTGAACTGATCCTAAGGAACCCGAAGTCTTGGTTGGGGGCGTGGATGGTTCTGCTCCAGGACCGCATGGTCTACGCGCCGATCGGATCGACCATCCATCGCGCCTCGCAATCGATCAGTTTGTTGTTCGCCTCGGTTACTCCAAAATCGTCGCGCAGTCAGCGGTACCGATGCGTGGCCGACCGGAGAGGTCGCTACCAATGGATAGGAATCGAGTTGACCACGCGTTTTCCCCTAGGATTGATGCGGGGCGTGACTAATCAAAAAGAATTGGAGAGCTTTGTTGTTCAACCTGCCATCGGTAGGTTGCAACCCTCGTGGAAAGAGTTGTTCAATGTACGGCAGGTCGGAGCCAAACACCGACGTGTTCGCGCCCTCTCGGACGAGGGGGAGTTTTTTGGATTGCGCAGCTACAGGCCTGGGGACAGCAAGCGCTGGATCCACTGGCGATCCTCCGCTCGACGAGATGAATTGGTTGTCAAGCAGTTCCAACAACCCGAAAGCCGCGAACTCATTGTCCTTCTCGATTTGATGATCCCGAGCGAATTCGACAAGGAAGCGAGAAAGAACTACATCAAGGTCGAAGACACGGCAGTCGAATTCGTGGCGACATTGGCGCATCAGATGACCAGTGGCAACATTGGCTCCATTTCCGTCGCTATCGCCGATGCGCAACCCACAGTTGCCTCGCGCGTCGCCGGCCGCGCCCAAAGCTATTTCCTTCTCGAACGACTCGCCCACGCCCGCGGCGGAACACAGTCGCAATTGCTCCCGACGCTGAGACTGCTCGAGCGCGAACATCGATTTGTGGATCATCTGATCGTGATCAGCACGCGTGCGATGCCGAACCAAGTCAACGAAGCCTGGGACCATAGTGCCCACCGAAGCGGATCGCTCAAATCATCATCTCCTCAAGGCGACACGGTGACTCCATTCTGGCGATCCTTCCAATGGATCAACGTCAGCGCGGGAGAAACCGCCAAATACTTTGTTCCGGCAGAGTGAAATCAAACATGCTCTCTTTGGTCGTTCGTACGGTTCTCCATTTCTACAAACTACTGCTCCCCGTAGCGGCTGGAGTTGCGGTTTCGACCGCAGTTATTGTCGGTGCGTTGCTCGTCGGCGATAGCATGCGCGGGTCGCTGCGATACATCGCTATGGACCGGATCGGGAATATCGATCGGATCGTATTAGCCCCTCGATGGTTTCGCGACGAATCGTTAGCTACCGCGCAGACCATGGACGCCAACAACTTACTCCACGGTTTTCTACTGGTGGACTCGGTCGTCGCTGAATACCAAATCCGAACCGGAGAGGAGATCCAGACCAATCGGGCGACCGAGATGACTTTACTGGGTGTCGACGAGCCTTTTTGGGACATGAGCCGCATCGTTCCCAGTCCACTCCCCAGCAAAGAACAAATCGTCCTCAATCAATCGCTCGCCTCGAAACTGGGAGCTGGAGTTGGAGATCGTGTTACGCTCAAGGTTTCTCGCCAAGCGGTCGTTCCCGCCGATAGCGCGCTGGGAAAACGAGACAATGAGACCGTTGCGTTATCGCGCTGGGAAGTTGTTGCTGTGATCCCCGACGAAAGCCTCGGACGATTCTCTTTGCGAAGCGATCAACGACCTGTCCTCAATGCGTTCGTCAACAAAGCACAACTCCAAAGAGCCTTGGAGATCGAGGGTAAGATCAATGCAGTCGCAACCGCGACTCAATCCGGTGCAACATCCTCTATTTTGGATCGACTGCAATTATCGTTGGAGGACCTCGGACTCAGTTTGCAACACATCCAACGGAAATTCCCCGACACGAACATCGGAGAGGCTTCTGGATCGGATCCTGAACGAGTCGTCTTCGAATACGATCAATTGACTAGCGATCAAATGCTCATCCAAGATCGCGTGAGCCAAGCGATCATGGACCATCCTCCGACCTGGGCTAAACCTATCTCGCCAACGGAGGAATGGATAGGTCCACGGCCAAGACGTGTGATTACGTATTTGGCCAACAACGCGGAGGTGATCGCAACCGCATCGGAGCCATCCAGTTCTGGTGCCGTTGATGCGAAGGGACGTGGCGTTCCGTATTCGACGATTAGCGGCGTGTCCTGGGAATTGCTCGGCCGGATGTTGGAAACGTCGGGGGTACCGACACCCCAACCCGACCGTGACGATTGGGTTGTGATCAACTCATGGATGGCCCAGCAGATGCTGGCCAAGGTCGGCGATACCATCCGCATCGATTACTTTTTACCCGAGACGGTCGATGGGACCGAGGTGGAACGGAGTTTCGATGTTCGCGTTGTTGCCGTCGCTCCAATCACCGAGCCAGCAACCCCATATCGACGAAAAAATCCCGCGCGATTTGAAAAGACACCGACGCCGTTCAACGATCCATCGTGGACTCCAGAGGTTCCGGGTATCACCGATCAGGAGTCGATCTCCAACTGGGAGACACCGTTCCCGCTAACTCGAAAGATCGAGTCGGTGGACGATACGTATTGGAACGAGTACCGATTGACACCTAAACTTTTTATATCAGACACGTTGGGTCAGAAGCTATTCGGTTCACGATTTGGCTCGCAAACCAGCCTCCGTTTCGACGGTTGGATCGATCGAGAACGCGAAGGAGCCAAGCTCGGTATTTTGCAAGCGGTCCGCAAAAACTTAGACGCGATGGGATGGCGCGAGATTCCGATCCGCGAGCAGCAAGTGCGAGCCTCCTCGGGCACAACACCCTTCGATGCACTTTTTATGTCGTTGAGTTTCTTTGTGATCGCTGCAGCATTACTGCTCGTGGCACTCCTCTTTCGATTGACGATTGAAAAGCGAGCGAGCCATTGGGGGTTGTTGATCGCATCGGGTTGGACCCGACCCAAAGTCCGGCGTCTGCTGTTGCTCGAGTCGAGCGTGATTGCGGCCATAGGCGCGTCGCTCGGCATTCCACTCGGGTTGGGATACGCGTATGCGATGCTGTCTGGGTTAAAGTCGTGGTGGGTGGGAGCGATCACCGTCTCCTTTTTGGAGTTCTACGTTCGGCCGGCGAGCCTTTGGATCGGTTGGCTATGCGGATTTTTGGTATCGATTGCGACCACATGGTTGGTAACCCGCCAACTGAAGTCGGTCAGTGTCGCGCAATTGCTTAAGGGAAAAATGGATGCTGATTCGGCGGGTAGTCGACCCGCTCGATGGGTTGTTTGGGGGGCTGTAGCAAGTGCCATCGGTGCGGTCGGCGGTATGGTGGCAGGGCAGTACTCGCAAGGCCAAGCGCAGGCCGGCGCCTTTGTTGGAAGTGGCATGCTGTTTATGATCGCTGGTATCCTGTGGCTCTATCACAGCATGCGTTCTCCTCGCGACGGCGTCCGAGGGGGTGTCAGCATTCAAGGCATGGGTTTGAACTTCCTGAGCCGCTCCAGCGCTCAACGGTCCCCTGTTCGCAGTATCCTCACTGTTTCGTTGATGGCGATCGCTTCGTTTTTGATCCTTTCGATGAGTTTGTTCCAAGCTCAACCCGATCGAAGCGGAACCGGGGGCTTCGCCTACATTGCCAAAAGCGCACAAAGTATCCAGATCAATATCGATGATCCTAAACAACAACGACTTGCCCTAGCTACGAAAGCGCAGTGGCTCGAGAAAAGTCAGATCGTCAACGTCCGTGTGCGAGGCGGTGATGATGCTAGTTGCAACAACTTGTACCAAGCCAGCGAGCCGCAAGTGATGGGCATCTCTGCTCGGATGGCGGCGGTCGACCGCGATGCGTCATGGAACTCCGAACTTGCTTGGTTTTCCAAACCTAGCCAACAAATGCTCGAGTCAGGTTCCTCTCCGCCAAATACGCCAAATACAACGTCCATGCCCCCTTCTCCGTGGCTCGCGTTAGAGAAGAGTGCCGATGGGACAGAGAAATCCCCTGTCCCCGTGATCCTCGATCAAAACACAGCATTGTGGGCATTGCATTTAGGTGGTTATGTCGGTGAAAAGTTTTCGTATCGCTTCGATGGGAAACAAGTCTACTTTGAAACCGTGGGGGTGTTGCAAAACACCATTCTTCAAGGAAGCCTTTGGATCGGAGAGAACAACTTCGAAGTGTTGTTTCCTGAGATCAGCGGCTACAGAATGTTTTTAGTGAAACCGACCGCACCGGACATGCTTGGCGAGGATGTTGCGAAGATCCGAACCGCCATGGAGGAAGGTTGGTCGGACGAGGGGCTGAGCTGCGCGTCGACGACCGAGATCCTCGCCAAACTCTTGGCCGTGCAGAATACTTACTTGAGTGCATTCCAAGTCCTCGGTGCCCTCGGATTGCTATTAGGAACATTAGGCTTAGGGGTGACGCAATTGCGAAGCGCCTTGGAAAGGCAATCCGAATTGGCAGCCATGCGGGCCATGGGATTTCCCAAGAATCGTTTGGTGTGGGCGCTATCGCTCGAAAACGGCTGGCAATTGATGCGGGGAATAGGAATCGGTGCTGGAGCGGCGCTGTTAGCATCTGCCCCCGTATTGCTGCGTGGTCAATCCATGTCCGCCATCAGTTCGCCTCTCGGGATGCTATTCTGGGTCGTTCTGCTCGGATTGCTTTTCTGCGTGGGGGCAGCGTTGCTCGCTATGCGTCAGCCATTGTTAGCCTCGCTTCGCGCCGATAGGTAGACGTATTCGTCCAGGCTGATCGATAACACCGATTGCCTTTTTGAAATGATGAGTGGAAATGCACTTGTGTTTGGTACCGCGCCAAAACACCCTCGGCTAGCGCCTTGCGGTTTACTTGTGTGTTGCGGATCGCCGTTTTTAAAAAGCTTATCACCCTGAAGAACGGGGGAGCTTTTTTGCTCCGCACCCCGAAACTCAGCGACCCATCATCGGGTGCGAGAGTAAAATAGGCGTATTGGTGTCAGTGGGCCATGATGCACTTCAGAGGTGAGCTATGATCGGTTGGGGAATCATCGGATGCGGAATGATTGCCAAGTTCCATGCGCGTGCGATCGCTGAGATGCGAGGCTCGAAATTGGTGGCTTGCTACGGGCGGGATATGGAGAAGGCATCTGCGTTTGCGGATGAGTTTGGAGGCCTGCCTTACGATGATCTCAAGGCCATGTTGCAGGATCCCTATGTCGATGTGGTCACCATCTGCACCCCCAGCGGTGCTCACTTAGAGCCAGGCATTATGGCTGCTAAGGCGGGCAAACATGTCTTGGTTGAGAAACCGTTAGAGGTGACCACGAAGCGATGCGATCAATTGATCGCTGAATGCGAAAAACAAGGTGTATACCTGGGTACTATTTTCCCATCGCGATTTCATCGTTCGGCGATGCTGATGAAAGCGGCGATCGAACAGAACCGATTCGGATCGATCTCCGTTGCCGACGCCATCGTTAAGTGGTTCCGGACTCAACAGTACTACGATAGCGGCAAGTGGCGAGGCACATGGCAACTCGACGGTGGTGGAGCGTTGATGAATCAAGCGATCCACAGCGTGGATTTGTTGTTGTGGTTGATGGGCCCAGTCCGCGCCGTCAGCGCGATGACCGCTTTGCGCGCTCATGAGAGGATCGAGGTGGAAGACACAGCGGTGGCGACCTTGGAGTTCGAATCAGGTGCTTTGGGTACCATCGTTGCCACCACGGCGGCTTATCCGGGGACGCTCAAGCGGATCGAAATCGCCGGTTCGCACGGAATGGCGGTCCTCGAAGAGGAAGCCATCGTCAAATGGAGTTTCGCTCAGCCCAAGAAGCAGGACGAGAAGCTGCTTGCCGAGATGAAGTCCAACACGACCGGAGGTGGCGCCTCCGATCCGGCTGCCATCGGCCATATTGCTCACCGCGAACTTTTCAAAGACTTTGTCAAATCGATCCAAGGGGGACTCCCGTCGCGGATCGATGGAACCGAAGGGCGCAGGAGCGTCGAACTGATCAATGCTATCTATAAATCGGCGAAGACCGGCAAGCAGGTTTCATTGCGACATTGATCTACATGAATCCTAACCTCGCAATTTCTGGCCTCGCGGGAAATTACGGCGAGCAAGACACAGGCTCGGGCAGGATCGACGGTCTAGATGGGTATTGCTAGCGATACCTTTGGATGCTGGTGATGCCCTTAATCGTCCCGTTCTTTTTGGATTCGATTTGATTCCCTGGTCGATAATCCATCTTGTGATCGGGGGATGGATTGTGAAGAATCCCAAGCGGTGGATCGATTGTTTTTTGGGGTAAGGGAATCACCCATGCGTCGACGTGAATGGCTCACAGGATTTTCAGTGGTATCGCTGGCCTCACTGTTAGGTTGCCGTGGGTATCAGTACGGTCACATCGTCAAGCCGCAGTCGGAAAACCTCGTCGGCAGCCATAAAGGTGGAGCCGAAGTTTTTGATCCGTTGGTGGACGAAGCTGTCGCCAAGCTATTGGCTCGTCAGCATCAAGGGGATTGCCCAGTGGGGCCTGATGGTCAGCCGATCAAAAAATCGATCTGCTTTGTCGGGATCGAAAACAAAATGGTTGAAGACATCGGTGACTTCAAGGACCAACTCTACGAACAGATCGACAGCAAGATCCTGGAGTCTGATGCGTTTCAGTCGATTAGTCGGAGGATGGTGGACGCGGCCCTCTTCGAAACGCGATTGCGTCCTGATTCATTGTTTATTCCGGATAACCAAGCCCTTTTCGCGTCGGTGCTTCAGCGACAGGGCATACCCATCGATTACCTTTTGTACGCTCGGCTAACCAGTGGTACCACCGTTAGGAACTCGTCGTCGCAACGCGATTACTTGCTCACCTTGGAGTTGACCAACATCCACACAGGATTCGCGGACAAGCAGTCCTCGGAGATTCGCAAGGGGTACCATAAGACAGCCATGGGCAAGGTTTGGAATTACAACCCGTTCACGCGATGAAAAACGGGGTCGAAGCCTTTTTTGTTCGCCTTCTTCGCGTCGCCGTCGTAGTGATCGGCATCGCTGGAACATTGTCTGGATGTTCGACCCATGCCAAGCGGTTGGCGTTGCCTCGTACGCTTTTCTATGAAGGTCAGCTTGAGAGTTGCCGCGAGCATTTGGATAAATTGCAAAAAGGGAACCGTCACGATCGGGATGTAGCGAATCTCGATTTGGCCGTCGTGGATTTGCTTGAGGGACAAACGCAGCAGGCGGAGACGCGACTCAAGGAAGTCCGGGATCGCTTTGACTATCTCGAGCAAGAGTCGATGACCGAAAAGACCGTCTCGATGTGGACCGACGATTCGGTCCGTTCGTATGCGGGCGAGGACTATGAAAAGATACTGATTCGCGTCTATCTCGCCCTCGCGAACTTGATGGGTGGAGGGGGTGATGCAGAAAGCTACACGCTTCAAATTCAGGAGAAGCATGAGGCGATCATGCAACGACTGTGGGGTGACGCAGAAAACGCATCCACCGAGGAAGCGAGTAACCATACTCAATCTGGAGTTCCGTCGTTGAAGATCCAGCCTGCGGCGGCGACCGCCACGCGCTATCGAGGACTGCCACTTGGTTTTTACATGCGAGGCATGCTGAGGGAAGAAACGCATCAGCACTACGATGATGCGTTGCGGAGTTACACGCGAGCCTCAGAACTACTGCCCGATTGCATGCCGTTGCGATGGGATATCTCGCGCGTACAATCCTCGGTGCACTCGCAGCCAGGCTGTGGGGTGATCTATGTCTTTGCCATGGTCGGCCGTGGACCGTACAAAGTTGAGACCGTAGAAAGACCGACGAGCGACGCCCTTCTCATCGCCGATCGAATCGTGTCAGCCGTTGGTCCTTACCAACTGCCGCCGACGATCGCGCCGATCAAAGTCCCCGATGTAGTGATCCCTCCGAGCGATATCAATACGGTGGGTGTCCGTGTGGATGGTCAACTGATAGGCCCAACTGCGTCGCTTGCAGATATCGAGGAACTCGCCGTTTCAACGTTTCGTGCGGATCGCAATCGGATTGTGGCTCGGGCGGTCGCGAGGCGGGTCATCAAGAAAGCGACGGTTGCTGCGGCCAAACAAGGCATGTCTTCGGATGGATTGACCTCGTTGGGGATGGATGTCGCCGGGATCGCTTGGGAAGCCACCGAATCTGCGGACACGCGGTGCTGGGGATTGCTACCGCGAGACATTCAAGTGCTGCGAGTAGAAACTCAGAGCGGCATCCGATCGGTCCAACTGAGTCCGTGTTTGAGCGGGATACCTGTGGGTCCTTCTCGGAAAATCGATATCCCTGTCACCGATGGGCGCAACACGTATGTGATCTGTTGGTTTCCGGATGCACGCAGTCCAGGTCAGGTCCTTTGCTCACAGGGGATCGTAGCTCCGGCAAACGCTCGATAAGCGCGGGGCCAGACGCTCGTGCATCGCTGTAATGAACCCGATAGGTGTTCGGTAGCCCATGGGCTACTGGGCAGTAGGTAACGTTGATGATGCTAGCCGCAGCCATTGGACTCGCCAGCGGTGCAACGTCTCAGGGGTCATGTTTCCGTAGTCGTTCCAGGTGGCTGGCTCCGCGTAATCCCCTTCAACACGGCTTTCCGGTTTCAGCTTGAGTGCGGATTGGGCGCGAGCGCCGAAGGCATACCGGTCCTGCGAGAATTTCTTCGCGAGGGCCGCAAGTATCTCGACGTCTTGTTGGCCGTAGCAATACGCTTTCAGACGGATCGAAGGCATCGGTGGCTGCTTGGGGTCGGTGGGGTGTGGGTAGAACAAGGAGAGTTCATCCGCGGACTTCCAGGACTCGCTTCGGCCGATGGTCTGCCATGGGAGAACGCCATCGGCACCTTGGCACCAAGCATCCCAACTCCATGCGACTGCCATCGCGTTGTTCGTGCCGACGGGGTTGTTGCCACCATAGAGAACCAGAACTTGTTCATCGAGGAATTTGCGATCGAGGACTTGGTACCGATACTCTCGAAAGGCTCCTTGGCTGATGACGCTGTATCCTTGAATCCCATCGAGCGTATCGCGTTGCCATTGAGGCCTCGAGACATCGCAGCGATACAGGATGTGTGGCTTGGGATTCAATTGCGCGATACCCGCGCGTTCGATCCCTTCTAGGTACGCCAAGCCATAGTATCGAAGCGCTAGATAGTCTTGGAAGTTGGCAGGTTCATCGAGAAGCCATGGGGAGGAACCGCGTGACCACCCTCGTTTTTTAAAATCGAGCTTATTGTTCAGAAAGACATGGTATTTGGTTCGATTCCATCCTTTGGCACTCACATGCCGAGCACTCTGAGCGACCGCAGACACCCATGCCTCGCGATACGTATCCGGAAACGCTTGATCGGCCCAATAGCTTCCGTTGTAGTTGGTCTCCATGGGCGATGGCCAATTCTCATGCATGGCAAAGTAAAAGCATTCCAGTGGCACGGGTCCTCGCGGTAGATCTGCAAATGCGGCTCCTGTGAAGCATCCCTCGTAACGTCGATCGAAGGCATCCCAATCGAACGCTCCATCCTTCCACGCCGGCGAGCACCCTTCTGCCAATCGACCGTTTTGGAAGTAAGGAACACGATTCACAATCGTGCGGTGGCGATGACCGAGCCGATAGTAATCGATATCGTTTTGGGGAAGGTCGTAGCAATTCATTTCGGGCAGAAACGAAAGTTCATTGGGGACAACCACGTCGTGGGCATTCATCGCAACATCGATTTCGAGCGAGGCTTTGCCGCTGCTTAATCGAAGTTTCGCGGGATAGGTGCCAGCCGAGAGGGAGGTTGGAACGTAGCATTCGACAAGCCAACTATGGGTGTTCCCGGACGCGACAGCGGCTGATACGCTCTTTGTCGACCATTCGAACTGTGTGTTCCCTGTGGTTAACAGCACCAAAGGATCGGGGATTTGTTCCTTCTCTTTCGCGACGAGGGCATAACGGGATAGTTCGCTTCGAATTTGCTGCATCCCGGAGGGGGACTGTCCCGATACTCCCGTTGAATTTTCGATTCCTTGGGCTCCGAGTTGATTGTTGCTACTTTGGATGCTCCATTGGATAACTAGATCCGTTTGGGGTTGGTCGCAGACGACTTGGAAACCGACCCAGCTTCCGCGGGCTGCATCGAGTTGGACCGTTTTTGTTCGGGCGTTCCAAAGATGGTTTTGCGAGAAGTAGGAGGGCCGTTGCTTTGGGATCCACTTTTTCGAAACCGGCAGATAGGTATCGAGCGGATCGATCACACTCCAGTGGGCGCCTTGCCACTCCAATGCATCTTTCCAGTTCGCATTTTCACTGAGGTTCGTATCAGCTGTGGCCACGGGCTCCAGCGCGATCGGCGACATATCGATAGACGTGGGCGAGACCGAGAGAATGGCGGGATCGCTGGTTCGTCCAAAACGATCGACGGCCCGCAACGTGAAGTCGAACTTTTGGCCCTTTTGAAGTCTTGTGAGGATCTGGTCGATCGGCATGGTGAACCACCCTTTTCGAGCGCTGTCGATGGATGGGACGAAGTACTGTGGGATTGGGTCATCGTTGCAAGTGATACGGAATCCTAGCGCCTGGCTATCCGTAGGCTTATCGAATCTCCAGACCAGACGTGGGCGAGGATCGGAGTCGCTCGTATCCTCGAAGCGGAGTTCCGATGGTTTGGGAATCCGCAAGCTAGAGGCTTGGGCATCGGGGGTTGCTACGTCCACCATAAAGTAGGGCGCGCTCGACGCGTTGGAGTCACGGCTGTACACGAATCGATTTGGAAAAATCTTTTGCTGGAACTCATCTCCTTTTCGTGTCCATGTACTTCCCGTATCGTCCATCAACACTAGGCCGTAGCTGAGCCCGGCCATCCGGGCTTCGAGCAAGCGAGGTGGAATATCGAGTTCCACCCATCCCTTTTGCGAGGATGGTTTGGCATCCACCGATGCGTAGATCGAGCCACCGTGTCCGATGCAGACGGCGGTGAGGTCGGAATCGTTCCAGCGTTCATTGGGATAAACCCGGTGTGAGAACGAGGAAACGCCAGGGATGACTTGGTAGCTAGTACCTTTCCCTTCCACCCAGTCGCAAGTAATGGTACTGACGGTAACGCGTTCGATCGGCTCATCCCCTGCGACTTTGAGGAAGAGGGTAACCTTCTCGATGGATCGGCCTCGCAGTGGTCCAGGCTGAAAATCGATCAAAGACAACTCTTGAATTGACTTGAGTTTCAATCGAGGTGCAGCGCCGTTGGATCCATTGTTTTCGGTGGAGTAATTTGAGAGCCATGTATCGCGTGCGACTTCGACGCGGATGCTTTCTGCTCCCCAGGACGAAACGATGGTGACGTGCACGTGGAGCCAGGTGGCCAGCAGTGCGAGGGCCACTATCCGCCAGCGAGTCCTTCGCGTTAGACCATCGCATGCATTGAATGAATTGATAGGAGACAAGGAGCTTGTGCAATCGTAGGCATTGCGATTCGGAGGGCGTGTCATAGCATGAACCTTTTTGCGTGAAGGGTTGATTCCTTCTAATGATAGCCGATAGCTGATGGACGCTGCTCGAAGCGAAGCGTGCAGAGGTGAAGCGTGTCGAGCTTGAAGGATTTGGAGGGAAGGAGGGATTTGCGAAGCGGGGGGAGGGGAGGTGTTTTTCGGTGGGCGCAGGCAAAGAGCCCGCACGAGGGCGGGCTCTTTGTTGGATTTTTCGGGCACCCGTGACCGGCCTCCGGAGGGTGATCGATTACTTTTTAGTACAAATCGTCTTAGTACATATCGTGGTCACCGGCATGGCTGTGAGCCTTGCCAGCATCCTTTGGCTTTTCAGCGATGAGCGCATCGCTGGTGAGGAGCAGCGTTGCGACGGAAGCTGCGTTGGCCAGGGCGGTGCGGGTCACCTTGGTCGGATCGATAACACCGATCTTGACCAGGTCTTCGTAAACACCGGTGAGGGCGTTGTAACCGAAGTTACCTTTGCCTTCAGCGACTTTGGCACAAACGATGCCGCCATCTTGGCCTGCGTTGCTCGCGATCATAGTGAGTGGAGCGCGGCAAGCGCGGAGGACGATGTTGTAGCCGGTTAGTTCGTCTTGAGGCATATCCGCAGCCGGGGTGACTTGAGTGGAAGCTCTCAGGAGAGCGACCCCACCACCCGGCAGGATACCTTCTTCGATGGCTGCGCGCGTTGCATGCAGAGCATCTTCGACGCGAGCCTTCTTTTCCTTCATTTCGCTTTCGGTAGCGGCACCGACGTTGACCTTTGCAACACCGCCGGCGAGTTTGGCCAAGCGTTCTTCGAGTTTTTCGCGATCGTAGTCACTGCTGGTGTTTTCGATCTCGCGGCGGATCTGGTCGATCCGAGCCTTGATCTCACTAGCCTTGCCAGCACCCTCGATAATCGTGGTGTTGTCTTTGTCGATGATGATCTTCTTCGCGCGTCCGAGATCGGACAAGGTGAGGCTGTCGAGCTTCTTTCCGAGCGCTTCGAAGACAGGGATTGCACCGGTAAGTATACCGATGTCTTCCATCATGGCCTTACGGCGATCGCCGTAACCGGGAGCCTTGACCGCGGAAACGTTGAGGGTTCCGCGGAGACGATTGATGACGAGGGTCGCGAGAGCTTCCCCTTCGACATCTTCTGCGATGATGAGCAAGGGCTTGTTCTGTTGGACGACTTGTTCGAGGACAGGAACCAGGTCTTTGATGCTGCCGATCTTCTTTTCGAAGATCAGGATGTACGCATCTTCTAAGACGGCTTCCATGGCGCCTGCATCGGTGACGAAGTATGGCGAAAGGTAACCGCGGTCGAACTGCATTCCTTCGACGAACTCGAGTTCATCGTGGAGGCTTTTCCCTTCGTCGACGGTAACGACGCCATCTTTGCCAACTCGTTCCATGGCATCTGCGAGCAAGTTCCCGATGGCGCGATCGTTGTTAGCTGCGATGGTAGCAACGTTAGCCATCTCAGCCTTGTCCTTGATCTTGATCGACATCTTCTTGAGTTTCTCTGTGATGTCAGCGACAGCGCGTTCGATCCCAACCTTCATTTGGATTGGGTTGACGCCGGCTACAACCGCCTTGAGACCTTCGTTGAAGACGGCCTCGGCCATCACGGTCGCGGTGGTGGTTCCGTCCCCGGCGACGTCGCTGGTCTTAGAAGCGACTTCGCGAACCATGCGGGCGCCCATGTTCTCATAGACGTCCTCAAGGTCGATTTCCTTTGCGACGGTGACACCGTCTTTGGTGACGGTTGGGCTACCGAAACTCTTTTGCAGAATCACGTTTCGACCGCGGGGGCCGAGGGTCACTTTGACCGCGCGAGCCAACTTGCTAACACCGCGGCGAATCGCTTCGCGAGCTTCTTGATCAAAAGCAATGATCTTTGCCATGTTTGTAACTGCTCCGTAAAATTTCTAGTTTGGGCCGAGCCATGCGGCCGGGTTTTGACAATTTCGTGTCGATTTTAGTGGGTGTCGATTTTCAATCGAGGGTTTGGTTGGCCGGTTTGGTTAGCCGGCAACCGAACGCTTAGCCGAAAATCGCGAGGACTTCGGACTCGTTCATCAGCAGATACTCTTCACCATCGACTTCGATGTTTTCGCCAGCGTAGCTGGTGAAGAGAACATGATCGCCAACCTTGACTTGCAGCTGCGAGCGGCTGCCGTTTTCGAGAACGCGTCCGTCTCCGACGCTAATGACTTTGCCCCGGGTCGGTCGGTCCTTGGCGCTATCCGGCAGATAGATCCCACCAACGGTCTTTTCTTGCGATTCCTGACGCTGAACGACAATGCGATCTCCGAGTGGAACCAGCTTGACCTTGGTCTTCTCTTTCGTAGCTGCAGCCATCTACTCAACTCCGTGAACAAATGAGGAACTTTTGGGTTTGTACGCCAAAACGGCATAAAGGAAAGCTTTGCCCACCCGCTAAGCAATTCCCGTGCCATACCGCCATCGGCGGTTTGATTGAGGTCGGAATTGTTCGCCTGAATTGCGCCTTGGCCATTGTTTCTCAATCGAACTGCAGACAAAATGGGCGGAGGGTCGTTTTGCAGGTTTGAGCGGTGGAATGCGTATGCCAATTCGAGTGATTTGCCAGTGTGGCCAGACGTTGAATGTTCCGGATACGTTGGCGGGCAAGGGTGTGAAGTGCCCTAAATGCCAGGTGGCAGTTCGGGTACCGGCTGTAACCGGAGGCGGGGCTGCCACGCCCGCCACGGCCGGCAAGCCCACCACGGCCGGCAAGCCCACCACGGCCGGCAAGCCCACCACCGCGGGAAAGCCCACCACGGCCGGAAAGCCTGCCACGGCCGGAAAGCCTGCTGGCAAGGGAAGTGCGGGAGCGGGACCAGATGCATTGTCGAACCTGTTCGATCAAGCTGGCCTTACGAAGAGGGAGGGGGTGTTTTGCCCCTCGTGCGACAAATCGTTGCCACCGGGAACGGCGATTTGTGTCAGTTGCGGCTTCCATTTGGAGCAAGGAGCCAAGGTGGAGGGGTTTCAGGTCGACGTCAAGGAATTCGGAGACAAGCGTTTGGTCGAAGCCGCGGAAATGATGAAGCGGGAGTCGGAGACCGACAAACGACTGCTCGGCGCCGGCATGCCTTGGTGGATGATGCTGGCTCTGGTGATTGGTATTTTGTTCATGATGGGAGCCATCGCCATGAAAATGGATTACGGCACCTCTGGAAACTACTCGTCCGTCCCGATAATCGCGAAATTCCAACGCGCGACCTACTATGCGGTTTTCGCGTTTTCAATTGGGGGTGCAGCAGCGCTGGTTGGACTTTTTTCCTATCTTGGCATCGCCCTTGGAGCGTTTAAGGAAACCCTCAAGGAGGGCCTGCTCTGTTTGTTTGCTCCTCTGTACATCGTTTATTACATGTTCTCGAGGATGCAGGCACGCAAACTCACCAATATCGTCATCATCTTTTGGATCTCGGTAATTTTCGCCGCAATCTGCTTGGGGTACTCTCTGCCAAAGATCTAACGAACTGCCAAAGATCTAACGAAGAACCAATATCCCATTAGGGCGATGGCCTGTCGGAATCGCCCGGTTTCGGAGACAGCCCGGTTTCGGAGACAGCCCGGTGCTGGGGGGCAACTGTGAAGTTTCTCTAGGCGTTATGCATCCGGCGATCCCGCCAAATCCGTCGTTCCACGTAGAGTAAAAACCGCAATTAACTCGCTTGGGCGTCTGGAAATAAGCGATCGGCTTGATCCTGTGATTTTTCTCGAATCCATCTTTGCAGTCGATTGCCACGGCGTGCGGCTTGGTTTACGCTTATCCTCTTGGTCCACTCTTTTTGGTCCACTTTTATTCCCTTCGCGATTATGTAAGGTTGTTCGATGGCGTCCTATCGTCGAATCACAGTTTTGGAAGAAGGCGGCGTCAGTGTTGTCCGCTTCATTGATAAAAAAATCGTTGACTCTGGTACCATCGAGCAATTGGGGGAAGAACTAAACGCCCTGGTTACCAACGAAAAACGCAACATGCTGTTGCTGAACTTCGACGGTGTCGAGTTCATGTCGAGCGCAGCGCTCAACAAGCTCATTTCGTTGAACAGCAAGGTCAAGGCTGCCGCTGGCAGGTTGAAACTTTGCTGCCTCCGCGCTGAGATCCATGAAGTCTTCAAGATCACCCGCCTCGATCGCGTGTTCGATCTTCGAAAGACCCAAGACGACGCATTGGCTGCGTTCAAGCTCTAGCAGTTTCGTTACTAGACGCATGCTCGAGCCTTGGCTTTCCAGAACGGAGAACGGGAGGAAAACCGTCGACGTTTTGGTTGCGACCATCCGGTAATACAATCAGCGGTTACCCGTAGCCTCAAACCAAAAGCGATGTTCACTCATGACAAGCATCGAAGCTTCGTGGTCAATCGACAAGAAGATCCCTAGCGAGTTGGATGCAGGGCATGCTGTCATCGAAGAGCTCATGACGGCGTTGGAGACGTTGGGGTGGGAAGGACGAGATGTTTTTCACATCCAAATGGCTATCGAAGAAGCGGTTGTGAACGCCATCGAGCACGGGAATAAGCGAGACGATTCCAAACATGTTCACGTCGTCTTTCGCGTGAATCGGGAGCGGGCGGAACTTGCGGTGACCGATCAAGGCCAAGGGTTTGACCATCGGAATGTCGCTGATCCTACCGAGGATGACCGGGTCGACCAACCGCGAGGTCGCGGAGTGATGTTGATCCGTGAACTCATGACCGAGTCGGCATACAACGATGCGGGAAACGGAGTTTGGATGCTAAAGATCCGTTCGCAACCGGAAGAATCGGGCTCAGAAGCTTAACGCCGGGTCTTCGCGACAGCAGGAACCCACCCTGAGGAACCCACCCTGCTCATAATCGATCGAGCACGAGTACCCTCTCTTCGGGCTGAGCACGAGCGATAAAAACAGCCAACACGAAACCATGCACCGGAGCGGACGGTCGGCTGCGCTCAATTTTAGGAACGGCTTTCTCGGCCACACTGCTTTCTCGGCCACACTGCTTTCTCGGCAGCACTGCTTTCTCGGCAGCACGGTGATGGTTACCGAAACGCTCCCGCGAAATCGCGTAGCGTTTCGCCTAGGGCTCATCGCCATCCATCGACAGCGGTTCCATCACTTTGGTATTCCGCTCGACAGCGATAACAACCGTTTGCTCGTCGACACCATCGCGGCTCTTCGCGGTCGCAGGTAATACCTGTCGGCGGTCTGGAAATGGCAAGCGAATTGAGAACGTTCCGTCATTTCGGACTTTGACAGGCTCGGTACCGATCGAGACATGGGCATCTGGATGCGTCGACCCGAAGACGATCAATTCTGCGTCTACATCGAAGTGGAATTGTCGCGATCGCTTCAGTCCGCCTTCGGCACCACTTCCAAACTGGGAAAGGACGTCGATGTCCATCGTGCGCTTCAGGCGGTCTTCGAAGACCTCTGAGAGTTCGCCTCGCTGCGTTTCGTCCCCGTAGCCGCCGCTCATTGCATAGATCCGTTCGGCATCCTTGGCGACATCCGCCCAGTGGTCATCGCTCGCTTCTTTGCCACCCGGCGTTGGCGTGACCACGGTGTTGCTTCGAACCAACTCGTAGAATCGTCCGGACGCAGTGAGGTAACCCATGACGATCTGGAACCTGGAGGGTGGATTATCGACGTCCATGTACCAGTTGCGAACGCCACCATGGATCTCGGTATCGCGGTAGATCGTTTCTGAGCTATCGGTCGTACCACTATCATCCAGTTTTAAGAGTCTCAGGATTGGCTTCACCGAATGCCAATGCTCGACGAGGGCAGCTTTCGCGCGATCGACGGTTTGACGGGTTATGTCCCAATGCGCGTGCAACCAGTATGGATCATGCACCATCAAGACAATTCGATCCTGGCCTTTAACAACGGGGGGTACCGGGGTCAGGGGGGTCAAGGTTCTCTTGGGTGGTTCTTGTGCCAAGTCCTTCCGCTTTTCCTTGATCTCTTGAGCTGAGCGGATCTTGGCAATGATCTCAGGATTCGTGTTGGACTTGGGCGGAATGGGGAGTTGCTCCTTCTTCGCAGCCACCGGTCTAGATGCAATCGGTCGAGCGATCACGGGAGGGCTCGCGGGTTTTACGGCAGGGGATTTGACCGCAGGGGGTTTGACCGCAGGGGGTTTGACCGCCAATGGTTTTTGCTTCGCGGTTGCCGCTGCGGGCGAAGCTGCCGAGCTCTTTGATTCTTTCTTCGGATCCTTCTTGCTTTCCGCGTTCTTGCCGCCACGGATCGCTTTGGGTGGAACCCCTTTGACCGGCGAGGCGATTTTTACGGCGGTTGTTTTCTTCGCGACCTGAGTTTTGGGTCCCTTGGACTTACCCGCAACAGGCTTCACCGTAATTGGCTTGGCGACGACTTTTTTGCTAGGTGCAGGCTTTTTGCTAGGTGCAGGCTTTTTGCTAGGAACTGACTTGGAAGCTGGAGCGGTTGCTTTTTTTGCCGAGTTCTTAGCAGGGGCCTTGCTTGCCGCCGTTCCCTTGGCTGGCTTGGCTGCGGACGCCGAGGAGGAAGGCTGTTTTCCACGCGAGGTCGCCCCCCCCGAGCCGGAGTTGGCTGGGGATTTCGTTGTCGATTTTGTAGGCTTTTTAGCTGGGGGCACCTGGGGTTCTCCTGGCTGATCTCGATGGGGCTCCGCGCGCATCTTAGATCCCGTGAAGGAGTCGTCAGAAACGCTTTCACCCAGTATGCTTAACCAGATACGTGTTTTCTAGCCTTTTCTGACCGCATTCACACCCTTCGGCGATTGCCAAAACTCGCACTTCCACTGGTTTTTCATTCAGAAAACGCGATCTGCGGAGCCCAGAACAAATGTCAGAAGAGTCCTCTAGAAACTCGGATTTGAGCCGCAGAAGTGGCCGCGATCGGCCGGCAGGTCTGGATTCTGCCATCTCTGCCCTTTCACGGGTCTTCGCAGTATTGATTCTTCTAATGGTGATTGGGGGTGTCGGGGCGGTTGGAGATTGGCTTTTGGGGACTTCGTTTTTGATGCCAATAGGGTTCGCCTTGGGAACCTTGCTCGCGGTCGTCGGGATGTTTTACATAGTGAAGATCGCGGAAATCGACGCTAAGAACAAGAGGGCTAGCAGCAACGCGGTGGATGAGGCGAATCACAGCGAGGAGTTGTCGACGGGCCGGGTGGTATCCGATCGGGCATTGGATCCGCAGGCATTGGATCCGAGGAGTGGACCGTGACAGGTCCCGAAGATGCCCCGGTTCCGAGCCTTGGCTCCGAACTTCGCTGGTTGTTTTCGGCGGTCTGTATAGGTCTGGCCGGGATTGTTTCGGCGAATCTTCGTGAACCCAAGGAGGATACGGGTTTTTTCAGAGGTCTTGATTTGGCTGGGATGGCGGCTGGAATTGCTGCTCTTACGATTTGCGCTTCGGTGACATTAGCGTCGATCCAGTGGCGCCGTGGACCGCTCGGAAAGCAGAACCCAGTCGCATCGTCGCTTCTAACAGTCGCGTTCCGCACGTTGGTTACGCTGGGATGTTTGGGGTTCGCGGCTGCGACAAAATGGCCGCATGGCAATTCATTCGTGTTGTCGTTGCTGGGGTGTTATTTTCTTTTTCTGATATTAGAATCCGGACTTTCCATTCGCTGGTATTCCTCTCTGACACGCGTCAAGCATCCATAGATGGCCTCGGACATCCTCCACATAAAAGACGGTTACTACTTTGAAGTGCCAAAGTTTCTTTGGCGGAGTAATCGCACGAAGGCATCGGACTTTCCAGAATGGTTTGTACGGTTAGACCCGGATTACCAATCGTGGGAATCGGCCCAATTGATTGAGGGGCTTGAGAAGAACCTAGACGTGCCCTCGGCGAATCTCGAGGATCTCAAGGCGAGTTGGGAGCATTGGCAGCACACGGCTCACAAGAACGCAGGCTGGCCGCTTTCGGCGTATCTCGAATCGCAATACCAGAAGGTCATGAAGAAAGCAGCGAAGTGGAAGACGAAGAATGCCCCAACGGCCACGGATGGTGGATTGAACGCTTACATTGCCGCCCATCCGGAGCTCGAAAACGTTTGGTTTTTTGAGCTGATGCAAAATCCTGAGTCGGCTGCGAAGTGGAACACGTTGAAGCAGAACTTGCGGACCAGTGACCAGTTGAAAGGGTATTTGGCCCGTCCCGAGACGAAAGAGTGGGGCACCGAGAAGGTTGCGGAATACAACAAGACGCTCGACGGGAAGATCATGATTCCTCAGCCCTTTGGTGAGTTGCGGAATGCTTATGATAAGGAGTCCGGGTTCTGTATCTCTCGCTACATGATCATCGAAGTCATCGTGGCGATCCTGATGTTCTTGATGTTCCGTTGGTTGGCTCGCAAGGTTCAATCGGACGCTCCGCCCAAAGGGAAGGCATGGAACCTGCTTGAGGGTTTTGTTCAGGCAGTTCGAAACAGCGTTGTTGTGCCTGCGATGGGAGAGCATGACGCCGATCGGTTTATGCCCTTCCTTTGGACGATGTTTTTCTTCATTTTGGGATGCAACCTTATGGGGATGATCCCTTGGGTAGGTTCGCCAACGGCGTCGTTTGGCACTGCTGGAGCTCTGGCGTGTCTGGTGTTCCTTGTGGGGCTATTTGTGGGTGTTAAGGCTTTCGGGATCGTCGGTTACTTGAAGAATATTTGCCCCCAATTGGGTCTTCCCTGGTACTTGGCGTTTTGGGTGGTTCCTTTGTTGTGGGCGATCGAGTTTTTGTCGTTGTTTATTAAGCATGCGGTGTTGGCAGTACGATTGTTGATGAATATGGGAGCTGGGCACTTGGTGTTGCTCGGAATCCTTGGAATCGGAATCAGTGCGAAGGCAGCTCTCGGTATGAGTACACCGGCATGGTTTGGCGTGGCAGGTATTTCGGTTCTGGGCACCACAGTTCTGAGCTTCCTGGAAGTTTTCGTGGCATTCCTCCAAGCTTATGTTTTCACGTTCTTGGCGGCTCTGTTCATTGGAAGTTCGATTCATCATCACTAGGGTTTGTTTGGCCTGAGGTGGTTGGTTCGGTCGGTTAAAGGTTCAGTTGTTCATTTTGTCTGCTGAAGAGCAGATTCCCCGTTCCTCTTCATTTTCATTGCGAGAAGATCACGTCGATCCTCAAGGAGTTTAGTAAAGTGTTGAATATCGTTCGGTTCGGTTTTTTGGTTGTTGGTTTCATGATTTTGATGGCTCTCCCAGCCGCTGCTGCTGAAGGTGGTGGACACATCCCTGGAGCGATCGGTGCTGGACTGGCTGTTATCGGTGCTGGTTTGGGAATCGGCTTCGTCGGCAAGGGTGCGGTTGAGTCGATCGCGCGTCAGCCTGACTCGGCGACCATCATTCAGGTCGCGATGATTATCGCCGCTGCTCTGATTGAAGGTCTCGCATTCTACGCAGTGTTCGTTTGCCAGGGTCAAAACCCGTTTGCAGGCTAGTTCGTCGCTCGTGACGGTTTGGGCTTGTTAGTCATTTGTTTTCGTTGAGGCTTCGTATGAGTGCAAAATCGCGTGGAATGACCCTCGCGGTCGCTATGTTGGTCATGCTGTTCGGGTGGGTGGTTCCAGCCGTCGCCTTCGAAGGTAGCGGTGGAGATCACTACGATCCGACGCATGGTTATGCTTCGTCGGAGAGCGAATCTCTGCTGGAGTTCAAGAGCGACAAAGCTATCTTCACTGCGTTGGTCTTTGCTTTGCTTTGTGCAGGTTTGTATCTGGCTGCGTGGAAACCTATCTCGCAGGGTCTCGCGCGGCGTGAAGCGACCATCGCCAATCAAATCGCGGATGCTCAACGAGCTTCCGAGCAGGCAGCAGTGAAACTGAAGGAGTACGAGGCGAAATTGGCGGATGCAGCTGTTCAAGCCCAAGAGCTTGTGAATCAAGCGAAGAAGGATGCTGCTGTCGTCGCAGAGAGATTGAAGGTCGATGCCCAGAACGAATCCACCAGGATGATCGAACGGGCTCGGTCGGAAATCGAGACCGCGAAGCAAGCAGCGATCTCGGAGCTGTCCACCAAGAGTACTGATATTGCCTTTGGGTTGGCCCGACGCGTTATTGGTCGCGAACTCAACCAAGGCGATCACCAGCAACTGATCAGCGAAGCTCTCGGGCGGCTACCCAGCAGCAACTAACAACTTGTTGTTGCACTGAGGCCAACTGAAGCGAGTGATCCGAGAAGCGTTAAGCGATTCGCGGTAGCTCCTCGTAGGTACTAGTCAGCAACCGCTCCTATCCAAGCACTGTTCCTCCATCAGAGTATCCCAGTCAACCATGTCTGAGCAAACCAACAAGATTGCTACCGTCTTCGACAGCGAAGAGCAGCATGTAGGTGAGGTGTACGCACGTGCACTGCTGAGCACTGCGGCGAAGAACGGTCAAGTCGACACGGTGGTGGATGAACTGGAGTCGTTGGTGAGAGACGTTTTGGATCGGAATCCAAAACTCGAAGCTGCGTTGGCGAATCCTAAAATGCAAGCTGAAGACAAGTGGGCTCTGCTCGATCGAGTCTTCGGTGGCAAGATGAACGGCACGTTGTTGACCTTCCTCAAGATCGTTGCACGGCGGTATCGATTGAATGCGATCCGTGCCATTCAGGAGTCAGCGTCGAAACTCCGAGACGAGTTGGCGGGGCGGATTCAAGTAGAAGTCACCGTTTCCAAGCCGTTGGATGCGGCCGCGGAACAAGCTCTCGTCGCGAAGCTTCAAGGGCTGTTCAAGAAGGATGTCCGGCTCCAAACCAAGGTCAACCCAGCAATATTGGGCGGATTGGTGGTTCGGGTCGGCGATACAGTTTACGACGGCAGCGTCGACGGCCAATTGCGATTGCTTCGCAAGTCGGTTGGTCAGCGCGCCGAAAATGCCTTGCGATCCGTCGCAGGCTCGCTGGTTCAGTCCAGTTAACTGGTTTGGGCCGGCAACTGGCTGGTTCAATCCGGCAAAAAAAGTGTTTCCCTTTTCCTATACCTTTCCGAATATCGAGTTCCTTTCCGCGATTAGTTTGTGACGCGGTTACGACACCCACGAGGTTGATGAGATGAAGTTTAACTCGGATGAAATAGCGTCCGTCATTCAGAAAGAAATCGAACAGTTCGGCAGTCAAATCGATGTCCGAGAAGTTGGTACGGTCCTCGAGGTCGGGGACGGAATCGCGCGGGTCTACGGTCTTTCCGGTGTGATGTCTGGTGAGATGGTGGAGTTCCCGAGCGGAGTGATCGGGTTGGCGTTCAACCTCGAAGAGAAGTCCGTCGGTGTGATCATCCTCGGCGATTACTTGAGCATCAACGAAGGTGACGAAGTCCGTGCGCTCGGTACGCTCCTCAGCGTTCCTGCAGGCGATGCAGTTATCGGCCGGGTTCTCGATCCACTTGGAAACCCGATCGATGGCAAAGGCCCTGTCAACACCGACGTTCGTCGCCAAGTCGAAATCATCGCGACGGGCGTTGCTGAGCGACAGCCAGTCCATGAGCCGATGCAAACCGGGATCAAAGCGATCGACGCGATGACGCCGATCGGACGCGGTCAGCGGGAATTGATCATCGGCGACCGAAAGACCGGTAAGACCGCGATCGCCATCGATGCGATCATCAACCAAAAAGGCAAGGGAGTGAAATGCTTCTACGTTGCGATCGGTCAGAAGGATTCCTCGGTTGCGTTGATCATCGATGCGCTCACCAAAGCGGGCGCGATGGACTACACCACCGTCATCGTTTCGGGAGCTAGTTCCCCTGCACCTCTTCAGTACGTCGCACCGTATGCTGGAACGGCGATGGCCGAGCATTTTATGTTCAATGGCCAACACGCGTTGATCGTGTATGACGATTTGAGCAAACAAGCTGTCGCGTATCGCCAGTTGAGCTTGCTGATGCGTCGTCCACCAGGACGTGAAGCGTTCCCCGGGGACGTTTTCTATTGCCACAGCCGGTTGCTCGAGCGTTCGGCAAAACTGTCCGCAGAACTCGGTGGTGGGTCGCTCACTAGCTTGCCGATCATCGAAACGTTGGAAGGGGAAGTTTCCGCGTATATTCCGACCAACGTGATTTCGATCACCGACGGCCAGATTTACTTGCAACCCGACTTGTTCTTTGCCGGTATCCGTCCTGCGATGAACGTCGGTATCTCGGTTTCCCGTGTGGGTGGTAACGCTCAGATCAAAGCGATGAAGAAGGTCGCTGGTGGTCTGCGACTCGACCTTGCAGCGTTCCGCGAACTGGAAGCTTTCGCACAGTTGGGTACCGAACTCGATCCAGCAACCCAAGCGAAACTCGATCGCGGTTACCGGATGGTGGAATTGCTTAAGCAGTCCCAGTACCAACCGATGGATGTGACCGAACAGGTCGTCAGTATCTACGCCGGAACCCGAGGTCACTTGGACGATATCCCGGTGTCCAAGGTTCGTGAGTTCGAAGTCGGTTTGCTCTCGTATGTTCGAGATCGCAAGCCGGAATTGATCAGCAAGATCCAAGAGGTCAAAGATCTGACCTCGGAAGTCGAGGACATGATCAAGTCGGCGATTTCCGCCTTCAAAGCTACTTTCCGATAGTCAAGCGAACCAGGGTTCCGACCTGCTATGGCCAATATTCGACAACTCGATAAACGCCGAAAAAGCGTTCGCAACATCCGCAAGATCACGCGGACCATGGAATTGATCGCCACCGCGCGATTCAAAAAAGCCATGGATCGCGCTGCGGCGGCGACCGATTACACCAAGCGTATCACACAGATTGTTCAAGATCTTGCGAAGAGCGGCACAGATGTCTCCCATCCGCTGCTCCAAGCTCATGACGAAGTCAAAGCCGTGGACATGCTGGTGTTGACTGCGAATCGCGGGTTGTGCGGTGGGTACAACGGATCGGTGGTTCGTGTCGCAGTGCAGCGCCGCAACGAGATCAAGGAACAAGCAGAAGCGGGGCAGACTAGTGTCAGCGGTAAACGTGGGATCGCGGCATTCCGTTTTGCCGGCGTGCCGGTCGAGAAGACTTATTCCGAGTTCGAAGACCAACCGAGTTTCGATGCGGTGGCTCGTATTGCCGATGAACTGATTACCCGTTACATCACCGGTGAAGTCGATCGCGTGGACGTAGCCTACACCAAGTTTGTCAGCAGTTCGAAGCAAATCCCTGTCGTAGAAACACTTTTGCCATTCGCAGGGATCGAAGTCCCCGCGAGTAGCACTGCTTCGAACAGCAGCGACAAGACCAACACCGAAAAGAAGCTTCGGGACGACTATGAGTTTTTGCCCTCCGCGGCAGGAATCCTCGAAGAAGTGGTTCCCGCTAGCTTCCGCGCCAGGCTCTTCAAATGCTTCCTTGATGCGGCTGTCAGCGAACAGATCGCACGGATGGTGGCTATGAAGAGCGCGACGGAGAACGCAGGGGATTTGATCAAGTCCCTGTCAAGAACCTTCAATCGAGCTCGTCAGAGCAAGATTACCCAGGAAATTATGGAAATCATCGGTGGTGTGGAAGCACTGGGCTAGTGGAAACACTGGGTTAGTGGAAACACTGGGTTAGTGGAAACACTGGCTAATCGCTTCGCCGAAGTACATAAACCGAAGTCCCAAAACATCGATCGTGCCAGTGTGTCCGGTCGAGCAAACCGTAAAACAAACTCTCCAAATCACTAGTAGCAAACTTACGACAGAGAAGAACATGAGCGTCTCTACCGGCAAAGGCGTTGGTAAAATCAGTCAGGTAATCGGATCTACGTTCGACGCCGAATTCCCCCAGGATGGCCTCCCATCGATTTACAACGCAGTCCACGTTGTTAGCGAAAAGAAGGGTGTGAAGATCAATCTCACCGGGGAAGTTCAACAGCACCTTGGTGGAGGACGGGTTCGGTGTGTGGCCTTGGGTAGCACCGACGGCCTGATGCGTGGGCTCGATTGTGTGGATACCGGCAAGCCTGTTTCGGTTCCTGTCGGCGAAGGCAACCTTGGACGCGTGTTTAACGTTCTCGGAGAACCGATCGATCAGCGAGGCGAAGTCAAAGCGCAGGAACGATGGCCGATTCACCGCCAAGCTCCTGCGGTTTCCGAACTCTCCACCAACACCGAAGTTTTCGAAACAGGGATTAAGGTCATCGACTTGTTGACCCCGTTCGTTCGCGGTGGTAAGGCTGGTTTGTTCGGTGGTGCAGGTCTTGGAAAGACAGTTATTCTCCAAGAGTTGATCGCTCGGGTCGCTAGCTCCCACGGTGGTTACTCTGTGTTCGCCGGCGTTGGGGAACGAACCCGAGAAGGAACCGACCTTTGGCTCGAAATGCAAGAAGCAGAAATCGGTAAGACGGGACGCAAGGTTATCGAGCAAACGTGCATGGTGTTCGGTCAGATGAACGAGCCACCCGGATCCCGTCTCCGAGTTGCGCTCTCAGCATTGACCATGGCCGAGTACTTCCGTGATACCACAGGTAAGGACACGCTACTCTTCGTCGATAACATCTTCCGATTCTCTCAAGCAGGTTCCGAAGTATCGGCACTTTTGGGACGGATGCCTTCCGCGGTGGGTTACCAACCTACCCTCGCCACCGAAATGGGTGCTCTCCAAGAGCGAATCACTTCCACCAAGCGTGGTGCGATCACCTCCGTTCAAGCGGTATATGTTCCTGCGGACGACCCGACCGACCCTGCACCTGCAACGGCGTTCGGACAGCTCGACGCGTTCATCTACCTCGAGCGTTCCATCTCCGAAAAGGGTATTTATCCTGCGGTGGATCCACTGGCGTCCAACTCCCGGATTCTCGATCCGGCCATCGTTGGCGAACGCCACTACAACATCGCTCGCCGCGTTCAACGTACCCTTCAGCGATATCGCGAACTCCAAGACATCATCGCGATTCTCGGTGTTGATGAATTGAGCGAAGAAGACAAGACAGTCGTTCGACGCGCTCGTCGGATCGAGCGATTCCTTTCCCAACCGTTCTTGGTCGCGGAAGTCTTCACTGGCAAACCAGGGGAAATCACCAGCCTCGCCGACACCATCCGCAGCTTTGAAGAAATCTGCGATGGCAAGTGGGATCATTTGCCGGAATCCGCGTTCATGTACGTCGGAGCGATCGAACAAGTTGAAGAGCAAGCTCGCAAGATGGCAGAACAAGGTAAGAAGTAATCATGAGTTCTGGAACCGGCGTTCATTGCGTGGTTGTTACTCCCGAAAAGACGGAACTGGACACCCATTGCGACTCATTAATCCTCCCGTTGTTCGATGGGGAACTGGGTATCCTGCCCGGCCGCTCTCCCATGGTCGGGCGGCTCGGGTTTGGCTTGATGAAGCTCAAGGGGGCTGGCAAAGTTGAAGAGTGGTTCGTCGACGGTGGGTTCGTCCAAGTCACCCGTGAGGCGGTCTACATCCTGACCGATCGCCTGCTCAAACCCAACCAAATCGACCGCGCGACCGCAGAAGCCGATCTGAAAAAGGCGTCGGAAATTCGCCCTGCCACCCCCGAGGCGTTCGCGCTACGCGATCGAGCCTTGGCCCAAGCTCGTGCCAAGCTTCGAGTTGGCACTTGATCGAATCGACGGTACATTACTGACGTCGTGCATGGAACTATTCGCACCGGAAACGGTGCGATTTTTTTTGTCGGGATCATCTTGGGACTGAAGCGATGACAAAGCGAAAAGGAAGTGATTTTGCCGGAGTGGGTGTTGCGATCGTTACCCCGTTCAAAAATGGGGCTCTCGATGTCGCAAAGCTCAAGGAGCAAATCGAATTTCAAATCGCATCCGGCGTAACCTTCTTGGTTCCCGTGGGGACTACCGGGGAGTCGCCCACGTTGACGCACGAAGAGCACGAACGGGTTATCAGCGAGGTGGTTCAACTCGCTTCCGGTCGCTGCAAAGTCATGGCAGGAACGGGCAGCAACTGCACCGCGGAAGCGCTGCGATTGACCCGCTGGGCCGCGAAAGCGGGGGCCGATGCATCATTGCAAGTCGCACCTTACTACAACAAGCCCACGCAACGGGGGTTCTACGAGCATTTCAAAGCCATCGCTGAAGAAGTCGGAATCCCTCATTGCGTTTACAACATTCCAGGCCGATCCGCGAAGAACATCGAGCCCGAGACGATCGCAAAGCTTTCGGAACTTCCGAACATCACTATGGTCAAAGAAGCCACGGGTTCGCTCGATCAATGCTCCCAGATCCTCAACGCCACCAACTTGACAGTCCTCAGCGGCGATGATTCACTCACCCTGCCCATGATGAGCATCGGTGCTGAGGGTGTGATATCGGTAGCCGGGAACATCGTACCAGGTGATCTGCTGGCCATGGTCAAAGCCGCACTCGCAGGGAACTTTGCAGAAGCAGCTTGCATGCACCACAAATTGTTCCCGTTGTGCCGAGACATGCTTTCTCTAGCGACCAACCCAATCCCCGTCAAAGCAGCGATGAAACTGCTGGGTCGGGATACCGGCGAACTGCGTTTACCGATGACCGAGTTGGAGCCCAAGGAATTGGAATCGCTCCGAGGAACATTGGTTAAGTACGGCATTCTCAAATAATTGCCGCTGGGCTAGAAGGTGACGTCTCCAGCCAAATCGATCACTTGTTAACAGCGATCTATCCCGAGACTGGCGTTCACTTTTGGCTCACGTATCGTTGGCGTCTCTCGGTGGATGGACGCTATGGGTTCACCAATCTCGGCGATAACCACGATGATTGGATGATTGGTGGGCAATTGACATTCTTTCCCCGACGATCGCGATTCGACTACTAATTCGCCTACTAATCGTCGTTCAAAAGGGTATCAGCATTCAGCGAGATACCATGCTGTCATTTGGCCTTGCAGTGGCTTTGCAGAGCAAGTGGGCCCGGTGTCATTCAAAAAAAATGATTTTTTATCGTTAGAGCTTGAAACAACTTGCGCATGTCAAGGGGGCATTCCTGCCGCGGTTTCAGGTTGACCGATCGCACACTCGTCGTAACCGTATTGGAGGCTCGATCATGAAGATTCGATGCCACTCTTGAGGTCATGGAAGACCGACGATGTTTCCATTATCGGTAAGGGAGTGTTGGATGCGCAGAATCATTGCTGCAGTTGTGTTCACTGGATTTCTAATGTTGGGTGTTGGAGCCACCCACGCAGACGCTTGCGACACATGCGTTGCACAGCGTAAAGCTCAGCAACAAGCGAGCGAAGGTCGAATGCGCCACGTTGGCGGCTCGATGGGGAGCGGTCGATATGAAGGGGTTGGTTATTCGACCGTCTCGGCAGACCATGCAGTCACCCAGTGCTGTTACTGGGGACAACGCACACCGGTTGGCATCGGTGTTGCTCGCGGTGCCCGAGGTTGGTATGCGACCGTCCTCTATCGTTAACGGTTTTTCGTTAACAGGATTGCGGTGAACAGGCGTTTCGTTAGCAGGGCCTGTATTCGATGTGGATGGAGCGATCGTGAGGACCTATATCCCTGCGATCGTTCCGTTGCTGTCTCCGAATTGAGGATCTTCAAATCCCATTTTTTGCAGCATGGTCAGGTAGAGATTGCACAATGGGACCATTCCTTCGACCGCCACATGCTGGCCGGTTTGAAGCGTTCCCCCACCTTTGCCACCTACCAAAATCGGCAAGTTGTCCGGATCGTGCCGGTTGCCGTCTGACATGCTCGAACCAAAGACAATCATGCAATGATCGAGCAGTGTCGACTCCCCTTCCGGAATCGACTTGAGCTTGCGTAACAAGTTCGCGAATTGCTCGGTATGCCACCGGTTGATCCGTTGGTACTGAGCGATTTTAGATTCGTTGTTTTCATGGTGAGACAACTCATGGTGACCACCGCTGACACCGTCGAGGAACGAAAAATTTCTTCCTGAAACATCGTTTGCAAACATGAAGGACGAAACACGGGTCGCATCGGATTGGAATGCCAAAACCATCAAGTCGAGCATGATTTGGATATGCTCGCGAAAATCCCCCGGTACTCCAGGTTTTGCAAGCGCCAATGACTCCGCAGGCAGCAGGTTGAAGTCGCGTCGTGATTCGGAATTCTTGGTGGCAAACTCGATCCGCTGCTCGACACCGCGCACCGAATCGAGGTACTCATCCAGCTTGAATTGATCATCCCGACCCAATCGCGATCGCACCCCCTTGGCATCCTCAAGCACGAAGTCGAGAAGGTTTCGATACGACTCTGCACTTGCCTCTGCACTCGCCGTCGAAGCCGTGATGCTCTTGCCAAACAATCGCTCGTACACCATGCGAGGATTGATCTCTTTAGCGACAGGTCGCGTTGCGGATTGCCAAGATATGTTTGATCCGTACAAACGGGTATAGCCAACGTTGCTATCGATCCCGCTGATTACGGGTTCAGTACCCAGCTCGAGGGATGGCAATGGGGTCTGTCCTCGGAATCGCTCTGCGATCCTTTGGTCGATTGAAATACCGCCGCTGCTGATGTCTTTTCCGGTCGTCTTTGCGACCGGCATTCCAGTCAGAAAGTTTGCCGTTTTTGCGTAGTGCCCATCTCCGCCATGGCTGTTCTTTTTATCTAGACCTGACACGACGAGAACACTATCGCGCACATCAGCGATGGGCTCGAGAGAAGGACTGAGTGTGTAGTCTGCCCCGGTTGTTTCTGGCACCCAGGCTTTTTCCCAAACACCGTTTGGGAAATAAATAAATGCTGTGCGCACAGGTGGCTTTGAGGAAACTGTCTTCGCAGCGCCGTTTGCGATTCGCAGTGACTCCATCCATGGCAGCGTCAAAGCGACTCCAGCGCCGCGCAGAAGTCGACGACGAGAAATACCAGGACGGCTTTGATCAGTTCTCATGGTGATGTTTTCGCTTTGCTGTAGTAGCGGTGCTGGAATGGATACGAGAAAAGGACCTCTTCCAAAATGACGTCAGCACGGTTTTCTTCTTTCAATCGCTTGATCGAAGAATCGATAATGCATTGATCGAATTTGTTCAAGTCGCGGCCTAGGGCAAACCCTACCAGCTTTCGAACCGCATGGAGTTGGAACTCGTCCTTCCGTGCCATTAAAAGTTTCTTTAGCTCCGCAGGTCCGGAGAACGATTCGCCGGAGGGTAACGTTCCCGACGCATCGATCGCAACTCCCGAGTCATCCGTCCTCCATCGTCCAATAGCATCGTAATTCTCTAGTCCGAACCCGAGAGGATCCATCCTTTGATGGCACGACGCGCACTCCGGTTTCTGTCGGTGCAATTCCAAACGCTCTCGCAGACTCGCCGTGGTCGCCACGGATCCACCTTCGTCGAGCGATGGTACGTTCGGTGGGGGTGGTGGTACTTTGGATCCGAGAAGCTCTTCTAAAATCCATCGACCTCTCAATACGGGACTGGTTCGACGCGGGTAGGAGGCCTTGATCAGAACGCTGGCCATCGTCGGTACGCCACCTCGTTGCCCGTTGGCTACCGATACTGTTCGCCATGGAGTCTGGCCAGCGATCGATGCGGTGCCGTTCGAATCAGTAGCTTTTGTTTCAGTGGCGTTTGAATCCAGTACTTTTGATTCATCGATGCCATAGTGCTTAGCCAATCGGGAGTTCACGATGACGTAGTTGCTTTGCAGCAGATCGCTCAGGGGCTTACCATCTCGGAACACCCCGCTAACGGTGCGGACGGTCTCCTCGATTGCATCGGCTGTCAGTTGGGGATCAAAATCCGAAAAGACTTCGCGATCGGGGTAAGTTAGAGCTAGGTCTTTCAGTCCCAACCATTGGAGTCCGAAATTCTCTCCGATCGCACGAGCTCGCTCGTCAGCGAGCATTCGACGCAATTGAGAGCGGATCACCTCGGGTTCAAAAATCTCACCTCGATCCGCAATCGTCAGCAATTCCTCATCGGGCACCGAAGACCATACAAGCAGTGCCATCCGAGTAGCAAACTGGTGGGGTGTCAGCCGTTGCACGCCCGATGTATCGGGCTCCGGTTCCAATACGAACAGGAAATGGGGTGATAACAAGATAGCTTGGTAAACCTGCTTGATTGATTGAGTCCGATCGTAGAGACTCATCAAGCGATCCACCTCTGGAGTTTCGATCGGACGCCGCCATGCATGTTTCGCAAAACGAGCGATTCGAACTTGGTCTTCCTCGCGAGACATCTTGGACGGTCCGAGCGTGGGGGCACGCGCGATCATCGAATCGACACTTGCCAATGCGACACGCAAATACGCTTCCAAGTGAATTTCGGAGGTGAACAATGCATCGCCCACGGTGTCGAACCCCAGGCCTCCAGCTCCATCGGACGGTGGCAACATTTCGTCTTGGACGTGGTACCCTGTCAAATCCCGGATCGCACAGGAGTATTCGTATCGGGTAAGGCGTCGGCTCATCACATACCCGCGATACCAGCTTTGCGTTTCATCGGAAGCGAGTTGGTGGCAAAGATCTTGATTCGGCCGGCTATCCACCCAACGGTGAAAGGCCCCTTTTTCCGGATCTGTTAATCCTGGAGAGCCTTGAGGGGGCATTTCGTTAAGCCGTACGCGTTTGGCAACTCGTTCCCAAGCATCCCCGGCAGCGATGGCTGCTTCACCATTGGGAAACTTCGACAGATCAAATTCCCCATCAGGCGTTTCGCCGCTATGGCACGACAGGCACTTCTTCTCAATGATCGGAAGGACCTTTTCCTGGAAACTCTTACCCCATTGGATCAATGCTTCATTCTCGTCGGCGAAGGCGACAACCGTTAGCCATGGAAAAACGATCCATGCAATCGATCGAAGAACGAGTGCTCGGTAATCGATAGCAAACATTGAGACAACGTTGTGTTGGTGGAATCTTAACTTGGTGGGTTGAAATCGGCCCCTGGCAAGTGGCTGCAGCGCCAGCGTGGGAGGGATGTTTGGAAGACCAGGGGTGTAGTGGCTCTGAACGCACTCTCCTATTATACATCACTCGACGGTGCAAGTCCGATCCCAAAATACCAACCCGATCTACTGCACTCCGAAGCCATCGGGCCGTAACTAGACCCTCTTCTTGGAGCCTCCATGATGCAATTATCCCAGTTCATCCCATCGATCGCGCTGGCGATTTTGGTTGCCGTCCCCTCGGTTGCTTGGCCGTTCCAAAACCGCAGCCATTCGCGCCGCAATGTCCTATTCATCATCTCCGACGATTTGAACAATCGGCTGGGATGCTACGGGGATCCACTTGCAAAAACACCGAACCTCGACAAGCTCGCTGCCCGAGGTGTACGCTTCGACCGGGCCTACTGCACCTTTCCATTGTGCGGTCCGAGTCGCAATGCGATCATGACGGGACTGTATCCGAACAGCAATGGAATTCTGCAAAACGGTCAGATCTTCCGTCAGACGATTCCCAAGCACCCAAGCTTTGCTCAAGCGTTGAGATTGTCTGGTTATTTGGCGGGGAGGATCGGCAAGCTGTATCACTACAACGTGCCGAATTCGGTGGGTACCAATGGCCATGATGATCCAGCGAGTTGGGAGCTAGAGATTAACCCAGCGGGTATTGAGCGGATGGAGGAACATCCGAAGATTAAATCTCTCGTCCCGAATCAGTTCGGTGCAACCCTCAGTTGGTATGCGTCTCCAGCGCCGGAATCGCAGCACACCGACAGCATGCAAGCCTCCGATGCAGCTTGGGTCTTAGAACGCTGCGCGAAAGACACATCCCGTCCGTTCATGCTCGCGGTGGGTTTCTTTCGACCACATACTCCCTATGTTGCACCCAAGTCCTACTTTGATCTGCACGATCTGGAATCGATGGAAATCGTGAACGATGTCGAGGAAGATCGAAAAGATATTCCGGCACCGGCGCTTGCCAGTGGAAAGAAAGAGCAAGACGAAATGTCACCGGAGACGACTCGCGAGGCGCTCCAAGCCTACTACGCGAGCATCAGCTTCATGGATGCCCAGGTGGGCAAAGTGATCGATGCGTTGGATCGACTTGGGTTGACCGATAGCACGCTGATCGTTTTCACAAGCGATCACGGGTATCATCTCGGTGAGCACGGTCTTTGGCAGAAAATGAGTCTGTTTGAGGAGAGTGCCAGAGTTCCACTTCTCATGGTCGGATCAAATATCGGACGTCCGGGAACGGTGGTGACCACACCGGTCTCTCATATCGATTTGTATCCGACCGTGCTTGAGTTCACCGGGCAAACAACCGATGCAACGCTTCATGGCCAGAGCTTGCTCCCATTGATGCGTGATCCGTCGAATGCAGGTCGTGGCTGGGCGCTCACTCAAGTGACACGTGGTGGTGCCGATAACAAGTTCCTCGGATATTCCTTGCGGACGGAAGATTGGCGGTACACCGAATGGGACGAGGGCAAACGGGGCCGCGAATTGTATGACCATCGCGTGGATCCAGGTGAGAGGACCAATTTAGCGTCTGCTTCGGAACACCGTGAAACGATGGAGGCGTTATCGAGCCAATTGCGCCAAGCGGTCGCGGGGACCTATCCGTCTACAGGGGGAACACCTGAGGTTCGTCCGATGAACTGGGCGCCGACACTCACTGCTCCCGACTGATAGTGCTTGGCCAATCGGGAAAGGTAGGCCGTTTCCAGGTAGGCCGTTTCCAGGTAGGGCGGGTCCAGGTAGGCCGGGTCCAGGTAGGCCGGGTCCAGGCGGGGCGGGCCCACGAAACCCGTTCGACCGACTGTGCGAAATCCGAAGTTCTAAAACGAAAGAACCTCGCGAGGAACAGGTCGACGCGAGGTTCTTTGGTTTCATGTCGGCGGCGGCAGTTTGCTCTGACGCAGCCGAGTTCATCGTTCGCAGGATGCGACTTGGATTAGTCTCAAAACAGGTTAGTCCAGGAATCCGACCAGCTCTTGCGAGCGGCTTGGTTGTTGAAGCTTGCGCACTGCTTTGGCTTCGATCTGACGGATCCGTTCGCGGGTCACCTTGAAAATGTGTCCCACTTCTTCCAGCGTGTAGCTGTATCCATCACCGAGACCATAGCGGAGCTTGATGATTTCGCGTTCACGGTAGCTGAGGGTTTTCAGTACCGAGTTGATGCGATTTCTAAGCATTTCTTGACCGGCGCCGATCGCGGGGCTTTCGGCGGTACCATCGGGGAGGAGATCCCCGAATTGGCTGTCTTCACTGTTACCGACTGGACGATCGAGCGATATTGGGTATCGGCTCATCGCGAGCACGCGTCGTGCTTCCTCAACGGTTGTCTCTGCGCGGCGGGCGGTTTCTTCGAGGGTAGGTTCACGGCCCAACTCCTGCAGCAATTGACGCGAAACATTCCGAACCCGGGACATGGTTTCCACCATGTGGACGGGGATCCGAATGGTTCGGCTCTGGTCGGCTACCGCGCGAGTGATCGCTTGGCGAATCCACCAGGTCGCATACGTACAGAACTTAAAACCGCGACGGTACTCGAATTTATCGACCGCTCGCATCAACCCCGCGTTCCCTTCCTGGATCAGATCCAAGAAGCTCAGACCGCGGTTGCGATACTTTTTGGCGATCGAAACTACCAGACGCAAGTTCCCTTCGCTGAGTTGCTTCTTCGCTTGCTGGTACTCCGAGAAAACCCGCTTGACCATGTTCACGCGATTGCGCAATGAGGTCGGGGATTCTTGGGTAGCAACCAGGATTTGGCGGTACTCGCGACGTAACTGAGCCAACTGAGAAGGTGCGACTTGGTGGCTCTTTAGAGTCGCCAAATCGTGTTTGATCTCATCGACACGGGCTGACAATCTTTCGAGAACACCGATCATCGCTTCGATGCGTTGCGTACGCAGACCCAGCTCTTCGATCAACCGAACCGACTTGCGGCGGCGGCGACCCAGGCTGAGCCATGCATCGTGACGTTTCTTTGAAGGCAAAGAACGACTTAGCGAATCACGGTAATCACGTCGATTGCGTTTTAGCAATACGTCCAACGTTTTCAGATTGTTGGGCAATCGACCCAAAATCTGGTCTTTCTCAAGGCGATCAGTCACCGACACTTGGACGGTACGATCGAACGGCAGTTCACCGGAGTGAACGCGACGCAAGATCTTGTAGGCGTATTGAATCACATAATCGCATTCGAGCAGTTTGGTTCGAAATCGTCGTCGAGTGACTTCGATCTTCTTGGCCAAACGAATCTCTTCTTGGCGTGTCAGGAGAGGAATCTCTCCCATCTGTGTCAAATACATCCGCACGGGGTCGTCCGACCAAGTCTCAACGTCATCAATCGCAGAGAGCAAATCGTCTTCGCTGCTCTCCAATTGGACTTGATCCTCGGGGACCACCACGTCCACCACAGTATCGGTTAGCTCATCGCCTTCTTCTTCTAACGAAAGTTTGCGTAGGCCATCCAAGTCATCAGCACTGCGAGGCAAATCATCATCGAAATCCAACAGGCCGTCGAACAAGGTCATAGTTCCTCAAACCACGAAATGAATGGAGGACGGGAGTGTGGTTACCAGCGTTGTGATCTCCAACCCCCTTCCGGGCGACATATAGCGCGTCCCGAGCGAGGCAAAGGAAGTGTAGCACCAAACTGATTACGAACTCGAATCCAGGAATAAATGGTAAATTTTTACGAATAACGAAAGCCTACCGTGGCAACCAATCGATCGAGCCCGAGTGCGACACGGTCGAAATCAATCAACCTTGCCGAACCTTTGCACAATAACGCTCCGATACCCAACCGCTCCGGGGCCTAAATGCCACGGGGCATAAATACCACGGGGCCTAAATACCACGGGGCCCATCCGAACTCAGTCTATTTGCCGTTGCCGGCAAAGTCACGAAAATCCGTTGGGTGGAGATCACTTTATCGCACGAGGGAACACGACCGCTAAACCATCCATGTCGCTAAACCATCCATGTCGCTAAACCATCCATGTCGCTAAACCCCGAACACGATTTTGCCCCTTGGGGATCGCCAAATCCATCGGTCGTGTCCGTTTGCGATAACCCGGTAGATGTTTTGATGCCGGGTGCTTTATGTGACGCGAATGAATTCGATCCAATCCAGGGACGATTCCTGAACACCATGCCACTTTCTGCGTAATGATGTTCAGTCCACCGTGTTCAAGAACTGTTTGCTCAGGGTTTCCTCCGACAAACGTGTTTCCTCCGACAAACGTCGGTCATCAAGTTGGAAACCTCGGTTTACCCCTTGACGAGAGCCTCACCATTCTAACTCCCGGCAGACGGCGGTCTAGGGCTCGATCCTAACATCCCGCTTCAAAAGTCCTCCGGCAACATCTTCCTACCATGCAATACCGAAGCCCCATTGCGACAAATCGCCAAACGCCTCCGCTTTCGAGCGGTCACTATCGGGTCATGGACATTTTTGCTGGAGAACTTGTCAGCAAATCTGCGGTCCTGGCCCCTTTTCAAAGCACCGATTTGGGGGCAAATCGCCACGGGGCTCGAACTTCTGTGGCCTCGCAACCCAAGGTGATTAGACTGGCAGAAACGGCAGGTCTATTTCGAGGAAAGGGATTGAGCAAGCTATCTGCTGAGCGAAACCGTTGGCGCCCGAATAGTTCTGTGAGTGGTTCGGTGAGTTTCTTCATCGCTCCTACAATATCGCTCCTACCAATATCGCTCTTACAATACTGACGCCATCCGAGCTGCCAATGGTATCGCGGTTGGTACCTGCGGGTGTAGAACCGTACTCCCCATCCTGTTTCCTGCATCTCAAATTCGCTGTCACAAAACTCAAATTCCCTGCCACAAAAACCGTATAGCAAATCATGCCAAAGTACCAACTCACTTGCGATTGTGGGGCCGTTATTCCAGTCGGGGTCGCCCAAGCGGGTGCCTCGATGACTTGTCCCGGCTGCGGAAAGTCCATCGATGTCCCCGGTACCAAGCAGCTACGGATGCTTCCTTTGGTTCCCGATCAAGCAACCACTGCGACAAAAGTGTCGGGGCTCGAGCCCACCGGATTAGGTGCCATTCTTGCACGGGCCCTTGCCGCACTCCTGTTGATTGCAACCTGTTGGGGATTCAGCTACGGCGGCTACTTGGCCTACTTGCGGTACAACGCTCCTATCGAGTTCGGGCATACGGAAGACGAGTTCTATAGCGACCTGCGGCAAAGGGCCCTTGAGGATCCCCCTGCACGCGCTTGGGATCACTGGCAATACATCGTGGAAACAGGGGTTCCAGACCACAATCCGCCGCCCTACTTTGTCATTAGCAAAGTCTTCGAGAACCAAAAACCGTGGATGGTCGGGGCGTTGACCTGCGGCGTGGTGTCGCTGCTCGGTTTTATCGGGGTAACGATGCTGTCCAAACGCTCGGCTAGGGCATAATCGTGGCACCATCATCCTGGCAAAGGAAAGGGTTATTGCCATTGGCGATTTCCAGCCAGTAGCCCACCACAACTAACTCCGAAACCCGTGCGGGCTCCCCCGCCTTCGATTCCTTTTCGTTCCAACTCCCGCTCGTTCATGGCAATATCCAGTCGTCCGAACCAAGATGCCGACCATGCAGAGGGTCCAGGTCGACGTTGCCCAAGAAAAATCGTTCCAGTCGTTCTGGTGTTGGTCGGATTCCATTTGCTAGCGGTCCTCGCAGAACCGCTTCACTTTTTTTCCCGGAGCGAGGTACAAACGTCTCCTGAGTTTGCGGCCCTTCGCCGGACACTTGCTCCCTACGTGGAATGGCTCTATCTGGACCATGGGTATTTTTTCTTTGCACCCAACCCCGGCCCAAGCCACCTGGTCGCCGCGAAGCTTGCTGCAAATTCCGGAACTAGCACGACTCAAACGGGCACTGCCGAGGCCAGCGAGAACGAACTCTCGATTGGGGAAATCGCCTACCTGTTCCCCGACCGAACGCGACAATGGCCACGCTTACTCTACCACCGTTACTTCATGCTATCCGAGTTTTACAACAACGTTTTTGCTCCTTCGGAACTCCTGGAGGAAGACCGACAAGATCCTGAGTTTGTTGCGCGTTGGACGCGAGATCGCCAGTTTTACTCGTCGCTCCAAAACTCGATTGCTAACTCCATCTCGCACCGACTGTCCGAATCCAATCCCGAGCTTGGTCAACCTCAACGACCCAGCATCGACCTGATCCGTCTGGAACGCCCTCTCCCGTCCGTAGAGCAAATATTGAAGCAGGGGATTCGACTGAATGATTCGAGAGCTCTCGAAGTTTTGCCCGAAGCCCCCGGCCTCAGCCATCAAGCCCCCGGCCTCAGCAACGGCCTCACGATGAGCGCACCCGCCAGTATTCCATCGGTCGCTTCTGGCGTTTCAACAGAGAACAAGATCCTTCGTGTTCCAAGCGGCGAAGCGATCCAGCCTCAACGCCTCACGCTTCCTCCACGACCTTCAGGGAAACTGTGAGCGAGGATCCGCGATGAGCAAAGTAGCCGTTTCCAAAAACGAGTCGAGTCTGAAAACCGGGCTGCGAAAGGTATTCTCGAACCTCGATAATTTTTTCCTAACGCCTCGTACTGCAGAGACACTCGCCATCCTGCGTATCGCAACCGGAGCGATGCTCTGCTACATCCACTGCATCTGGATCTTCGACCTGACATCCTTCTTTGGAGCCAACGCTCTGCTGAGCTTAGACGTTCTCGATGCCTTGCATGCCAAAACCTACAAATGGACCTACCTCGCCAGCATGGACTCGTTAGCGGTAGCGTTCATCCACGAAATCCTTGCCGCGATTGCTGGTGTCTTGCTAGCCTTTGGATTCGCGACCCGTTGGACCTCAATCGCGGCTTGGTTTTTAACCTTGATGACCGTGCACCGACTAACTCCCTTTCTGTTTGGTCTCGATCAGATAACTCTGATGTTGGCGCTGTACTTATGCATCGGCCGATCGGGGAGTTGCTGGAGTATCGATGCGTGGATCGGGGCTCTAAGGCGACGTGCGATCAAGCCATCCGATGGTTCGGCGGCAGTTCCAGTGCACGGTGTGATTTTGCCGGTGCGTTCTGCGAAGTTCTCGCAGTGGATGGGCTGGGACGATGATGGTCGGGCATGCTGGAGCAATACACTCGCGACCCGTTTGGTCCAACTTCACTTATGCGTGATCTACTTCTTCGGTGGCCTCGGGAAGTTGCGTGGTGGCATGTGGTGGGATGGTACAGCGATGTGGTTCTCCGCTGCATCCTACGAGTACCAATCGCTCGACCTAACCTGGATCGGCTATTATCCGATCCTCGGAGCCATTTTGACCCATGTCACCTTATTCTGGGAAGTGACCTACTTCGCCTTGGTATGGCCTAAACAGACTCGTCCACTCGTATTAGCAATGGCGGGAATGGTCCATGCAGGCATCGCGATCTTTCTAGGAATGATCACCTTTGGATGGATGATGATCGTCGCCAATCTCGCATTCATCGAACCAGAGCGGCTAAGGCGATGCGTGTCATCTCGAATCAAGAAGCCTCATTGAGCGGCCTAGTTAGGTCTGGCCGAACCACTCGAGTACTTGGCATTGAATACACTAGGGTCTAGCGGGTCCCGATTCGGTTTGCCCCCCGCCTCGATCCGCTCAAGCTTAGCGATCGCATCCTCGAGTTCTTGAATCTCTGCCGCGTTCAAGACGGCAGCGGGTGGTGCAGATTTCGCGGGTTTAGAAAGCTTAGCGTTTCTGTCGCCGACCACCGGCTCACCCATCATCCGTTTCCGCTGATTGGACTTTTGCAAGGTGTTCTTCGGCACTAGCGCGATCGCCGGTTCGACCTGCGATCCGCTCAAGTCTTTACCTTGAGCATTCGAAGATGCTGCCACAACACTTGATCCTTCTGCTCCATCTTTGGATGTATCCGATAGCGATTGGAGCCACCTGAGGATTCGGTCGAGCAAAACACGGTCTTCATCGCGACTCGGATTGATGCTCGCGTTGCGTTGCGTGCCGTGTGGACGAGTCGCATAACTCAGAAAGACGGACTGCCTGGGGGTATCGGTATCGATGTAACGGAGCAAGTTTTCTAGATTTGTTTCCGTGATCGTTGCAGCTTGTTCGCCAACAGGTTGGAAGATTTGAAAATCGTTTTTTGCCAACATGCCGTGGCAACCAGACTGGCCGCATCGCGAAACCACCACCGGAGTCACCTCGGTCTGGAAGCTGCGGCGAAGATAACCGGGAATCAGTTGCGGTGCTCCAGGAATTAACTTGGAATCGTTGATGAGAACACTCCCTCCCGCCTTTACCACACCTCCACGTAGGTCATCGGTTTGGACTGCACTGGCAGTTTGTACATCGCCGGCAGTTCGGACGTCACCGTCAACCGCTGCCGCAGCAAACTGCGAGTTCATTAACGCAGGTCGCTTTGGATTCGCCGAATTGTTTCCAGACGCAAAAGCATCCGAGGAAGCTCGTTGAGCCGACGCGCCCGCATTTGTCTCCGGGATCGCTATCCCTCGCTCCACCATCGCTTGTCGTAAATCCTCATCCGCCAGCAAAGCTTGCTTGATCTGATGATCGAGTTGCTTAAATTTCGGATTGTCGGCAGCGACGTTTTCCAGCGCCAGGTAATGTTCGATGGCTTGATCCAACAATCCATTCTGAAGGCACCACTGCGCCAAATGCCAATGTTCGCCCGTACTCCACGCTCGGATCGCTTTGACTTGATAGTTGTACAACGACTCCATCGTCTTACCCACCGAGAGGACTTGCCGGTTAGGCAATGTCACTTCATTCCCTTTATCCAAAACGATGGTTAATCGATCGGCTTGTGGCTTCACGAACCCATGAAGCACACTACCGTGCTGCAACAGCACGTACCCTTGGCCGTAGTACGCAACCGGTTGCGCGGAACCGCCCGATATTTGCCCAAAGGAGCTTTCGCTCATCAGTGCGCTTTGGATTTGGATCGCGACGAAGAGTAAGTTGAAAAGGCATTTTCCGCGCATAATTGTTCGCCTAAAAATTCATCCAGTCGCTCACACCCAAATCTCGGCGCGAGCTTTGTCGCCGAACAGTAGCAATTGGGGGATAGATGGAGCAATAGTGGATTGAGCAGTGCGGCACCCCGTTCCAGAAAACGAGTTTGTATGCAATCCGCACGCCTAATGGGGCTACTTGGTGGAAATCGCCAGTTCCAGGCATCTCCAGCGGGCGGCCTCAGCAAAAGGGTAAACCCGGTAAACTAGAGAAGCTTGGGTGCTAGGACATCGCTCCAACCTCTATTAGACTAGGCAGTATCCCAAATGCAGGATGGTTGCGAGGGGATTTCGAGAGATTGAACCAGGAGGAAGTTTCCGTGCGTAAAAAACAATTCGCCAAACGAACTGCGTTTGCTGCAATCCACACAGATTTACTACCAGCAGCATTAGTTGCCGTAGCGTTCTTTGCCGCGTTATTTACTGCTCCCTTCTCCGCAGTGGCATTTGGGCAAGCTTCCGAGTCGGCTCCCCAACCGACCCTTTGGGCGGGCCAAGACCCGCTGTCGAATACCCAACTGCTGGAACGGGTTCGATCCGCATCGAGCCGATTCGACGCGAAAACACTCCCTCAGGTCCCCACGGCTCGGCAGTCGCTCGACCAAGCGTTAGGCCAACTGCGTACCTTTTTAGCTTCAAGCCCAGCCCAAGGGCCCCTTTGGCAACGCTTTCTCAAGCTCGACACGATTGCTGAGGAGTTGTCGCAACCGACTCCCAACCTGGAAGTTTTGAACGATATCGAGAAGACGTTCCGGCAGAATTACTACGGTCTCGAGTTTGCTCAGTTTGTGAATGTGCGGGAGACGCTGTCCAAGTACATCCAATCGCAGCGATTCGGTTCCAACCCCGAAACCACGTTTGAGATTTTGCGAAACCGGTTGAACAAGCTCTCGGAGAGAATGCAGGCTCCGGGCATGCTATCCGATGCCAATGCGATGCACGATTTGGCACAAACAGTTGCCTACCTCCATCAAGGGAACCAGCTTCCCGACGTTGTGTCTTCGGTAAAAAGTGCCTTCTCTTACCCGAACCTACGAGTCCTTGCGTCCGGCGACTTCCTGCAACGCCGTTTGGCTCGACCAGTGGACGAATCCAATCCGGTCAACGAGTTGATTCTCGGTACGACCATTCTCGGTCAAAGCGTTCTGCGAGGAGTCGTCTCTCCGCAACTCCTCGACAGCCCATCGAATGCTGCCGTTCGATTGAACTTGAACGCGGATTTTGCAAGCTTCAATCGAGGCTACAATCGCTCCGTGGTGTTAAACACGCAAGGGTCCGCGAATATCGCTGCTAGCGAATCGATTGCGCTGACCGATTACGGGCTGGCATCGCTCGGGGACACGGGCGTCGATGCGGATCTAAAAACCGTCATCAATAGTATTGAGCACCGTCTTCGTATCGTTCGAAAGATCGCAGCGAAACAGGCTGCTAAACAAAAGCCGCTAGCAGATGCCATCGGTGAATCCCGACTAGAAAATCGGATTCGTAGTCAGTTTCATGAGCAGCTAAATGGTCAACTCGCCGAGGCTAACAGCAAAATCAATTCGCTGGGAGCTCCGACCCTCTCGCGATTGGGTATCACGAAGCCTTCCAGGAGTTCATGGAGTACGACCGATAACCTAGCCGTTCAATGGAACATTCAGAACGGGGTGCAATTGGCAGCAACCAGTTCCTGCCCCCTCCCCATGGAATCCTCAGGAGTAACGGTACAAATCCACCAATCGGCCCTTGGAAATCTCCTCGACCCGATCCTGGCAGGTCGAATCCTCCGCAGCGAAGATATGGACGGTTATATCTCCCAATTCGGTGACGCCGCCAAAGGTATTCCTCGAAAAGAAGAAGATGGCCCATGGGCCATCACGTTGAATGGATTCCAACCTGTGGAACTCCATCTCGATGATTCTCGGATCCGTTTCCGCATTCGAACCTTGAAACTGAGAAAAGAAGAGCAAGGGCTCAACAAGGCTGCCACAATCGAGGCTTCGTACCGGGTTGATATTGCCGATGGAGCCGTTCAATTGGTCCGAGACGGTGATGTCAATGTCGAATTTAGCGGCAAAGAACAACGAGGCGTTGAAGCCGTGACTCTCAGAACATTCCTCAGAAACAAATTTGAGCAATTGTTCCGCCCGGAATTGCTCGATAAGCCATTCCGTTGGTCCGAACGACTTCCCGACCAATTCCGAGACTTGCAACTCGCGTCGCTAGCAATCGACGACGGCTGGATGCAACTCCAATTGCGCTAAAGCGATAGCAATGTTCAAAAACCTAACTCAGATGGCCAACCTGATGAAAGCCGCCAGTAGCATGGGCGAGCGGCTTTCAAAGCTAAAATCGGACATGGAACATCGCCGTGTCCGCGGCAGAGCCTGCGAAGGGGACCATCAAGTCCTCGTGGAGCTCAATGGCCTTGGGGTCGTCCAAACCGTCGAAATCTCCGATAGTTTGCTCCATCCAGAACACAAGTCCACCGCACAGCGACTCATTTTGGAATCGATGAACCACGCTGTTGCCCAGGCAAAAGAGATGCATGTTCATGGCGTGCGGGAACTGACCGGTGGACTCGATATACCCGGACTCAACAGTATCCTCGATGAACTGGCCAGATGAAGCGCTCGCCCTGCACGCACAGGCGCCGCGTCCCTCAGCCACAATGCTGCCGAGACTACGGCGGTTTAGATCATGTCAGCCGAGGATCATGTCGTCCGAAACTCGGTTCGATCGCAACTTTTTTTCCGACCCCAGCTCTTACTTATAGGGAAATAGGCCATCATGCCCATGGAGAACTTTACCAAGCATCAACAGTCGATCATCAAGAACTATTACAAGAATCGCGATGATGTCGCGTTTCAACGGGCCCAAGAGTTGCTGACGGATTTGTATCTGTCCGAAGGAAAAAAGAGGGAGAAGGTTTGGGAATCCCTCTTCACCAATCTCGAGCGCATCGGTGTCCCCGCTGACCAACTCGAGCGGATCAAAAAAGAACGCAAGCCTGAGATTATCGCTCAACTCCTGGAGAAGAAACTCTAGCATTCAAAGGCTCGATTTAAGCCTTCTTAGCAACGGCGATATATCCGCCTGCACGCAACCCGCTGCACCACGGCGAAGTGAGCAACCCGCTGGATGTTCGATTCAATCGAATCCAGCGATCGAGCCGAAATCCCGCTCGGTGCAAATCCCGCTTCAATTCCCTCTCTGAGAAAATATGTAAAAACATGCTCGGAAGTCCGCGGTATGCATAAACCCGGTCTCCGAACTCCCATTGGGAATCTCGAACGCTCCTCCACCAATCCGCGATCCATCGACGCACCCCACCGGGATCCCGCAGCCACGTTCCACGATTATGGACATGCACCAGGAACCGCCCATTGGGACGCAGCACCCGGTGCACATGCCTCAGTAGCTCAATGCGATTGTTCCGTCCTTGGATCATCCCGATGGAACTGTACAGGCAATACGCTAGGTCGATCTGCTCGTCGGAGAGGAATGCCAATTGGACTAGATTCCCTCGAACCAATGCGACTCGCTCTGAAACCGCAGCATTGGCGTTTTTCTTCGCCGCGACCTCGCTCAACATCGACTGGCTCAAATCGATCCCGATCACCTTCCAGCCACGTTCTGCCAACGGGATGGAACACCTACCTGTGCCACACGCTAAGTCGACCGCCACACCAGCTTGACCTCTATGGCTCGACGAGATCTCATCGGCCACACTCATCACCAGGTTGCGATCCAATTCAAGCAGCGGGTGGCCGTGATGGAAGCCATCGTATTGGGTAGCAATACTCACTTCATGGACATAATCCCACGTTCCCCTGGACACTCCCGGAGGCAATTGCCAAGCGGGACGGTTCCTCCCGTTGTCTCCTTGGATGGGATCACCGGCTTTGATGGGATCACCGGCTTTGATGGGATCACCGGCTTTGATGGGATCACCGGCTTTGATGGGATCGCCGGGTCGTGAGCTTTCTGTTTCGTTCCCTGTTGTCATGCGACGCTTATGGCTGGACCAATTCCAACGTCGCCATCACGGGATGATGGTCGCTCAGGTCACGTTCCTTCCGATCCTTGGTGTAGCGAGTGTCCCAATGGTCTGCATCGGGACCTTCACCTCGAATGTTGTGCTGCGACAATACCTCGATCTTCTCAAATCGATAACCGCCAGAACCTTGGACTAACGATGAGGACGCGAGGATTCGATCGAACTGCTTGTCGAGAATCAAATGGGTTCTTCTGGAATCGACGGGTGCTCGTTCCAGTAAATCGATGAGGTCATCGTTGGCTTCAGGGGTCCCTTTGCCCAGCAGCAGATGCATTCCATCTCCGTCTGGCAGGATAGCACCAGCGGGTTCCTCGACATTCAAATCCCCTATGATGATGACGTTCTCCCCACTTGCGATTTGCCGCCTCATCCATTCGTGAGCCAACCTTGCTTGTTTCGACCGCAGTTCGGCTGCATCGGCGGTCGCTCGGAGATGCATCACCATCAACGTTAAAGGAATCGTGCGATCGCCAGCTTGCCACTCAAACCGTGCGATTAAATGCTTGGATAGGTTATAGAACTCCTTGGAGTTGAACATGCTGTAGCTTTGCTCGCGGCGGGAAAACTCCACCAATCCCGATCGGAACAATATGGCTACATCTTGTTCCGTACCGCTGTCGTAGCCATCGATGAATGCGACACGGTAGGACAGGTCATGGCGGTCTTTGAGCACTTTGGTCAGTGCCTGCATGCAGTTTCGGTCCTCGATTTCCTGCACGGCCAGAATTGTTGGCTCGAAATTGGCTATGGCCGAAGCGAACATTGCCACTCGCCAATCCCACTCCTCGCGACTCGGAGCCGATTGCTCCTTGGCCACGGCACTCCGATTATTTTGCGTTTCATCGTCGAAGAACCATTCCAGATTCCATGTCGCAACGGTCAATGCTTTCGGAGCGCGGTCTGCGGACCATTGTTGCGCTGATAGCATTGGCGTCGATAGCATTGGCGTCGATAGCATTACCGCCAATAGCATTACCGCCAATAGCATTGGCATCGCAACCAGGATGCTCCAGAGTGCTTTCAGCACAGATCGTTTGGGCAATAAAAATTTCGCTACCGATAATCTGGACATCGATAACCCACCACAAACAGCACCCGTCGCGTTATTCGTTGAAATGATCATGGCTTAGACCTTGCGATGACTCGGTGGAAGTGCAACTGGACCTCGCGATCGCATACGCGGCGTACTCCTTCAACGAGGCAATCCGGCTCGTTATGCTGCTGGCCAATCCGAATCACTTCCTCGAGCTTCATGCCTGGTTGAGCGCTGAAGGTCGTCTGATGGATGGTTTGATTTCCCGCATCCAATTCGGGAACGATGAAGTGGCATGTCGCACCAAACGTTAACATCCGTGCAGCGTACGCATCGTGATAGGGCCGCAATCCTCGGAAACTTGGAAGAAGGCCATGGTGCAGGTTGATAATCCGCCCACCTGCAAACTTCCAGCAGGTATCTGGTGGCAGGACTCTCATGTACCTGGCTAATACCACGTAATCCGCTTGATAGCGATCGATGACGCGAACCATGGCATCATCGTCCGCAGATCCATCTTCGCGACCGATAAACTCGAACGGGATACCGAACTCCTTTGCCATCCCTTCGCATTTCCGGCGATTGCCGATGATTACGACGGGATTTGCATTGAGTTGGCCATCGCGAATTGCCTCTAGGATGGCCCGAGGTGTGTACTCCAAAAGGGTCGTACATATCGCCAGATTGGGTTTGCTGGCGCGCTCTTCGGGGCTCCAAACCCGGATTTCCAATTGTTTTTCGGTGGCTGTCGATCGCATCGATTCCTGGAGTCCATGGAATTGCGATTGATCCAAATGCAACCGGCACATCATCGCGAAGACCGCCGCTTCGTCGTGGTCATACATTTGGATCTCGGCGATGTTGGCACCTCGGCGAGTGACATCGTGAATAATCGGGTCGGCCAATCCAACATTGTCTGGGCCAACAGCTGTGATGACTATTTCCATGGCGTACGGCAGCAAGAAGGGGGCAAGAGGGATTTGTTGGTGAAGCGTTCTCGCCCGGCCCATCCAGGATCATCCGGAACCGATTAAAGCAAAGAATCGAGTAGCAAACGGAGCTTACGCAACTCCTGACGCATATCGATTCCTTCATCGGGTTGCATTTCGATGCTGAGGGCTTGATCGTACCCGATGTTCTGCAACTGGGTGATCAAACGGCTGTAGTCGATCTCACCTTGCCCGACTCGAACCTGCAATTTGTCTTTCTTGGAATCCCGCAAATGGACATGGTAAACGTATTTGAGCAGCTTTTCGTAATTCTTGTTCCGATTGTTGCTGCAAAGATAATGGCTGGGATCAAGTGTCAGCCCTACACCTGGCACATAATCGCAGAGGTTTTTCACTGTATCTGGGTCTTCGGTCAAACAACCGATTTGGCTCTTGATGCCGATCCGGACGCCTCGCAAGTCGGCGATTGCTACCAATCGTTGAAGGTGTTCGACTTCCTGATTGAAGGGGGTTCCGTGAACAGCGCTAGGGATCGTCAGCGTGACGACCTTGGTGGCCTTGGCCAGATCACAGACTTTTTCAAATCGAGTGTAGTACTGTTCCCCCTCCCCTTCGATCTTGACGTTATAACTGCAAATATCAAGGCGGTGGGTATCGCGGATCAGCCGAAGCGACTCCTCGAAATTGTCGACCAACTGCGAAGCGGTCATTGGTCCGCCATCATCGAGAACGATTTCAACTGCGGTGAACTCGAGATCATTGAGAATCTCGATCACTTCGGAAAAAGAAAGTTCTGGGAAACAACCAGTGGATGCTGCGACGTACACGCGAGAGACACTCCTTTGAGCAAACAAGTCCGAACCAGCCCCTATTATCCCCGGATGCACCAAACTGGCAACTATACCCCCTCGTTTCAGCAGTAAACCAGTAAATGGCCTCGCCGATTGGAATTGACAGCAAGACGCCATTGCAACTCGTTCCGGGAATCGGCGCGCAAAAAGCCAGCCTTCTGGAACGCCTAGGGCTTCGCCGCGCCATCGATTTGCTTTTTTTCTTCCCGAGAACCTACCAGGATGTACAGCCCTGGAGCACAGCCCTGGAACTGACAGAAAATACGCGTGCCTGCGTGCTCGGCACCGTGATCGATATGGATTCGCGATTCGGCTTCGATGGCCGCAGTTCCGTTGGCGTGTTGCTTGAGATCGAAGGGGGCGGCTACCTCCGATGCGTTTGGTACAACCAACCGTTCCGACGAGAGCAGTTTTCGATCGGCAGGCGAGTATTGGCGACCGGGGTTGTCAAATCGAGCGGTGTCGCATTACAGATGCGACACCCCGAAGTCCTTCTGTTGGCCGACGGCGAGGAACCACCTCCCGCAAAACCGATACCGATCTACCCGCTGACCGAGGGGCTCCAGCAGCGGAACGTGGCCCAATCAATGGCTGCCGTCATACCATTGATCGAGCACGTTGAGGAAGCACTGCCGTTGGAGGTGCGCGAACGCGCCGCACAGAAACTTGCCTTCATGCTCTCGGCAACCTCAAGCTCTGGCAATTCAACCCTACTCAACTCGGAATCAGCGTCAGTAGGGCTCCCCTTGTTCGACGGGGATCTTGCCGCATCCGCCCCACCGAAATTGCTCGCGATCCATGATGCTCTCCGCATGATCCACCAACCGGAGACAATGATCGAGGCTCACAATGCTCGATTGCGATTCATTTTTCAAGAACTCTTTGTGCTGCAGTTGGCGCTTGCGATGCATCGCCACAAGACTCAATATTCGAAACCTGCACCGAGCATCCCTTCGAACGCGATGGTGCACGCACGTATCTTGAAACGCTTCCCATTCGATTTGACCGGAGATCAAACCCTCGCCATCGAAGACATTCGCCGAGATATGGCTCGCGAAATACCGATGAATCGTTTGATCCAAGGAGACGTAGGCACCGGCAAAACGGCTCTCGCACAGTATGCCATGCTCAGCGCGGTCGCGAATCACTATCAAGCCGCGATGATGGTCCCGACGGAACTGCTCGCTAGGCAGCATCACCGTAAGCTTTGCGAACAACTCAAAGACAGCAAGGTCATGATCGAACTGCTGGTCGGTTCTATTTCCGGCAAAGACAAGCGAGAACTGCTTCAACGGATTGCGATAGGAACCGTTGATATCGTCGTCGGCACCCAAGCCCTCATCGGTGAACATGTTGAATTTGCGAAGCTAGGTCTCCTCGTTATCGATGAGCAGCACCGTTTTGGTGTGGAGCAACGCGCTAGTTTAAGAAAGTCTCGCACGGTTCCCCACTATTTGGTGATGACCGCCACACCGATACCTCGCACGCTCGCCATGACCGTTTTTGGAGATCTCGATGTTTCCATCTTGAGGCAGCGACCACCCGGCCAATCGGTCGTTCAAACCTATGTTTCCGAACCAGGCCAGCAGGAGCGTTGGTGGAAATTTGTCTTGGAACAAGTCCACTCGGGACGACAAGCGTTCGTGGTTGCACCTCGAGTCGAAGCGACGAGCGAAGAGGATGCTGCAGGTGAATCGGCAGGCGCTATTCAGCAATGGGAGCTCCTTTCCCAAGGTCCACTTGCTGAATTGAGAGTCGGGTTGGTGCATGGTCGTATGGATGGAGACGAAAAGCAGCAAAAGCTTGACGACTTTGTCTCTGGTAAGATCCAGGTGCTGGTTGCAACGACGGTCATCGAGGTTGGTATTGACGTTCCCAATGCGTCGGTGATGACGATCTTGGATGCAGATCGATTGGGATTAGCCCAACTCCACCAATTGCGAGGCCGTGTTGGCCGAGGCCGATTTCCGGGCTATGTGTGCTTGTTCCCACGCTCGGACATCGGGGATGAAGAACTCGAGCGCCTCAAGCTGTTCGCCTCCAATCACGACGGCTTTGCCCTCGCTGAGCTCGATCTCAAACTGCGAGGTCCCGGTGAATTGCTCGGCACGCGCCAAACAGGCCTTCCAACCCTCCGCATTGCAGACCTTTCACGCGATGCCGAGATCCTTCAATTGGCGAGATCAATCGCATGCGAGATCATCGCGACCGATCCACTGTTGAATTTGCCGGAACATGCGAAACTGCGTCGCCAGGTCGTCGCCAAGCACGGCGCTACACTCGAGATCAGTGACGTCGGTTGATATTCCCGAGCCAACCTCGGAACAATGCAATACCGATCGCGATCAAAAGGAATGGGCCGGTGATCCATATAGTCTTTCGCTGGTAAAGAAAGAGTCCGACCGCCACGGTGCAAGCCACCAAGAGCATGGCCCCCCCAGGAGCGCGACGAATCGCCTCCAGCCCTGGCCACGCCAACCACATGCAGATCAATACCAAGCCAACTTTGCCAAAGGTATCCGAAGCCAGCCAACGCTGCCCATCCCAAACCATAGGCGCAAATCGCATGGATAGTCCTAAGACCAGGAAGGTCACGCCTATCCCAAATGCCAACCACCGTGGGCTCACCATCAGTACGCCTCTAACAATCGAAGCCACCTCTGGAGTGGTCCCAGCACCGGGGACTCAGCGATCTTTGCCACCTCGACCTCGGTGCTGCTGCGCTGCACGGCATACCCCGCGCCGCGAGCAACCTCGACAAACCGATCGAGCGACTTTTCTTTCCCGTTCACGAAGAACTGAATCGCTTTGAACGGCTCGCACGGTGGAATGCGTATCTGCTGAGGAAGCTTTGGATTGCACAGCCATACCCCTCGCACCAACTCGGGGTTTTGGACCGCAGTGATGTACGCAAGCAACGAACCGGATTCGACACCACCAAACGCGATCCGCCTCGGATCAATGTTGTAGTTCTGCGTCAGGTACGACTGGAGTCGCTGCCCGATCTCGATCTCATCGAACGACCAGCCTTTTTCATCGGCCGATTGCGCAACCGCCACAATCCAGCGATGTTCCCGTGCGAAAACATCCCACGCATTCGACCATTGCGTTTGATTCTGTACGCCGGCTTCACCGAACAGGACCAACACACCGTGAGGAATATCCTCTCGATAGTTCGTCGGCACGATCGCAAAGGCTTTGTTTTTGACATCGCCAAGTGGCAGTTGCACCGTCCCCTTGCTCGTTTCCTTGCCTGGATTCGTTTCCTTAGAATCCGCAGGCTTGCTTTCCTCCGGTAACTTCGGTCGATAATCCCATTCGAGATCGCTTTCAGGCCTCGCCTTCAACTGCAAATCCACCGTTCGCTCTGATTGGTCCGCACCCCGAACTTTGAGCATGATACGCTCTCGGTAGTCCTTCGATGCCAATCGGGATTCGATCGGATGCGAGCCGTCGATGACCTCTCCTCCGATTTCCAAAATCTCATCACCCTCCGACAGCCCCGATTCCTTCGCCGGCGACTCTGGAATCAACCCGCTGATCCGCGGCGCCGATCCATTGGCACCAACCTTCTCCGATGCGATGGGCTCAACCAAAATCCCCAAATAGGGTTCGCGGTACGTCGGCAGCTCCTTGATCAACAGGCACTCGAACGATTTCCGTTCTCCATTGCGATCCACGACGATCGCCATGGTTTGTCCGGCATCCAAGGGTCCCAGGATATGCTTGAGCTGCGAATGGTTTTCAATCGGTTGCAACCGATCTGAGCGGTTCCCGAGCTCGACGATTTTGTCACCCGTCATGATCCCAGCTTTTGCCGCAGGAGAGCCAGGCGTCACACCTTGCAACACCACCGGCTCGGAATACTCATTACTCCCTCGCCAACGAAAACCGATGCGCCCAGGATGGATGTCTTCTCCTTGCTGCATGCGAGGCAGTCGGTCGAGGATGTCTTGGATAGGGATCGCAAACCCGATCCCGGAATCATACCACTGCTCGACTTCTCCTTCGGTCACAATTCCGGGGTTCAGCGGCGTCAAGATCCCCATCGCTCGACCGCGCAGATCAATCACAGGACCACCGTAATTTTGCGGTGAAATCTTTGCATCGGTTTGGATGGCTTTGTTCCACACGCGGCCAGTCGCGCTCAAAATCCCGACACTGCAACTCGAACTCTGAGGATCGAAGGTCTTGCCCAAGGCCATCACCCATTCACCAACCTGCCAACCCGCTGGATCGCTCACCGAAATTGGTTTGAGCGGGCTATCGACATCGATCTTGAGCAAAGCCAACTCACGGCTCAAGTCCCGAGCGACCAACTTCGCGGGCTTGCGCTGTTGGTCGGGCAAAACGACGGTGATCGATGCCGGTTGGCCTCGAAATTGAAACGTGCTCGTAATAATCCATCCGTCCGCTGACAGAACAGTACCGGTCGACGGACCTTTTGCAGCCAGCTGCTGATTCACAATCTCGGAACCACCAAAGGTCTCCACCTGCACCACGGAATCCTGAGCATACAGCGTCGCCGCTTGAAAGGCCGCTTGCTCCAATTCCGACAACGGTGGCGCCGCTGCAATCACCGCGACAACCGTCGTCGACATCACCGCGACAACCGTCGTCGACATCACCGCGACAACCGCCAAACTCATCGATCGAATCCATCGGCAAAACGAATGCCATAAGCGATGCATATAAGCAACTCCAACCCTCCGGAAATCTACCGCACCCTTGGTCGTCATACGCATCATGGTCGCACCTGAATCTTGATCAGCTCTTGGCCCCTTTGCACGAGCACCGCGAACGAATCGCCGCGATTGATCGTGGACAAGATACGCTCCAATCCTTTTCTGGAATCGACGCGAGAATCGTTGACCAGCAGAATTAGATCGTTCGACTTGAGTCCCGATCTGGCAGCGATGGAGTCCTCGCGAATCCAATCGATAAAAGCGGGGGTCTTCGGAATAACATCAGGGATCAGCGCCATTCCTAAATCGTTCAATCGATGGGGTTGCGGGACCGCTTGCGTGTTCGCTGCAGCCATATTGGCTTGCCCGGACAAAATGCGGTCGACCGAGTTCTTAACAACATCCATCGGCAATGCATAGTTGAGCCAAATCCCCGCTTGTTCGTCGCGCAGTTCTTTACCCACGATCCCGACCAATCTTCCCGACAAATCGATCAGCGCACCGCCGGTCGCCCCAGGGTTGTTGGTCATCACGTCCACCACAATAACGCGGCCTTGATACAACGTTTTCATGGCCCCCTTGCGCGTTGTCAACGGAGACATCGCCATCACGACTCCCTTTTGAGAACTGCACGCTTCGTTTCCCGCAGCAATCCCGAACAGATTGGTGATGGCAAAGACGCGCTGCCCAATTTTGGCGATGTTTTGCGGATCCAATTCGAACCCAAGGAGCCCCGAATTGGGCACTCGCAACAAAGCCAATTCGCACTGAGGATCCACTCCTGCAATCTCAGCATCGAGCCGGCGACCATCGAATGTAACCACGCGAACCTTGTCCACATCGAGCACCGTGCTCCAGCTGGTCAAGATCAACGAGCCGTCTCCGATGACCACGCCGCTCTGATAGCTCTCCAATCCGCGAGCACCTCCCGCCCCATAGAGCTTGACTACCGAGCGTTCCGCGCGACCAAGTAGTACTTCGAGATCGGTTTCCTCCAGTGGCACTTTGGTGTCGGCGATTGCCGCTGTGTCCAGGGCTCCGTCAACTTTTATCGCTGCGTTGTTGTGAAGCGGATCCCCACGAAGGGGATCGGCACCGATAGAATCCGAATCGCTGGGAGCTGACGTAGGTTCCACTTTCTCGCAGGCATCGAGGGGACCGCGCGCGAGCGATGGTAATGGGCCATTGGCCAGCACCACGGCTATGGTAACGGCAAGAAATATTGGCACGCAAAGCTTCACGATCAGTCGCCTCCCTTCTCTTTGCCAGACTCAATCACCGCTGCTGGCTCCCACTCCGATCGCACGACATCGACGACCAATCGTGTTTCCAATCCGTAGGCCAACCGGATTCGCTCAGGAATCTCTTTGCCATTGTTCTGTTGAACTTTTTCGAAGTAAATCTCGGCGGGATCGGATTGGTTGTCGGTGAAAAGTTCGATGCATTCGATGGTCCCTGTCTCGGGAGCGGTGTAAACAACCGCGTCGACTTCTCCCAGCGTGATTCGCGTTGTATCGAACAAGCCGGCTCGTCCGACGAGCGGACTTCGTCCGACGTAGATAGCTTCACCCATCATGCGAGGGCCAGACTGATGCCACTGCTGCCACGTTCGGATAGCGAACGCGAGTGAAACGAGTGACTGCTGCTGAATCCACGGAGTCCAACCTCGCTTCGCATCCACCGATTCCGGTTTGTCACCGAGCGCGAAACCGAGCGAGCTATCGGTGACCCGGATTTGTACGTTGGTCGTTTCCCCGACAACGGTACCAGCCAGTACCCACGCCTCCTCGGATTTGGGCCATTGATTGCGAGACTTCTGAAGTCCGACGATCCGATCGAGCTCGACGCGATTGAAGTAGTAGTTGCTAAAGCCTCGTTTGGTTTCATAGCGATCCGCAAGCGCATCTTTAAGTGTGTCTTTTTCTTTTCGCGCAGGGCCCTCTTTTTTGCGCAATCCTTTACCTTGAGGTGGGTCGCCTGGGGCAGGTTCCTCGGCATCAGATTTTTCCTCCGGTTCCTCCTGCGGGCTTTTCGGAGGGGCCTTGGGTTCTTCGCTCGATTCCCCTTTCACGATTTCCTCAAGTTCGATTGGCAGGTGTAGATTTTGCAAACGGATGGCTGTATCGATGGTGTCTGTCTCGTTTCGGAAACGGAGTGCGACTCGCCACTGCGGCGGGAAAATCCCGGTGACGTTTTTCAATTGGTTCGTCGTACCGATCTGCCGATCGTCGAGTCTCAAGATCTCATCGCCGTACCGTAAACCGCGACGATAAGCGTCGCTCGATTCCAGAATATTGGAAACGGTGACTTTTCCTTTAGTGTCAGTTGCCACGGTAAAACCGAGAGTCGCATGGTCGAGGACACGGCCGGATCGCAAATGCCAAAAGAAGTTCATCGCTTGTCGTATCGAGATCGCATAACCGACACCCACGTTGACACGCCCTCGCTTTTCAAACGAACATCTTCCATTGATCCCAATCAATTCCCCTTGGGCGTTGAAAAGAGGTCCACCTGAGTTCCCAGGATTGATCGCAGCATCGGTTTGAATGCAGTCGCTGTATTCGAGGATCGTCCCGGCTGGATATTGATAACGGCGCACACCGCTGATCAATCCGTAGGTAACCGTCGGCTGCAGGTTGGTTGCCAAAACAAAAGGATTTCCGGCCGCAAAACACCATTGCCCGACTCGCACGCGGTCGCTATCACCAATCTTCGCAACCGGAAAATCATCTCGCCCGAACATTTTGATCACGGCTAAATCGCCGGTCGGATCGATACCCGCGACGACTGCTTCGTACATCTTTCCATCGTTGAGACCGCATCGCATCCGATGTCCGAAGGGGCTTGATACGTGAAAATTGGTCAGCACATAGCCATCCGGTGTGATGCAAACACCACTCCCGCCACCTTGGCCATCCACCCCAAAAACGCCGACGGTGGCTTGCGCCGCCACTCGCATGGCTTCAATGCGTTGTTTCTGTGCTTCCAAAACCTCTGGAGCCGGTTCCGGCGGGGCTGGCTGTATTTGGGCAGGCTGTATTTGGGGAGGCTGTATTTGGGCAGGGCCTCCGACGGGTGGTTGCCCGATCGCTTGGGAACGGGTGCACTCGAGCACCAGCGAGCTGAACACCAAAAGCCAAGCGATGGCTACCCGGGATCCGAGGGGGCACCCAAGGCATCGCGCAGACGCTGTGCATGCGATCGACGTTTTGATCGATTTTTCCAAGATCGCTTAGGCCCCTTACGAAGAGTGACTATCGTACCGCAGCGGGAAGTGTCCAGTACCCTGAGTCCAGTACCCCGAGTCCATTACCCCGAGTCCATTACCCCGAGTCCATTACCCCGAGCACGACACCCCTGAGTGACACCGCATTCAGTACCGCTAAATCAATTACCACCGCATTGTAGCAGTGTTGGCACTTTGGATTCATCGCAAACGCCAACATCCGTAGAGTGCCCCGCCGTTTTTTTCAAGCTTCTGCTGCGGAAACCAAAATATCGACGGCCCTCATAGATCCCGGCCCTCAAAGATCCAGATGCCATCCATCCCCACTGACAATCCTTTCCGTAAACTAGACGATCCTTCCCGTAAACTAGGCGATCCTTCATGTACACTAACCGCGGACGTAATTCTACCTGCGACGAATCCGCAGATTATCATGGGACTACGGTGAAGTAGCGATCGCCCCTGTAGAAACTTTACTGCTAAAAACTTTACAGCCAGAAACTTTACAGCCAGTCACCGCCAAACCGCCGAACTCAAAAGGAGCGCCCCATCCAATCCCTCGAACCCATCCTTGAAGTGGAAGGGATCCACAAAAGCTATCGGTCCCACCGCGTTCTTCGCAACATCAACCTGACACTTCCGCCGGGTGTGGTTGGTTTGCTCGGGCCGAATGGTTCCGGCAAAAGCACCTTGATCAAAGCCATCCTCGGTTTGGTCTCGGTCGATTCCGGACGGGGGCGCATTCTGCAGTTTCGCTGGCCAGAGCAATCGAGGGCCTTGCGAGATCAGATTGGATACCTGCCCGAGGACGATTGCTATCTCCAGGGCCTCCAAGGGATCGAATCGATTCAGATGATGGCGAGATTGTCGGGATTGCACCGCACCGAAGCGCTGAGACGCTCGCACGAAGTCGCCGACCTATGCGATCTCGATCAAGAGCGCTATCGCAACGTGGAGACCTATTCGACGGGAATGCGGCAGAAGTTAAAATTCGCACAAGCCCTTGTTCATGACCCACAATGGTTGATCCTGGACGAACCGACGACGGGCCTGGATCCATCCCAGCGCGAGCAATTCCTAAGTCGCATCGATACCTTGGCGAAAGAAAAGGGGAAATCCATTCTCCTGTCGACTCACATTCTGCACGATGTCCAGCGGGTCTGCGACCACGTCGTAATCCTCGCCAAGGGGGAGATACGGTTGGTCGATACGTTGGCCCGGTTGCAGCAACCGACCCAAGCGGGATTGCAAGTCGGAGTTATCTCCGATGCGGAGCGATTCATGGTTGCACTTACGCATGGTGGAATCCAATCCAGGCGCACCGGCGAATGTGAGATCCAAGTCCTCGGAGATGGGCCTGAAATTGTGAAACGGATCTGGAGCACGAGCCACGAAACGGGGATTCCAATCCAGCGAATCGATCAAGCTCGCAATTCCCTCGAGCAAGCTTTCCTCGATGCCATTCGGGATTCGTCGCGAATAACCAAGGGCAATCCGATGGCGATCGATAACAAGGTACCTTTACCGGAATACAAGTGAGGCTCCATGCCAATTCTCGACGTTGGTTATCGCAACTGGGAAGGCCATCGAACTCCTCGTTGGACGCGGGCAGCGATTATCGCTAGCACTGGTATCCACTTGGTCTGGCAAGGAACTTGGCTCAAGCGGGTGCTGCTGTTCATGGTGGTTCCAGCCGCCGTCGCTGCATTCATCGTAGGAACGTTCGAGCAAACGATTGAACGGCCAGAGGCGCGGACTGCACTCAAAGGAGCTTTTCGTTCCCCGGCAGTGAAACAAGCAGCAAATGCGAGAGATATCGACTTGGACACCGTCCTGGACCAGCCCGAGACGCTGAGGCATTTCTCCTGGTCGTATGTCCTGTTTGGATTGCTTCGATACCCGCAATCCATTGGTATGATCGTGCTGATCGGGCTCGTGGCACCTCGGCTCATCAGCTACGATCTGCGCAGTCGCGGGTATCTGCTGTACTTATCTCGCCCACTGACACCGTTCGAGTACGTGCTCGGCAAAGCGGGCATCGTTTATTTTTTATTGTTCATGATGTCGGCAGTACCCGCTTTGCTGGTCTATGTTGTAGGGCTATTTCTTTCCACGGATCCGTGGGCCATTTCACACACATGGGATCTTCCGCTGCGAATCCTGGCCGCAGCTTTGGTGCTGATCCTACCGACGACTGCGGTCGCCTTGGCCCTTTCGAGCTTGACTCAAGAAAGTCGATTTGCGGGTTTCGCGTGGTTTGCTCTTTGGGTCCTCGGAAGCATTGCATTCCGAATCCTATGGGCTGCCGAACAAGCTCGAAATGGCGGGTTTGGTTCGCGAGGTCGCAGGATTCGAATGGAAGAAATGGAGAGCTTCTCGTCGTGGATGCTATTGTCTCCCTACGATACGCTCGGCAACGTGCAGCAACAAATCTTCGGGCTCGTTCCGAAAGAAGCTGCCGCATGGAGCCCGTGGGTCTTGCTCGCGGTGGTTTCCATCGTCGGTTACACGATCGCCTACCGACGCGTCGCTGGGATGCTCAAGGCTTAGTCGGTTCCTTAGGCAACCTCATTTCGTTGGACTACCTCATGGAACGACCGAAATGGCTCGCAATGTAATTCCATTACCCCACTCCGTTTTGACATAAAATGAACCAGTGATGACAACAGCCCCTCCATTCGAACACCGAACCGATCTCGAGATAATCGACAGCAATGCACCGCTTGTCGAACTCCAGCATGCCTCGTTGATGTATGGTACCGTGCTCGGAGTGAACGACGTTCACCTGGATCTTCCTCGCGGTGCCTATGCACTAGTCGGGCCAAACGGGGCAGGCAAATCCACCTTGATCGGTCTCATCACAGGCGCTCTTCGCCCAACCTTGGGTCACGTCAAAGTATTCGGCAAGAATCCCTGCAATTCGCGTCATGTCCTGCGACAAATCGGCCTTTGCCCCGCGTCGGATTTATTGGTGCACGGTGTCACCCCAAGGCAATGGTTGAAGCTCCAATTGCAACTGATCGGTTTGTCGACCAAACAAGCGATCGCACGAGTCGACGAAACCCTCGAGTTCGTCGGTTTGGCCGATGCCCAGCATCGCGCGATCAACACGTTTTCTCTCGGCATGCGACAGCGATGCAAACTGGCTCAAGCGATCTCGCACGATCCGGAGCTACTGATTCTCGACGAACCATTCAATGGCTTGGATCCCATTGGTCGACATCAGATGACCGAGATGCTCGTCGCTTGGAAAAACCAAGGAAAAAGCTTGTTGCTGGCCAGCCATGTACTTCATGAAGTGGAGCAAGTCACCCAATCGTTCATGCTCATCTTCGGAGGTAGGTTGCTAGCCAGTGGGACTGCGGGCGAACTGCGACGATTGCTTGCCGATCTCCCCCAAGACATCATCTTGGAGTCGCCGGACCGCGATCGACTCGCATCGAAACTCAGCGGTCAGCCTTGGGTGCGAGCACTTCATCGCACTGTTGAAAGCAATCAACTGATCATCACCGCCGACCGTCCCCTCGAACTCTATCAATGCCTGGCACAATGGTCCAATGGCGACGACCCAATCACCATTGAGCGACTGACGGGAAGCGATGGTGATATCAGCACGCTCTTCCGGTTGCTGGTTTCAAAGCATCGCGGCGAACGCGCGTATCAACTCTCAGGAACGACCTCGTGAACCCATTGCCAAAATCCACGACGAATCTGGAGACGCCTTATCAGTCCAGCGTACTCGCTCCGCTCACCCAGCCTCGCGCAGGTCTGCTTGTTCAGCGCTGCAATGCCGTTGTCGGTGTTGTCGCCTATGAATTACGCCGATCGATTACACCTTGGCGAATAGCGCTCTGGGGATTCATGATCGCCATTCCTGTCGCACTCACCGGCACGGTAGCGTACCTACTGCGTGGCTCACTTAGCAGCGAGCCCAATGTCCAAATGGCATTTGCATGGATGCTGTACGTGCTGATGCCTCAAGCCATCACAATGCTCGGGATGCTTCTTTGGGCGACCCCGATCGTAAACTCGGAGCTGGAGAGCCAAAGTTGGATCTACAGCATCGTCCGGCCAGGAGGCCGCCAGGCGATGCTGCTCGGTAAATATGTGATCGCCGTTCTTTGGACTTCTTCCTGTGGCGCTGTTGCCTCCACACTCGCAGTCCCCATGCTCAATCTCGCCGCCCCGCTCTACACTTGGCTCGCTCTGGTGGCATTATGCATTTTGTCCTCGATCGCCCACGGCGCGTTGTTTGCATTCATCGGGGTCATGTTCCAGCGGCGAGCGATGGTACTCGCGTTTACCTACACGATTCTCGTTGAGGTTGTTCTAGGATGGATACCGGCGGTTATCAACAAATTCACCGTCGCATTCCGACTTCGCTCTCTTTATTTCCAGTGGCTCGAGCTTCCCATGGTCGATTTCCTCGAAAACCCGGAAATGCTCGCCTCGCAAACCCCCAGCTGGATCCATATCCTGTGCCTGCTCCTCGGCTCCGCACTTCTCCTTGCCATCGCTGCTTGGTGGGTGGAGCGAGCTCAATACCGCTGGCAGTCGGAAGTCTGACCGCGGGTGGCGGGTGGAGCGGCTACTCCTGGGAGGCGCGAATGGTTCTGGGAGCCACTAACGGCCGCCATGTCTCCCGATTCGCCTGCGCGACTTCCTCCGCTCTTTTTGGCAGGTGTCAGCCCTGTCGGGGCTGAAAAAAACACCGCAAGTCTCTGCCTCAAATAGACTTGCGGTAAAAAACAATTCCGTTGGCACGCGGGTTGCTCGGAAGCGGGCCACACAAAGTTCGACTGCCAAATCGGGCTGAATCACATTCAAGGAGTTCAACGTGGCAAAACAGATGGTATTTGATGACGAAGCGCGGCAGCCGCTCTTGGCTGGCGTTTCGAAGCTGGCGCGAGCCGTTCGCAGTACGCTGGGTCCTCGAGGCCGAAACGCGGTTCTCGACAAGGGATGGGGATCGCCGAAAATCACCAAGGACGGTGTCACGGTTGCAGAAGAAATCGAACTGGACGACCCGTACGAGAATCTGGGCGCCCAATTGGTCAAGGAAGCTGCCAGCAAGACGAACGATGTCGCTGGGGATGGAACGACCACCGCGACGGTCCTCGCCGAAGCAATCTTCCGCGAAGGCCTGAAGATGATCGCTGCCGGTGCCGATCCGATGGCTCTATCGCGAGGTATCGCCAAGGCTGTAGAAGTCGTCCACGCCGAGATCGGCAAGATGGCGACCCCGATCGATGCCAAGAGCAAGAAAGAAATCAAGCAAGTTGCGACGATCGCAGGGAATAACGATCCTGCGATTGGTGATGTTCTCGCCGAAGCATTCCTGAAGGTTGGCAAGGATGGCGTGATCGCTGTCGAGGAGGGCCGCGGGAGCGAGACGACCGTCGAAATCGTCGAAGGCATGCAGTTTGATCGCGGTTTCCTATCCCCGCACTTTGTGACCAATCAAGACGAAGTCACCGTGGAGCTTGAGGACTGCTATATCCTGATCCACGAAGAAAAGATCAGCAATAACAAGAAGCTGATTCCTATTCTCGAAGCGATTAGCAAGTCGAAGAAGCCTCTTTTGATCATCGCTGAAGACATCGACGGCGATGCGCTCGCAACGCTCGTCATCAACAAGATGCGAGGTATTTTGAACGTGGCTGCGGTCAAGGCTCCCGGTTACGGGGATCGTCGCAAGGCGATGCTTGGCGATATCGCCTCCCTGACCAACGCGAAAGCCATTTTCAAGGATCTCGGTATCGACCTTGAATCGGTCAAGCTGAGCGATTTGGGACGTGCAAAACGGATCCATATCACCAGCGAAGAGACAGTCGTGATCGGCGGCGCAGGTAAGAAAGATCAAATCGAAGCTCGAGTTGTTCAGATCCGTCGCGAAATCGAAAACACCGACAGCGATTATGACCGAGAGAAGCTCCAAGAGCGTCTCGCAAAGCTTGCCGGTGGCGTCGCGCAAATCAACGTCGGCGCGGTTACCGAAACCGAGATGAAGGAACGCAAGGCCTTGATCGACGATGCCAAGGCCGCAACCCAAGCGGCACTTGCCGAAGGGATTGTCCCAGGCGGTGGCGTCGCTCTTCTCCGCTGCGAATCGGCGCTGTCCAAGCTCAAGTTGGAGGGTGACGAAGCTCTCGGTGTTCGAATCATTTCGAACATCCTGGACTACCCGCTCCGAGCGATCGCCAACAACGCTGGGCTCGATGGTGCAGTCGTTGTCAACCGCGTTCGCCAGCTCAAGGACAAGAACGAAGGCTACGACGCGAATGCCGACAAATACGTCGACATGATCAAGGCCGGGATCATCGATCCTGCCAAGGTGGTGAAGACGGCGCTCAGCAACGCTGCATCGGTCGCTTCGCTCCTTCTCACCACGGAATCGCTCGTTACCGAAATTCCGAAGGAAGAAGAGCCGGCAGGTGGCGGGCATCACCATGACCACGATGGCGGCATGGGTGGCATGGGTGGCATGGGCGGCATGGGCGGCATGGGCGGCATGGGAATGCCGGGAATGATGTAGTCCATACCTGCATACGCGATTGATTCGCGTGCTCTCCGGCAAATGCAGGGAGCACGCTTCAGCACTAAAAAACAACTTCGAATACATTCAAATACATAGAAACAAGGGTGATTGAAATGGCTAAGGTAAATCTCCGTCCTCTCGATGATCGTGTCGTTGTTCAGCCTCTCGAAGCAGAAGAAACCACCGCTGGTGGTATCGTTTTGCCAGACAGTGCCAAGGAAAAGCCACAACGTGGAAAGGTCGTCGCAGTTGGACCGGGCAAGTTGCTCGATAACGGCGTTCGCGCCGCTCTCAGCGTTAGCGTTGGCGACGAAGTGATCTTCGGCAAGTACGGCGGAAGCGAAGTCGAAGTCGACGGCGTTGAGTACAAGATCCTTCGCGAGAGCGATGTTCTCGCCAAGCTCGCTTAATTTCATCCCTGCAATTAACCCTTAGATAAGGAACTGCGAAGCGTGGCTAAGCAACTTCTTTTTGATGATCAAGCTCGTGCGCGGATGCTGCAGGGCGTAGAGAAACTCGCTGATGCTGTTGCCGTGACCATGGGACCAACCGGTCGCAACGTCATCATCGACAAAAGCTTTGGTGGTCCAACCGTCACCAAAGACGGCGTGACGGTCGCCAAAGAAATCGAACTCGAAGACCGTTTCGAGAACATGGGAGCCAAGTTGGTTGTCGAAGTCGCTCAAAAAACCAGCGACTTGGCCGGTGATGGAACGACCACCGCAACCGTTTTGGCGCGTGCGATTTTCAAGGAAGGCTTGCGAAACATCGCTGCTGGTAGCAATCCGTCGGCCATCCGTCGAGGAATCGACAAGGCTGTTGACGCTGCCGTTGCGAAGCTTCAAGAACTTGCCAAACCTGTCAGCCACCGAGACGAAGTCGCCAATGTCGGAGCCATCTCCGCCAACAACGACATGTCGATCGGTTCGCTCCTGGCCGAGTCGCTTGAACGCGTCGGCAAAGACGGAGTGATCACCGTCGAAGAAGGTAAAACAGCAGATACGACCGTCGAATATGTCGATGGGATGCAGTTCGACAAGGGATACATCTCCCCGTACTTCATCAATACCCCATCGGACATGAGCTGCACGTTCGAGAACGCGCTCATTCTTCTTTACGACAAGAAGATCAGCAACATTCGCGATCTGATCCCGGTCTTGGAAAAAGTCAGCACCGCTGGCCAGCCACTGTTGATCGTCGCTGAAGACGTCGATGCAGAAGCGTTGACGCTGCTCGTCGTGAACAAGCTCCGCGGCACGCTGAATGTTTGTGCGGTAAAGGCTCCTGGCTTCGGCGATCGTCGCAAGGCAATGCTCGGGGACATTGCAGTCCTCACCGGCGGTACGTTCATCAGCGAAGATCTCGGTGTTCAGCTCGAGAAGATTTCTCTGGAACACCTTGGACGTGCAAAGAAGGTCGTTGTTGACAAGAACAACACCACCATCGTTGAAGGTGGTGGGGATCGTAAGTCCATCGATCAACGCGTGGCTCAGATCCGCGCTCAACTCGAGCAAACCGACAGCGAATACGACAAGGAGAAGTTCCAAGAACGACTCGCGAAGATCGCTGGTGGTGTTGCTGTGATCAGCGTCGGTGCCGAAACCGAAGCGGACATGAAGCAAAAGAAGGCTCGTGTCGAAGATGCCTTGCACGCAACACGAGCTGCCGTCGAAGAAGGTATTCTTCCCGGTGGTGGTGTGGCTCTTCTCCGATGCCGTGATACCGTGGCGAAGGTCGCAAGCGATTTGTCAGGCGATGAACGAACAGGCGCAGAGATCATCCTCCGAGCCCTCGAAGCTCCCCTTCGTCAAATCGCTGACAACGCAGGTATCGACGGTAGCGTGGTTGCCGATGAGGTCCGTCAAAAGCCTCTGTCGACCGGTTACGATGCAAACAAGGGTCAGTATGTTGACATGCTCAAGGCTGGCATCATCGATCCTGTGAAAGTCGTCCGAACCGCGTTGGCGAATGCTGCAAGTATCTCAGGTCTTTTGTTGACCACCGAAGCACTCGTCACGAACCTCGATAAGGACGATAAGAAGAAGCGCAAGGTCGAAGGTTCGATCCGCTAGTCGCTCAGAACCGACGCCAACTGGGGTGGAAAGAAAGATCACTGAACTCAAGCCCCGCGGAGCTAGTCGTTGACTAGTCTTCGCGGTTACTGGCTCCGAATGAACGTGAATTATCCACACCTGGAGCTTGATAGGATCAATAAGCCTGAACATGCCAAGGGTCATTCGTTAGCGAGTGGCCTTTTTTTCTGATTCGATCGAACCCACTGTGGAAAGCCTGCCATCGTGCCAGCGGACGCCAAACGAGATTTTTACGAAGTCCTCGGAGTCGAGAAATCGGCTTCCCAAGACGAGATCGCCAAGGCGTACCGCAAGCTCGCTTTAAAGTATCACCCTGATTCCAATCAAGGTGATGATGCGGCGATCAACAAGTTCAAAGAGGCCGCCGAAGCCTACGAAGTCCTTAGCGATCCCCAGAAACGAGCCAAATACGATCGTTATGGGCATGCGGGGGCAGAGTCCTCGGGTGGCTTCCGCGACGTTGGCGATATCTTCGAAGCTTTTGGAGATGTCTTTGGCGGAACCATCTTCGAAGACTTTTTTGGGGGCGGAAGGTCTCGTTCTCGAGTGCGACGAGGTGCCGATCTTCGTTGCGACGTAACGCTCGATCTTGAAGAAGCTGCACGAGGGGTGACTAAAACCGTCTCCTTGACCCGTCACGCAACCTGCGATGGATGCAGCGGTTCCGGTGCGGCAGCAGGTTCACAACCTGAAAGCTGTAGGCGATGCCAAGGCCGAGGTCAAGTCGTGCAAGCGACAGGAGTACTCAGGGTCCAGACGACCTGCCCTATTTGCCGAGGCAGCGGCAAAACCATCAGCAACCCTTGCAAGACATGCGACGGCCAGGGCCTAAAGCCTCACGAGGTAAAACTCGAAGTCAAAATTCCCCCTGGGGTCGACGACGACATGCGCGTTCGCTTGCAGGGCGAGGGACAACCGAGTCCAGATGGCGGGCCGCGAGGTGACGCCTATTGCTTTATTCACGTCAAAGCCCACCCGATCTTCAAACGGGATGGGCACGACCTCATCCTGCAATTGCCGATTGCCTTCAGCCAAGCGGCCCTGGGTTCGAGTATCGAGGTCCCTACGCTCGAAGGTCGCAAGTCCCTCGATATCGCTGCTGGAACGCAAAGCGGTACCGTGTTCCGATTGCGGGGTCAAGGAATGCCCGATCCGCATACGGGAGCCAAGGGGGATCTGCTCGTTCAAACACTCATCGAAGTTCCTAAGAAACTCAGCAAACGACAGCAGGAGTTGTTGCGGGAACTGGCCGAACTCGACGACAAAAATATATCGCCCGAACGGAAAGGTTTCATGGACCGGATCATGGCTTATTTTCAAGGGCAATCCGCCTCCTAGAAAATCAACCAGCAACTCGATGCGAACTCGTCCTCGCAACCATGCAATCACCCAATATTCAATCTCGTAGGTAACACGCATGAACTCAAATAACGATTCAAATTCCGATGGATCCTCGCAAGACTCCGAGCGAGGAAGGGACCCGAAAGACGCCGTTTTTGCCGAAAACGAATCCACCGCTTCCGATCCATCGTCGGAAACACCAGAGCAACTGATCGATGAACTGGAGCAACAAGTCGTCGAGTTGCGAAGCCGCGAGCTGAAAGCCCAAGCGGAACTAGAGAACTTTCGTCGTCGCATCACCCGCGATGTGGAAACGCAATTAAAGTACGCCGCATTGCCATTGGTCAGCGATTTGCTCGAGGTCGTCGACAATCTGCATCGTGCAACTGAGTCTGTATCCGGGGCGACAAACGCCGACGGAATCGTGGCCGGGGTTCGCATGGTTCAGCAGCAATTTGCGAATGTCCTGGCCAAGCATCACTGCAAACCGATCGCGGGGCTTGGGAAACCGTTTGATCCAAATATCCATCAAGCCATCGCGCAGCAACCGAGCGATCAGTACCCTGCGGGAACGGTGATGATGGAAACAAGTCTTGGATTCATGATGCATGACCGAGTAATTCGTCCCAGCATGGTCATCGTCTCGAAAGGCCCTGCTTCCCCGTCTTGATGCTAGCGCTACCTCCAGCGATTTTTATCGGAGCCACTACACTATGCCAACCTACGACTACGAATGCGATGCCTGCGGGCACACGTTCGAGCTCTTTCAATCGATCTCGGCGGACCCAGAGAAGAAATGCCCTAAGTGCAAAAAGCTCAAGTTGCGTCGACTGATTGGAACTGGAGCAGCGGTCATGTTCAAAGGCTCCGGGTTCTATCAAACGGATTACAGAAGCGACTCCTACAAGAAATCAGCAGCTGCCGATAAAACCCCGAGCGATAGCAGTTCCGGTAGCAACTCGACATCGAGTGACACTGCGGCTAGCAAATCAGACTCCAAACCCGCTCCCTCGAAATCGAGCGAATCAACCCCGTCGAAAACAAAGAAAAAGGGGTCGGAGTAGTCTTTCCGCACAAGACTCATGAACGGATCGCAATGACCAATCGATCTTACTTGTCGATCGGCTCGAAATTGTTGTTTCCGATATTGATCGTCTGTGCCTGCAAGTACGCTTGGTTTTCGTGATCGAGCGTAATCGTAGCCGACAAGTTTGTAGCTGCCAGGAAAACGGGGCGAAGCCACGAACTATCTGCGTAAGGTGCGGTGATGCTCACCGTAACTGTTTCCGTGTTACCATCAAAAGCCGCAGGCTGAACATTTACCGTAGCCGACCGTATTCCCGTCGCATTGAGGATCTGGCGCGCTCGCGCGATGACCTGGGCCGGGGATTGCCCTGGAACAATTCCGATCCTCGCCGCTTCATAAGCCGCTTGATCAACACTGTGACGCGCATACATAAATCGGCTGAACTCAAAACCAGCCAACAGGATCATAAAGAATAAACCGCTGCAAAGCGCAAACTCAACGGTAAATGCGCCCCGCCGGTTCCGAACCTGCCGTCTTCCCGCATTCATCGGTTTTCCGTGCGAGTCTCTTCGATTCGTGAGGCTTGTGTGGCTCATGGGCTCTTGTTCCTTGGGTCGATCTACCATGCGGTCTCCTGTAGCAATCAACAGTGCGAATCGCACTCATCAATTGGTGAGCATGTTCGGCAATGTCGCCGCAATGGTCTTAAATGTAGTCTTCAACGATGCCGCATCCGGAGCCACATAGGACTGCCCTCCTCCCGCTTGAGCGACTTTTTGCATCAAGTTGACGTCGGCTTGGGCGCTGAATGCGATGGTGTGAGTTCGGATATTCATAGTTCTCGCGGAAGCTGCCAACCCCACAGGGTCGTCTCCTTGGGACATAACACCATCGGTTAGCAAGATGATCGTCTTGAACGAGGTTCGCTTGGCGAGATTAGGGTCTGTCAGGGAGCTGATCCCCTCTCGCAACCCCGCTGCAATGTTGGTGTTTCCGATCAATGGTTGCGACGAAATCTTCTTCATGGCCGCCGTAAGCGACGCATAATTCGTCGTTAGTGATTGATCGAGCGATGCGACGGACGAGGAATAGACGCCGAATGTGAAATTGCTGGAATAGGATGCGAGTGATACTCGGGTTTTGATCGGGTTCTCGTTCAATACCGTTATGAAGATATCCACTGAGTTTCGTAATGCAGCCCATCGGCTCAACGTCGGGTGGGGCAATTGAAAGTAATTCTGCATCGCCGATTTTCCATTCAGCGTTCCAGGGTACGAGAATGGTTTGGAACTGAGGTCCCAAGCCATGGAACCGGACCGATCCACCACCAGACAGACATCCATATCGATCCGGGTCGCAATTCCCGATTGCGATGCAGTGTACGTATTCATCCCCATCAACTGAGGCATCATCACGAGCGAAACACCTCCGCCGTTCATCCGAGACAGATTGGAATTGATACGGATCGAGTTGATGACTGCTGTGTTGTTGGCGTCAACCACTGGCGTGAAAGCGTACGTACCACTGCTTTGCAACACAGAGCTACCGGACTCGATCTCTGCATCCGTCAGCTTCAAGGGTTGTCCCCCTACGCGATGCAGTGATGCGATCCGTATCGCTGCGGCTCGAGCAGATGCTGCCGACTGTGTTTGACCGAGGACGACCAATGCGGCTTTAGCAGCAGCATCGGTTGCTAGGCGTTGCTCGGTACGCACAAGTTCAATGTACGCGATGTTAATACTCAACCCCATGACGCCGAGCATGGCGAAAAGAACAATGCATGCCAATGGAGCCAAGGCTCCCCGACGGCTTCGACTGCGCCGACGGTTCGCCAGAGATCCAGTTTGAAGCAATCGATCCGCCAGGTGCGAGGCCAAGCTAGAAAGGGATTGGAGGCTAGTTTCTGTTGTAGTTATCAGCATTTGGATTTCTATTCCCGCAACATCGTAGCATTCACTGCTAAAACACCTTGATCCCTAAGCACAAAACGTGTCGGAGAATTTTGTGCCCAAGGAACTTCGATTCGGATGGTGATTTCCGTCCCTGCAGGGACCTCCATCAAGTTGGCTGGCGTCACCGCGACGGTAGCATCCAAAATTTTTCGTTGCCGTAGCAGTGCATTGCATCGAGCTACCACTTTGGCGTTATCCGACGTGTTGCGAACTGCAAGCCTTGCTCCTTCATAGGCGGCCAACACAGCCGATTGCCTCAAAAAGATACGTTGGCAAACCTCGATCGTTCCAAGAACGAAGGTCAATATGACTGGCAGAACGATCGCCAACTCAATACTGGCGACCCCAAGACGCCGCTTTGGGTGGGGCATTCCCCTCCGTTGCCGTGTTCGGTTCGAACAAGCCATAAACTCACGTGTTACCAAGTCGCTTGAAAGAGTGTCCATCGGGCGAGAACGGAAGGTATCTTCATTCATTGAGGGAGTGTGGACTCGTCGATTAAGTTCGTTGCGTTCTCAATCCCAACGTCGACTACGAAAAGAGCATCGTTGTAGTCGCGGTCACCACCCCCAATCAGGTCCTCAAATCCGACCAAAATGAAGGGAGAGTCCGGCATGACGAACGCAACGACATGCTGAAAGTTGTCGCAGTTCTTGTTGATGTCATTCCATAACCAAGGAATGTAGGGCGGGGTCCCTTGGCCATTGAAGGACCTCCAACTCTGGAAGCCGTTTGGGAGCAGAAAGAAATCTAGCTGCCAACCGTTTCCTCCTGTTCCGATCTCCACAAAATCTCCAGGCTTCAGCGGATTGTCGATGTTGCGAACCGTGCCACCTTGGATCGATGCGTTTGGAAATAGCAAACGAGGTGTCCCGGGAGTGGTGCTGCCGGCAGGTGAAAATGTAAACCCAAGTGCATTCTGATATCCAGCACCTTCGGCTAGGAAATAGACACGGATCGTCTGGTTTGCTGCCTGCCTGAGAAAAAAACGGTCGGAGTCGAGTTTAAATCCTGAAGCGTTGACGAACACGACTTGTTCGGCCAAATTCTTATCGATGATCGCCTGGAATTTTGGCATCCATTGCTGATTGAAGGCGGCAGCCCTCGCATCCGATCCCGACACCTGGACATTGCCAATCACTGGGATGTTTTGAGGCAACGGTGTGGCTTGTGGGGTCGCTGGCGAACCAGCGATCACCGATGATAAACCTATCATCGACCATAGAGCAACAAAAACGGATTTTCGGACCATCATTGCAACCTCAAGCTTGGAACTATATGGATTTAAGGCTGCTCGAAAGGAGCAAATCCACCCTTGAGAAAACCGTAGGGTGCAATTCGCCGTCCGGCCTAACTCACAAATCCGTCATCAGAATAAAGTCGACGGTCCACTCTGTCGGATCGATTCAACCCCTACAAACCGCACAAGTAACCTTAGATTCAATGCGAAGCACTGAGGGTCCGACACACCATTAGTAGGGTTAACGCACTTTATTTTGGCGTGTCTTTGACGACTTTTCGAGCGTTCTACGGGCTCGTCGAACAATGTATTCGGTTTCTCGAGACTTCGAGGACCTTAGCCAATGGGAAGTGATTTGTATCACCCAGTCCGGTGCTGTTTTGCTCGCGTCGTTCAGCCAATTTGCGACCGAATTTCGGACATAAAGCGATGTGTCGGAACGAAGGGGTTCGAGAATCGGCAGCCCCAATTCAGGCGCATCACGCAATAGCGAGATGTGCTCGCACCAGACTCCCCTAGGTCTCGTGACCTCGGACGCAAACCGTCGCAGCCGTTCATTGCGACTACCCGTCCATGGGACCAGCGACCCGATAGTCGCCACAGGATCCGCGGCAACATGCGGCCTCAGTCCCATCCAAGCCAATTCCCGAACGGCGGAGTTGCGATCGTCTGCCAAGGTCTTCATCCAGGCCAACCGACGAGAAAATTTTAGTTCGGCAACCATCCCGACCAGCAGAGCGCACCACTCGCGAACAACATCGCTGCGATGCTCTACCAATTGCGCGTAGGCAGCGTCTCCTAAAGCGACATGCCGCGATAAGACGCGTGCCACCCCCCACGATTGCTTGAGCGCGCTTAGGCCTCGCACGTCTTGAAGTTCCTTGCGATCCTCTGGTTCTAATGGTAATTCGCATGCGTTCGCCAGAGAAAGAAACAAGCGAACTCGATCCACGGACAACCATTCGACAAGGGTCTTGGTCTCAATCCAACCCGAATTGAGCGCCCCTAAAATCTCGTCGGGGATGTCGCTCCTGCTCCGAGGGGCCTTGCGAGATTCCCACTGGACTAGCTGATCCGGCGTGGGATTGCCGCGATGCGTTGACACGCGTTTGGGTGGCTGATGCTTCGGTTTAACCCGATTGGGTTTAACCCGATGGGACTTGTCACAGCTCGCATCATCGCGGCTGGAGTTGGAGCCTGCCATGACTCATTCGTCTCCGAGAGCCAGAAGCCAAGTGGCTTCTGGAGCAACATGTGAAAGAACATTCCGTGTAAATGGCTACCTTAAATGGGAACCTCAGACAACTACTTCGAACCGATCGCTTTGACCAACGCCGATGTCAAACTGGTCGAGTAATCGGTCTCACCATCCCAACCCCAAAGATTACGAAGGATGTCGGAGGTTAGGATTCCACACAATCCCATCAGCAACAGAACCATGGCCAACATGCCAACTTGAAGGCCCGTGTAGGGGGTTTCTGGTGCACCGCGGAGGGCCACCATTCCACCTGCAGCCGTTGCGTCAGCGACTTCGGAACCAAACTCAGCCCCATCCTCCATGACCAGGCCGGCGGCTTCCGGCATTCCGACTCCGTCGCCATAACTTCCTGAGTCTTCCAATTCGATGACTTGGGAACCACTGTCGTCGTCCGCTTCGATTCCTCCTGACGGAGTCAGTTGAAACTCTTCGCCTTGGTTGAAATCGACCAACGCACCACTTCCGAGTCCGCTGATCCCGCTAGCGTTGGGTTTGGAACCGCCAACATCCGAGCCCGCATCGGCTCCCAAATCGAGACCGGAAATGCCGGTGCCTGCGAGATCTAGAGGTTCGTCTTCGAGCGACAACCCGCTATCTGACGGGCTCATCAAATTGATCCCGCTTTCAGAACCGAGGCCGATGCCTGAATCGGATCCCAATACCAAATCGTCTTCGTCGTCCGTTGCTAATTCCAAATCCCCACCGAGGTCGAGACTGCCGCTGCCACTGGCAACGGGCGTACCACCCGCAGAGCCTGATTGCAATCGAAGATCGGAACCGAGCACGTTGGAATCGGGTTGACGGCCTACCAAGTCGATACCGCTGGCCTCGGCTGGATCGACGGAAAGATTTAGATCACTTCCAAGATCGAGGTCGCTGCTTGAATCACTTGGACTCTTTTGGACCAGCTTGACGCCGCTACCGCTATTGGGATCCGGTACGAGCGCAACGTCGCTCCCCTCGTTATCGTCCGAAATCTTCAAATCCGATCCCAGTCCGAGATCGCTTGACTCTCTTCCTATGGTCGCACCGGACTTGCCACCACTGGATCCGACTTCCCGTTCAGAAACCAGAATCGACGAGCCACCGGCATCTTCATCGAGCGCATCCCCGGCGAGTTCCCCTTGAACCCGTTCGATTTCTTCCTGCTTGAACTTCCAGCTGGGGCCGTCGCGATAGCCGAAGATCTCTCCGCGCGAACGCATCTCGATCAATTCGTCTGTCGAAATACCCAAAATCTTGGCGGCTTCGTCAAGCGATACGTAGTTTGACATTCCGGACCATTACTCCGACGAGGAAACACTGAAAAGGCGACGACCAAACTCTCTACTACACTAGTCTACGCAACCTCTAGATTCTAGCTATTGTTCTCAGACAAGCTCATCAAAAACCCGGGAAGTTTTCCGCTGGCCCCACCTGCCGACCTCCCCATCCCACGGCATCCCCGTCGGGATCCAGGAAAAACTTGATAGAGCCACCTTTCGAAAACCCGCCAAGCATTCTCGCCTGACGTTTGCTCCGATCGTGCGGAAACTGTCGATTATTCGGACGCTAACGGATTTGCGTTTGCAGCTTTGCGTTTTGGGAGATGATTTTCAGGGGGAGGATGGGACAACGGGGGTTGGGATGCCGGCCGGATCCATCTCAACGGCATCGATCCGCAAGCCCACATCCCCAGAGTCTGAGATGTCGAGGGTCGCTACCCAGCCGAGCCACACTTCGGGATCCCCCGCGTAGTAGTCAAACACGAAATTCCCCAAACTGTAAACGATCGGTTTTCCTTCATGGTAGTCGATCGTTTGCGGGATATGAGGATGAGCCCCGATCACCGCCGTGGCCCCCGCCTCGATGCAACGCCGTGCCAATTCCCGCTGATCGGGACGAGGCTGAGACTCCAATTCCTCGCCCCAATGAAAGAACGGGATGACAACGTCGCAATGGAGCTCGTTGCGTGATTTCTTGATGTCGGCGATCACCCAGTCAGGGTTCAGTGGGGTATTGCCAGCTTGTTTTTTCTTGGCGGCGTACTCCTCGGCGTAAAACTCGTTGAATCCCAGCAACGCGATCCGTTTCCCCTTCCGTTCCAAAACCAAAGGACGTCGGGATTCCTTGAGATTCGCACCACCCCCGAAATACGGCAAATCCACCTTTTCAAGGATTTTCATGCAGCCAACCAGTCCCTCGGGACCGTAGTCCAGCGAATGATTGTTGGCCAAACTCACGGCATCGAAATGCCGCTTAAGAAACCGCTCCGACCCACCCGCAGCCCGAAATACGTAAGGCTTGCTCCGCCTGGAACCCTCATCGCCGAGAACGCACTCCAAGTTGCCAACCCGCAGGTCTGCACCCTCGAGCAATCCCTTGCAGCGTTCAAATGGATCTTTCTCAAGCCCGACCCTGTGGCCAGGGCCATTGTCCAGCATGATATCCCCGACAAAAACAATGCGGAGCGAAGGTTCAACGGCAATTACCAACCCGCCTCCCCCTGCGCTTAGCCCCCCAAATCCTAGATTTAGCCCCCCAAAAAAGGATAAAGCCATCAATACCAGCCTCGAGCCAGCCGGGGTAAGCCCAGGAAATCGTTCACGAATGCTCAAAGAAACCATCCTGATGCTACCCCTAAGGCCAAAAACCGGAAAATCAGCCAGGAACCCGTACAACCCACGATACTTCCCAGACTTCTAGACTCCACAGACTTCTGGCCGAAATAGCACTGGACAAAATACCCTGCCGTCGCCATCATAACTGGCCCGAAAAACCGAATGCCTATATTCCAAAGCTTATTCAGGAGTAGTTGTCGTGCCAAATATCGAGAGTGCCAAGAAGCGGCTTCGCCAGTCGCTCCAGCGCCGCGCTCGCAACCGTGCTGCGAAGTCCTCGTTGAAAACGTCGATCAAGAAACTGCATTCCGCTGTTCAAGCCAAGCAGTTTGATACGGCGAGAACTCATTTTTCAGCGCTTTGCAAGTTGCTCGACCAGACTGCTTCCAAGGGCATCATTCACGTGAACAAGGCTTCGCGTACCAAGAGCCGATTGAGCAACCTCATCCGCAAGGCTTCCGTTGCCTAATGCAGGACACGGCCTTCCGGAGAGATTTTGAAGGAGTACACCGCACCGGTGTACATCGCACCGGGTCCACCCTTCAAATCAGGTCCAAGTTGCGTGCCGCTGATCTGGTGACACCCTAAAATTATCGTTCCAAGCACGGCTTATGCCGTGCTTTTTTCTTGGACTCGCGGCCCCCTCCACTCGGCTTGCCGTTAGAAGTCACCTGCTGGGCACTCTCCGCACAAGCGTTACCAAAGGACGAACTCTGTTTTTGTCCCGGTGTAACCCTGACTCCATCCGATGAACAACAAAGTGTCGTTCGCTTGTTAAAAGGAATCGAGTCATGGAATTCGATCGTAATCGCTACTTTATGTTCGGAGTGGTCCTCTTCTTTTTAGGGCTGCAGTTCCGCTTTGTGGATTCGTTCGTACTGAATGAGAGCAGCACCCGTGCTCTCCACAAAATCGCGAAACAAGCCAAAGTGGCCGACGCGAACGGAGCGACCAACGCATACATGCAAGTCGCTCCCTCCCCGAAGAAGACCGTGAAGCCACCCAATTGGCTAGGCTTTATTCTGCTAACTGCCGGCGGCGTCATGTCACTACATGCGATGGTCCTCCCTAAACGGCAATAGGGACTTTCTCAACCCTAACTCGCAGTCTCCGCATTCGTGTCCAGGGTACAATCATGTCCAAAGTACATCGGACGCTTAATCGCATCGCTCACTCAGCATCGTTTTGGGTTTTCGTCATCGTTAGTTCGACGATGATCTTTGTGAACTTGAAGGTGGATTCGAACCCCAACGCAGCCAGGGGACTTTGGTCGAATGCGGTTCTCGCAGAGGACACGCCTCAAATCGCATCCACAACCAAGGAGAGGTCTCTCCTCCGTGAAGGATCTTCGGTCGTTGAGGCAAAGGGGAAATTTCGGATCGTGAAAGACCGATTGGTCTTCCAAGAAGATGGCTCAACGCGGTCCTTCATCTGCCTGGAAAACCAAATGCTGCAGCGCGTGGCGTCGTACCTTTCGGATGAAGATCGACGCTTGGTTTGGGTGGTGAACGGGAAAATTACCGAGTACGAATCGAGCAATTTTCTGCTGATCGAAAAAGCGATCCGTGGACGCTAATCCGGTGCTTGTGCGTCTTTTGCTCAAACGCACGTCTGCATAGAGTGGCACCCTTCAGCACGCGTTGGCATTCCCGTCGGTCGATCTCCATGCCGATGGCTTTGGCCCTCTCAGTGAGGCCCCAACAGGCGCAAGTGCAGCAGCTTTTTATTGCCCGAGCTATCGGACAATTCAAGCGTTCCGTCCACACTTCCGGTTCCTGATGTTAGGCCGACCGGGCCTGTGATCACCAAAGGCATCAAGGCGTTCTCCCCTGGATTCAACTCTGGTTCGACATCGCTCCACTGCGCTGTCGCCCCTTCAGGAACCAAAATCCTGGCTTGGTATGTTTCTCGTTGCTGCGATCGATTCACCAATCGAATCCGAAAATTGTTTTGCAACGTTCGCGAACTGAGCACCGTATATGGTACCCCTGGACTACGCAGAACCCGTGCGTCGAACGAGAACTTTGTCCACAACACCAGGACGAACAACGTGCTTGTTACCAACGCCAATGCAGGATAGATAAATGTCCTCGGTCGAAACCATCCTTTCGAGTTCCCATCAAGTGCATCCTGGCTGCTGTAGCGAATCAAACCCAATGGTTTCTTGACCCGCTCCATCACATCGTTGCACGCATCGATGCATTGTGTGCAGTGGATGCATTCCATCTGCAAGCCGTTTCGGATATCGATGCCTGTCGGGCAAACTGCGGTGCAGTGGCCACAATCAATGCAGTCACCCCCCGTTCCGGTAACCAAACGACCCTTGTGCCTCGGTTCGCCACGATGAATATCGTACGTCACAATCAAACTTTTTCGGTCCAGCATCACCGATTGGAATCGCCCGTAAGGACAAGCCACCATGCAAAGCTGCTCTCGGAAGAATAGGAAGTTGTACATCAACGCTGCGGTCGCGACGGCCATCACCCCAAATGCCTGGGGGTGCTTTAATGGAGATAGCTGCATCCATTTTGATAACTCTTCGGTGCCGATGAAGTAACTTAAAAAGGTGTGAGCGAGGAATAAACTGCATGCCAAATAGACTAGCAACCTAGCTACCTGCAAGAACGCATTCACCGAACGCTTGGGCGTTCCCCCTTTACCTCGAGTCCCCGCAAACAAACGATCGATCGGACGGAACAGAAACTCCAAGTAAACCGTTTGAGGGCAACCCCAACCACACCACAATCGCCCTCCAACCGCTGTGATAAACATCACCGTGAAAAACACGGTCAGCATCAACAGTGCTACCAACGGCGTATCGGTTGGATAAAACGTATGCCCGAAAAAGGTAAACTCACGGGCAGCGATGTCGAGTAGCACAATCGGCTTCCCGCCATAGCGCAAATGGGGCAACGTTACGAAAAACGCGATCAAGGCGTAAGCCAAATTCCGCCGCCGTCGCCAATACTTACCTTGGGCCAAGGCAGGATTGATCCACCGACGACTCCCATCCCCGTGCAAGGTGGGAAGTACCATCTCGCCCGCCGGAATCAGAGGACTATCCAGTTGCGTTTGGGGGGGGGAATCGGGACGCGGTTCGCTCGATGAGCTTTGGGACGACATGATCGCTTCAACTATCAGTTGCATTGAACGGATTCAAATCCGAAGTTTTTCTCACAGACTTCTCGTATCCCTTTATCATCGAATCCAAACGGATTCCAAACAAGACAAACTGTGGGTTTCCCAACCGCCACTCTGTCGCATCCCAACAAAATCGCCGTTTTAACACAACAGTTGCTGCGTTAAACAGCGAACCCTTTGCATGAAGTTATGGGGCATGCAACTGGTTGCTATTGTTGAAGACTATTCGTTAAGACACTATTCGTTAACACTCGGTGCGGTTTCCGACTCACCTTCCATCCGTTTGGCGAGTTTGGTGTTATTTGATATCCTCGGAGGGCCTCATCATCGCAGACGGCTGTCCCTTTTTGAACTGCAAGGAGTACTTCCTCGAGGATGTTGTCCTCGGTTGGGGATAAATAACAACCGAGTTTTCCTGCCTCTCAACGGTCTCTAGAAAAAGTTGATGAACGAGCCAATCTCGCAAGCGGTCGGTTGCTTCTAACCGGGGAGGATACATCTCAAGATAGATCCAAATCCATCCGCGTTCCGATTCCATACCGATCCACTTCAACCTCGAACGCGTCGGATCCTCGCGAGATATTACGTCCGAAGTCTCCTCTGTAGCGGTTTTGTCCGTAGCACTTGTTCCCGCTTCGCGGAGAGCCCCTTTCGATATCTCGGAGATGCGTTGATCAACTTCTTGTTGAACAAGATCCACCGGTAATCGCAACACGAAGAATTGATCGTTCAGGAAATTGGTAACGAGCTGCGGAAACTGTTGATCCTCAATCGAAATCGACTTCCCGACAACCTTTGACAGCTCCTTCTCCAGGTCCTGAGGATGAACTCGCAATGCGACTTCCCAGCGATCGGAGTCATTCCATTCCATTTGCCCGATACAAACGTGAAACGGATGAGGGAAGAACGCCATCGAGGAACCGCTTAGGCTCGCCAATGTCATCGCGCACAAAAGTATACTGAGCATCGCCCCTATCGCAGTTAGGGAGTGATTCCTCCCATATTTAAACATTCAGAAGGCTCCGTTTCTTGGCCTTCTTTTCTTTCTTTTCCTTCTTCTTGTCGGTCTCTACCTTCTTATCCGAATCAACCTTCTTCTCCGGATCGGTCGGGTTGGTCGTATCCTCAGCCGTGTTTTTCTTTTCTGTCGATTCTTTTTGCTCTTCAGCTTCCTTTGCCTTCTGTGCCGCTTCCGCAGCCCGTTTTGCTTTTGCCATCGGATTATCGTCTGAGGAGCGGCGTTGGCCTTTGAACAGCTGGAACCGAGATGGTTCGATCACTGTTGGGAAATGATTGTTGTCCCGATTCACATCCGCAGTCTCTCGATAGGGATCCAGCTCAAATTTCACGATAGGTTGCTCGGTGACAACCAGTGTGTCGCACTGGTTTGTGTCCATGCGCCAAACCTCCGCTGGTATTCGAATCTCTTGGGTGCTGCCATCTTCGAGGGTAACTAGCAAGATGACGGGCATGATCAAACCGCCGACATTCTTGAATTGAATGCGATAAAAACGATCGGTTGTATCCAGCAACGCTTTGTCTTTTTCGCTCAGCTCGCTGAGACCTTTTTCGTACGCGCGACGCTGCTCATCGGTGACCTCATTGGGATCGTATTCGTTATAAAAATCCTTGAGCTCTGGATACTGATCGGCTCGTTTCGGCAATTCCTTATTGCGCTGCTGCGATAGGGTTGGGAGACGAGCCTCTTTCTTGTCTTTCAACTCCTGAGCTGCCTCGTCAGGTGTTCGGCCATCGAGCATGAAGACCTCGATTTTATCGAGAGCGATATCGCAATGATCCGTCGTGTAGAACCAGCCGCGCCAAAACCAATCAAGATCCCGGCCGGTCGCATCTTCCATGGTTCGGAAAAAATCGGCTGGCATCGGTCGTTTGAATTTCCAGCGTCGCGCGTATTCCTTAAACGCGAAATCAAATAACTCGCGTCCGAGGATCGTTTCCCGCAAAACATTTAAAGCGGTTGCCGGTTTGCTATAGGCATTGGGGCCAAATTGAATGATGGAGTCGCTATTGGTCATGATCGGCACTTGATTCGTGCTTTGCATGTAAGGCACAATCAATTCGGGCTCCCCGCGTTGCGATGGATAATTCTCCTCCCATTCCTGCTCGGCCAAGTACTGCAGGAACGTATTGAGCCCTTCGTCCATCCAAGACCACTGCCGCTCATCGCTGTTGACGATCATCGGAAAATAGTTATGCCCCACCTCGTGGATCACCACCGTAATCAACGCGTATTTGGTATTCGCCGAGTAGGTACCATCTTCTTTGGGACGAGGTCCATTGAAGCAGATCATTGGATATTCCATACCACCGACGGGTCCGTTCACACTGATGGCGACAGGGTAAGGGTAATCGAATGTGTAACGGCTATAAACATTAAGAGTATGGATAATCGCGTGCGTGGAGTATTTGCTCCAAAGGGGTTCTCCTTCGTTGGGGTAGTAGCTCATCGCCATGACGCGATGGTCGTTCACTTGGTGGCCTTGCGCATCCCAGATGAATTTTCGGCTCGACGCGAATGCAAAATCACGGACGTTTTCCGCCCTGAAGATCCAAGTCTTAGTGGCGTCTGTCCCTTCCTTCTCGTTCTCCTTCGCTTCCTCAGGAGTCACAATGAAAACGGGGCGTTCGGCGGACTGCGCAGTGACCAACCTCGCTTGTTGCTCCGCAGTTAAAACCTCGTTCGGGTTCTGCAATTCTCCTGTCGATGCGACGATATGGTCGGCGGGCGCCGTAATCCGAACGTGATAGTCGCCAAACTCGAGTGTAAATTCACCCTGTCCCAAATACTGCTTATGCTGCCAACCGGTAACATCCGTGTATGCGGCCAGGCGTGGGAACCACTGGGCAATCTCGTAAATGTAATTCCCATCCTTTTCAAAAAACTCATAACCGGTTCTTCCGTTGAGGAGTTTCGCATTGTTGATCTTGTACGACCAACGAATTTTGAGCGAAAACTCTTCTCCGGTAAGGAGCGGTTCGGCGAGATCGATCCGCATCATCGTGTCGACGACAAAAGTCTTCAGCGGCCGATCGAGGGAGTCGGTCACCGATTCAATCTTACAGCTCCCATCAAACCGGCGGCGTTCTTGAATCGATTCCATTTCCGCCGTGGATACGCGATTCGAGAATGAGCCTCGCATCCCACGCGTGCGGTTGGCGTCGCTATCGGGAGCAAACAAGTTCGGATCGATTTGCACCCAGAAATACCGGAGCGTATGCGGCGACTGATTGCGGTAGCGAATCGTCTCGGACCCTGCAATCGACTGATCGGAATCATTCAATGTTACGTCGATGCTGTAGTCGACACGCTGCTGCCAATAATCCGGCCCAGGTTCACCCGCGGCAGAACGGTATGAGTTTGGGGTCGGGAGGATCTCCTCAAGCTGTCGAAACTTGTCTTCTTGTCCTAGCTTGCGATTGGGGAATGGCTGCGCGTTCACGATGCCGCCACCCACGAACCCGCTGAATAAGATCGCGAAAACCGACGCGATGGCATCTGGGACTCGATTCTCAAAAAACATAATTTTTCCTGGTTGTTGGTTTCAAGGGGATTGAGCACTCGATTCGCAACCCGCCACTCCGCTGCGAAATTCGCCCGATAGGCAACGCGAGCCATTGCCGCCATGCGTTCTAATTGCTGTGCTATTTTAACTGTTAGGCAAGCTATTCCGAATAGGATAGCTTTCTAGTCTGATTCCGAACGGCCGATTGTCAAAATCTAAGAAAACGACCGGGCGAATCTGTTTGCGCAGTCGTAAAACACACCAATTCCAGCAACTCCCCCGCGATCGGTTTCTCGTGTATTCCCGTCGCCCATCGCACCGAATCCTGCCAACAGCTTGGGAAATTCCTTCCGCTGGTTTGCGTGCCATCCACCCGGGTGCAAAGTAGTAGTGTCGACCAGACAAGTGGAGGTAGCGAACCCGCCGAGAGGATCGCGCTCGGTGAAAGTGACTATATGTCGTCACGCTCAAAGGGTTTCTCGCCTACCCCACTTGGGATCGATATTTATAGGAAATGATGGGCTGGGATAGCCTTTGGCTGCCCCAGCCATGCCGATCAAGGATGACCAATAAAGGGATTTGCTATGCGCCGCATGATGCAAGCGTTTGTTTTGTTCGCTGCCGGTTCCGTTTCGCTCTCTACCGCAGCTTCGGCACAACTCGCAACTTCTGCCCAGGTTAACGACGCGACGGCTGTCGCGTCCAACTATTCACCGCAGCCGATGTTTGCGACACAGCAGATGATTCCCTGTGGAAATCCGCAAGGCAATGCAGACTCCCATTCTCCCTTGGCCCTCCTGATGGATGCAGACCCCTGCCATCCCAACCTTTGGTCAAGCTACCCAGCGGAGCGGGCCGCACGGCTGAACCACCTTTATCATCATCTGAACGGTTGCGATTGCCTCGATGCCAAGCGAGGACTTCATTCTCATCCTTCTACCATTTGTGGCGACGCTAATTGCGGTAATGGTACCGCGTCCAATGGCACAGACTGCGATACTGCCTCAACTCGCCTCAACCGCTACCGGACCCATCAAGGACTCGCTAAAAAAGCAACCTTTTCGAGCCTGTACAGCGAACCGACGACGGCGTGCTCCACCGGTTGTAAGCCACTCGGAGTCCACAAACTATTCAAACCCGCTCCCACTTGCGATACTGCCATCCCAACCGCCGCTCCTGCAGCAGCCCCAGCGTTTAATGCAACGCAGGTACCCACTCCCTCCAATCGTTTGGCTGCCCCAAGCCAGATTTATGCGATTCCATCGATTCCACCAATGGCGGCAAATGCCCCAGTGGGTATCTCCAGGTAAACGGCTCGTTTCTTTTGCGCGATTTTGAACGAGCGGCTAGTTGGCAGTTCCTCCTAGGTAATCTGTAACAGCATCGACAACGGACTCTTATAAACCAATCAAACTTGCCGATAACAAAGGTAGCACGGATTGGTTAGTCGACCCGCTCGAGAGAGTGGGCCAACCGACAATTGGGCCATGGTATGGCGATGGAGCGACATACCATGGCTTTTTTTATGGACTTTCTGTCCCCTACGCCAAGATATCCGTAGCGACGCGACCAGCGACATCCGTCAACCGAAAATCTCTGCCTGCGTAGCGATACGTGAGACGCTCGTGGTCCAAACCTAGCAGGTGCAGGATGGTCGCATGCAAATCGTTGATGTGCATTTTGTTGTCCGCCGCATAGTACCCATAGTCATCGGTCGCACCATAGGCATATCCACCCTTAACCCCTCCGCCTGCCATCCACATGCAGAACCCATGGGGATTGTGATCTCGGCCGTTGCCTTGGGAAGTCGGCGTCCGACCGAATTCACCACCCCATAGGACGAGGGTGTCCTGCAACAATCCTCTTTGCTCCAAGTCGGTTAAAAAGCCTGCGATGGGTTTATCCACCTCGGCTGCATTCTTTGTATGCCCGTGGTACAGATCGCTATGCTGGTCCCATTGCACTTCACTATCGCTATGGGTGACTTGTACAAAACGCACGCCCCGTTCCAAGAAACGACGCGCCATCAAACATTCGCGTCCAAAATTCTCGGTGACGGGATCATCGATTCCATACAATCGCATCGTCGCCTCCGTTTCCGATCGAAGGTCCTGAATCTCCGGCATCGATGTCTGCATGCGATAAGCGAGTTCAAACGCGCCGAGTCGTCCTTCGATTGCCGCATCGAATGGATTGGCCTGCGCATAGGACTGGTTCATGTCCTCGAGCAGATCGAGTTGTTTGCGTTGTTCCGACTTTCCAATTTTCGGATTCGCAATATGCTGGACAGACGCCTGGACGACTTGTTGGCTCGCGTTTCCGATCGGTGTTCCTTGGCAGTAGGTGGGCAGGAATGCCGCCCCCCAGTTGTTCACTCCGCCATGGGCCAACGTAGGACAAATGGTGACAAACGCGGGCAGATCCTGATTCTCAGTACCTAGGCCATAGGTAACCCACGCCCCGAGACTAGGCCGGACAAACTGGTCGCTCCCCGTGTGGATCTTGAGCAGCGCACCACCGTGAGCGGGATTGCTCCCATGCAGAGATCGCAGCACGCAAAGCTTGTCAACATGTTTCGCGACATTAGGAAACAACTCGCTGACGGGCAAACCAGACTCTCCATGCTGATGAAATTTCCAAGGGGATTTCAACAGGTTGCCCTGCTGAGCGAATACCACTCGCGGCAACTCAAACGGAGGTGGCTTGCCATCATCACGAGTCAACAATGGTTTCGGATCAAACGTATCGACATGAGAAGGCCCACCCTTCATAAACATGAAAACAATACGCTTGGCACGAGGCAAAAAATGCGGCGTTTTAGGAGCTAGCGGATTGGTCCGAACGGCCGATTCGCCACCCATTGCCAGGGAACTCAGCAACGACTCAAACGCTAAATAGCCAAACCCGAGCGCAGTCGACTTGAGCATCCTCCGTCGGGAGGCAAGCTCCATTGCGATCTCTTGGCTATTCCATAAGTCGTTCATAAATTTGAGGCCCCTTCGGTTTACCGTGCAAAGAAAAACTCATTGCAGATTAATAAGTTCTGCGCCAAAAGCCCCCAAGCTTTCCGCTCGAGGGAATCCACTGCCCGCGTTCCAGCCGTTTGCAATGGGTCGATTGGCGTTGAAACCATGCTGTCCGGCGAAGCATCACCGGACGCGATGAGGGACTCGACAAAGGCAAGGGACTTGTTCCTCTCCGAATCGGTTGCCTCCCGGCCGAGCACTTGGTGGTACAACCACTGCAAACGGCCGTCGGAAGTAGTCGCTGAATCCAAACATGCTCGAGCAAGATTGTCCGACGCATCGAGAACCCACTCCGAGTTCATGAGCAGAAGCGCTTGTGGCGCCACTGTGGTCGACTGCCGATCTCCTCCCGGCATGGTTGGGTCCGGGAAATCAAACTGCTCCAAATGCGAGAAGAGATGGTTTCGAATGATTGGCAGGTAAACGGTCCTTCGCATGCTATCGTAACGAGTATGATCGATGGAGGTGTGGTCGAAAACAAACTGGCGATTCCGAAGAGGTACCGATTTCCCGCCCAGCCTCAAATCGAGATTGCCAGCAACGAACAGGATCGAGTCTCGGATTTGCTCAGCGGACAATCGCTGAGTACGTAATCGCCAAAGCGATTGGTTCTCTGGATCGATCGCTACCGCTTGCTCGGTGGACTCATGCTGACTGGCCATTTGATACACACTCGAACTCATGATCAATCGATTCAGTTCTTTGATCGACCAGCCCGACTCGATAAACCAACGGGCCAAAAAATCAAGAAGCTCAGGATGCGATGGACGATCACCGAGCCTGCCAAAGTTTTCGGTGGATGGGACCAATCCTCTTCCAAAGTGCCAACGCCATACTCGATTGACGATCACGCGGGCAGTCAATGGATGATTAGGGCTCGATAACCATCGCGCCAGCTCCAAACGGCCACTGCTGCGCCGATTGAAGACGGGATGCTCGCCGTACGTGCGCATGACTTCCGGAAAATCTCTGCGGACAACATCCCCAAGATTGCGGTGGCTTCCTCGGATGTGGATTGGAATCCCTTCGATTACCCCGCGATCGGAAACTCCCATCACTGCGGTTTCGTCCGGCGCCGAACTTTCGATCAGCCTCGCCTCGGTCGCTAGCGCATGGAGGTTCTCAAGGGTTTCCTCATCGAGCGCATGCTCCATCTTTGCGGGAATCGCTAAGAATCCACCGACATCACCGAGGGCAACTCTTGCTCGCTCCTGCATGGGATCCACAAGCGCTGTGACCTTCGGATCGGCGTTCTTGGCTTCCGCCCACGCTTTTTGGGATGTATCGAATAGCGATTGGTAATGGCAAAGGATCGAATCAACCTCCCCTCGCGATGCCATGTCTCGCCACGCCTCGAACAAAGGATCGTCGGTGTGGAACTCTAAATGCTTTCGGCAATGGGCCAAGACTCGCGAATGCAATCCGTGTTCCGCACCAGCCTCTGCCCATTCATTCAATGTCGCTGACGAGTCAAGCCTCGATGCAGTCGCTAAATACAACGCAGCCTGCGAACGAACGCGTTCTCGCAGCTTTTGCATTGTGGTATTTTTCGCAGTGCTGAATGCCCCCTGCTTTTCAGCAATCGTTGCATTCACCGCATTCAAAGATGTCTTTTCCTCGGCCGATGCATAGGAAATCTCATTCCAATGCTTGATCGCTCCAAAATTGGAATCACCGAACGTTTTTGTTCCCTTAAAGATGGCAGCAAGCGCGTAATAGTCACGCTGCTTGATCGGATCGAACTTGTGATCGTGGCATCGAACACAACCGAGTGTCATCCCCATGAAGCACTTTCCGATCGCATCAAGTTGTTCGTCGATGGTGTCCATCACCAGCTTGTCCCGGTCCGGTTCCGCGAGGACTTTGGCTCCGAGCACCAGGAAGCCGGTACCGGTCACGGTCTCCCGATTAGAATCGGGAAGCAAATCCCCAGCGATCTGTTCCTCAAGAAAACGATCGAATGGTTTGTCGGCATTGAACGAGTCGATGACATAGTCGCGATACCGCCAAGCATTCCCGTACGCGATGTTCTCATCGAGGCCGTTGGAATCGGCATAACGAGCTACGTCGAGCCAATGCCGGCCGAACCGGACTCCGTACTGCGGCGAACTCAATAGCCGATCGACACATCGTTCGATCGCATCTTCGGAACCGTCCACTTCCAACGCTTGAAGCTCCTCCAGCGTTGGAGGCACGCCGATCAAATCCAAAGTCATTCGGCGCAGTAAATCCCTGCGGGATGCACGCGGTGCTGGGGCAATCCCCAATTCTTCCAGTCGCTCTAAGACAAATGCATCGATCGGCGTTTGTACCCATTCCGCATTCTGGACTTTAGGAATCGCGGGATCGGCGAGTGGTCGCATCGACCAGAACTCCTTCCCATCCGCAATACTCATCCCGTTCGGCTTATTGTTGTCCAGCTCAGGAATGCTTTCCCTCGGATCCACGGCCCCAGAACGTATCCACTCCTCGAGCACAGCAACCTCAGCCGCAGGGATCGCACCTGTTGGCGGCATCTGCAAATCAGCATCGTGGTATTTGACCGCACGAACAATCAAACTCGCTTCGGGGTTCTTTGGTACCAGTGCCGCGCCACTGTCTCCCCCCAGAAGCAACCCGTCGCGATGGTCCAATCGCAAACCACCGCTCGCTTCGTTCGCCCCATGGCACTCGTAGCACCGCTCCACCAAAATCGGACGCACGCGCTTTTCAAAAAACTCGATCTGCTCCGTTGCACCTGTCTCTTGGTACGCAATCGAAATCGAGCCTAGCGCAATGATGATAGAACCAACCGCGACAACGCATCGGAGAAAATCGATACAAGCATGCTGAGGCCAGCGATGGGGCGGCACAAAACCCAACGGCAAATCATTCGTCGATTTTGAACGAGCCAGCCGAACCATGTTCGCACGATTCCAAGGAGGGATACCAACGAGGGAAGAAAACACGAGTTAAGGTAGCAACGCCGATGGGCACGCGTGGCCGCGCTGAGGTAGGGTTCCGAGGTTCAATCATCACAACCGCGGAGCACCCCAGTGTTTTGGGGTCTCCTAAGTTTAGCATACCGCGACGGCGATTCGACCAATCCTTCGGGCAAAATTCCAGGGGCAAACCTTTCGAAATCCGGCGTCGCTACTGAACCCCAGCCGCTCTCTACCCGTCCTCGCTTCCCGTTCGCGACACTCCGAACTGAACGCCAATCGCTACGATTCGTCTACTTCTTTGGCACCCATCTGCCGCGACAGTTGCAGGATGACGCTCTCCGAATCGGTATCGGGCATGTTGTAAGAAACCAGCCTCCGTAAATCGACACCTTTGAGCAACCCACGATGCCTCGCTTCGCCTCGCTCTTCGACCCAACGCGGGCCCTTGATCGCGAGCAATCGTCCAATCTTGTGCCACTCGTTCCGGAGCCATGTACACAAACGCTCGAGCGGCCCAACACCCCGTGCAAAGACGGTGTCATAACGGAACTCATCCAGCACTTTGATCAAGCTTATTGGGTAGACCGGTATCTCCAAGCCAAGTCGATCGACGATTTCCTGAGCGACTTTTGCTTTCTTGGCCACGCTATCGCACAAGGTGACTTGGATGTCAGGACGTAAAATCGCCACCAAAATTCCTGGTACCCCTCCCCCAGTTCCAACGTCGAGAACTTCTTCCTCGGGCCGGAGCAATGCCGCTAAAGAAACACTGTCCAAAAGATCCCGCTTGACGAAAAGTTCGGGAGTCGTGTGCCGGGTCAAGTTGAGCTTTTCATTCCAATCCCAAACCAGCAAGCAGTATTTGGCCAGAAGGGGCCAAGCCTCCTCCGGCACCCCCTCCAACGCGATGTCGCGGGAGACTTGCCGAAGGGCCGCAATCAATTCCGATTCGCTTCCAGTAAACCGCTCCAGTTCCTCGGATTTCCGAGAACCTCGCAAGCCGGGGGTGGGTTTCGACACATTTTCATTCCGGGGATCGATTTCACTCATAGAACATCCAGTGTAACTCCCTCGCGATAAAACCCCAGAGGCATTCTGCTGCTGTATTTTTTCAGAGAAACTGCATAATAAGGGGGCTTGTGCAATGCCTGCTACCGGCCATGCAAACCTAAGAGAGAGTTTTCAACAACGTGAATCAACCAGCGGAAACCCCAAACGAATCCGACCACAAGAACTTTATCCAAGTCGAGGTCGAGCGAGATTTTGCCAGCAAAGCCTCCTTGCAGGGACGCTCGATCCAAACTCGTTTTCCGCCAGAACCGAACGGCTACCTCCATATCGGGCACGCCAAAAGTATCTGCCTGAACTTTGGGCTAGCGCAGCGGTACGATGGTAAATGCAATCTTCGGTTTGACGACACCAATCCTAGCAAAGAAAGCCAGGAATACGTCGATTCGATCATGACCGACGTCAAGTGGCTCGGTTTCCACTGGGACGGTTTGTTCTACGCCTCCGACTACTTTCAGCAATTGCATGACTGGGCCGTCCAATTGGTCCGCGAAGGCCACGCCTATGTTTGCGATTTGAACGCGGAGCAAATGCGTGAATACCGCGGCACCCTCACCGAGCCCGGCCGCAACAGCCCCTTCCGAGACCGCTCAGCCGAAGAAAACCTCGACCTCTTAGAACGCATGAAACGAGGTGAGTTCCCCGAAGGGACTCGGACTCTTCGAGCCAAGATCGATATGGCCGCTCCCAATTTCAACCTGCGCGATCCAGTCCTATATCGCATCATGTTCTCGCATCACCATCGGACGGGTGACGATTGGTGCATCTATCCGATGTACGATTGGGCGCACGGCCAATCGGACTCCATCGAAGGCATCACGCATTCGATTTGCACGCTCGAGTTCGAGAACCATCGCCCGCTTTACGATTGGTTCTGCAAAACGCTCCGGATCTTCCACCCTCGCCAAATCGAATTCGCTCGACTCAATCTCTCGTATACGGTCATGAGCAAACGCAAGTTGCTGCAACTGGTCACCGAAGGACATGTTGCCGGTTGGGATGACCCCCGCATGCCAACGATCAGCGGCTTGCGTCGTCGAGGCTACACGCCAGAAAGTATCCGCAACTTCTGCGAAACCATCGGCGTTGCTCGCTTCAATGGGACCATCGATGTCCTAGTCCTGGAAAACGCAGTGCGCGATCACTTGAACAAAATCGCCAACCGCTACATGGCGATCCTCGATCCGATCAAAGTCACACTCACGAATTATCCGGACGGGCAAACCGAGGAACTCGAAGCGGTCAACAATCCCGAAGATCCGACCGCAGGCACTCGATCCCTGCCCTTCTCTCGCACCTTGTACATCGAACGTGAGGATTTCATGGAAAATCCACCCTCGAAGTTCTTTCGGCTCAAACCAGGTGGCGAAGTCCGACTCCGCTATGCGTACATCATCAAATGCGATGAAGTGATTAAAGATGCTTCGGGCAAAGTCGTCGAACTCAAATGCTCCTACGACCCCGAGACCCGCAGCGGTAGTGGTTCCGCGAGCGAACGTAAGGTCAAAGGTACCATCCATTGGGTGAGCGCCTCGACAGCACACTGCGTCGAAGTGCGCCTCTACGACCGACTGTTCCAGTCGGAATCCCCCGAAGAAGCCGCCGAAGGAAAAACATTCCTCGACAACATCAATCCCAACAGCGTCACCACCATTACCGCTGTTATCGAACCTGCACTCGCTACCCTGCCACCAGGCACACGCGTGCAATTCGAGCGCAATGGTTACTTCTGCATCGACGAAAAAGACTCCAAACCTGGTGAACCCGTCTTCAATCGCATCGTAACCCTGCGCGATTCTTGGGCGAAAATAGCCGCGAAATAGCCGACGTTGCCGTGACGATGTTTGTAGTCGCCACGGCTTCCCGCGCCACGGATGGTGCTTGGTCATCCCTTCCCTGTGCGGTGAACCCATGCAACACGCCATCCCCTCCTCCCTCCTGCGAATCATCAACCCGCGTACCAGCAAAATGCAGTGCGCTCAAACACGAGCTTTGGCGCGCACCGTCCGCATCGCGAAACGCACCAAGCTCTGCACGCTGGTTTGCATGCTGGCCGGTTTGACGGCACAAGCCCAAGACACGGCACAAGCCCAAGACGCAGTTGATCGGATCCGGCCAAAGTACCTCGAGGGAACCCGACAAGCGATCCAGCGGTATGCGGCGGAACGCAAAGAAGTCCCCCGAAGCGGCCCTTACCGCGAAGTACGTGCCAACCTTCATGTCCATTCCGAACTGTCTCACGATAGCCGTGGCAAGATCGATGACATTGTTGCGGCCGCCAAGAAGGTTGGAACTGAAATTCTGCTCTTCACCGAACACCCCTCAAAGGAAAAAGACTTTTTCCTCGATGGGCATAACGGTATGCGCGATGGAGTGCTCCTAATCCCAGGTGCGGAGATGAAAGGCATGCTCGTCTACCCGACGATGAGCATGAGACCCTTCGAATCGGCCGACTCTCAAGAAATCACCCAACTGGTCCGCAATCGCGGCGGTCATGTTTTCTTATCGCATCTCGAAGAACGGATGGATTGGGAGATCGCCGGTCTCTCCGGTGTCGAGATTTACAACACTCACGCCGATTTTAAAAAGCAAAAGAAGCTTGTCGAGTCGATGAAGAATCCATTGTGGATTATCAAGACGACAGAGTTGATTAAGAAATACCCTCAGGAGGTTTTTTCAGCTCTGCAAACCTACCCTGAAGATTATTTACAACGTTGGGATCAACTCTGCCAAAAATTTCCTCATGCGGGCGTCGCAGCAAACGATGCCCATCAAAACGTTGGTATCCGGATCAAAATCGCCAGCGATACCGAAGTCTCGATCGAGGATCCCAATGAAGACCCACTCGTGAAAGTAAACCGTCTCCTCGTCGCCCCCCTGCTCTCGATTCCTAAAGATGCAAAACCGGGCGATCTGGTTTTTAGCATGCAGCTCGATCCTTACGAAATCAGCCTTCGACACGCAGGGACTCACCTGCTCGTCGATGACCTCACCAAAGATGCGGTCTGGGATGCCTTGGAACAAGGCCGTACCTTTGTGGGGTTTGATTGGCTTGCGGATTCGAAAGGTGTCGAAGTAGCGATCCGCGATTCGAAAGAAAACCCTGCCGGCGCAAAGCAGTACGAAATCGGAAGCCAAATACCGTTTCGCGACGAACTGCAACTCGTCGGAAAATCCCCATTATCCGCCCATTGGAAAATTATTCGAAACGGAGAAAACATCGCCGAATGGGAGGGGGAAGCCATGAATATTAAAATCGAATCCGCTGGTATCTATCGGGTTGAACTTTGGCTAAGAGCGAATAATGAACCACGCATTTGGGTGATAACCAGCCCCTTTTATGTGCATCCTTAATCATCAGATAACCCTTTGTTAAACAGGCTTGTAGTAATTTTTTTTCTAATCGAGTACCACTTTAAGCGTTGGAATAGTTTGGGATTAAAATAAAAGGAAGACTTCCATTTGTCACTTGTGATAAATCGATCTATACTTCTATTTGCCCATTCGTAAACTTTCAGGAGATTGCAGCGTTGAAAAAAGGTACAAAGAAAAACGGAAACATGTCCCAGGCTATTCGCGAGTATGCGGAAAAGAATCCAGGACTAGGCCCCACTCAAATCGCTAAAGATTTGGTTGCCCAAGGGCACAAGGCGTATCCGGCATTGGTCAGTCAAGCATTGCGAGGTTCCGCCTCTGCAAAGAAACGCAAGCCGAGCAAACGCGGTCGCAAGCCAGGCAGCAAGGCAACTGTTGCAAAGGCAGTTGTTGGAGAATTGAATGTTCAGTCGATCAAAGCCGCCGCGGACTTTATCAAGTTGCATGGTTCGGCTGACGATGCCGTTGCAGCGATTCGAACTTACCAAAAGATTTCGGCGTTGTTCCAATAGAGGATCAGCCTCGCGGATCAATCCAGGCGATTAGCTCGAAACGATCGCTTGGAAAACAAGTCGCAAGAACTTAACTTACAAGGGGCACCGCGATTCTCATCGCAGTGTCCCTTGTTTTTTATCCCTATCAAACTTCCCGGATTCATCCAAATGGACAACCAACGTCCCATCGCGTCCGTATCGATGCTGTTGCTGTTTGCAATGACGTGGAGTTCCTGGATGGGATGTGATAAACCGGCTATCGATTACGCTGAGCCGGACTACCAAAAGCGTACAGTATCCATCCAGGAAGTCCTAATCGACAAGCCATGCACACTGGGATCGCCACCCGCCATCGTTTCTACTGGATGGGTTCCCGTTCATCTCATGTTCGGCGGAGATGAAGAAATTATCGAAGGGATGACTGCTCCCTTTGTTCGCGTGCAAATTCTCGATCCGCAGGAGAACGCGATTGTGAGCTACACTCCGGAATTTGTGTACGAAAAAGATTCCGGCACCTTCTTGTTCGCCTTCTTTTTCAAGATTCCACCAGAACACAAAGGCCATATTGGAAGAGTCGAGTTATTCGGTAACCAACAGTTATTGCTCATTCGAAAACTTTTTCGGGTTCGCTAGCACCTCCATCCGTATCGCGAATTTCAGCAATTGGCGAATGGAACCTGGAATCCGATTTCCCCGAACACTAGCATGATCAAATCATCGGGTTGCTCATCAGGCAACTACCATTCTACTAACCCAAATTCCTTACGGTCCCGGATCAATATCGTAACGTTTCATCTTTTGTCGCAAGGTTGAACGGTGAAGACCCAAATGCGAGGCTGCGGCAACTCGGTTGCCATGGTAATACTCCAGCACGCTTCGCAGCAGTGGTGGCTCTACCACTGTTAGGCAATCGTCATAGAGGATGCCCGTGGTTCCCAGGTCACTTGGATTCAAAGTCTTTTCGGAAGCAGTTGCAGCCAACCGCTCCGCCACCCAACTTCGGACCGCTTCCTCGAGCTGCCCCTGGCGTGTCGAGCCATGCTGACGCATTCCGAAGTCATTCCGTTCCTCAGGTAGATCCTCTACCTGGATCACCCCGCCAGTCGCAACAATAGCCGATTTCTCTAAGGCTTGCTTCAACTCCCGCACGTTCCCAATCATCCAATCGCGTTGCTGCAATTCCTGAATTGCACGGTCCGTTATTTTAATACCCCGCATGTTGGGATGTGCCATCAAAAACGACGTCACCATCTCCGGGATATCTTCACGATGCTCGCGCAATGAAGGAAGGTGTATCCGATGCACTCCCAACTGAGACGCTAATCGAGAATCGATCTCTTTATCATCGATAAGCCGCTCTAACTCCAACGTGGTCGTAAACAACATCCGACAACTTAGCGCTTTCGCTTCCGAATTTCCCACAACATAATACTCGCGAGTCTCTAAAGCTCGCAATAACTTCGCTTGGGTCGCCGGCGCCAGATTACCGATCTCTTCGATGAGTACCGTTCCACCCGCGGCTAATTCCAGCAGTCCTGTTCGGGTAAGTGTGACCGAACGATCGCTGTTGCGTTCTCCAAACAATTCCGCATCGAAATCCAGGTCGCGATCCGTCATTGTTAATGCGGGAAGAAAAGGACTCGCTTGCCGACTGCTAAATCGATGAATCATCGCAGCCACTAAACTCTTACCTGTCCCTTGTTCCCCCTCAATCAACACCGTCGAATCCGTCTTCGCAGCAATCGCAATCTGCTTATAGATCGCCTGCATGGCTTGCGATTGTCCCAGCAGCAACCCGCTCCGTGTTACCCCGGTTGAATCCGATGTCGATGCGATCTGCAATTGGCTTTGGTACAACCCGCGTCGAACGGTTTGCAGGGCTTCCTCGAGATCAAATGGCTTTGTCAAGTATTCGAAAGCCTTTCCCTGAACGGCGTTGACCGCAGTCTCTAGATCCCCAAACGCGGTCATGATGATGACAGGAAGTTGAGGAATGCGTTCTTTGAACGCCGATAGGGCCTTCAAACCATCCATGCCAGGTAGCCGAACATCGAGGAGCACTAGATCGGGATCTCCCCCACGTCCAATCGCTGCAATCGCCGGCTCTGCGGAAGAGTACACATGCACATCGTGCTTCTCAACCTCGAGGTTTTTTCTCAATGCCCAACAGATCGCGGGTTCATCGTCGATGATCCAAACTGTACTCATCAGGCTGGCTTCTCCTCGATACAGAATCGAAATACCGTCGCATTGGGCTCGCGCACCCAAGTTAAACTCCCACCTAGATTTTCAGCAATGCGAGCGGAGGTCGGCAACCCCAACCCCACTCCCTCAGGCTTCGATGTCACAAAAGGCTCAAGAATCGTAGCTGCGATTTCGGGGGCAGGGCCCGGCCCCGAATCCCGGATCTCCCAACAGATTCTCGCTAAGGGTGAATCCTGCGCAACCGAACCCGTTGTTTCGATACCACAAGTGCACGTGACCGTTCCCCCAGCCCCCGCAGCCTCAATTGCGTTCATGATGAGATTGAGCAACGCCCCTACCACACTCTCACCCGATCGGATCGTATAGGATGCGTTATGGGGTCCACAGTGAAAACTCAATTCCACCCTATGGTGCTCTGCCAAGGCTTCGAGATACGATCGCAGCTGATCATGAACCTCGGAAATCGACATCGGTCGATCTTTGACGACCATCCCTTGCTGACTCATCGTCATCAACCGTCGGATCGACTCCTCCGCCAACCGCATTTGATTCAACGCCATTTGGATCTCATCGAGATCTCCTGCACGTTTTTCCGCCGAGTGTGGATGGCTTCGCTGAAACGTTTGCAGCAACAGGATAGCCCCCCCTAAACTATTGCGCAATTGATGCGCCATGCCGCTCGCGATCATTGTGATCAAACGTGTCCGTTCCGAACGCACCACTTCGTCGCGTGCACGCTCCAATTGTTGACTCATTTTATTGACGGAAACCGCGAGATTGAAAATCGCGTCGTGCGGTCCATCGATCGCAGCGGTTTCGTAGGAACCCATGGAAATGCGATTCACTTGGCGTTCCAGTCGATCCAAACGTGACACCATCCGAGACGCAATGGAGGCAGAGAGAAACGCTAACGCTATTGTAGCGCAAATCCCGGTGAGTGCCGGTAGCCAAAACGCTTGCTGTACCGCTCGCTGCCGTTCACTCGCGTCGATCAAGGCTACCAAAATTGTATCTCGCCCCTCCGAGCGCGATGAAACAGCACCCATCGGTAGCGCTAGAGCATCATACGCATGTCCCTCCACCGGTACTGTGAACAACATGTCTTTACGAGTATCGTCATCACCGCTTCCGCTCGTCTTTATACGATCGACGAGTGCGAGCGCGGACCGTACATTCACAAGCGCCCGATCCGTAGACCCAACCCATTCCTTCTTGGCCCGATCATAGATCAGTAGGTCGATCCCAGAGAACCCACGGATCTGTTTCAAGACACTTTCGGTAAGCGGAAAGGGAGCGGCACGGCACAATTCCCCGATGTTTTGTAATCGCATCCGTATGTTCTTGCGAGCCGATGTATCGGCATACACCCACGAGATCGACGCGATCAAGGCGCAGACCAGCACGAGAGTCCCAATCAAGGGAACTAAGAACTGGCTCCTCAACGACCCGCGGCCCATCCACACTCTCCTAATTCCGAACTCCGCTACTCCTGCGTGCTGCTACTGCCTGCGTGCTGCTACTGCCTACGTGTTGCTACTTACTAAGTACTCCGGATCTCCGTCTTGAAACTCCATGCGAATGCTTGCATTAGCATTTCTTGCAGCCAGCAAACTCCTCTCAATCGGAATCCCTTCACCACGCTACCAATACTGCAATGGATTCCCAAAAGAGCTCACCTGGACCTGTCGATAGGACAGACCGTGGGGATAGTCTAATTCGAGCGAGGGCGGTCAGGGAGGATCGTTTCATGCTGACATCTAGGATTCATACGATGAATCCCATTTTCCAAGCCCTAGCGATTTCGTTTTCACTCCTTTTCTCCGCCTCCATTGCCCAGCAAGCTCCGGATCGAAGGGGTGAGACCGATCCGATTTCGCGAACCAACAGCGAGACAGAAGATCTTCTCCCACCCGTTCTCCACTTGGATCCTTTACCCAACGAATCGGAGCGTCCGGTGGTCACGGCGATGGCCATTTCTCCTGATGGGACATTGATGGCCGCCGCAGGGGATGACCATGCGATCCGTTTGATTTCTATTCCCGAGGGAAAGATCATCCGCGTTCTAACGGGCCACCGCGATTGGGTGCAGTTTATCGAGTTCTCTCCAAAGGGTAACCGTATTGCCTCGTGTGGAAACGATGGACTTCTATGCCTGTGGAATTTGCCTTCCTCCAAAATCGCTATTGCCACTCAGGATAATGGACGGATGGAACCGGTCCGCACCCGAGTGCCCCATGCGCTGTTTGCCTTAGCATTCAATAGCGAAGATGACCTTTTTGCGGCAGGGTTCCACAATTCAGTGTATCGACTTGATATCGATCGCAATTTGCTATCCGTCCACCTTCGATCCGATTGCAGGGATATTCGAGCACTTGTTCTGTCAAACCAACACGACAAGCTCGCCTTTGCGGGTCGAGATGGCATCCTTCGCCTCGTCGAGCTGCCCGGGAGCAAAATGCCCGCGATCGAGGCAACATCGGACGAATCATCCACAGACGTCGACCAGCCCACCAGCTACGCGAGCCAACCGATCCACTTCGACCGAATCCGAGGGCTTTGCTTTTCCTCGGATGACAAAAGCATTTTTAGCGTCTCGGAAGATCGACGACTGATTCGATTCGATGTTGCATCCAAGTCGGTGGTATCCCAGTTGGACCTTTCCGCTGGAAAACTGTTGGCGATCACGCCACTCGACAACGAATTAATTGCCGTATCGGGCAGCGATAACACCATTCGTATCATCAACACGAAAGATTCGACGGTTGCGTCCAAGTTGGTAGGGCACGATGGATCGATAAGCGTGCTGCGGCGGACCCAATCGCAATTGATCTCGGGCAGCTTTGACACCACGATCCGGACCTGGAACATCGCGCACGCGATCTCCAAAGTCGATAACGCAGGCCGCTTTATGCACCCGGTCGCCGCCCAATTCGAAGATTCCAGCGCCCAGGAGAGTGTACGATGAGCCTGAATCCAAAGGACTCGATCTATCGCCTGTGGAAACGTTGGACCGGAAGCGAGTCAAGGTCCCACGCTTTGGCCGGCGCCCCGCATGCCCCCTCATCGCGTGCTTACTTGCATGCGGCCCTCGCGTCTCCTTACAAAACCCGGTCTGTGCAATTGGAGTCGTTGGAACTTCGTTGCATGTTCAATGTCGACCCGATCTGGGTTGGTGCTGTCTACGTCGAGGAGGACTCCGGTAGCGATGCGCATGGTGATTCGTTCTATGTGAATTTCCGAGGTGGAGCTCCGAACACCCAACTGACCCGTTTGGTGATCGGTACCGACCAAGGCCAAAGTGGGTACACGGTCGCGGATAACCTATTTGATACCGTCGACGGTGGGCGCGGAGCCGATCATGCTCACCCCTTCCGGATCGAATCCCTCGAGGCAAAAGACCCAAGCGCAAAGGTGTCTGCCCAGGTTGTCGATGGATCGATGCAATTGATCCTGACCTTCGAAAACTTCTACGCAGGGGATCGTTTGCGATTCTCGATCGATGTCGATGAAGTCCAACACATTTATTCCTTGTCGGATATCGCAGAGTTCAATGAAGGATTAGATCCCATTACGTCCGGGGCCGAGTTCGAGGGCTCCAGAATGATCGCGGAGTTCCAAGCCCCCGGCTTCGAGGACGCCACCTCGCAGGGTTCGTTTTTAAACCGCTACGATACCTTGCTGACTCCTTCGGGACTGGATCTACCCAAAGATAATGATGGTGGAAAACGGGATCGTACCGCCGGTCTCGCAATTCAGAATCAACAGCTGCCAAAACCGATTTCCCTCGCGGGGATCGTTTACGTCGATAATAACTTGGATCTTATCCAAAATGTTGGTGAACCAGGAATCGCAGGTGTGCAACTGGAACTCTACCGCCGCGAAGGTTCCAATTATATCTCGACGGGGTACAAGACTACCACCAATGCGAATGGGCAGTACGAGTTTGGGCTGTCGCTCGGGATACCTCCCGGAACGTACCAAATTCGGGAGACACAACCCAATGGGTACTTCAGTGTCGGCGCAACCCCAGGCTTGCTCAACGGAAAAAGTACCCTCGGAGATACGATCCTGGGTAATCCGGATGCGCTGACTCAAATCGAGGTCCTTGATGGAGATAGCCGCGGTACGGAATTGAACTTCGCAGAAGCCCAGCCTGCACGGATCAGTGGATTCGTCTATCGAGACAACAACGATGATGGGATCAAACAACCAACCGAGGGAGGTATTGCGAACACGACATTGCAGATCGTCTCGCTCTACACCATCACGGGCGAAACCATCGAACGGACCACCACAACGGCTGCCGATGGTGCGTATCAATTCCTAGCATTACCACCGGGAACCTACGAGATCCGCGAAGTCCAGCCCGCTGGTTTCTTCGATGGCAAGGATTCGGTAGGACGCGTTGGAACAGAAACCCGAGGGTTGATTTTCGCCAACGATGAAATAACTTCCATCCAGTTGTTCGGTAACAACATCGGTGTGAACTACAACTTCGGAGAAATCGAACCAGCATCGCTGTCAGGTCATGTTTGCATGGGCCTCCCTGGCTTCTCATGTTTCTCGACCGACCCCGCCGGTTCCACCCCACTCGAAGGCGTGCGTATCGATCTGATCGATGAAGCCGGAACCACGATCGCAACCACCTTTACGCTCGCAGACGGCAACTACCAGTTTGACAACCTGCCGATCGGTGTTTACACCATCATCGAAACCCAGCCCGCCGATTTGATCGATGGAGCTTCGCGGGCTGGAACCGTCGACGGTAACAAAGTGGGCACCGCAAAGAGTGGCACACGGATCGAAACGATCCAACTCTTTGGGGGTAACGATGGCGTCGGATACGATTTCTGCGAACGGTTGCCCGGGAAAATTTCCGGCAAGGTTTTTGTCGATCTCGATGGCGACCGACTCCAATCTCCCGCCGAAGCTCCCATCGAAAACGTAGAAATTGAACTCTACGACGAACTCAATCGGTTGGTGGCAACCACGCGCACCGACGCCAACGGGTATTACGAATTTGGAAATCTACCTCGAGGCACGTACTCACTTCGCGAGATCCAGCCTGCAGGCTATTTCCAAGGCGGCCAACGAGCTGGCTCGCTGGGAGGCAACGATTCCTCCGAGGATCGAATAACCTCCATCGTCGTTGGCGATGGCGCAGACGGGGTGCATTACGATTTCTGCGAAACGCCTCCTGCAATTCTCTCAGGATATGTTTTCCAGGATGGCGGGATCCTACTTACGGAGAATGGTTTACCCCCGTCGAACCTGACCGGAATCCGCGACGGTGTGCGAACTCCGGACGACGCACCACTCTCCGGTGTTGTCCTCGAACTTCGAAAGATAGATGGAGCGTTTGCAGGGGCCGACGAAACCCTGCCGGGAATCTATGCTGATGGCGTGATTCGAGTGGTTACTGATGCCGATGGTTATTACGAGTTCCGTGGGCTCAAGCCGGGACTGTACCACATCTATGAGCTGCAGCCACTCGGTATCTACGATGGGATCGATACCGCAGGGTCGACCGGCGGGACACCTGTTAATCCAAATGATCCGATTACCGATCCGATTGTAGAGGACCTGCTTCGGGCTCTTCGGAGCAATCCAGCAACCAACCCCAACAACGATGGTATTTTGCTCGCTCAAGCCATCGCGGGTGTGCAATCGATCGAAAACAATTTCAGCGAGGTGCTGGTCGGGGCCGAACCAAACAAACCACCTGAGGAGCCAGATCCCCCAGTTCCGCCGATCGACAAGCCGAACCCACCTCTAGAGCCACCACGGATCGACGGAAACGTACCACAAGCCCCTCCTCGCTTCTTGGTGTTTGCTCCCCCAGTGGAGCCAATCCAAGACCCTTCGTTGGCCGGTTACTCCGTGGAGTACACATGGCACTTAAGCATCATCAACGCAGGTGAACCTCGAGGTTTCCAAAACCATCGCGTTGTCGAACGGGAAGCCTTGGCGAAATCGGCCCGTGTGCTCAATCTGAGCCAGTGGACGATCGACTCGATGAATATGGGACGCTGGAAAATCGTTTCGTCCAATCGGACCAAACCGATCGCGGTTTCTCGCGAAGCGTTCAGTATCCGCGGCGCGAAACAATTGGCGGGTGATTTCAACGGCGATGGCCATGATGAACTCGCCCTGTTCAAAGATGGTGAATGGCTTTTGGATATGAATGGCAACGGCCAATGGGACAAAGCGGACCTATGGGCCAAGCTGGGCCAAAAAGGGGATTTGCCCGTGGTTGGCGACTGGGATGGTGATGGCAAAGATGACATCGGTATCTACGGGATCGCTTGGGCAGGTGATCGGGAAGCATTGAAGCGAGAGCCAGGGCTACCCGACCCCGAAAACAGCAGCATCACTCGTCCAAAGAATATCCCACCACAACTGGCGAGCGACAGTCATCAAGTCCGTCTCATGCAGCGAACCTCCAAAGGGGAACCACGGTCGGATGCGATCGACCATGTTTTCCAGTTCGGTGCCCAAGAAGACCAACCGGTCGCGGGTGATTTCAACGGAGATGGCATCTCTACCCTCGGTAGTTTCCAAAATGGGATTTGGAAGATCGACGTGAACGGCGATGGCCTTCTAGACTCCTCAACCGACGCATTTTTTGAGTTCGGCCAATCAGGCGACGTGGCGATCGTTGGCGATTTCAACGGTGATGGCCTCGATGAAATCGCGATTGTGCGAGGCAACACGGTGATTGTCGATAGTAACGGTAACGGCCGTCTCGATGTGACGGATCGGGTGTTCGAGATCGAGGGAAGTGGAGACGGCGTCGTCGTCGGGGACTTTGATGGCGATGGAATCGACGAAGCCGCTTTCTACTCGATGGACCCTCAGGACAAACCGGACGGTTTCCGCCAAGCTCGCGCTGCTGGGTAGACTAACTACAACTAGCCGACTCCCCGTAAGAGCTACGCTTCGATACGGGTCCCCAACAGTTGTAGGAACGCGCGGATCCATGCTGGATGAGCGGGCCAAGCGGGTGCCGTTACTAGATTCCCTTGCGTGTGCGCCGAATCAAAGCCCGCGCTGGGAGCTTGGTATGTCCCTCCGCCGAGCGTGACTTCATACTGGACCGCGGGATAGCAACTGCACTCGCGGCCCGTGAGCACGCCCGCTGCAGCCAGAATTTGTGGACCGTGGCAGATCGCCGCAATCGGCTTATTGCTGTGCGCGAAATGCTGAACGATCTCCAGCACTCGTGGATTCAACCGCAAGTACTCCGGCGCACGACCTCCTGGCAACACCAACGCGTCGTAAGAACTAGGCTCGATCGTATCAAAGTCCGCGTTGAGCGTGAAACGATGCCCTGGCTTTTCGCTATAGGTCTGGTATCCATCGAAGTCATGGATCGCCGTAGTGACATAGTCTCCACCTTTTTTGCCGGGGCAAACGCAATCGCAATGGTGCCCGACCATCAACAGCATCTGATAGGGAACCATGATCTCGTAATCCTCGACAAAATCCCCCACCACAAACAAGATTCGCTTTGCAGACATGGACTCGAACTCTTTCCTGGTATTCTGAATTACTGATGTATTGATTCAATAGAGGTTACTTCGATGCGGATTGCGCCGGCGTAGCCGATCCGTCGATCAACGGCAGCGATCCCAGCATGAGACCCCGAATTACCGAAGTCATGTGTGGGATCTCCAACCGATCCCATTCATCGTCGACTTGATGGTAATCCTCGTGCAGAGAGCCTGCCGAGAAACTGTGGGCCACCACTCCCTTCTCGACAAACGACCAGTTATCGCTCGCTCGATAAAGCATCGAACTGAATTTCGGATGTTCAAAGATATCGACTCCCCATCGCTTCGACGAATCATTCATTAAGACTCCCAGGTTCGACTCTTGCCAACCGGTCATCCAGATTTTTCCTCGCGCACCACCTTCAGGCCGGCCAATCATTTCAATGTTGACGTTAGCGACGATCTTTTCGAGTGGCCACGATGGAGTAGCCACGAACTGCTTGGATCCTAACAAACCCGATTCCTCTCCCCAAAATGCCATAAAAACCAGGGAACGCTTGGGCCGCTCACTCATCGCCGCAAATGCATCGGCCAATGTCACCACGGCCGTTACCCCGGAGGCATCATCATCTGCGCCGTTGTAGATGTTGTCCCCTTCCATTTTTGGATTGCTCCCCAAATGATCCAAGTGAGCGCTGAAAAGAATTGCCTCATTGTTCCGTTGCGGATCGCTGCCTCGCAGAACTCCAATCACATTGCGCATGGTTTGCTCTTCACGGATCAATGGAGGGATCACAATGCGAACTGCTTCTGGAAGTTGTGTCGTCGGGGCCACCAAAACGACAGGTATGGAGAACCGATTGCTCGACTCCAACCGTGGCTTGGCACGCGATAATTCCCCTTGCTTTATCCACTCGCTATCTGCATCTGCATCGAGCAACAGAATTTTGACTCCCGCCGCGGATAGCAATGTTGTGATGCGGGACAATTGAGAGAGGGCTCGTGAACCTTTCGCGGTTGTCACGAACGAACCTCGAACCACCGGTCCGATCGTCGCTGGCACGGACGCTTGATCCTTGATCCCATCCAGCGTCACCGTCGAAGTCGCCCCCTCGAATTCGACAGTCTCAGCCACGGCGGCCAACAGTCCTCCGTTTGCAACAGGAACCTTGTCCTTGGATTCCATGACCACCTGCGATGGCGTGCGGACTTGGCCTGTTACCGTCTCATGATAGAAGCTTCCGTCGGCTCCTCCACCCTCGAGTCCTGCAGCGCGAAAACGGGAAGCGACATAGGCTGCCGCAATGTTGAACTCGGGGGTTCCAGTCCCGCGGCCCCCAAGCTCGTCGCTGGCCAGGAACGAGATCGTCGCGGCAACTCGAGACTCGGTGATCTGCTCCGCCCCTTTTGGCACCGGAAGTTTATCTCCCTCCAACTGAGCCCAACCGCAGGCCGAAAGCGAGAATGCAATTGCCAGTGCGACTCCTGCAGATAACCGCGTCGACGCCAAGCCCGTTGCATCGAGTACTCGCTGTCCGCCAATCCGTGCAGCACCGACTCCAAAACCTCTCCAGTTGCATTTTGAAATATGAACACAATCGGTCTGCGATGATCCGCGAGGCATGGCCAGCCTTTCTAAAGTAACGGGCCCTGTGGGGATTGTCCCAATCCGTTTCAAGGCGAAGAATCAAATTTGGAAATCTATTGCGAAGGTCCGCCTCGACGATCCCTGTTTCACCAAAACGCTTATCGCCAGTTCGGTCTGAGCAATAAACAATCGATGATAACGTACCAGCACCATCGCCTTGCCCCTTCGGAACGGCCAATTGTAATCAATTCGACTCCCTTCGTTCTGTTGTTTCGATGAGAGTAGAAGCTTTCCGGCAGCCCATCAAGACTCCGCTAGCCCAACCAACATCCCCGTTCCCGCCCCCTGTGCATCCGTCAGATTCGTTAGAACTGGTCGGTGAACACGTTTGGAACCTTGGGCAACCGCCGATAATTTCCGAAAAACCAGAGATTCCACCAGCGGGAATCTGCATTTCCAAAATCTAACAAACAAACTAGGGATAGAGGCTATCGTTCCTGAAAACTGTTTCGGTCCACCCAATTTGATTCGGTTCCGCTTTTTCACAACCTTGATCCGACCTCGCATCATGATGATCCAGATACCAAGATCCCCAAAGGCCCCATTGCAACCACGGCGTCAAAACGAAAGGCACCCCCTAGGAAGAAACGTTCTCATGTCGCGATGTTCTCGGATCGTTTTTGTTGCGATGGCGACGGTTTTTGTATTGGTTAACGCTGCATCCATCACCAATGCTCAAGAACCCGAAAACGACCAGAGAGAAGCGTCAGCAGGAAACTCGACCGAAGAAGTCTCGAACAGTGGAGATAAAGGAATCCAATTCATGGCACCTCGTTCCCTCGATATGCAATTTGGGATGAGGTTTCAAGCCAACGACAACTACTGCACGGATATGCTTGCGACGATCGCATTTCCAACCGATTGGCCCGAGCAACGTGTGACGATCAAAAACTCATGGATACCCGCCAATGCAGCTTGGCAGTTTCGCGATTTACCCGCCAATGCTCCACCCACCGCGCGTCAATTGGTGATGAGCATTCCAGGGATGCAGCCTGGTGGTGAACTGGACATTATCTTCGAAGTCGAGATCGAAAAATCGTTTATCAATCCACCAGGAGATCCGACGATCTTTGTGATCCCAAAGAAACTCAAAAAGGACTTGAACTGGTACATGGGAAATAGTCCCATGATCGATGCCAATGCATCGGATATCAAACGTATTGCCAAGAATATTCTCGCGAGCTCACCTCCGAATGCGTGGTCCCACGTGGAGCGCATCTACGATTGGGTCCGAACCAACATCGAGTATCGCAATGGCCCGATCCGCAATACACGGGAAGCGATGAAGGACAAAAAGGGGGACTGCGAAGAGATGACGGGCATCTTTGTCGCGATTTGCCGCGCGAGTGGGATCCCGGCGCGTTGTGTTTGGATCCCTGAGCACTGCTACCCGGAGTTTTATCTAGAGGATGACGAAGGCAAAGGGTATTGGTTTCCTTGCCAAGTCGCCGGCGATCGGCAGTTCGGGCAAATGCACGACTACCGCCCGATTTTGCAAAAAGGGGACCGTTTCAAAGTCCCCGAAAAGAACGCGATGCAGCACTATGTCAGCGAATACTTCACCTGCCGCCAGCGAGCAGCTGGTCCACGCGAGCCGAGTGTCGAACCGGTTCTCGATATGGGGCCGCTCAAGCAAGAGATTGAGGCCCTTCAAGCCGAAGCGGCTCGAAGTGGAAGAATCCCCAACTGATTTCATTTTCGCTAACGGTTACTTGCCGAGCGTTGCTAGTTTTCGATAGGGGTTTCCTTGTCCCCATTTCGCAAGAACGGTTTGCGGGCTTGCTTGCCCTCTGCCGGAACAATCGGTCGCACCCAAATGTTACGGAACCGCACTGGGTCCCCGTGGTCTTGCAGTGAGAGCGGCCCTTTTTCGCCGTGCTTGTTGTATTTGGGGGGGCGGTTGAACGGCGTGTCACCTTTGAGTTCAAAGTGATTCTGAATGAGCACTCCATTGTGCATGACGGTGATGTATGCCGGTGACTTGAGGGAGTTGTCTGCGTTGAATCGAGGTGCAGTCCAGAAGATATCGTACGTATTCCAGTCGCCCGGTTTGCGCATCGCATTCGCCATCGGTGGCGTCTGTTTGTAGATCGAGCCAGCTTGGCCGTCGAAATACGTCGGGTTCTCAAACGAGTCGAGCACTTGCAATTCGTAGATGCCCATTAAAAAGACACCGCTGTTGCTACGACCTTGGCCGTTACCCTTGGGTGGCGTTGCTGCCGACCATTCGATATGGACTTGGCAATCGCCAAACTCGTCGACGCTCGTGATCGAACCCCGTCCTGCGACCATCGCACCATCTTCGATCTTCCACGCACCCGCTCCTTTCCAATGGGAAAAGTCCTTGCCATCGAACAGGATAACAGCATCCGACGGAGCAGCATCGTTGGTCTTGCCAGGAGTCACCAACGCGGGTGCCTTCCACTCGATGCCGTTGAGATATTCCTGAGCTTGGGCCGGTACGATCGCTGCGGCGGCACTGAGCAAACCACCAGCTATTGCTAACAGTTTCGGCGAGCTCAGGTCCCCAGACAACAACTGGCCCATTGACGGAAATAATCTTGCTGCAAATCGACAACTTTCGAACATCGGCATCGGCGGAGTTCTTTCTTTCAAGAGAGTGGGTTCGCGTTGGAAAATCAAGTTGGTAAAACGGAAGAAGAAGCACGGGCATTAATGCACCAAACCACTAACATACCACGCGGCCTGCCCCACGGGTACTCTCGTCAAGAGTGAAACGAGGGATCCTTCATCGGCTTATGCCAAAGTCGCTCACGGCGATGCGTGATGGTGGTTTCGCAGCAACGGACTGGACCTCGTTGCTAGTGCCCGATGACGTGTTGCTAGTGCCCGATGACGTGTTGCTACTGCCCGATAACACCGACCGCGGGGCCTTTTTTCATGCCGCCGCGAGTCCAATCGCAACTCCATCCTGGGAAAGCGAACTCGGGGTAGGGTTCCGGGGCGATCGTATCCGCAGACTCGTAGACAATGTCAAACTGACGATCTCCTCGGATTTTCCCCAACCGGAATCGCTTGTGCATATGATGGGTTTTTCCATCCATTCGACCCCGTCCTCCGGGTGCATCTAATTCCATGCCCGCCTCGAGTACCTTGCGAACGGCATCGGTGTCGGTGGTGCCCGCCTTCTCAACCGCTTGCTTCCATAAATAGACTTGGGCGTACGCCGCCTCCATCGGATCGTCGAGCACGCGATCGTGCCCGAACTCCCTTTTATACGACTGCACAAACTTTTGATTCGCAGCGGATTCGACCGACTGGAAGTAGCTCCATACGGCATAGTGCCCCGTCGTGATTTCCGGTGGCAAGACCCGCAATTCCCCTTCGCCAACACTCGTAGCGACGACTGGCAACTGCGACGCGGTGATTCCTCGTTCGTGAAGGTTTCGGTAGAAGTGAATGTTGCTGTCCCCGTTGATCGTGCTCAAAATCAAATCGGGTTGGGCTTCGAGGATTTGGTCGATCACCGATCCAAAGTCGCGATGTCCCAATGGAACATAGATCTCTCCCGCGGCGTTCATGGATTTGGTTCCGAGATACTTTTTCACGATGTAGTTCGCGGTGCGTGGGTAAACGTAATCGCTACCGAGCAGAAAGATCTTTTTCTTGTTGCCGCCCTCCTTCGATAAAAACCAATCGATCGCAGGAAGGATCTGCTGGTTGGGAGTGCTTCCGGAATAGAAAACGTTACGAGACGATTCATTTCCTTCGTACTGCAACGGATAAAAAAGGAGTTTGTTCGATTGCTCGAAGATCGGTAGGACCGCTTTCCTATCGGCCGATGTCCAGCAGCCGAACACAACAGCCACGTCATGCTTTTTGATCAAATCGGTCGATCGCAATTGGAAATGGTCTTGGCGGGAGTGACCGTCTTTGACGACGGGTTCCAATTGTCGCCCGAGGACTCCACCCGCATTGTTGATCTCCTCGATCGCAAGTATTTCCGCGTGGCGCAGCGGTGTCTCGCTGATGGCCATCGTTCCTGTTTGCGAGTGCAAGACCCCTACACGGATCGGTTCGGGACCCGCTTTTTTCTTGAGGGATTCAATCCACGCAAAGTTCGGTTTGTTGCAACCAGCGAATACCAACAGCAAGGGAAACGAAAGCAACCAACACAGCGCTGCGTGCCCGCGTGTCCGCTGGCATCGACGCGTTGGCGTCAACGATGAGGCGTACGATCGGGTGAACGGGACAGGAAATCGGTTCATAGTAGCAATCATTGAATTGGGAGGCCGAAGCATTGGTAGGCCGAGGGGGGCGGGCTACTCTTCCATCAGGCTTTTGTGGATCTCTTCGAACGGTTGGGAAGAGATGCTGATCTCGCCTCGAAATGGGTTGTCCAGCGAGGCGATCAAGAAGATCATCAAACCCATGAAGGCGGCCAGGAAACCGCCGAGGAACATGTGGCTGACCAGTTTCATGTCGAAGAGCCACACGAGCGCGATGTTCATGAGTGCACCGACGAGGACTACAATCCACATCACCGCGGGAATGGACGTTGTCACCGAAAAGACGCGCAGTCGACGCGCTTCGAGGTAGTTATTGAATTGCCGCAATGCCTCCGCGTGAATGATCTCTTGGCCTTTTGTCTTCGGTTCAAATTCGGCCAGTCGTTCATGGATGGCAAGCATCCGAGTGTTGCCTTCTTCTGGAACAATTCCACGGCGTTGGAGAGGCCATGCGTATTTAACGACATACCGGGTGTAGTCGCGCAGCAACCAAATCAGATTCTGACGCTCCGGTTCCGGATAGGATTTGATGTCTTGGATGAGGGCCGACAGGGTTGCTGCTTCTTTGGAGACAACGGTCTCAACGCTCGTGTAGTTTTGGTATGCCGCAACAGCGAGCAGCCCCAAAAGCAACCCGTAGAAAACGCCGAAGCACGAGAGCATGTACCCGACCAAATCGTTGATGTCGGCACGACGCTTCAGAAACGCTCGCAGTATCGGTCGAAGGAAAACCGCACCGACCCAGCTGAAGCTGACGAAGACAGCCGTGATCATCACCGCCAACTGCGGTGATGGAATATCATAGATCCAGTAAAACATGCCTACTCCTGCAGCACCGCATCGCGAAACACAGCCTGCCTTCGATCGAGATGTCCCGTGCCTTGCTGTACGACTCAAGTTGTGATCAGGACATTAGCCAAATTATGCTTGCGCTGGCCCCGCTTTTCCAGTTGCCGCCGACGCGATCTCAGAAAACAATCGACAAGCCCTGCATCCTGAGCAGAGTAATTTCACTCATCGCAGTTTGCCTGCAGCACAGTTTGCCTGCAGCACAGTTTGCCTGCAGTGGGGTTTGCGTAGATGCGACGTTAGTACTTCAGGAGGGACTCGATCCGGTATGAGGTGAGCTTTTCGCGACCCGCGAGTCCGACCAGTTCGATGCAGAACAGGCATCCAGCGATTTGTGCTTGGTAATGCTCGACCAGCTTGCAGCAGGCACCTACTGTTCCGCCGGTGGCGAGTAGATCGTCGACGATCCAAACGCGTTGCCCCGGTTGAAGCGCATCGGTATGCATTTCCAAGGTGTCGCTACCGTACTCCAGGTCGTAGGAGTACGAATGCGTGTTGAACGGGAGTTTCCCAGGTTTTCGGACAGGCACGAACGCAGCACCGAGTTCGATTGCTAGGGGAGCGGCAAAAATGAAACCGCGGGCTTCGGCGGCTACCAAGGCATCGATTTTTTCACCTCGAATCAAATCCGCCATGCGCGCGATGGTTTCTCGAAACACTCCCGGGTTGCCGAGCATTGGCGTGATATCGCGAAACAGGATTCCCGGCTTTGGGAAGTCTGGGATTGCGCGAATGTACTGCTCCAAATTCAATTGCGGTTGCCGCTCCATGATGGCTCACTTGGCTCGTTGGTTCCGATGGATTGCGATAGGACGATGTTTGGTAGGAGCGTGAGTATAGACCGATTCGGGATGGACTTCTAGCGTGGCATGTGAATGGGAAACACCGAGCGCATCGATCGCACTCTAGATCACAGCCGCGATCACAGCCGCGATTACAGCCGCGATTACAGCCGCGATTACAGTCGCACTTGGGGGCGTTTCGGCTCTGGGGAGTCCGCGATGGGTAAGTGGATCTCGATGGTGCATCCTGCGTGGGGTTCACCACGCATTTGAAAGCGGCCGTGGTGGGATTCGATAATTCGACGGACAACAGCCAGCGAGACGCCGAGTCCTCGGCCATATTCGCGACCACTGTAGAACAGATCGGTTGCTTGGCGAGCTGCAGACGCCGAAAGTCCTGGCCCAGTGTCGCGAATAGAGATGCAGACCCAGCCTCTGTTCGTGGCTGTGTTGCTATGAAATGGATTGGATAAAACTGTGCGGCAGTCCCAGACAACCATCGCATGAGGAGGGCAAACATCGATCGCATTTTGGCCGATCAATCGCAACACCTCGGTCAATGCATCGGTATTGATGTTGGCGTAGATCGGATCGTCTGGTCCATGGAACGACCATTCAAGCTTTGCTTCTTGAGCCCGCGCTCGCATCGATTCGACGTGGGCTCGCACGAGCGAGGCGAGATCGTTCGTTGTGAGTTGAAGGTCCGTTGGTTGCACAGCGCGCATCACCTCGGCGAGCATTTCGTGAGCCCGCATAGCTTGATCGACGACCGTGGCCATCGACCGTCGATCCGATTCGGTGGGTACGACGCGAATCAACTGTTGGGCTCGAGCAACAATATTGCCGAGTGGATTGTTGATCTCGTGCGTCAATCCATAGGCCAAGTTATGGACTTGGCGGCGCGCGGAACGCTCGACACTTTCGGAGAACGAGTCGCGGGCGCTCAAAAGTCCGATGGCGCGGTGGATCGATTCGATCAAGTCCCGCCACGGTGACCTGTTGATGGAAGGAGTTGCTTTGGGGAATGTGGATGCAAACGCCGGCGATTCCAACGTTGCCGGCTGAGTGGATTGTATGGTTGCGAGCTGTTCGCATCGCTCGAGCAGCCATCGGAGCGCGCCGATATCATCGTTTGGATTGAGCGAGCGCCATGAGTCGTCGCTGGGAAAACCGAACCTGTCATGGTGCTCCAGCCAAGAAACCATGCCGATCGCGGCGTTCGTCGCCTCGAGGGGGGCGTTCGCGGCACGGTCGATTAAGAGGCGAGTCCATGCGTCGATGGTCCGCTGCAGAAGTTGGTTGGAAAACGAAAGGATTCGTTCCGAACTGCTCGTCCAACGAGCATCATCGGTAGGAATGGTCATGGTGCGCTCCGCTCGAAGTAGATGCGAAGATCATACCATGATGCTCGCTTTGAGGGGATGCTCGCTTTGAGGGGATGCTCGCTTTGAGGGGATGCTCGCTTTGCGGGGGATGCAAGCCGTGCTGGTTACCGGCGAGCGAGTTACGATTCCGCCATATCGCGAGCGTGGTACGAACTGCGAACGAACGGGCCAGAGGCGACCTTTTTGAAGCCCATGCTCTCGGCGAGAACGCCGAGTTCTTCGAACTCATCGGGGGGAATGTAACGCACCACCGGCAGGTACTTGGGTCCGGGTTGCAAGTATTGGCCGAGCGTCAAGAAGTCGCATTCGTACTCTCGGAGATCCGCGAGGCACTGCAGCAGTTCGTCGCGGGTTTCACCTAGCCCGAGCATCAAGCCGCTCTTGGTTCGAATGGCTGCGTTGGAGTGCTTCACATGGCGTAGCAATTCCAATGTCCATCGATACTCGCTTTTGGGACCGCGGACGCGGCGATAGAGTCGCGGTACCGTTTCCATATTATGGTTGAAAACTTCGGGTGCGGATTCGATCACTCGATCGAGGCCGTGTCGGTGGCGGATAAAGTCGGGGGTAAGGACTTCGATGGTGGCGCCCGTTTTCTTGCGAACAGCATGAACACATTGGTAGAAATGCTCGCCACCACCGTCGGGTAAATCATCGCGGGTGACCGAGGTGATCACGACATGACGCAGACCTAGCCGAAGTGCCGCTTCGGCCACGCGATCGGGCTCATCGAGTTCCAGTGACTCGGGGCGACCGCGGGATACGGCGCAAAAACCGCAAGGTCTCGTGCAAACGTTCCCCATGACCATGAAGGTGGCTGTTTTTTGTGAGTAGCACTCCATCCGATTCGGGCATTTGGCATTCTCGCAAACGGTTTCGAGGTTCAGTTCCCGAAGGGTGTCCCAGGTGAAGTGATTGGCATTTCCTTTGGGGACTTCGCGGCGCAACCAAGGAGGAAGCCGGCGACTGGGTTCAAAGACCGCGGCTCCGGACGAGCCGCAGCTGGTGGCGACCGTGTTCCCGTTGGCATCCAATCCATTCCGTTCGTTGCTATTCTGCACGTTCAGAGCGGTATCACGCTCAACAACTGGCAACTCGAAGGGCTTCAGGATAGGCAATTGCATGGTTTGGCTCGATGAAGAAGCTTCCAATCAACGGTCGGAGCTTCGACGGATGGAGTTTTCACGGGTGGATTTCGACTGTCGGTGGAGGCGGACGAAATCCCCAAAACGATTTCACGGTGGGATTCGGTGGTTCCCAACCCCCGGAACTGTATCGAAATCATGCGATTTTTCTAGGCTTTGGGCTGTAAAAGAACGGGAGAGAGTTCTGAAATTCCCGCGGTTCGACTGGTCAGTGACGTGGTCTTTGACTTACATTTAAAGGCAAAAGGGATGCATCGTGCGCCTTTTAGCAGTTATGACGAAGAAACGCGTTGGAGCAAAAATGACGGCCCAGAAGTCCAGTCTTTGGTGTGGTCTCCGATCCCTCAGTTTCAAGACTTGCCAGCTTATGGCTCGCCAGTCCCCAACTCTAGGAATCGGGGCCGGGGCGAAGCTGTTCGTCGCTGTTCTGGTTCTCGCCCAAGCGATCGGGATAAGAGCGAACGAGGCTGCAGCGGAAGCTTGTCCATTCTGTTCGGCTGCGTCGCAGACACTGCGTCAGGAAAGCCAATCGATGGACGCGGTCGCGATTGCGAGCCTGCAAGCGGATGGCCGTGCGGATATCGATGGGAACGCTACGTTTGTGGTGGAACGGGTCCTGAGGGGAGAGTCGCTCCTGGAAAAAGGGCAGAAGGTCGAGGCCAGTTACTTTGGGCCTGGAAAATCGAACAAGAAGTTCCTGCTGCTCGGCGTCGATCCGAAGAATTTGGTCTGGTCGTCGCCTCTTCCCTTGTCCGAGGATGCCGAGAAATACATCGATGCCATCCAAAAGCTACCCGAGGATCCGATCGAGAGACTTGAGTTTTACCAGAAGCATTTCGAGCATCCAGACTCGTTGCTAGCGCGAGATAGCTACGACGAGTTTGCGTTGGCCCCCTACGAGGACGTGAAGAAACTCAAGGACAAAATGAACCGTGAGCAATTGATGGATTGGATCCGCGATCCAGAGAAATCCCCTGACCGCAAACGGCTCTATTACACGATGCTCGGTATTTGCGGTAACCAAGATGACGTCGTCGAGTTCGAGTCGATGATTCGTAGCAACGATCCGGAGAAACGGGCTGGTCTGGATGCTCTGATCGCCTCGTACTTGATGCTTCGCGGACCGGAAGGCTTGAAGCTGATCGACGAGCAATTTTTGACCAACCGTAAAGCGAGTTATCCCGATGTGTACTCGTCCGTGATGGCGTTGCGATTTCATGGGACCGAAGGAAACGTGATCCCCAAAGAAGACATTCTAAAGTCGATGCGGCATTTGATCGAAGCCCCAGACCTTGCGGATTTGGTGATCCCAGATTTGGCGCGTTGGAACGATTGGAGCCAGATCGATCGGCTGACCGAACTATTCAAAAAGTCCAATGACGATAACTCGTGGGTGCGGGTTCCAGTCGTGAATTACTTGCGAGCGTGCCCTTTGCCCGAAGCGAAGGAGAGACTGAAGGAACTCGAAAAGATCGATCCAAAGGCGGTCAAACGAGCGGCGACCTTTTTTCCGATCCCCAGCCCAGCACCGCAACCCCCTCAAAAGGATCCGAACTCCTCGTCGATGCTGATTCCAGAGTCGCTGATTCCAGAGTCGCTGATTCCAGAGTCGCTGATTCCAGAGTCGCTGATTCCAAATTCGCAGCCCGGTCAAATGGTGAAGCCTCGAACGCGGCTGGTCGGGCAGGTCTATCAAGGTTTGGAGTTGCAGCAGAATGAGGTGCGGGCGATTCGGATTCCAGCCAACACCGCCGGCTCCGGAGAACGATCGTTTCGGTCAGGCGTGGCGGTATCCACCGGGAGTTCTGTTTTTGGTAATAGCACCGCTTCCCGATCGGCAAGCGCGGGAGAACTTTTTGCGAATGGCAGCTCAGACCAGGTAGCTGCGGTGAACTCTTTAACCCTACTCGCCGTAATTGGATGTGGAGGAGCAGTTGTAGCATCCCTGATGTGGATGGTGGCGTGCGGCATGTTCGCCCACGAATTTGCGATCCTCCAAAGACTGGTTGTGGTTCGTCACTAACACCAGTCCGGACGGCTGTTTCCTCGAGGATAATCCTTCCTTTCGAGACCATCAGAATAGCATGAGCACCACGACGCCAGCCCCAAACAATACAACCTCAAGCGCAACGCAACCTGCGTTTTCCTCGAACGCAGTCGACCCCAGCTTTGAGGGGAACGAGGACGATTATGGGTACCGCTCGGTGAGCCGAGCCGCAGTATTATGCTCGGTATTCGCCTTGATGGGGCTGTTGTCCTGGTATTCCCCACTCCTCTTGATACTGCCGGCAGTCGCGCTGTTTTTCGGGCTAATCGCCTTTGGGAATCTCAAGCGGTATCCGACCGAGTTGAGTGGTCGTCCGGTGGCGGTCGTCGGGTTTCTGATAGCGTTTTTGACGTTGGCCGTTTGTCCGGTCAAGCACGCGTATGTTTACTATACGGAACTCCCGGAGGGGTACGAACGAATTTCCTTTGCAGCGTTGAAGAGTCCGGTCGGAGCTCCCGATATTCCACCGATGTCCGCGATGGAATTGGACGGAAAAATGGTTTTTTTGAAAGGCTACATTCATCCGACGTCCCTCTCGAGCAACTCTGCCAAGTCGTTCATTCTCGTCCCGGACTGGGCGACGTGCTGCTTCGGTCAGCAGCCGCCACTCACCCACATGATCGAAGTGAAATTGACCGGGGATCAGTTCGCTTCCAAGAGTCTACGGCGGCATTCGCTGGCAGGAAAACTCTCGGTTCGACCTTACCTCAAGCCCATCGATGGCCTCCAAGGCGTCTTTTACGAACTTGAGGCGGAACATTTTCAGTAGGCTTCCGTTGGCACCACTTGGTTCGGCCCATAAAAAAACCGAGGAGAGGATTCACTCACGCGAATCCTCTCCTCGGCAGCCTCTTCCCTCATCAGCCCCACACACACACAACCTAACAAGCTGAAAAGGGAATATCGCACACTGGATTGTTTTGGTGGGCGATCAGCGACGCTTCGGGGGATACCGATTTCTCGGAACCAGCTCCCTCGGAACCAGCTACTGCTCAAGCGACCACCTTGACGAGTCTCCTCGTCAGATGCCCTAATTATGATTGCAAGGACCGTGCCAAGCGAACACAAAATTTACTACTCATAGTGTCTAGTGTCTGGTCAGTGATGCTTGTACCGATTCCCAATTAAAAAAGGCTTGGAAAAACCCATTTTTCTTTTCGTAGCCGCGACCTGGCATTTTTCTGTCCCTCGAGTGATGTTGGAGAGCCCATGACCGACCACGGACCGGCCGAGTCTCAAAGTGCGACTGGGGTTCCAGCAAACGTGTTTCAATATGAGTCATGGCTCCGTTTGGTACCGGTGATTCACGGGAGCGCTTCGTACGCGTTTGGGCTACGGAAGTGGCTTTTGGAAACGCCCTGCGACGGATTGGCAATTCCGTTGCCCGAGTCCTTTCGGGAGGCGGTTCTCGATGGTGTTAGGTCGCTTCCTGCGGTGTCGGTCGTGGTTCAGACCGATGCGTCGCAATTCGACGAGGGGGAGACCACCAGGGATGGGATTGCCAGGGATGGGATTGCCAGGGAGGGGACCTACGTTCCGATCGATCCATGCCAAGGGGTCATCGCGGCGATTCGTTTTGCGATGAGCGAACGGATTCCCATCGAGTGGGTGGAGCCGGAATTGGTCGAGATGCAGCATGACGGGTTTTGGCTTGGCGGCATGGTTTTTCCCGATCCGTATGCGGTGGAGCACACGACGCTGGAGCGGTACTGCTGCGCCATGTTGCCGGTGATTCCACCCCCTGATTTGGACGGGAGCCTTGGCTCGGATTGGAACAGGGAACGGATCGAGCGAATCGCAATGCGGTTGCTTTCGAAGAAGCATCGTTATCGTCACTTGGTATGTTTATGCCATCTTCAGGATTGGCCGTGGATTCGTGATGCGCTGGACCGTCTGCAATCGCGGAGAGGTGAAGGGGCGGTAGACGTTCGATCCGAGGAGCAGTCCGCCGGAGAACCCGAAGAGGCAATCAACTATGCCATCGACTCGCGAACCCATTTGTTTTTGCATGGGGAGTTGCCCTTCATCACCGGGCTGTACGAGCGAGCTCGGTTGAATCTTGACGACGATACGAACCTTGGGATACATGCATTGAAAGAGTTGTTTCTTGCGGCCCGAAGCAGTTACCGCCAAGACTTAGGGAATCGTGCGAGGCAGATCACACCTCAGTTGATATCGCAATGTTTGAAGTACATCCGGAATCAGACGTTGCTCGATCGGCGAATGACCCCGAGTTTTTACACGATCGTCAGATCGGCGCAGCAGATGATGGGAGATAGTTTCGCGATCCACTTGGTGAGCTCTGCGAAAGACTACTGCTTTGATGAGCCGTTGCCATGGCCTGAGATGAAGATGGGGATCGATCAAGGGGACATACCTGGATTCGGCGTGGTGAAGCTCTCATCTCGTTTGCCAGGAAACCCCATGGAATGGCATTCATTGGAGTTGCAGCGGCCAGCACGCAAGCAGGATCAGCGCAAGTGGACCAGTCGTTGGAATCCGTACCAGCAATGCTCATGGCCGGAGGAGGATCAGAAGATTGAGAGTTTCCGAAACCGGATCATGGAGCGAGCGCGAGCGGCGATCGGTGCGGATTTAGCGAGGACCGAAAAGTTCACCACGAGCATGATGGATGGTCTCGATTTGAGAGAGACATTGCGGCATTGGTACGATGGGTCGTTGTATGTCAAAATCCAGCCACCGTCGATCGGGACTTTGGATGCGACCATCATGCTGTTCGATGGAGAGCCTGATCCGCGGGAGTATTCGTGGCGGGCGACCTGGTTTGCCGAGCATATCGAAGAGTCGACGTTGGCTTTTTTCGCGACGCCGTTTCATAAAGAAATGCTCGGCCCGGGAGTGGCTGTATCTACGTACGGGGGGGCGATGTTTTTGTATCCCCCTCGTCCCATCGACGATATCTGGACCGATCCCAGACTCGATTTCACGGACACACTTGAGCAGCGTCTCGTCGCGGCGGCGTGCATGCACGCCGAGTCGCGGCACATCGCTCTGCTAAGCCATACAGCGCCTGGTCTGGCGCTCAAGCAAATTGCGAAGCGATTCAAGCGGAAGTTGGTCCACGTGCCTTTGGCCCACTTTGCTGAATCGGTCGTCCAGCAGTTGCGCATGTTTCACGTTCTCAATGGCAAGCATGTGCGCAGTTACGCAGCGCACTTCATTCGCAAAGCCTAGCGTCTAGCAACGATTGCACGGTTCGCAGTGAGTCCTGCCGATGCAAATCCTCTTATTGGGGCCTTGGATGGAAGCCTTGGATGCGTCCCCGAGGCGCGCTTCCTTGGACGTCGACGGGTAAGTCGAGCACATGGGTGCCTGCGTTTCCTGCGGAGTCGACGGCATCAAGTCGCAGGAAGACTTTTTCCGGAAGCGAGGGATCGGTGGTCCAAGCAAAGCGGCCGTTATTACGGGCTCCTTGAGTGGCCGGGATCCAAGGTCCCTTGGGTGACTCCGCGTAGTAGATCGAGATGGGGCGTTCGGGGAAATGGTCATCGATGGCTTGGTACTCGATCACGACGGTGCCCACTTCTGGCCCCTTGCCATTGAGAGCGCTCAAGATACGCGCTTTAGGGATCGCTGTATCGACCAGGATCCAAGCATCTGCTTTGTCGGTGGGCAGAGGTCTTCGACCTGCCAATCCATTGGAGCCGACAATTACCATTTTGAAGCCAAACAAGCCTTCGGATGCGACTTCGATGTCAAACGGGCTTTCGCGATCTGGGTCGGTGCCCCAGCGTTCCCAGGTGATCCCATTGTCGGTGGTTCCCCAAAGTTCGATATTTGCGATGGGGGCTCCAGGATCGTTATCGATGGCATAATCGAGGCTGAAGGCTCGGCTGCTGCAATGCATGGGTTCGATCCCGTTGGGCTTGCTAGCAGTGGGCGAAGAGTTGCTCGCAGCAGGCAGGCTCGTCGGCAGGGACTCGATGGCAGGAACACCGTTGGAAGGGAAACCGTTGGAAGGGAAACCTGCCTTCGGTGGATCGATCGTTGGGGCGTCTTCGATGGTGACGAGATCGGTTGGGGGAGAGGGGATTTGCAATTCAACGCCGGTTTTCGGTGCTACTTCGCGGGCGGTCGGTGCTACTTCGCGGATTGAGGATTGGATTGAGGAGGATGGTGTCCTCAGCGTCGATGGTGTAGTAGGGTTGCTGCTGATCTCAAGTTGCGGGCGTGCTGGTCCCCCCAGGGGATCGCTCTGTGAATTGACGAGCGGCTCGGCAGATGATGAGATCGGTTGGTTCGGATTGGTTGCTTGGACGAGAAGCGATTGGCTGCTTTGGGTTGGAAAGCGTCGTGCAAGGCCGGATCCTATGGGTGCCGATGCATCCTCAGCGCCTTTGTTGCTGGCGAGTTTCATGCTGGTCGGATTCGCCGCGGAGCGCGGTAGTCGGGGCATTCGCGTGAGTTCGACGGTATTGCCTGCTGCATCGCGACCGGTGACCCGAACCATCAATTGCATTGCATGGCCCGGGATCGCCCACGTGCCGAACCCAACCCATTCTCCAGCGGCGACGCCTCGTTCGAGTTCGACAGGGATTTCCCGCCATGCTGGATCGGAATCGGTTTGGTATTCCATGCGAATCGAGGAAGTATCTAGCGATGGATCGATAAGCCGAAACTCCCCTTGCAGGCCACCGCGCGGATTCATATCGACGAGGAGTTCCCCGGTAGGTTTGCTGGTGTCGACCACGATCAGGAGCGGTGCACCGGGATTGTCGAATGCGACTCCGTTGCGATCCATGGTTTTCAGGCGGAAGAGGTACTCCCCGTCCTTTGCTGCGTGGAAATTGAATTGCTTAGTCCTGACATCGCCTCGCGTGTAGAGCGTCCAGTTGCGGCCTTGATCCTCCGACAATTCCAACTGAATCTCAGCGGGGACTTCACCGGCCAAGTCGACTTGAAAGGGGATGATAAAATCCTGACGGGGCCAATAGATCGGTTGTGGGTTGTCGCGGTCGCGCACGGGAGCTTGTCCGAGCGCGAATCCGTGGCTCAAGAGACCGCCACAAACCATAAGTCCCAACGAAGTGTAAGCATTCATAAATGACGTCTTGTCCTGTGAGTCGAAATGCGACGCAAGCCTCTTTCCCCGTAGACTTATTCCCGTAGACTTATCGCCGTAAACGCAACTCGGTGGTAAATCCGGAATGGTTCCGTCCGTTAGCGTTGGACCGGGCCAGCAGCATCGGACGCAACTCGCTCGGCGGGTGAGCCCACCATTTGAGAGTATGCCTCACAGTTTCGAGCGAAATCTTCGCAATTCGCTCTCGACGAAAAAAGAAAGACTCGACCTGTCCGCTGTTCGATAAATCCGAACTCGCAGTTACCGTCTACCCAATCACCCGTCTTGGCAAACTCGACCAAGTCGCACCCGCTTAACGCAGGAGCATATCGGTCCGGATTGGCCAGCAACGTGGTCCTTGCTTGTTCCGACTCGCAGTGGTAGATGCGGCCTCGATGGCGAACTGCAAACTGAGGATTGCCTCGAACCCACGGGATTGTTGCTCCAGGAGCATTGGGGTTTCTAATTGCGTTTTGAAGTGCGACAGGGCAATAGCCGTTCAAGCCTGGGGCGGATGTGAGGAGTGCAATTTGTCCACCGGTCAACGCGCTTCCCGGGGCAGCTTGTTGGGGCTCACTTGATTGTAAACCAGGTACTGGTGGCGCAGCAGCAGGCATTGCCGTTGTGGTTGATGGTGTTGCAACTGCAGGCGCGATGGCCGTCGATGGTGGGACAGCTTGGCTGGCGTAAGGATTGGAAACGGCGCGTGGGCCAAGTTGCTGCGTAACGGTTGTTTGGGCGGCCGTTAGTTGGGCGGCAAGCTGTTGATTGCTTGAGTTGGGTTCTTGGCTACGCGGCGTTGACTCCGGTCGGTCTACCGGATCGCTGGCTCCAGTGAGTGAGACTTTGACGGTTGTGTTCGACGCTTTGGCAGACGCTTTGGCATCGGATGTCCATTGGGAGGATTTCGAAACGACCGGATGAGTAGCAGGAGCGGTACCATCGCCTGGGATACCCGAGCGTGCGGAGTGGCTCATGTCCGCCAATCGACGATCTTGGCGGCGTTCGCGAGCTTCGGCAATACTCCGTTGTTCCAAGTTCCAATCGCGGTTTCTTAGCGCGACACGTTCCAATGTTTTTTCGAAGACGGTAGGGTCTTGATTGCTAGTGCCGCGATAAATCTCGTCGCCGTTAGGGAAGAGATAGACGTCGGTCGGCCAGCGATTGACTTTATAGCGCTCGGCGGAGGGACGATCTTTCTCAGCGTTGATGCGGACGGGGATCACATGGACATGCATGGCTTCGATCAGTCCTTGATCCTTGAATGCTTTCTTTTCAAGCATCCTGCACGGAGGGCAGTTGTCGCCATAGAAATGGATCAAGATCGGCTTGTTCGAGATTTTGGCGGCTTGGAATGCATCTTCGAGGCTCTCCGTCCATTGGATTTCCCGGCTACTGCGGAGGGCTGCTCCAGGACCGGCGGCTTGGAGAGAGTTCGACAGAGTGATCCACGGATTGGCCGTTTCCCAGAGCAAACCGAGGGCAATCAAAGCGAATCCCAGCAGGTTTTTAATGATAGTTTGAACCATCGCCACACTCATTCCCAAGGAACCATGGTCGGATGGAGCGCGGAATCCCCGCGGCAACGCCGTCCAACCGAGACCGTAGTCATCGCATCGGTTACAACGGATGTCCGGGTGAATCCGATTAGCGAAAATCGGCAAAAAAAATGGGGGAATGCCCTTCGCACCCCCAATCAAGCTTGACAGAGCAAGCTTTAGCGGTACTATTGCTGGAGTTGGTGAGGGACGGCTTTCGTCTCAACGCGTGAGCCGCAAAGTTTTGTGGCGTGTGACGCACTCTACCACCATGTAGGCACCAACAGTTGATTCAGCCAGTTAATTTGGCAGCGGAGTTCTCTCCAGTTTCCTAACGCGACCACGGTTTTCCTTGAGAGAGGCCAAGGTCGCTCGCCAGTTTGCCTTTCGTCGTCGCGGATTCCGATGATGGTTTCGCGATCCTTATGATGGGTTCCTTTCCTGTCATTGGGTTTCCCCGTAACCGGGTTTTCCCTTCACTGGGTTTCCCTGTCACGGCGACACGCATGCAATCCAGGAAACGATTGCTGCCATAAAAGCCCTCAGCTCAGCGGAATGCTGCGAAGCGAGTTGGGTCCCGGCAATTTTGGGTGATTATAAGCCCTTCCATTTTCATCTTAACAACCTTTCATTCGTCCCTATTTGCTGTCGTTGAATCGCGCTGTTGCTGATTCAGGTAGTTTCGAGGCGGACGGATACCTTTCAAGACATTCTGCTGGATTTGCGTATTTATGCCTAAAAAGAAGCGATTTCGTTCTCGCATCCATGGTGACGATGTGGGCTCCTCAGGTGGGGGTGGTCCCCGCCCTCGCGTCCGTCGGCCTCGTCGGCGTCATGGGCCTGGTTACCAACAAGCCTTCGGTCGCGATGACCAGGCGCCGGCTCAGGACGAAAATGCAGCTCCGGCCGAACCGGAGTTGGACGAAGAGGGGAATCCAATCCCCCGTACTGAACAACAACCTCAAGAAGAACCCGGCGTGGAGTTCTTCGGGATGCTCGAAATGCATCCTAACGGTTATGGCTTTCTCCGATCACCAGAAAACAACTACTCCCGAGAGCGTTCTGATCCATTCGTACCTGGGACGATGATTGAAAAGTTTCGATTGCGTCAAGGCCTTAAGATCCGGGCGGTAATGCAACAGACTCGGCGATCGCAAGGCCCACGCGTTCGAGAGATCATCGACGTTGAGGGGATGAAGCCAGAGGATTACGCTTCGGTGAAGACCTTTGAAGTACTAACTCCGATCAACCCTGAAAAGTGGTTGCGGCTCGAGGTTGGCCAGCAACCGATCACTAACCGCGTAATCGATTTGCTCGCGCCGCTCGGTCGTGGCCAACGCGCTTTGATCGTCGCGCCGCCCCGTTCGGGAAAGACGATCATGTTGCAAAATATCTCTCGCGGTATTGCAGAGAATTATCCCGACGTCGAATTGATCGTTCTGTTGATCGACGAGCGGCCTGAAGAAGTCACCGATATGCGTCGCAGTGTGACACGCGGTGAAGTCATCGCGAGCAGTCTCGATGAAGATGTCGATTCGCACGTTCGGCTCAGCCAGTTGGTAATCGATCGTTGCCGCCGTCTCGCGGAAATGGGGAAAGACGTCTTCTTGTTGATGGACTCGATCACTCGTTTGGCTCGCGCCTTCAACAAGTGGGTTGGCAACTCCGGACCTACCATGTCCGGCGGTGTGAACATCAAGGCGATGGATATTCCGAAGAAACTCTTCGCGACCGCCCGGGCATTCGCCGAAGGTGGTTCGCTGACCATCGTCGGCACGGCCCTCGTCGATACTGGATCGCGGATGGATGAATTGATCTTCCAAGAGTTTAAGGGTACTGGAAATATGGAATTGGTGCTCGATCGCAAACTCGCCGACCGACGTGTTTGGCCGGCGATCGACATCACTCAGTCAGGTACACGTCGTGAAGAATTGTTGCACGATCCGGAAACGTATCACGCAGTGACGATGATTCGACGAACCCTAAACTCGATGAACCCAGTTGATGCTATGGAGCAACTCACCAAACAATTGAGTCGCTTTCAAAGCAACCAAGAGTTCCTCAAGCTGATCGCAAATGCGAAAATCTTGGACTAGCCAGCCATAGGCTCGCGCTATGCCCTCCGAATCCAATCAGAGATTTCCCAAACAAGCTCGAATCACGCATCAACGTGATTTTGAGCTTGTCTTTCGTTCGGGCACCGTCGCTGCAGACAACGTTCTCGTTGTTCATGCCATACGATCCCAATCAGACCGCTGTCGGCTCGGAATATCTATCTCGCGCCGTGTCGGGAATGCCGTTGTACGGAACCGCTGGAAGCGTTTGATCCGGGAAGCGTTCCGGCGCCAGCAAGATGCGTTACCGGCAGGATTGGACATGATCATTCGCCCCAAGCGAGGCGCAGTGCCCGATCATGAAGCAATTCGACGCTCGGTCGTCTATCTCAGCAAGAAGCTCGACCGGCGGCTGCCGAACAAGTAACTCTGATTGGAGATCGATCAACCTCGATTGATTTCATTCACAATAACGAGAACATCGAGTGGGTCGAGCCAGCCGTCGCGGGTCGAGTCGACGAAGGGTAATCCCGCATCTAAAACAGGATCAAGTTGCCTTGAGCCTCTTCGGTTGATCTCGTTGATCACGACCAAGACGTCCAGAGGATCCATTCGTCCCGAGTTGTCGACATCGTACGGGTTCACCGGATTGGTCCATGGTGCAGGGTCGGAATCACGGATGCTGAATACCAGCGTATCAGCCACCATTCCGGTCCCGGATGCCCGTAGAGTGACCGCCCGAAATGCCTGCGGTAAGGTGTCGTTGATCACGCTGATCGGAAACTCGACTCGCAACGAACCGGCTGGGATCTTGACCGAAGTCGGGAATACCAAGACACCATTCATCGACGCGGATAAATCGATCGTCGCGCCACCGGTTGGGGCTGGGGATCGGATGGAAACCGATGCTGTGGTCGATCGAAGGTCGGGATTGTCTTCGTGGAGGTCCGTCCGCGCAGCGGCAAGTTCGATGGGTTGGTAGTCGGTAACCAAGAGGTTAGTGTCGATGGCTTGATAAAGCGCTGCAATGGCAGCGAAACGTACTGTTTGGTCCCCATCCCATAGTGCATCATCCACGGCGGACACACCCGCTGTCGTGCTCGCAGCGCTGGCCGGAATGGTAACGTTCGGTGGTACGGTGGCTTCGGTGGTGTCGCTGCTGGTCAATGATACGGTGAGGGAAGTTGCATTGTCGGTGTTGGATCGCGTTACCGTGAGGACCGCCGCTCCTGCCCCTGCTGCTTCAGAAATAGAGGTGCGATCGAGGGACAAACGGATGGTTTCAAAGTCGGTGACGTTGACTTCGACCGAATTGCTTTTGAGAGTTCCCACAGAGGCGGAAAGGAGTGCGCGGATCGTCCCGTCGAGGAGCGTATCATCCACCGCGGTTACGTCGACGCTCGCCGTAGAACTTCCCGCTGCGATCGTAACCTTGGCTGGGACCGTAACCTCCGTCGTATCGCTGCTGTTCAGTAGAACATCCAAGGATACAGCGTTGTTGAAACCGATACGTTCCACAGTCAATCTGGAGACGCCTGCTCCTCCGTTTTCAGGAAAAGAATTCTTGGAAACAGATACTAAAAGTTGCTGCGGTACAGCCACGACGACTTGGAAGGACTGATTCGCAAACCCGCCATCGTCGTCGGTGATTCGAAGGGACACCGTGTAGGTGCCTGGTGCAGCATAGGTATGTGCACCATCGAAGAAACCCGCGGTTGGTTGGGTCGCGGAACCTAATGTGGTAACGGTCGCGTTCCCTGTTTCGACCGCGGACCCGTCTCCCCAATCGATTCGGTAGGTAAATGTTTCGCTTTTCGGTGGATTCGTGTTCGCTGTTCCGAAACCTGCATCGGTGAATTTACCGACTTGAGACAATCTCAATACTTGGCCTGCGGTGGCAGAAGCGTTCGGTGGAGCAAGCAGTGTTGGGTTGGCATTGGTGATCGTTGCTGGCAACGAGACCGTTTTGGATCCGAGCTGTGAGCCTCGGAGTGTTATCTGTCCAGGATAGGTACCATTGTCTCCGAATACATGGTTTCCTGTGACGCGGATCGACTGTGTGGTCAGCTGCCACCCGGTATCCTTCAAGGTTACCAAATCGAGTTTGGTCGGAAACAATCGCTCTCCCGAGTTCAGGATTGGGACCATGGTCGGTCGTTGACCATCGAAGGTAAGGCTGTTGGCGAAATGATCGGAATCGCCCAGTGGAACCGCAGCGCCGTAGGTTGCTACGGCACTGGCACCATTGAATTTTCCGTTGGTGACTTTGTTGTCCCAACTGGCTGTCGATCCGAATCCTAAAACGTGAATGAACTCGTGCACTGCGACGGAGAGAAAGTCAAGTTGCTGGGAATTGAGTCCGGTGGGGTCGGTTCCAAAATACCATTGCTTGTTCGTATCGAATGCGATTGAGCCACCCCAAGGGCCAACATCGGTCGCAGGGGACGCGAGGGCACCGGTGTTCCCCCTCGCTTGCACCGTATCGATGAATGTTTGCCGACTGGACTGAACAAAGTAGCCACCTCGATCTCCGTTGCCACCTTCGGCGCTTCCGAGTGACCTCGCTCCTGCAAAGATTAGAAGCTCATTGGCATTGATGGTCATGTTACGTCGTAGAACATCAACGCCCGTAGCGGGGTTCTTGAACTTGGCATCCCAAATGTCGGTACCTACCGGTTGAATCGCGGTGAGGGTATCGGTGAACTTACTCGCCACCAGATCTGCGGCAGCTTGTAAAAGAAGACGGCGGTCATTGCTGGCGAAGAAACCCGACTGGTCATAGGAATAGTCCAGTTTGATTTTTACGGAACCTGTCGCCGGGGGATTGAGTAGCGTCGCAACACTGCTGGTACCATCTCCCCATTGGATCGTTCCTGTAATGGTCCCTAGCAAGCCGGAGGTGTCGAGAGATTGATCGACGGTGAAAGTTTGACCTTCCGCGGTCATCGCCAAACGACTCTCGAGCGTCTCCATCATGAGCCGGCGACGCGATTGATGTGCCTTCGAATTTCGGTCTGCTGGCCCCATGAACTATCTCCGAGTTCAAACGATGGGTTCTGAGATACAGCTGCATTCTAGCAGTTGTGGCCATTCGTTGTCTGTGCGGATGCCTCGACATTTGGGAACGTAGCACATTGTCGTCCCGATCCGCACTTACGGGTTCGACTGCGACTGAATCCGTTCCTCCCAGTGGAGCAAGGCATCCGCGGTATGGCTGCGGTTTGGAAGTATGTAGTGAGGTGGCTCGGGTTCGCGGAGTGCGGTTGGAGCATCTGCAACGAGAGCCCCATCCGATTTGCCAGCAATCTTCTTGCGAGTTGTTTTCTTGGACGGTTTCGGCGGTAGGTTAACTAGAGGTATTTTTTGGGATTGGGCGTTGCGTACCATCTCGCTTGGGGGGCCTGCGAACACCAGTTGGCCACCCAATTTTCCAGCTTCGGGTCCGAGATCGATCACCCAGTCCGCCATCCGGATGACTTCGAGGTTGTGTTCGATGATGATGACGGTATTCCCGGCGTGGACCAACCGATCGAGGACGATCATGAGTTTGTTGATGTCATCGAAGTGCAAACCGGTAGTGGGTTCGTCGAGCAGGTACAAGGTGCGACCGGTCGCGGGTCGGCACAGTTCCGCGGCGAGTTTGACCCGTTGGGCTTCGCCGCCACTCAAGGTCGGGGCACTTTGGCCTAGGGCGACATAATCGAGACCCACATCGCAAAGGACGCTCAGCATCTGATGGATCTTTGGAAGTTCGCTCATCAAATCGCGAACTTGCCCGATCGACATGCTCAACACATCGTTGATCGAGTAGCCACGGTATTTCACTGCGAGAACCTCTTCGGTGTACCTTCGGCCATGGCAAGCGTCGCATTGGATCCAGACATCTGGCAGGAAGTGCATTTGGATGCACAGTTGCCCGGCCCCTTCGCATTTTTCGCAGCGGCCTGCCCCGACATTGAAGCTGAAGCTGCTCGGGGATAGTCCTCGCAACTTGGCTTCGGGAAGCTTCGCATAGAGTTGCCTGATCCAATCGAACACGCCGGTATAGGTCGCAGGGTTGCTGGTTGGAGAGTGTCCTAGCGGCGACTGGTCGACTTGGAGGACTTTGTTGATCTGCTCGATACCCTCAATCGCGCGATGGGGGCCGGCTTGCAAATCGGCGCGATGGAGTTTTCGAGCCAACGCGGGGTAGAGGATGCCATTGATCAAGCTGCTTTTGCCGCTTCCGCTCGGGCCGGTGACAGCGGTCAAGCATCCCAGTGGAAGGGAGACATCGATGTGCTTGAGCGTGTTGGCTGCGGCTCCGCGTACGGTGAGCCAGCCAATAGCGTCTTCGACAAACTCCGTCCAGTCGCTGACCGGCCCACTTTCAGGGCGGACGATGCGAAGTCGTCGTTGATTGGGGATCTCGATCTGCTTCTTGCCGTTCAAGTATGGGCCAGTAATCGATTGTGAGTTTTTACTGAGAGTGGCAGCGTCTCCTGCGGCGACCACCGTTCCGCCGTACGGGCCGGAGCCAGGTCCAAAATCTCGGATCGTATCGCTGTTGGCGATAACATCGCGATCATGTTCGACGACTAAAAGGGTGTTGCCTAGATCGCGGAGGCGGTGCATGGCTGCGATCAAGCGTTGGTTGTCGCGGGGGTGCAATCCGATGGTGGGTTCATCGAGTACGTAGAGGACGCCACAAAGTCCGCTTCCGAGTTGGCTGGCCAATCTGATGCGCTGTGATTCGCCACCGGACAAAGTGTTCGCGGATCGATCGAGCGTTAGGTATTCGAGTCCGACATCGACGAGGAACTGCATGCGTTGGATGATTTCGCGCAGCAATTCCCCAGCAATTTTTTGCTCTGGGGCCGACAACTCCCATGACTTGCAGCATCGCAGCAATTCGCCGATCGGCATTTGAACCACATCCGCGATGCGCAGGCTTCGAAAGCGAGTTTTTGCAGCTTCGGACCGGACCCGCGATCCATCGCATGAGGTGCATGGGACCTCCGCGAGAAACTTGCTGAGTCGCATCCGCACTGCTGGATTTGCATTCGATAGGTTTTCGAGGGCTGGATAGACGCCGTGGAACCGATAACTCATGACCGTGGCGGTGGGATCGTCCCGCTTGGCCCGTTTCGTTGTTCCTGCGACGGAGCCGTCGAAATCCTCGTTGGTCACGACGATCTCTTGGTCCCCGAGTCCTCGAAGGAGAAGCGAGCGCTGGGTGCTCGTGAGTGATGCGATCGGGCGATCGATGGGGAGTCCCGAATGGCGTTCCAATGCTTTGAGCATGGCCCGCGAGATCGGTGTGGTTGTCTCAGGCCAAATGAGAAGCCCCCCTTCGAGGAGCGACCTCGACTCATCGAGGAACGATGCGGGATCGGTTCCGGTTTCGACACCGAGGCCTTGGCATGACGGGCACCAGCCTACTCCGGTGTTGAAGGAAAAATGATGAGGCGTCAAAGGTTGGAACGAGATGCCGCAATGATTGCAAGAAAGCTGCAAAGAGAATGTGTGCACAACCCACTGGTTCTCTTTGCGTTGCTCCTCGGCGACCGCCATTTGCACCAGACCATTACCAAGCCCCAACGCGGTGGCGATGCTATCACTTAATCGTTTGCGATCGACAGAATCAAGCTGGATACGATCGACGACGACTTGGATTTCTAATCGGTTTTTCTTGTTGAGATCCGGCAATGCGTCGATCTCATAGGTTATCCCATTGATACGCACGCGGATAAAACCATCCCGTTTCAGATCGTCGAAGAAATCGGCGAGGGATTGGTTGGTGGGTGGAGCTAGGGGAGCGAGCAGCAGGCAACGGATAGCTTTTTTCTCGCCCTTTTTTTCACCCTTTTTCTCGCCCTTTTTCTCGCCGTCGCTTTTGCGGTTGGATTGGAGTTCGCTGCCGATCGTAAACCAGCGATCGATGATTTGGTCGATCGTTTGGGAGCTGACCGGCGCATCGCATTGGGTGCAATGCATCTGTCCTAATCGGGCGAAGAAGACTCGGAGGTAGTCGTAGATCTCGGTCACGGTACCTACGGTGGATCGGGGTGTGTGCGAGAGTCCTCGTTGTTCGATGGCCACGGCGGGACTTAATCCATCGATACGATCGACCGTAGGTTTTGGCATTTGGCCGACGAACTGCCGCACGTAGGGGCTGAGGCTTTCGACGAATCTTCGTTGTCCTTCGGCATAGATCGTATCCATTGCCATGGATGTTTTTCCGCTGCCGCTATGCCCGCAGAAGACCGTCATGGTGTTGCGAGGGATAGTGAGATCGATCCCCTTTAAATTGTGTTGCTTGGCACCAGAGACACAGATGTCTTCCAGAGCGGGGCTTCGAAAGGGGACGTCTTCTTTCCGTTTGGTCGCTTTCGATTTCGTGGTCGCCGCGGCTTTAGGCGATACCTTCTTAACTGTGTCTTCCTTCTCAACGGTATCTCCCTTCTGAACGGTATTTCCGTGCACGTGGATACCATCGTGCTGTTCGAAGTACTGCTTTAGGGCGATTCCCGTCTGCGACTTTTTATTCCTTGCAACCTGCTCGGGGGTTCCTTGGCAGACGACGCGACCACCCCCCGCACCACCTTCGGGGCCGAGATCGATGATCCAGTCGGCGGCTTGGATGAGATCGAGATTGTGCTCGACGACAACGACTGTGTTCCCGCGGTCGACCAAGCTTTGCAGGACTCGCAGCAGCAGGTTGATATCGTGGAAATGGAGGCCGGTGGTCGGTTCATCGAGGACATAGAGGGTTTTCCCCGTAGCCCGTTTGCTCAGTTCGCGAGAAAGCTTGATCCGTTGTGCTTCGCCACCGGATAGAGTCGGCGAGGGTTGTCCGAGTTTAAGGTATTCAAGTCCCACATTGCTGAGCGTTTCCAACTTGTCGACGATTTTGGGAAACGCCGAGAAGTGCTCGAGGGCTTGTTGGACATCGAGATCGAGGCAGTCGGCGATCGATTTCCCCTTGAAGAGGACTTGGAGGGTGGCGCGGTTGTACCGTTTTCCTTCGCACGCAGCGCAGGGTACCCATAAATCCGCGAGGAACTCCATATCGAGTCGAATTGCGCCGTGCCCATCGCACGCGGTACAGCGTCCAAGTTCGGTATTGAAGCTAAAGGTCCCGGGAGCGAAGCCTCTGCGTTTGCTTTCGGGGAGTTCCGCGAAAAGGTCTCGAATTTCGTCAAAGAGTTTCGTGTAGGTTGCCGGGTTGCTGCGAGGCGTTCTGCCGATGGGGCTCTGATCGATATCGATGATTTTATCGAGATACTCTAAGCCTTCGATGCCTCGGTGAGCACCGGGTGAATCTTCGGCGCGATTGAGCGCGTTGCGGAGGGACGGGGTGAGGATATCGGTGACGAGCGAGCTTTTGCCGCTACCGCTGACGCCGGTAACCGCGATCAACCGACCGAGAGGGAACTCCACGTCGATATCCATCAAGTTATTGTGGGATGCGCCGAGTACTTTGATGCTGTGTCCGTTGCCGCGTCGGCGCGTCGCCGGTCGATCGATCGTCATACGGCGACTGAGGAATGCCCCAGTCAAGCTCCGTTTGTTCTTGGAGACATCGTCGATGGATCCGATCGTGATCAGTTCACCACCCCGGACTCCGGGTCCTGGTCCGAAATCGACCAAAGTGTCTGCAGCTCGCATCGTGTCTTCGTCGTGCTCGACCACGATCAATGTATTGCCCAAGTCTCTCAGGCGTTTGAGCGACTCGAGCAATTTGTCGTTATCCCGAGGGTGCAATCCGATCGATGGTTCATCGAGCACGTAAAGCACCCCGACCAACCCAGCCCCGATCTGGCTTGCCAATCGGATCCGTTGCGATTCACCCCCGGAGAGCGTTGGGGCAGTCCGCTCGAGCGAAAGGTACCCCAATCCTACGTCGATCAGGAATTGGAGACGCAGCCGAATTTCTTTGATTGCTTCCTCGGCGATGATGGCTTGGGTATTCTCAAGCTCGATCTTTGAAAAGAACTCAGCGCACTGTGCGATCGAGAGGCGGGAGCATTCGCCGATCGCTTTCCAGGGATCCTTTTTGAAGTCCGGCGACAGGGACTTTAGCCGCAACGAGCGAGCTTGGGCGTTGAGTCGCGTTCCATCGCATTCGGTGCAATGGGCAACCCGCATGAATTTTTCGAATCGCGCCTTGAACATCGGGTTGGAGGTTTGTCGATAGATCTCGAGAAACTCGTTAGCAATCCCGGTAAAGACGCCGGTACGAGAGCTAGCTCGGCTGCAAGCTACTTGGGCCCCACCCATGCCATAGAGCAAGGCATGGCGTTGTTCGGTTGGGAGGTTTTTCCAAGGGATGGCGATCAGGTCCTTGGACGATTTGAATCGGAACGCGAGGAGTTTGCTGAACGCGCCGATGGATCGCCGCATCCATTTGCTCATGTCGGTCCACTTGCCGATCAACTCGATCGCACCTGCTCGAACCGATTTGGACGCGTCGGCGATTAGAAGATCTTCCGCAAAGGAGTAGGTGTCCCCGAGTCCTTCGCAGGTCGAGCATGCGCCTTGGGGGGAGTTGAAGCTGAGAAGTTGTGGAGTGGGTGGAGAGTAGGATATGCCGCATTGCGAGCATGCGTACGACTGAGAGAAGATCACATCGCAACGAGGATCCGAAACGAGCGTATCGCTCCCGGCGGCTTGGAGCGAGATCGCGTCGGTGGCGTCGTCGATCTTTGGGCCGTTGTCGTTCTTGAGCTTCTTTTTCGTTCCTTTTGTTTTCTTCTTCTGGCCGGCATCTTGCAATCCATCCTCGGACGACTCCCCTGCCAGAGAGGGCGACGATTCTTTGAGCGATGATTTGGGAACCATCGGTGAAATCAGCATGGTTCCATCGCCGTAGCGAAGTGCGTTGTCGACGGCTTCGGAGATCCGTTGGCGACTTGATTTCGAAAGGGTGATACGATCCACTACCAGTTCGATATCGTGTTTGTTGTACCGTTCGAGGGTGGGCACATCGTTCAATGGGTAGACGGTTCCATCGACGCGTGCTCGGTTGAATCCTGCGCGGCGGAGTTCTTCGAAGAGGTCCTTGTGCTCCCCTTTTTGACCGCGGATTACCGGGGCCATGAACAGATAGGGGGATGTCGAATCGAGATCCAGGATCCGATCGATCATTTGGTCCCGGGTTTGGCTTGCGATCATCGAATCGCATTTTGGACAGAACCCGGTTCCGCAACGAGCGAAAAGAACCCGGAGGAAGTCGGTCAATTCGGTGATGGTACCAACCGTCGACCGGGGGTTGTTCCCAGTTGATTTTTGGCTGATCGAGATCGAAGGGGACAAGCCGGACAAGAGATCCACGTCGGGTTTGGGCAACTGGCCGACGAACTGTCGAGCATATGTCGACAGGCTTTCGAGGTAACGGCGTTGGCCTTCGGCGTAGAGTGTGTCGAACGCGAGGGAACTTTTGCCGCTCCCGCTGACCCCGGTGAAGCAGATAAATTGATTCCGGGGGAGTACGAGATTGACATCCTTCAAGTTGTGTTCGCGGGCACCCCGAACAACGATTGGCAAGTTGGATGATCTCGGAACTTCAGCGTTCAACGTGTCGGCTCGCAACTAGTGGAATCCAGCGCTTGCGAGGAACCGTTCGGCGTCGAGTGCTGCCATGCAACCTGTGCCCGAAGAGGTGATCGCTTGACGGTAGTAATCATCCGCGACGTCTCCTGCGGCGAAGACGCCGGGGACACTCGTGATGGTTCGATAAGGCTGCTTCCAAGCGACATAGCCGTTCTCGTGCGTTTCCACTTGGCCACCGAGGAACTTGGTGTTGGGGGTATGGCCGATCGCGAGGAACATGCCGGTAGCCTCGAGGACGCTGGTGTCATTGGTCTGCAGGTTCTTGATCCGAACGCCGGTGACACCGACCCGCGGATCTACATCGTCCCCAAGGACTTCGTCCACGACCGAGAACTTGACCAACTCGATCTTTGGATTGGACAGAGCTCGTTCCTGCATGATCTTGCTCGCCCGCATCTCGCCGCGTCGGAGGAGCAAGTAGACCTTCGAGGCGTACTTGGTCAGGTAACTCGCTTCTTCGACCGCGGAGTCACCGCCACCGACGACCACGAGAGACTTGTTTCGGAATCGAGGCAGAGCACCATCGCAGACAGCGCATGCGCTGACCCCTCGGTTTCGGAATTTTTCTTCGCTGGGCAACCCGAGGTAGTTTGCGCTGGCTCCGGTGGCGATGATGACCGTTCGGGTTTCGTAGGAGCCATTCTCGCTGGTGTTGAGCACCAAAGGCTGCTTCGAGAAGTCGACGCTGACAACATCATCGGTGATGACTCGGGTCCCAAAGTTGGTGGCTTGTTGACGCATCAGTTCCATCAGTTCGGGACCGGTTACCGCGTGCGCATGCTCTTCGACCGGTGGGAACATGTATTGCCGACTGGGGTCGATGGCTGAGGAGAGGAACTCCTTCAGCTTTCCGGAAGGGAACCCAGCGTAGTTTTCCACTTCGGTGGTTTGAGCGAGTTGTCCCATCGGGAATCGCCCCATGACCCGGTTTTCCTCGGTCATCGCCCCTTCAAAAAGGAGTGGACGCAAATTCGCTCGAGCAGCGTAAATGGCGGCAGACCAACCTGCTGGTCCGCTTCCGATGATGATGCAATTTTCAATGTTGCTCATACGTTCAATCTCAAAAACAGAGTCCGTCGAATAAAAACAGGCCGCCATCGTGGGAGCGAAGTGGCAAAACCCAAGGGAATTGTGCTTCGATGTACCCCGCGTTCCGGGTGAGGTTTTAACACAGTTCGACAGCCTTCACCAGGACTGAAGTTCCCTGCCCACGGTTCCCAAAAGGGGTGGAAATGAAACGGCTGCAACCGAATCGGCGGATCGCAAGGGTCTTGGGGAGTGTAGCAGGTTGGCGAGCCCTAACGGACGCTTTCGGGCCTTGCCGATTCGAGGGCTCGAACCAAACCCTCCAACTGATCGGGGGAGTGGGAGATGTTCAGGCTGACTCGAAGGAGCGAGCCGTCGGGCGGGACGGTGGGCGGCCGAATGGCGGGTACGAAGTAGCCCGAATCGGCGAGATGTTGGGACACGCGAAGTGCATCGCTTGGAGAGGAAACGTAGATCGGAATGATCGGCGTCGAATCGAGCCGAGTTTTGAAGCCGCCTTCGAGAAGTCTATTGCGGAGTTGGTTGCTGGTGGCGGCGAGTTGTAGCCGTTGCGAGTCCATCGACTGCAGCAACTCGATCGCTTTGCTTGCGGCGGAGAGGATGGCAGCAGGCATGGCGGTCGAATAGATCCAGGAGCGGGCATGATGAATCATCCATGTAGTTACAAGTTCGGAACCGCAGACGTAGCCGCCGCTGCAACCGATGGCTTTGCTGAGTGTCCCGGTCTGAATCCATCGTTCTGCATGAAAAGGTGTCTTGTCCTTAGGCTCGGTACTATCGATTGCATGGGCTGCGAGTACACCTCGTCCGCGCGGCCCGATAACCCCGCTCGCATGCGCTTCGTCTGCGATTCCGATGGCGTCGTACTGTTCGCACAATTCATGGATACGTGCGATCGGCGCGACATCTCCGTCCATACTGAACACGGTATCGGTCACAACAAAGGAAAAACGGTGATTGGATCGATGCTCGGCCAATAGCCGCTCGAGAGCATCGGTATCAGCATGGGGATAGACGACGACTTTGGCGCGGGAGAGTTGGCAGCCATCGATCAAGCAAGCATGGTTCCATGCATCGGAAAGAATAAGATCCTCGCGTGAGGCCACCGATCGAATGGCACCTACATTCGCCGCGTATCCGCTCGAAAAGACCACGGCTGAATCGAGCCCTTTCCACGATGCGATTTGGTGGACCAAGTTTTGGTATTCGGGGCCGGCGCCGCAGATGAGCGGGCTCGCACCACTTCCGACCTTGGGTTTGGTTGCGGCGGACAAGAATTGGTCGCGCACTTCGGGATGCCATGCCAGGCTCAAGTAGTCATTGGAACCGAAGTGGACTAGGCTTTTCCCGTTCCGCTCGATCATGGTTGCGGAGATCCCCTCGGCAGGTACCAACGATCGCCATAGGTTTGCTTGCTTTCGAGATTGCAGCCCAGCAGCGAGATGGGACCAAAACTCCGATTTTGACGATTTTGGCTCGGTCATGGGTTCAACGGGGTTTGTTCGAGGTGAATCGAATTTGATTCGTAGGTAAAACGGAGCGATAATTCCTTGGTATTTGCGAAGTAGCCAGGGGAACGCGATTGTGGCGGCAAGTTGCGATCTCCTACGATCCTCTCGGGATGTTCCCTTTCGGAATACGAACCCGCTTCGGAATATTACAGCCATCCCCGCTTGGAAGAATACTGATTGGAATAATACTGGTAAACTAGCGCCGGGCGTCGTTTTTTTCGACGTCGCCTTTCATGAACCGCAATTGAACCGCAATTGAACCGCAATTGAATCGCAATTGAATCGCAATTGAATTAGGATCAACCCATCCGCAGGATCCCATGCACGTAACGGATCATCGAGTACTGATTACCGACGATGATGTTGCCTTTAGGCACACGCTTGACGAGGCTCTGACTCGCCGAGGCTACCGTACTTGTCTCGCCGCGGACGGGATTGAGGCGTTGGATGTGATCGAGCGAGGCAACATCCATTTGGCGTTGTTCGACGTCCATATGCCCAGGCTTGACGGTTTGCGGGCGTTGGAATCGGCACGAACGCTCGCTCCTGGTCTTCCGTGCATTCTCATGTCTGCGAAGTTGGATGAGAATATCTTGAGCAAAGCGAGGCAATTGCACGCTGAGCATGTGTTGCCCAAGCCTATATCGCTATCGGCACTGATCGATTGCGTTCGGAGCTTGCTCGACCGGGTCTATGGCCGTAACGCCTGAACCAATGATGGCGTTACCCTCGGTGTCGGGTATCGAATTTGGGGTTGGCCATGATCCAACCGACGGCCATTCCTGTGACGAGTCCGCCCAAGTGGGCGAAGTTTGCCATTTGCAAGCCGCCTGCTTTGCCGGTGACATCTCCTGCGAAGCCAAGAACTAAGATGATTCCGACCATAAGGTACGATTGGGGTGACATAGAGAATCCGAGGTCCCTACGAAGGTAGGTTTTGACGGCGATATAGCCGAACAGTCCCATAATGACTCCGGAGATTCCCACGAAGTTTGGCGAGCCTGAGAGCCCTTGGATCCCGAATAGATTCTCCGGGAGCAAGCCTTGGAGTAGATGCGAGCCCATGGCGAACAGGAGGATCAGGATGGCGTATCGGACGGAACCCTCGAGTCTTTCGGTGAGTCGACCTAGGGAGACGAGGGCCAACATGTTCATCAAGAGGTGGAGTGGATCACCGTGCAAGAACATCGGGGTAAAGATTCGCCACCACTGAAACTGCTTGAGAGACACGGCAGGGTCACCGGTCATGGCGTACTTTTCCATGTCGACAAACTTCAACTGTTTATCGATCGATGCCCCCAAGCGGTTCGTTGGTCTTGGTCGGGAAAATTCGGAGAGCAAGCTGAGCACAGAGCAGAGGATGACCAACGTCAGTGTCAGCGGGGGGATCGATCCCCCGAACATGGAATTGCGATTGATGTCGCGCGTGGTCTGGATATTCCGTTGCCGCGATCGGACTTCGTCGCGTTGCTCGCGCAGAATCGTCCGTGCGTCCTTGACCGCTTGAAGGTACTTCGGGTCATCGGGATTGGCCTCGAAATCGCGCAGTTCTGCGAGTGCTTGCTGCATGCGATCCTCGTCTCGAATCCAAACCTCCCATTTCGATGGCGAGTCATTGGCCGGCTCGACATGGGTCGAGATGTTTTGGGTTAACAGGTAAGCGACGAACGACTCGGCTCGCGACTGTCCTTCGATCGTGGTCAGACTTCTCATGCGAATTGAAAGGGAAAGGGTATTAGCGGATCCGCCGTAAACGATGGATCGGAACGTAGTACTTGCGATAATTCCGACCATCGTTGTACCGTGTACCGGACGGATCGGGAACCAAGACGGTCGCCCGAGAGGTAATTCGGTTGACAAATCCTGCCAAACGGTGGCCATTTAGCGAAAACTCAACCTTCGCACCGAGGGGAATGTTGAAATCCTTTGCGGCTCGTTCTTGTTGGGTAACCAATTCATGCCGATGCTCGGTGTGGCCGAAGAGGCTCTGCGCGATCCCTTGGAATCGCCCGGCGGCGCAGTCGCTTTGGACCCAAACCAACATTTCGCACAGATGGATCAATTCGTGCTCGACGACCCGTTGCATCGCGGAAAGCCGGTCTTGGCAGAGGATGCCGCACACGCGATTTTTCTCTCCGGGTTTTCGAAACGACTGGAACAGTAAACTGGTTGAGAGAGCGATTTCATACTTGGTGATTGCAGGTCTGCCCGTCAAGGAGCGAAAAACCTGGCGCGTGGTTTTACCGCCTGCACGCGTCATCCTCGAACTGAGTCGGAACGAGAGTCCGTACGACCGAGCCAGGGGCAGGCAGAGACCACCCAAAAAAAGACGATCGTATGCTTCGGCCATGCATTCCAAGTCCTGCCGAGAGATTTTGCGAAAGTTTGCATGGTCCAATGTGGTCGATTTTTCAAGTACTTGCTTCGCGATGTGGGACTGCCTGTCCCGACGGTCTTTCCACTGATGGGTTGGGGCACAAAGGAGTTGGGCAAGCCGGGTTTGGTAATCCCGGCGCGTGGGCTGTTCCGATCGAACCGCTCCTTTGGTTCCCAACTGCATCCAATTGGAAGGATTCGAGTTTCCCACACGTTTCCTCACGCATCGTTCCCCTGAATAGTGTTCCTCGCCGTGGCAAAATATACCATAGCCCCCAAGTGTGACGCACTGCCGAATCGGCGGACGGAAGGTTATATTGGACCCAGTCCAAGTGTGGCCATCGGTTTGCAGGATCGGAGCTTGCGTGTGGATTGCCCCGGTTGTTCCACGCTGTTTGGGTTGGTCAGGAGGCCTGCATAAGTGCCCATCGACACCGCCTGTCTATTCAACAATTCTGTCCTACGATAGTACTTTTCCAAGATGCGCATATCCCTCGCCTTCCGAGCCTTCTTTGCTGCGTTGTTCCGTGCGGATTCCGCCGAGCGTATCCGAAATGCACTCGCGGGAAATAGCAGCCCTGCGAACGCTGCTGCGGTAACAAAGCCGGCCGCAGTTGAAGCGGCCAGCGATGGTTCGAACCGCCCAACCCCAGCGTTGGCTCGCCATGGTAACGCCTGGAACGATCACGCCCGGAACGATCACGCCCGGAATGATGCGGTAACGCTGCTCGCGGTTCTTCAACGCGATGCCCGATTGTTGGACTTGGTCCATGAGTCTCTGGATGACTACTCCGATGAGCAAATCGGAGGAGCAGCCCGAAACGTCTTAAGGGATACCCGAAAGGCCATGGACAGAGTCTTCGGTTTGAAGAGGTTGGTGGATGACGCGGAAGGTGCTCGGATCGAGATCCCAGGCCAAGCCTCCCCGATCCGTTGGCGCGTTTTGAGCAGCGGAACCAATAGCACCGGAACCAATAGCACCGGAGCCAATAGCAGCGGGGGGTCTTCTGGCTCGCGCGGAACTTTGGTCCATGCAGGGTGGATCGCATCGAAAACCGATCTGCCAACCTGGACCGGGAAAAAAGAGGATGTCCTCGTGGTCGCCCCGGTCGAGGTAGAAACTGGGGCTTGATCCGCCAGACCGTGAATATGGAGAACTCGAACACCACTGACGTACCGACCGGTCATGTTGCGACTCATCATGTTGCCGTCCAATCCTATTCCCGATTGCATTTCGGTCTGATGGAGATTTGTCCAGGTGAGCCCCACTGCTACGGTGGTCTCGGCATGATGGTCGATCGACCGGTTGCCATCATCTCTGGTCGGACTGGAATTGTTGAAAGCATCGACGAGGTTCGCATCGATGCCACCGATTACTGGGAGCCCAGAGTCCGACAGGTGCTGCGTCATCGGTTTGGGCGATCGGCAACATCCTCATTGTCTATTCGAAAGATCCCTTTAAGAGAGATCCGAGTGTTTCATGCACCCGAAGCCCATGTGGGATTGGGTTCAGGAACCCAGTTCGCGTGTTCTGTTACCGCACTGCTTGCGGCGGCAGAGGCCTGCGTACCACCAACGACGGGTCGCATACCCACGATCTCCAGCGACCCTATCACCGCTCCCGTTTCCTCATTGTTTGAGGATGTTGCAGCATTGGCCGGTCAAGCGGAACGGGGTAAACGCTCTTACATTGGACTTCAAGGATTTCTCAGAGGCGGAATGGTGCTCGACCTCGGAGCTCAATCATCGCCAGAGGGAACAACCATTCAACGAACCTCGACGGTTCCATTCCCGAGTTCCTGGCGCGTCGTCCTGGTTTGCGATCGATCGTATGTTGGAGAATCTGGGGACAAGGAAGTCGAGATGTTCCACGAGTGCGCAAAGCAGCCCAATCCATTTCGCGAACCGATGCTTCGAGCGGTAAGCGAAGAGCTTTTGCCCGCCATGGAGGCGCAGGATTGGAGTGCAGCGAGTCGAGCCATTGGGCGTTACGGTGCGATGGCGGGTGAAGTGTTCCGTCCGCTTCAGGGAGGCATTTACCGATCAGAACGCATTGCGAGTGCGATCGCTTCGCTACAACGGTTGGGGTTCGAAGGGGTCGGGCAATCGAGTTGGGGGCCGACGGTCTTCGCGATTGCAAAAGACGACGATCAAGCGGCATGGCTCTGCGAGCAATTGCAACCGCAACTCGATTCTCGCGCCACGACTATGATAGCGGGGGCTGCCCCGGGAGCTTTCTACGAATGCGGTTCGTCGTCGTTGTGAATTCGGCGCATGTCGAACTCGCGTACTTCTTTGCCAAAGATGGCTACCGAAACGACGATAACCAGGGTGGTTAAGCCACCGAGCCAGACGCTCGGGACCAACCCCAGCAAGTGAGCGGCAACACCGCTTTCCAGTTCCCCCAATTCATTGGAGGCTCCGATGAAAACCGAGTTCACCGCTGCAATGCGGCCTCGCATGTGATCCGGCGAATAGAGCCTCAGGATCGATTTTCGGATGACCACGCTCACGCCATCGAGCACACCGCTCAGGAACAAAGCGGCGCAGGAAAGATAAAAGCTTTTGGAGAGAGCGAAGACGATCATGCAGATGCCGAATCCAAAGATACTGCTGAGAAGGATCTTGCCCGCGTACGCGCGAGGGGGGAATCGGATGCAAAGCATGGCGCAGGTCAAAGCTCCCAGCATCGGGGCCGCGCTGAGCGCACCGAGTCCAACCGGGCCTATGTGCAAGATGTGTTCTGCATACAGCGGTAACATCGCGATCGCACCACCAAAGAGAACGGCAAAAAGATCTAGCGCCATAGAACTCCACAGTATCTGGCGTTTTAAAACATATCGCCATCCGGCGGAAATCGATTCGAGCACCGACTCGTTATTGGCCGACTTCGAGGAGGGGGGGGCCGATCTACTCGGCAAGGGTTTGGTGCCGACTTTCGAGATGAATACCAAAGCGCCTGCTGCGAAGACGATGCTGCATAGGAACGCTGATAAGTTACCTACGTATTGCACCAAGGCTCCAGCGAGAAGTGGTGCAAAGACAGCGCACGCGTGCCAGACGATCGTCGTCCATGTTGCAGCGCTGACCGCCGCAAGCCTAGGGACAATTTGGGCTTCTAAGCTCGGCATGGTCGGTTCGGCAAACCCGCGGGCTACGCCCAGGCAGAACATGCAAAAGAAGATCGCGATAAGCATCGAGGAACCGGTCAGGTACGATGCGCCGGCCATTCCGCAGGCCGATAGCAACTGAAGTGTTAACGTGGATCGGAGCAAATTCCTACGATCGAATTTATCCGCAACATAGCCACCAATAATTGCCAGACTCAACGCCGGGATGGCTTGGACCAATCCGAGCAACCCCAAGTAAAGAGGCTCGTTTGGGTATTCCTTGGCGATCGCAAAGGGGGCCCAAAAAAACAGAATACGAGTGCACATCGTGGCGCACGCGTGTGCTCCCATCAGCAGTCGAAACTCGGGATAGTCGGTCGCTACATTCGAAGGGCGAGGCTGTACCTCGAGGTTTGGTACCGCGGCAGGCTGGGCCCCTGAGCTTGGTTCGGATTCAGGGGGAACGTATGGCATACGGTGGAGTCCGTTGGGTATTGGTGGGGTCCGTTGGGTATTGGTGGGATCCGTTGGGTATTGGTGGGATCCGTTGGGTATTGGTGGGATCGGATCTGTCAGTGAGAAGATCTGTTAGGGAATCAGCGACGAGGATTTAAGATTGTAAACACAAATCACAGCCACAGCTTGACCAAATGGTACGTTAGCATCGCACCTAGGTAAGCCAGTGTGGTCATGTATACAAACGAGAAGATTGGCCATCGCCATGAGTTGGTCTCTCGGCGGATCGTCATCAGGGTCGAGGCGCATTGCGCGCACAAAGCAAAAAAGACCATGATAGATAACGCGGTCGCAAGCGTGAAAACAGGCGAGCCATCGGGCCACGTTGCAGCCCGCATTTGCGACTTCAAGCCATCGTGTTCCTCGGTGGCTTCGCCGCCTAGTGCATAAATCGTCCCAAGCGTAGCGATGATCACTTCTCGAGCGGGGAAGGAAGCGAGGACTGCGATACCGATTCTGCCGTCCCAACCGAGCGGTTTGACGATCGGCTCGAGCGTGTGGCCGGCGACACCAAGGAAACTCCCTTCGATCAAGCGGCTTCGTTCGCGATTGATGGAGTCTTCTAATTGGGCAATCGACTCCGCGCTGCTGTCGGGGGCGAGTCGCATCGCCTCAAGTTCAGTCAACGATTTGTTGACCGTCGCATGGCTCATCGGGAAATAGGCTGCGGCCCAGACTAAGACCGAAGTGATAAAGATCAGGGTACCTGCGCGCGAAATGAACGAAAGGACACGTTCCCAAACGCGAGCAACGATCACTCGCCAGCTGGGCCATTTGTAACTGGACAATTCCATGATGAAGGTCGATGTTTCGCCTTGGAAGAAGAACCGCTTGAGCAGCCAAGCCACGGGGATGGCTACCAATGCTCCCAAGGACTGCATTGCAAACAGCACAAACCCCTGAAGGCTTAGCCAGCCTCCTGCGTAACGCAAGTCCGGTACAAAAGCGGAGACCATCAGCACATACACAGGCAATCGGGCCGAGCAACTCATCAGAGGCGCGACTAGGAGTGTTACCATTCGGTCCTTGCGGTTATCGATGGTTCGAGTGGCCATAATGCCAGGGATCGCGCATGCGAACGAAGACATTAGCGGAAGGAAGGATTTGCCGCTCATACCTATGGAAGACATGAACTTGTCCATCACGAATGCTGCTCGCGACATGTAGCCGCAATCCTCGAGGATCGCGATGAAAAAGAACAAGATCGCAATTTGGGGGAGAAAGATAATGACTGAGCCAACGCCTGCGATGACACCATCGACAAGCAGGCTGCGCAAAGGTCCGGGTGCCAAGAAGCCTTCGACAGTAGCGCCGAGCCAGTTCTGAGCGTCATCGATCCAAGCCATCGGCCAGCTTGCAACCAAGGTGATCGACTGGAATACGAGAAACATGATCGCCACAAAAAAGAGGAGTCCGAACCAACGATGGGTAAGCCATCGATCGATCCAATCGCTGTTCGATTTTTGGGGCGAGTTTGTGCGAGTGATCAAGCCGGATGTTTTTTTCTTAATCCATCCGTAACGAGCGCGCGTCTCAAACAGGGGGCCAGATACCCCCACGTCGTTCAGTCGTGCTTTGGCGGACGTCAATTGCTCCGTAAAGGTTTTCGTGAGAGCTTGTGGAATCACTCGATGCGATAATCCAGCTGCATCGTCGATCAGCAACCGTTGGACTTGAAAGGAATCGACCGCAACGCCAGCTCCGCGCAGCCAATTGCCCAAGGATTCAACTTCCGTTCGAAATGCGTCTGGGAAACCAGCGCTCGCATACTCGGAGGGAGTTGGAATTGCTGGTTGAAGCTGCGCAGTCGATGGCGTAGCAGGGCTCGGCATGACGGTTGGGCTCAAAGCTCCCACCGCGCGATAAATCTCGAGTCGCAACAGATCGATGCCGGAGCGTTTGGAGGCGCAAGTGCAAACGATCGGGACCCCTAATCCTCTCGCGAGATTGGGGATGTCAACGGTAATGCCGGTGGGTTCCACGCGATCCCACATGTTCAAGACCAAAATTGTCGGAAGCCCCAATTCGATGACTTGGCTGAAAAGATAAAGATTCCGTTCGATGTTGGTCGCATCGACTATCACGACAACCGCATCGGGACGTCGAACACCGGGCATGTTTCCAGAAAGTACATCGACCGAAACCGCTTCATCCGCGGAGCGTGCAGCCAACGAGTAGGTGCCGGGGAGATCCACCATATCGATCTCGCGGCTTCCGAGTTCATGGCTGAAGCGGTCGTTACCGCTTGAGGGTTGAGAGTTGGAACCCGTTGCATCGAGTTTGGCCGGCTTGCGGTTGGATCCGGCATGGGCCGAAAGCTCTGCATTCGCCAACGGGATCATTCGACCCGTTTTATGCTCAACGGTAACGCCGGGATAGTTGCCAACGCGAGCCTTGCTGCCACACAAGGCATTGAACAAACTGCTTTTGCCCGTATTGGGGTTGCCGATCAAAGCGACCGTGGCAGGGGTTTGTTTCATGATGCTTTGTCGACTTGAACCCGGGCCGATTCTACTTTCCTAAGGCTAATCCGATAGCCGACGACCGAGTACTCAGTGGGGTCCCCCATCGGTGCGCGACCGATCACCTCGATCGTTTCTCCAGGAAGAAGTCCCATTTCGAGCAATCTTGCGGCGACATTGTCGGAACCAACAACGTCAGCGATCACACCTGTCTCGCCGATTTGGAGTTCGCTCAAAGTCATCCGAGACGGCAGCATAAGAAGACGCGATTCCGATGGATAGGAGTAAGAGTTGCTCGTTGTGCGGTCCGCTCGAGGACCACGCCCTCAATCAGCGCTCATGCCCTCAATCAGCGCTCATCCCCTCCGTGTGCGGTAGGGGCACTACGAAAAGCTACTTGGGGGCGCGAACTTTGGAGTCGCGAATAGCAGCCGTGTCGCCTGCTGCATCCGGACCAGAGTTAGCGACTGGGCAAACAAAGATCTCAGCCGAACCGCCGAGTCTCAAGCACATCTTTTTGCCTTCGATCGCCAGCAAACAAGTTTCACCTGGGCACAGCATTCGGATACGGCAGCCACACCGAATTCCCATCTCCTCGAGACGATGGATGTTGGGTTCCTCGCCAGCCAACTCGACAACAATGCCCTCGCACTCGGGAGAGAGATACTCGACGGGGACTGGCACGACGGCGGTTGGACTGATCATCAACGGAACTCCGATGAACTTCTCTTCATCACTGATCGTCGGTAATCGTACTTTAATTGAGACTGAATTTCAATAAGGAAGGTTCGGGTGATGCCGATCAGACTCCTTAGCATGCGTTTTTTCCCGAATGTTTTTCGCAGTTTTTGATGCGAAAAAAAGTTTTTGAATTGGATTGGGGGAGGGGAAAATTGGTGTTGCCCCCCAAGAATGCAAGGAATTTGTCAAACCGCTGGGGCTAGGGTGTCGATGGAAATGGGGAGGTCTAGGAATGGCCGGGGAAACCAGGGAATGGTTTCAGGAGATGGGCAAGGAGGTCCGAGGCGGTACTCTTTACCCCTTTTTCCTGATGCGACGCCTTCAGCGGATTTTCTGCCAGGAACTCGATTTTCAAACTGTTGAAATCAGACTAGGTTTTGTAAACTCGGACTCCTCGTCCGCGGAAACTGGGCGGTCATCGGGTGTTTTTCCGACGCTTGATAGGCTCCAGCAGCACTCCAACACATGCCCGACTCCTTGGGCCCAGCGAAGGCATCGAAGTGCAAAAAGACTTATCGAGCCAGAAAACATTTTACGACCGATGGGGGTGGCTGGTCCTCATCTTGAGCTTGGCGTGCGTACCCTTTGCGTTCTACGGCGCGGGGTTAGCCGTTCAAAGCAATGTGAACAAAGTTGAGGATTGGCTTCCGAAGTCCTTCTCGGAAACCGGCGAGCTTTCTCGATTCCGCAAGAATTTCCCGTCGGATCAGTTTATCTTGATCAGTTGGGAGGGATGCAAGCTCGGTGAGGATCCATCGCACCCCGACCAGGACGACCCACGGATCGCGGAGTTGATCTCGAAGCTCGTCCCGGAGAACGTCGATCCGAATGACATCGATGCTGTCGAAGCGAAGAAGTATTTTAAGGGTGCCCAGTCGGGCCGAACCTTACTCGAGCAGTTGACAACCGGTCAGCATCCGTTGACCCATGCCGAGGCCGTTGAGCGGCTCAAGGGAGCATTGCTCGGTCCGGATGGTCGTCAAACATGCGTGATGGTTTCTTTGGATCCTGCTACGTCTGGGAAGCTCAAACCCATTTTGGGGCGTGGGCAGTACCGTATTTTCCGTCCCAGCATTCCTCCAGGGGTATTGCGTCGGATCGTTGCCGATGTTGGTCTCGCGGAGGCCGACATCCACTTGGGCGGTCCTCCGGTCGATAACATCGCGATCGACGAAGAGGGGGAACGCACGCTCGTTCGGCTAGCCGGCCTCTCGGGGCTTCTTGGCCTGTTCCTCGCGTGGTGGTCCTTGCGAAGCGCTTTGCTGACTTGGATCGTTTTCATGTGTTCAGTCACCAGCGCTGCTGCGTCCTTGGCGATTATTTGGGCGACCGGCGAGACCGTCGACGCGATTGTTTTGTCGATGCCTTCTCTGGTTTATGTGCTAGCGATCTCTGGTGCCGTTCACTTCATCAACTATTACAAGGATGCGGTTCGCGAAGGGGGGCTGAAGGGTTCCACAGAGCGAGCGGTGATTCATGCACTCAAGCCAGCGATCCTTTGCTCGGTGACGACAGCGTTCGGTTTGTTGTCGCTGTGTGCGAGCGAGTTGGTTCCGATTCGCAAGTTCGGGATGTACTCTGCGTCCGGCGTGATGATTTTGAATTTGGTGTTGTTCCTGTTGCTGCCATCGGCGCTCCATATATTGGGGTACGCAAAGCGATGGGTGAAGGATCCCGCCGAAATTGCGAAGGCCAAGGCGAACGCGGCGTTGGGGGCGGCAGCACAGCAGACCCTCAGCGAGCGGTTTTGGGCGGCATTCTCAGGACTTATCGTTCGCAATCACGTCAGCGTTTCGATTGGAAGCATTCTTGTCTGCGGAATCATCGGATTTGGGCTCACCAAGACACGCACCAGCATCGATTTGCTGGAACTGTTTGACTCCAGTGCTCGCATCCTCAAGGATTACCGTTGGCTGGAAAAGAACTTGGGGATGTTGGTTCCGCTTGAGATTGTTCTCGAGTTCGACAAGGACAGTATTGCAAACGTCGAGGACACAACCGGCGAGCCTCGCATTGAGGACCTGGGACGTTTGACGTTCTTGGAGCGGATGGAAACGACGCTCAGGATCCAAGACGCCATCAATCAGAAATTTGGTGAGCCTGGTCACGGTTGGGTTGGCCGCAGTTTGTCGGCAGCGACATTTGCTCCTTCTCTACCTACCAAAGGAACCAGCACGCAAAAGCTGATAGAACGGCGTGTTTACAACTCCACGTTGGAATCGAAGCGTGAAGAGTTCAAAAAGTCTGGATTCTTGCGGATCGACCCCGACAATGGGAATGAACTCTGGCGGATCAGTTTGCGAGTCGCGGCGTTCCAAGGGGTCGACTATGGCCGGTTTGTGCATAGCTTGAGCGATGTCGTGAATCCAATCCTCGAAGCCCATTCGGATCGTGTGCAGATTTTGAGACGCATCTCAGCGTGGACTGGGGATGCCAAATTCGCTGGCAAGAAGGTGATGATTTGGGATCCGTCTGTGATCGATCAGGAGTCGGGGGAATCCTTCCCCACGGCGAAGATTCGATCGGATGAGATTTCGGCGTTGCTGACCAATGCGAGAATCAAGGTAGCCCGTGCAAATTTTGATTCGAAGCCGATGCCTCTCGTACAGCTGCAGGAGCTCGAAGATTACGATGCGATCGTACTCGCCGGGGCGTTCAGCGATTCCGAAGTCCGAACGCTGGGGATGGCACTCAACAAGGTCATCGATCTCGAATCGACCGATCCATTGTCGCCCAATCATTGGGTGTCGTCGGTGTATACCGGGGTCGTTCCCATTGTTTACAAAGCCCAGCGAGCATTGCTGCAAAGCTTGATGGAAAGCACCATGTGGTCCTTCCTGACGATCACGCCACTGATGATCTTCGTCTCGAGGAGTCTTCGGGGTGGATTGGTCGCGATGATCCCGAATATCGTCCCGGTCATTTTCATCTTTGGATTGATGGGTTGGCTCGGGATTGCAATCGATATTGGATCCATGATGACCGCCAGCATCGCGTTGGGGGTCGCCGTCGACGATACGATTCACTTCTTGTCGTGGTACCGTGGCAACGTGTTGACCCTCAGAGATCGGCGTGCTGCCATCATCGCGTCTTATAGCCAGTGCGGAACGCCGACCTTGCAAGCCGCATGCATCAGTGGTTTGGGGTTGTCCGTGTTTGCCTTTAGCACGTTCACCCCGACGCAGCGTTTCGGATGGTTGATGTTGACCATTTTGATCGCCGGTGTCATCTCCGAGCTGGTTTTGCTCCCCGCGATCCTGGCAGGACCTCTGGGGCGTGTCTTTGAGCCGAGGGCGTCCAAGCATCACCCTGTCGGCAGGTTTTTTCTGATTGTTCGGCACCAAATGCGGCGCCGTTTTGATCGGGCGCACCGATCCCCGCATCTGCCCGCGGGGGAAACCGAGTTTCAAAGCGCCGCATAGTTTCCCGCCAAAAGGGTGGGGGCTCTTCGAGCCTGGGGGCTTCGAGTACGAAAGTCCCCGGGATGGGTACCTTGAGTTTCCAAGATTTCCTCTTGGAGGTTTTCACGCAACTAGCTAAACTTTTCCCCCCTGACCGAATCGTTTTTTCGGTGCGACCTGATCGGTGTTTCCATCGAGATGTCGCTGATGTTGGTTCGCCGCGGGTTGGGAGACGTTGCTGATTCGTATCCAGCGATGGTCCGCTCCCTTGAAAAACCACTGAAAATGAGCTCTTAAAAGCTGTTGTCACCCATGACCAAACAAAAAACTCACAAGTCGACCAAGAAGCGATTCCGATTGACCGCAACGGGCAAAGTAAAGCACCGCAAGTGCGGTACGAGCCATTTGGCGATCAGCAAGCCGGCTAAGAAGATTCGAAAACTCCGAGGAACGCGAGTTCTGGAGCCGACGATGACCCGCGCTATCACGGATGCGCTGCACGGAAACAGCTACTAAGTCGTTTCTGTGTCGAGAGAACTGGCCCTTTAAAAACCAAGTGTCTGGGTATTAACGACCGCGACTGAGACCATGATTGGGCCAGTCTGATTCTGATTTTCGATCAGAAGTCGCGGAGACCTGAGACGCTCAACCAGTAGTGAAGTGTTTCGATGAGAACGAGAAAAGGTTCCGCACGCCGTCAGGCGAAGCGACGCTTGTTCCAACGTGCCGAGGGGTACGTTGGTGGACGTAGAAGGCTCTATCGGACCGCCAAGGAAAACTTGGTGCGTGCCGGTCGATTTGCGTATCGTGACCGACGACGCCGTCGCCGTGATTTCCGTCGATTATGGATCACCCGTTTGAACGCAGCAGCGCGGCTTCATGGTCTCCGCTACAGCCAATTTATCGCTGGGCTCGTTTTGGCGAACATCGAGCTGGATCGCAAGCAGCTTTCCGAAATGGCGATCCACGACCCAAGCGGCTTCGAAGTGGTGGTTGCCGTTGTGAAGAAGGCCTTGGAAGCGCAGCAGGCAGCTGCCTAGTCAGCGAACCTTCAAGCATGGCGTTAGATCGCTTCGTCAACAGTCTGGAGACGATGCTCGAGGAAGCTCGAGTGTCGCTGCAATCGGTGGATTCCGCAGAGGCTCTTGAGCAGCTTCGCGTGAAGTTCGTCGGTGCGAAGAACGGTGCGCTCAAGAGTGTTCAGAAGATGCTCTCGGAGGTTGCACCTGAGGATCGTCCTGCTGCAGGCAAGCGATTCAACGAGGTGCGTGAGGCATTGCAAGCCGCCCTCGATGGGGCGTCTGATCGATTCGCGTCAGGGGGAGCTGCGAAATCGGCACAACCCGCGACCGATCCGACTCTGCCCGGGCTTCGACCGCGGATTGGATCTGTTCATCCAATCACGCAAACGCTTGAGCATCTTAAGGAGATCATGGGGCGGCTTGGGTTCTCGGTGACCGAGGGGCCTGAGATCGAAGACGAATGGCACAACTTCGTCGCATTGAATATTCCCGACGATCACCCAGCCCGCGATCCGCTTGATAACTTCTATTTGGCCACGGCAAAGAACGCAGATCCTGTTGGCAATTCGGCTCCTGCAGCACGATTGATGCGCAGCCAGACCAGCACGGTTCAGATCCGAGTGATGGAGTCGCAACCGCTGCCGCTGCGGATCATCTCCTTGGGACGCGTCTACCGGCCCGATGCACCTGATGCAACCCATTTTCCCATGTTCCATCAGATGGAAGGTCTTTGGGTGGATCGGAACGTGACAATGACACAACTCAAGAGCGTGCTGCGGCTGTTCGCAACCAGTTATTTGGGTGGTGATGTTAACGTTCGATTTCGGCCATCGTTTTTTCCGTTCACGGAACCGAGTGTCGAAGTTGATTACTGGTGGAATGGTCAGTGGATTGAGTTTGGCGGCGCAGGGATGGTCGACCCCAATGTCTTCGCATCGGTGAATATCGATCCGGAGAAGTGGTCTGGATTCGCGTTCGGACTCGGAGTGGAGCGATTGTGTATGCGTCGCTTTGGGATCACGGACATCCGCGATTTGTATCGAAGCGACGTTCGCTTCCTTCGTCAATTCGCTTCTTAACAAGCGTGTTCTGTTAAAGATCGAGTTCTGTCATGTTGATTTCTTGGGACTGGCTCTCGGACTACGTGAAGATCGACTGCCCGCTGGAAGAAATCGTCTCCCGCTGGGCCATGTCGGGTTTGAATCACGAGGGAACGGAAATTGTCGAAGGGGTACCGGTCATCGATCTCGAGGTGACCAGCAATCGCGCTGATTGCTTGGGGCATATCGGGATCGCTCGCGAAGCTTCGGTGCTCTATCGAGTCCCATTGGTTGTTCCGCAGCCCAGACCTGCTACTGCCAAAAGCTCGATCGCAAGCGTCCTGCAACTCGAGAACCTTTTTCAAGACGCATGTCCACGATACACGGCTCGAGTGATTCGGGGCGTCAAGATTGGGCCGAGCCCGGAGTGGCTTGCCAAGCGATTGCGCGCGATTGGAATCAAGACGATCAACAACGTCGTGGATGCGACGAATTACGTCATGATGGAGTGTGGCCAGCCGCTGCATGCGTTTGATCTTGCGCATATCCGCGGTGGTAAAATCATCGTTCGCCCCGCTGCTGATAAAGAAAATTTTCTGGCGATCGATCACAAGACCTACGTTCTCGATTCTCAGATGGTCGTCATCGCCGATGCGGAGCGCGCGGTGGCTTTGGGGGGCGTGATGGGTGGAGCGGAGAGTGAGGTTTCCGATACCACGACCGACCTTTTGATCGAGTCGGCGAGTTTCGCACCGATGTCGATTCGGCGTGCAGCTCGCAAGCTGAAATTGCATTCGCCGTCATCCCATCGCTACGAACGTCGCATCGACCCCAACCAATTGGATTGGGCGTCCCGTCGGTGCTGCGAATTGATCTTGGCAACAGCGGGTGGCGAATTGCTCGATGGGGTTTTGGATACCAATCCCGTGCAAACGAATTTGCCCGAGATCGAACTGCGCAAATCCCAAATCGTACGCGTGCTCGGGATCGAGATTCCGTGGGAGACCAGTTGCGATATTTTGAAGCGACTCGGCTGTGAAATAACCAAAGTTGGCGAGCAACATTGCACGGTGGCGCCTCCATCGTTTCGACAAGATCTTCCGCGTGAAGTCGATTTGATTGAGGAAGTCGCACGGATTTACGGTTACGAGCAGATTCCAGAAGATGCCATGGTACCCATGGTGGCATCGATGCGCCGTCCGAAAGACATCGTGATGAGCACGCTGCGGAATGTTGCTACTGCGGCAGGATTTGACGAAACCCTCAACCCGAGTTTGATCGGACGCGGCCCAGCCGATCGGATTTCACCTTGGTCGAGCGAAGCACCCTTGGCGACTATGGTCCCGCTCCTTGAAGGGGCGAGTATCCTTCGTCGTTCTTTGATTCCGAGTTTGATCGCAGCACGACTTCACAACCAATCCCAAAGCAATCGCGATGTGCGATTGTTCGAGACGGCGAACGTGTATTTACCAAATGGCAATCAGCTTCCCCGCGAACAATTGAATCTCGGATGCATCGCTGAGAGTGAACTGCGGATAGTACGAGGCGTATTCGAAGAAATCCTTCATCGCGTATGGGGTGTTGGTAGCGACACACCAAAGCTTTCTGAGACTAAAGTCAGTTGGGATTTTCTCGAGTCAGGAAGTGGTATCGCTTGGATGGCGGGCGAGACGATGCTGTGTTGGATCGGAAGTTTGTCGCGTTCATTGAGCCAGTCGCTCAAACTCGATGGGGCCGTGACACTTGGTGAAACGAATTTGGATTTGTTGTTGCAACATGCACAGTTGGTGCCTCGTGTCCGCGATGTTGTTCCGTTTCCGGCCATTGAGCGCGATCTCAATTTGGTCGTCGACGAAGCATTGCAGTGGCAATCGTTGCAAGGAGTCATCTCGCAATCGGCCGGGCCATTGTGCGTCGATATCCTATTCCGCGAGATCTATCGAGACACGAATCGCGATGGTGCTGGCAAGAAGCGAGTGCTGTTGACGCTCAAACTCCAAAGCGCGACAGACACGCTTCGGAGCGAGCAAGCGGACGAGGTAGTAGCGAGCGTTTTGGGGGCTTGTCGAAGCCAACTGGGAGCGCAATTGCTCGCGTGACAGGATTGGTACCGACGCTATCGGTTTTGCCGTACGCTATTGGTTTGGCCGTACGATGACTTTCATGGCACCTTTTTCACCCGCATAGAGTCGATCGAACCAAGAGGCGGTTTCTTCGAGGTTTGTCATGGCCGTGATCAACGGAGCGACTTGGATGGCTCCGCTGGCTAGCAGTTCGATGCATTGAGGGATTTCCCCGTTGGAGGCACAAGAGCCGTAGACGGACAGTTCCCGCGTCACGATGGTTTGCAGCGGCAGTTCGACGACAGGGGTGAGGTTTCCGACGAGGGTCACGGAGCCACCGCGTCGGACGACTTGGAAGCAGGTTTGGACCGGTTTGTTGGCTCCGACGACTTCCATGGCGGCATCGGCACCTCGGCCGTCGGTCCAACCGAGGATCGCTGCAACGGGATCTGCGGTTCGCGCGTTGAGGGTGTGCGTGGCTCCTAGTTTTTTGGCCAATTCCAGTTTTTCGTCTTCGAGGTCGACGGCGATGACTTTTGAGAAGCCGGAAAGTTTGAGAGTTTGGATGCAAAGCAGTCCGATCATGCCTGAGCCGACGACCACGACGGAACCACCCAAGCATCGTGGTGTGCGGTTGGTCGCGTGGACAGCGATTGATACGGCCTCGATCATGGCGGCGTGTTCAAAGGGGAGCGACTCAGGGATGTGGTATGCGATGTTCTGAGGGACGGAAACATACTCCGCGAATGCTCCTTGGCGGCGAAATTCTTTGCAAGACACCCCGAGAACTTGTCGGTTCTCGCAGAGATTGATCGATCCTGAGCGGCAAAAATGGCATTTACCGCAGGAAACCGTGGAATCGAAGGTGATGCGATCGCCGATCCGAAATTTGGTGACATGAGCGCCGACCGCTTCGACTATCCCTGCGGCTTCGTGTCCCATGACCAAGGGCGGAATGCGGCGGCCGGAGCTGCCGTCGAATCCATGGATGTCGCTGCCGCAGATTCCGCAAGCTCGCACGGAAACCAATAAATCATCGGGTCCGATCTCTGGCTTTGGGATTTCAACGACTTCCAGCTTCTTGATTTCGCTGAGCAAAAGAGCTTTCACGGGAGGTTTATCCTAGTTTGCAAGGGAATTTTTCACGGCAAATGGTCTATAATTTCGACGTCGCGTTCGCTAGTCTTTTGTCATCCTCAAATGGATAGCGACAAGCGAATTGTAATCGATTGGCACCATTTTCATCACTAGTATGCTCGAACAGAGCGCGGATCCTGAGTCGCAAGGTCTCGATGCCTTTGATTTCTGGATGCCAAGCAGGATTTTCAGCATCCAAGGACATTCAAAGACATGACCATCAAAAACCTTAAGGTATTAGTTTGCTTCCAAGCGATGGCGGCGATCGGGCTTGTGTTCTCCGGGGCTTCCGCCTTGGCACAAGATGCTCCGCGAGTCGTCACACTCGACCAAGGGAACACGGGATTGAAAGACGCGAAAAGTTACGCATTGGGATGGAAGGTTGGCAAGGACATGTCGGGAGCAGGGCTCGACGACAAGGACTTCGACAGCAAAGAGTTCGCCGATGGCTTCATCGACGCATTGACCAAGAAGGCAAAGCTCAACGACGAGCAGCTCAAAGCCGCCTTCATGTCGCTCCAAGAGCGGATTCAGAAGAAGATGATTGAATCGGGACGAAAGAACATGGAGAAAGCCAACGAGTTCTTGAAGACCAACAAGGAAGCTGAAGGGGTTCAGACAACCAAGTCTGGGCTTCAGTATCGCGTGGTCAAGGCAGGAAAAGGCAAGACACCGACGTTGACCAGCACGGTCAAGGTTCATTACGAAGGTAAGTTGCTCGATGGGACCGTTTTCGATAGCTCGATCAAACGCAATGAGCCAATCGAGTTTCCTGTTAACGGAGTTATCGCAGGCTGGACTGAGGCCCTGCAACGGATGAAGGTTGGCGATAAGTGGATCCTCTTCATTCCGCCAGGATTGGCCTACGGCGAGCAAGGCTCTCCACCAGACATCGGATCGAACGAACTTTTGACGTTCGAAGTTGAATTGCTCGACGTTAAGTAGGGGTTTAAATAGCCGTTCCAAGCCATGGAAAGGGACTTGTGATGCCCAGCCCCAGGGAAAGTTTGAGCGAAATCTGCGGAGATGCAGGGCACGAGTACTTGCTCAAGCACTGGGAGCGTTTGACTCCGGGCGAACGTGAAGAGTTGGATAAGCAGATTCGAACGTTGGATTTTGAACTGCTTCGGGGGTTGTCTCCAAACGCACAGGCTGAGGTTAGCCCAGAGGGTAGCCCCGATGATTGGGTTGCACTATCCGCGCGAGCGGAACCGCCAGATGCCGTTCGCTTGGGCCAACTTTACCGAGGGATCTCGGCGAGGGATGCTTATGAAGAAGGGACTCGGGCCCTCGCGGATGGCAAAGTCGCAATGATCTTGGTCGCGGGTGGTCAAGGGACTAGGCTCGGGTTCGATTTGCCGAAGGGGATGTATCCGATCGGACCTGTCTCAGGTCGAACTCTATTCGAGATGCATATCGATTCTTTGAAGGGAGCCATGCGGCGGTTTGGAGTTTCCATCCCGCTGTGGATCATGACCGGGCCATCCACCCATGCCCCCACCGAAGCGTATTTTGCCGAACATGAGAATCTCGGCCTTCGAACAGATGAGCTTTTTTTGTTCCAGCAAGGCACAATGCCAGCCATCGATGCCACCCATGGTCGTATCCTGATGGAATCCCCGAGTCGATTGGCCCTTAGCCCGGATGGTCATGGAGGTATCGTCGCTGCGCTAGCCCGGAGCGGCGCGATTGCGATGGCCAAACAGCGTGGCGTGGAGCAGTTTTTCTACGCCCAGGTCGACAATCCGATGGTGACTGCATGCGATCCAACCATGGTCGGCTACCATCGTTTAGCGGGCTCCCAAATGACCACGCAAGTCGTCGCTAAGCGCTTTGCGAAGGAACGAGTCGGCAACGTGGTGTCTATCGATGGCAAGACTCAGATTATCGAATACAGCGATTTGCCCGATGCGGCCGCAGAGCAAACGAATCCGGATGGGTCCTTGAAGTTATGGGCGGGGAATATCGCCGTGCATGTCTTTGACCTAGAGTTTCTTGAGGGGACAGCGGCGAGCGCCGGTGGTTTGCCATTCCACCGCGCCCTCAAAGGTGTTCCCTTCGTCGATGAATCTGGGGAGTTGCAAAAGCCATCGAAGCCGAATGCCATCAAGTTCGAGCGGTTTGTGTTCGATTTGCTGCCGATGGCAGAGCGGACACTAGTGATTGAAGGAGATGCGAGCCAAGTATTCGCACCCGTGAAAAACGCGGATGGGGCGCCGACCGATACACCATCAGCCACGAAACAAGCGATCTCCAGCCTGCATGCGAAGTGGCTCGCGGATGCAGGGGTTATCGTAAAATCAGGGGTTCAGGTCGAAATCAATCCGATGTGGGCGTGGGATCCTGAGGAAGTGTGCCAAAAAATAACAGCTCCGGCGAACGTCGTAGCCGATACCTATTTTGCTTAACCATCGATTGCTCAATTTTTAGTTGGGAGACAACACGGCAATGCTTCATGCGGTAATCATGGCCGGAGGATCAGGAACACGATTCTGGCCAGCGAGTCGACAGATCAAGCCCAAGCAATTGCTGCGGATGGGGGGGCCACGTTCCATGCTGCAAACCACCTTCGATCGGCTCGCCGGACTCGTTTCCAGCGAACAAGTCCTCGTGGCGACCAACCAGCAGCTTTCGGAGGCGGTCGTGAGCCAGCTTCCAAACCTCCCTCTCGAGCATATCATCGGCGAGCCGTTCAAGCGGGACACGGCCCCGTGTATTGGTGTCGCGGCATCGTTGGTGATGGCGGCCGACGCCGATGGCATCATGATCGTCATGCCGTCGGACCACGTGATCGAGCCAAAAGCCGAATTTCATCGGGCGATCCGGGCTGGAGTGAAACTGATTCAGGATGATCCTGAAAGGATTGTTACCTTTGGTATTCGTCCCAGTTATCCCGCCGAATCGTTTGGGTATATCCAGCGAGGGAATCCGCTCCCTTCGGAGCCAGGCATTGCAGCGTTCACGGTGGAACGGTTCCGGGAAAAGCCCGATCGAGCGACTGCCGAGGGGTATTTGAGCGCGGGTTCGTTCTACTGGAACAGCGGGATCTTCCTTTGGAAGGCAAAAACGATCCTCGATGCGCTCGAGCGGTTTGAACCAGAGATCTACGAAGCGATCCAGAAGATCGCTGCTTCGATTGGAACGCCACACTTCCAACGGAGCTTTGTTGAGCACTTTGAGCCCATTAAGGGCAAGTCGATCGACTTTGCTGTGATGGAGCGTTATTCGAACGTGGCGGTTGTGGAAGCTCCATTCAGTTGGGATGACGTTGGTAGTTGGCAAGCGATCGCGCGATTGATCACTCCTGATGCGAGTGGAAATGCCACGGAGGGGCCCTTTCTGGGGATCGAGTCGACCAACATGATTGTTCGTACAGAGTCCGATCACTTGGTCGTTACGATCGGAATGAATGACACCATTGTTGTGCATACGCCCGATGCGACGCTGGTGGCCCCGAAATCGGAGGAAGAGCGAGTTCGCGAAGTGGTCAAGCAATTGACGGAACTTGGGATGCAGCAGTATCTCTAAGTCATCAGCGTCGGAATCAAAGCATCGTTTTTTTTAAGGTTTCGCCGTGTTTTAAGATAACGCCGTGGGTTCTCAACCATGAAACGGTTGAACCATTTGGTTTGTCACCTATATTTAACTCAGAGATATATGGTGTCGCGGCGAAGTGCAAAAATGACTCGCATGGCGTTCCCGGATTTGAAGTGCTTGTTCGCCGGGTAGCAAGGAATGGGGTCGGGAGGTTTTGGTGGCAAAAATCAGCGTTGCAGGCATAGCAGCCGACGATGTTCTCAACTGCTTACCCGATGGGGTGGCTGTTTTGAGCCCGGACCTCGCCATTGTTTGGGCGAACCAGTGCTTTAATGATTGGTTCGGGGGCGTAGACAGAACGGGCGAGGATTTTTATTCGGCCCTCGGCAATCCGGAGATCCAAGGGGTTGGGAAATGCCCACTTCAAGCGTGCATCTCATCCGGGAGGAAATCGGGGGCGACTCTTAAAACCGATGGCACCATCGAATCGAAAAAGGCCGCGTATTACTACGTCCATGCAGCCTCACTCGATAATGCGGAACTCGCTCGCATCCAGTCCAATCCGGTGAATCAAAACTTCCCTAAAGCCCAACGGGATCGCATCGTCGTCACGATCAGCGATATCACCGACGAGGTGCTTCAAGAGCAGAAACTGGCAGCGATTCACCAAGCTGGAGCCAAACTGACGGATCTAAAGCCTGATGAAATTTTTGCCATGGATGTCGAGCAACGCATCGAACTCCTCAAGGACAATATCCGGCATTACACCCAGGATCTACTTAACGTCGACGTCATCGAGATTCGGCTATTGGAGCAGTCCACGGGGAATTTGATACCTCTTCTTTCGGTTGGAATTGACCAAGCAGCAGCCGATCGTCGCTTGATGGCTAGCCCGCAAGGCAATGGGGTGACGGGTTGGGTGGCCGCGAACGGGGTTAGTTACCTTTGCCGTGATACCACGGTCGATCCGATGTATCTCGAGGCGTTCAAAGGAGCCCGGAGTTCACTCACCGTTCCGATCCTGCTCCACGAGGAAGTCATCGGGACGATCAATGTCGAGAGTCCAAAGCTGAATGCCTTTTCCGAAAGCGATCAGCAGTTCCTTGAGATTTTCGCTCGGGATGTCGCAGTTGCCCTCAACACTCTTGAATTGCTGGTCGCACAGCGGACCAACGCCGCGCAGCAAAGCTGTGAAGCGATCCATGCTGCCGTCGCATTGCCTCTTGACGATTTATTATTGGATGCGGTCTACCTGATGGAGAAGTACATCGGTCACGATACCGAGACGGTAAGTCGCCTCCGAGGGGTTTTAAGCAAGGCTCGCAGCATCAAGAAATCGATCCAAGAGATCGGCCAAACCTTGGCTCCCACTGATGTCAGCCCGGTCGGTGGTGGTGCGGACAGTCATGCAAAGCTGATCGGTCGGCGAATTCTCGTGGTCGATCCTGATGAAAGCGTTCGCAACGACGCGCATACGTTGCTCGAACGCTATGGGTGCACCGTCGAGACCGCACACTGTGGTGATCAAGCGGTTTCGATGGTCAAGAATTGCGGCGATGAGCATTACGATGTGATCATCACCGACATCAAACTTCCCGATTATTCCGGATACCAGCTCATGGTTCGGCTCCAAAAGCTTATGGATGTCGTTCCTATGGCGCTCATGACCGGATTTGGATATGACCCGGGGCATTCCATCGTAAAAGCGAGACAAGCTGGATTGCACCGCAAAGCGATCTTGTACAAGCCCTTTCGCTTGGACCAACTCCTCAGCGTTACCGAGACGCTGATCGATTATCGCCCTGGTAGCGATCCGGATTAGCGAGTTGGAATTGCGATTCCTCTCAACCATCGCATCACTTCATCAAGGATGATACGGCTTTGACCTTTGCGATCGTTTCTCGCACTCTATTGGTCTTGCTACTCACCGTCGGCCACGTCGGTTTGTGGGTTTGGCTCTACAACCGCATCAATGCGACCGGATTGCATCGTCGAACGATCAAACGGATCGAAAAATGCATTGTGTTGGCTTGCGCGGTGATTCCGATAGCACTCGTGTATCTGGAGTTCCGTTCGGGCGACTCTGGCACGGGGTTCTCCGAGTGGTCAGCTGCCTTCCTCAAACGCTCCCTTTGGGATGCAACAACCTATCCAACGAAGATTTACGGGACTGTTGTTTTGGTTTTTACAGTGGTTTTCGGACCGATCTGGTTGGCGCATCGACCAGCTTTCTCCATTGCCAAGCATCGATTTCGAGTCCTTCAGAGGCATGTCGATCCCCCCATGCATCGGGAAAACCCAACATGGGTTTCAGGGAGTTTGACCAGGCAATGCCTTAAGCTTCCGTTAAACGAAATACTAAGCGTCGAGCGAAATATCAAGCAATTGATGATTGAGCGTTTGCCCGAGGATTTTTCCGGAATGCGCATTGGGCATCTCTCTGACATTCATTTGACGGGTCAGCTGACCGCGGACTTCTATCGTACCGCCGTTGAATGGGTGATGGCTCAAGGGATCGACGTATTGGTCGTCTCCGGGGACATCGTCGATTACAAGCATGCCATGGGGCTACTGAGCCCCGTATTTGGGGAGCTCGATCCCGCGATACCGAAAATCTTTGTTCTTGGAAATCACGATCGCGCATATGGTCTCGTCGATGATGTGCGCATCGGGCTGTGCGAGATGGGTTGGTTCGATGCCGGAGCCTTGGATTTGAAGCTTTGGACACCTCGCGGGCTACTGAAAGTCTACGGTAACGAACTTCCTTGGTTGCGGCGGCATAGTTCGCCGGAGATCGAGCCACTCGCGCCAGAGGAGCACGCATCGTTTGTGTTAGGGGTCTCCCATTCGCCGGACCAGTTCGAGTGGGGGCGAGATCGGGGATGCCATTTGCTTCTGTGTGGCCACACGCACGGGGGGCAAATCCGATTTCCATGGATTGGACCATTGGTTGCACCCAGTTGGTACGGTAGTCGGTATGCTTCAGGGGTCTTTCATCGTTCGCCGACCTTGATGCATGTGAGCCGAGGATTGTCAGGAGTGCATCCACTACGATGGGGATGTACTCCGGAGGCCACGGTTCTGGAAGTCGTCACAGCGTTAGCGAAAAATGGTACGCCCAGATCGAATGTGTACCAATCCACGTAAGCGTGAACCCAATCGTGAATAGCCAAAAACTACTGATCCGAACGAGCGATGTGACCGTGGGGACCAAAGTCAATTTTGACTTGGTCGATCAGTCCGGTTTGATTCTTCTCCAGGCCGGGAGTGTCTTCACTCAAGAAGTCCGGGACGAGCTTCAGCGTCGTGGGATTGAGACGGTCACCGTTGTTGTTCGGCGCCGGGCTGAAACGCGCAGCGAGAACGAATTGCTCCTGTCGAGCTATGACGCGGAAGGGGTCGAACGGATTGAACGAGTGTTCACGTCTTCGGAGAATGCGCTTCGAAGTTGCGTTCAGGAAATCCTGACGGGCAAGCCCGTGGATAGCAACGGTCTCCGGCAACAGTTGGATGCACTCTACATCGAAACAAAACAAGACGCTTCAGCGGTGCTCGCTATTCTTTCCTCGAGGATCAATCGCCTTGGCGCCGAGCAATCCCAACGGCTCGTCGAGCGGGCTGTGCAATTCTCATGGCTTTCGATGGTGACGGCCTTCCACATGCGGTGGAATTTGTCCGATACCGTCGCATCTGGATTGGCAGCTGCACTTCACGACGTTTCGCTCCTCACGCATCCTGAGTTCTTTGAACAGAGTTATCGTGACCAAAGTCAGCGTGTATTTAACAGTGAATATCAGAGGCATCCGATTGAGAGTGTCGAGTTGCTCCATAGTGCTATTGGGCTCAACGAAGCGATCCTGAGAGGGATTACCCAAGTCCACGAGCAAATCGACAGCTCTGGGTTTCCAAAAGGACTTCGTTCCAACAGCATCTCGCCGATCGGCCGGCTTTTGAACGTGGTCGATGCTTATTTGGAAATGGTAATACCCATGTTTCGATCGGACGGGGTTGTTCCCGCAGATGCGGTTGCTTGTCTTTGCTGGCACGCGTCACAGGGCAAGTTCGATCGGCCGGTGGTTCAAGCCTTTGTCCAGTGCTTATCGATGTATCCCATCGGCACACCGGTCGAACTGAGCAACTCCAATCGAGCGATTGTGGTCCGAAGTGTTCCGGCGAGTCCCATGCAACCTATGGTGGTCGATGTGGCGACTGGGGAGGCGATCGATTTACAAAAGACGAACCTGCGGATTATTTCACCGGCCAACCCAATCGCGGGGCCCAATCGGAGACTGGCGAGAAACGAACTGACTCAGGTTCTCTGGGACAACTTGCAGTTGGTCGTGCCTTAGGCTTCTACGACGAGATCTGTTTCGGGAACGCAGATGCAAGGAAGGATCTCGCTTCCTTTAGTACGAAACTGAGGATCGCGAGTGTAACGGACTTTACCTTCCAGCATGCGTACCGCACACGCTCCACAGGAACCAGCGCGACAACCGCTGTCGATCCCGACTTCATTGCGGCTCGCGCAATGCAATAGGCTAGGGCAAGAATTATCGAACGATGCACTCGTGCCCGTTTTGGAAAATTTCACTAATTTTGGTGCGGCAGCTAGCGTTGGAACTGCGTTTGGCATTTCTCCCGCCGGCGCCCCGAAATGTTCGAAGTGGATCTTTTCCGACCGGATGCCTCGGTCGATTAATCCCTGCGTGAGTTGTTCTTGCCACGGTATGGGGCCACACAGATAAAACGAGGTGTTGTCGAACTCGTCTCGGGGGATGCAATCGACCAGATCCTGGGCAGAAAATTTTCCCGTGCGAAAAATGGATCGAGTGCTGTCGACGATGTTCTCTGGAACACGGCTGATCCATAGCTGAGATCGAAGGCATGGATGTCGGCTTCCGACGGCCAAGATGGACTGCACAAACGGCATATGCTCCGGGTCTCGGAACTGACCAAAGAATCGGACCGAACGATATCGCTTGCCGATCGCATGGAGCATCATCGGAATCATCGGTGTGATGCCGATTCCGGCGGACGCCAATACAACGTTCTCTTCCGGAATAGCCTTCAGGAAAAATGTTCCCGAAGGCCCCCGGACTTTGAGGGTGTCGCCGATCGATATTTCGTCATGAAGCCATCGGCTAAAACTCTCTAGCCGGTCTGACTGGCGTTTGACGCTGATGCGCCAGTATCCGGCCAAGCATTCATCGGAAAGCGAGTAACAACGCGTGTCCTGTGGAAACCCGGGGTGGGAGGGGCGTTGAACGACGATATGTTGACCTGGTAAAAAACTGGGGAGCGGTTCTCCCGATGAATTGACCAAATAGAACGATTTGACATCGTCGCTCTCGTGCTCGATGCGTGCCACTTGGCAATCTTGCCAGGCGGTCGGACGCCGCAAAATCGACTCGACTGTCTGCGTGCTCTGGAGGTTGTTTTCGAGCGAGCGGACTTCAAAGTCCATCCGCTCCTCGAGTTCCAGGTCCGCCCTGAAAAAAGATCGCCAGGACTGAAAGCCTCCCCAAAGGACAACCGTGCCTCCCCAGGCGACAAGCAGTGCTGAAATGTAGATAAACCATTCAAAAAACATCAGAAGCAATGCCTGCAGGGAATCTTCATTGGATATTTCTTCATCGGCTCGATAAATCGATGGCAAGCCAACTTCGTCGATAAAATCGGATTCCTAGGAAAAATCCGCGCTTAGAATTCCGCTTGCCCACTTTTCCGGTTGTGCCGAAACTGCGATAACCAAAAGGACGGCGGCCACCCCTCTTTGGCAGTGTGTTTCGTCCATTGGTAGTTTGCAATTGAGCCCGTTAACTGACCTGTGATGAAAAGCCCGGAATTGCCTGACGAACTTCTCAGTCTTGAGGAAAAAACCGAGCGCTGCCAGCAGTTGATCGGCTATCGGTTCCAAGACCCCTCTTTGATTGTCTCTGCGTTGACGCACGCAAGCGTTGCGAGCAGCCGCGCCCATTCCAACGAACGGATGGAGTTTTTGGGCGACTCAATTCTGGGAATGGTTGTCTGCGAACAGATTTTTCGTTCCTACCCGGAGTACTTGGAGGGGGACCTTACGAAAATAAAATCGGTGGTGGTCTCGCGGCGGGTCTGTGCCAAAATTTCGAAAAAACTGGGACTCGAGAAGTGCCTGATTGTCGGTCGAGGCATGATGCGGCACGGGATGCCTCGGTCGCTGCTCAGCGATGTCTTTGAAGCTATTGTGGCGGCAGTATTCCTCGATGGTGGGCTCGACGTCGCTCGGAAATTCATTCTATCCCACATCGAGCCTGAAATTCGATTGGCTGCCGAAGGTCAAAGCGGCGGGAACTACAAGTCGCTCCTGCAGCAAATGGCCCAAGGTGACTTGCGGGGGACTCCGGTTTACCGGGTCGTCGGAGAAAGTGGCCCGGACCACAGCAAGTACTTTGAGGTGGCTGCTGAGATTTCCGGACGTCGTTTTACCTCCGCATGGGGACGCAACAAGAAAGAAGCTGAGCAGCGAGCCGCAGGAAACGCCCTGTCGGAGCTTCGCGGCGAAGAGCCACCCTATGCATCCAACAGCTTTCTAGGGATCGCTGATCGAGCATCCGACAGCGAATAGTCCATGCAGATCAACACATGCCAATCAACTGGCGAGGTCGATCTGCCGATGCGTTAAAAGTTACTTCGCGGACTGAGTCTTGGTATTCGCAACCGCGGGGACTTGGAAGAAGTCTTGGTCGGCAACGACCTTCAGCGACGCAATGACTGTATCCAAATTCCTAAGACGTTCTTGGTCTTGTCGACTCAGCATCTCTTGGACCAATACCCTCGCCACGACAGGCGTAGCGTTTTTGGATCGCAAATCGGTCAGTCGCACCTCGATGGGGAGTTTTCGCTGCTCACCGAGGTACTGGTTCAGCTGCATGCGAAGCAAAGGTGGCTTGTAGGGTGGATAGATCGCATTCACCCGTACCGACCAATCTGCAAACTCCGCATAGGCAACGGCTAATTCCTCGTTGCGAGGAATGCTGGTTTTGAATTGGTACTTCAAATTATCGCTTTGGATAACTTCGTAGCCATTTCCGGCGTCTTTTGGTACTTCGCTACTAGCCCACGCCCTCATTTGCTCTGGGGTTATTTGAGTTTTCAGCGAACTCAATTTGGACTCCAAAGTGGCCATTTCAATTCGGCACGAGCGATGTGCTGCTAAATCCACCAACACAATTTGTTGCGTTGAATACTCCAAAATCATCACCCGCTGCTTGGCATCATCGCACTCGACCACGCGATCTCGAAGAAAAAGAGTCTTCGTCGATGCCGCGGGTGGTTTCGATTCATCGATGTAGACATCGGTATCGATTCGGAACTCGATCCCCTTGGGCTCGGGTTTCGTTTGAGATTCAGCATTCAAAGCCATGCATGCGACAGACATCGAGAAAACCACCATATTCAAAATTCGTCGCAACATTCGTGACACTCCACCGTCGATCAGATTGGATTGAAGGACTAGTTGCTTGGCAAACTGGCGGTAGCGGCATCGAGCCCCACATCACCGGTTGGATCGTATCTGTAGAAATTTCTAGCAACCCGGTTTGCCAAAACGGATAAGTACATTCCTCGGAAAGTAGCATCGTTGGTTTCCGTAATATGAACGCCACCTGTCATCGGGTATGCAAACTGAGGGAAATCCTTCGCGAATACGACATTATCTCCATCGGCGACCTTGTACACCGATAGTGAGCAGTCGCAGATTCCACGGTACAGCGTCTGTCCTTCTTTGAGTTTCAAATCCCGAATGTCTACCGCGATCAGATAGTCTGCCTTCAGTCGAGAACCGATACGGGTGACATCATTAGGTCCGACATCACGGACCACCCGATCAACCTCTTCTGGGTTTACGACTTCAATTTTTTTACCATGCTTGGAAATCAAGCTCGCGATTTGACGCGACATCACAACGCTTGAGGCATCGGTTGTCCCTGCCCCATCGGTTGTCACAACCACCGCAACCCGCTTCTCTTGAAGATCTTTGAACTCAGCCGGAGCTTCATTACCACCGATTACCCACAATAAATTGGAAATCAGAGTGATGCAGCCGGTCGAACTGATGGTGCCTACAACCAATACCGCGATCAGTAGTCGTTGCGCGATCGAGTCCAATGTCCGCCCCAGCGGTCGAACCGAAGATCGAAGTGGCACTGCTGAATTTGTCATCGGAAATCCTTTCCTTGGACCAATGTTTTCACCACTCAGCAAACCGATCTAGCTGCCTTGCGGCAACCCCTAGCTACAATACTATCCGTGGTGCTCGGGCAGGGGAAATCGAATATGTTTGCCAACGAATCGAGGTTGCTTATAGCGAACCCAAGACATGGTGGCTAGACGAAGTTCTGACGTTTTTTGCTTCTCTCAGTACCCGGCCCTATCGAAGATTGGCCCTATCGAAGACCGGCACCGTCTAAGACCGGCACCGTCTGAGATGGGCAATGGGTGGTACCCGGATGAAGCAACAGTGCGACGCTGAACTGCACTGCCAGCAATTCTACAGCTATCCGATGACGGGACTATCCGATGATAAGACGGTATCCCCACTCGATCATTGAAATGGTCATGGCTGCTAAGAATCCGAACAACGCGAACGTGGAAGCCCAACCGTCTCGAGTGCGTCGGCCTGCGACGATGACCCACGCCAAGATGGGGACGCACGCGATGCACAGCCAGCACAGCAAGGACCCCGCAGCGTTGGTTTGGAATGCTTCGACGAAGTTACCATCCATGGTGTGCGCCCACGAGGTGGTCATCCCGCAACCTGGACACCTAACACCAGAAAATGCCAGCATCGTGCAAGCGGGTAGGCCTAACTGCTGATGGGTTCCCATTCCCGACGGGTCCGGGGACAACCATCGCGCAACGGCGAGCATCATCACCAGAATGGATGCAATGGCGAGTAACCCTAGTCTTTCGGTGGTGCCTAGTTTGCCATCCGCGGCGGAAGGATTTCCTGAACAGCTGCCTGCATCAAGTGCAGACTGGCGCGAGGAGGCAAGATAGGTAATGCGTGAGTGATTCAATACCATTGGCTTTACATTCATCGTCTCGCTGATCGTGTCGATCTGCATTCGGTAGTTCTGTTTTCAATATTGCCGTTTCGTCGCAAGGCGGATCTCGCTATCGTTCCATCATCCAATGCGATCACAAAGGGCAAACGCGATCCGAGGGGGACAGCGTCGTAGTTGGCTCGTGGGTACAGAACAATTCTGTTTGCCAACGGAGTGCACCATGCCTTACGGAATGTATTTATCAGCCGCCGGGGCTCACGTCCAAAACCATCGGCTCGAAGTCATCAGCCACAACTTGGCCAACGTCAACACCCCTGCTTTCAAGCCTAGTTTATCTGTCCTTCAAGCTCGGCACAACAAAGCGATCGAAGATGGGGAATCCACCCCAGGAAGCGGTCGCTTGGATGACATTGGTGGCGGGGTGAAAATCCAGCCGGAGCAGACCTTTTTTGGGACTGGACCCATTGAATCTACCGGTGGCAAAACCGATTTCGCCATCAACGACAAAGATAGTTTTTTTGTCGTGAAAAGGGGTGATGAGCAATTCCTGACGCGGGCGGGAGGCTTTGTGTTCAACGCCTCTGGCCAATTGACGACTCCTAATGGCGACTTGGTTTTAGGGACCGACAATAATGCCATTCAAATCGATCCTACGCAAAATTTTCAGGTCCACAGCGATGGTACGATCCAACAGAATGGGGCTCGTATCAGCTTGATGCTCGCCCGGCCACAGAGCCTCGGTGATCTCGCGCGTGCCGGAGCCAATTTGTTCCAACCTCTCGGTCCAATAAATCCAGTGCCACCGAATGAACGAAGCATGGTGGGCGGGCATTTGGAAAAGTCGGGCGTGAATCCGACGACTGCCATGATGGAGTTGATCGAAGCATCGCGGGCCTACGAATCCAACCTGCGATTGATCCAACATCAAGACCAAGCGTACGGAAACCTGATCAGTCGCGTGTTGCGAGAGTAATCACCTCCATAGACCCGTCTACAACCATTCCATCATCGAAGTAAATCAATCAACAACGTAAAAGGTATATGACATGAGCGTACAGTCTCTCTACACCGCTGCGAGCGGAATGGAAGCGATGCAGACCAAGTTGGACGTCATCTCCAACAACCTGGCCAATATCAATACTACGGCGTTCAAACGTGATCGAGCCAACTTCGAAGATCTCCTGTATCGCAACAAAGTATATCCCGGGATCCTCGACGCCCAGCAGAACCCGACTCCAACGGGGGTGTCTGTAGGAATGGGAACGCGGGTTCAAAGTACTCAAAAAGACTTGCGTCAAGGAACCCTCGAGCAGACGGGACGCGATCTTGATATCGCGATCGAAGGTGCTGGCTTTTTGCAAGTAATCGATCCGTCGACCCAGAACATTCTCTACACGCGAAGTGGAAATCTCGACATCAACGCCAACGGACAATTGGTTGTCGGTTCCGCCCAGACTGGTCGCGTCGTTGAACCGGCGGTCACGATTCCTCAAGACGCAACCGCCGTTGTGATCAATCCCAATGGCCAAGTCCTCGTTCGCCAAGTCGGCCAAACGCAGTTGGTTCCCCTCACCAATTTGCAAATGGTCAGTTTCATCAACCCGGACGGCTTAATGAAACTCGGTGAGAACATGTACCAAGTCACCGATGCCAGCGGTCAGCCCATCCAAGGCAACCCGGGCCAGAACGGACTCGGGGTGATACGCCAAGGCTCCTTAGAAAAATCGAATGTAGAACCTGTCAAAGAACTGATCGATTTGATCACGACGCAGCGAGGATTCGAGTTGAACTCCCAAGCTATCCAAGCGGGCGATCAGTTGCTTCAGCAAATCGCCAATCTTCGGCGAGGATAATCCATGATCCCCCAAGTCCAATCCAGTAGTCGGCGGAATTGCAATAGAGTCGGTACCCTCTGGTGCTGCGCATTGGCATTGGTGTCGGTGTGCGCGATCTCGAGTTCAGCGATGAGCGATGAGCCAAGCCCTGCGTTGCTCCGGTTGTCCTTGCGAGATGAAATCAAAATCCAGACCAATCTGATCCGCTTGAGTGATCTGTGCGAGTTGACTGGATCCGACGAAATGGTGCAATCGCTCGGTGATCTTCCGATCGCACCATCGCCTCGGCAAGGAGTCCAGCAGAGATGGACGCGGGTGGATTTGGAAAAAGCGATCAGCCTGAGAGGCATCAGCGCAAAGGCGATCCGATGGAGCGGCGCGGAGGCTGTCCAGGTTCAGCGTGTACCCCGGCTCGAAAACGCACCCCTTCGCGCGGAACCCGCAGTCCAAACAGCCTCCGCTCAAACCCCTGTTGTGAATATGGATGTACGGGCGTCCCAATCAGGACCAAGAAACCCGTTGGGCCCAATCGCGGAGTCCCTGCCAGCGGTTCCCCAAGAGCAACGCGCGAAATTCACGCCAGCCTTCACAACGACGGTTTCAACCAGTCAAGCCGAACGCATGGTCGTCGCCGCGATCGAAAGTTATTTGCAATTGAAAACGGGTGGGAATGGAAAGTGGGGAATCACTCCCCATGTGCCGACGGAAATCGCTCCCCTCCTTTTGCAACGTCGCCAAATCCTCGGCGTATCGGGAGGCGAAGCTCCATGGGATGGTGATCAGCAATTCACTCTCTTGGTTCGTACCCCACAAGGGGAAACGACCGTGGATATCCATGCTACTGTCCGATTGCCTGATATGATAGTTGCAGCTAAAGGGCCACTCGCCAAAGGGCGCGTCGTTCAGGAATCCGATCTCATTTGGCAAGCCCTTCCCCCCACCTCGAATATCTCCAGCGACGAGTGCTTTTCCGATTTTGAAAGCCTCGTAGGCAAGCAACTGCGTCGGTCGGTTAGTACCAAACAGCCTATTCGGCGCAGCGAAGTCAGCGAACCGAGTGTCGTCCAAGCAGGTGAAACAGTAACGATTGCGGTGATCGCTGGTTCGGTACTGGTTGAAAGTCCTGGACGCGCTGTCGAATCGGGGGCTATCGACGATGTCATCCAAGTCGAAGTATTACCGCAACGAAAACGCGTTACTGCGAGAGTCACGGCCGAGCGACGTGTTGAAGTCATCAGTAATGGCGCGCCGATGGTGACTTCGGATTCGAAGAATCAGCGGCAAACCACGATACCGTGATCCTACCCTCGCCAACATGGATCCTAACGTTATGTTTCCAAACATCCCTCATCAGCAACGTGTTCCAACGGTTTTTTCCAGTCACTTAATTACCTTTCGAAACACCATGAATCGATCGAGCTGGATAATTTTGATTTGCTTGCTACTGACGCAGCATTCGGTCTTTGGGCAAAGCGGCAGTTTGTTCCAAAACCCGACCGCGCAGCCCATGCCGGATTACAACAGTGCCTATCGGCCTGCGTACCCGGCCCAGGTTCCGCCTTACGCGGCATTCCAAGGTGCCATGCCTAGTCCTGATGGCGGTGCGCCTTACTATGGCCCCAGCGGAGGTTATTATTCCAACGGAGCATGGGTGGATAACCCTACCAATATCCCTTCCTTGCAATCGTCGTTTACCTACCAACCACCGATGCCAGCGCGGGTGCTCAAGGTTAACGATTTGGTTTCTATCCGCGTCGAAGAGTTGGGGCAGATGATCGCCCAAGGCAACACGACATCTCGAAAGACGGTGACGCTCGATGCGGTCCTTCAGGATTGGATCCGTCTGGTCGGGCTCGATACTATTAAGCCAGCCCCACAGTCGGATGGCGAGCCCCGTGCCCGTTTCAATGAAAACGAAGTTTATCGCGGTGACTCCACGATGCGAACGAGTGAACAATTGACCTTCAATATCGCTGCAAAGATCATCGATATCCAACCCAACGGGAATATAGTGCTAGAAGCGAGAAAGACGATCTCGGCCACAGACAATACGTTCGCGGCATCGCTCAGCGGAATCTGCCGCGCTCAAGACATCGGTCCCGATAACGTGGTCTTGAGCCGAAATATTTATGATTTGAATATCAAGAAAGAGGACCAAGGGCACGTGCGCGATGGATATTCGCGGGGTTGGCTCACCAAATGGTATGCTCGTCTGAAACCATTCTAAGCCCAGCGAGCGCCTCGGCCACCAGCCTCGTTGCCCAAACCCTGCTGGCGAAGCGATTTATCGAAAGCTGGCCACTCTGGATTGCCGTCGATACCGATGCGACAACCACTGTGCACTTTGCAAGAGAATACCACGGCTATGCCATGCCCGAGCTTGAACAACTCGCTCATCAAGCCCGCGAGCGATACGATTTGTTTTTTCTCTGCGACACAGATATGACACAGATATACCGTACGAGGATACATGGGATCGATCCGGCCAAGTCCACCGGATTCGGATGCAGCGACGAATTGAATCCGACTTAATCGCTCGAAAAATACCCTTTACGATTCTGCGAGGTTCGCTGGAACAACGCATTCAATCTGTCATGTCGCACCCAAAGATTTGTGGTCGTGTATAATCACGGGCTCGGGTGGTTTTAGCCCCTTCACGGGGTGACGCTCTGCTCGATGAATTACCAATGAATCCTTTATCACGTTTGTAAGCCAACCCTCATGATACAACGCATCGCTCGACATCCCTTATTTTTTCGATATCTCATTCTATCTGTCATCGCATTTGCAGCTCCGTGGATCCACGCTTCGGTGGTACGAGGAGAGGATTGGCCGCAATGGATGGGACCGAATCGCGACAACCAGTGGAAAGCGACCCAAGTACTGACCAAATTTCCTGAGGGAGGTCTCAAGGCAGCTTGGAGTATTCCGGTCTCAGGTGGCTATTCGGGCCCAGCCGTCGTCGGCAATCGTGTCTATGTGACTGACTTGATGACAAAGTCCGATGCCAAGGTCGATAATTTCAATCGGAACGCATTCGAAGGGAAGGAACGCGTTCTATGCCTTGATAACGAGAATGGCAAAGTAGTTTGGTCGCATGAGTATGCCGTCAAGTACGCAATCTCGTATCCAGCAGGGCCGCGTTGCACTCCTCTCGTCGATGGAGATCGGCTTTATACCTTGGGCGCCGAAGGGGATCTGTTCTGCTTTGAAGCAGCCACGGGCAAGATTATTTGGTCCAAGCAGCTCAAGGAGGTCTACAAAACGAACTCCGCCCTTTGGGGGTACGCGGCCCATCCTCTGATCGATGGAGATAACCTGATCACTCTCGCCGGTGGCGATGGGTCCCAAACGGTTTGCCTGAATAAGAAAACGGGAGCCGAGGTATGGCGGTTCGGGACGGCACCTGAACAAGGGTATTCGCCTCCGACGATTATCGAAGCGGCAGGTGTTCGCCAATTGATCCTCATTAATCCTGCCGCAGTCAACTCAGTGGACCCGGCAACCGGCAAGCTCTACTGGTCGATCGAGTACATGGCGGATAATGGTTCGATCATCATGTCACCAGTCCACTCAGGTAACTATCTTTTCGTCGGTGGGTATTCCAATCGCAATCTGCTGATCGAGCTGGACGCTAAAGAACCCAAGGCAAAAGAAGTTTGGCGGAATCAAGCCAAAAAGGGGATGTCCCCAGTCAACGTCCAACCGATGGTGATCGGAGATGTTGTCTATGGATGCGATCAAAGCGGCGAAATGATGGCCTTCCAAATCGCAACGGGGGACCGACTCTGGGAAACCAGCAAGCCGATCAGTGCCCGCCCCCAAGGGAGTGGTACTGCGTTCGTCGTTCGCAACCAAGACATCTTCTATTTGTTCAATGAATCGGGCGAATTGGTGACGGCCAAGATGACTCCTAAGGGTTATGAAGAGATCGATCGGACAAAGATCATCGAACCATCCAATTTTGCCTTCGGTCGCGAGGTTGTCTGGTGCGCACCAGCGTTTGCCAACGGATGCATCTATGTTCGCAATGACGAAAAACTGATCAAAGTTCCATTGATGAAATAAGTGATCTGGAAACATTTCTCGCCCATTTTCCCGAATCTTTCGGCCCTGCAATTTACGGAAACCTCTACGATGAACCCTCAAGAACCAAGTGATCGTATCTCCCGCCGTTCGTTCGGATTAGGTGCTCTCAGTTCCGGCGTCGTTGCAAGCGGGATCGCTGCATCCAGCAACGCCGATATCGCAGTCGCAGCCCCCTTCTCTTCGACTCCAATCCAGGGAAGGTTGAATCAATCGCTCTGCAAATGGTGCTATGACAAAAATCTATCGCTCGACGAGCTTTGCCAAGCGGCCAAGTCGATGGGGATGGTCGGGATCGATCTACTTACGAAGAAGGATTTCGCAACGCTTAAGAGCCATGGCCTGGTTTGCACCATGGTTTCATCACATAAACTTTCCGATGGGTTGTGCGATCCGAAGTATTGGGATGAAGCTCTCAAAATTCTTAATGAGACCATCGAGGATTCGTCGGCAGCTGGGTTCAGAAATGTCATTTGCTTCTCCGGAAATGCTCGTGGGATCGATCGTAAAACCGGTCTCAAGAACTGCGCGGAAGCACTTCGCAAGATCGTTCCGGTGGCCGAGAAGAAGAAGGTTATCCTCAATATGGAGTTGCTCAACAGTCGAGTCGACCATGCCGATTACATGTGCGACAACTCGGCCTGGGGAATCGAACTTTGCAAAGAAGTCGCTAGCGATAACTTTAAGTTGCTCTATGACATCTATCACATGCAGATCATGGAAGGGGACATCATTCGATCGATTCAAAAGAATCACCAGTACTTTGGGCATTATCACACCGGCGGTAATCCTGGTCGCCATGAGATCGACGAATCCCAGGAAATCTATTACCCGCCAATCGCTAAGGCCATCGCTGATTCAGGCTTTGATGGGTACATCGCTCACGAGTTTATCCCGGTGCGGGATGCTGTCACGAGCCTCCGCGAAGCGGTCAAAACCTGCACGGTTTAATTCATCAGGTATTCCGCGCAGGTTCTCGGGCAGTGAACAGGTACGCGTGAAACTGATCGTAGATTTTCCCGTTCCTGTTGGTTTAACCGATCAGGTCGTGAACAACATGCCCGTGAACGTTGGTCAATCGGCGATGGATCCCATTGTGGTAGTAGACCAATTGCTCGTGATCGATTCCGAACAGATGGAGGATCGTCGCGTGGAGATCATGCCATGTGACAGGGTTATTGGCTACTTTCCATCCGATGTCGTCGGACTCTCCATAGGCGAAACCGGGACGCAATCCGGCGCCTGCCATCCAGGTTGAAAACGCGTAGCGATTATGGTCTCGTCCTGGTCCAGCCATGTCTGCAGCTGATTGGGCGAACGGTGTTCTGCCAAACTCGGTTGTAAACAGCACCAACGTGTCATCTAGCATCCCTCGCGCCTTTAGGTCCGCCAGAAGTGCCGCCACAGGTTGGTCGATACGTTTGGCTTCGAGCGAGTGATTTTCAAAAACATTTTCGTGGGCGTCCCAGCTAGTTCTGGGCGAGCCGGCGATGGGACCACCGGAATACAATTGAACGAACCGAACACCCTTTTCGAGGAGTCGCCTACCGAGCAAGCAGCGTCGGCCCATATCCGCTGTTTCGGGTTGATCGATTCCGTAGAGGTCTTTGGTCGCTTGTGTCTCGTCAGCAAATTCACTCACCAGTGGGACAGAACTCTGCATCTTGGCAGCGAGTTCGTAGCTTTGAATCCGCGCCGAGAGTATGTCTTCGTGGCCGTGACGCTCGAGATTGCGACGGTTCAGCCAATCGATCGTCTGACGGGTGGCGACATCCTCCGCTTGAGAAACACTGGATATGGGATTCAAGTCTCGAACGGGGTGAGTGCCCGCGTGGAACACGACGCCTTGATTCTGCCCCGGCAAGAAACCATTGGTCCAGTTGGAAGCGCCCCCATTCGGGCCACCTCGACCATCGGGCAGGACCACGTAGGCCGGCAAATCATCCGCGATCGATCCGAGTCCGTAAGAGAGCCAACTCCCCATGGACGGAAACCCGTTGAACTCAAATCCGCTGTTCTCGAAAAACAGTGCTGGAGTATGGTTCGCTGATTCAGTAACCATCGAACGCACCACCGTCAATAAATCGGCTTGTTCGGCGATATTCGGAAAGAGTTCGGAAAGGACTAACCCGGAAGAGCCACGAGGCCGGAAAGCCCAATCACTTTTGCGAAGCAGTCCCATCTGTCCAAAGAAAATGTCGGGCTTCTCGGTCGTGTTCAGCGTTTTTCCATGCAAACGATCCAATTCGGGTTTGTAGTCCATCGAATCGAGATGGCTCAAGCCACCGACGAGGCAGATTTGGATCGCGCGCTTCGCTCGGGCTGGCCCGTTATTCGCGGGAGATCCGTCGGCAGCGCGCAAAACGCCATCGCGGGCCAGCATCGCCAAGGCTGCCGTGGCACCTACGCCACGGTTGACCCATTGAAACCAATCTCGCCGGTGCATCGAGGTATTCCAGGGATTCATGCCATCCTCGCAGGGGTCAAATAGAGAGCGGACATAGTTTTGTTGTGCGCTGTGAAGCCCGGAAGATCGAAACTTTGATTTGGTTTCATCGATTACTCCAAGACCAAAAATTCATTCGTATTCCAAAGGGCTCTAGCCAACGCCGTGGCTCCATACTTGGAGACCAACTCTCGAGAATAGGTCTCCTCGTCCGGATCGGGATCGCGGAGTAGGATCGATCGGAATAGCGGCCCGACCAATTCTTGATCTGTTTTTTTCGAAGCGCCGGTTGATGGGCGAAGCTGTCCAACGAGTGCTTCGGACATCTGAAAGATGAACGGATTGTTGAGCAAGCTAAGAGCCTGAAGCGGTGTGGTGGTATTAGCTCGCTTGGGTGCTGTTGTCGATGGGTCCGGGCAATCGAGTACGTCGAGTAACGGGCTTCGCTCGCATCGCGGATTGAATCGGTACACTGTTCGGCGAAAACAATCTTCCGTCTCGAGCGCTTTGGGCGAGTAGTAAGTAGTCCCGTTGTTATCTCGGAAGTCGACATCGACATAGCTTGGACCGCCGAGTTGGGCATTCAGTACTCCTGCCATCTTGAGCATCGAATCTCGGGCGGACTCACCATCCAGTCGACGGACCGGGTATCTCCACAACCAGCGGTTGCTCGAATCCTTGTTCATGTTCGAGGCATTAGGTTCCGAGGAGCGACGGTAAGTGCCGGAATGAACAATCCATCGATGCAGGTCCTTGAGTTTCATTCCTCGGTCGAGAAATCGAGTCGCGAGATGGTCGAGCAATTCCGGATGCGACGGACGTCCACCATTGAATCCGAAATCGTTGGGAGTATCCACGATTCCCGAACCAAAGTGGTAATGCCACACGCGATTGACTAAGACCCGGGCGAGAAGAGCTCGATTGGCGTTGGTGATCCAAGCGGCAAGCGATGCCCTTCGCTCAGCGTCGCTTGCATCGCTTCCTAATCCGAAGTCGTTTGGATCGTTTCCGACGCTCGAAATGCCCCCCGGCCGAACTTCGTGGGCTTCGTTATAAACATCCCCGCGTACCAAAAGCTTCGTGGGTCCTGGGTTCGCGTTAGAGATCACCGTATAGATTTTCTTGCGGAGCTGAGACCGTACTGTTTTTAGCTCCAATTCAATTTCTGCGAGTGCATTCCGCAATTCCTGGCGTTCTTCACGCTCCGATTCCGTCATCGTTTCCCATGCAACCTTCAAGTCCCAGCCGCGTGACTGCGAAGCGCCTAGAAGTGCGATGGTATCATCGCTCAGAGCGGAATCAAAGCACGCCGCACTGTGGACGACACCCTTGAAAAAGCGATTTCCTCCAGGTGGTCCATGGCGTAACCCGAACAAGAACTGAGAGTTGTTTCCCTGGAAGGTCTGTGTCGAAGTCCGATAAGGGTTGCCGTACGGAACGCCATTTCGGAATGCTTGGACCGTCCCGTCCGCTTGGTAACGAATTGCGATATGCACGCGCTGGTCCGCCGGTGAATCTTCTTGGGGAGCTTGGAACGATTGTGAACGTGCGAATCCGTTACTACCCGCCATCCATTGCTTGGCATCTCTCTCCCCGTAGACGATGGCATCGAAAATGGAGCCATCGAGCGTCTGCAGGCTGATAATACCGCCCCCCGATTGTTCGAGTGGGTCAACGGTAACCCAAGCGCTGAGCGTCTTGGACGAGATATCGACCCCGATGGGTTCTGTCGCAAGGTACGACTGGCCATCGAGGAGCAAGCCTCTTGGTGTTCGCAAGCCATTACCGTGGAGTTCCGCTTTAAGACCACGCACTGAATCGGCCAACGTATCGGCATTGGCTTCGCCGTTTGGGTTTTCAAAATTCCATGCCGCGATCGGTAATGGCATGTTGGCTGCTGACTGCGAATCGGTATTCGCTCGTTCCCCCGGTTGCCGAGCGAGTCTTTGTCGGTCTGGATCGGAGTCGAGACGAGCGAGCGCACGTTGGTCGAGTGCTGAGGCACGCTCGAGCCATTCCTGGCGTTGCTTTTCCAAAGCCTGTTCGCGGGCCTGTTGGGAAGCTTGAAGGACCTCGCGTTCGCCATGCGCCACACCGGTTAGGGATGCGGCAAGACGATAATACGACTCCGAAGAGATTGGATCGAATTTATGTTCGTGGCAACGAGCGCATTGGGCTGTTAGGCCGAGAAATGTTTGCGAGAGCGTCCCGATCTTCTCTTCGAGTTCATCTTGTTTGGCGATTCGGATCATTCGATCGCTGGAACCGACAACCGTGTTATGCACTCCCGAAACCAAAAAAGAGACAGCGGCGAATCCCGTGTCATTTGGGTCGATCAGATCCCCAGCGATTTGCATCCGAACAAAGTGGTCGTAGGCTATATCTTGGTTCAAAGCATCGATCACCCAATCGCGATAATGCCAACTTGACTGGCGTGGATAATTGCGTTCAAAGCCATCGCTCTCTCCGAAACGGACCACATCCAACCAATGCCGCGCCCATCGCTCGCCATAAGCGGGTGAATCGAGCAACCGTTCCACGATTGCCTTGTAGGCGTCGTCGGATGGATCCTTCTCAAACTCGGAGACTTCCTCGTAGCTGGGGGGAAGTCCGGTCAAATCGAGATAGACACGTCGGATGAGCGAACGAGGTGCGGCGGATGGGTTTGCGGTCAGTTGATGCTCTGAGAGACCTCGGCTCACATAGAGGTCGATAGGGTCCCGTATGTCTTGCTCGTTGAGGTTGCCGTTACTTTTGGGAACAGGATTGGGCTCCAGCAATGGCTGCAACGCCCACCAGTCGTATCCGGCTCGGTAGGGTGACGTGAACTTGAATCGATCGATAGGTGTTTCAGGGAGTACGGCACCCGACTTGATCCAATCCCTGAGAGCCTTTTTTTCGTCGTCGGTCAGTTTTCCTTTAGGCGGCATGTCACCGGATTCGATCACGTTCAGGAGCAAACTGGACTCCCAGGATTGGCGATCGAAAATGATGCCGGAGTCGGAGCCTTTGGCCAACCCATCGCGAGAGCTCAAGTCCAATCCGCCTCGGGGATCGTTTCCGCTGTGGCACTCCAGGCATCGACCTGCCAGGAGGCCGTGTATGGTTGCTTCGTCTGCGACTAAGCTGCTGGTATGCGTGGCGATCAGCGAGATAGCGATGGCCAGAAGTGTGGAAAGCATGCGGGCTCGAAACACGTCGATTGTCTTCTGTTTCGTGGGAGGGGGAGGGAGGGCTTGTCCTAGGGATTATAGCTCATGGGCACCCAAGCCGTGTTTTCACAGCAGAAAGTTTTTATCCAATAGCGTGGATAATCGTCCCGGTGACAGACTTTCGATTGTGCTGCAGCGCCTACAATAGATATTCCCCCTATTCGGCCACGAATCGCATATCACTCTATCCCGGTCTTTTCGTCGGTTCAACAGAAATATGGTCAACCCCAAAAACGAGCCATACCCAGCGGCTCCAAGTCCGTTTGATGATGATGAATCATCTCACTCCGATGGTGACGCTCGCAATTCCCTAGGTTGGTTTGCCAAATGGATTCGGCCCAGCGGAACGGTCGCGGCTGTTTCCCTAGGGGTCGCAATCATTGGGTCGGTTGTTTCGAACAATGCTGCGGGCGATCGGAATATTGAAGATCTCGCATTTACTGTGAATCGGTTTGCAAGCCTGGTTATGTTACTGGGATGCTTCGGACTGTTGATCGGTTTTCGAGGAGAACAGGTTGTCGGTTGGTTCACAAAGAGCTTCGGGGCTACAGATCCCCCAAACTCCAGAAACTATTCGCCAACCGTTTTGAGTCTGTTTTTGCGATCGATCTTTGTTTCCATTGCATTGGCGATAGCGATAACAATCCTTGCGAGCATTCGCGTTGAAGTTGCGACGATTGCAGTGATCGCTTTTTATTCGCTCTATTTTCCATTGCTGGTCACCTCAGCAGCGATGCGTACGGGGGCCACACGCGCATTCTCGATCGGTATGGCGGCCAACTTCCTGTTTCTTTTGGCGGGATACTTTGGCATTTTTGGCGTTGTTGGGTATCAAACCCTATTTTTTGGGCTGAGCCGTAACCTTGGTCAAAACACTTTTGACAGGAGTTTTTGGATCAGGGCAATGCCGGTGATTGCCGTCTGTGGAACGCAGGCCTTGATGATTCTTTCCGGGTTAATTTGTGCGTGGTACGCGAATGCCCTTACCCCAAACAATGCAATTCAGGCTGGATCGCCGGTATTAACGACACTACCCCCACCCTCCGCATCTGTCGATCGAACAGAGGCATCAGCCTAGGAGTTTTCGGTTGATCAGGGCCCCTGCTCATGAGAAAATAGGACGTCGGGAAAGAACGGGATTCATTGCGTTTTGGGAGTCACCGAAACAGGAATCCTGATATCTCAACCTTCCAAAATATGATGGATTGCTTAAGTATGCGAATGTTGAGTTTGAAAAACCGTTGGAGGCTCGGCCTTGTTGTTGCAACAACGCTGGTTGCCGGTGAGATTTCGTATGCTCAGAAGACGGTTCGCAAGCCGGAACGGGTTCCGCCGCCAAAATTCCAACCCAACGACTTTACCGGAGTCTTCTTTCCCGATGCAGTGGCTCAATTGCAGGGCAAGGCCCCATCGGCGGGTGGTGCGGTAGCGAGCGATTCGCCGACTGATCCGTCGACTGGTTCCGCGAGTACCGAAATGGAGCCGGCAGCGAAGGGGAACGATGTTTGGAAGCAATTGATTGCGGGTCAAACGATTGAGGACTTGATCAAAGAAGCCAAAGCCCGCGTGGACGGTGTCATCACCACTCCTGCAAAATTCGCTGGTGGTGGCTATTCCGAGGCTCGACGCGAGTTCACGTTGTTGGCATCCATGATGGCAATCATTGCTCAGTATCCCGAGGAGATCCGCTGGAAGAGTTCCGCTCCGTATGCTCGCACCGTGTTCGCACGGATGGCAGCCAATTGCAAAGTCGGTACACAGCAAGTCTTTAACGAGGCCAAACTGCGGCAACAAGATCTGCAAGATCTATTAAAAGGTTCCAAGCTGACAGGTACCGCCGAGGAAACCTCGTGGGCGGATACCGCGGATCGAGGGCCTGCCATGCAACTCCTCGAGTGGTCTCTCCGTGAAAATCTCGCTCCCAACACCAACAGCGAAGATAGCTTCAGCAACAACATGGAAGAGGTCGTCAAGTACGCGGAATTGGTTGCAGCCTATGGACAGATCCTGCAGTTGGAAGGGATGACAGATGCCGACGACGAAACCTATGTGCAGTACGCGTCAGCCATGGGGGCTGCCGCCAAGGATGTTTTGAAGGCCGTAAAAAGCAAGGATGCAGAATTGGCGAGAACCGCGGTTGGCCGGATCGACCAGTCGTGCAATAAATGCCACGAAAGCTACCGTTAGTCCCTTGATGTAGGCTTGATATGGGTATCCGATTTAACTGCCACCTCTGCAATCATCCATTGCACGTGAAGGACTTTCAAGCGAACAAACGAGGGAAGTGTCCGAGCTGCCAAGGCTCGTTCCGTGTCCCATTCAAAAGCGCTGAGTATTCGATTCCACTCGATCCCAGACTAGCCTCTTCAAGCGGAGTATTGATGCCTGTTCCCAAGAGCAAGTCCACGCGGACTGCGCAAGGAACCACGGACTCCGCGTCGGCAAAGGCCCCCGTGCAAACAGAGTCGGAGCCGACCGGTAAAAAGGATGGCCATGGGACTTCTCAAGCGATAACCGCTCAAGCTACCAATGGGATGGTGACTGCAGCGACATCAACAAAATCGGCTGATGCAGCAGCGATTCCGCAGACGTCGGATATTCCAGCGAGTCTGCTTCCGCACATCGATGCACGTTGGTTTGTACGTCCGCCGAGCGGTGGACAATATGGACCTGCGACGACGCCCATGCTGGTCGATTGGATTGCAGAACGCCGCATCACGGCGGACTCGTTCCTTTGGCGCGAAGGGATGGAGAGTTGGCTATCGGCGGTCGAGGTCATCCCGGAACGATTTGGCCCGGTCCCAATCGCACCGGTAACGGCAGCGTCGGGAATAAACGCCCCTGCGAGCGCCTCGACGAGCGAGGTAGCGAACGAGTTGCTGCGCGAGGCATTGCCTGGAAGTATGGCGTCCAGCAAGGCCGCGGTGACCACTAAGAAAAAACGACAACAGCGGCAGCAATGGATCGTTTTGGGGCTGTTGGTTATCATTGCTCTCTCTTTAGCCGCAGCGCTCATCTATATCCTCTGGCGTTCCTAAGTTACATGCCATCATCCAATAACAAGAGACCCATCGTTTCCTTGGTCTCTCCCGATGACTCCATGGTACGAGCCTTTGTCGGTGGAACAGCCGTATTGCCCGACCGATTGCTCGAGAACTCCTACGTTGAGTTTTCTCAAGGACGAATCCAGAAAGTCTCCGCGATTCCCAAGCGTATCCGTAGAGATATCGAGGTGATCGACGCGACGGGAGGCTATGTCACCCCTGGCATGATCGATATCCATGTCCATGGCGGTGCGGGAGCGGATTTTATGGATGGTACTCCCGACGCGGTGGCAAAAGCCTGCGAGGCACACCTACTGCACGGGGTTACCACGATCTTTCCAACCACGACCACGGGAAGTGAGGCATCGATCCATGCCATGATTAAAGCGGTTGCGAGCGCACGTCGGGATTCGCTGTCGGGTAACCAGGACGTTCCATGGTTGCCTCATATCGAAGGGATCCATCTCTATGGTCCCTACTTCACACCCGAGAAATCGGGTTGCCATAAGAAGGATGGTTGCCGCACACCCGTTCGCTCGGAGTTTGAATCGTATTTCAAAACCGGGCTGGTGAAGATTGCGACTTGCGCTGCGGAACTGGCTGGATGCATCGAGTTTTATCGCTACGCGAAGAAACGTGGTTGCCTGGTAACTTGTGGTCATTCCAATGCGTCGTGGTCGGAAATGGCAGCGGCGCACAAAGCCGGTATGTCGCACGTCGACCACTTTTGGTGTGCGATGTCTTCGGTAGCTTCGGTGCGCAGTCGTCTCGGGCCACCGATGCAAGGTAGCATGTTGGAGTTCGTGCTCGGGCATCCTACCATGAGCACCGAGGTCATCGCTGATGGCCAGCACCTCGCCCCGGAGTTGCTCGAGTTTGCGTGGCGTATGAAGGGTCCCAGGATGCTATGCCTAGTAAGCGACACAAGCCGTGCGATGGATATGCCGGTTGGCAAGTACACGTTTGGGAACGACGCTGAGAATGTTTGGATCTACAACGATGGGATGGTCGGACGTAGTGAGGAGGGAGGACTGGCGAGCTCTGTCGTTGGGCTCGATCATTGCGTGCGGCACACGGCTTCGGCAACAGAGATCCCTTTGGTCGATGTCATCCGGATGGCGACCCTAACCCCTGCGGAACGGACTGGAATCGATCATCAAACGGGGAGTATCGAGGTTGGCAAGCGGGCCGATTTATTGATCCTTTCCAAGCAGCTTCGCGTGCAGCGGGTCGTCCGTACCCTGGCTGCGCCTGAAGGACGTTAATGCTCCATCTTTTTGGGCATGCGATCAACGGCTCAAATGCCAGTTGGGATCGCTGTATCTCCGTTCCATCCACAGGTCAACGTGAGTCGATACTTCACTGTGCAACGGGTGTGAACGCCACGGTTCAGTAGCACCCCAGACACTGGAGAGGCTCTGCGTTAGCGATTGATAAAAGCGCGTGCGGTCTGGAATGCAATCCGCAAGGCTTACGACGAACTCGTCGTGCGGTCGACGTTCGCGATATTCTGGTTGCTTGGGTGGTGTTGCCAAATAGCGACTGATGGCATCCAGCGGGAAATCGATCAGAAGGGTCCCGTGGTACATCAGCCATCGGCGTTTTACCCGCAGCGAGTTCCCAGAGATTTTGCGATTATTGACCGTTAAATCGCAAACACCTTGGATTCCAAGTGGGAGTTGCACACCCTCGATGGCGAGGGCACGCTGGAGTCCATCGCGGGTTTTCTCCATGACGGTTCGGTGGGCGATGTCTAACGCTCTGCATTCGGGGCGATGGTCGAGCGACAGCAGGACGCTGTACATGAAACAACCAGGTCCAGCGACGATGGAGGCACCACCGCTCATCCGGCGCAGGACAGGGACTCCGTCCTTGCGACACGACTCCAATTGCACCTCCTGGTCGATACGAGACGATCGACCGACAACCACGCATACCTTGGGCATCTCCCAAACCCGGAGCAATTCCAAATTGCGTGTAGGACTGGATTGGGAGGATGGCTCCTCGGTTGGGGTATCCGCCAATTCCAGAATGGCTTCATCCCATGCGAGGTTTTCTTCGGGGCTGGGGAGGGATACCTCGGCGAGAAACATCACGCGACTTCGATGATGGCCTTGAGGACCCCGTTTTCCGGACGCGTGAAACTGTCAAAGTCCTTCACGGCATCCTCGAAACGGGTGCGGTGGGTGATCCAAGGATCGGTTTTGATGACCCCTGACTCGATCAACTCGATGATGGTAGGAAAGTCGGCGGGTAGTGCATTTCGGGACGCGAGCAAACTGACTTCGGGGCGATGCAACGCAGGATGTTTGAATACGATTTCGTCTTGGGTGATACCCACGTACACCAACGTTCCTGTGGGGGCTAGGAACTGGAACGCACTCGACATCGAATAACGGTTTCCGGTCGCATCGATCACGATGCTGTAGAGATCGCCATCGGTAAGTTTCCTCGCGGCATCTATCCCTGAGTCTTCTATGTTGACTTGGATTAGATTGCGAATACCGTAGTTTTGCTCGACGAAGACCAGTCGAGCGACGTTCATATCCATGACCGTGATGTCGGCTCCGGTCAATCGAACAAATTCCAGGGTTGCGATTCCGATTGGCCCTGCGCCGATAATGAGCACGCGATCTTTTTCGGACGCCCCGCTGCGATGATTTGCGTGGCATCCGATGGCGAGCGTCTCCACGAGCGCCAGTTGGTCCATGGAGAGTTTTGAGGATGGGTGCAATTTGTCCGCGCGGATCAGGAACCTATCGCACAAACCACCGTCCATCATCACTCCGATGACCTTGAGTTGCGTGCAGCAATTGCCGGCACCTTTGCGACACGCGTAGCATTGGCCGCAATTCATGTACGGCTCGACGCTGCATGCATCACCTACTCGAACATTGCTGACCCCTTCACCGACGCTCAGTACTTCGACTCCCAGTTCATGCCCTGGGATCCGTGGGAATGCGAAAAAAGGGAACTTGCCCAAATAGCAACTGATATCGGTACCGCAAACGCCCATACGGTGGGTTTTGACCAGCGCCATGCCGAACCCCGGCTTCTCCGGCTCGGGAATCTCGATTCGTTTCAATGTCTTTGGTTCGGAAATCTGGATAGCGCGCATGGATCAAATGGAGTTTTCAAGAGGTCTGGTTGGGAGACGCGACACCTGATTATAAACCATCGGAACTTATTACCCCAGAAGGGAATTCCAAAGCGAGTAAGGGACGCCTCTATCCTGCAAATCCAGAAATTCGTTCATGAAAGAGTCACCTTATATTCACCGAAGCCGTTTCGAATCTTCATAAGTTTTTGCTGCGGTTCCTCCATACTTAGCACCACGTGCTGAGCAAGTCCGCCACATCTACAAGTATCCATGGAGCTGCTAAAAGTTATGTCAAGAAATGCAAAGCCTCGATCCCGTTGTGGGGATACGCTGGCCCGTCCTGGGTTTACGCTGGTAGAGCTTTTGGTGGTCATCGCCATTATCGGTATTTTAGTAGGCTTGCTACTTCCAGCAGTTCAAGCGGCACGGGAAGCAGCTCGGCGAATGTCTTGCGGAAACAATCTGAAGCAGATCGGACTGGCATCGTTGAATCACGAAAGCGCTTTCAAGCGTTTACCACCGAGCCTTTACGTCGATATTGGACTTCCACCGGGAGGATCGGGGCAACCGGGATCCCCATACCCAGCCATTGTGCACTGCTGGAGCATTTATCTGCTCCCGTACATCGAACAAAATGCGCTTTACCAACAGTATGACCAAAAGTTTCCATGGTTCTCGTCTCCGTTGATCGTTCCTGGAACACCCGACAATCAAAAGGTTCTTCAAACACCGATTGCATCGTTCCTGTGCCCGTCGAGCCCTGGAGGTGCAGCGAGAACGGTCAGTGGCACGTTCCGTTTCGGGGCGAGTTTCCCCTATCAAAACTTAGCAGTAACCGACTATGCCACCTGCAGTTCGATCAATCCAGGCAGTATCACCTTCTTTGGTTACCCATCTGGCACAACGCAGAATGACCTATTCAGTGCACTTTCTCCCGATATACGTGGAGCCGGGGCGCAGCCTCTTCTCGGTCAAGCTCCGAGAAAATCGAGTCGACTCGCAGATATCTTGGATGGTACCAGCCGCACGATATTGATGTGTGAAGACGCCGGGCGTCCCGAGTTGTGGGTTCAAGGAAAGCGTAACCCGTCGCTTCAAATCAACGACGGAGGCTGGGGGCACCATGAAAACGACTACGGTTTGGACGGTGCTGTATCTGGCACCACCACATCACCTGGCAATTGCGTTATCAACTGCCATAACGACAACGAAACGTACGCATTTCATGGTAGTGGTGCAATGCACGCGATGACCGATGGAAGTGTTCAATTTACAAGTGCCAACATTTCTCCCCAAGCGTATGCGGCTTTATTGACGGCTCGCGGTACTGGAATGACTGCAGCGGAAAATACCGCAGCCACGGAAGAGTAAGGAACTTCCATGATGAATCAGCATCGATACCGAAACTGCATGTTTCCTTCGGGAATGATGTTTGTCGTACTGGCTGCGACGATCGGATGTGGTCCATCGACACCGAAGACGGCGGTGGTAACAGGCATCGTCAAAACCAAGGATGGTCGTCCGTGTGAGTCCGCCTTCGTAGTCTTTCATCCGCAGGAGAAAGGTCGCCTCAATGCTCCAAAACCATTCGCCACTGCGGATGCGCAGGGAGCCATTGCGCTGACCACTTTCGCGCAGGGGGACGGAGCGGTACCAGGTGACTATGGAGTTACAATTGTTTGGCCTGGCAAGGAAAAGGGGAGTGAATTTTCGCTCTCTGGTGAGGGTGGTTCCGGAGTTGGTGCAGACCAACTTCAGGGTCGTTATGGCGATCCGAAGAATCCGAAGATCAAGGTCTCGATTCCCGATGCGGGAAATCCAAGTCTGGTGCTCGAAGTGGACGGTTGAACTCACGTCGTGTTTCATGAAGTCGCCGTAGCGCCTACTCGCCTCGGTGACTCTTCAGAATGCGATTGAATTGTTGTCATCCGAACATCATTTGGGGTCTTGAGATCGCTTGCCGAGGAACTTGATCAGTTCCTCGGGATGGTCGGTTTGGATGCCATCGGCGCCAAAGTCGAGCATCGGTGACCAGCTACTGCGTTCCCCCTCGTCTACGATCACGATTGCCCCGTGGTCGTGGCACCGCTTCCCAAAATCCAACGAAAAGTGCTTCCATGCAGAAGCGACAACGCGGGGGTTGCGCAGGGTCAATAATTCGGATAGGTAGCGTTCGGGACCGGGGTCCGGCATAGGCCAAACATAATCGCTTAGCAGACGCAGTTCATCGACCTTGTTTGGCGGGATGTACCAGAGCGTATCTTGTTCCATGCCGAACTCTCGGACAATGCTTACGAGTTCATCCAGTTTCGCTGCTTTGACGTCCAGATAAACGCCAATCTTGCCGCGACATAATTGAAGAATCTCACGGACTGATGGAACTCGTTCGTGACGCCATCTCGAGTCCACACGACTCCCAATATCGATACTGCGCAATTGCTCGAATGTCATGTCGGCAACGCGACCTTTTTCTCCCTGGTTCGAATAACGGTCAATCGTGGCATCGTGAATCGATACCAACTGCGAATCAAGAGTCGTTCGCACATCGATTTCGATGAAGTCGCAACCTAGGTCGATTGCTTTTTGGTATGCCGATAATGTGTTTTCGGGGATGGAGTCATGAACGCCACGATGCGCAACTACATAAACATTTCCATGACGGGGTTTGCGAAGACCTTCGGGAAACGTTTGGCCATCGTGTGCCAGTAATGCCTGAGTCATTAAAAAGACCTTGAGCACATAGACGGTAAGCGCACAATAGAGACTCGTCGTGGCGTTTCTCGTAATGGATTTACATCTGTGCTCTTTCTTTTTTTCCCCTGTTCGTTCCCGTTGGTAGATCATCAAACTAGTACTTCCTGGCGAAATTTAGTTCGTTCCAAAATCCGTTTGCTCGATTTTATGGAACACGAATAGTCGATTGTGATGGCTGCGAAAAATTTCATGGAATCTGAACGAGTACTAGCAGTTAGAAGATGGCAATTTCTGTAAACTCAATCGCGATGTGGTGGACCTTGAACCCGTTGTTCCCAATTTCCCGTTGCGCTGAGACGGAATTGTTATGCCTTTGAACTTAAAAACACTAAGTCCTTTCCTCGGATCAGTAGCCCTTTCAGTTTTGGCTCTTACTCAAGTCGGCATTTCTCAGGAATCCGAAAGCACGATTCGAAGAGAAGTTCCGCCGACCCAATCCCAGCGATTCGCGGGACCGACAGAAACAGGGTTTTTGCTCCCCAACGGTTGGCATTTGACGCCCGCGGGTCGACAGGTTGAAACGAATGATTTGCTTTTGAACATCATTCCCTTAAAAGACAATCGACGGGCTATTGTCGCGACGAGTGGATTCAATGAGCACAATCTTGGTATTGTTGATCTGCATTCTGGCGAGTTTCTCAGTAAAGAGGCAGTGCATCAAAGCTGGTTTGGTTTGGCGCTAAGCGGTGATGAATCTCGCCTTTGGTGGTCAGGTGGTGGTCTCGGCCGAATCCATCGATACACGCTCGAAGGGGCCACGCTCACTCAATCCAGTGAAAAAGAGCCCAATGTCCTTGAATTGAGCCGAGCCGAACTCGCAGCGCTGAGGGCCAAACTGGTCAAGGAAAAAGAGTTCAAAAGTGGACTGTGTTGGGACGAGCAAAAACAAAGACTTTATGCTCTTAACATCAATCAAGGCAAATTGCTCGTGTTCTCGGAAAATGACGAATTGATTTCCGAGCTTGAGCTTGGTGGACGCCCCTACGATGTCCAATTATCGCCACATAATCATCTGCTCTACGTAAGCGATTGGTCGGAGCGAAGGCTCACCGTTGTCGACCCTGAGACGATGCGGGTTGCAGCCCGTATTCCGGTCGGTGAACACCCCAATCAGATCGCGTTTCACCCGACCGACAATCGCCTTTTTGTCCCTTGTGCGTCGTCCAATGGCGTATGGGTTATCGATACCAAACGCGGAGTTGTGACCGAGACGATCATGACGGGTTTGTTTCCTCGAGCACCAGAGGGGAGTACCCCTGATGCCTTGGTGGTGTCTCCGGATGGACAATCGCTGTACGTAGCTAATGCGGATAACAACTGTGTGGCCGTGATCGATATTTCTGTCGAAAGCCAAAGCCAAGTGAAAGGCTTCATTCCGACTGGATGGTACCCAACTTCGGTGGCCATGACACCGGATGGCAAGCAACTTTTGGTTGGAATCGGAAAAGGGAACCAGTCCAAGCCGAACCCGTTCTACAAGCAGGATGAAAGCGAAGAGAAACTCACGGAGATTGAAAAAGCCGTGAAAAAGATTCTCCCTTATCCGTATATAGGTACCACGCTCCGTGGCGCACTCTCGATCATCGATCTCCCAAGTGACGAGGAACTGAACCGGTTCACGGCTCAAGTCTATCGCAATTGCCCTTACTCGGACGAACTTCTTTCCGAGGTGAATACTTCGGTTTCATCGATCATTCCTAAGCGCGTTGGAGATCCATGCCCGATCAAGTACGTCATCTACGTCATTAAAGAAAATCGAACCTACGACCAAGTCTTTGGAGACATGGCTGCGGGGCAGGATCCCAAGGGTAATGGTGATCCATCGCTGTGCATGTTCCCTCGCCAAATAACTCCCAACCATCACAAAATCGCCGAGCAATTCGTTTTGCTGGATAACACTTATTGCAATGGCCAGGTCAGTCGCGATGGACATCCTTGGAGTACCATGGCCTACAACACCGATTACATTGCTCGCGATTGGCATTTGACCTACTCACAGCGACTCGGCGTCGATGATGATGACGAAGGAGATCTATCGAACGCTCCTTCGGGATTCATCTGGGACGCATGCAAACGATCTGGTGTCAGTTATCGCTCGTACAAGGAGTATGGTGGACGCGTGTCCCAGGACGATGGAACGGTAAAAATGGAAGGACGGGTCCCGGGATTGGTTGGGCACATGTGCCCGAGCTTTGGCGCAGGCAATGGTGGAAAAGGTCGCGAACGAGACAAAGATCTTGTCGATATTATGTTGGCGGAGTACCAAGAATTTGTTTCCAATGGAAACATGCCTCAGTTTATCATCATGAGCCTGGGTGAAGACCATACCGATGGAACAACACCTGGGGCGTTTACTCCTCAGGCCTGTGTAGCGAGCAATGATCTTGCATTGGGCAAGTTGCTAGATGCAGTTAGCCACAGTCCCCTCTGGCCGCAGACTGCTATTTTTGTTATCGAGGATGACGCACAGAATGGCCCTGATCACGTCGACGCGCATCGGACGGTGTGTTTGGTAGCGAGCCCCTATACCAAGCGTAAGTTTGTGGATAGCACACAGTACAGTACCGTCAGCTTGATTCGGACGATGGAACTGATTCTGGGACTGGAGCCGTTGTCGCAATATGATGCGGCCGCACAACCCATGTTCAACGCGTTTATGATGGAACCCGATTTGACCCCGTATGTGCACGAGCCTGCGGGAATCAATTTGGAGGAAGTGAATGAGAAAACCGCTTACGGTGCTGATCGCTCGATGGAAATGGATTTTAGCGAGTACGATCAGATTGATGATTTTGAGCTGAACGAAATTCTATGGCGTTCCATCATGGGAGAAGACGCCCCGATACCTCCAGCGGTGCGCCGGGCAATCGCGATCCGGTTTCCGGATCGGTAGAGTTAAGCCCAATCGAGAGGATCACGGTGTGCGCCGTGCCCTTTGCGGTCCGAGGCGAGGACTGCGTAGAGAGCGGGTACGACGAAAAGAGTGAATGTGGTTCCGATCATCATTCCAGCAACCAGGACGATACCGATGCTGTTGCGAGCCTCGGCACCCGGACCTTCCACCAAGACCAGTGGGAAATGCCCCAAAACGGTCGCTGCGGAGGTCATCAAGACCGGACGGAGTCGGGTCTTGGAGGCATCGATAATTGCCCGCATTTTCGAAACACCGCTTTCCTGCAAATGATTCGCGAACTCGACGATTAAGATCCCGTTTTTCGCCACCAATCCAACCAAGGTAATCAGTCCGACTTGGGAATAGATGTTGATGGTGGTCAGACCGAAGTAGGTCCAAACGAGCGCCCCGGAGACTGCGAGAGGTACGGAGCCTAGCAATACGATCAATGGATCCCGAAAGCTTTGGAACTGGGCGGTTAATGTCAAATAGATCAACACCAAAGCGAACGCGATAGTGACCATGAACGCGGCCCCTTCGCTCCGGATCTGCCGTGATTCGCCGCCGTAGTCGATTGCGACTGCGTTTCCGAATACGCTGCGCGCGATGGCTTCGAGGCGATCCAATCCGTCGGCTTTGGTGACGCCTTCGGCGACGGCTGCTGTGAGACGCAAGCAATTCTGCTGTTGGAACCTTTGCAAGGATCGCGGGGCAACTTTGGAACTGACTTTGGTGAAGGAAGAAATTGGAATCATCTCACCGTTTGCAAGACGAATCTTCAAGTCCATCAGCGAGGTGACGCTTTCTCGCGAAGAGATGTCGAGTTGCGGGATTACTTGGTAGTTTCTGTTGAAATGATTAAAGCGATTCACATAACCACCACCGAGCAAAACACCCAATTCGCGTCCCACGCTCGCCAGATCCAACCCCAAATCGGCGATCCGCTCGCGATCGAGCTCCACGCTTCCTTGAGGCAAATCCACCTTGAGATCGGAATCGACATATCGAAATGCGCCGGACTTGTAGCCGGCTTGAATGATTTCGGTCACTTGTCCGGCCAGTTTTTCCACAGAGGCATCGGTTTTCACAATCAATTCAACGTCAGAGCTACCCGAGCCTGGAAGAGGGCTGGGCAATCCAGGATAGGCTTTGATGCTCGTCGCGTCTGCGACCAATCGGTAGGCGTCGTTGAGCATCTCCTTGGTGGATCGATCCCGTTCTTCGAATGGTACCGTACTGATCCCACCAAAACCGCCGCTCGAAAAAGCGACTGCCCACACGTACTCAATGTCGGGAATGCCTTGGAACTTGCCCGTTAGTTCGCGAATGCTCTTTGCCGTTGAGTCCAAGACCGCATCGGGTGCGGCTTGCAAGCCGACTGTGATGCTGCTCTGATCCTCGACGGGTGCCAGCTCTTTGCTGCTGTATCGGTAGAGTGGCCACGCAAAGCTTCCGATCGTTAAGGTCATTAGGATCAAAGACCATCGGACTCGAATGGCTCCGAGAAGCGCGAACCCATACCAATCCTTGATCCACTCGAAAAAGCGGTTCGTGAATCGCGCGAGGAAGCCTTCTTGGCCGGACTCACGGATTAAGTACCGGCTCATTAGGGGCGAAAGTGTTATCGCGACGACTCCAGAGACGATTACTGCCGCAGCCAGAGAAAAGGCGAACTCGCGAAATAGCATCCCCGTCAATCCCGATTGGAAGCCGATCGGAGTGTAGACGACGGCTAGGGTGATCGTCATTGCGATGATGGGACCTACGAGTTCGCGAGCGCCGATAATCGCCGCTCGCATTCGGGAGTTGCCTTCCTGAACGTGCCGTTGGATATTTTCCACGACAACAATAGCGTCATCCACCACGAGTCCCACCGAGAGGACGATCGCCAGCAGCGTCAGCAGATTGAGGCTGAAACCCATCAGCATCATGAGCAACATCGCACCGATCAGCGAGACAGGCATAGCGACCAGTGGAACGATGGCTGTTCGGATAGAACCCATGAACAGAAAGACTACCACACCCACGATGCAAATTGTTTCGATCAACGTTTTGGAGATCTCGCGGAGCGAATCCTCCATCGAACGCGTTGCATCAAAGGCAACATTCATTTCGAGGTGATTCGGCAACGAGGACCGTAGTTTCTCCATTTCTGCGCGAAGTCGTCGCGAGACATCGATTTCGTTGACTCCGGGAAGTGGCCAAACCGAGACATAAACCGCGTCTTTCCCTTTATACATCGCAACGGCACCAGCCTCTTCCGCACCCAGTTCGACCTTGGCGACATCTTTGAGGCGGATTGTTCCCGAGGGACGTTGAAACACAATGAGTTCTTCAAACTCGTCGACGGTTCTCAAATCGGTGTTGGTCACCAAGTCGACTTGGACCGCTTCGTTCTTGATCCTTCCGATAGCGGCGAGGTAGTTGTTCCGTTGCAGTGCAGAGTAAACATCACCTGCGGTCAGATTGTGTTCGGCCAGCTTGTCTGGGGAAATCCAAACACGCATGGCCGGCAGTTGTCCGGCCTCGATGCCGATCGTTTGGATCCCTTCGACGGTGGAAAGCTGAGGCTGCATGTTTCGGCTCAGCCAGTCGGTGATTTGAGCGAGAGTCCAATCATCCGAGGTAAAGCTAATGTACATCGACGCGTTGGGGCGGTCAGCTCGTTGGATGGAGATGGCCGGTGGTTCGGCGTCTTGCGGCAGTTCGCGGCGGACCTGCTGAAGCCGTGCATTCACCTCGGTGAGAGCTTGGGTGCTGCTATGATTGAGTTTGAGCCTCACGGTGACTTGGCTCATCCCTGCTGTACTCGACGATTCCACATAATCGACACCTGCAATCGAAGAGACGGCTCGCTCGATGGGGGTGGTCAAAAACCCTCGAACAGTTTCTGCACTGGCTCCTATATAGAACGTACGGATGCCGATCGAGGTGCTTTCAAATTTTGGGAACTGTTGGATCGGAAGTAGAAACGCTGCTCGAACTCCAATCAGGACGAGCATTAGGTTCAAGACAACCGCGATGACGGGATATCGCAGAAAGATATCGGTGATCGCTTTCATGATGCCGATTCCGATCCGGCGTCGGTGTTGCCGCTGGTGGAATCGGTAGTCTTTTCATCGGAAGTGCTGGTTCCAATGTCCCGAATAGCGATCCCTTCTCGCAACTTGAAGGAACCGCGAGCGACCACCAGATCGTTCTCCTCGAGTCCTTGCAAGACGACGATTTTGTTGCCGACGGTTTGTCCGGTTTCAATCGATCGCATGGTGGCTCGCAAAACGCCCTTTGGATCCCGTACCGCAACGAAGACCTGTGTTCCTGTCGGTGAACGGCGCAAGGACTCGACCGGGATGCTCATGGCTGCAGTCTGCGAACCGTACTCAAGATTCACTTTGACGGAGTCGTTGGGCGAAATGGATTTAGGTGGATTGTCGATTCGGACTCGGAACTGCAAGTTGCGAGTTGCCTTGTCGGACCGAGCGTCTTTAGCGATCACGGTACCTTGCATCTGCTGGTTCTGAACCAGCACCCCTGCGGTCTGTCCGATCTCGACTTGATGAGCAGCCATTTGCGGGATCGAGAAATCGATGAAGGTGTAGTCGTTAATCCCTTGGAGGGTGGTGATTTCGATACCCTCGGTCAGGTATTGGCCCAACGACAAATGGATCAATCCGACGCGTGCATTGAACGGCGAACGGAGTTTTTTGCGATTGATCAGCGCTTCCAAGCGTTCGGTTTCGGCGATGGCATATGCGAGTTCGGACTCGGTCTGTTCCAACTCCGATTCCGTAACGGCTTGACCCGCGAACGCTTGACGGAGTCGTTTGGCATTGGATTCCGCCATTCGTTTCTTCGCTTGAGTGGAGTGGAGGCTAGGCATTTCAACGCTGGTATCGAGTTCCAGCAGAAGTTGGTCCTTTTCGACCACGTCACCCGATTTCATATGGACGGCAGCGACCTTGCCGGACACCTCTGCTTTCAAGGCGATCCACTCGGGGGCTACGACAGTTCCAACGACGCTCACCAAAGGGCGATACGTTAGTTTTTCAGGGGAAGCGATGGCAACGGCTTCGCTGACTTCAGGCGGGGCTTCTTGGGCGGCCGCTTGTTGGGCCAATTGCGACTTGTACCAGACCAGTCCTGCTCCTGCGAGGGCGGTCATTGCGAGTATCGCCAACGAGGCGATGATGGTGACCATCACATGAATAGACTTCGAGGACACTAGATGCAGACCGCTTGGTTAAGTGACAAAACAATGGGAAAACTCTGATACAGCATATCTCTACTCAACACGCCGTCCATCCAAATCCTGTTTCTATTTGTATCCGCCACAACTGCCTTCGGACACCGTTGGCTGTACTGTTAGGTTTATCGCTGGGTGCCGTTGGATTGCCAGAATTGATGCAAACTCCTAAGATTTCCCGCTGTATTGTCGAGGTGCATCGTTGGTTTTTCGTCCACGCGATCTGGGGATGCACAGTTCTTTAGTGTTCGTTGAGGATGTGCTTGCGATGGATTCCTTTTGGAACAGCCTTCAGGAAATTTCCTTGATACCTTTCGACCAAATCCTGATACGGATCCTGGTCGCAGTCGTTTTCGGGTTTGCCGTGGCGTTAGTGTATCGATTCAGTCATGGGAGGAAGCAACCGGACCGTTTGGTTTTTGCAACGACCCTGATCCTGCTGTCTAGCTTAATCGCTATGGTTTCGATGGTTATCGGCGACAGCGTCGCTCGTGCTTTCGGTTTGGTGGGTGCGCTGTCGATCGTGCGTTTCCGAACCGTTGTGGATGATACTCGCGATACAGCGTTTGTGATGTTCGCAGTGATTGTCGGCATGGCGGCCGGTACTGGACTCTTCATTGCGCCGCTGGTGGGTATTCCGATTATTGGCGTGATCGCGTGGTGCATGGATCAATGGGGTAGCGCATCCGAAAGTCTGGATGGTTTGGTCGCAGCGCGCGGTGGTGTCGCCGTGAAGATTGACGTCCGACAAGCGTTGGGAGAAGGAGTCACGGAGCAATTGCAGAGCGTGTTGAACTCTGTTTCCACGGACTGTCGTATCCTTCGAAGTTCCACATCCAAGCAGGGGACTTCGGTCGATATGCTCTACTTATTGCACATGCGTTCAGATAAGGATCTCCCGAATCTCGTTCTCCAATTGAATCGAATCGAAGGGATCCAATCGGTAGATGGCCGGGTAGTGTCCAAGGAAAACGCTTAGCGGCTAGGACGCTTAGTCTTCGTCGGTGGTCCGAATCTTTCCGGCCTTCACCGACTCTGCACTGGATTCCTCAGGCTGGATCGGAACGATGTCTCGCTTCCCTTCGGTCGCTGACTGTCCATCCGGTGAACCGATGTTCAACTCAGCAGTACTCGGCTTGCTCGATCTGGTAGTCGACTCGGCAGCCCCCTTGGCGGGCTTGGCAGTTTCTTCGGTAGCTTTGGTACTGCCATTGCTAGAAGCTGGCGATGGTAGTTCACCTGACTCCGTGGGAACGGCTGGCTTCTTCGACGAACGGTTGATGCTGTTGCTGTCCGAAGGCGATGCAACAGGAGCTTCGACGGCAGAAGCCTCAGTCGGTACCAAGAGGCTTTCTGACGAGATGGCCGGAGCGGTTTCGATCACCATACCATTTCCGTCGAGCGGGATGCGTCGTGTGACTGTGCGTGGGACGAGTCGCATTTCGGTGACTTCGACGGTGCGAGCGACCCGTTGCGGAACCTGGATCTTCTGAACGACTCGTTCCATACGTGTTGAAGTCACTGGGATGTCCTCAGACATGACTTCGAGTTTGTAACTCTCTCGCTGAACGGTCACAGGACGAACGACTTGTTCTTGTACGTACTCAACCCGTTCTTTTGCAACCCTTCTGGTGACAGGTTTCTGAGTCGTATGTGGGACGACTACCTTTTCTTGTACCGGAACCGTCTTTTGGACTTGAACAGGAATCTGTTGTGCGATGACTTGATTTTCGTACTTTGTCGTCGTAATCGGGATTTGTTGTTGTACGACTTCGTTCTGGATCCGAGTGGTGGTAACAGGGACTTGTTGTTGCACCACCTCGGTCTGCATACGTTGTGTGGTTACAGGAATCTGCTGCGAGACATACTCGGTTTGCATTTTGGTCGAGGTCACTGGGACCTGAACGGTGTTCACTTGCGGAACATAGCCGACTTGAGGTACCGCGACTTGTTGGTAATTGTGTTGATACTGGAGTGCCGTGAACGACTGAGAGGGAGCTTGATAAGGAACCCAGCCCAAACCGCCCCGTTGATAAACCGGTTGGCCAGTCATTGGATTGATACCCTCGGACGCTGGAACGCGGCGCAGGTGGTACCGCACATCTCCAGGCTGAACATACTGTTGAGCTACGTAACCACCCGCATCCACCGTCATCGGCTGGTAGGTGGTCACCGGCATCATCGAGGTGTAGTTTTGCGTTTGCATGACCGTTTCTGAAACGGGCCGTTGGACCGCCATGGTCTGGGTCTGCATGGTGGTTTCGGTGACCGGTTTTTGTACGGTGTACTGCTGTGTTTGGTACGTGGTTTCCGTGACCGGCTTTTGCACCATGTAGTTCTGAACCTGGATTTGCGTTTCAGTGACAGGCTTCTGAACTGTGGTGTACTGGGTTTGGTATTGGGTCTCAGTGACTTGCTTGTAAGTTGTTACCAATTGCTCCACTTGAGCTGTCTCGGTGACCATCGTGGTTTCGTCAAAATACTCAACCTTGGTAACAGGTTTGAGAACGGTGTATGTTTGATTCACCGTGGATGTTTCAACAACAGGTTTTCGCACCGTGTATTGCCGTTTTTCAACACGGGTTTCTGTAACCGGGCGATACGTCACGATCTCTTTTTCGACGAGCACATCCTCGTAGTCGATACGGTTTCGAGTGACTGGGATTTGCTCGTAGACGGTTTCCGTTTGAAGACGGTACGAAGCAATAGGGGCGCAGTCCTGACCCAAGGACACGGTCGAAACTGCCGCGATTGTGCCGATCGCGAGACCGCATGCATGCATGGCGTTGATCAAGGCACGGCGCTTCCGGGCTCGTTGGTTCATATTGCTAGCCTAAACGTCAGACGAGAACTTTAGAAAATCTGCGAACGATCATCTCTATTTTTGTCGATGGCTCGCAAGGTATCAAATCAGATTCAAAGATGTGGTGGGAAAAAAGCAGTGCAAGTTATTGCTGGGCCAATCTTTAGGAAAAATTGTTTTTTTCCTACAGGTTTTTCGGTGTGTCCACTAGTAGACTTTGCCTGATCCGATTAACTGTCACAACCGCCATAAACCCATCTTCCCAACTATCGCAACCTCGATATTCTTCGCAGATCCCGCATGTTTTCATTGGGTGGACCACTGGTAATGCGTGATGTGTTTGGACTAACAACAGAACCCTAACAACGAGTTACTTCATTGAGCTCATCATCATCATCATCATCATCCGTCGAGCACGCCGTACTCGTCGTTGGTCACGGAACTCGGAAACAATCCGGAGCTGGCCAATTGATTCAGTTGGTCGAACAGATGAGATTGTGTGAGCCCAGTTGGTGTTTCTATGAGTCGTTCCTGGAATTGGCGGAGCCAACGATCGATGCCGCTATAGAGAAAGCGTCCCGTGAAGGCGTGAAAGCGTTGATTGTCGTGCCAGTGCTGTTATTCACTGCAGCCCATGCCAAATCGGATATCCCTGATGCCGTTTCTGAGTCGGCTCAAAAGTATGGCGTTCGCATTCTGGGGCAGACCTCGTCGCTAGGTACTGCAGAGCGGGTGATCGAGCTTTCCAACCATCGGTTTGCGGAGGTGACTCGATTGGGACAGATCGATGGTTGCCCGGTCGGTCATTGTAGCCGAGTTGAGTGCAAAAGCGGTTGTTCGATTCGAGGGAAAGATCCGGGGCGAATCGGATTAGCGATGGTTGGTCGGGGGACCAGCGATATCGATGCTCTCAACCACATGCGTGAGTTGACGGAGCGCTGTGCGCCGTCGCGGTCCCTACAGTGGTTCCATACCGGGTTCTTTGCCGGCGGTTCTCCGCATGTCGACGAACTCCTCGAGGAAGCGGGGCGTGCCAAAGGTTCGGAAGGCCCGTGTGACACGATTGTGATCCAGCCGCACCTCTTGTTCGAGGGAGAGTTGATGGATCAGCTTCGGACGAAACTGATTGCGTGCGAGGAGAGGTACCCGGACCGGCGCTGGGTACTGGCTCGTTCGCTAGGTGCGGACCCTGGCTTAGCCAGCGTCTTTGTTGAAATGGCGAAGGAAGTCTGGACTCACTCTCAGAGTGGGATTTAAGATTTCCAGCAGAGGCCCTCGTGCAGGGCATTGAGGTTTTCGCAACCATTCTCGCGCACGACGACCATGTCCTCTACCCGAACGCCACCGATGGCTTTGCAGTACAAGCCCGGTTCGATGGTGACCACATCGCCGACCACCAAGGGTGGTCCACCTGCTGCGAGAAGCGGGGGTTCGTGGACTTCGAGGCCTAAACCATGTCCAGTTCCGTGGGTCATGCTTGTGAACGAGTCGGGTGCATCGGACGAAGGGAGTCCCATTTGATAGCCCGCCGCCAAGATCGCTCCGATGGTGGCCTCGTGGACTTGTTCGCCGGTGACGCCAGCGCGTACTGCAGCGGTAGCAGCCGCTTTGGATGCTACCACCGCGGCATGCATGCGAGCGACTTCGGTGGGGATATCTCCGTGTACGACCGTACGAGTGCAATCACCGTTGTAGAGCGTTTTCTTGTCACGAGGAAAGATGTCGACGATCACCGGTTCGCCCGTTCGCAGGGGGCCATGCCCGTGATCATGGCAATCGGCACCGACGGGACCGCCTGCCACGATTGCACCGGGATTGGAGCACTCGCGCTCGAGAAGCCAAATGTCGATCAACGTTCGCAGGCGTTCGCTGGTTAGCGGAGACCCATCGACGTGCAAGATACCGTCCGTGTGGGCCGTCGCATGAGCTACTGTGCGGCATGCCAATTCCATGACCTCCTCGGTGATCTTTTGCGCGTTGCGGATGTATTCGATTTCCTGTTCGTCCTTTTGGCGACGTTCCATCACACCCCATTGCGTATCGCAATGAATCTCAATCCCTGCTCGTTGGAGCATTTCTGCGTAGATCATCGGGAGCGAACGATCGACGATCACTCGTCGCATTCCCCAGCGTTTCAGTGCCTCTGCCGCGGATTGCGCTGTCGCGGTTTCTCGGTCCCCTGATAATCCTCCGTCCGGGGTGAAGTCAGCGGGACACGCAACGTTACTTGCGCGAGCGTGCAATTTGGCTCGTCCCATTTCGATGTCTCGGCAAATCAAGGTTGAGTTCCAACCTCCACCTGATTTTGGGACTTCGAGATAAACAACAGGGTCTCCAACCAAGAATCGAATCGTTCGATACAAGCCTGCATTCAAGGTTGGGATGCCGGCCAGCATGCGTGCTTCATTCATAAGACAGATGCTCGTATTTCTAGTGTTTCTAATGAGTTTTCGGAAATGAGTTCATGGAATGCTACTGGAGTATCAAGTAACTCCCACTGCAAATGCAGTAGCGTATTCTTTGCAGTGAGAGATGGAGACTTGGACAGTGCGTATCCCTTTCGCTAGTGCGATTTCCGCTGCCCGATTTGCGAGCAACAGCGTTGGTGCTCCCGACGCTTCGTTGATCACTTCTACGTCGGTCCATTGAATACCTTTGGCCCAACCAGTTCCGAGAACCTTGAGCACCGCCTCCTTCGCAGCCCAGCGACCAGCGTAATGTTGGTGCGCGGACTTTCTCGCGGAGCAGTATTCGATTTCCCGGGGTGTAAAGACTTTTCGAAGGAACACATCCCCGTGCTTTTCGAGCATTTGGGCGATTCGATCGCACCCGATGATATCGGTCCCGATGCCGAGCAATCGGCCGGAATCCGTATTCTGTTGGAACTGGTAAGATCCGTGGTGGATGTCCGGGAGCGCTTTCTGGGTATTGTGTTCTTCAGTACTCATTCTTCAGTACTCATAAATGACTCTCTACACATCGCCGCGCGCCGTTGCGAGCCCGGATGGGATCATCGCTAACAACTGCCTTTGGGAAATGACCCTCACGGGTTGCCCCTCGCTTTGTCGCCGACTGACTTCCTCAAGGTTCCGATCGATAGGGTTAGTATCGCGGGCGAGGGAGAAGGTCGTTGAGGAACCGTTTTCGGATGGGCCGTCGGTTGCCGAAGGAACTCCCAGGATGAGGTAGTTTGTTTGTAGATTCAAGTGGGATTGGACGGTAGCCCCCAGTTGGCTCAGGAAACTGAGGGAGTCTTCCCGATCCAGTCCTAACAAGCTGTGGATTAGCACCACATTTTTTCCTGAAAGTGGCTTGGCTTCTTTGGAGTGGCTCAAGATCTCATCGGCTCGAAGTCGCGATTGTCGGACGGCGGCTGACCGTGTTGGAACACCATCGATACGGAACGACCGAGGTTCGTATCTCGGTTCAGGCTCTGCGACTAGCGACTCCATTCTCGAACGGCGCACGGTGCGTGGCTGACGGATTCGATCGGTCCAGACACGACCTCGGATCAATCCGAGTCGATCCTCGAGCTGATCGAGATCCTCGGCGCCGGCGCGCTCGGCTGCTCGCATCAAGATGGTGGCCGAAGTCCTGGCATCCTCGAGCGCGTCATGATGTCGGAATTGCACCTCTAAATGCTCGGCGACATTGGCCAATGCGTGCGACCTCAACGAAGTGAACGTGCGTTTAGAAATCAAGCGGGTGCACTGAAGATCCACCGGCTGCATTGCGATGTCATAGATCTGGCACGTCGAACTGAGGACGTTGGCGTCGAAACCCGCGTTGTGGGCGATCACAATAGCCCCATCGAGAAGCGAAGCGACTTCGGACCATATTTGATCCCAGGTGGGGCTGTCGAGCACGTCGCGAGGTGTGATCCCATGGACGGCGACACAACGCGGTGAAAAGAACATGCGTTGGGGGCGAATCAACCACTGATGCTCGCTGACGATGCGCCATGGCTCGACCATTACAATTCCAAGTTGGCAAGCGGAGCCAGGTTGATGGTTCGCGGTCTCGAAATCAAGGACAGCCATGCGAGTCATCGATGCCACTCCCTAAACAAATTGGCATTTCGGAAATAACGATGCGAGTCGTTCCCGAGATGGCTTGCCCGCATACTCCGAGATTTCATACGCCTCGACCAAGGTTGGCTGCTCCCCCCAAGCTCGATTCCAAAATCGATCGCCTCGCAGCGCGGTCCGTTCGAGGTACCAATCGCGCAGCCAGTTTCGCAGCGCCAATGTCCGTTCCGCCTCTGACATTCCGAGCATGTTAGGCATCGTGTGCGCCGTTCGATCGATCCATGGCATCCATTCGAAGAACTGGGACTCATGGCATGCGAGCATGTCGAGGACGTTTTCTAAGTAGTGCGACGCGTCGAGGACGGTGTCAGGTCGAAATGGGGCAGGCCGTGTGAACAAGTCGACCATGTACGCGACGATCGGTTCTTGGCTTGGCGGCGGGTATCCTGGAACGATCTTAGGAACCATCACCATGTACGACGCATCCTGTACCGCTTGGCCGACAGCTCGATGGTCCGGATGGTAATCGAAGGGACGGTGGGTGAGTACTAAGTCCGGGCGGAAAGTGCGAATCTCTCGGATGATGGATTCTCGCACATCAAGTGTTGGTTGGAGCGAACCGTCGGGGTAATCCCAAGTGACATAATCGGATTGCAATAGGCTTCCGCTGCGGGCTGCTTCGGTGCGGCGTCGAGCGACCAGTGCATCGGAGGGCATTTCGTGGTGGCCCGATTGGCCATTGGTCACACTGATGATTCGCAAGGTGGCCCCTTGATTCCGATGCGCATGGAGCAGTCCTCCTGCAAAGAATTCTGCATCGTCGGGGTGGGCTCCTAGGACGAGAACGCGAGGCGCGGATGGCTCGCGAGTGGATCGCTCGGTGGGGACGACTGGGGTAGTCATCAATTCCTTTCCGTGGGGTGCAGTCTCGAGGATGAGGCGGGAAAAACGGCCGGGGCTCCGGTCCATCGGTTCACGAGCTTAACCTTGATCACCAGGGTTGCCGGAAGAGCGATTAAAACCCGTGTGCGATTCAAGGTGCTGGAAAACTAGCGGAGCGGAATATCCACACGATACCAAAACGGATGCTGTCTGTCCCCCCGTCGCCGAACGTCTTCCAGCATCACGCGCGTGTTACCCGCTGCATCAATTCGTTTGGTAGATCCTTTGGTTTCGATCGATACTTTGCGGGTGAAGTCAACGATATCGGGTGACAGCCAAAGGGAATACTCTTTCGCAGCGACTTTGGACATGCGAACGGCATTAGTTTCTCGATTGATGGAACCTTCGATTTCGTACTCATCCCATTTGTCAGGGGGGAACAGGGGGTGCACGAGTTTTTCCGGGAACAAGTTCGCGGTTTCGAACCACCAGAAGTATCGATCTCCCGCGCGGCTGGTCACGACCTCGAACTTTTCAATGTTGAAATTCCGACGTCGCGTAGGGATTTCAAGCCATTCGAAGATCCTCGGCAGTTCTTCTTGAAAGTGATCGTGGCCGCGGCCTTGGTAGAGAGTCACCATCGTGTCGATGTTCTTGGTATCGAGCATATTGTCCCATGTTTGAGCATTGAGGAACATCGGATTCTCGCCATCGAATTCACCGTTGACGAAGTAGGTCGGAACGTACCGGGAGTTCTTCCAATACTGAACGATGTACTTCTTTGCGATTCCGCCGATGATGACGGCCCCTGCCCAAAGGTCTGGGTGTGCCAACGCTAAATCCCAGGCTGCATCGGCGCCCATGAAATGCCCGGCGACGAACACGCGATCGGCGTCGATGCTGAACCTCCGCATCGCATCGCGGAGCGGGGACAGGATCAGCATGTGTTCATTTTCGGTGTAGTTGTAAACGGGTTGTTTGTCTTCGTTCCATTCGGGAGAAACCACGATGAACCCATGGCGTGCCGCTTCGCCATAGCATCTCAGCATAGGGTCGGTTCGGTCGAGCGACACCCACCAATCCAATTCGTCCTTGAACATGATCTCTTCGCTTGGCAGTGCGAGGATGCAGGGGTACTTGCGGTAGGGGTTGTACTCAGCGGGCAGTTGCACTGCATAGCGAACCGTTCGTCCTCGCATCTTGTCTCCGAGCGGCACTTCGATCACGAATCGTCCCGCGACTGGACGACTTGCGGTTTCGCCTGACTCCTTGGACAGTGACACAGTTTCAGTCACACCCTCCGAAGGATCGGTAGTCGCCGGCGGCGCCATGTTCTCGAGGATTTTGGAGATGTATCGTGGGGTGCCCGATTCCAGTTTCGAGATTTCATTGATCAGTTGGTCGTTGGGTTGCCGATCCGCAAGGTACTTCTGGATCATGCCGCGAGCGATAAAACCGGAGCGAACAATGGAAAGATTTTGTTCGGCCACTCCGGCCCCGTAAAGCCAACCACTCAGCCCGAGTGCGGCTCGTGCATCGTTGGGAAGCGCGTTGTCGCTTCGGAGTCGAATGTAATCGGCAAATCTCCCTCGCGTATCAGCATTGAGGTACTTCTCAATTTCGACGACGACTGGTGCCAAATCCGTTTGCGTGTTGGCATCGGCAATCTTGCTGATGTCTTCGCGAAGCCAAGCTATGATTTGGTCGCATTCTTTGGCGATGGTGGTGATCTGCTCGAGTCGCCGATCGATCTTGAGTTTGGTCTCGATCGATACGGTCTTCGCGTCAAAGCTTCGAAGCATCTGCTCGGCGATTGAATACTGGCCTGCATTTTGTGCTAAGACGACAGCCTCGAACATTTGATCTGCGAGGAGTTGGTCGAGCCGTTTTAATTCAACGCGTTTATCTTCCAATTCGGGAAAGCGGTTGATGGCTCGGACCAGCATGTCGCGAGCCTCTATGTAACGCTTTGCCCCCATGTACACGCTGACGATATCGAGCCAATCCTGAGCGTTGTTGGGATCGGCGTTGTTGATCAAGATATCCCGCAACTGGAGCGGAGGGATCGACGACATGGCGACACGCATGTCCCACGTGATCGAGGTTTTGGGCGTGTGCCCTTTCAACGCCTGGATGCGGACATACTGAGGCGAAATCTCGGTGATGCCTTGCACTATTTGCTTGTATGGGCTTTGGAAGGTGTAGATCCGTCTGCCCCATCGATCGAACGGCGTTGCAGAGAATGCGCTGCCCAAGCCGCCCCCGATGATCGCTTCATTCTTGCAGACGGTATCTTGCTTCTTCAGCTGAATCTTAAACGGGGCTGGCGTTTCCTCCGGTTGGCGGTTGGCCCTTTTGATGCTGAAGTAAGTACTGCGCAACCCGTCGTCGATAACACCGATGCGAGCCGCCGTGGGAGCCTCGTTGCTTCCCGCCGAACCTTGCCGATTCAGATTCCCGATAGCTCGTTTAATTCCGGGGCCGATCGCGAGTCCATTGTCCAGAATGTCGGTCTGCAGCTGTTGCTGGGCAAATGATTGCGAGGCGGTTGGAATCGAACAAGCGAACCCAATTCCTAGGAGCCAAGCGACAAGGTGGATGCTACGAACTAGAGAACCGCCGCAGCTATTCGACATGAAGGACTCGCTTTTGCGTCTATAGGCTATCGCCCACCAAAGTATTTCTTAAGGGTTTCCGAAGCCGCATCCTTGGTGTTTTTCGTCGTTGGGCCACCAGTCATTTTAGGCAATTTCATAGGGGCTTTCTTGTCTGGACGTTTTAACTTCGAGTCGGAGTCGTCCTTCGATTCGGCGGCCTGTGCTTCCTCGGCGACTTGCTCGGGGTCCAGTCGGGTCGTATCGTCCATGTTGAATTGACGGGTTTCCGGTTCGGAGACGGTACCGCGCCGATCGATTTGGTCCGCTTCGAGCAACCAAGAGCTGATATCGAAGCTGTCTTTGGAATCGGTATTCTTGTGCTCGGAGAGCCGATCGGCTGCTTCTTTGACGGATGCCACTTCAGGTTTTTTGGCACTAGCGAGCCCGACCTCGATGGAGATCTCAAACTCCAATTGACCGATCCGGATCTTGTCCCCCGATTTGAGAATCTTCGCTTTATCAGGCGTGAGTTGCTTTTCGTTCACGAAGGTGCCGTTGCGGCTCTTTAGATCCAGCAAAAGAACCCGTCCATCCTTCTGGACGATGGCGCAGTGGCGCCGACTTACCGATTCACTCTTGGGACGAAGTTGGCAATTGTCGCCCCGCCCAACGAAGAACTTCTCATCCTTGATGGGAATCTCTTTGCCTTCATGGTTTCCGGACAAAACTTTCAATGAAACCTGCATTGCCGTCCCTTTTGTCTATCTCAAACCGCTTTTGCCAGCCCCGTGTCATCTTGGAGCTTTTTTCTACCGGAACTCAGCAACCAACACGTTGGCTGCACCGCCGGAAGTCAAACCACGCTCAATCGATTGATTCAAAACTACGGATTCAAACCCCTGCAGGAAACCTCATGAAGCTTTGGCGTCTCAGTCGCTATCGCGACATCACGGGCAAGCCAGCATGCGTCATTGATGATTATCTGCATAGCCTTAATCGACCCTCACGACTCAAACATGGGCGCGCGATTCGTAGGGGGCTCGACAACTTGAACTTACGCTCAGGTCGGGTGAGAGCGAGAAAACCCCATCCAAACCATCCATTCATCCTAATAAATAGCCAAAATCTTTCAATTCCAAATCTTCATAATTGAGGGGTACAATCGTCCCGAACCCCTCGCGTAGCCGGTCGATAAGCCATTCCTCCCAGGGAAACTCCAGGGGGATTTCCCCAAGATCTTCGATCCCGAGAAGGGCCCCAAACTCTCGGGAAGCCCGCAGTAGCAAACTCCCGTGCTGCAACAAACCTGCGCGGGTACGTCGCTGGGCGCTCCCTAGAACTTTATGCGCACCGACCACCAAATCAACAGGTGTCCTCCTTTGAAAGCACAGGAAAGGCTCCTCCTCCCCCGAGTTCTTCGCCACTGGGCCCGAGTTCTTCGCCACTGCGCAGGTGCAGTTTTCTGAGAGCGAGGCCTCGAGACCGAGTCGGATTAATCCGTCCCGGACCGCTTCATGCACCGCTCGATAAAGGACTTCGTTCGCACCTTTGTCCAGCAATCCTTTCGATGCTGGGATTACAAAGCTGTAAGTGATTTCTTGGTCATGGAGGATTGCGCCTCCACCGGTTTTCCGCCGCACCCAATGCAAACGGTTGAGTGAAGGTTGCGATCTGCCTGCGGGGTCGTCGACCAATTCCTCGATTTGTTGGAAGTGGCCCAAGGAAAGCGTGGGCTCTGACCAGCGGTAGATCCGGACTACGATTGGTCCTTCTGGGACGGCGCGCTGCAACAAGCAATCGTCGATCCGCATATTGTCGATGCCAGAGCGAGCAATATCGCGGACCAACAACGCTTTGTTCTTCGAGATTTCCATATGCGGTCACGCTCGAATGGAGGTTACTCTATAGCTATTGGGGGTTAGCCGTAGCTATTGGGGGTTAGCCGTGTTGAGAGATCATTTTTTGATAGGCTTGGTAGTCCATCAATTTTGCAAGCTCGCTCGGGTCGCTCATCTTGATCTTCATCATCCAACCTTGATCGTACGGATCGCCATTGAGTTGATCGAGTCGATCCACCAATCCTGAGTTGACCTCGATCACTTCGCCGCTGACAGGGCTGTACATCGGACTGACTGCCTTAACGCTTTCAACCTCCCCAAACTCTTGACCTGCAGCAAGCTTTTGTCCGACCGACGGGAGCGCCATGAATACGAGGTCGTTGAGTTCTGCCACGGCGAAAGCAGAGATCCCAACAGTAGCAACGCCGCTGGCGTCAGCGGGTGCATAAACCCATTCGTGCGAATCGCAATACTTCAATTGTTCTGGTTGTATAGACATTTTTTTTTCTCGGAATGCTAAAGACCAATGGAGACGAGTGGAGGGGAAAGAATTACGAGCGTTTGTAGAACGGAAGCTCTACCACCGTTGCCGGGGCGCGCGTTCCGCGTATATCGACTTCGATTTTGTGGCCGACGATGGCAGCATCGGCGTTAACATAAGCCATCGAAATCGGTTGATTGAACGTGGGGGAAAAAGTGCCGCTGGTCACCGTACCGATCGCTTGCCCGTCAGTGCAGTAACAAGTGGATTGTTCGCGCGCTGCACGGCGACCTTCGACCTTCAATCCAACGCGTTTCATTCCAGAAGGTCCTGCTCCGGAGGATTTGGCGGCTAAGGATTGGCTGCCGACAAAGCTTCGGTCTTTCAAGTTCACCGCAAACGAGAGACCAGCGGTGTACGGGTCGATCTGCTCGCTCAACTCATGGCCATACAACGGCATACCCGCTTCCAACCGCAATGTATCTCGAGCTCCCAAGCCTACAGGGAGGACACCATGTTCTCGGCCAGCCAAAAAGATATTTTCCCAAACCCGAACCGCATCCTCGGAGCGCACAATCAATTCAAAACCATCCTCGCCGGTATAACCCGTGCGCGAAACAATGCATGGCTTGGACATCTGATCGGTTACTTTGGCTCGGTAGTATCCGAGTTTGGTAGCAGCCGGGGGCAATAGCCGTTCGCAGACCTGAACCGCCCGGGGACCTTGGACGGCGATCATCGCTGTTGACTCCGTGACATCGTGAAATTCGACGTCTGGGAAATCGGCCAAGTGGGGTTGTAGCCAATCGACGATTTTCGATTTGTTGCTAGCGTTCACCACCAGGAGGAAATAGATTTTTCCGCTCGGGCTCTCCAGGCAGCTGACGAGCACGTCATCGAGAATCCCACCCTCTTCGTTGCATACGAGCGAGTATCGAACTTGGCCGGGCTGCATGTCCAGAACCCTGCGGGTCAACAGATGGTCGAGGAGTTGGTCGGCTCTGGGGCCATCAAAACGCAATCGTCCCATGTGAGAAATGTCAAAAACTCCCAACGCGGTTCTCGTGGCCGTGTGTTCGGCCACGATTCCGGAATACTGGATCGGCATCTCGTAACCGCCGAAAGGGGCCATTTTCCCCCCGTTTTGGACATGCCATGCGTGCAACGGCGTAAAAAGATTGGTTCCACTTTGGGGAGTATTCATGGGGGTCCGCAAACTTATTTTAGGACGGGTAGCCCGTCGAAATCTTAGGTTGATCGCCGTCGAGGCGCCGGTTGGTCGCCGTCGAGGCGCCGGTTGGTCGCCGTCGAGGCGCCGGTTGGTCGCCGTCGAGGCGCCGGTTGATCGCCGTCGAGGCGCCGGAGGGTCGCCGTCGCGGTTCCGGGGTCGCGCGATCGTGACGCCTTACTATAGCGGCCTCTCAAGAGGGCGAGAACTCTTATTGACTCGCAAATTACCCAGCCTCTATAAGTTCTCACATCATGCGTTTAGCCTTAATGCTCCCAAACTGGGTCGGGGATGCCTGCATGGCCACCCCGACTCTTCGTGCCCTTCGATTCGGAATCCCAGAACTTAGTGAGTTCTGTTGGGTCGGTCGCCCCGCGCCGCTGATGGTGCTCGAGGGACTTCCGTGGGCGGATTCGACTCTCTGCTACAAACCTCGCTCGAAACAGTCATGCCAACCGGGACAGCAGGGGACCTGGAACCGTCGGGGGTTGGTTCGCGAGTTGCGGCGTCGGCGCATGGATGCGATCCTCCTCATGACCAATAGTTTGTCCACGGCCCTCATCGCCTTTATGGCAGGGATTCCTCGCCGCATTGGGTACGCGCGCGATGGCCGCGGTTTTCTTCTGACCCAACGCGTGCGCATCACCGATGGGAACCGAGACGCCCGCAACGACCCATGCATCGATACCTACCTTCGACTCGCCGAAGCCATGGGTTGCTCCATCCCAAGTCGCCGAACGGAGCTTGCCACGACCGACGCAGATCGCCAATTGGCCGATCGGTTTTGGCATGAAGTCGGCTTTAGCCCCGAGCGTCCAACCATCCTGCTCAACACGGGTGCTGCGACTGCGGAAACCAAGCGATGGCCGATCGAACACGCGGTTCGAGCCGCCGGTGAACTGAGCCGTCAACACGGCTACCAGATCCTGGTTCATTGTGGGCCCGCTGAACGTGAGATCGCCAATCGCATCGAAGACCAAACGGCACTCCCTGGCGTCCGAAGCATGGGGCGATGGAGCTCGTTGCCACTGGGGCTGAGCAAGGCTCTCATCGAGCGGTCGACGCTGGTGATATCGACTGATAGCGGTCCTCGTCATATTGCCATCGCGATGAACAAGCCGGTGATTTCGATATTCGGTTCGATCGCACCGGACATGACTCGCAGCTATAACGAGCCCGAAACGATCGTGACGCTCGGTTTGGCGTGCCAACCGTGTGGCAAGTACGAATGCCCATTGAAGCATACTCAGTGCATGAACGGACTAGACGCGGAACGCGTTGTCCGCGCGGCGTTGCTGGCGCTGGAGCAACAGAAACGGCGAGCTGGTTAGATTCATTCGCCCTCACGGCTGCCGTCTCGACGCACTTAGCTACTGATTCCACCGATTACTGACTTTACCAGTTACTTCGGCGGGATCGCTTGTCGGCAAGCTTCAAGTAGATCGATCATTTGCTCGACCGTAAGCTGTTCGGCTCGAAGGTTCGGCGCGAAACCTTTCGCCTGCATAACGGCATCGATCTGAGGTTTGTCCAAATCGTCTTGCAACGCCGTTGCTAATTGGCTGCGCAGAAATTTACGCCGATGGAAAAAGAGTGCTCGAAGTCGGGTGTGGAAGAACTCGAGATCTGCGATGCGCGACCGTTTGGCCGCATTCGGTCGAATCCGAATGATCGCCGAGTCGACTTTCGGTTGCGGCCAAAATACGGTGGGTGGCAAAACTCGCAGTACCTCGCAATCCCCGAGGGCTTGCATCCAGACCGACAAAGCGCTGTAGTCTTTGCACGAAGGAGGAGCGGTTATCCGTTCGCCGAGTTCTTTCTGGATCGTTACGACCATCCGCTCGACCAACGGTTCGACCGTGAGAAGGTTGCTGATGATCGGGGTTGCCACGTTGTACGGCAGGTTTGCAACGAGCTTGAATCTGGCATTTGGAATTCGGCTCATCGCCGCTCGCACCGCATCGAGAACCTCCTCCCGAAGATGATTTTTGTTCCGAAGCGCATCGCACGAGAGAAGCTGGACGTTGGAAAAACTCTTGAGTTCCTTGGACGCGAGCGCTTGGAGATCCCGGTCGACTTCCACGGTGATAACCGCACCGACCTTGGTCGCCATCGTTTTTGTCAACGAACCCAACCCAGTACCGATTTCGAGCACCACGTCGTTCGGAGTCAACGCGGCCCCATCGATGAGGATGTTGAGCAGGTTGAGATCGACAAGGAAGTTTTGGCCGTACTTCGTTTTCGGCTGCAAACCCGCTTTTTCAAGGGTCCTGGAAAGAAAAGAGAGGGTTTGTTTTTCGCTCATGCAAGGATTCGATGGTTATGGGATTGTGCTGCGCGTCGATTACTGGATCTCAAAAATTCCTTCAACCTCTACCGCCATTCCGCCTGGGAGCGAATTTGTTCCTAGCGCGCTTCGAACGCCAACCCCTAAGTCGCTGCCCCAGAGATCGACGAAGACTTGGCTGCAGCCGTTGATGACTAACGGGCTTTGACCAAACTCGTCGGTGCAACGTACCAAACCCAGCAGCTTGACGACACGAACAACGCGGTCGAGACTTCCTAGACCTGCCTTAAGTGTGGCTAGCATCGCCAATGCTGTCTGCTGCGCGGCAGCTTTTCCACCCTCGACATCGAGGTCCGCTCCGACGCGACCGAGCATGATCGACCCATCGCTCTTCAGCGGGCCATGGCCGGACAAATACGCCAAATTGCCAACGATCAACATCGGCTTGTACAACCCGACTGGCTTTGGTGCGGGAGGAAGTTGTAGCCCGAGGGCTTCGAGCTTCTTTTCAATCTGGGACATGATAGAAATCGATTGGCTGAATGATTGGCTGGATGGTTGGAACGGCTACCACGGGTGGGTGTCGACGCTGCCGGAAGCGACAGCATAGTTCAAAAACAACGATCGCTCTAGCCTTGCGATCGGGGAAATACCGGCAGTTATTCGAGTCCGGACATGCGTGCGAGGAAGGTCGGCTCGTCGAAGATTCCGCTAAGGAACTGGTGCGCTAAAACATAGCGCTGGATCCTCATCGCATCCTCTGCGGTCGCTTCGGCTCGGTAAGCGACACGTCCGATCGAGTAATTGTCTCGCAGGTCGTTTCGTTTCACTTCTGCAGCAAGTAGGTTTTTGGAGAGACGAACGATGTAGTGCGTGTAAGGCATCTCAGGGGGTTTGGTCAGCAGGATCACGGCTTCGATAATGTCGTTTGACAGGCCGGCCTCCATGAGCACTGAAGGAGTCGCCGCGGTGTCCTCCAAAACATCGTGCAGCACTCCTACCTGTTGAACGGCAGGGATGCTGGACGACAACATAACTCGGAACAGATGCAGCAGATAGCATTCACCGGCTTTGTCGCGCTGTCCTCGATGGTAATGGACAGCGATCGCAATCGCTCGCTCGACTCCCTCACGGTAGGCTCCCCATGAAGGTGGTTTCTCCGTAGCGTGTTGCAGGGAGTGGGCTGGGGACTCGAGCGTTTGCGATGGAGATTTGGTTTCAAACGCTTTGAACTCAGGAGTTGGCATTGGAGGCCCTATCGATCTTTTTTTGTGGCTTGGTTTGCCAGGAACTGGAACACATGCCGATTGGTTGTGTCCGAGGAGTATTCGGTACAGCCTAAGGGAGGGAAGACGACCGGCTCAAAATAAGCAATGGAAGGGATGGCGTCGAGCGAGCAGGGAGAATGCTGAGGAAGGTCGTTCCTGCCAAAAACGAGCAAGCCTCCATCGCGCAGTACGCGATGCATCGCCGTGAATGTCCGATCCACGTCGTTTGGATCATCGAGTCCAAAACCGTACACCCCATTGAACACGATGCAATCGAGTTGACCCGGTTGGAAGTACCGTTCCAGACGTTCGCACGAATCGATGATGTGCTCTCGAGCGCCAAAGGATTGTTGGCTGGGATCGATTTCCAGGGTGGTGAAGTTCTTCGTCTTGAAGAGGTTGGGGTAGTGAAGCGTGTACCAAGCGCAGCCCACAAACAGGATGCGTTGGTACTGAGAACTTTGAAGAAGTTCCGGAAATATGACGTTTTCAAGGACCACTCGGTCCCCTCGCTTTTTCCGCGTGTCGATTCCGTAGGGGATCAGCCAGCGATGGATATGAATCCTAAGTTGTTTGAGAGGACTCAAAGGTTAGCTCTTCGCTTTTGGTAAGTATTCGTACTGCCTGAGCCATGCGATTGCATCTCGGATCGATTCCTGCGCGGGACGCGATCGATAGCCCAGTTGCGTTGCCGCTCGTTCGCTCGAGTACCAGTGGAATTGGCTTCCCATCGCAATAGCGGCAGAGTTGATGATCGGCTCTTCGGAGGTCAGTCTTCCAACACAATCACCGACGGTGCCTGCGATCCAGGGGACCAGAAATCGCATGGTGATCATTGGTTTGCGAGATCCCAATTGCGAAGTGATCTCTCGCCAAAGCTGCATGTAGGTCCAGTTCTCTCCCCCTAGGATGAAACGGCCACCGCGTGGAGCGCGATCAATTGCCGCTAGGATGGCGCTCGCCACGTCCCGCGGGTCGCAAACACTGCAACCGCCTGAAGGAGCCCACGGTGGAGCTCCGCCGCGCAAATCGCAGATCATTCGGCCACTGCTGGGCTTCCAATCCCAAGGTCCAAGCATGAAACCTGGGTAAACGATCACGGCGTCCCCACCTCGACAGATGTACGCGCGCGATTCTTGCTCTGCCGCCCTTTTGGTGACGACGTACGTGCACGGAACCTGACCGTCACCAGGGGTATCCTCTTCGATGATTCGGTTTTTGGAACCAACGGTGAGGGTGTTGACCGTGGAGACATGAATGCAGCGACAGCCCCGTTCTTCCGCAAATCGGAGGGCGTTGCGGGTTCCATTGCCATTGATGTGGTGCCCCTGCTCCAACTGCTTCCACCCGATATGGATGTGCGCAGCGCAGTGAACGATCGCTTGAACCGGCCCCTCGATTTTCTTCGAAATACGATCCCAGTCAGTGACATCTGCATCCACTGGTTCTAGACGCAACCCACTAAGGGCCTTGGACTTCGATGCGGTGCGCGAAACGGCAACGACGTCGTGCCCTTTGTCGATGGCCATCCGAACGATGTTGTTCCCAAGCAACCCTGTGGCGCCAGTAACGACAATCCTCATGCGGCACGCCTCCTCCTGAGCAAGTGTCGGATGGTATACCCGTTCAAAAAATGAAGAAATCTTGGCTTGCCACCAGAGGGTGGTAAATCCCCGCTCGGACGGCGAAAAGATGATATCACATCACCGGGGGCTGTCATCACCGCTACCGGGGAACGGAAGGAAGTCCACCCAGACGTCATTTTAGAGGTCCGCAGGATCAGCATTTATGCTTATAATCCGAATCTTCGAATCGCCCCAACTCCTAATGGCTTCTCCCCGGCATGGCAATTATCGAGACCCGCAACTTGACCAAACAGTTTGGCTCAGGGGATATTGCGATCGAGGTTCTACGCGGCGTCAACCTGACGATCGAGACGGGGGAGTTCGTGGCTTTGATGGGCCCCAGCGGATCCGGAAAAAGCACGTTGATGAGCATTATCGGCGGGATCGAGCCCCCGACGAGCGGCCAAGTCATCCTCGATGGGATCGATTTGGGAACGCTCGATGACGACCAGCGAACGCTGATTCGGCGCCGCAAAATTGGGTTTGTTTTCCAAGCCTTCAACTTGATCCCTACCCTCTCGGCACTTGAAAACGTCGCCCTGCCGATGGAACTCGACGGGGTCCCCCGCAATCTTGCCAACGAAAGGGCTGCCAAGGCCCTCGAACGGGTCGAGATGCTCCATCGCCGCGACCATATCCCCTCGAAACTTTCCGGCGGCGAGCAGCAACGGGTCGCTGTTGCGCGGGCGATCGCCATCGAACCCGTGATCCTGTTGGCGGATGAGCCGACCGGGAATCTCGATTCCCGACAATCGGGCCGAGTGACGGAACTGCTACGTTCCCTCGCTTCTGACCTGAACCAAACCATCGTGATGGTCACCCACGATGCCCAGGTCGCACGCTCCGCTTTCCGACTCCTGAAATTCCGTGATGGGAATATCGAAAAGGACATCTCACAAGACGATTTTGCTCGGGATGCATCGGCATTCCAAATCAGTTCGCCCCAACCATCGACGGGTTGATCGCCACTTATGCCACTGCGCAGACTCTCCCTTCGCGAACTCCAAAATCGCCCTGCCCGAACGTTATTGACGATCCTGAGCATCGTCATCGGTGCCGGAGCTATCGTTGCAACGGCCTTGTCGTCCAAATCGGCACGGCTTGCCCAAGTCGCTATGGTGCAAGCCGTCACTGGCCGTACGTCCCTCGAGATCCAGTCGGTTGGCGGGAGTTCGTTCGATGCCAAGCAAGTTGCATTCTTGACCGACACCGAGGGTTTAGAAGTAATCTCTCCGGCGATCCGTCGTTTCGCGACCATGACCGTGCCGGAGCCGAAGTCCTCAGAGTCGGCTTCGACCGAATCAGCTCCTCCAAAATCGAACAAGGACTCTTCCAAAAACGAACCTAGAAAATTCCGCGTTCAGTTGCTCGGTGTGGATCTCCAGCAAGACCAACTCGTGCGGAACACAGAGATCATCCGCGGTGCCGAGCGCGGAGAGTCCACAAACAGAGACTCCGGGACAACCGATGCAGAAGCAGCGGAAGCCAATAAGGAGCAAGAAGTCTTCATCGACGAAGGCTTTGCGAGGGCCGCAAATTTTGAGTTCGGCCAACAAGTCAAACTGCTGACCAAGGGAGGCAATCAGACGGCAAGAATCGGTGGCTGGATTCGATCGAAAGATGCATCGTCGGCGCTCCAATCGGCTGTGGTCGTCGCTCCGCTTCGCGTCGTTCAGCGTTGGACCCGATCTCCCGGTAAACTCGATTTGGTGCAGTTGGTCGCTCGCGATGAAATACAACTGGAAGCTTTAGAAACGACCATTGCGAAACAGCTACCGGAGGGAGTGAACGTTCGCCGCCCGAGCATGCGTAGTGAGCTGGCGAGCGAAAGTACCTATGCCATTCAGCGCGGGCTTCTGATTGCGACGATATTTTCGTTGATCATGGCGGCGTTCATTATTTTCAATACGTTTCAGATGAACATCGGTGAGCGACGGCGACAGTTGGGTATCCTCCGCGCCATTGGTACCACTCGCAACCAACTTCTTTGGATGATCCTGCGCGAAGGATTTCTATTGGGGGTGATCGGCAGCGCGATCGGTTGCGCATGCGGATACTTTGGTGCCGCCGTGCTCAATCGATCCACCTCTGCGCTGCTGCAGATCGATATCCCCCAAGCCCCATTCGATGTGCTACCCATGATCTTGGCAATGGTGTGCGGCGTCCTGGTATCCGTCCTCGGGGCTGGTATCCCCGCCATGATGGCTTCTCTCGCATCTCCCTCCGATGCGATGAAGATCGTAGCCGAGAGCGATAAAAACGCTCCTTACTGGAAATGGTTCCAAGGCGGGATCGTTCTGATCATTGTGGGTGCATTCATCCAAACGATCGCAACGTTGGAAATCATCAACGTGCAACTCGGTACGCCAGGCATCGTGCTGATCATCTTGGGAGTGATTCTGTTGCTTCCGGCGAGTTTGGATTTTTTGACCACGCTGGCCGCCGCACCGCTCATGCTTTGGTTCCCTACCGAAACTCGGTTGGCCCGTCGACAAATTATGCGGCATCCAGGCCGTTCGGCCATGACCATCGGAATCATGCTGGTTGCCATGGCGATGGGACTCGGTATGGCCAGCACCATCTTCGACAATATTCGGGATGTGCAGAGTTGGTATCAGCGCACGATTGTTGGCGACTTTTTTATTCGCGCGGCAATGCCCGATATGAGCAGCGGTCATGCGGCGGATATGCCGGATGGATTCGTTCAACGCGTGGAAGGTGTCGATGGTGTCAAGCTGGTCGATACTTTGCGGTTTGTGAGCGCTCGAGCTGGCGACAGTTCGGTGATTGTCGTCGTGCGCAAGTTCAACTCGAAGACGCAGGACTTTTTTGATCTGGTGCGAGGGACCGAGGCAGAAGCGATGAAAGGCATCCATGAAGGCCGTGTGGTCCTGGGTTCGGTACTCTCGGAACGAATGCAATTAGGGCCTGGAGATTCGATTGAGCTGGAAACCAATGAAGGGAAAACCAGATTGGAAATCGCCGGGGTCACCAATGAATACCTCGCCGGTGGATTGACGCTATACATGGAAGCGGAGCAAGCAAAAAAGCTGCTCAACGTCGATGGGACCGATGCGGTAATCATCCAAGTCGAATCAGGGAAACGCGATCAAGTCGCTGGAAGCTTGAAGGCTCTCGCCGATAGTGAAGGCCTGATGTTTCAATCCTTTAGCGACCTCGCGAAGATCATCGAAGGAATGATTAACGGTGTTGTGGGTGGACTCTGGGCGGTACTCGCACTGGGCGCCTTGATCGCCGCCTTTGGCTTGATCAATACGCTCGCGATGAACATCCTCGAACAAACGCGTGAAATCGGCATGCTCCGTGTGATCGCGATGACCCGCTCCCAGATACGCAAGATGATCCTAGCTCAAGCTTGGATCATGTCGATGATCGGTATTATTCCTGGGGTCGTGCTCGGAGTTGGGATCGCATCGGTCATCAACATCAGCACGATGGTGGTTACCGGCCACGCCGTTCGATTCCAGCTGTATCCGTGGATGATGTTCGCCGCGATTCTCTGCGAGATCGTGGTCGTTACTCTAGCGGCGCTTCTTCCCGCCGAACGGGCTGCCCGCTTGAATCTGGCGTCCGCGCTGCAGTACGAGTGAACGTAAGGCGGCGAATTGAGCTCGCTCCCTTTTTCCATCTACCTTTCTGTATCTTCCTTTCTGTATCTAGCCCGCTACACGGGCGTTGACGAGCCACAGCGTAATCCAAAAACAAAGGATCAGGATTACCCAGACGATGTCGAGGAAGTGCCAGTACAACGTGCAGAATCGGAGCCCAAAACTTCGCTCGTGATCGTACTGGTTACGAAATGCATTGCGGGTTGTCCACCAAAGTCCAATCACGCCTCCCACAACGTGCGCGGCATGGAGGAATGCGAGGATGAACGTGTAGCCATAGGCACTCTCGTTGCGGGTCGGAGCGTCGGCCAGCCCATCCAGGAGTCGCTTCATTCCATCCGACTGCACGAAAAGAAAGCCGATCCCCATCACGCAGGCTGCGATCGTATAACGTTTGACCGATGCATTGCGATCGCGTTTTGCTGCTCGAGTTGCGATCTCCAAGCAGACCGAGACTCCTATCAGTAGAAGAGTCGATGGCAGGAAACTCCATGGGAGCAAAAACTGTTGAGTCAGTGGCCGATCGCTGTTCACTCGCATGTAGACGTAAACCACATACAGCAGAATGCTCGAGAAAAAGAAAACCCCGAGTGACGCGATCAGCAACCAAACGCCTTGCATCGCCCGTGCATCCACAGGAAGCGAGGGTGGCTTGGGAATCAAACTCTCGTCGATCGTACGAGAACGGGGTGTATCCACGAATGTGTTTCCAATCAGCAAGGAGCTTCAACGGTTGGCGGGGAATGACTCTGGTTCCCCCAAATAGGTATCCAACGGACAAGGCTCGACATTAGACGCTAGCAAACTCTCGACCAAAGGAAATCTGGCCCAAAAAAACCATAGGATTTCTGGTATGCGAACCCTGGCTTTAACGAATCGCCAGAGTATTTTCCGGTACTGCCAAGGGGTTTGCGTGTGGCAATCGAGGAAAAGTTGCATATAACTTAACCTTACCCAGCGAGCAGGCAGCATGATCGGCTAATCGAACCCGGAACTCCAAAGCTCTTTTCAGCAAAGAATTTGGTACGTTGGTAATTCCTGATGGTCAGAAAGCATGGAGCAAACGAGATGACTAGTAAACCGCGTCAAACACTCGCCTTGATCGATCTCGCCGTGGATTCGGGGACCCAAAAACCTCGCATCGAGAGCGCTCTGAATCGGCTCGATGGATTGACGTTGCTCGAATGGAGCATTCGACGGCTTGGGGAATCGACCCTGGTCGATTCGGTCGTGGTCACTGGGCCTGCCAAATACCGGTCGATTCTCAATCAATCGCGACTTTGCCATGCCAAGTGGATTCCTAGTGTATTGACGACACCCGCTCAGCGAGCTGCAGAGATCGCGGATTCGCAGAATGCGGATTGGGTCGTGCACGTCAATCCGATGTGCCCATTCATGGATCCCGCACTCGTCGACCGCGTGATCGCTCGTGGTCTCTCGCAATCAAGCTGTGACTTTGTGGGGTTCGTAGCACCAAACTCGCCCAATTTCTCGCTGCATCGGCTAGGGTTGGTTGCAGAGATGAGTTCGGCTCAAGGGTTGACCAAGCTGATCACAGAGGGTTTGGCTTCCGACCCACTCGATGTCCCGCAGTTGATGCGACTTCACTCGAACCAATTCCGAGCCCATTGGATCCCGTTGCCCGCTCAACTGTCGAGTGACTCCATGAAGTTCCTTATGGAGACTGAAGAAGATTGGGATCGCGCGGGAACGTACATGGAAGCCCTCGGCCAAGATCTTTCGTGGCAGAGCCTCGCCTCGGTCGCGAACCGCCAAAAGCTCGCTTAAGCCCAACTGCGGACCCTAGGCGAACCCCACGTACTTGCAAAGTTATCGCGTTTCTCTGGGGTCGGCGAACTGCTATTGGGGTGGATCCTCGAAATTGCTAGGAAATTTCATTCTGCCTAATCGCAATTTCTTGGAGTGCATTCTTGAAAGGGAATTTCAATGCGTCACTTGATGTTTCTCACGACAGCCTGCGGAGTAGCGGCTTGTTTGGCTATGGCAGCGGCCCAGCAACCACAACAACCACCACGCCTATCCGCCGCTCCTGAGTTGGCGCCGAACGGACAGCAGCAATATCACACGCTGAACATTAAGGTCTACGAGAAACGAGGTGATTCCCAAAAAAACCTGGCTGATCCGACAATCCTTGCTGCTGACCAAAAACCTTTTTCATTCATTTCAGGTGGAGAGATCGCCCAGATAGGGCCAGCACTCGAGTTCGGCACCCGCGTAGACGGATCGGTCGAGACGATTGAGGGAGGCTTGCTCCAAGTCACACTGCGGATCTCAATCGGGAATCCCGTACCATTGGATGATCCAGACACTGTAGCCGTTCGATCGCGGTCGATCGATGTTCGAATGAAACTAAAACGATCGGCAAAAACGACATTCCAGGTGGATGCAGATACTTGGTTTGATATCTGTGCAAACTGATCCAATGCGGAACAAAAATCGCATTGGACTGAACTTCTGGACTGAACTCCTAGACCAAGCGAGCAGGACTCACGAGCGGTGTCTCCTCCTCGATCGTGAATCATCGCAAGGGGTAGGCCCGCGTGTTGTGACCGAAACGATCGCTTGGTTATCAGCTAGCGGCAGGTGGCTCGACGCGTGGCATCGATTCGATCACTTTGTCGATGAGTCCATACGCGCATGCTTCTTCGGGATCCATGAAGCGATCGCGGTCCGTATCCTTCTCGATCTGCTCAAGGCTTTGGCCGCAATGTCGGATAAGGATCTCGTTCAAGCGGCGTTTGGTTCGCTGGAACTCACGCACGTGAATCGAGATCTCTTCGGCGGTTCCTTGCATCCCAGCCAAAGGCTGGTGGATCATGATCCGAGAGTTCGGGAGCGAGTAACGCTTTCCCTTGGCCCCTGCGGTCAAGAGTACAGCCCCCATCGATGCTGCTTGACCGATGCAATACGTTGCTACATCGCAGGAAACGAATTGCATGGTGTCGTAGATCGCCATCCCTGCGCTTACGCTGCCGCCGGGGCTGTTGATGTACATGTGGATATCCGCTTTGGGATCATCCGATTGCAAGAACAGCATCTGTGCGACCAGCGCGTTGGCGATATCGTCGTTGACGTCCGTTCCTAGGAAGATGATGCGATCTTTGAGCAACCGGCTGTAGATGTCGTAGACCCGTTCTTCACGACCGCTCTTTTCGATCACGTATGGAATGAGTGGCATAGCTTTCCTCGGTTCCCGATAGGGAGAAATGTTCTGAGTTGGATCTGGGGGGCGATCGCACCTTTGAGGCGCGATCGATGCGGGTTATTTCTCTTCTTCCACAGCCGTTTTCGCGAGGATTTCGTCGACCAAGCCGTAATCTTTCGCTTCTTTTGCGGTGAGGAAGTAATCCCGCTCGGTGTCCGCCGCGATCTGATCCGCAGTTTTACCGGTGTGTTTGGCAAGGATGTCGTTGAGTTGGCTTCGGAGACGAAGGATTTCACGAGCTTGGATCTCGATGTCGGACACTTGTCCGCGAACGCCGCCATGAGGTTGGTGGACCATCACGGTGCTGTTGGGCAAGCAGTATCGTTTGCCTGCAGAGCCACCAGCCAACAGTACCGCCGCTCCGCTGGCTGCTTCACCGACGCAATATGTGGCGACAGGGCAACTGAGCATCTGCATGGTGTCGTAGATCGCCAACGTCGCCCGGACTTCGCCTCCGGGGGAGTTGATGTAAAAGTGGATGTCCTTCCGACGGTTTTCGCTCTGCAAGTACAGCAGCTTCATGACGACTTCGTTGGCGTTGCCGGCATAGATTTCTCCTTGGAGAAACACAATTCGATTTTCCAGCAGCAAATCACCCAGCGTCATTTGACGCTGCCGCTGGTAACTCTGTTGCGCATGGGAGTCAAAAACAGGAGGCATGCGATAATCCCTATTCACTAGTCGTTTCCTTTCACGAATGGTTTGTGCCGGAATCCATGTATCTTTCGCATTGGGCACCGTTTGGCAAGGGTACATCCGGGGTGATCAGGGCGCATCTTTGGGAAAATCCATCGATGAGCAGTCCCGGATTAGTCACCTTCTTGCAGGACATCGATGACTCGTTGCATATCGGCAGCTAAAGGGGCTGAGATCACGATAGGTTGCCCACTTTTCGGATGGGTAAACTCGATCTGTGCCGCGTGCAGTGCTTGGCGTTCTAAAATTACTTCGGAATCCTGTTCCCGATTCGGCAACCCTCGAGCCTGTCGCCGAAGCAATTGGCCTCGCGTGATCTGCGCGTGACCGGCGTACAAGCGATCGCAGAGGACCGGGCAGCCAATATGCGCTAAATGGACACGTATCTGGTGCGTGCGACCGGTCTTTGGAAATACCTTGAGCACAGCATATCCCGGGAAGCGATGGGTCACCTCGAACTGTGTTTCTGCGTAACGGCTACTGGGATGGCCATTGCGAATCGCCATCTTCTCTCGCTGGTAAGGATGGTGCCCGATGGCTTGGATGATCCTGTCCCGATCTCGATCGAGTCTGCCGCTGACAACGGTGATGTACGACTTCTGAACGTCGCGAGCTTCGAATTGGGCGCAAAGCTTGAAATGGACTTCGTTGGTTTTCGCGATCAAGATCACACCGCTGGTTTCGCGATCCAAACGGTGTACGATCCCCGGTCGAGTTGGGCCGCCAGCGTCGCTGAGTTCTTTAAAATGATGAGCCAATGCGGCTGTGAGCGTCCCCGACCAATGCCCTTTCGCAGGGTGCACCACCATACCTGCCGGTTTGTTGATCGCTACCAAATACTCGTCTTCGTACAACACGTCGAGCGGGATGTCCTCGGGAATCGGGCCATCGGTAGGAGCCGGTGGTAAATCGATGATTTGTACGACTTGGCCAGGAAAAACACGAAACGCGGGCTTCACCGGTCGCCCGTCCACAAGGACGCTGTCGTTCATCACCACCCGGCGCAAAAAGACGCGGCTATAGCCATCGATCATCAACGTCAAGTAAAGATCGATCCGAGTGTTCGCATGCTCCTCAGTCACTGTGAAGCTAAGGTTTTTTAGGGGGACTGGATCGGCAAACACATGGGCTGACCCAGATGACCCCGAAACAGCGGTGTCAGATCCAGCGGTGGAAACTCCCGCGCCGTCCGCTTCATCCGAATCGATTTCCTCGGATGCAGCTGCATTGGCCTCACTTTCTACAAGCGACTCCTCTTGCGGCAGGACGAGCTCGTCCATCGGCAATTTGGAGCCCTTGGGGCCTTGATGGTCTTTGCCTCTCGGCGAGCGACGATTTGGATTGAATTTATTCACGCAATGGCTCAACGCTTGATCTCGCTGAACCAGATTGGACCACCCACAGAAGGGCCCAGGTTAGATGCGAGGAAGGAAAGGGATTAAGGTTTATCGGCGGGCTCTGCACCCGCTGGCGTGCCAGCAGCTGGTTCCGGTGCGGGAGCTGGTTCGGCGGCAGGTGGCTCTGCAGCTGGAGTCTCTGCAGCTGGCGCACCTGGAGGAACAGTAGGCGATGAGCCGGTCGGAGGGAAGCTGAAGTTGGGTAGGTTGGGAAGTCCTGGCAATCCCGCTCCACCCGTTGCGGAAGCTGGTGCGTTGGTGCGCTTTTCGGTGTACCACGCGAAGAACTCTTTCCCGTCTTTGCTATCGAGCCAATTGATCCGCTGATTGATTTCGGCGATGAACTCGGCTCCGAGTCCTGTGAGTGTTGTGATCTTTTGGTATTCCGCGAGAGCCTCGGTCCGTTGCCCAAGTCCCTCAAGGGCTTGTCCCAGACCATGCAACGCACGGCTCTTCACGAAGGAATCGGTCGCCCGGATCGCCACTTCCCGATAATCATCCACCGCTTGCTGGAAAAACTGGTCGGAGAGGTTCTTGTCCAAGTTCCACTTTTCCATCGCCTTGGACATGTTCGCATCGCCCGCGGTCAATCGAGCCCACGGACCAGCCGATGTATCTGCAAAATCCTTCGAAATCGCTTCGAGATCCTGAGACTGCGTGTCGGAGAAGTAAAAGTCGGTCCACGCCCTTGCAGCCCGTGTTTCAATTTGGCTGGTGTAAAACCCGTACCCGAGCATTCCCAGGATCGCGACTGCGGTCACACCCAGGGCCGCTGGCAAGTACGGCTTGATCTGAGCCACGAATTGCTCGATCTTGTCTGCCAATAAATCGGACTCTTGAACTTGGCTGCGTTCACTTTTCATGGCGATGACTTCGCTAAAATTCCTGCAATTCAAAGGGGGTAGTATAGGAGTTCCCCAACGATCCCTCAATACTAACAGGAGCCCGAGTTACTAACAGACGGCCCCGATTCTTGAAGAAGGCAACGAAACTATCCGCGAGCCGCATTGGCCGAGAATCGTTGGTTTCGGGCTAGGACTTGCATTTAGTACCAGAATGGGGAAAGCCCCTCGGATCGATCGTCTGACCCCAAATTCGCGCGCCAGGCATTTTCCCGCCGGGCTTTTCCCATTAGACCGCCCTGTCGAAGGGCTTCCAAACTGCACGGCAACTGGGCAGATCCTTGTTTACCAAGACCGGACGGAAATGCTGTTGCACGTCACGCGGCCAAGGGAACTGGGGCTGAAGCAATCCGCACTGGAGGGTGGAGCCTGTAGGATGTAATGCATCGGCTTTTGAGCCAATCGGTCATTTTCGCAAAGACTTGCTCTCGAACGGGTTCGTCGTGCAAATCGTGACGGCAATTCAACCACGAGGAATATGTCGCCAGGCCACCCGCCCTTTGGCAAAACTCTTCGGTCCCGGTTGGGCAGGTCAGCTGGTCATCGGTCCCATGCATGAGCAGCATGGGTATGGGGAGTTGGGATGCATTCTCGATGGCCCACAAACCGCTATCGATCAAGCAAGCGGCAAGACGCAACGACATCGATCGGTGAACCCATGGATCCCGCAAGTAGGCGTCTTGGGCCTGCCTGTTTTGGCTCAGTTTATTGACCTGCACAGGGGTCGGGATCCGCAAGTTGGGAACGCGTTTGGCGAGCCATCGCCCAGCGTTCATGATTTTTTCTTGGGGCATGTTCGATGCTTTCAGCATCGGTGAACCCACGATGGCCCCCCGGAGTGGAACACCGTTCGTCCCGCGCCTGAGCAACCAATTGATGACGAGATTACCTCCCATGCTTTGCCCAAACAAAAATTGGGGAATGCGAGGAAAAAGGCCCTCGGTCCAACGAACGGCTCGGTCCACCTCGTCAAGCATTTGGTCGTAGGACCCGATCACGCCCCGACGACCGGGACTGCGGCCGTGACCAATCAAGTCGATCGCTGTGACTGCCAATCCTAAACTCGCTAGGCTTGTCGCCATGCCAGCAAACCGCGCACCGTGATCCCCAAAACCATGGATGATCGTCATAGCACCCCAAGGTGTACCATCGCTGGGAGTCCAGCGATGCACGAACCGGACTTGCTCCCCGTCCAGTTCCATCTCGAGAGCTTGGGCCGCAACAGGAGATAAGTATGCTTGCATTTTGTTTTTCCAGTTGGCTTGCGTAGAGGAAGCAAACTCACCTCAATGGGATCGGTCGATACAACCGTCCAAGCTTAACTAAATCCACTTTTCTCGAGGGGCAATCGCCGTAATCTGTAACGACATTCCCAATTGCGACAAACTTGTTAACTGTTCGTGCCGATACCGAAAAGCATGAATTTCACACCTGTCGATGCAGTTCGAAAAAACTTTCGCGAGATGGTTCGTCGTCGCGCGGGCATGATCACTCCGTCGACCACGGTGGAAACGGGCATGTTAGAGACGACCTTGATTCGAGATGGGTCGTACTGCGGACGCCGCTTCTCATTGCATGGCTACAGCTTGGTTTGGTTCATCGACGAGCAGCAGATCAAGCTCTACGCCCAAGACGGCTCGTTGCTGGATACGAAATCGGTGCATGATTTCTGTAGTTCACCGATCAGTGTTCCGGTCAGTGCTCCGATCAGTGTTCCGGTCAGTGCTCCCACCGGCGCGCCTGCGACGGAAACCAGTGTTGAGTTCCCAGTCCGTCGCGCCGCTTAATTTCTGGGCTTCGATTTGCTTTGCCTTTCAGATTCTCAAGGAAGCATCGCTGGCAGGTTATTTGCCAGAATATCTCAACTTTCATCCCCCGGCGCGATCGCTATTCCTTGATAATTAACCGTTGATCAACGCAGCCAGAGCTTGTTCGCTCATTGGCTTATTGATAACTGGCACGTCATTGTTGCTTAGCTACTTCAGTATGCCGAACGGGTGCGGGCCCGGTTGATTTTCCGAACGATCTGCTAGGAGCGGGAGGGATGATGTCGCTGGATTCCGTACCAATTTGGTGTGTGACGCTTTTGATCGTCGGCTCCCTGAGCGTCTCCGTGGAAATCGGCTATCGAGTGGGCTTGTTGCGTCAGCGACGATGTCCGGATGAGAAAGAACAAGTTGTCGGTACGATGGTGGGGGCAACGTTGGGGTTGCTCGCATTCTTGCTCGCCTTCACCTTTGGTCTAGCTGCTTCCCGTTTCGAAGAAAAGCGCACCTTGGTGCTCAAAGAAGCCAACGCCATTGGTACCACCTACCTCCGCTCCGAATTGCTACCTTCAAGTACCATCGCGATCCAGCAGGAACTGCGAGACTACGTCGAGGATCGACTGGAGGTCATCGAGACCCGCGATACGAAGAAATTGTTGGCCCATGCCGAACAATCCCATCGGCAATTATGGGAAAAGGCGATTGATGTTTCCAGGCAATCTCCAGACTCCTTGATGGTCAGTCTATTCGTTCAGTCGCTCAATGAGGTCATCGATGTTCATGCCGAACGTGTGCTCATCGGGCTTCGAAGTCGGTTGCCGCTCGTTCTTTGGATTGCACTGGGATCGCTTGCTTTATTGGCGATGGCTGGTGTTGGTTACCAAGAAGGCGTAACGAAGTCCCGACGATCACTCGCGGTCATCATGTTGGTGTTCGGTTTTTCTGCGATCGCAGCACTGATCATCGATCTCGACCGGCCTCAAGATGGTTTTTTGAGAGTCAGCCAACAACCACTGATCGACTTGAAAAACAGCATGAACCAAAACGCAGCTAACGCAGTAAAGTCCGGTTCTTAGTAACTCGATGACCCATTACCCAGGGGTACCGTTGCTGCTTCGTCCGTGGTTTATTCCTCCTCCACCTATGCATCGAAAGAAAATAGCATCATGACTCATCCTGTGGCAACCGAAGCGGTTGGTATTGGCAACGATTGGCATCCGAGCGAGCCATTGATTCATCGCGACGAGCGACTCAATTATGGGAAAAAACTGCGTGAAAAAACGCCGCGTAGCGATCATGCGATTTGGTCCCCTCGAGCCGATCGTCCGGATCCGGTTACCTTGTTGGAGCAGTCGAATGTGGGTCGCATGCAGCAACTGGTCCCGGTTCGCCATGCTCGCATGATGGAGTCGCCGTTCGCTTTCTACCGTGGTACTGCGATGAACATGGCGGCCGACTTGGCGCATACTCCAACCTCAGGGATTGATGTCCAAGTTTGCGGAGACTGCCATCTGTTGAACTTCGGAGCGTTTGCGACCCCTGAGCGACGCATGATTTTTGATATCAACGATTTGGATGAAACGCTCAAAGCTCCTTGGGAGTGGGACGTGAAACGATTGGCTGCCAGTTTTGTATTGGCTGGTCGTCATAATGGTTTTGATGAGCAGGTGGCGATGGAATCCGCGTACCGTTGTGTGGAGGCGTACCGGGAACGGACTCAGCAATACAGCGAGAAAACCGTGTTGGAAACGTGGTACGACCGGATTGACGTCGAGGATTTGTTGCCGACGATCCATGACGAGGAAACCAAACAGCGGGCTGAAAAGCGACTCGAAAAGGCGCGGGAACACAGCGTGATGGCCAAAGAGTTTCCGGAACTAACGACCCTGACCGATGGTTTCGTTCGGATCAAAGACAACCCGCCCCTAATCTTCCACTGGGCGGATGAGGGGCACCATGCGCAATGGAAAGATATCTTGCGTGGATTCGAGAAGTATCGCGAATCGCTCCAAGAGGATCGCCGTGAATTGCTCGATCGTTTCCAATTGATGGACATTGCCTTCAAAGTGGTTGGGGTCGGCAGCGTTGGAACCCTCTGCGGAATCGTACTCCTGATGGCATCGGATTCCGACCCGTTGTTCTTGCAGATTAAACAAGCTCGAGCGTCGGTACTCGAGCCATACGCATCGAAAGGTCACCATGCCAACCACGGGGAGCGAATCGTGCACGGATATCGGATGATGCAAGCCGCCAGCGATATATTCTTGGGATGGACCGAAGGGGTTAACGGTCAGTTCTTTATCCGTCAGCTCAAGGATATGAAGATCAAACCGTTGGTGGAAATGTTCACTCCCAAGGTAATGTTGCAATACGCCGAGTGGTGCGGTTGGACATTGGCACATGCTCACGCCCGCTCTGGAAAAGCAGCTGAAGTCGCAGGTTATCTTGGCAAGAGCGATAAATTCGACACGGCAATCGCGTCATTCTCGGTGGCTTATGCCGATCAAGTGGAACAGGATTTCGGAAAATTTATTGCAGCAATCCGAAGCGGCAAGCTCGAAGTCTTTCGCGAGTAGGCCCCGCGATCGAACCATTGGACTAGAATCGCGAACGGTTAAAACCTCGAATAGGCAGTCCGAATCAGACAGGCAAAATCAGACAGACTACGTGGGGCAGTATTTGTGAGACGGTTCGAATGAGGCTGGGTGTTTTACTAATCGCAAACGCGTTCTTGTTGTTTCTGGTCCAGCCCATTATGGGAAAGACGTTGCTTCCATGGTGGGGGGGAGGCTCCCACGTTTGGACGTCATGCCTTCTGTTTTTTCAATCGGGATTGCTGCTGGGCTATCTCTATGCCTATACGTCTGCGACGTGGCTTTCCGTTCGCCAGCAGACCTGGTTGCACCTCGCGCTGGTGATTCTTTCATGGGCCTGGCTGCCGATCCAGTCGAACCTGTTGACGGACTGGGGTGTCGAACTCGTTCCATCGGATTGGGAGCCTGTTTGGCATATCTTGGCACAACTCTCGTTCGCCATTGGACTCCCTTACCTGGTCCTTTCGAGCACGAGTCCACTCCTGTCGCATTGGTTTGTGACCACGCATGCCGGGACCGAGCCCTATCGATGGTATTCGTTAGCGAACCTAGGCTCCCTCGTCGCTTGCTTGCTCTACCCGTTCCTTTTCGAGCCTGTCCTAGGTTTGCCGCAACAGAATGGGTTGTGGAGCATTGCATTTGCCATACTGTCGCTCGGTCTGTTGGCACACACAGCCATCATTCTCCGTGCGGCGACGTGGCAATTGAAACATGGAGGTCAGGTCCCGGAAAGATCCCAGGGGGTGCGGGAATCCTTCCTGCTGGGCGATCGGAACTTCTTAGCATGGCTCTCGCTCTCTGCATGTTCGTCGATTGTGCTATCCGCATCCACGAGCAACGCTTCCCAAACCGGAATTGTCGTGCCGGGCTTGTGGGTGATCCCATTGGCGATGTACTTGGCATCATGGTGGATAGCCTTTCGCTCTCCCAGACTCGAAAACTGGGCGGCGCACATGTGCCTCTACTTTTTCGGCGGATCCCTGGCTGTCTTGTTATTGATTTTCAAACTCTGGTTGCCTTGGATTGCGATTGTGGCTGGATACATGGTCGTTGTTTTTGCAATCAGCTTGGCATGCCACAATCTGCTATATGCCCTGCGCCCCGCATCGCAACGGATCACCAGTTTTTATCTTGCCATCGCCTCGGGTGGGGCACTCGGATGTGGTTTCGTTTCGATCCTCGCCCCCAGGATTTTCAATGAGTTTTGGGAATTGCACGTTGGGCTCTCGCTCGGTGCTGTGTCATCGCACTTCATTATGGATCGTTGATGTTTCCGCAAATACGAAACGATGTTTGGGTCCGTCGATTCCGTTGGCCAGTCACGATGCTCGCGGCTATTTTTTTGGTCGGTGTGTTAGCGACGCATATGAACGTGCAAAGCATCGATCCGGTACTTGCCCGTCAACGAGATTTTTATGGGGTTGTGAGTGTGGTCGAGCAACCCAATCGCGGCTTGCGAACGATGTTGCACGGTCAAACCCAGCATGGATCGGAACCGCTCCAAGGCCCGTTGGATCCAAACCAAACGATGTACTACCAGACAAACTCTGGTGTTGCAAAAGCGTGGCAGTGGATTCACGATAACTCTGCATCGCCACGTCGCGTAGGGATCATCGGTCTTGGAACGGGTTCCCTTTCGCTTTATGCAAATCCCGAAGATCATCTGGTCTACTACGAAGTAAGCCCAGCGGTGCGATCCGTTGCCGAGGAATACTTCCACTACCTATCAGCCCACCCTGGACTCACCGAAATCCGGATGGGGGATGGTCGCAGATTGCTTGCTGAAGAAGGGAAAAACGGAAAGGAACCATTGCTCGATCTCCTCGTCGTGGACGCGTTTTCCAATGATTCCCTGCCGATGCACTTGCTGACCGTCGAAGCGATCGAGCTCTACAAAAAACGGCTTTCCACCGATGGGCTCATCGCGATGAATATCACCAATCGAAATCTCGATCTGGCTCCAGTGCTGTACAAAATCGCACAGCGGTGCCAGAGGCTGCCCGTCTTGATCGAGAGTCCCCTGGAAAGAAACCAAGCCAGTCAAAATCAAAATGGCCAAGTTGAACGGGCAAACCGGTCCACGGTCCGTTGGCTATTGCTCTTCCCGCCTATTGCATCCCTTCCGAAGCTAGAGGGGGCTGTTCCGGTGACAGTTCCTGAATCGCTACAACCGTGGACGGATGATTTCGGTAGTCCCATTCACGCGATCCGTGGGGTGAAGCTCTAGCGTGACTCGCTTATCCCCTTTTAGGGGATGTTACAAGTTTTACTTCACCGGTCCAGATAATGGTGGATTCTCGAAGTATCGGCCTTGGTCGATTACCCGGGGGTCTCCAGTTCGGTGCAACTCATCCATCAATCGTTTCTCCAATCGATCCCGATCTGCTGCGTACTGAGGATCGGCGGCGACGTTGATCATTTGGTAAGGATCCTGACGCAGATCGTAGAGTTCTTCGCGAGGGCGTTTGCCATAAGCGCGTTCGAAGTACGGTTTCCATCGTGGATCGTTGCGATGAGACACCATCCACGCTTTGGTTGGCCCTGCATCTTCGTCGGGTAGCGTCACCCGCGTCGTCTCGGCGACTTCAGTATCCGTCGGAGGATTATCTCCGTCGAGCCGATAGGGATCTCCCAAGGGCCACCGCTCCGGCTTGAAGTTGACGATGTAAAGGAAATCGTGAGTTCGGATAGCGCGTTGGGGGTAGGGTGAATAGTCGGCTCTAGCCGATTCGACGTGCCTCTCTCGCCCGATGAAGACGGCATCGCGTTGAGGTTCGATACGGTCACTTTGGTGGCTTTGTAGCAATGCGACCAAGCTCATACCGGTCATACTTTCGGGGCGGTCGATCCCTGATGCCTCGAGCAATGTCGGTGCGATATCGGTCAAACTGATCAAGTCGTCGCAGACGCGTCCACCGGACACTCCAGGACCGCAGATCGCTAGAGAGACGCTGGCACCAAAGTCGTACAGATTGCATTTTCCATGAGGAAACCCAGGTGGACCATGGTCACCGCTGACGACGATCCAGGTCGAGTCCAACTCCCCTGCCCGTTCGAGGTTTTCGAGCAAACCGCCCAAGGCCATATCCCAGGCGGCAATCTCTCCGAAGTAATCGGCCAGATCCTCGCGAACCTCCGGTACATCAGGCAGGAAGGGTGGCAGTTTGCCTTGGAAGTCATCAGGTTCATAACCCCATAGTTCTTTTCCAGAACCACGAACCCACTTGCGGTGGACGTTGGTCGGTCCGAACCAGTAACAAAAGGGTTGCTCCGCAGGTCGGCGTTGAAGGAACTCGTCGAAATTAGCGACCGCTAAATCGACGATTTTCTTTTTAAAGGCTTGAACATCCCCACCGGCCCGCAAGTCCTTGGTCACCGATTCTGAGAATTGATTGAATCGTCCTCCGGTTTTTTCGAACGCGAACTTGCCACCCCCAAACGGTGCATCCCCAGGGGTTCCCGGACTCCAGACTTTGAAGGTTTCGCCGATGCAATAGCCTGCATCCTTGAGCAGATGGGGAAAGCTGGGGATCGCTGGATCCCAAACGGCACCTTGCAAAATCGCTCCTCGACCCGTTCGCCAAAAATGCTGCCCAGAAAGAAGGGCGCTCCGGCAGGGGGTGCAACTTGGGGCAGAAACAAAGGCCGATCGGAACAATACGCCTCGGGCTGCGATCCGATCGAAATTCGGCGTACGGACCAATCGCTGAAGCTCTGGGTAGCGATCAATGCTTGCGTAGATGCTGGCGAATCGTCCCCAGTCGTCGGCGAACGCAATCAAGAAGTTAGGCTTCTTGGTTGATGCTCCTTGGGCAGCGGTTGACTGGTTGGCCAGTTTCATGCTCCAGGCCGTGAGCATGAACAAAACAACAATCGCTATTCGCATGGGTGTTTTTTGATCGAAGGGAGCTTGGGGTTAAAATAACAACAGACTGCCTCAAACTGGGGACAGTTCCTCAAACTGGTGACAGTTCTTTGATGACGAGCCTGAACCTGTTCGTGGAAATGAATTCTCCCGAACGACGGTGGGACTATTGCTTCAAGTGATGCGTCAAGAATGCGTGCGCATTTGCGAATGGGGATTCCGCATGGGAGGGATACACCAGATCGCATGGAACCCCAATGGCTTTGCAGCGTTCCTGAAACTGGATTCCATACATTGCCGAATGGGTAGGATCGGATTCGTTTCCGCCGAAGCTTGGAGCTGATTTTTGGTTAGGGTACTCCAAAAAAATTGGGGGATCCTCCGGCGTGATCAGTTCGATAGGTGAGTACTCTCTGATCCACGGGAGTACTTGGTCGCGGTTAGCAAGTAGCAGATCAAATTCTTCGGCCCGACTTCGCCCCTTCTTTGCAAAACCGAACGCATGTCCTCCATAAATAGAATTGCCGATCCAGGTTCGGAGTTGCTGTGGGTCCAGCGAGGTTTGGGCTCCAGTCACCGCTGCAACCTGCAACCGAGACGACTCCCGAGCGACCGGGTCCTCGCTGTTCGGATCGGCGAGATCATCATGCAAAGCTAACCAAAGCGACGTGCATGCGCCTGCGGAGCTACCAGTCGCCCCAATCTTCTTTGGATTGATGTTCCACTCTTGGGCCTTGGAACGGATTGTTTGGAGGGCCCGTGCAGCATCGGTCACACAAGCCTTCACCGGTGGCTCGACTCCTTGTTCCATCGCTTGTGGGATGAATCGGTAATTGATGGCAGCGACGGAGATCCCAGCTTCGAGATAATTCTTGATCGGGCGATTGCCGTAATTGGTTTTGTCACCACCAACCCAACCACCACCATGGATCAGTAAAACAACAGGAGTCGGCTGATCCGATTCCGCTTTCCAAAAATCAAAGCGTTGCCGTTGCGACTCCTGGCCGTAGGCATAGTCCGCAACCGTCGGTGCTGGGCGCTCCGGCGGCTTCTTGGCAGCCTGGGCGTTGTTCTTAGAATTGTTCTTTGAACCGGGCTTACCGTCGCTCCTTAGAGAGGAGGGTGATTTGATCGCGTACAGCCTGATCTCATCGAACTCATTCATGTCATCGAACGAACCGATGCCGATACGACCGGTTCCAAAGGTCTTGTCGTTGACCGACATGTGGGGTTTGGTCATGTCGTCGAAATAGATTTCAATCATTCCAGATTCGCTCTCTCGCACCAGTTTGACTTGGTGCCACGCATCGTCCCATGGAACGTCCTTTTTGTTTTCGGTCAATGGTCGTCGCGGTTCGCCGTTGACGATCATGATCTGGCCGCTCGCGGGATCTGGTTTAGCACCCAAGTGCACATAGTAAAAATGCTCTGCGTCTTGATGGCAGAAGAACACGCAGCAGTCGCGATGGTTTCCGGTGTCGTTCGTACTGCGGACATTAAAGGTTAGAACAAACGATCCTTCACGGAGATCCTTGATCAAAGCGATATTGTGAGGGCTGCGAACTTTGGGCGTGTAGTTGCTGATACGTTTGTTCAGGCCGATCGAATGGTTGCCATCCTTTTCGAAAATCTCCCAAGCACCTGGGTCGGTCAATTCCCAGCGATCGATTCCTTTTTCAAAATCCTCTTCGAATACCAATTGCTTCCCATCGGAGGACTCCTGGCAGTACGCGCATTGGAGTGCCAGCAGAGAGACAATCACCATAGCCTGAGCCAACATGCGAATGGGCAGGCTACCCCATATGGTTTGAATCAAAATCATAGACAACCTTTGTTGCTGTTGGAATCTTGTTGCGGGTACTATCGATGGTGCAGGCATCGAGCGATCTTTAAGGAAAATACGGGTTTGAGAAATACGGTATAGAGAAAACGGTGTAGAGAAAACGGTGTAGTGATCAAGAGCTAGTAAATCGCCGTGAAGCAGGACCGTTGCAAGTCGTCCCTAGTTATTTGAAGACGTCTCCAGTATATCCCATCGCACCGCGTATATCCCATCTTACCGTGGATTTCACAACGACCCTTCGCGTTTGGTGAGCGGTATCTTAGTCTCGGTCGATTGTCTGAATGCTGGCTGACCCCCAAAAAGACCTCTTGGTATACTGGCGGATCGAACGGATGTGTCTTTCTTCCTTTTCCGTAGTGCCTGGAATTTATGTCGCTCCCCATCGTCGTATTGCCCAACGAAGAACAGTGGGATTGCCATCGATGCGGAATCTGCTGTCGCGGAAGTATTATTCCGCTGAGCGACCAAGACCTTGCAAAGTTGCGGAGCCAGAAATGGGAAGAGCATCCCGAATATCGCCATACCCCGATCTACGTTCGGCATCGAGATTCCGCCAAGCCCTACCAATTGGCTAAGCGATCCGATGGGGCGTGTGTCTTTCTAGATGAACAAGGGTTGTGCCGAATCCATTCCGAATTCGGGTGCGATGCCAAGCCGACAGTCTGTCGCGTTTTTCCATTGCAATTGATTCCCCGGGACAAACAAGTCGTGTTGACGACACGCCGAGCGTGTCCCTCTTCGGCCGCCGATCTCGGACAGTCTCTCCAGGGACACCTTCCTCTCATCAAGCAACTCGTCCGCGAGGGTAGTTTGTCCGCGGAATCGATCGCTGCCCCGGCTTTGAAAGCGGGTGAGCGACGCGACTGGAAAATTATTCACGTAGCTCTGGAAACCATCGCCAGATTGCTCAACGATCAGCGATATCCACCGGTTCGGCGACTGGTACATGCCCTGCAGTTCGCGAATCTTTTGGAACGGGCTCGAACCAAGCGTATGGACGACAAAAAGCTCGCCGAGCTGATTCATACATTGGAAGAAGTGGTTGTCGAAGAATCGAAATTCGTCTTCGCAGAACGTCGTCCTCCAAAATGGTATGCCCGCGTTTTCTTCCGACAAATGGCAGTCGAGTGTGCTCGCTTGCATCCCCAGTTTCAACCTCGATCCAGTTGGTCCGAACGACTCAATCTGACGAGAACTGCATTGCGTGTCGCTCGTGGTCGAGGCCCAACACCTTCCCTCCATCCACCTTTTCCTTCATTGAGCTTCGCTGATTTAGAAAAGCCTTTAGGGCCAGTGCTTCCGGCCATCGATTTACCATTGACTCGGCTGATCGAGTCCTCATCCGATTCCTACCTTTACGCGCTTGCAGATCGTCGAGGATGGTCGGTGATCGACAGTCTTCGAGGCTTGTCGGTCTTGTTTCCCGTCGGGCTTTGGCTACTTCGCTGGGTGTCGTACGGCCGTGAACCGCAGGTGCAAGACATGGTGAATATCGTGGTGGCTCTCGATCGCAGCCAAGGTTACCGATCACTCGCAGGCTCCATCCATCGCGGACGACTTACCATCCTCAGTGCCAGCGGAGAATTGGAACGGCTGGTGGCTTGGTATGCTCAATAACCCCAGCGCACTTTCCCGTGGCATGGTATTGCAGTCCTCACGCAGATACCCACGCGGATTGCCTGCAGCAACTAGCGGGTCATCGTTTCGTCGTTGGGTTGTTGGATTCAACCGAAGTGCGAAACCTCAAAAAATATCCCGCAATTTTTTGACTACCCCCAAAAATAGACCTAGTGTTTCTATTGTGAACGCTGCATCCAACCCTTCGCAAATGCAGCCCCTCCATGAATCACAGCACGAGGAAAACAATGAGCGAATGCAACCACTCCCCGGCAGAAAGCTTCTGTAGCTTTCGCGATTCTTTTTCGCCACTGGCGTCCAGTTGGGCGATGCCACCGACCTGCCAGTCCAACCGATGTATTGACTCCCCTTTTCTCACGGTGGACTACCGTTGGGCGACCGGCCCCGATGGCCCTTGAACGGAAAACCCAGTGAAGCATTGGTCGGTAATGGGTATCCCCTCCCTCCGATGTTGAGTTGGCAGGATCGTGTCCCTCTTCCATGCGGCTCGATCGTCATGACAACGTTTTTCCACCCGGGCGAGTCGTGCTGCCAAAGAAGGCTAGTACGCCACTTTCGCCCTCGTGGGATGCTTCGATCCCATCCCTGATCTCATTGCTATAATCTGAGGAGTCATCCGTCGCGAAACCGCATCCTGAAGAAGGATGTTGGTCTTTCGCCGTTGGTTCGTTTTCAACCTAGGCCCCTCCTATGCAATCCCGCTTCTCAGGCATCATTCCTCCGATCATTACACCGATGGTGGGACGCGATCACTTGGACCATGCCGGGCTCGGCCGACTCATTGAGCATCTCCTTTCCGGTGGGGTGCATGGGATCTTTGCTCTGGGAACAACCGGGGAATCGCCGAGTCTCAGCTATGCCTTGCGACGCGAAATGGTTGCTCGGACGATCGAGTTGGTCCGCGGCCGAGTTCCCGTATTGGTCGGAATCACCGATACCTCGTTCGTAGAAACCGTTCAACTCGCGAAGCATGCTGCTGATTGCGGCGCGACAGCACTCGTTCTATCGACCCCCTATTATTTTCCTGCCGGGCAAACGGAGCTGCGATACTATGTCGATGAGTTAATGCAGGAACTCCCCCTTCCGGTGATGCTCTACAACATCCCGAGTTTGACCAAAGTCGCCTTCGAAATCCCAACGTTGGAGTATTTAACTCGACACCCGAAAATCGTTGGACTTAAAGATTCCGGTGGAGATCTGGGCTATTATGAACAAGCCATCGGGCTCAAGAAATTGAGGCCAGACTGGTCGATCTTGCTCGGCCCTGAAGCGCTGTTGGCCGAGTCGCTGAAGCTCGGTGGGGATGGTGGTGTCGCCGGCGGCGCCAATATTTTCCCCTCCCTCTTTGTGCAGCTTTATCAAGCCGTCCGAGATAACGATCCAAATTGGCAAGTCTTGCAGCAAAGGGTTGAACGGCTTCAGAAGATCTATGATGTGGGCAAGTACGCATCGCGGTTTATCAAGGCCACCAAATGCGGCGCATCATTACTGGGCATTTGCGACGATTTCCTCGCCGATCCATTTCATCGCTTTCATCCCGAGGATCGGGCCAAGGTCGAAGCGATCCTGAAGACTGTTTAAGCAATTTGGTTTAAGCAATTAAGGGGCGATGGCGACGCGAATGTTGCTGCCATCCTGTGCGGCGGTGATCCCGTCGGTCAGTTGTTCGAGGGGGTATACGTGGGCGACTAAATCCTCGAACGGAAAACTGTTGTCGTGTCGTTCCATGAAGTCGACCGCCGCAATCAGATCGTCGCTGCGATAGTTATGGACACCATGAAGGGTTAAGTGCTTTCGAACGATCTTCTCAACCACTAATGGGGCAGGCTCGGAGGGGAACACCGCACCGACCAAGACGATTCGGCCACCGATGCGAACCAACTCGATCGCTTCGAGCAATCCGGAATTCGTCCCGGAGCATTCGATCGCAACATCGAATCCATAACCATTCTTGAAGTCAATTGCTCGCAATAATCCTGGCTGTGCAGCAACGGTGGCTCCGAATCGCTTTGCCAACTGACGGCGATACTCGTCTTTCTCAATACATGCAACCGACCAGGGGCCTTGCTTGTTCGCCATCGCACAAGCCGTCAACCCGAGCATGCCTGCACCGACGATGAGTACATCGTCATTCCCATAGATATCAGCGAACCGCATGGAGGCTGCAATCGTCGCTGTCGCACAGCTCAACGGTGCCGCTGATTTCAGAGACAGCGAAGCGGGCAATCGTACGATCTTCGTTCCAGGAACCAGTACGCAGTGCGATGCGAAGCCTCCTTGCCAATTCTTTCTCTCGCCGACTTGCTGGTGCCCATACTTGAATCCACGTTCGCATTTTTGAGGCAGATCGTTCTGGCAAAAAAAACAGCGACCACAATTGGCGACGATCCCCCAAACGATACGATCGCCGGCGCGGAGCGATTCTCCGCGGATGTCTATCCGCGACACCGAGGAACCGAAATCGACGATTTCGCCGACAATCTCATGACCCAATACGCTCGGTACTGGCCCGCTCCGTCGCCCTAGGATGGTGTGAAGATCGCTCCCACAAATCGTGCATAGGAGCACCTTAACCAAGATTTCATCAGGCGCGAGTGTTGGAATATCGGCCGACGTGAATTGCCACGGGGCATTTGGACCGAGAAACAAGGCTGCATTGGATTTTGGCATAGTTGTGATTCCCTCGCGGGAGCGTAACATTACCACATGAATAACAACACGCAACAACTAGGTCGCTCGATGGAAAAACATACGCAACGCGTCGGGATCGTCGGTGCTGGTGTCGTAGGTTTGGCTCACGCATGGTCCGCTGCGGAGCGTGGGCACCAAGTGACGGTGTTCGAACGTTCCCCTCGTGCCTTTGGCGCATCGATCCGGAATTTTGGGATGGTGTGGGTCATCGGACAGCCAGATCATGTCCAGGACGTGGCAAATAACTCGCGCGATCGATGGTTGCGTGCCGGACGCGAAGGTGGTTTGTGGGTCAATCCCTGCGGATCGATCCATATGGCCCACCGCGACGATGAGTGGGCTGTTTTGCAGGAGTACGCTGCGGTCAACCAAGCTGGCTCTCGTGGATCGTGGTTGAAACTGCTGACGCCCGAAGAGGTTCTGCAGCGTTCTCCCGCGGCTAATCCCAACGGACTGCTGGGTGGGCTCTGGAGCGATCGCGAGTGCTGCGTCGATCCGACCAGCGCCATCCGATCGATCCCGCCGTGGCTCGAGCGACAATACGGAGTTCAATTCCACTTTTCAACGGCCGTTGTGCACGCCGAATCAGGTCAGGTCGGATTGGCGAGTGGACAAAGGCACGTTTTCGACCGCATCATCATCTGCTCGGGAGACGATTTGGCCACACTGCGCCCCGAAGTATTCCATGGGATCCCGCTTCGGGCATGCAAACTCCACATGATGCGCACGACCGCTCAAACCGAAGGTTTCCGGATTGGTCCCCACCTAGCAGGCGGTTTGACTCTGCGGCACTACCCGAATTTTAAAACGTGTGGATCTCTCCAAGCCTTATCCGACCGCATTGAATCGGAGACACCCGAGTTGAACCAATTCGGCATTCACGTGATGGCTTCTCAGAACCATCGAGGTGAGGTCGTGCTGGGGGATTCCCATGAGTATGGGGATGCGATCGAACCTTTCGACCGCCAAGAGATCGATGGCTTGATCCTTCGCGAACTGCACAAAATCCTGAAGTTGCCCCATTGGAATATGGAATCCCATTGGCATGGAGTTTATGCCAAGTACGCCGAGGGTCTCGTCTTTGAAGCGGAACCGGAACCAGGGCTCCACATTTGCACAGGGCTCGGTGGAAATGGGATGACTCTCTCGTTTGGAATCGCCGAGAGAGCGTGGAACCGTTGGGAACCCACAAACGAGTAATACCGATCAACGAGTAACGATCAACGAGTAATACGATGAACTACTGCCATCTAGACCCGTCGCTGCAACGCCATTTGAAGGACATCGCTGCGATCCTTTTTGATTGGGCGGGCACTACGATCGATTTCGGAAGCTTGGCCCCTGTCCACGTCTTCAAAGAAGTCTTCCGCAGTGTTGGGATCGAAGTCACGGAGGCCGAAGCCCGCGAGCCGATGGGGCAAGCCAAGATCGACCATATTCGATCGATGCTCGCCATGCCACGCATCCAGTCCCTCTGGCAGCAATCGTACGGACGGCCATCGCGCGACGAAGACGTCGAGGATATTTACGCCACGTTCTTGCCGCTTCAAAAACAAGTTCTCGCGAATCATTCCAAAGTCATCCCAGGGGTCGTCGAAGCGATCCAAACGTTGAGGCATCGCGGGATCAGAATCGGGTCTACGACGGGCTACACTAGGGAGTTGATGGATACTGTGGAGCCGCTTGCGATCGAACAAGGCTACCAAGCGGATTGCGTGATCTGTTCGGACGAAGTCGCCAAAGGGCGGCCCGCTCCCTGGCAAAATTTTCGCGCTGCGGAATCCCTCGGTGTTTTCCCGATGAATCGTATCGCCATCGTCGACGATTCCATCGCAGGGATCCACGCCGGACGGAATGCAGGATGTTGGGCCATCGCGGTCACAGTCACTGGAAACGCGGTGGGACTCGCACCCGACCAACTCGAACGATTGGATCCACAAGCCAAACAGCGAGCGATCGAATCCGCGACGAAGAAATTCATCGACGCGGGTGCTCATGCGGTGATCGAATCCGTTGCCGATTTGCCAGGTCTGCTCCTATCGAGTTAATCCGTCGCGCCACAGCCGTCGCGCCACAGCCGTAGCGCTGTAGCTAGACACGCTGTGAACCCCTTCATCGAATACCGCTACCATTCTTCACGCAAACTACTCGAGACTCCTTTAAACTTCGTGCATCCCAGGTTTTCCCGCCGTTGAGAAAGCCAAACAGGGTTTTGGAAACCGGTTGCTGAGGAATGAGTCTTTAAAATGCTGCAATGCTACAGGAACCCTTTGAACACCATGCACCATCCGATAGTAGGGCGTATCGTCCAATTGTTTAATGAGCGAGGAAACGGGCGGTACGGAAGCGAAGCTGTCTCACAAATGCAGCACGCGATCCAATGTGCCCTTCTCGCGATTCGAGCGGGAGCTGAATCGCCGCTTGTTGCTGCAGCTCTGCTGCACGACATCGGTCACATTCTCGATGACCATGAGTTGCCCGAATCCGACGAACAAAATCTGGATGATCTTCACGAGCAAAGGGCCTATGCGTGGCTCCGTGAAAACTTTGGACGAGCGGTCGCAGATCCGGTTCGATTGCATGTTGTTGCGAAGCGATTTTTGTGCACCACCGAACCGGAGTACGTGAATGCACTTTCGCCGACCTCACTGAAGAGTTATCACGACCAAGGGGGATTGATGAGCCAATCGGAGATCGACGATTTTCGCGATGAACCCTTTGCCTTCGAAGCGGTTCAGTTGCGGCGTTGGGATGATTTGGCTAAAGATCCGAACCTTGAAATCCCAGCCATTGAAGAATTTATGCCATTGCTGGAGCAGTTGATTCTGTCACCCGCATAGCGGCATCGGTGTTGGGATAGTAATTCGGATAGTAATACCGTTTGCAACTTGCTTCTGTTGGATGCCGGAAGTGCATTTTGGAACATCGGAGACAGAGAGTGCCGAGCGAGTCGATAGGGCGATTTAGGATTGACCATCCGCTGCTACTCAACGCGTGGGCTGTTACAGCAGCCTTTGGTACTTACTTTTGCATGTACATGTATCGCAAGCCCTTCACGGCGGCTTCGTACTCGAGCGACGGTTGGGAAAACTGGGATCAAAAAGCGATTTTGGTGGCATCCCAAGTCGTTGGGTACATGCTCTCGAAAATCATCGGGATCCGCATTGTTTCCGAAGTGTCGCGGGCAGGGCGGGCTGCCCTCCTGATGGGCCTGATCCTGGCATCCCACCTTGCGCTCCTTCTGTTTGCCATCGTCCCTTCTCCATGGCATGTGCTGTGCATCTTTTTGAACGGATTGCCACTTGGGATCGTTTTCGGATTGGTGCTCGGATTCCTCGAAGGGCGACGGATGACCGAAGCTTTGACGGCGGGGCTGTGCGCGAGTTTCATTTTGGCGGGAGGGGTTTCCAAGACGGTGGGCCAACGGGTGCTGCAATACACCCAGACTCAATGGAATTGGTCGATGGGGGAATCCGAACGCTGGATGCCGTTCCTGGCCGGCATGATTTTTCTCGTGCCGATCGCGATCTTTATTTGGATGCTGCAACAGATTCCACCCCCGGACGCACTGGATGAGGCGGCTCGGAGCAAACGGGAACCGATGCGTCGTGAAGACCGATTGCGAGTGATCAAAACGTACTCGGCTGGATTGGGTTCGATCGCCGTCATCTACCTCTTGGTGACGATCATGCGCAGTCTGCGTGACGATTTTGCGCCGGAGATTCTTCGAGGCTTGGGAGCAACGGTCAAGCCTGATGCATATGCGAGTATCGATTTCTGGGTAGCTTTGATTGTGATGCTGGTAAACGGTGCGTCGGTGTTGATCAAAGACAATCGAAAAGCATTGATGGTCGCGTTAGGCGTTTGCGGTGCGGGTTTTCTGTTGACTTTGATCGCGATCGGTGGGAGAAGTGTCGTTCAGGTCGAGCCGCAACTGATGATGATCCTTATCGGGGCCGGTTTGTACCTCCCCTACGTCGCGGTTCACACGACGATCTTCGAACGGTTGATCGCGTGGACTCGCGATCGCGCAAACCTCGGGTTCCTGATGTACCTCGCCGATGCGCTGGGGTATTGCGGCTACGTCATCTTGATGCTTGTGAAAAACTTCTTGCCCAAAGGACAAGGCGATCAGGCGATCGCTATGACTCAACTCTTCTTTTGGGTTTGCGTCGTAGGTTCTGTTTTGAGTTTGGGGCTGATCGGCTTCGCACGCTATTCGTTTGGACGCATGAAGCCAAACGAATCCAATAGCCTCGAATCCAATGCCTTAGCCTAGATTCCAATGCCTTAGCCTCGAATCAAATGAGGGATAAAGCGGCTGGTGTTGTGCGTGATTGGATTGATATCTTCGCGGATCCCCATCCCGCACGCCTTGTCGCCAACGATCCAGCTTCCCAGGACAGCATGACCAAATCGGGATTGGAACAGCGGTTGGTGGGCTTGGTAGACGACACTCGATTCGCCGTAGGGGCCATCAGTCTCCATCGCCAATTTTCCCGAACGGACCCATCGGATGTTGCTACCCTCCCGAGAGGTGTAAGGTTTCTCAATGTAGTCGCTGTTCAACGGGGATGTCGATGCTTCGAGCAAGTACTTATGGTTGGGAAATAGATCCCAAAGGACGGCGAGGATGTACTTGTTCGAAAGCAGCATTTTCCACGGCGGTTCCAACCACAACGTGGGTGATTTCAGGAGTTTCTCGGCGAACTCCTCTTCGAGCATCCACTCCCACGGATAGAGCTTGAACAATCGCCATATCGGTTCGCCTCGAGCATTGACGAACACGCTTGGGTTCGATGAATACCCAACATCGGAAATGTTCAAGTAATCGGTACGGATACCCGCTTGATAGGCCGTGTCGCGAAGGTAGGTGATATTGCCAAAATCCTCTTCGTGATCTGCGATGGCGGTAAAGGCCACCTCGCTCCATCCGTGGTCGCGAAGGTACCGCCACGCCTGGATCAATTCCTCATGAAGGCTGTTGAACTGATCGCACTGCGGGTGGACCGATTGCAACCAATCCCATTGGACCACCGCTGCCTCAAATAATGAGGTTGGAGTGTCTGCGTTGTACTCGAGCAGTTTCGGATTGCCTGTTCCGTCAAACGCAAGGTCGAACCGTCCATAGATCGTCGGATCGTCACGTTCCCAGCTTTCACGCAGCCAAGTATGAAATTTGGCGGGTATATCGAACTCACCCAAACGCTCTTCGTCAAAAACGCATTCGACGGCTTCGATGCACATGGCGTGGAGCAGATTGGTCGCACTTTCGATACGGTTGATTTCGTCGAGAGTAAACTCGTACCAACCCGATTCGTCCCAGTAGAGTTCGTTGTCGATCGTATGGTACGTAAACCCCAATCGCTCCACTTCAGATTGCCAATCGGTTCGCGTTAGTCCAGCGATTCTTTTCATCAGGAACTACCCGACATGAACGAGCCCGTACGCCCAAATCCGCCGCTGGAGATGCCGGTGGAGGTATGAGGGGCTGTTGATGAATGCGAGGCCGATGACGTTGAAGAGGACGATTGAAGCGAGGAGTTTCTCGCGCCACTGGAACTCATCCATGGCATGAAGAATGGAAAGTAAGAGTAGCTGTGCGAGACCCGGTTGGTCGTGCTGGTACCGTGCGAGGTTCCGCTACCACTGGTTTCCGGCGGGCATGGCTCCTTGGGTGGTTCGCCCGGTTGTGCCGGGGTGCTGCAATCCCGCCGGACTGCTGTGGTTTGGTGCGAAGTATCCGAGCAACCCGCGGTCAAGGTCGGTAGGAAAAGGGTCAAAAGGATCTTGGTACTTTTTTTCATGGTCAGCGTGATGGCCTTCGAACAGCGTGTTTGGAGAATCCGAGAAATCGAAACGGTGGGTCTACATCATCGAGACGACAACGATCAAGCTGATCCCGAGAAGGAGGGCTGCGACGACGATGCCGACGGCGATGTTCTGATTCTCAAGTTGTTTTTCGACGTCCAGGCGACGGGTGATCCATTCAAAAAGCTTGAAACCGAGCAGCATCAAGAATAGGCCAAGCAAACCAAATGCTCCCGTTGCGAGGAGCGCGTGCACTAATTCCTCGAACGCGGTTGGGATGGAAGCGAGAGTAAGAGATCCAGCGAGCATATGAAGTCCAGTGAGTGTTGGTGTTCCGTTGATTGGATGCATCCTCGAGCGAGTGCAAGACACGGTGAAGTCGTGTGATTATGCGGCCGTACTATTATGCGGCCGTACTATTATCAGAGCAAAATGGCACAAAGAAGGGGTGTTTCTAGGCGCGGCGGCGGAAAAATCTCTCAAAAACTAAGTCCCAGTTCTCGCAGAGTTTGGAATTTGGAGGATGTCGCCCTTGTGTCATTCTTTGTTTACAGTTTTGGGGATTGAGGTACCCTTTACGGCCACTCGGCGACGACCATGCCGAGTGCCACTCGGTTTTTCGGTGGATACCTTTACGGCCAGACCTCAACGGCCTCCCTGTTCCGCGAACGGATATCCTATGTTTTCGAAACGAAATGGAATGACGATCGTGGAAGTGTTGGTGGTTGTTTCCATCGTGGGGATTTTGGTCGCCTTGATGATGCCTGCGGTCCAATCCGCTCGTGAGTCGGCTCGGCGGATGCAGTGCAAGAATAACCTGCGCCAAGTGGGGATGGCTTTGCACAATTACCATTCTGCCCTGCGGACGCTGCCACCTGGATGCATGCAGTGGCGTCCCTTCCGAGGGAATCCGCGACTGAAGAATTTCGCGTGGTCGGCGTTGATCCTGCCCTACATGGAATCAACCCAGGTTCACCAATTGGTAGATTTTCACTATCCATACGACCATCCCACCAATGCTGTAGCTCGGAAGACGAACATTGCGATGTACATGTGCCCAACGGTCCCTGTGCAAAAGGGATCGGAGGGCAAAACCGATTACGGTGGATTGTACGGCCAGCGGATCAATACCCGGCTCAACACCGACAACGGCGTGTTTATCTACAATCGAGCGATTTCGCACCGCGAGATTTTTGATGGCCTGACCCAAACCCTGATGATCGCCGAGGACACCGGTGGGCCGGATGGCGAGTGGATCAACGGGAGCAACGTCTTCGAGCAATCGGGAGCCATCAATGATCCAAAGGCTTGGGCGATGGACAACGAAATACGGTCTCATCATCGTTCCGGTGCGATGCTACTGTTCAGCTGTGGCCGGACGGAGTTCTTCTCAAATAGCACCGATCTCAATGTCCTTGCTGCGATGATTACTCGCGACTGGGGCGACGTATGGGATATGACCCAAACGGATTAGTGCAAACGCATCGCGGCTATTGGTTTTAGTTCGTGCTCGTGCTCGTACTCGTGCTCGTGCTCGTGCTCGTACTCGTACTCAGCGCAGCGGTACTCGTACTCGACGGCTGTTTTGCTGGTTGTTCTTGCTTTCTCGCATCCTCGATGATCGCAATGTTTGGCCACCCCCGGCCTTGTGCCGGTGGACGCCCTGACTGGCGGCTACCAACGCATCCCCACATTGTGCGTTGTGGCTTTGCCCCAACGAGGAAGTCGAGGAACTGGGGCGAAGGACGAGTGGTAGCTGTCAGTTGTTACCTCCACTGGGATAAACCCAGTGGAAGGTGAAGGCGATCGTGCTGGAAGTGCATCGCATCCTCGATCATCGCAATGTTTGGCCACCACCGGCCTTATGCCGGTGGACGCACTGGCGGCTACCAACGCATCCCCACATTATGCGTTGTGGCTTTGCCCCAACGAGGAAGTCGAGGAACTGGGGCAAAGGACGAGTGGTAGCTGTCAGTTGTTACCCCCACTGGGATAAACCCAGTGGAAGGTGAAGGCGATCGTGCTGGAAGTGCATCGCATCCTCGAGTCCTTCGAGGAGCATCGAGTATACGTATCGTCCTAAGGGCGGACTGAGTACGAATCGATCGGCTAGTACCGCGAGAATCGGCGAATTGGTCCGACGCGATAGCCCGGATTATTCATGAGCGCAATTTGCGAGGCATCTTGAGAGTTCCGTGCCGTGACCACTACCGAAATCGGGTAGTAGTTCGACCCGATGGGGGGATACAAATACACCTCCCACATGCTTGTAACACCTGCTGCGACCGCGTTCATCTGCAGTTGCATCCGGGCGATCTGAAGCATTTCTTGTTGGTACTGCTGGTAGGATGCGGCTTGCGATTGCAGGTACAAATCGTGTTGACGCTGTTCTTCTTGGGCAGCGTCCGCGGACGATTGGGTTGGAGCTTGGGACGCCAACCATTCGTCCCACTGCGGTTGTAGAACTTGCAGTTCTAATTCTTGAAAGAAGAAAAATGGAACGCCATACTCATCCCCATTCGGGAACTCCATCATGACTCCTTCGCAGGTGAAGGTTCTCGCGTTTCCTTTCTGCGCCAGCACCCACGCGTTGAACTGTTCCTTGTTTTTCATCGGTACCCCGTCCAATTGCTCGATAACCTTTGGGAGCATTTGTCGGTAGACTTCGGGCAAGTTCTCGAAGGGGCGATCGTTGACGTAGAGTTTGCCTCGGCGGCGTTGCAAGGTGATGTCGCGACGGGCGAATCCGACCACTTTCCCAAAAATAGTAGAGCCGTCCCGCATGCTCCATGAGTGTCGTTCCCCGGCTGCTTTCAAATGGGTCTCCGCCTCCGCAGATCGCAGGAACTCTTGGTCGGTATCCGAAAGGCTCGCGATTTCGACAGCCAGGAGTTCTCGGCCTTCTACTTTCTCGTCCAGTTTTAGCACGATCTCCTTGTGGTCGGTGGAGATCAGTGTTCCCTTGACCTTGATGGCCCCAGTTTTGTCGGCCCATTCCCGTGAGCCTTCGTTCTGAGCCACCGTAAACGATTGCATGAAGGAGCACAGCAGGATCGGACCGCAAACGAGAATCGACTTAAAGAGACGCAACGGATTGGAGAAGCGATTTTTCATGATGACGGAACCCTTGAAAATGGTCTGTCTGAGGTAGACTGGCTTTTCATAAGCTTACTCAGAGGCACTGATTAGGATAGTGCCGGACTCAGTAAGATGTACCTAGTAGGATAATGTTGAAGCGGAAGGCGTGCATAGTGTTGTTATGGCCGAAGAAACCCAAGAAACAATAGAGTCGATTCGTCGGATACGTGGTTCCTTGGCCGCGACCGGATTTTTTCTCGCGGCGGCGGGGGCGTTATGCATTGTCGCACCCTATCTCTTGACCGTTTCCGCGGAATTGATTCTGGGAGGTGCCATGCTCTTGACCGGATTGGTTACCGTCGGACACTTGGCCCTCGGTTACCTAACTCGCCTTTTGGGTGGTTTTGCGCGGGTGGTTCGGCCAACTCCAAAGGCAATCGGGGTTGGGTCATCGAGCGCAGCGTCCTCCGAGCGGGCTCCGGTTTGGACCTTGGTCCTGATTCAGTTAGGGTTGGGCGCGGCCATACTTTTATGGCCGGGCTGGGCCAGGTTTTATCTGAGCTTGGCCATTGCCGCGGCTGTTGCTGTCGAGGGCGGGTTGATCCTTTGGGCCAGTGTCCATTTTGAATCCCAAGCCGCAAAAATCGCGATGTGGGTCAGCGGGCTGGTTTCGCTTGCCGTCGCGGTGGTGTCGTTTTTGGACATGGACCACTCGATACCGGCTTACTGGATCGGCTATTTGATCGGTGCCAAACTATTCTTGATGGGGTGTACGTTTCTTTGGGCTGGGCTGAGAGCATCAGACGACGAATTGAAGCTCGCGTATTGCGGTTTGTCGGAATACCAAGAACAGCCCAACGAAGGCTCGATCTATGCGGTCTTCTACGGACCCGCGTTCCACTGCGGGATCAGTGTTGGCAACAATCAAATTGTGGATTATCTCACCGATGGCATCGTGAGGCTGATTACTTGGGAAGAATTTCTGCTGGGCCGCCGCGCGATGGAGTGGAATTATCCCGACGTACTTGCGGGGGAACCGGAGCAAATCTCTGCCTACGCACGCAGTTTGGCCGGATCGTACACCAAGTACGATGCATTGAAATACAACTGTGAAAACGTGGCGATCCGATGCCGATCTCTCGGCAAGACTGATTCGTCGCAATTCTCGCAAGCGACAGTAAGCATTGAGATGGTGCAGCGCTATCCATGGCTTGGGTCCCTCGTCCAAGTCCTCCAGCGAGGGGCGTCTTGGTTTCTTTACGGGATGGGAGGACCCTTTGGGAAAAAGGTTGGATTTGCCATGATTCGTTTGACGCGAGCCATCACCAATTGGTTTATCGTTCGACCTTTGCGTCAGCAGATGGCGGAGTCGAACGACTCCTCGTCGTAGGCTACGCGATGCGTTGAGTGCTCTCGTCCCCCAGTTCACTAGGCCAGCAATTCACCAATCCGTAGTCCACGATTTACCAACGAATTCGCCCACCAATCCAACTCCCTCCGTAGACGGAAAGTAACTCCAACGTGTCATCGAGCCAGGCTCTGCGCCAAGTCTTTTTGCAGCCCAACAAACGCGCTTCCCATCTGGGAAGGCACCCATGGATACTCGCTTCGTCGATCGTCGAGCCCGCCAGCAAATGCCAGTTGGGGGAACAGGTAGATTTGATTCAAGGTGATGGGAAATGGGTCGGCCGAGGGCTCTATAATCCGCACAGCCGCATTCGCGTGCGGATGTATACATGGGATCCGAATGAGTGGATCGATGGCGATTGGATTGCGCTGCGCATCGATCGAGCCATCGCGCTTCGCAGGATCCTGGAGCGGCAATCGCACTACGACGCCATGCGGATTGTCTTCAGCGAAGCCGACCAATTGAGCGGGTTGGTGGTCGATCGTTTCGGCGAGCATCTGGTCATCCAGTTGACTGCGGGAGTCCTCGAGCCGTTCATGGATAGGATCATCGAGAGACTTTCACATCACTTGAAGCCAGCGAGCATTTCGATCCAAACCGATGGAAAGACGGCACAGAATGAGGGGATCGAAGTTCGGGACGAAGCGGTGTTGGGGACGCTTCCTGCGGAACCTATCACCATTCATGAGAATGGGTTGCTTTGGCGGATCGATTTGCAAGCCGGCCAGAAGACAGGGTACTACCTCGACCAGCGTGATAACCGCATGGCGGCAGCTCGATGGGCCCCAGAGAACGGTCGAATCCTCGATGTTTGCACATATGCGGGTGGGTTCGCACTAACCATCGCTAAACACACCGCGGGTGCCCAGATCACCGCGATTGACAGCAGTGCCAAAGCCCTCGACTTGGCCCGTGAAAATGCGGTCCGAAACGGCCTTCAGGAAAAGATCGAATGGGAGCAAGCCGATTTCTTGGATGCTATGTCCGCCCGGGTCGATCGCGGAGAGCTTTACGACATGATTGTCCTGGATCCCCCGAGATTGGCGGGTTCTCGCGAGCATGTGCAGAGAGCGCTCCATGCCTACCACCGGCTGAACTACCTCGCCACCCGAACCCTTCGGCCTGGCGGAATCCTGGTTACCTGCAGTTGCTCAGGACGCGTGACCAGGGAAGATTTCCGGGAAATGCTGCAAGGTGTCGCGGTTCGAGCTCGCCGGGAGATGCAAATCCTCGAGAATCGAGGCCCATCAGCCGATCATCCCGTAGCGATCCATTGTCCAGAAACCGACTACCTGAAGTGCTTCATCGCCCGAGTCCTTTAAGGATGTAAGTGTTTCGGGGTAAAGGGTTTCGGCAACTTAGGGGAGCTGGTCAGGGCGGGCCGGTCGGACTAGGGTAGCTTTTTCGACGAATTGTGAACTTATGGACTTGTCGGATTGCGGGGTCCATAGGTACACTTTCACCCCTATTTTCATTGCTAAATTTAGCGACGAAAGTAATGCCAAAGTGGCGGAATGGCAGACGCGCTGGACTCAAAATCCTGTGTCCGCAAGGACGTGTGGGTTCGACTCCCACCTTTGGTACTAAACGACATTTTTGCTGTTTTTTCGAGGATACCTCCGACCGAAATCGTATGCCAACCATCAATCAATTGGTTCGTCGCAACCGCGTAGTTCAACGTAAGTCCACCAAAAGCCCTGTGCTCGAGCGATGCCCGCAAAAGCAAGGTGTCTGCTTGATCGTTCGTACGATGACCCCAAAGAAGCCGAACTCGGCTCTCCGAAAGATCACCCGGGTGCGTTTGAGCAACGGCAAAGAAGTCACTGTGTACATTCCAGGTGAAGGCCACAATCTTCAAGAGCACTCGATCGTTTTGATCCGCGGTGGTCGTGTGCGTGACCTTCCAGGGGTTCGTTACCAAGTCGTCCGCGGTTGCCGCGATACGCTCGGTGTGAACGGAAGAAAGCAATCCCGTAGCCGCTACGGCGCGAAGAAGGCCTAGTTCTTCGCGATCCACTCGGGCGATCACAGCAATACAGTAATTCCGTGACTCGCTACCAAATTCAACCTTGAATACATCCGTCCAAACCGATTCCCTCGGTTCGGGCACTGCGACCAAACCAATCCATCCCAACTTAGATCCAATATCTGTTTCGCTATGGGCAAGATCACCGCTTCACGTACAACCCTCCGTCCTGATCCTCGACACAACTCGATGTTGGTCGCTAAGTTCGTCAATTGCTTGATGTATGATGGCAAGAAGACAGTTGCCTACAACGTCTTCTACGACGCACTCGATGAGATCTCGGAGAAGATCAAGGACCGTCCATCGGTCGAAGTTTTCGAACAAGCGATCGAGAACGTGAAACCGTACATCGAAGTTCGATCCAAGCGGGTCGGTGGTGCTTCCTACCAAGTTCCCATGCAAGTCAATAAGAATCGCCAGCAATCGTTGGCCTTCCGTTGGATCCTCGGCGCCGTCCGTGAAAAGAAGGGCCGAGCTACCGCAACGAAGTTGGCTGATGAATTGATGGCAGCATACCGCAAAGAAGGTACCGCAATCACCAAGCGTGAGAACACCCACCGCATGGCGGATGCGAACAAGGCCTTCGCTCACTTTGCTTGGTAGTTTCGCAAGGCTTACCGCGACTTCCAGCGGCCCTCGATTAAACTCAAGACGACGCGAAAACCTCGCGTCGTTTTTTATTTTCGCTGACTGCGTACTCGCCTGATCTGCTTTCGAATCACGATTGGAAGTCGCTCCAAAACGGGAGACTTGCCAAACCCCTCGGCAAAATTGGCTGCGACTTTCGCCAGCCCAGAAGTCACTCGGTCCATCATCTCGTCCAATTCGCGGGCCACTAAATTGGGACGGATCCCGATATCTCTCGCAAACGTGTCGAGATGCTCGGAGCTGACCAAATCCGGGTCGAACATGCCCCCATAGCCCATCGCCATGTCCCGTGCAATCCGCTTGTAATTGCGTGTGCAAACCAAGTCGTAAAAAGGGGCCAAACGGATCCCGCCTTGCTCATCGTAGAGGAGCGATAGGTTCTTTCCATGAGCATCCGCATTGCCGACGAGCAAATTGAACAGGCCCCACTGCATGAGTTTCTGAAGCTCGACCAGTGGGAACGAAGCATGCCGACGAAGGATCTCCGCGCATTGTTGAAAACGAGGACCACCTTCCTTCTCGTACTTGTTGAGGGGACTGATCCCCAACGCCTGACAGAAGTCCTCTTGATGGAGTCGGCAGTCGACCCCATCGCGCTCGAACCGATCGTATCGGGTGATGATCGCAATGCTTGCTCGTTCCGTTTTTCGCAAACTCACGGGAGCGGTCGGTAGCCCAATCTCGGTTGCGAGCATGCTGACGAAAGTCTCGTTCTCAGGGAGATGCGAGTAAAAAGGAGATGCGAATTTCAGGATGTGGGTGCTCGGGGCATCACCGCGAGGAACTGATACGCGATCCCCCTCGATATGGACTGGAAGTTTGTCTTGGGCGCCAGCGAGGGATAGACGAACTTCGTTGAGGCCCGTCACTGCGGCGAATGCATCTGGTGAGCCGATCGACCATTGCGCTAATTGCGATTCGGTCACTTCTTCGTAATTGGGAACCGCCGTCGGGGATGCGATTTCGTCAGTTGTGGTAATTTTCAATGCTCCCGCACAATCCCCTCCAATCGCCTTGAGCAACTGAAAATCATTTCCATTGGAGATGCCGAGCGATTTGCAAATCTGCTGCCGAACGTTTGCTTCCGGCAAGAGATTCGCAAAGAAATGATGGCTCGCATTCTCCGAAGTCGCTCCGTCGAGCGGCAATGAAATAGAGATCGGGAACGATGTGGTCGAAGCGAGCCAGTTACTGCTGTACCGGAAATGAATTTTCGAAGCTTCGGTGAGTGTGATTTCTCCAACCTTGCTGGACCGCTTCACTGACTGCTGATAATGAACGTAAAGAGTTTCACTCATTTCGGTTCACCACGGTTTGAGCCGTCTTTGTGTTCACCACGTGATTGAACATAAAGCTCCAACCCGAACAGTTGTAGCACTTCGATCACCAACCCCAGTTGCAACGTGGATTTGCCTCGTTCCAATTCCGATAGAAAACGAACGCCTACGCCCGCCATTCCCGCCGCATCCTTGAGCGTTAATCCAGCCTCCCTGCGCCGTTGGCGGACCAATTGGCCAATATCTTCCGCTTGAGTTACTCTGGTCATCCCCTGCCCTCCTTACGTGACTGACATTCCCGCTCGGGAAAAATGGGGCTGTCCCAGCCCTCTTTCGGACGGTTATTCCCGCTCGGGAAATCTAGGCCGCGATTGGGGGGGAGTCAAGCTGGATTTTCCCGTTCGGGATTGGCCCGTATCACCCGTAGAGACGAGGGTTTATCCCGGTGCATTTGCCTAAAAACGAGAGAAAGCCAGTGGTTTACGAGGCGAGTTCACGCAGGACGCGAAGGTTGACTGCGTCCCAGGGTTCCCCCTCTTCGGTATCTTCTTTTTCCGTTTCCAGATACATGGGGAGTTGCTTCAGGACGCGGTGATTGAGGACGCGAACGAATCCTTCGCGGCCGATCGTACCGAGACCGATGTGTTCATGGCGATCCACACGCGAGCCGCAACCTTTCTTGCTGTCGTTCAAATGGAGGGCTCGGATGGCGTCGAGGATACCGTGTTTTTTGGCATCGCGTTCCCAATCTTTGAAGCCGCTCTCGGTCGAGAAATCATAGCCGGCGGCATGAGCATGGCAGGTGTCCAGGCACACACCGACCATCTTTGGGGATCCAGACCTCTGCAGCAACCATTCCAGTTGTGACATGTTCCAACCGAGGCATGAGCCTTGTCCGGCGGTATTCTCTAGCAGCAACCACGCTTTTTTAGGCGCGACCTTTTCGTAAATCCTATCGATCGCTTCAGCGATCCGCTGAAGTCCTTGTTCCTCACTGGAATCGACAAAAGCTCCTGGATGCATCACAACGCCATCGAGTCCGAGCAGTTCGGCCCGTTGCCACTCAATGATCATGGCATCGATGCTCTTCTCCCAGAGTTCTTGTTTGGGCGAAGCCAGGTTGATCAAATACGACGCATGAGCGAGTGGGTTGGTGATGCCGGTCGTCGCTAACGAGTCGGCGAACTGCTTAGCCTCATTCTCGGTAATCGGTTTTGCAGCCCACTGATTGTTGTTCTTGGTGAACAACTGGACCACATCCATTTCGAGTTCCGCAGCGGCATCCACCGCTTTGTAATACCCTCCGGCGATACTCATGTGAGCGCCTAGCTTGACCATCCTGATCCTATTCCTTTCCTAGTGCGTAAGAGTGCATCACACGGCAGCACCCATCCGCAGTTCTTGGGGTGGATTCAACATTGCTTCGCTAGGTTGGTTCGCTAGCTACCCGTGGATTACTTGATTTGCTGAAGCGCTTGACCGTTGTCGATTTGCCAAATCCACAATACTCCGTCTTGGCCGCCAGCGAACGCTACAGGTGTTTTACCTGCAACCACGGCGCAGTATACCGCATCGCTCGGCCCACCGATGGCCCGTACGAGACCACCGTTGGTGACATCGTGCACACGCGTCTGCTGATCGGCGGACGAGGATACGATTTGGTTGGTGCGGCCCACAAATGCCAACGCGGTTACTTCCTTGCCAAAACCTGGGATTGTCCTGGTCGACGTGCCTGTTTCAACATCCCAAACTTTGATCGTGTTGTCAGCGCTGGAGCTTGCCAAAAGGTGCCCATCGTCATGCCACGCAACTCCCAATACGTGGTGGGTGTGTCCCTCCAAGGTTCGGACCGGTGCATCAGAATCGACCCGATGCAGACGGAGCAGTTTATCAGCACCACCTGTTGCGACCATGGTGCCATCGGGAGAGAACCGCGCGACTAGGATCGTATCGCTGTGGACTTGTCCCCAATCTTTGACGATGGCACCGTCAGCTACCCGAATCAATTTCAATTCGCCGAATCGGCTTGGGGCACCGCTGCCGGCGACGAGTGTTTGGCCATCCTCGCTCCAATCCATGGCGGTGATGCGGTCACTGAACGGAGATTCATTGGCGTTCCCGATGGCTCGTTCGAGCGACCATCGATTTCCCCAGTCCCATGCGATCACTCGGCCGTCTTCCGCCCCCCCGAGAATCCAACCGGTCGCAGTCATCGCGAGTGTGTTGAAATTGGGAACCCCGCCAGCCAGCACCGTCTGCTGGATGCCTTTATCGCTTCGAACCAAATGGAGAGTGCCATCGGCGTGGGATGTGATCACTCCCTTGTTATCGGCGGTGAAGGCCAACCGTGTTGCTGGAACGTTTGGCACGGCAGCTTTGGTCTGTGAAGCGAGTTGTTCCAACTCCGTCAGCCGCAGCTTTTCTTTCTCGATCGACGCTTGGAACTGAGAAAGGTTCGCAGCTGCTCGCTCGATGGCCTGAGTGGCTCCGACGATGGTTTTGTCCATCGTCATCAGTTTCGCCTCGACATCCGCCTTGGCCTTTTGAGCCGCGAGTTGTTGAGTCTTTTTCGCCTCCAAGTCCTTCTGTGCCTGTTCGGCTTTCTTCATCGCTTCTTCGATGGCGGCTTTGGCGGCAACCATGGCTGCTTCACCATCGGTAACCATTTTGTTGTTCGCTTCCAGTTCAGTTTGCTTCTTGGCCAGTTCCTCGTTGATCTGGTTGCGTGACGTTTGCAGTTTGCCGTGCGCCTCCATTTCCGCTTGCTTGGCTTTCTCAAGCTCGGGAATCTTGGCGTTCGCGCGATCGACTTTGGACTTTTGCCGTGCAGCCAACACCTCAGCGAGATCCATTTTGCGCTGGGTATCGAAGTCGATCTTTTGTTCCCAAAGCATGTTTCCATCGGCGGTGTTCCATGCTTTGACAGAACCGTCGGCACCTACCGAAGCAAGTTTGGTGTTGTCGCTTGATGCTACCACTTGAACGACAGGGCTGCCGTGATTCATCGTTCGCAGGATCGCACCATCGGTCGCAACCACGATCCGAATGTTGCCATCCCCTGTGGCCACCGCGACACGCGGCGTGTTCGCCTCATCGTACCTCGCCAATGAAACGATATCGGCAACATCTCCCAATCGCTCGATCTTAGTTGCTACCGAGGGGGCTTCGGGGGTTGCGACAGTAATTGTCCACCACTGGAGTTTCTTCTCAGGGGTGATACCGACCAAGGACTGCGCATCGGGAATGACAATCCCTCGAAGTGGTTGCTCAAGTTTTTGACTAAACGTAGGCTTGATGGCAAGCGGTGTTCCCGTTTCATTCGGTTCGATGGCAAACAGGTACACAGATGCATCCTCGGTGCTGACGATCAATCGAGTATTGTCAGCGGACCATGCCAATCCGGTCACGACGCTGGGGCATTCGAGTTGATGGGACGTCGCTGACCGATCGATGCGGACTACCTCAAGGCTTGACGCGCGTGTGGCCTTGGCGACCATCACGCCATTCGGGGATGTAGCCAAGAGATGGGATCCGCGAAGGGGTGCGACGACTCCATCTTCGATCGGACCAACATTGCGTTTCCAAATTTTGATGTCTCGAAAGCCTCCGGTCGCAACGCGCATCCCATCGGGACTGATTGCGATCGATTGAATCAAATCCAAATGGGTAACCGGAAGCTGGGTTTGCAACTGCGTTTGGACTGCAGGATCGACTAATGGAAAGACGCTTGCTCCAGCATCGATGGCTGGCCAACGATAAACGGTCGCTTGATTGCCTCGTCCCGCGACGACAAATTGACCATCGGCGGTAGCATCGAGCGCGTACATCGGCCGCACCGAATCGGGGACTTGTTTCCATTGCATCGATGCCGTCGGCTTGGCCGTTCCAGCGATCGCGCCTGCGTCGACCCATCCGCTGACCATCGCGATCTCTTCGGGCGACAATCGCTTGGCTCCAACCGCATTCTTTTCGGGAGGCATCATCGATTCGTCGGTCGCTTGAACTCGGCGAAGCAATTCGCTTTCTGCACCTTTTCCTACGACCAAAGATGGACCGCTATCCCCACCCTTCATGAGCATATCGAGGGATTCTAGATTCAACCCACCCTCCGCCTTTTGGACGTTGTGGCATGCGATGCAGTTCGCCCGAAGGAGTGGCAGTACATGGTTCGCAAAATCTTTGGGGGCAGGGGCTTCTTGGGCAATAACGGTCGAACCTGGGACGACGGCCGATAGAATCGCCAACGCCAAAATCGCGATGCGGTTGGCAGGCAGCGCGGTTGTCGCGTTGCACAATGCACGTCGCGGCGAGGAAAAACAATGGTTCATGATGGGATAATCCCCGGTCAAAAGGAATGTCGCAGGCTGACGGGTCGGTAGACGCCGGTTACCTGGCGAGCATCGGATTTATTTAGGAGCTTCAGGAGGGGCGACGATACGGATTGTTACCGGCGCACAGGTTAGGAAGGTTGGGAAATCGCGAGGTGCAATTTCCTTGGCTAGGGCTTCGATTCGGGTGTTGGTTTCGACGATTAACTTTTCAGCTGCGGGCCGATCCCCACTCCATGATGGATCAGCCAGCATGGATTGCAAGCGATCACGGTATGCAACAATTCTGGCGTGAGACTCCGGATGGAGCGACTGCTTGACCGTGACCTCCCCTTGAAACCATAGCGTGTATTCGCCAACCGGAGCGTCAGCAGCTATTTTGAGTTCCGGAGCTGCTTCCAGCGCGTTCGGGGCCAGTTCAAATTCGCCGAGGGTCGCTTTGGGAGGGAGGTTTTGAGGCCTCAGTAGGCATTTCGCCTCACCACCGGCCCGGCGAACCGCCTTGACCGGTAGCTTCAAAGAAGCCCCTTGTGCGACATCGAGGACTTGTCCGTCCCCGATTCGGATTTGAATCGGAGCCATGTCTCGATCATTTACCCGAAGCAATAACTCTTTCGAGCGTCTGGCTTGAGGCAGTCCGCGGTCACCGCTCGCATTGACCGAGATCGTGGTCGCTTGAGCGGGGACCGCAACTTCTTTTCCGTCGATGGTCAGCTTCGCAACAGGAACGATAGCTCCGGTCCATGCGGGTGCATCCTCAGCTGCATAAAAGACCAACTGGGTTTCTGATTGACCAGGTGCGATGATGGCTGGGGATGTGGTAATGCCGGTGGGAAGTGACTCCGCAGCGATGGAGACGGGGCCAGCGAATCCTCCACTGCGTCGGATGCTAATGTGCATGGCGATTTGCCCTCCGCGAGACAACAACGCACCTGTTGTTTTGGCTTGTGCCGCGTTGTTGGTGTCGGGAGTCCAGAATGCAATTGCGTGCACTCGCGGGATCGGAGGCCCGACCCTCAACACGACGTGAGTCCCAACCGGTGAGGAAGGTTGAAGATTCAAATCGGTGAGGGTGATGCGAAGGTTTTTGCCAGCGGGGCTTGCGGGAAGCATGGCGATCGGATCGGCCGAAGAAAACCGGACGGCTCGTGTGCCCGAGGCTAGACTGTCTTCAGCAATCGTGACAACATCTCTACCTGTCGAGCGTTCTCTCGCTTGGTGCGATTGAATCAGTTGATGCATTGCTGGATCGCTCGGTGGTGCACCAGGGTTCTTCAAAGCGGCTTCGATGGCGACCAGTTGTTCTGCTGCAGGAAGGACTGGTGGTCGATCGATTACCGCGCGAATATCGGACGATTGATCCAGGACCTCCGAAAAAACCTCGCATTCGTACGCTTGTCCTTCCACAGGCGTGAACTCAATCGCGGTCATCCTTGGGTTGGGTGGAATTTGCAATCGCGTTTCCCACGGGGGAGCGGGTGCTACCAGCGCATGGACACCTGGGGTCGGTTTCAAATCGACGGTCGGCCAGTTTGGTAGGCCTTCCATGGCAATCGACGGAACTGTTTTCAACGACGATGGTTTTAGTAAGGGATGGGATTCAGGCGGATCGATCACGATGGCGAAGAAAAAGCTATCCCCGCCACGATAGAGAAAATCATAAAGCTTCAACGTCAGGAAGTCGCCCGGTGGCGCTTGGTTCGCCGCAGGCTTGGTGAATACGATGGGAGAACGCCGGTTCCCGCGGAGTTGCTGTAGCATTCGTCCTTTGGAATCCATCACCGTCATGGTTGGTATTGCAATGGAGTCGAGCGACTCGGCGGCCACTACAATCCGAGGCCAAGCTGACATTGATGCGATTTTCAAAGTTTGCCGGTCATTGCGGCGTGTTTGACCGATATAGCAAACCCCCGATTTGAGCTCGGGTGGATTTTTGGGATCCGTGTTCGCCGGAAGCACTTCGAGAGGCGTGTGGACGACTGCAATGGTTCTCGCGTTGGAGACCCCATACCTTCCAACGGCCCATACTTCGTAGTACCCCTCAGGTACCGAAGGATCTACGGTCACTTGGAAGCTCCCGAATTGCTTCTGAGGCTCGCTATCCATGGCGAGGTTTGGGCCGGGTTCGACGGTGCCGCGAATCATCGGGTTGGAGAAGATCAGTTCATCGATATCCTGGGTGAATCGACCTGCAGAGATTTTTATAGTGTTGGGCTGAACGGTGGTTAGCACCGGCGGGAAGATCGCGTCCACCGCCACGGTAGGAACTTCACCCCAAGCGAGTCCACTTGCTATCCAGAAACTTTGCAGCCAAAAAAACAGCATCGCCATGCCGAGCCAGCGATTGGAGAATGCGTTCAAGGCTCGCTGGTCGAGCGCGATGACTTCTGACGTGTCGGCTGCATGCGTGCCCGAGCACCATTGGTTCATGATTCGGTGGGTGGGTTCAAGGTGTGGTATCACGTCGTAGGGAGCTTTTAGGAGTTGCAATCGCAAGGTATTGCACTCGCTGCCGGCACATGGTGTGCTCGGTTTAATGATTGAAAAGAAACTCCTTGCTGTTCACCACTCCCCATAACAAATCTTCGTACGCTTCGCGTGCCCTTTCGGCACGTTGCATCAGGTATTCGACAGCCACGGTCTGCTCCGAATCTGAAGGCAGCCTCGAGAGTGCTCGTAAGTACAATTCGCGAATTCGGTCCGGAGCGGCTCGCCGAAAATTCTCGGCCGGGCTCAGCGCAGCGTCTGACGCAGCGAGGCTTGCCCATTGGGCTGCACGCCCCGAGTCGTTCCCAAGCTTGGTCTGCATCTCTTTCGAGTTCAGCAAGTGCAAGCTCTGCGCCAATGTCGAAGACGTACTGCGCTCACATTCACATGCAGTCGAGGCATCGGGGCGACCGAATACCGAGAGGAAGTACGATGCGAACGAGGTGTCTGGCAATTCCACAGCCCGTGTACCGACGGGCATTCCATCGAATTGCGATACTGTCCCACTCACATCATCGATGGCATCGAGCAAAACTTCTGCCGACAGCCGCTTCGGATAAAAGCGGGAATAGCAGTTGGTGTCACGGATGTTGAGTTCATTGGCGGTCGAACTCAATTGGTAGGTGGTCGAGGAGCAAATCGTGCGGACCAAATGCTTGAGATCAAACCCGGATTGAGTCAGTTCTTTGGCAAGAGCATCTAGCAGTTCCGGATTGCTAGGTGGATTGGTGATTCGCATATCGTCTTCGGGCTCCACCAAGCCGCGTCCCAAGAAGTGTTTCCAGTAGCGGTTAGCGATCGACTTTGAGAAGAAGGGATTGGCCGGTGAAGTCATCCAGTCGGCTAATGCACCTCGTGGATCTTCGTAGGTGGCGATATCAATCTTCGCTGCATCCAGACCTGCCGCTGGGAGAGATTGGCCTGTCTTCGGATGGTTTGCGTTGGCAGTGCCCACCCGCGACACGAACCTGGGCTCCGCTGGCAATCCACCTTCGCGCCGATCGACTGTCGAGAAAAAAGCTGCCATCTGATAGTAGTCTTGCTGTCCCCACTTTTCGTAGGGGTGGTGATGGCACCGAGCGCATTGCAACCTTTGTCCCAAGAACAGTTGTGCTGCATCTTCGATCCGCGACTCGGTATTGTTCACTTGTCGAAACCAAACCACAGCAGGATTCGTTTCGACGTCTCCTGTTGCCGTCAACAGCTCGCGAACAAAGGTATTGATCGGCTTGTTCTCGAAAAGGCTTTGGCGGATCCAATCGTGGAATGCATAAGCGCCGAATCGAGTCTCTTCGCTGCCGTGGTTATTCCTCAGGATCGCGGACCACTTGCTGGCAAAATACTCGGCGTAATCGCCACTCTCAAGCAATCGGTCGACCAACGCGGTTCTGCGTTGCTGGCGTGAATCGGGGGACTCGTCTCCGTTCGCAGAAGCCTCGGCAGCGGACTTGCGGAACTCGTCAATCTCATCGAGCGTTGGTAGCCTGCCGGTAATATCCAAAGTCACTCGCCGCAGGTACGTGATGTCATCACAAATATCGGAGGGTGGGATACCCAACGATGCGAGTTTACTGAAAACCGCTTGGTCGATCGGGCCTCTAGCGATCGGCAACGGTTGCTGAAGGGTTCCTAAGGGGATACTAGCGCGGAATACGGTCACTTGACCTTGATACCGGGCCATGATCGATACTTCACCAGCCAGTTCACGCACCTTGACCAATCCCCCGTTGGTCACTTCTGCCATATCCAGGTTGTTGGATTCGTACTGCGCCGTTCGAGTGATGTCTTCGACGGTGCCGTCGGAATACGTGGCCACCACGGAGAGTTGCTGATCCGTCGAGCGATTCATCTGTCGCGACGAGGGGGTAACCGCAATGGAGGTAATACTTCGGTCGTTCGCATTGCCATACGGCATCGCCTGTGCGATCCAACGACGCATCAAACGGTACTCGTGCGAGTCCATCTCCATGCGTTGCCCCCCGCCATGAGGTACAGTACCGATAGATTTTTGAAGGAGCAAACTGGAGTCAGGTAAGGCGGGGAACAAACGTCGACCTCGCGATTCGCGGACGAGATGCTCGTAATCCTCGCGAGGCTCAAAGCCTAGCAGCGATAACCTGAATCCGTTTTGTCCCGCGATCTTGCCGTGGCAACCCCCACCGTTGCAGCCGTACTTGGTAAAGATCGGAACGATCTGGTTTGGGAAATTGACGATATCGTCTCCGTCACCCACTTGAACATGTACCGTCGTGGTCGCGGTCGGTTGACCTTCGACGTACGCAGCAATCGTTACCGATCCGGCGGCGAGTGGACTGACTAAACCTTGCGAATCGATCGCAATGATACCTGAAGGAGTGCATTCAAAGCGAGTTTCGCGAGTCAAGTCTCGCATCGGACCGTTCTCTTGCCCTGTGCTCACCAACAATTGATAGCGAGCATCGCGACCTCGCAGGGTGAACTCGGGACGATCAAAACGCAGAGATGCTATGGATGCCTCCGCTGTGATGGTCGTCGCGGCGGTGTCGGATGCGTGAACGAGTGGCGAGACTGGGGCAAAAACCAGCACCCCCAGAATCGCGATCCATGCAACATTTGGATAGGGTTTTCTGGAACGATGCAGACGGTCTACGTCTCGAAGTTGCGTGGTGGCTGCCATAGTAATTTCCGCCGAATCACGTTGGAACATGGCTAGATCAATTCCTTGATGGGCTCTTGATCCACCAAGAATTGTGGTCTACCCGTCGGATCGGTGATGGTGGTGCTCGCCACGTTGATGCCGAGGTTGTGGTAAAGAGTGGCGATGATCTCCTGCATGTGAACGGGACGTTCGGTCGCGTATTCACCTAATCGATTCGTAGCTCCGATCGCTTGGCCTACACGCATCCCACCACCCGCCATCCATGCGCTGCTGACTTGAGCCCAGTGGTCTCGTCCCGCATTGTTATTGATCTTTGGAGTTCGGCCAAACTCACCCCATACGATCACGGTCACATCGTTGAGCATCCCGCGTTCATGGAGATCGTCGAGCAGGGCGCTCAAGCATTGATCGAGTTTCGTGCCGTGATCTCGCACCAAATCAAAGTTCTGACCGTGGGAATCCCACCTGCCATAGCTCAAGCTAACGACCCGCACGCCAGCTTCGATCAATCGACGAGCGATCAGCAGGTGGTCGTTGCAGGTTGGGGCGCCATCGTATTGGTATTTGTAAGGTTTGCCGTCGCCATAGCGTTCGACAACCTTTGGATCTTCCTTGCTTAGATCCAACGCATCCAACAGCTTGCTGCTGGTAAGGACGTCGAGAGCCCGTTGTTCAAAAGCGTCCATCCCGGACATCATCCCGGTGGTATCGATATCGCGCCGCATGGTATCAAGACTGGTCAACAGTCGGCGGCGATCCTTCAATCGGTCCAAGGAGATCGAATGGAGTTTCATGTTGTCCATCCCAGGGCCATCCGGTTTGAATGCGGAAAACGCGGCTCCAAGAAATCCTGCCTCGCCCGAATTGGACCACGGTACATGCTGTGTCTTGCTCGCAAGCCCCACAAACGCGGGGACCGCGGGGTCGACCGTCCCCTGCAGCTTGGAAACCGCCGATCCGATCGATGGACGGCCGCCGAGGGCTTTCAGGTCATCGGGGAACCAACCGCTCATGCATTGGGATGACTCATGACGATCCTTGCATCCGACTACAGAACGGATCACCACCGACTTGTCCATTCGTTGGGCCAACTGCGGAAAGACTTCGCCAATTTGGATTCCGGGGACATTGGTCGCAATCGGGCTAAACTCACCTCGGATCTCCGACGGAGCTTCCGTCTTGATCTCCCACATGTCCTGATGCGGTGGGCCACCCCCTAAGAAGATATTGATTAATCCCTTGTGGGAATTGCGTTTCCCTGTGGCATCTTCTGCCCGCAATAGATCCGCGAGCGTAAAGCCCCCCATCCCGAAACAAAGGGAGCCTGCCGACAGAAAGCTGCGCCGTGTGAGTCCATTGCACAAGCGATCCGAACCACCAAAAAAATGGAGCATGGTGCGATTCCGGAATAAAAGGTAGGAGGCGGGAGCGGTCCCGAGGATGCTCGCATGAGCATTCCCAGTACCAACTGAATCGTTGTGGCAAATCCCTCGTAGGGGATGCCGTTGCGGCGGGGGCGGCCAGCGATGACATGCAAGCCATGCAGGTCGTCGCTGTTCGCTACTTAGGTATTATGGATGCAAAGAGGAGCGCCGTGCAAGTCCGAAGGGGGGGAATCCCGATTTTTAGGGAGATGCGGAGGCCAGGATAGCCCTTTTTTCGCTTGTTTCCGCCCCATTGAATCGATCCCCATTCCCTGGCGGGGCCGAGTAGCGTTCACGCAGATGGCCGTAAGTTCTTAGCTCGAACGAAAAGACTTCGGAAGGCTTAAAGCTGTCTCGTTTTATGGACGCCCTGAAACCCTGATATTCGTTACAAACTCCGGATCGCTGCAAGACATTTTCGGGTTAGTCCGGTCGGCAGCATCCCAGTACCGGACTTGTGAATGAACACACCCGGGAATTAACGCCGGGTTCGCACTTGTGATGGAGACGCAGATCGCGCCCTCGGTGCCGCCGTCTGGGACTTTGGAGCGGGCGTCGCTGGAGCGACTTGTGGCCTTGCGGATTCCTTCTGGATCGAGGCAACGACCGGAGCAGATGCCGACTCGGCATCCGATTCGCCAAGAGTGGCCATGCGAGCCGAATAGAGCGCTAATGCGCGTGTCGCGTGCCCTCGAGGACCGATCGGCCATTTCTTGCTTCGCGAATCATAAATCTTGCTCAACAAGAAATCGACCGCCTTCTCGACACGTGGGCTTTGCAACTCCTCGTCGTTGACCGTAAACATCAACCATTCGAGCATATGCCCCGAGGTTTGGACTTTGCGTTCGTCATTCGGATCGTTGCCACGACTCTCGTACCAATTGGTGCTGAAGCTGCCATCGGGGTTCTGAAGTCGCCACGTGTAGCTAATGAAATCTTCGACGAATTTCGCGGCTCGCAGGTACTGGCCAGTGATCGGTTCTCCCTGCAACGATCGTTGCTTCAGTGCAAAGGAGAAGCCCATCAATCGGTGTGTACCACCGCATGCGGCTCCGACGATCGGTTGCGCCAATTCTTCTTGGATCAGCTTTTGAATGCTCCAGACCTTACCGTCATTGGCTCGCCATTGCTTGTTCGACTCCAGATAGTAGGAGAGACCGATCAGTTTAAACGTCAACTCGGATCGCTCTTTGCACGTCGCCATTTCGTATCGAACCAAATCCTGAACGGTGAACTTGTTGTTCCCGATTTGGATCGGATAATCCGGAGGGACTTGGCACTGTGCCAGAATGGCCAAAAACTGACCCTGGTGACCTTGGACACCACCACCTACGTTCGGGACGAAGGATTTACCAGAGGGTGTGAACATCCGCTGGGTACGGCACAAGCCATTGTGGCACATCCATCCGATGGCATTGACTCGACCATTCGGTCCGATCAATTCGTAGTCGCTCCCATAAGCAAGGGTTGCGTGCATGACCGCCCACGGGGACCGCTCCGCCGTCGTCTCTGGGTTCTTTAAAAAGTGTTCAACGCATGCATCCACTCGTCCCACGCGCCGATCCTGATTCGGTGACCTGGTTGGGGATTTGGCCGCTTCGGTGCTTTTGGGCTGGCTAATTATGGACTTCGTGTCGGACATCGACCCGGAGTCGCGACCGGAGGTCGAGCCACTTTCACCGTGGTTCTTCGGCTTCTGCGCTCGCTCGGCATCGGTTCCTTGCAGGGCTCGCTGCGATTCACGCTGGAGTTCCTTCGTTGTCGAGGTTGCCGGTGGTTCTTCTTCGGCGAGGTAATCTCGTAAATCTTCGTCGGGCGTTTTTACCGGTCGCTTCGGTGGACTCTTGGAAGCTGACGACTTCGGATCCGCTGAGAGTGCCTTGGGTTCGATCAAGGGTGTTTTTGAGGGCGGGGATACAGAAGCACCCAAAGAGTTCCGCGAGAGCGATGATCCTGTGGTTCCGGAGTGCGATAAACCTGAAGCAGCGTCACCGTGGTCGAGCTCTTCGAGCGCCTTCATATCCATTGGCTTGCGCAGATTGCGTCCGGTTTCATTCTTTGGAGTGAAGGGCTTGGCGCTGCTGAGTTTGGCGGGTTCCGCCTTCACGTTGTTACGAGTCGAGACTTCCTCGCTGGGACTTCCGAGCGCTTCGTCCGACATTACCACCGATGGCTCCTCGTTGTCTTCCGGGTTGGAGTGTTCCGTATTGGACAGCAGTTCGGAGATGGGTACTTCGAGGGCCGAATTTCGCGATTCGGTGATCACTTCTTCAATTTCGTTACCTTCATTTCCCACGATACCGGACGCGATATCACCGGACGCGACATCACCCGATCCTTGGACTTCCTCTGTCCAAACGGAATCGACAGCTTCAACACGGCCTCCATTCATCGGTACTTGGTCGGAGCTCGAGCCGGTCTCGGCAAGTGTTGCATCGGGTGGGAGATCGGCGATGAGTACATTCTCGATCTCGTCCGCATCGGAGAGGTTCTGCGCGCTTTGGGTGACTTTGATAACCCAATGAAACAGGGATGCGAAGTGATTCGAGCCCAACGCAGCCATCTGCTCCGCGATCACCCCTTCCTCGTCTTCCAACTCGGTGAGCGAAACTTCGGATGTCCATGCTGCTGCCAACTGGATGCGAGGTTCTTCTCGCCACTCCTGACGATCGGTGGATTCTTGCGAATACCCGATCATTGGGAATGCTAGCATCACAACGGCAATGAGGAAAAGCTTCCCGATGGAACGAAAACGATGAGTCGACGGCATATTCTTCGGCGCAGAATGAGAGCATTGGAATGCAGGTACGCACGAGGTTGTCTATCGGCCGAGTCATCGCAAACGATACAGAGATAAAAACCGGAATATCCGGAACATATTCAATGACAGCATTCATTGGCGGTAGCAGCATGGATGTACCTAATGGTTCGCATCAAAGTACCCACCATAGAGCACCCGTATTAGGGGCCTTAGATGATTTACTGCCTCATCATCGAACGCGGATTTCGGAAAACAAAAACAGCCCTCATCCTCTGTGGTGACCATTGGCTGGCAACCGACAGTTTGAGAGGGCTGTTGTGGGTACGGAGTCCAATCCTATCGGATTGAACTTGTAGATCGCAGTCTTTCATGCGCAGTCTTTCATGCGCAGTCTTTCATTCGCTATATTGATAACCACGCATGATCAACGCTGCTTGATGATCGCTGCTTGATAAATGCTGCGTTATTTTTGGTCGGCGTCCTTAGTGAGTCGGACCAGCAACCATTGTTCCGTGCGATCTTTGCCAAAGTGGATCAGCGCGGGTGCTTCATCTTTGGTCAGATTGTAAACACCTGTTTCGATCACATTGTCTTTGTTGTCCCCGACGGTGAATGCTGCACGCTGCGTTTTCTTGTCGACCGAGCCTTGGATCACTTGCGTCTTATCCGTTGCCGAGTCGGTGTAGTTGCCACGAATGATCCCTTGCTTGTTGACAGCCAGCTGCATGGTGACATCCGACTTGGTAGCGTCGTTTTTGGCCAAGGCGAAGACGCCGAGTGGTAGCCAATCGGCATCGACGTTGGTGACTTGTGCTTGGCTCCCCGTGGTGGCCAATGTTGCCGCTTGGTCGTAGAACTCGCCCGATGTTCCCATCGATTGTCCGTTGACATAGACCGAGTCATCGACGTAGGTAACATTGTTGCCGTAATCGTAGTAGACAGGCTGAGCCGCAGACCAGCCCATCCAAGGCCATAAATTCGCCATGCTGGCGGCTTGCCAGTAGTAAGCATCAGCCCAACCAGCCAATGCCCACGCTCCTGGGTGAAGGCCGTACCAACCTCGTCCATAGACCCCCCAATTATTGAAATTCCCTCGGACAGCAGCCCCCGCCGCATAACGACCGGATGGTGAAACACGCGCGAACCCCGCTGCGTATCCTCCGTTGGGGCCAACTGCAGCGCCGCGAGCTGCGAATCCGCCATTGGGCCCTCTCACGGCACTACCTGCAGCAACGCCACCGTTAGGTCCAACCCCAACGGCTTGTCCGGCGCGACCACCATCCGCGCCGGCGACGCCACGGCCTGCCACCGTCCCACCATTGGGGCCCTCGGCGACACCGCGGCCTGCGGTATTGCCACGTGGGCCGGTTACTGTGGTACCGGTCGCCGTGCCACCGCGTGGTCCTTCGACAGAACCGTGATTCACATCCACGTTGCTACCCAGTCCGGAGGAACCCAAACTGTGCATCCCTTCGTCGGACGACATTCCCAAAAAGCTACCCAATTGACCACTGGAGACTCGGTTTCCGTAGGCTCCATCTCCGAATGGGCCGCGACCCGCGCCGGCGCCGAAATTCCCAGCACCAAAATTCCCGCGATCGAAATTTCCACCGCCGAAGTTGCCGCGATCGACATTTCCGCCGCCGAAGTTACCACCGCCGAAGTTACCGCTATTGGGTCGGGCGCCACCGCTGCTGAAGCCACCGCTGCTGAAGCCACCAGAACGACCGCCGCCACTGAAGCCCCCGCCGCCACTGAAGCTCCCGCCGCCTCGGGCGCCACCGCCTCCGCCACCGCCACCGCCACCCCCACGGGCTCCCCCACCCCCCCGTGCATGGCAGTAACTATCTACAAACAATCCGAGCACCATCAGGGTGATCGGTACTAAATGTCGGCATTTCATACTACGTTCCTATCGATTGAATCTGTTTGGTCTTTACTATTGCTGATTGGCTTGCAAGGCCCCTTGCGACTTCGGTCTTTGGCCGAGTTGCGTGCGGTTCGTTTTATTGTTTGCAAACCTTCTTGGTTAAGCGGCTTATTTGGCCCGATGGTTTATTTGGCCCGATGGTTTATTTGGACTGTCGCTTGACGACCACTTCGTCGGTATCTGCGACAGGGATGCCATCGATGGTGCGTTGCATGGACTGCCATGAGTAAGCATTATTGTCCAGACGCGTGATCGCATTGAAGGCTTGAGTGTTTTGGCCGGTTGGAAGGACACCGCGGAACTCGGAAACCCACTGGTCTCCATTCCGCATCCATTTGCCGACCGCATATCCACCATCGGAACTGAAGTTCCACGATTGGAGCTGATCTTCTTGTGGGTTGTAGCCGATGATCTGCAACCCTGAGGTGGTGCTCTTGTCCGGTCGCGTTACTGTGTAGCTTCTTTGGAGGAAGCTCTTGTTTGCGATCCAGCTACAAACCGAGTCAACCCTTGAACCGTATTCTTCTGCGACCCAGTTGCCGATCATCCATTCCAGTTCCGAAAGCTTTCCAGTGACGGATGAAGCCTCCACTCGGGAATCGCGGACCGAGGACATAAGCCATTTGCCGTTCGCTTTGACGTGCACCACCGTATAACGACCGATGGCGGTGGAACCTAATGGAGTGGGTTCCAAAATGGCATGGCCATCTTCGATCGCAGCGCTGTCGCTGAGCAAGCGAATCGAATCGATATTGAGCTTGATATGGTGGCCTTGACTGGATGCGAGGATTTTTTTGTAGGCTTCCTCGATCGCTTGGCGGCCGATATGACGTTCGCCTTCATCGTTGATGAACTCGCCATCGGGAGTCCAAAGTGCTGCGACAGCGGAGGCATTGCCGCTATTGAACGCTTGTTCAAACTCCATTGCCCCTTTGCGGATGACGGCGATCTCAGGGCTTTCTGTTTGGTCCTGTGCCGCTGGTTCCGCGACCGGATTTGGATCGACGGCTGTTGCTGCAATGGAAGGGAATGCGATAGCGGCCGAGAAAACGGCGGATGCTAGGATCGCGCCCAACGACCCATGGAGGGAAAATTTCATGCGTGTGGCCTTCAATGAATTGAGTGAGCGCCACCTTGCGCATCCAGAAGAGATCGCCTCCGTTCGATCGAGAAAAACCAAGCGGACATATGCGAGCACTTGGATATGACTGCTCGCTAGTATACACGCTATTTAGCGGAACATCGACTGCATTCGTTCGGCAATCGATACTGGAGGTTCAGGGACTTCATCCCCCTGCAGGTACTGCTTCCACGCTTCGATGTCGCCACCGTAATTTTTGCCGGTTTGTTCCTTGAGTGCCAGGGACGCTGAGTACTGCATTGCGGTACTGCGGTCCTCAAGTTTACTCGCTAGGAACTGCCGGACTTCGTTGGTTTTATGCTGGCCGAGCGATTTGGTGGCGGTCAACCGCACGTTGTTGCTGCGATCGGACTGCGCCAACGACAACAGAGTGGCTGTCGAATCAGAGGTGTTGTTTTTCTCTAACGCATGCACGACGGCCAAGCGGACGGTTTCGTTTTCATCCCGGGCTATCGGGACAATCGTGCGCAGAGCATCCGAACGTTGGTTGACGACCGCGAGGGTAAGCACCGCTTCGCGCCGAAGCGAGGGACTTGTTTCTTTTTTGAGGACATCATCGAGGGTTGCAACCCAACGGGCCTGCTCTTCCTCGTTCATGCTGGGAAGTTGGCGTTTCAGCAAACGCATTTCATCCATGCGTTGAGAGTAGACGACCGTCTTTTCTCGGTCTTTTTTCCATTGCGATTGAATGTAGGGGTTTATCTTTTTCAGCTGGAAAAATGGCCCATCTGTGCAACCGGATAGGGTTGCCAGCATCGCTGAGGCAATGAGGAGAAATCGAACTTTCGTGGACGGTTGAACCAAGGTCATGCGCCGTGGGGTTAAGGAACCGTTGGAAATCCAGGAATTGTGACGGGGAGCAGCGGGACATTAGCAGAAATCCACCGTTGGCTTCCATAGCAAATCTGTTCCGTTTACCAGTTGGCTTGCAATTTCCGCCGTCCCGAGATCGCAAACGGTAACAATATGGACCGTAGTGCGAGACCAAAATTGCCGTAAAATTCCGGACGAGCAGGTTTTTCGCAAGTATTTCCCTAGGGATACCGAAGACAGAGCGAACCCAGTAGGTGTTAGACTGCGTCTTGCAATGCGTCTTGCAAATCGTGGAGAATCTGACAAACTACGCAAGTCGGCTAGCGGATTGCTAGGTGAATTGGAGAGGTGGCTGAGTGGTCTAAAGCACCGGATTGCTAATTCGGCGTAGGGTTAACTCCTTACCGCAGGTTCGAATCCTGTCCTCTCCGTTAGTTTTCTCATCCGTTAGTTTTCTCATCCGTTAGCTTTCTCATCCGTTAGCTTTCTGAAGCCCTTGCTGCAAAACCCTGGTTTTCCCAGGGGTTTTCGCATTTCTGGTCAATTGATTTGGCTTTCATGCACGTGCATGCTTGCAGGTGCTGCCCCCGATAAATCAACAACCCTAGTGCGCTGCCTTGCCCCCTAGTGAGTCGTCCAGTGAGTCGTCAGAGTCGCCTCGAAACCCTCGTTTTCCCAGGGAAAACAGGTGGTTTTGCAGCAGAGGTGGTAGGATTCGAACTCAGTCGCCTTGTTCGGGACCATGAGAAGGAAGAAAATAGTTCTAATCCGATCGACCGTTCGAAAGGTCTTCTTATCTAGGCGTGTTTGCGGTTGTTCGGCATAGAGGCCAGCGGAATCGAGTGTTAGATTCCGATCCTGTCCCCGTAAAACGACTCGCAGTCACTGCGACTTTCCTCCAGTGAAAGCAAAGACACAAATGTTCCCAAAACATGCGCTGCAATCAACATCAATAGCATCCTTTCTAATCGTTGCGATTCTTGGGGGCTTGTGTTCTACAGACTCTTTTTCGCAGGAACCCACTACTCGAGGCGCTCGGACTCGGAGCGATGAACAAGGGCGGATAGTCGGACTGACCTATTGGGGGCGTGGTGGACTGAGACAATCCGCACCGAAGGACGTTTCCAACCTGACCAACGTTGAGATATCCTATGGAACAACACTCACGCGTGACGATATTGAGTTCTTGGCTTCGCTGCAGAATGTCGAGGAATTATCTTTTGGCGGCAATTTAGATGACGAGTACGTCGTGATTGAGGGTAACCTTGCGCCACTTGCTAAACTCAAGCGGCTTGAGCGGTTGTTTCTATGCAAACGCGACATGCATGACAGCGATCTTGAGTTTGTTCGTGAGTTACCTAACCTAGAAGCATTGGAATTTCTCACGGGTCCCAATCCGCGCAGTGAAAATGGCTCTAGCGTCACAGACGCATGTGCAAAGTCTATAGGGAGTTCAAAGTCCCTTCGTTTTCTTGTAATTGACGGAGGAGATACGCTCTCTGATTTATTCGTTGAAGAAATCACTCAGCACTTGAGCAACCTTGAGCATTTCGATTTAGATTCGGAACTCCTAACCGACCGCACTCTGCAACTGCTTTCCGAACGGTGCGGCAGCTTGAAATCCATTAGCTTGTATTCCAAACAGTTCACGGACCAAGGTATCGCATCTCTAGCATCCGCAAAACAGCTACAAGAAATCTTGCTGGAATGCCCGCTGCTGACGCAGGAATCTGTGAACGTTCTAACGGAACTCAAAGACCTACGCCACCTCTTGATCACCGCACCAACGATCACCAACGAAGTCGTAGAAAAAGTGGTAAAACTACCTGAGTTGCAGATCCTCCGCCTGAGGAATACTCCGTTTTCTGATGAGCAGTTTGCGATGTTTGCGAATCACCCGAAACTCGAATCGATCTTTGCCAACGGCCGGAATCTCACGACGGAAAAGGTTTTGCAGGTGATCGCGACAATGCCGAAACTGGAGCATATGGACCTTCTTGAGGCAAAAGCAACCCAAAGTGCGGTGACTCGATTTTTAGCTGCTCGAAAGCCTGCATCCAAAGAAAGTGATCGGTGAATAAGCTGCTGCACGAGACGAAAACAACTGCTATCTCATATGCTACCCCAATCGCACTCCTCTACACCATCACCTTCGCCACGCCGGCCGCCTTGGCGAAATCATCCTCGATGACCAGCAGATAACTCTGCTGTGCAATGCGTGGTGAGTTGCCGAGCCAGGAGCAAACCACGTGCAGTGGGAACTCACGCTGGAGTTCTGTTTCGCATATTGACTGGGATTTTCGTGCTCGTGCTCCTGCTCCTGCTCGTACTCCTGCTCGTACTCCTGCTCGTACTCCTGCTCGTACTCCTGCTCGTACTCCTGCTCGAACTCCTGCTCGTACTCCTGCTCGAACCAACCGCGTCGATTACGAGCACGAGCACCATTTCATTGAGCACGAGAACGACTGAGCCAGCCCATCGCTGTGTTGGCTGCCGCACGGTACTGTGGAGCCGCGACCACATACTCGCTCTTGTCACCGAAGATCTCGAACGCTTCGTCGAGGATCGGTCGCAGCTCGGGAAAGATTGGGCAGCTACGAATGCCACGGCCTTCGTGATGCTCGACCTTTGGCTCCGGGATGCTCATCCGATTCATTTCCCAATCGATGTCCTCCCATCGTAGCGATAACGTTTCCGAGGGCGTGCGAAGCCAACCGTAGCGACTCAGCCCCAGGATCACTTGCCAAACTGGGTTGGCTTTCTTCATTAGTTTGTCGACCACTTCGCGCGGGACAAACTCGTTGACCTTCACCGAGCTCTTTTGGGTCTTTACCTTAAGGAATGGGTTCTCGTCGATGATCTTCCAATCGACCGCGTCGTGCATGAATTGCCTCGCGAATTGGATCCGTTTGTGGATCGTCGTCGTAGCCATTCCTCGGGCACAACTGCTTGAAGCTACATCATTATTTAAGTGGAAAGCGTTTCAACCCCGCAATAAGATCGAAGTGCGGATCGGTTGTGAGGACTGAACAGTCGTTTCTAAGTGCGATAGCTGCGATTGCAAGGTCGGTCAGTGGTAACCGGTGTCCATTGGCAACAAGATGTCGTCCCAGTTTGGCGGCTACTCGCCAGTCATCCCAAATAGGTTCAAGGTCATGTAGGCCCTTCAGTGAAGACGCAACCCAATCGGCCTGCTCATCGCGACGAAAACCTTGCAAGATTTCGGCCAAGATCATTCCTGTGATTGCAGCACGATCGTCATCAAGCAAAGGATCGACAGTAATCCGTTCGGCGGACTGATTTCGGTTGAAGAAACCTACCCAGATACAAGTGTCGATCAGAACTAGATCACTTGGAGGAATCGTCATTGAGATCGCCAACCTCGGATTCTTCTAATTGACGCCAATTATCGATCATTTCGACTTGACCAGAAAGTTGCTTGAGTCGCATTCGACGGGCGTAGCGAATGTAATCGCGCATCGCCACTCGGATAGCTTCCATTGAATCACTCTGTTCAGTCAGATCACGTAGCTCGGCTAATTCCTGTTCTGACAGTTCAATTGATGTGACCATGACTACTTCGTCCATTCGTTCTCAGGCTTTAGTAAGACTCACACTCAATAGTCTCATTGGTTCATTTCTGAGTCAAGTTGCATTCGTCAATTCCGGCCTAATCACGACCATGCAGGAGTCGGGATCTTCGTTTTAGGCACCTCTCGAACTCCCTCAAAACCATTGGGAAAACAGCGAAATGTTCGGTTCCTGTCCTCTCCGCTCAAAAACCCTGGTTTTCCCAGGGTTTTTCGCATATTCGGCCAATTGCTTTGGCTTTCCTGCCTATCCATGCATGTCCATGCCTGCAGGTGCTGCGTCGTCTTGTGCGCTGCCTTGGACCCTGGTGAGTCGTCGAGTGAGTCGCCAGAGTCGTCCCCGAACCCTCGTTTTTCCAGGGAAAACATGTGGTTTTGTAGTGGAGGTGCAGGATTCGAACTAGGGACGTGATGTTTTGAAGTGCGGCCACGGTGAGACGAGGATCCCAAGAAAGCCAATCACACGCTCGTAGGCTCTTCGGAAGTCAATGTCCTGACCCGATTGGCGTTGGTTGCCATCTGCCTATCCCCGCATTTGTTCGGTCGAGAAACGATTCGTGGGTGGAACGCATTTGCGTGTCCGTTTTGCAACTGCCTGTTTGAGGAAAAATTCCCGTTGAAAAACTTGACTTGCAGATTTCAGATCCTTACATTCAACGGCTCTAGGGATGTCAATGCCCATCTTGACGCTTACCTTTCAAATACTTGGAGCTTCGTCATGCGTGATCGAATTCGGCTGATAACAAGTGGTTTGGGAATGTTACTGTTCGCTCTTGGTGGTTTTTGGGCCGTTGCCGGAGAAAGCCTGTTTGCGCCATCTCGCAATGTACGACTGCTTGAACGAAGTGAGACCGAATGGATTGAAGGCGGATATCCATGGTGGATTTGTGTTGATCGCGCCCCATGCCAAGACCCAAATCCTTGTCCCACTACGTCTACCTGCGATAGTTCGAACAACAATCCAAATTGCGGTATTCAATACTACCCAGGATACAACAACTGTTCGTCTACGTTCGCAAGCACCGGCTGTGGGAATATTTTGAATGGTACGTGCGTTTTGTTGGCAGGTGGAGGTTGGGAATGGACTCCGATTCCGACAACAGGCACACCAGCATGCGGTGGTTCTATTTGCAACGCGTACTGAATCAGTCTTGCCGTTCTGATTGGAGCCAGATTCCGATTGGCCCGCCGACCTTGATTTGACAGAAGGCATCCTCCCCAATCACAAGAGAAACGCTATGAAGTTGCGATTTGCGATTTTGTTCATCGGGCTTCTGATGTGCTTTTCCACGAATGCCTTATTGATCGGACAAGACAGAGGCCAGCATCCGTTTGACCTATTGGCTTTTGACTACTTGTCCAAATGTGAGAGCAAGTCCATCAATTGTTCCGTTCAGCTGAATTTGGAGGGAAACGCTGTTTTCACACCGGAAGCAAAAGGGGACTCGAATTTGGGTAAGTGGCAATTCAACCCCGAACAGGGGCTTCGGTTCGACTTGCCCTTTCTGAGTGGGACGCATTCTCAGTCGACATTTGGGCATGGTTCACATATTGCTGAACTCTGGATACCCGCGGATGAAAAAGCCAAAGGACACGGACAGATAGCGCAGCAAGGGAACTTGTTTACCTCTCGATATTGGCCGATGTGGATCGATTGGTATCAAAACACTAATGTTGTGCTAAATCCGCAGGAAATTACTATCAAATCATCTGCCAAAACCCTGGAAATTAAAATGCCAGGGAATCCTTCGATATTCGTTACCTTTCTGGAGTCGCCGAATGGACTACAGATTACGAAACTGAACTCGTCCGTGAAGAACCCCAATTTCTCCATCAACTTTGAGCGTACATTCGAGAATATACTAGTGGACGGTATTTGGATTCCAAAGAGTTGTGTCGAACTGACTTCCGGATCCAATGGTGATGGAAAGCTCCAACTCTATTTCTCCGACATATCGTTGGATTCCAAAGGACGAATCGATTGGGATGTTGAATTTCCGCCCGGCACCAAAGTCAACGATCATGTCAATAAACAATACTACGAGGTAAGCAAGTCTAACGATCCGATTAGTTCTATAGAGTCAATGGCGAATCATGCAAGACGCACTGACATTTCCAAACCATCGCTTTTTGGAGTTTTCTCCAAACCGTCGAATTGGCAGTTTTCGATCGTTGCTTTGGTTTTCGCAACCACCTGCATTGTTGTGTTGGCAATTGCAATTAGAACAAGGATAAAGTCATGAACCGGGGTATGAGAATACTGCTTGCCTTCGCACTTTGTTCGCTCGTCAGTTTGTGCAAGTCCTATGGCGGCTATTCAATTCCGCCAATAGGTAAGCTGTCGACAAACCCGAGTTGCGGCGTTACTGCAACAGCGATTTTTGTTGCTGCGTCAGGCAAGTCTATCAATGTTCGAAACTACGTCACCGAGCACAATACTTCTAAGTCGTCGCATACAATTGATGAAATTGTAAAGATGGTGTCGGATCAATCTATCCGGGTTCGACCTATTAAAGCTGACGTGCAAAGTCTTTTTGGAGTCGTGCAAAAGCCTTTTATCGCACACCTGTCAACAAAAGGATTACCGGGGCACTTTGCGGTAGTTTTTCCGTCAGCAACAAATTGGACCGTTCTCGATCCTCGGCTCCATGCGCCAATTGTCGTTGAAAAACGCGATATTCGAGACGTCGCGTTTAGCGGGGCATGGATCATTCACAATTCTGACTATTCGAACTTTACTGGCAATCATTGGGCGACCTTAATCATCGTGAGCGTTTTGATTGTTGGTGCTTTATTGTTTTTGGGATCGCAAGCCTTAGCTCGGACTGGTACGTCGGGTTCAATGGACTCTGCAAGTTCCTTAATTTCGCCACTTGCGCTATTGCTCACGTGTTCATTTTTTGGCGGCTGTCAACAAAAAACTTCGGACTCAAACATTGAGTCCACTCACACACTTACGAGACCTCTCGCTGTTGATCGCAAAGAGTCGATGTTTGAGTCAGCCAAATTAGTCACCCTCGAAAGAGTTGATTTTCCGAAGGAGATTGCAGAAGGAGAACATTCCGAAGTCATTGCCCATCTTACTAACGTGAGTGCCAATAGTTTGTCGATGGAGAATTTTGTATCTGGATCACCTTGCTGCTCAACGTTTGTACTAAGATCTCTAAGTTCGAAGTCGGTCGAACCAGGAAGCACCTTCTCTGCTCACTATATCGCTTACGGTCGTGTGGATGGCATGGCGGAGACTCTGGAAATCCAAATTGCAGTTGGCGAAGATAAGCAAGTCATCGTCACTCCTTCGTCTATTCGCCTAATCCGTCCTGCATATCGAGTTCTTGGCCCCATTGATGTGGACTTTGGCGAAATCAACAGAGGTGACGACGCTGTAGTCTCTCAAAACATCATAGTGCGATCCACTACTGAATCGTTCTTGGGAAAGGATGCGATCTCGATATTGACCGGAATTGGCGAACTAACAGCGGATGTAGGTGAGCCCGAATTCATTGGAGTCCAGTTACAGAACCAGCAATGGAATTTTCCGGTTACCTTCCGACTCAATACCGAGCGATTTGAGCCAGGGCCGTTCGCATACGGTTGTTCGGGAGAGTTAAATAAACAGTCGTTTAAAATTCATGTACGTGGAAGAATACGTGCTGAATGGAGCCTTTCTGGTTCGCGAACACCAAGGATATTGGTCAAAGATGGTCACGTGGTTCCTTCCTTGTTGCGACTTACATCATCGCATACCGGATACACGATCAAGAGCGTCGAAATAGCCAATTCATCGATGATTACAGCGAACATCGTCGAAAGTAAGGTCTTGCAACTTTCCCCCCAATCCAACATTCCGGATTCAAAGGTTCCCCATGATGAAGCCGCGACAATCTCACTTATCGTTACCCCAGATACTGGGAGCGATCTGAAACTAGACTTTCAAGCGACGGTTTCAAGGAGATGAAAATCCGCATGGCTCAAAGACGGGCGTTTACTTTGACCGAATTACTAGTTGTCTTCGCAATTATCGGTGTTTTGCTGTCCGTGACCTTGCCAGCCGTTCAAGCCGCCCGCGAGGCAGCTCGTAGACTGTATTGCCAGTCAAACATTCGTCAAATTGGTACGGCATTGCAGAGTTTTCAGTCGGTAAGTCGTACGTTCCCAATTGGTGTATCTTCAAAAATCGGACGCGACGGTTTGGGAAGTTCATATAGTGTTTTCACACGGATTCTCGCCGAACTGGACGAAGTAACCGTCGCAAGATCAGTGGATTGGAGCGTTTCGCCCTTAGAAGAGAACAATCGAGAATTCTTTGAATCTGCGTCAATCGCTATCTTGAAGTGTCCATCTGATCCGAACGTGAACGGCAAAATTGTAATACAAGGAACCGACTCTCGCGCACCCCTTGGCCATTCCTATGTTGCGAGTGTTGGCGTCCTTGGTTCCATGCAGAATGAACAAAAGCTCGGTTTGTTGCTTGGGGATAAAACGAGATTGGGTGGCCCCTTTCGTGAAGATGTTGCTGTTCGTCCTGCCGAGATTGTTGACGGTCTTTTTTGCACAGCTTTTTTTTCTGAGAGACGAATCGGGACTTCTTCAAATTCTACTTATGTGCCAAACGGTAAGCCGTTTGTCGATGTAGCGAGATTGCCGACAACGGAGCTTCTTGTCGATATGGGAAACCCCAATAGACTTTCAGACCGATGTGCTACAATCCCTTTGAACTTCCCAACGTGGTCTCGCACGAATGCGCGCCAATGGTATTCCGCAGTTTATTCGTTTTACAATCACGTGCTCGGACCGAATGCGAATGTTGCGGACTGTGGTGATGCGACCAACGTACCTGTAGGAGTGTTTTCGGCCAGAAGCTACCATTCAAGTTGTGTCAACACTCTCTTTGGAGACGGTCATGTTGAACCAATCTCCGACTCAATTGACCTTGAGGTCTGGCGTTCGCTAGGTTCACGAGCTGGAGGCGAATCTTTTAGTTTCGAATATTAGAACGGATTCGAGCTGCGAGGAGAGAATTAAGTGCCACCCACGCATCAGAACGCTAACTATTTTTTCAACTGAATTGGTGGGGCGGAGTGCACATCACCATTGGGATCGCCCATTTGGGGGGCGGCACGCATCGCCCCTGCCTTCCTTCTTCGCCCCTGCCGCCCTAGAAAAATCATCCTCGGTCACCAGCAAGTAACTCTGCTGTGCGATCCTAGGTGAGTTGCCAAGCCAGGAACAAACCACATGTAGAGGGAACTCGCGTTGGAGCTCGGTTTGACGACTAGCCCGCATCGAATGAAACAATCGTGTCCAACCCGAGACGCCGGCGCGACGCAGTAAACGTGTCATTTCGGAGCGTAAGTTGGCATTCTTCCAACCCATCGCAGTGTTGGCTGCGGCTCGGTACTGGGGAGCCGCGACCACATAGTCGCTCTTGTCGCCGAAGATCTCGAAGGCTTCGTCGAGGATCGGACGCAGCTCCGGGAAGATCGGGCAACTCCGAATCCCACGACCTTCGTGGTGCTCGACCTTTGGCTCCGGGATGCTCATCCGGTTCAGCTCCCAATCGATGTCGTCCCAACGAAGCGATAGCGTTTCCGAGGGTGTGCGCAGCCCACCGTAGCGACTCAGGCCCAGGATCACTTGCCAGACGGGGTTGGCCTTCTTCATCAGCTTGTCGACCACTTCGCGAGGTACGAACTCGTTGACCTTCACCGAACTCTTCTGCGTTTTTACTTTGCAGAACGGGTTCTCGTCGATAATCTTCCAGTCGACCGCATCGTGCATGAATTGCCGCGCAAACTGGATCCGTTTGTGGATCGTGGTCGTGGCCATCCCTCGAGCTTTGAGCTTCTCGTGAAACTCTTTCGCATGGCCTGCGGTGATCTGGTTGATCCTGATCCCCTCGGGCATGAACTCTTTGAGGTTCGCAACCACCTGCTTCCAAACCGCAACCGTGGCTGGTTTGCGGCTTGCCCCATGGCGCTCGATGTAGTCGTCTAGGAACTCTTCCATGGACATGCACCTGCGATCGATTTGGAGCTTCCCAGATGGAATCAAATCGAGCCGTTCGAGCTTCTCGCGGATCGTTGGCGATTCCGAGAGCCAACGTGCATCGTCGCGATCGATCGCGTTCCCAAGGATTCTGGCAGCCAGCATGCTTTCGACGCGTCGCTGCACTCCTTCGGCATCTCGCTCGGAAACTTTGCCGATATAGAGCACCCTTCGTTTGCGATTCTCATCGAAGTACAGGATCCGCCTGTTGCCTGATTTGTCGGTCGAAATAGAAGCCATCGTTTAAATCTCCTGTCAGTTGGTCGCATGAAATATCCGTGACTTGCGTCACCCTCGGCGGCCATTGGCTAGAGTGTCGTTCCCGATCAGTTTTCGCTCCAGGAACGCTTGGATGTCTGAAACGCGGTAGCGAATCAAACGTCCGAACTTCACATGCTGGAGTTCCCCTTTGGTGCGAAACTCGAAGACCATGCGCCGTGAAATGCCGAGCATTCGGGCGGCCTGTTCTTCGTCGACTACCATGGGTTCGATCCCCTTGAAAACACTCATTTCTCACCATCCTTTGCGGTCATCATTCAATGATTTCGAAAGGGTGTGAGTCGCCAATGTCCGATGCACACAGGAGGCTCACTTACCCGGTAAAGTCCAGCGGCTCTTGGCAGCAATTCCCAAGCTTTTTCAGCTTTGCTGCCCAGGTTGTTAGTGGGCTCTCTGATCGAGCCCCAAAGATTCGAGGCAGTCGCGAATCGATGCCACATGCTTGTTGACGGTGTGCCAATTCATCTTCATGGTCTTGGCGATCTCGTTGATCGATTGGCCATCGGCGAGCGCATCGCTGATTTGCTGTTCGATCGGTGAGAGCAAAGTGCGAGCCTTTGCTAGATCGGCCAACATGCTGATGTGTGTGGCTTGGTCGACTCCGTACGAAGAGTCCACCACATGCCGAGGCATGTTTTCGCTGCCGGTGACGTGGTCGGTGTAACGGTTTCGGGTTCTTCGATACTGCCGAAGCTGTCGGTCGATCACTGCGGTGATGGCGGTTTGGCCAGAGGCACCGTTGGATTTCTCAGGGTTGAATTCGAAGTCCATGAGCACCAGCAAAATCTGCTGCTGCACGTCTTCGATGTCGTGTCTTTTGAATCCCATGCGTCTGGCACGGGAGGAAATCCATTTGGAGATGGTCTTTTCGGTCGGTTGTTTGCTAACTGTGATACACATGACGATTCCTCGATTGCTCGCGTGGTTGTTTCGATCGCGAGGCAATTGTTCGAGAAATACAGGGTCATGTATCTAGGGTCATACATGTAGTCTCAAAAGTCATATGGGACACATTACAGGGTCACGCCGGTCACATATGACCCCACGTGGGACACATTACAGGGTCACGCCAGTCACATATGACCCCACGTGGGAGCAAATTACAGGGTCATGACTACATATATGACCCCACTTCCCACACATTACAGGGTCAGCGCACTCACCTGACTTTTGATCGAAGCGCGCGAAGTAGAGGGTCGAGCGGCAAATAATTATATGGAGGCACAACGCTTCCACGTTTAACAACGCAGGAGTTTGCCATGCATCAGTCCCCATCCATGTCGTTTCTGATCCACGAGTCAGCCGACGAGTACCACGCGAAAGCGAAGCACTATCTATCGAGCCATCAGTTGGCCGACTTTCGAAAATGCCCTCAGCTCTACTATCGCAAGAAGTACCAACCACGCACCCAAGAAGAATCGCCGGCCTATTTGGTCGGACGCGCTGCCCATGTCCTGATCCTCGAAGGCCTCGAGCGATTCCGCGAAGACTTCGCTGTCGGCGGTCCCATCAATAAGAAAACAGGCCTGCCATTCGGGCCAGCTACCAAGCCGTGGGCTGAGTGGGCCGAGACGATCGGCAAACCCGTGCTGTCCGATTCGCAGTTCGAAACGATCGAGCGCATGAACGAATCGGTCGCGATGCACGAGGCGGCGGTTGATTTGCTGCAATACGGAATCGCCGAAGCGGTCGTGCGGGCCGAGTACTGCGGATTCCCTTGCCAGATCCGTATCGATTGGTTGGATCCGTCCCCGAGCATCGTGGACCTGAAAACCTGCGATGACTTGACCTGGTTCGAAGCCGACTCGCGGCGCTACGGGTACGCCCATCAATTGGCGTTCTACCGAGCCGTGCTTAAGAAAGCCTTGGGGATCTATGTTCCCGTTCATCTGATCGCCGTGGAGAAGAAAGAACCCTACCGCTGCGGCGTTTGGCAACTCTCGAGCGAGGTTTTGAACCTCGCCCAAAAGGAAAACGAGCAGGCGATCGATCGCTTGCATGCGTGCACTGCGAACGATTCCTGGCCCACGGGCTACGAAGAGACTCGCGTCTTCGATTTTCTCTGATCCAGCGCAGTAGGCAGGTGGGATGGCGTGACGCTCCCGGCCACGAATGGCAAACGGAGAGAGCGTCGGGACTCCCTGTGCCCACCTGCTTACTGCCTTTGTTTTACCCAGTTTTTTTGTTCGTTCTTGTAAGGAAAAAGCACATGAGTTTGTTACAGCAAGTGCAGCGTGGGAAAGCCCATCTGCCACCACGGATCTTGGTCTACGGTACCGAAGGGGTTGGCAAGAGTAGCCTCGCGGCCACCACCCCCAAACCAATCTTCATCCAAACCGAAGATGGCTTGGGAGAGATCGATTGCGATCGCTTCCCACTGGCCAAATCCCTCGAAGATGTCGTCGCGGCCCTGACGGAGTTAGAGACCCAGCAGCACGATTACCAAACCGTCGCGATCGATTCCCTCGATTGGCTCGAGCGATTGATCTGGGATGCCATCTGCCGACGTGAATCGGCCACGACGATCGAAAAGGTCGGAGGTGGCTACGGCAAAGGTTACACCCTCGCTTTGGATTACTGGCGCAAGCTCATCGACAAGCTTGGCAACCTCCATCGCGATCGCGGCATGATGATCTTTCTGATCGCTCACGCGAAAGTCGAGAAATTCGAGGATCCCGAAGCGCCGGCCTACGATCGCTACTCGCCTCGTCTGCACAAGCATGCCAGCGCCATCATTACCGAATGGTGCGATGCGGTGCTGTTTGCCACCAAGCGATTCACCACCCGCACCGAAGAGAGTGGCTTTGGTCGCCAGAGAGCGATCGCAGCACCCGTGGGGGCTGCCGGTGGCGAACGCATCTTGAAAACCATCGGCGGTCCATCGTGCGTGGCCAAGAACCGGTACCGACTCAAACCTGAAATCCCATTGGCTTGGGATGCGATTGTTGGCGGCATCCTCGGCTCATCCAACGAACTGTCCAACCCCGTTTCTGTTCCAGAAGGAGTATCGAACCTTGGCTAATCTCAACAACTTCAATGCGAATCAAGTCGAACCGTCGTCGGATTTCGAACCGATCCCAGCCGGCAAGTACCTGGCGATCATCACCGAGTCGGAACTCAAGCCGACGAAGTCCGGATCGGGGAGCTATTTGCAGCTCACGTTCCAGATCCTCGAGGGGGAATACAAAGGTCGATTCCTTTGGTCCCGACTGAACCTTCACAACGCGAATGCGACTGCGGTGCAGATCGCGCAAGCGGAACTCTCGGCCATCTGCCGAGCCGTTGGGGTGCTCACCCCGGGCGATTCGGTCGAGCTGCATAACTTGCCGTTGGTGATCAACGTCAAGTGCCGTAGGCGCGAGGATTCGGGGGACATCACCAACGAGATCAAGGGTTACGCGAAACCTGCGACAGCTACGGCTCAGCCTCAGCAAGCGAGCCATACGACTCCACCATGGAGACGTCCCTCGTGATCGAACTTGAACTGCCGTACCCGCCGTCAGTGAATCATTACTGGCGGCGGGTGGGAGCACGGACGCTCATCAGCCGCGGGGGTCGACTCTTCCGTCAACAGGTTGTGTCGATCCTCGCGGCGCGCGGCGTTCGCCCCATCGATGGTGACTTAGAAGTCTTCATTGAACTGTATCCACCCGACCGTCGTCGCCGAGACGTGGATAACACTCAAAAAGCTTTGCTCGATGCACTTGGGCAAGGTGGTGCCTATCACGACGACAGCCAAATCATCCACCTAGACACCTGGAAACGCGAACCGATCCCTGGAGGCATGGTTTTTGTACGCATCTCGAAATGTATGGAAGAGTGATCATGGTGAAAAACCTTAGACGCAAAGTTTGTAGTGATTGCGGAGTAATTGTTACTAGACGAATCAAAGAGTGCCCTAAATGTGGCGGTCTGATGGTGCCACGCAAACGTCTAGTCAATCAACCGACTGTCGATCCTGAATGCGATGGGGTTCGTGAATCCTATCGGAGCCTGTCGTCTCGACTTGGAGAAGGTTTCGGCATGATGAACGATGGCTTTGAATGGATAGATCGGGTGTTCGACGATGAGCGAACCCCTGCTTGTTACGACGAGTCTGATGAGGATTAATTCGATGCAACTACGTCCCTACCAACAAGCGGCCGTCAACGCGGTCTACAACCATCTGCGCGATCGTGATGACAATCCTTGCGTGGTCATTCCCACAGCGGGGGGCAAGACCCCTTGTATGGCCACAATCTGCAAGGATGCGGTGACGCTCTGGCAAGGTCGAGTCCTGGTTTTGGCCCATGTCAAAGAACTCCTGCAGCAGACTGCCGACAAGCTAACCGCGGTCTGCCCAGAGGTTGACTATGGCATTTACTCCGCAGGACTCAAGCGACGTGACACGGACAATCCGGTCATCATCGCTGGTATCCAATCGGTGTATAAGCGTGCCTGCGAGCTCGATCGATTCGATCTGATCATTGTTGATGAGGCGCACCTAATCAGTCCTGATGGTGAGGGGATGTACCAACAATTCCTCGCCGAATCCAAGATGGTGAATCCTCGCGTGCGGATCATCGGCTTTACGGCCACCCCGTTTCGACTCAAGGACGGACCGATCTGTGCACCGGAGAATATCCTCAACACGATCTGTTACGAGGTCGGGATCAAAGAATTGATTCGCGACGGCTTTCTGTGCCCGCTGGTTTCCAAGTCTGGTAAAGATCAAATCGACTTCGGTTCGCTGCACATCCGCGGCGGCGAATTCGTCGCCGACGAGGTCGAAGCCCTCATGGATAGCGAGTCGCTGGTCGAGTCCGTTTGCCGTGAAATCGTGGAGCAAACAGCCGACCGCAACGCCGTGCTGATTTTTTCGAGCGGCGTTCGGCATGGCAATCACATCGTCGAAACGCTCGATGAAAAGTATGGGATTGATTGCGGTTTCGTCACTGGCGAAACCCCGCCAAAGATTCGCGACATATTACTGAAGCAATTCCGGCGCGGCGATCTCAAGTACCTATGCAACGTCAACGTGCTGACCACCGGCTTCGATGCACCCAACATCGATTGCGTGGCTATGGTACGGCCGACTTCATCACCAGGACTTTTCTATCAGGCTGTGGGGAGAGGTTTCAGACTTCACCCCAGCAAACAGAACTGTTTAGTCCTCGACTTTGGTGGCAATGTTTTAAGACACGGCCCGGTCGATGCCCTGCGGCTCAAACCTGGAGGCAATCAGGGAACCGGAGATGCACCGGCGAAGAAATGTCCCCATTGCAATGCACTCATCGCGATGGGGTACGCGAATTGTCCGGAATGCGGATTCGAATTCCCCCCACCTGAAAAGCAGAACCACGAAGCCCAAGCGACCCAAGCACCGATCCTATCTGGCCAAATCACCAACACGCGCTACGAAGTCACCGACACACATTACTACAGCCATCTCAAACGTGGGGCCAGCGACGATGCACCGCGATCGATGCGAGTCGATTACATGATCGGCTGGCGCAACCAAAAATCCGAGTGGGTTTGCTTTGAACACTCAGGCTACGCACGGCAGCGTGCGGTGGCTTGGTGGAAACAGCGATCCCCCGATCCGGTTCCTGCAACTACCGACGAGGCACTCGCGCGGATCGAAGGGGGTGCCGTTGCGCAAACCCTTGCGATCGTCGTTCGAAGTGTCTCTGGGGAAGAGTACGACCGGATCGTTGACTACGAGATCGGGCCGATGCCCGAACCGTGCGACCAACATTTTTCCAATGAGTTTACAGACGAGGAGATTCCATTTTGAATATGTCATCCGATTTCACATCTCTGCTT
>CAITIE010000090.1 GCA_903892355.1 uncultured Pirellula sp. | reverse complement strand
CAATCTTCGCGGAACCAACTATTCTCCCCATGGATCCATTTTAAAAATCCAAGTCTCCATTCGATATCCTTGATCCGCCCCCTATCTCTCTTTCTTCCCTTCGCGTTCTTCGCGGCTTCGCGTGCCACATTTCCGATCCGGGTTTCACGCGAAGGCGCGAAGGACGCGAAGTTTTAAAGGATCATTGGTGATCCAATTTCCAGCCCAGCTCAATCTTCGCGGAACCAACTATTCTCCCCATGGATCCATTTTAAAAATCCAAGTCTCCATTCGATATCCTTGATCCGCCCCCTATCTCTCTCTTCCCCTTCGCGCTCTTCGCGGCTCCGCGTGCCAGATCTCTTGGTCCTGGTCAAGAAACGAAAAAACCCTTGAAATCACAGAGGATTCCAAGGGTTTCAGCGAATCGGGCCGGCGGGATTCGAACCCACGACCTCTACCACCCCAAGGTAGCGCGCTAGCCAGGCTGCGCTACGGCCCGATTGATTCGACGAAGGATCGTCCAAATGCATTGCTCCGGACATACACCCTGTCAGTCACACCTTTTGGCAATCGACTTGGCTATTGCCTCCAGATGCTCTCGCGTAGTGTACTCCATAGCCGTAATTCAGCAATCCGACCCGGAAAACTTCCAAACCACGTTGGCTTTCGCGAGCGAGACAAACCTCTTTCCTAACTCGCCAACAACCGCATATTCGCGTGAAAAACCGATGTTTCAGCCCATTCTCTACCCTGACTCAGCACTCCTCCTCGGGTAAACTGAACGCCTGAAAACTGCTCGCGACCACCCACCTAAACTCCATATCATCCTCTACTTTTTTGTCCCACTACCAAGCTCACTGTATGGCAATCCTGAAAACCGCTTTCCGTAAGTACAACCCTCGATGGGCAATTCTCGGTCTCTGCACCTTCGTGGCGATCCTCGCATTCGGGTCGATCACGACCCTCGCCTCAGGTGATTTCGGGCCAGAAGATGAGGCAACTGGAAAAGTGAAAACAGAAGCCGAAGCGAGGATCTACAAAGATATCTCCTACCTCGCTTCGGATGAACTGAAAGGCCGCGCCGCGGAAACCACGGGTCTGAAACTTGCCGCGGATTACATCGCCAAACGCTACAACGAACTCGGTTTGCAAACGGACCTTTTCGATGGAAAACCGTTCCAAGAATTCCAACTCAACGGCAATCCTGGTGCCTCCAGCGAAACCAACCAACTGAAAATCACCAAGCCTGACGGGACCTCAGTGGAGCTATCGCTCGGCGATCAGTTCCAACCTCTTTCTCTCGGCACGAACGGCGAGTTTAATGCTCCGTTGGTCTTCGCCGGATATGGCATCACCGCCAACGACGACTCGATCAAGTACGACGACTACGCTGGAATCGACGTCCAAGGCAAAGTGGTCTTGGTACTTCGAAAAGAGCCGCAATCCAACGACCCGAACAGTGTCTTCGCTGGAACAGAGCCAAGCAATTACGCGTTCTTTACCAGCAAAGAAATGAACGCAGCCAAGCATGGCGCTGCGGCGCTGGTGCTGATCAATGATGCCAACTCCGAATCGGCAACCCCGGGAGCATTGCTCCCCGTATCCGGGGCTGGAAACGCCCAATCCGATGACAAGATCCCCACCCTATTTGTCAGCCGCGCCATCGCTGAAAAATGGCTTGCGGATGCTGGTAAGTCGTTGACCGAATTAGAATCTAAGATCGATTCCGAGTTCAAACCCCAGTCCTTGGAACTAACAGGTTGGACAGCATCCGGAAAAACGGATATCTCACGCCGCAAAATCCCATCGATGAACGTGCTTGGACTGCTTCCAGGCAAAGGAGCGTTAGCGGACGAACTGGTCGTCGTTGGGGCCCACTTCGACCACGTCGGGATGGGGGGTGCTGGATCGCTCGCCCCTGGAACCTATGAAATCCACAATGGCGCGGACGACAACGCATCGGGAACCGTAGGTCTGCTCGAGACCGCCCGACGGTTGACCGAGTTGGTGAAGTCAAGCCCCGAAGAAACGCCCCGTCGAAGCCTTCTATTCATCGCTTTTTCAGGCGAAGAACTCGGCTTGATCGGCAGCGAATACTACGTGAACCATCCTCGGTTCGAGCTGAGCAAAACCGTTGCCATGCTCAATTTGGATATGGTCGGCCGCATTTCTGATAATGTTCTTACCGTCTACGGGACAGGCACGGCGAAGGAATTTGACGGAATGCTCACCGAAGCCAACGAAGGCATCGGGTTTGACATCAAGCGGCAACCGGAAGGGGTTGGCCCGAGCGACCATCAATCGTTCTTCCTCAAAGGCATCCCGGTCTACCACTTCTTTTCTGGATTCCATCCCGACTACCATCGTCCCAGCGACGACTTTGACAAAATCAACGTCAACGGTATCTCTCGAATCACCGACATGGTGGTTATCCTGGCCGATCGAATCTCGACCATGCCGCAGCGGCCGGTTTACTTGAAGAGCGTCACCACCAAGGTTCGTTTAGGGGTTCGAATCAAGCAATCAGAGCCGGGGCTCGTCGTTGACCGCGTCATGCCTGGCGGCTGGGCAAAGAAAGCTGGCATTCTTCCTGAAGACCGTATTGTGCGAATCGGTTCGCGAAATGTGGTTGGTCGTGAAGACATGGACGAAGCGCTGCAGGAGTTCAAGCCGGGGGATACACTCGAAGTTGAGGTGCAGCGGGGCGAGGAAAAAATCACGGTTCGTTCCGAGATTGGTACCTAGTTTCCCAGGATCGGTATTTACGCGGATTGGAGATTTCGTCAGAATCCGCGGTGGACTGTGGGCTGAACGCACCCCCCTCGGCATGGATTGTCAGGGAATCGCGATTGGATTACAGGCCAAAGAAACGCGGCAAAAAAAGCTGCTACGTCGAAAACACTGCCGGATTGATCGACTCGAATCGGCAGAGGCTTCGACAGATTGAACGCCGACTGGCAATAAATGCATCCGAGCAATGGATCTGAGGACATGACGGTCCGCAGGTGCTCGGTACACGCAAGCAACATAAGCGCATTAGAAGCAAGGAGTGCTAAAAAGTGCCGATCCGAATCCGTTCTGCTATTTTTGCTTTTGCAATGGTATCCACCGTATCGGTGGCTTTCTGCACGGTAACCTTCTGCTCGGTCGCATCCGCTCAAAATGGTGCACCCGCTCAGGCGTTGCAACATCAGCCCACATCGACCGCCGTCGTCGACATGGACTACATCCTGGATAACCACCCGACATTCACCGCACAAGCCGAAGCGTTGAAGGCTGAGTATCAAAAGACGATGGAGGATTTCGAAGCTCGTCGGAAGGATCTCACTCAAAAAGTAGAACAACTCAACACGTCGCTCACGGCCGATTCCCCTGAGTTCAAGAAGCAACAGGAATTTCTGGTCCAACAGGACAGCAAGATGCGACTCGAAGCCGTCAACAAGGAAAAAGAGTTGACGGAGAAGCGAGCCAAGCTGATGCTCGACACCTACAACCAGATCGTAGAGCGAGTCGCTGGTGCGGCTCAGTACTACAAGTACGACATGGTGGTTCGCTACAGCCGCCGTCAAGCGTCCCAGATGAATCCAAAGAATCCTCAAACAGTAATGATCGGAGCGGATCGAGAAGTGATTTACTTCAATCCCAACTACGATCTGACCGATACGGTCATCGCAATGCTCAAGCGAGATATTCCCGCTGCAGCACCGACTACAGGTGGAAAGGTTCCGCAGACTGCGACGGGTCCGTCGATTGCTCCGAACTCAAATGGACCTGCTGGAACACTCCGCAAGTAATCGCGGATCCTGTGAAGCCTTCTTAACGACCTGAAACGGATTTCGGCGTTTACGATGACACAAGCCCCACTCCAAAAGACGATTGCGCATATCGCTCGTGTTAGCGGTAGGGGCTATTGGTCTGGACAACCTGTAACACTCTCCTTTCTCCCCGCCAATCCGGGAGACGGGATCGTGTTCCGACGCGTCGATTTACCGGGCCGTCCGATCGTACCTGCGTTAGCCGAGTACCGAATTGAGACCAATCTACGAACCAAATTGGTCTATCAAGGCACGACGGTCGAAATGATCGAGCATGTGATGGCGGCCCTCTATGGCATGGGAATCGATAATTGTACGGTCGAGTGCGACGCGTGCGAGATGCCCGCTATGGATGGAAGCGCCATGGAAATGGCGATCGCGATCGATCAAGCGGGAACGAGGACTCAAGCGATCCGAGCCAAAGAAGTTTGCGTCGACTCGACGCTCCGAATCGGCGACGATCGCTCTGGCGTGGAAGCTATTCCGGCAACCGGACCGTGCGCATCAGGTCTCGAACTTCGATACCATCTGGATTTCGGCCCGACGAGCGTTATTCCATCGTCCACGTCATCGTACGTACTGACTCCCTCTGAGTTTTTAGCGAACATTGCACCCGCTCGAACCTTTTTATCCGAGCACGATGCAAAGGAGCTTCAGCGAATGGGAGTTGCTCAGCATGTGACCTATCGGGACTTGATCGTTTTTGGTAACGATGGCCCCATCGACAACACGCTTCGGTTTCCCGACGAGTGTTCACGACACAAATTATTGGATTTGATTGGCGACTTGGCGTTGTGTGGCGCTCGCGTGCGAGGCACCATCATCGCTCGTCGCAGCGGACATAACTTGAATGGACGAATGGCAGAGCAATTGCTGAACCTGCATCGCGCGGACCAGCAACATCTAAGCCACGTCGCATAGAGCGATTAAACTTCATTTGACTTCACGTTAGAAAGTGGATTCAACACATGCCGACCATCATTGCACATACCGCCGTGGTAGATCCCCGTGCCGAACTCGACGACGACGTTCGGATTGGGCATCATTGCGTGATTGGACCGAACGTGAAGATCGGCCGAGGTACCCGGCTTGAAAACGGCGTCACGTTGACAGGTTATACAACCATCGGACGGGACAACCGTTTTTTCCCTGGGTGCGTGATCGGCGGAGACCCGCAAGATCTCTCGTACCAAGGCTCGCCAACCCAAGTCATCATCGGTGACTCCAACGTGTTTCGCGAGTGCGTCACGGTCAATCGTGGCACAGAAAAAGACGAGGGTATCACCTCGGTCGGCAACAATTGCTACTTCATGGCGAATAGCCATATCGCCCACGACTGCTACGTCGAAGACCGTGTGATCACCGCGAACAACGTAATGCTAGGCGGACACGTCAAGGTCGAACACGATGCCACTTTGAGCGGCGGGGTCGCCGTGCACCACTTCGCGTCGATAGGATGCTACAGCTTTGTTAGCGGACTATCTCGCGTCCTTCAGGACGTCCCACCATTCATGCTTGCTGAAGGATTCCCAGCTCGCCCGCGATGCGTCAACGTAGTCGCTCTCAAGCGGAAAAACTTCACCACGGCGGCGATCCGAGCGATCGGTGAAGCCCACAAACTTCTGTACCGATCCAAAGTTGGTATGAAGCACGCCAGGGAAATCCTTCAGGGAGACGGGATCTTGCTTCCTGAACTAGAAACGCTCTTCGCGTTTATCGAGAACTCACAAGAAGGTCGGCATGGTCGCGGCCGCGATCGCCGCGCTGCTGCGGCTTGATCTGCGTCAACAAGGCATGAAACCGGCGGCAGCGTACCGGCTCCCCGGCCCGAATCGAAGCGTCGAGGTACCAGTATTATGACGGATTCTTTCAGCGCAACATCAGACCTCGACCGAGATTCCATCCCATCGCGAGAAATCCGCGGTCCCGTGCGGACTGCCGTTGTCGGAGGTGGCCATCTAGGACGGATTCATGCGAAGCTTTTGGCCAAACGCTCCGATACGCGCGTGGTGGCCGTATGCGATCCCTATGCTCCCTCACGGGACTGGATCACTGAAAATCTGTCGCTTCCAGTCGTCGAAGACTACAAATCGCTGTCGGGTTGTGTGGATGCGGTGCTCATCGCCACACCGACGACGCTGCATTTCCCTATCGCGCAATGGTGTTTGCAAAACGGCATTCACGTTTTTATCGAGAAACCGATCACCACGTCCGTAGAGGAAGCAACCGAACTGAACCGCTTGGGTGCAATCCATGATTGCACGATCCAAGTTGGTCATGTGGAGCGTTTCAATCCAATCTGGGTTGATGTTGGACAGCAGGTGGACCAAGCCTCCGTCCGTCACATCGAATCGTGCCGCGAAGGAGTCTACACAGGACGCAGTACCGATATCGGTATTGTCCTCGACTTGATGATCCACGACCTGGATTTGATCCTCAGCATGGTCTCTAGCCCGCTGCAATCGATTCGGGCGCATGGGCGCTGCGTCCTGGGAACTCACGAGGATTTTGCAATCGCAGATCTGGTGTTCCGAAACGGAACCACGGCGCACCTTAGAGCCTCGCGAATCGCTCCATCGGCTAGCCGAACCATGGAGATCCACTGCGATGACGATTGGTACTCCCTCGATTTTTCGAAGGGCTCCTACACCTGCACGCACGCCTCGGAAGAGGTATCCAACGGTAATCTCCAAGCAGACAGTTTGCCCGTCGAAGAACGGCTCAAGGTGAAGGACGAACTGTTCTCGCGATGGCTTACCCAGAAAACAGTAGCACCGGAAAGCTGCAACGCAATCGAACAAGAGCATTCCGACTTCTTGGAAGCGGTCAGGACTGGACGAGCACCGCGGGTCTCAGGTGCCGACGGCGCTCGGGCACTGCAAGTCGCTTGCGTCATCACCGACCAAATCGCCGAGCAGCATTCAGCGGCTCGCGGAATTATTCCAGCAGCGATTTTGGCCGAGGCTCGTCGTCGCGCGGGCTGATCATCGGATAGCAACGACTTCTACACAGGCAAATCACCCAACTGCTTCGGCTCGGAGAAAACCTGGATAGGAACGGTCATCCCGTATCGCCGGTAGATCTTATTCAATCGAACGGCATCCAAGGGATTCTCATCGATTTGCCGAATGCAGATTCTCAATACTTGCTTCGGATGCTTGGACGCAATCTTCGCGTAGATCTCCGGGTCCCGTTCCCCGCTATCACCGATGAGCAGAAACTGCCGTTGCGGCAATCGCTTCATCATGCCTCGGATAACGCCAGCTTTACTCTTGCGTCTCACAATCTGCCATTTCTTGAAGATCTCATCCCGCAGCCGAAACCATTTGAGATGCATGCTGCCATGCGGGAACCCAGAGGTGACTAAAAACTCAAGAAGTGCGTCGTAAATTTGCCACGGACTGCTGCTGACATAATGAAACAATGCACCTTGTTCCGCCCAGTCCCGATAGATCGCAGCCATACCTTCGATGCTCTCGAACGGTTCGGCAAACGTCCTCCGCAACATTTTGCGTCGATGACATACCTCAGTCAGTTTGATCGTATCGTCGATATCGCTGATAACACTAATCCCTTGCTCCTCCGCCAAAAACACATGGCTTGAAACTCTTGATAAACCATTGTTCCAATGGATCTCACACTCTGGCGAGTCGGCCCCGGACCCAAGAACTCCGTAGGTTCGATAATGGGCTAACTGATTTCGAGGCAGGTCAAGCTTGCACGTGAACAAACCACTCGATTTCGATTTGCGAGGTAGAACATAGGTTTGCTGCCCGATCGCCACCTGGACCCGACCACGCACGACCGGCGCGGCCAGGAAACCATGAACTCGCTCTGGAAATATGGGTCCATTGACGACTTCTTTTTCCAGCTCAAGAGCACGGATAAGCCCTCGCAGCATCAGTCGTTTTGCAAGCGATGGTGGAACCGTTTGGCAGATGCGGCCTTGGACGAGGATCCGCCAAAGGGATCCTCCATCAATCGGATAAGCAACCGTTGGGTAAAGTTGAACCTCAGGCTCAAAGTCACCACTACCCACAGACTCAGGAGTCATTCGCAGTGTCCGCTTGAGAGCATCATCTGAGGACATACACCGTTGAACCCGTGATTAAGGAGATGCGATATAGCAACGCAAACATTCGGTTTTACGAAACCGAAACCAAGCTGCGTTGCTGGATCGATCGGTAAATCGCTTCGATCGCGAGGATATCCTTCAAGCCTTCTTGGCCAGAGACTCGGGATGGGCGATTTTCGCGGATGCATTTCGCGAACTCATCCAATTCGGTTCCGAACTGATCGACTTGAGCCAATTCGATTTTTCCATTCGAAGTCTCGATCCGATTGCCTTCGTAGCTGTAGGCGGGGTCCATCCCGAACCAACCCTTTTCGCCGTAGGCGCGGAAACGATTCAGCCCGTTGAAGTTGTAACTGGTGCTGCAGGTAGCGATCACACCCGAGGGGAACTTCATGGACCAAGTGATCGACTCGTCCACTTCCGCGAACTTTATGGGATCGGTTTTGGTTTCCTGTGCAATCACCGACACAGGCTCTTCACCGGTCAAATAGCGGCAGGCTTGCAAGGCGTAAATTCCGACATCCATCAAGGCACCTCCACCAGCGAGTTGGTGACGCAGACGCCATTGCTTGGGATCGCCGATGGTAAAGCCAAAGCCAGCATCGATGCGGCTGAGCTTGCCCATCTCTTGGCTCCTCGCAATTTCCATGCACTTCAGATGGTGAGGTTCGAACTGGCAGCGGTAACCGATCGCCAGCAAACGGTTCATTTGTTGGCACGCTGCAATCATCGCGTTGCATTCGGCCGACGAGTTCGCCATCGGCTTTTCACACAGCACATGCTTGCCCGCCTTTGCAGCTCGGATCGTGTATTCCGCATGCATGCTATTGGGGAGAACGATGTAGACGATGTCCACCGAATCATCGCCGGCGATTTTGTCGAACGCTTCGTAGCTGTAACGATGATCTGGGCCGATGCCGTATTTGTCGCCCCAAGCTTTCTCCTTTTCGGGGGAACCGGTCACGATCGCGGCGAGCCGGCAGTGCTGCGTTTTTGCTAGGGCCGGGGCAATCTGGTGCGTACTCAAGCTGCCCAGGCCGACCAAGGCAACACCGAGTTTTCGGTCTTCAGCGGCATGAGCACCCGAGAAAAATCCACCTTGGGTGATCCCTGCGGCGACGCCTGCAGAGACGGTCGTCAAAAATTCGCGTCGTGATGCGTTCATGAATGGGTGAAAGTAGCGAAAGAGGAATGGGACAGCGGGAGGCCGCTCAGAAAATCTAGGCTTATTGTAACCGCCGCCCCCCGAGATTGGGGGCGATTTGGTTTTGATAATTGCCCCCTTTTGCGGCAACTAGCCGCTCGCGTCCCTTCCGTTGGGTGGTTGCGTGCTTCCCACTCTCCACGGCTTTACAAACCCGGTTTACGAATCCTACGAGGTTGGGGGCTCCGGCGGTGATGTGGACTCAGTGGATTCCTTGGAAGTGGAAGTCCCTGCAGAAGCTTCCATTGCATTCGGGGTGATTGGGCCTGACGGCGAAGCGCCCGTTGCTGCTGAGGGAGTCGCTGCTGAGGGAGTTGCTGCTGAGGGAGTTGCTAGAGCGGGTTTCCCGTGCGGAATCGCTTTCGGAGCATTTAGCAGGACCGTGACAGCACCCAGAATTCCGAGCAGAACCGATCCGATGAACACCGAGTTGATTCCGCCGAACGTCTGATCGATCGTGATGCTGGCGATGGTGTTGATCACCGGTGCAAAGCCGAACACCAAAGGCATGACAAAGATCGGTTTGCCGCCATAGGTGAAGGCCATGATGATCCCGAGAGCCCCCAATGCACCCGCAGCTCCCGCTGCGATCGAATAAATCATTCCTTCAAGTGTGAATGAGTTACCGGATTGGCTCGACAAAAGAATGACTATCGGAACGATCACCGCGATCACGAAGTAAGCGATACCCACACAGCAGAATGGTCGCAATCGCGAGCCTCCCATTTTGCCCTGGCCCAAGTGCAAAAAGGGACCATAAGAGCCCCAACACAGGACTGCCATTGCAATCGACAATCCAACATAAAGCCATTGAACCTCGCGCTCGACAACCCCCTTCACCTTGCTCTCAACTTTCGACGCAGCATCAGAAACTTTTTCACTTAGACTCGAGCCGGATGCAGCCTCGGAGCTCTTCGAATCCGTTTCAGCCGCGTGCGATGACGCAGCATGATTGGCGGATGGTTTCGGAGCAGGTTTCGTGATGAGTACACCCACCATCCCCAAACCGACCAGGATCATGCCGAGCAAGAACAGAGGTTTGATCTGCGAAAACGATTTATTGAGCCACGATGTTAGCAACGTGTTGACGACAGGAGCCCCCCCAAACACGATCGGCATCACGTAGATCGCTTGACCACCATTGGATAAAGCTAACGCCACACCGAGTGCACCAAGAGCGCCCACGGAGCCGGCGAAAAGCGAAAGGAGCGTTCCGGAGATCGACCAGTGACCAACCTCGCGTTTGCGGTTGAGCAAAGCGACGGGTACCAAGACGGCGATCAAAAAATAGGCCAATCCGACACCGACAAACGCACAAAGAGAATTGTGGTCCATCTTTGCCGTTCCGAAGCGGAGCACGACGCCGTAAACGCCCCAGAAAAAGGCGGTCATTGCGGTAAACGCGAGTACAAACGGTAATTTCAACATGAGTCTTCTCGAAAGGGTGGTGGGTACTAACGGACCGTCAGCATGCGTTCTAAGGCAATGAGCGACCAACGAGCCACATCCTCTTTGACGTGGATCTGGTTGACGACGGTACCGCGTACGATGTTTTCCAAACTCCAGCACAAATGCGCTAGATCGATTCGGTACATGGTAGCGCACATGCAAACCAACGGTGACAAGAAATGAATTTCTTGCTCGGGATGTTCTTTCTTCAACCGGTTGACCAAATGCAACTCGGTACCGATGGCCCACTTGGTCCCAGCCGGAGCGTTGCGGACCGTTTCGATGATCTTGCTCGTGGAGCCAGAAATATCGGCGATATCGTTGACCTCTTGAGGGCACTCCGGGTGGACCAAAATCTTGATGCCGGGAATTTTTTCACGGAACTGATGAACGTGGACCGCTTGGAACATCTGGTGGACCGAGCAATGCCCTTTCCAGAGGATCACCTTGGAGGACTGAATCGCCTCCTCAGCGTTTCCGCCGAGGACGTCCTCGTGTGGGTTCCAGACCGGCATGTGCTCAACGGGGATCCCCATTTTGAGCGATGTGTTACGGCCGAGGTGTTGGTCGGGAAAGAAAAAGACTCGCTTGCGTTGCTTGAACGACCACTCCAAAACAGCTTTCGCATTGCTGCTGGTGCAGACGATCCCGCCATGCTTTCCGCAGAACGCCTTCAAACTTGCCGCGCTGTTGATGTAGGTTACAGGGGTGATGTCGGAGTTATCGATCACTTCGCCGAGTTGCTCCCAAGCCGATTCGACTTGACGGATGGCGGCCATGTCTGCCATCGAGCAACCAGCCGCCATATCCGGTAACACCACACGAACACGTGCTCCGTGTCGCGACTCCAATTTCTCTGGACGATTGGCCAATATATCCGCGGTCTCCGCCATGAAGTGAACACCGCAGAACACGATGGTTCGGCAATCGGCGCTGTCGGCCGCCAGTTTGCTCAACTGGTACGAGTCACCGGTCAAGTCTGCATGCTCGATGACTTCGTCTTGTTGGTAATGGTGTCCCAGGATCAACAGGCTCGAGCCCAGCTCCCGTTTAGCTTTTTGAATCCGTTCCCGAAGCTCTTGGTTTCCCAATTCGCGATAGCTACCAAAGGGCAGTGCAGAATCGATCGTGACTGTGCTCATGGCGTAATCTTTCCAGTAGCCTTTTCGTTCCTAGGGACAGACCAGTCCAACCCGACACCCACCGCAACCAGCCCTATTCTGCGACCAATGAACCAATGAGTGCGTCGTCGAGCGATTGGGATCCCCCGGTCGTGAATGAGCAAAGCCAGCAATCCCAGCGTGCCCCAATTTTTCGAGGACGCCATTATCGTCGATTGTCGATCGTCGCAAAGGCGATTTACCCGGATTACTCCACGAAAGAGTTGGTTATTCCTTGTTAAGGTCCCGTTTGGGAGGTGAGATGGAAGGGTTATTTTCGTAACAATCGTTCAAGTTTTCCTTGATGGGAGGGCGAATGGAAGGAGAGACGCCCAGCGTTAGCTCTTTTTTGAAAGCATTTGTTGCAAACTCCCAAAACTTCAGGCAAGCGGATGGCCGCAACCAAACCTTTAACTACTAATGACCCGGCCAAAATGAACTTTTGGAAGAGTCTGCTTCGAATCGAAGCAGAGGTCCATGTGACGTTGGCCCAGCAACCCGTCCCCGTGGATCGGGTGTTGCAGTTTGTCCCTGGCGTGATGATCCAGTTCGAAAAATCGTGCGATGCACCGCTGTCTCTGGAAATCGATGGTCAAAAGATTGCTGAAGGGGAGGTGGTCAAGGTCGGGGACAAATTCGGTTTGAGAATCACCGAGGTGTGTGAGCACGCCGAAGCGTGGATCCCCCTGATCAGCAGTTTGCCAATCAGTTCTGAATAAGCAAACAACAGAGCGGGGTGCAGCACGAACAACCCTTCACCCTAGGCAACCTGTGCACCTGAGACTTTCAAAGCCTCTCAGGTTATCTTTTGCCGCAGTAATCGATCGCGGCAGCAATTTCAGTCTTGAGCCGGAACCGCTCCACGATGCGATCGATGTAGCCGTGCTCGAGCAAGAACTCGCTGGTTTGGAAACCTTCGGGGAGTTCGATTTTGATGGTGGCTTTGATGGTGCGAGGTCCTGCGAAACCGATCAAGGCTTTAGGTTCTGCGAAGACGAGGTCTCCAAGACTAGCGAAACTAGCAGCAACGCCACCCATGGTGGGATTGGTTAGAACGCTGATGTAGAGTCCGCCGGCGGTATGGTAGCGAGCCAAGGCTGCAGAGACCTTAGCCATCTGCATGAGGGATAGGATTCCTTCATGCATGCGTGCACCACCTCCGGAACCACTTACGATGATCAGCGGAAGAGACTGCTCGGTCGCTCGCTCGATCAACCGGGTGAGTCGTTCACCGACGACCGACCCCATACTCCCCATGATAAAAGCCGAGTCAGTGACCGCGATGGCAACGCGTCGAGCGCGGATCATACCGAGCCCGCAGAGCGCGGCATCGGTCAGGCCGGTCCGAGCCTGCTCCGCCGACAACCGCTCCGCGTAGGACTTTTTATCGGAGAACCGAAGGGGATCGGTGGGCAGAACATGCTCATCGTAAGCCTCAAACGTCCCCTCATCGAGCAACTGGGAAATGCGTTCGCGGGCCGAGACGTAGTTGTGGTATCGGCACTTAGGACAAACGTTGAGGTTCTTTTCAAGCTCCTTCCGGTAGATCGAGTTGCCACAACCTGGGCATCGGATCCATAGACCCTCGGGGATGCCGCGACGTTTGGTCTCTTCGGTGTTCGGATTGGTGCGTTTAGGGGTATCCACAATAGCCATTGAATCGCTCGTGTTCGGAGTCTACTTCGAAAATTTCCCTGGACCGCAATGCGGTCCGTAAGTTTCGAGTGTCGAGTTTCAGGGATGCCTCAGAATCCATCCTGCAGTGCACCCGTTCATTGCAGCACCAATCTCTCGCGAAAAAAGGGTTTGCAATCCCTGTTTTCTCACAAAGTGAACGCGGACGCTAGTCGCAACCCGATCATCCTCGTGACCCGGCCCCCCCGACTGGCTCTGGGGCATCGCCCGTTGGGGATGCGGAGTCTTGGCGATCGCCGATGATTTCCCAGGAGCCTTTGTCGCATTCCGACTTCCAAAGGTCCTCAAAATCAACCGACTTCAGCTTGCTAGCGACCAAGGTCGCCATCGGCTCGGGAATCACCACCGCGATGGTTTCGTTGGCGTGTTTTTTTTGCAGTTTTGCCAAATGCTTCGCGATGCGAGACTCCGCCGCGTCGATCGTCTCGCCGCCAGGTGGACTAAACGCCCGAGGATTGTCTTGAACCTGCTTGTACAGCTTGGGCTGTTGACGTTTGATTTCCTCGATGCACTTGCCTTGCCAAAGCCCATGATCAAGGTTTTGAAAGCACTCGTAGACCTTCCAGCGACACCCTGTGGCGTCAGCGATCTCCCTCGCGGTAGCTTGGGCGGATTCGCATGGGCCACAGTAAACAACCGTAATTGGTAGATGCGCTATCTCACTCGCCATTCTTCGGACTTGCTCGAGTCCGGCGGTCGAAAGGGGTATATCCAAGCACCCTTTCATACGATCTTGTTCATCGAACGAGGTCGAACCTGGACGAACGACCACAACTTTACTCATACAAACCCAAACTCCGAAAAAGAGTAAGCCGCACTCACGGGATGTTCACGCTTTGGAACTTGCAACGGAGACGCGTCATCGCTTGGCAGTAATCCGCCTCGCGGAAAATAGCGGAGCCTGCAACAAGCAGGTCCGCTCCTGAAGCGGTGGCGGGGCCGATCGTGTCGGCATTGATCCCTCCGTCCACTTCCAAAAGTAGTTCAGGTCCAAACTTGGAACGGAGATGACTCAGACGCTCCAATGCGATCGGATTGAAGGGTTGGCCGCCAAACCCTGCTGCCACACTCATCACTAACACCAAATCGCAACTGCCCACATGGGGCAATAACTCGTCAAAAGGCGTCGTAGGATTGATCGCCAACCCCGCCGCGACACCTCCTCCACGAATCCTGGCGAGAATAGGCTCCGGGTCCGGCGTCGCCTCGACATGGAACGTGATGCTGTCCGCCCCTGCGTCGACAAATTGCATTGCATACTGCGCCGGATCGGAAATCATCAAATGGACGTCGATCTTCAATTCCGTAATCCGTCGCAACGACTGGACGAGCGGCATACCATACGTCAAGTTCGGCACAAAATGGCCGTCCATGACGTCTAAATGGAGAACCTCGACACCGGCTTCCTCAAGCAATTCCACCTCCCGCTGAAGATTTGCGAAATCGCAAAGGAGCAAAGAGGGTAGAATCGTCGGCCGAGCCGCCCGCAAGAAGCGAACCGTTGTTTCGGTGCGAGAACCAAGTTCAGGCATAGGGATTTATTTACGAGGATCCAAACGTTGGAATTTGAACCAACGATAACCAACCGCGGGCGGAATCCACAAGGGGCAAAATGGAAGATTCAGCCAAGAGAACCCGAGAAAAAACCACCCTGAAGAGGGGTGTTTCGACTTACCCAGATCCGCGGCTCAACGGATATCGACCGAAGGTGGTTTCGCCCCCATTCGCCTAATTGCTCCGCGTCCCACCATTGCACCTTATTCCCTTAGCTGCAAAGCGATTACCCTGCTGCAAATCGTCCCCAGAAACAGCTTCCCTAAAAACAGCGTCCCTAAAAACGAGAGAGCTACGAAACCCCAAGCGATGACCAATCCAGACGACCAGGATAGCTCGACCGATGACGACAGCCTCACCGATGACGACAGCCTCACCGATGACGACAGCCTCACCGATGACGGGCTTTCGGGCGAAGCTCAGTCCCCCGGCGAGGTTGACCCCGACGAAGCGAGCGACGAGTTTCTGGCAACGCCGACTCCGGAATTGCTAGGACGCATCCAAGACTTGTTATCGGGGAATGTCGGGTTCCGTCGGTCGGCGGAAAAGGTCCGGGAGTTTCCGCAAAGCCCCGGCGTGTACTTGATGAAGGACGTTTCGGGAGTCGTGATTTATGTTGGCAAGGCGAAGAACTTGCGAGCGAGGGCCGGTAGCTACTTTCACGCGGCTGCAGCTCAGGAAATCCGAACGGCGGATTGGATCCACGAGATCGCCGACATCGACTTCATGGAGTGCAGCAATGAAGTCGATGCCTTGCTGACGGAAAACCGTTTGATCAAGGACATTCAGCCGCGTCACAACAAGGACCTCAAGGACGATAAAACATTTCCGTATTTAATGATCACCACCCACGAGGCATTTCCTCGCGTCGAAGTGACCCGAACCCCGCGCGAAAAAGGGGCCAAGCTGTACGGGCCGTTCACGAGCGCTGGCCAGTTGCGGGGCGCGTTGCAAGTCATGCAGCGAGTCTTCAAGTTTCGTACTTGTTCGCTCGACATCGATGACACAGATCCGCGTTGGCAATGGTTTCGCCCTTGTCTCTTAGCATCCATCGATCAGTGCACGGCGCCCTGCAATTTACGCATTAGCAAGGCCGATTACCGACGCGATATTCGGCGACTGCAAACCTTTCTCGAAGGGGGTAGCACGCGATTGCTGTCCCAGATGCGGGACGAGATGAAAGAAGCCTCGGTGCAACTCGATTTCGAGCGCGCCGCACGGCTTCGCGATGAAATCCGGTTGCTTGAGAATCTCGATCGCCGAGGCGAGATCGATACGCATGCCCAGCCCGAGGTCTTTTACATCGATCCTCAAAAAGGAATGCGGGCTCTGAAGAAGGTGCTCGGCATGGACCGTGAACCACGCGTCATCGAAGGGGTGGATATCGCCCACCTCGGCGGAAGCGATACGGTCGCATCGCTCGTGCAATTTCTCGATGGCCTGCCGTTCAAACCTGGATATCGGCGCTACAAAATCCAAGGGGTGGATGGAATCGACGATTTTCGATCGATCCATGAAGTCATCGCGCGACGATTCAAACGTCTGCACGATGAGCAAGAAGCGTTTCCCGATCTGCTGATGATCGATGGCGGCAAAGGGCAACTCAACGCGGCCCTCGCCGCATTTCGAGACTGCGACATCACCCCGCCCGTTATGGTCTCACTCGCCAAAAAGGAAGAGGAGATTTTCCGACCCGGTGAAAAGGAGCCGATACGACTCGGACGGGAATCGTTCGCATTGCGATTGCTGCAGTATGTCCGCGACGAAGCCCACCGCTTTGCCCAGCACTATCACCATCTTCTTCGCCGCAAATCCTCCTTCGAAGGAATCACCGGAAAAAAATCAAAACGCTCCGATCGCAAGGCGCAGGATTAGCGGTTCGATACACACCTATGGAGTACCTGCGATCTTTGAGATGGGGTACGATGAATGGAGATCGCGAGTGGCAAGCCGGCGAACCATCCGGCAACCATTCTCCACAGGCAACTCTCACCACAGGCAACTCTCAAAGGTAGACTACCGTGGGAACATCAGCAATGTCGACGACACCGATAGCGACCATCCAGCACCAAGGCCTAGCGACTTGGGTGATGGAGACAGCGTTGCTGTGCGAAGCGGAAAACGTCGTTTGGTGCGATGGGTCGCACGACGAATGGAACCGATTGACCGAGCAATTGGTGGAGTCCGGAACTCTGATCCAACTCAATCCCGACCTGCACCCGAACTCGTTCCTCGCACGCAGCAATCCGTCCGACACAGCGCGTGTCGAGGAGAGAACGTTTATTTGCTCGCGGAGAGAGTCGGATGCTGGGCCGACCAACAACTGGCATGAACCTGAGGGAATGCGGTCCAAACTGACTGCCAAATTTCGTGGTTGCATGCGAGGGCGAACGATGTACGTAGTTCCGTTTTGCATGGGGCCTATCGATAGCCCGCTGGCTCTCGTCGGCGTTGAATTGACCGATTCTCCCTACGTGGTCATCAGCATGCGGATCATGTGCCACATGGGTACCCAAGTCCTTGAGAAACTCGGTACAGACCAGCCGTTTATCCACTGTTTGCACAGCGTCGGTGCACCGTTGGGCGCGGGCCTTCCCGACGTACCATGGCCGTGCAACGACGAGAAGTACATCGTTCACTTTCCGGAAACACGCGAAGTTTGGTCCTACGGGAGCGGTTACGGTGGCAATGCGTTGCTGGGTAAGAAATGCGTTGCACTCCGAATCGCCAGCTCCATCGCTCGCGACCAAGGCTGGATGGCGGAACACATGCTCATCATGGGCTTGGAATCACCCGACGGCGCCAAAACATACTTGACCGCCGCTTTCCCGAGTTCGTGCGGCAAAACCAACCTAGCCATGATCGTCCCGCCCGAGCGGTATCAAAAAATCGGTTGGAAGACGACGCTGGTCGGGGACGATATCGCGTGGCTTTGGCCTGGTAAAACGGGCAAGCTCCATGCGATCAATCCGGAGACGGGATTCTTTGGCGTCGCGCCAGGAACTTCTTGGCTCTCCAATCCTGCGGCCATGCAAGCCATGTCGAAGAACACGATTTTCACCAACGTTGCATTGACTCGGGATGGTGGTGTTTGGTGGGAAGGGCACTCGGACCCACCCAAGGAATTGATCGATTGGACAGGGCAACATTGGACCCCCGATTGCGGGCGATTGGCCGCCCACCCGAACTCGCGTTTCACGGCTCCAGCCGAGCAGTGCCCAAATATCGACGCGGAATGGCAAAATCCAGACGGAGTCCCTATCGACGCGATTGTCTTCGGAGGTCGCCGACCCACCACGATGCCACTCGTCTTCCAAGCCTTCGATTGGACGCATGGTGTTTTCTTAGGAGCCACCCAAGGCTCCGAGACAACCGCAGCTGCGGCAGGCAAGGTCGGTACGGTGCGTCGTGATCCGATGGCGATGCTACCCTTCTGCGGCTACAACATGGGCGAGTACTTCACCCATTGGCTCGACATGCGCAAACACATCCAACGCTTGCCTCGCATGTTCCATGTGAACTGGTTCCGACGGGACTCTAGCGGCAAATTCCTCTGGCCCGGTTTCCGAGAAAACCTTCGGGTCCTCGAATGGATCGTGAAACGATGCCAAGGAAAAATCCCCGGGCACGAAACCCCGATCGGCTGGATCCCTGACTGGGTCGATTTCTGCGTCGATGGGCTCGACGGCTTCTCCGAAGAACAGTTCGACGCTGCAATGGAGTTCCGACGGGATGAATGGATGGCCGAAATCATGAGCCAAAACGAGTTTTTCCTACGGCTGTACCATTCCATGCCCAAGGAATTAATGTGCCAGAGGGAACTATTGATGGCTAGAATGGCCTGATTCCTGCCACTCAGAATCCCCAGCGGTTCCTGCCCAACAAACTTTTTAAAGCAGAACGGCGTGTTTTTTCCCAGCAGGCCAACTTTTGCCAGCCGACCAGTTTTTTGCCAGCCGACCAGTTTTGCCGGACATTGAGCATTCTTCCTCCCCTGCACGGTTGACATTTGGGGGGTTTATTCCCTACCATGGGCTCGTCATGTGACCCGTTTCTTTGATTGGAGAAGATCTATGAAGACTTTTATTGCGGGCGCGTTTGCTGCCCTCGTTGCATTCACCGCCGTTACCGTTTACGCAGAGAAGATTGACATCGCCAAGGTCAAGTGCTTGATCTCGGGCGCTGCTGCTAAAGAAGACAAGACCAGCGAGTGGAAAGAAGGCACCGTCTATTTCTGCTGTGGTAACTGCCAAGGCAAGTTCAACGGCGACAAGAAGGCTTTCGCTGCTAAGGCCAACCACCAACTGATCGCTACCAAGCAAGTTGAGCAAAAGGCTTGTCCTTTCTCCGGCGGCGAAGCCAAGGCTGAAACCGCAATCGAGTTCAAGGGAGCGAAGATCGCTTTCTGCTGCAACAATTGCAAAGGCAAGGCTGAGAAGTTCACCGACGAAGAAAAGCTGGATAAGCTTTTCGGTGAAGAAGCTTTCGGCAAGGCCAAGTTCGCTAAGGCCGGCAAGTAATCATCAAAGGGGTTGAACGCTCCGTACCCAAGCTTCGGCAGGCGTGTTCGCCCACAATCGATGATAGGCAAAAACCATTACGCCGAGGGCTCAACCCCCTCGGCGTTTTTTCTGCGCTGAGTGCTAGCAATATCTTTCATTTCGCTGGCGGTTGGCAATCTCGGGAGTCAGCCCCCAAAATCCGCGCTGAATTACAATCGGCTCTCCCCTATAATCGGCCGTGTTGATCGAATTACAATCCAGCCTCACTGCTGTCAGTATCTCCGATCCATACGGTTCGTGATCACAACAGTATCCCGGCCATAACCCAACCAGCACTCACACGTCCTAGAAACGGATCCGAGCCAGATACGCTCGAGCAATCAACGTTTTGGGAATGCGGGTTTCAGTACGTAGCGAAAACCTTAAGGCATGAGCAATTCCAAAGCGAGTCCCGCGAACCCCGCGATGCAATCTCCCACCCAGAAGCCACAAGTCGTTCGCGAAACTATCGAGAGTTTGGCGGTGGCCTTCATCCTCGCTTTGATGTTTAAAGCGTTCATTGCGGAGGCCTTTGTGATCCCGACAGGTTCGATGGCCCCGACGCTGATGGGTGCCCACAAAGATGTGATCTGCGACGATTGCGGCTATCAGTACCAGTGCGGAGCAAGTTCGGAGTTTTCGGAGACGGGGGCCAAAACCGGGAACGTCGTCTTCGGTACGGTTTGTCCCCTTTGCCGCAAACCACAGATTCTCGATTTGCCCGGGAACCCGAACCACAAAACCTTTTCCGGCGACAGGATTCTGGTCAGTAAACTTGCCTACGCCTTCGGGCAACCGCAGCGATGGCACGTGTTCGTCTTCAAGTACCTCGAAGACGCCCGCCTCAATTACATAAAACGCTGCGTTGGTCGCCCCAACGAATCCATCCGGATTCAGTACGGCGATATCTTTGTGCACAACCATACTTCGGATGCAGAAGCAGACAAGCAAGGTGGCGTTCGCAACCCAGCGGCGTTCGAGATCGCTCGCAAGCCTCCTCATGTCCTTCAAGCGATGCTGCAACCTCTGTCCGATTCGAGGTACGTTTCGAAAAGCCTCCTCAAAGCCTCCGTGCCCGATGCATGGCAACCGGAACGCACGGGGGACGCACCTCAATGGCAAGTCGGTATCGCCGAAAACCGTTGGAGCGCTCGGGTCACCGGAGTCCCCGATGGCAGCCCATCGATGCTCCGCTACCATCATCGTGTGCTCGACCCACTGCAGTGGGAAAGCTTGAAAACCAACGGTACCCTCCCGAAGCCGATCGATGCCGATGCTTATCGATTGGTAACCGACTTCACGGCTTACAACGCGCACATGACCTTTGGTGGTAGACTCGACGGCGTCCCAGCCAACTTCAAAGATATCGCACCGCTGGAAGAACGACGCGTCCTGCGCGAAGGCTTTATGGCTCGAGGATACACGCGCCCGATGGAAAACGATGGCCTTCACTGGACCGGCGACTTGAGTGGCGAATGGGAAATTTCCACCGAACCCAACACACGCTCGTTGCGGATGCTCTTGGTCGAAGCGGGAGTGGAGCACATCTGCGATATCGATTTGTCAACCGGCGTTGCGACCGCACGCTTGGTGTACGAGGGCCAACCCCTCGTCGCTTTTGATGCGTCGAAAGGTTATGCCGAAACAATCCAGGCGACCACAACGATGCGGGCTGGGGGAAAGCACCGATTGCAATTCGCGAACGTTGACGATTCATTGACGCTATGGGTCGATGGGAAACCGATTTCTTGGGGAGAAGGTGGCAAGTTCTCGGTTGCTAAAGTGATTCCAAATTTCACACGCACCCCGCGCACATCGGCTACCAACTTGCTCGACGCAGCCCCAGTAGCGATCGGAGTGAGTTCCGGGGGATGCACGATTACGCACGCGAAAGTCGCTCGGGATATCTACTACATCGCGCACAGCACAGGAGACTACCTGACCGACTACAATAATGTGATCGGATTCCTGAATGAATCTGCCACCAAAGAAATCACCGGCAATTACATCGGCCAGTACCATACGCTTACCGAGAAACAGTACTCCGACAGCTCAACATCGGAAGCACTGGATCGCAATGCCATGATTTCCAATGCGGACGCTTGGGCGAAGTCACTCCTCGCATCGCAGAGACGTGCCGTCAGCTTTGACATGTCCTCAGACCACTATTTCCCGATGGGTGATAACTCGAGCGCGTCGCAGGACGCCCGCTCGTGGCGCGAACATCATGTTCCCGGGCGATTGTTGATCGGTCGAGCGGTCATGGTTTTTTGGCCCCATTACTGGAACGCTCCTATCCCATTCCTACCCAATTTTAAACGGATGGGACTGATTCGTTAAAAGCCGTTTCCATCGCGGCGATCACAACGCTACGACTTGCTGCCCGGTTTCAGACTCACTGTTCAAGCAACACGCATTCAACAACTCGGACTCAATGAACATGGATGTTCTCAACGTCATTGGACTCGAAAAGACCTATGGTCGACGCAAGGTGGTCAACGGCGTTAGCATGCGCGTCGCTCCCGGCGAAATCGTTGGCTTGCTGGGGCCCAACGGAGCGGGCAAATCGACATCATTTCGTATGACGTGCGGCATGGTTCATCCAGATCGCGGCCAAGTCTTCCTGGGCGGTGAAGAAGTTACTTACTGGCCGATGTTTCTTCGGGCGCGGGATGGTGGCATGGGCTACCTCGCCCAGGACTCCAGTGTCTTTCGGAAACTGACCGTCGAACAAAACATTTCCGCAATCCTTGAGATGCTTGGATATTCGTGGGCGCAGCGCCGCAAACGAACCGACGAACTCCTGGAGCAATTCAACATCACCCACATCCGAAAATCGCGAGCATCAAAATTATCGGGAGGAGAACGTCGCCGGCTTGAAATAGCCCGCTGCTTGGTATCCAACCCACGCATCATTATGCTCGACGAACCTTATGCCGGTATCGATCCGGTCACGGTCCAAAGTATCCAGCAGATCATCTTCAAACTTCGGGATGCAGGAATCTCGATCCTGATCACCGACCACGCGGCTCTCGAAATCCTTTCCACCGTTGATCGTTGCTACGTGATCGCTAAGGGAACGGTGATGTGCGAAGGGACGCCGGAACAAGTCAAGCAGCATCCCGAAGTCCGAAAGCAATACTTGGGTAACCTCCAAGACTCACCGATCGCCTCACCGCCTGGCGCTCCGAACCACGCAAAACCCAGCGGATCCTTTTTCGAGCCATCGATCCGCCGAGGCGAAGAGAACGCGTCGGAGCACAAACCTGTAGCGACGGCGCCAACACCTTTCTTCCAACGCATGTCCATTCGTCGCCGCTCGGAATCCAAACCGGATACAGTGGAACCGTAGTCCCAGCCGAATGACCGCATCCGCCCCACTCAGCCCATTACCATGGATTTCTAGTTGGCGGCTTGGCAACAAAAAACTGGGCACCGTAAATGGATTAGAATGGAGCTGCTCCGAGATGGCGACATGCGACTGTCGCCGGTTTCGGTACCCTTCGCTTGATCACTCCCCGTTGGCGCGGTCCCCGCTTGATCGCACAACGGTTCCTCCCACCTCGACTCTCTTGATTTCAACATGAATGCAATCTCCCCGAGGTATCTACTGCTTGGCCTCGTCGTCGTGAGTCACCTTCTGTGGACCAACTCTCAAGCCTCAGAGCCCATCCAATTCAATCGCGACATTCGGCCGATCTTGTCCGCCACATGCTTCCGTTGCCACGGTCAAGACGCCAGCCACCGAGAAGCCGATCTACGACTCGATACCGCCGAGTCGGCATTTGCTCCCCGCAAGGAAGGAGTCGCGATCGTTGCGGGAGATCGAGAGCAGAGCTTGGTCTGGTCGCGGATACACTCCAGCGATCCGGAGTTGGTCATGCCACCGCCGAGTGCAGCAAGGCAATTGACGGCCGAAGAGAAGGAACTGATCGGCGCATGGATTCGCGATGGTGCGAAGTACGAAAAGCATTGGGCGTTTGAGCCGATTCGTCGCGAGACTAGTTCCGAACCGAAGGAATCGGCTCAAGCCGCCATCGATCGATGGATTACGAAAGGGATCACCGAGCGAGGATTGCAGGCCAACGCTTCGGCCGACCCTCGAACATTGGTCCGTCGCCTAGCATTCACATTGACGGGTTTACCACCAACCGTGGAGGAAGTCGAGCAGTTCGCAAGCCAACCAACCGACGAGAACTATGAGCGGATGGTCGACCATTACATGGCATCACCTCACTATGGTGAGGAAATGGCACGGCACTGGCTCGATGTGGCCCGGTACGGCGACACCCATGGCCTGCACCTCGACAACGATCGACTGATCTGGCCTTATCGCGATTGGGTCGTCGACGCCTTCAATCAAAACATGCCGTTCTCTCAATTCACTGTCGAACAACTGGCAGGTGACTTGCTCCCAAATCCCACACAGTCCAACTTGATCGCCACCGGCTTCAATCGATGCAACGTGACCACCGCAGAAGGTGGAGCGATCGCCGAGGAGTTCCTATTCCGGTATGCGGTGGATCGCACTAGCACTACCGTCCAAACATGGTTAGGGCTCACGGGAGGGTGCGCCGTTTGCCATGATCACAAATACGATCCTCTGACGACGCGTGAGTTCTACTCGATGTATTCCTTCTTCTACAGCGCGGCTGACCCCGCCATGGATGGAAACATCAACACCACAGCACCATTTCTGAAACTCCCCACACCAACACAACAACAGCAGTTAGACCGAGCAAAGGGAAAAGAACAGTCGGCGCTCAAGCGGTTGCAGCAACTCGCAAGCGACTGGGCACTCTTGGCGGAGACATCCCCCACAACAAACTCACCCACAACAAACTCCCACGCCAACACAGACGCTGCAACTCCGTCGGTTTCTACCCCGATCACCGACGTATGGCTCGACGATGAGCTTCCACTGGGTGCCACGCAACGCAACACCTCGCGCAACGGTGCTCAATGGACCGAGGGTTCCACCCCCGTCCCGATGGGCCGTCGGGCCTTGGTAACCGCGTTTGGGGATAAACTTGAGCAGGTCATCTCGAATCCTTTGGTACCGAAGTCGATTCCTGAGAGAGCTAAGATCCATGCATGGGTGCAAACCGATGCGGAAGAACCACCTGAAGCGATATTTTTGGAAGTTCGAACCGACAAAGGTGCCAAGCGTTGGGTCTGGGCAAACGACCCAAGCAAAGCAAAACTCGTCGATGCGGGACCGGAAAGGCTCGTTGGCCCCCTGCCAAAACCTGGCGTTTGGCACCAAATCACGGCACCACAAATCACGGTAACGTCGGAGGCGACCAAAGAAATTGCAGGTGATATGCTCCCCGCAGGCGCGGTCGTGCAAGAGATCAAGCTCGGGGTCTTTGGTGGCATTTGCTACTGGGATGCGTTGATGGTAACCGGGGAACTCAACAACGATCCGTCATTGACGCGAGACTACCAGGCTTGGTGGAAGCACCGTAAAGGCAAGGGGGCACCGCACGCTACGGACGAGGTGGCCAAGGCGATTCAGGAAGGCCCAGAGTCAGAAGCGGGTGCGAAAGCGAGCAGTGCAGTTCGGGCTTATTTTGTTGCGATGATCGATTCCGAGGTTCCAGCAACCATCCAGCGTGCTCGAACTCAATGGCAAGAAGCACGAGTCGAACGCGAGATCCTTGAGGATTCGATCCCAGGCACCATGATCTTTAAGGATCGCAATGAACCCCGACAAGCGCACATCATGACCCGCGGTCAATACGATGCAAAAGGGGATGCGGTATCCTCCGGAACACCCTCCTTTTTGCCACCTTTTTCCCCTGCGAATAGCGATCGGCCAACGCGATTGGATCTGGCAAACTGGCTGTTGATGGATAGCAATCCACTTGTGGCAAGGGTGGCTGCAAATCGTTTTTGGCAACAGGTCTTTGGGGTCGGAATCGTGAAAACCTCCGACGACTTTGGAATCCAGGGAACTCCACCATCCCATCCCGAGTTGCTGGACGATCTAGCTGATCGATTTCGTCAAAACGGTTGGGACATCAAAGTATTCATGAAGGGGATGGTGATGTCCTCCGCGTTTCGCCGTGATTCCCATGTCTCCCCGGATGGACTCCTCAAAGATCCAGAAAATCGATGGCTCGCCCGCGGCCCGCGGATTCGATTGGATGCGGAACAGATTCGCGACAATGCGCTCGCCGTAAGTGGGTTGCTCGTACGCCCCCTAGGTGGCCCAGGATTTCGCGGCTATCAGCCTCCCAAAATCTGGGAACCGGTGGGATACGGCGACTCCAATACGCGATACTACATCCAACAGCACAGTGACGTGTTGTACCGAAGAAGTTTGTACGCGTACATCAAACGCACCGCCCCCCCTCCGTTCATGAGCAATTTTGACGCCCCGAATCGTGAAACATTCTGCACGCGTCGCGAGCGAAGCAACACGCCGCTCCAAGCGTTGCAGTTGATGAACGATGTCCAACACTTCGAGGCCGCACGATGCTTGGCCGAACGGATCGTGCGCGAAGTATCCACCGATGACTCAGCGCGTTGCGATCGGCTTTTCGAAATCGCGTTGGCGAGAAAGCCCAACGAACTCGAACGAAATGCCATGATGAAATTCCTGACACAGTCTCGCGAACGGCTGAAACTCGCTCCCGAAGATGCGATCAAAATTGCCAATACAGGCGAACGTTGGCGCGATGCGAAACTCCAAGTCGACGAGGTTGCTCCGTGGACATTGGTTTGCAATCTAGTCCTCAATCTCGACGAGACGATCACACGAAACTAGCCCGACTGCATAAAGCCACCCTGGGAAGAAAAGCCACAACCACCATCCAGCTTGAACCAATTCAAGCAAGATTGCAGCGATCCGCGAAAACATCATGAACCCGAATATCCACACCCAATCACCGATACGGCAATTTCAGATCCAACAAACACGGCGTCAATTCTTCGGGTCCAACGGACTACGACTGGGCAGTGTCGCGCTCGCATCGATGCTCGGTGCAAGAGCGTCATCCCAACTCATCGCACATCCTATGGCCGATCCGCCATCGGGAGGGACCGTGCATCCAGCGTTATCTGGACTACCTCATTTTGCCCCCAAAGCGAAATCGATCATCTATCTGCACATGAACGGGGGACCGTCTCAGATCGACACGTGGGATCACAAGCCATCGCTGGCAGAGCAATTCGACAAAGACCTTCCCGACAGCATTCGCAAAGGTCAACGGATCACGACCATGACGAGCGGCCAAGCACGATTGCCGGTTGCGCCGAGTAAATTCAAATTCAATCAGCATGGTCAATGTGGGCGATTTGTCAGCGAACTGTTACCCTTCACTTCGGGTGTCGTCGATGAATTGGCAGTGATCAAGACGGTTCATACCAATGCCATCAACCATGATCCAGCGTGCACGTTTGTGATGACAGGTAGCGAAGTCCCGGGCAAAGCAAGTTTAGGTTCGTGGTTAGCGTATGGACTGGGGAGCGAAAGCGATAACTTGCCCGCGTTTGTGGTTCTGACCCCGACCTGGTCGGCAACGGCTCCGGCACAAGCACTTTTCACGCGGATGTGGGCGAGCGGATTCCTGCCGACGCGATACACAGGTGTCGCGTTGCGCAGCGGACCCGACCCGGTTTTGTATTTACGAAACCCCAATGGAGTTGCGTTCGAGGATAGACGGGCGATGCTCGATGCATTGTCCGAATTGAATCACCATCGGCTGCAAACAGTTGGTGATCCAGAAATCCAAACACGTATCTCGCAGTACGAAATGGCCTATCGGATGCAAAGCAGCGTTCCTGACTTGGTCAACCTCGATGATGAACCGGAATCGGTGCTCGGTCTTTACGGTCCCGATGTCAGCAAGCCCGGTACCTTCGCCGCCAGCGCCCTTTTAGCTCGCAGGATGGTGGAGCGGGGGGTGCGGGTCGTCCAATTGCTGCACCGCGGCTGGGATCAGCACGGAAACATCGCCAATGATCTCCCTGCTCAATGCCGCGACGTCGATCAAGCGTGCGCGGGGTTGATCCAGGACCTCAAGCAGCGCGGTTTGCTCGATCAGACCTTGGTCGTTTGGGGAGGTGAGTTCGGCCGGACGGTATACTGCCAAGGTGGCCTGACCCGCGAAAACTACGGCCGGGACCACCACCCCAAATGCTTCACCATGTGGATGGCAGGTGGCGGGATACGGGGTGGAATCGAATACGGCGCCACGGACGATTACAGCTACAACATCCTGGAAAACCCAGTCCATATCAACGATATCAACGCAACTATCTTGCACTGCATGGGGATCGATCACGAGCGCTTTGCGTTCTCGTCCCAAGGCCTTGATCAACGCTTGACCGGGGTCGAACCCCAGCGGGTGGTCCGAGAAGTCTTGGCCTCCTGACCTCCACGCCTTCTTAATGCTATATTAACCCCTCCTTCACACTCAACGGTTACCATCTTGGCGACTGGAAATAACGATGTCATTGCACTTAAGCCAAGACCTTGACGAGGCACATAACTCACTGCTGAAACTTTCGGGACAAGTCGAAGACATGATCGCGTTGGCGGTCAAGTCTTTGGTGGAACGCCGCGGAAGTCTCGCCGGTGAAGTGGTCCAACGGGACACGGAAATCGACCGTGCCGAAGTTCGGATCGAAGAAGAGTGCCTCAAAATGCTGGCCTTGCATCAACCGGTGGCTGCGGATTTACGCCGCATCACCACCATGATGAAAGTCAACAATGACCTCGAAAGGATTGCGGATTTGGCGTGCAATATCGCGCAACGAGCCGATAGTTTGTGCCACTTCCCGGAGTTCCCGATTCCGAGCGGTATCAACGAGATGGCAACGATGATCACCAAAATGGTACGTTCGAGCCTCGATGCCTTTGTGCATCGCGACATCGAACTGGCCAAAAGTGTCATCGAACAAGACGATCCCGTGGATGCAAAGAACGTTCAAGTGATCGAGAAACTCTCGCAGTTGATGTCGGAGGACACCTCGAAGATCGTTGCCGCCCTGCATTGCTTTTCCGCTTCAAGGCACCTTGAGCAGATAGCTGATCACGCAGTAAGCATCGCCGAGGACATCATCTACATGGTAGAAGGTGTGATTATCCGACATCGCCAAGCTTCGCAACCGAAAACACAGTCACGTTAAAGACTCGAATAACAACGGTGGGGAAAGCGAATGCTTGACTCATCGGCGAATCCACGAAGCGGTGATTGAGTAGGTATGCCTAAGAGCAAAATACTAGTAGTCGAAGACGACCGTTCCCTCTCCGAAATCCTGATTTACAACCTGGATAAAGCTGGATATGAGGTGTCTTTAGCCATCGATGGTCGCGATGGGCTCAGCCAAGCACAACTCAAATTGCCTGATGTGATTTTGCTGGATGTTATGCTGCCGATCATTGACGGCATTGAGGTTTGTCGCCGGTTGCGGTCCAAACCGGAAACGGCCCACGCAATCATTATCATGCTCACGGCCAAGTCGGAAGAAGCTGACCAATTGATAGGCTTTTCGGTGGGTGCCGACGACTATGTCACCAAACCGTTTAGCGTCCGAGTGCTACTCGAACGCATCAAAGCACTCCATCGACGCAAGACTGCCAAGGTTGACGAAGATAATGATATCATCACCCGGTGTGGGATCACCTTGGACCGAAGACGATACCGTGTTACCGTTAACGAGAAACCAGTCGAATTGACCAAGAGCGAGTTTCGTTTGCTCGACACGTTGATCCGCCAACCCGGCCGCGCTTTCGATCGATCGGAACTCATCGACTCCGCCCTCGGCGAAGACACCTTGGTGCTAGAACGGACCATCGACGTTCATATCCGCGCTCTTCGAAAGAAGATTGGGCCCGAAGCGGACGCCATCGAAACCGTCCGGGGTGTCGGCTACCGGTTTCGCGAAGACTGAAAAAACCAGCGAATCACAAGTGCTGAAAAGTCCAATTTTCGCAGGATTTTCCTAGGTAAATCCACCGAAGAGGGGCCATTCCCAACGTTTTTTTGGGAATCTCGTCAAAAATACAGCGTTTTCTGCGGGTTTTCGCCCATTCCCGGTTGCATTTCGTTGGGTACATTCTTTAATTCAGCCATCAGCAGTGTCCTACGTCGGACCGTTTTTTGATTCGAGATTTGTTGAAAGGGATTCCTCACATGGCGAAAGCAGCAGGCAAGGCAGAAAAGCCGCTCACTAAGGTCCAGATTTTTTCGAACATCGCCGAATCGACTGGCCTGTCGAAGAAGCAAGTTGCCGAAGTTTTCGAAGCGCTGAAGAGCGAGATTGCTGGAGCTGTTGGAAAGAAGGGGGTTGGCACCTTCGTTATTCCTGACCTCTGCAAAGTCGTTCGTATCCAAAAGAAGGCGTTGCCAAAGCGACAAGTTCGTAACCCACAAACGGGCGAAATGAAGTGGGCGGATCCCAAGCCAGCTTCGACCTCCGTTAAGGTTCGTCCTCTGAAGAAGCTCAAGGACATGGTCTAATCGACCCAAGAGCGTCATCGAATTGCAAGGTTGCAGAACCTAGCTCATAAATCCAACAGGGGAGCGAGTTCAACTCGCTCCCCTGTTTTTTATCTCTGGCCTCTGTTTTTTATCTCTGGCAAGGGTTCTTATCTCTGGCCATGGCGCCCAACCTCAGACGATCAGTTGGCCACATGCAGCTTGGATCGTTCCGCCAAGGGTATTGCGAAGGGTCGTAAAAAGTCCACTCTCTCTCAAATGGTGCACGTAAGCGCGACGTGTCGCTTGGCTCGGCGCTGACAATTGCACTTCGTCGGACGGTGCATGCGAAATGTCATTGAACGGGATCACGTTGATCTCAACCCTCAGTCCCTTGCAGAACTCTACCAACGCTTGGGCTTCGCGCAAAGAATCGTTGACACCTTGGATCAATGCGATCTCCAACCATACAGGTCCTTCAGGATCGATTTCGTTGATCGCTTGAATGGCTTCTCGAAGCGACTGCAAATCGTGAGTGGCGCGAGGTACGAGCATTCGTCGAGTATCTTCCATCGCAGAATGAAGGCTCAATGCGATCCGCAATCGCGGGAACGCTCGAGCGAGACTTACCATTTTGGCCGGGACACCAGCAGTGGATACCGTGACATGCCTCGGAGAAAAACCAAATCCTTGATCCGCTAACAAGAAGTCCAACGCCTCGCCCAGCGCATCCCAATTATGCAGCGGTTCCCCCATCCCCATGAAGACTACATTTCTTAAATGAATCGCATCCCGTCTTGATGTACGACCCAAAGACCGTTTTTCAGACAACGAATTTTCATGCCAACTCCGTACCCGTAGCCGCGCCAGGAGAACTTGTTCGAGAATCTCGATGGCTCCGAGATTCCTAACCAATCCCATGCGGCCGGTGGCGCAAAATCGGCAACCAACAGCACAGCCTACTTGGGTGGAAACACAAACCGTAGCCCGGTTCGCCCGCGGGCGCATCACCACCGTCTCACAAGCATCCCGCCATCGTCGAGATCGAAGCCGTAACTTGGTAACTTGACCATCGCCAGAACTAAGTTCCATGTCAGGGGACCAACACCAATCCACCCCTGGCACATCCCCCTCCACATCGGCACCCACCTTGGTCCACCAAGCAGGCAGAATGCCTTGCCTGAGCAACCGCCATCGCTCCTTACGCCAGCCTTCATCTGACGAAACAGCGAGCAGTTTTTCCCAAATCCAGGGAAACCGGTCATCGTTCGCGTGTGGAATGGGATTTGGATAAGTGCCGTTAATTGGAGTTCTCAACCAAACTTCAGGAACTAGACTACAATAGTTTTGTTTCGAATTACGAACAACGGTGAACTACAACCACCGTTCCGTCTTCACATTTGCAAATCACTATGAACAGCAAAACCTATCCCAAGGTATTGGTTTCCGCAACGTGGATGCTCATCGCATGCATTGGGGCCCTAGGGCTTCTCTCGGGAGCAAACGCTTTCGCAACCGATCCTAGCGGTGTTTGGCGTGGGGAGTGGCGCAGTGGATCGACAGGGCATCGCGGCCCGATGCGAGTCGCCATCCAGCCTGACGGAAAAGGTGCCTACCAAGCACGATTTTCAGGCCGGTTCGCTTTGGTGATCCCATTCGCTTATCGAGCGACATTAACCCCCGGTGTCGATGCCAACGGCAATGGTATCCTGACCTCGTCGAAAAAACTCGGGCCAATGCTCGGAAGCTACAACATGCAGACATGGGTCTCTGGCTCGCAGCTGTACGGTTCGTTCCAAGCTGCCGGAGACAATGGCACCATTTCCATGCAACGTGTCCGTTAAGACACATTGGGCTTTTGGCCCCTGCATGCTTGGACAAAGCCCTCAGTGAACGGCACTCCAACGGGCTTATTGCGGCAATAGGGAACGTAACGTCCTGTCCGAGTAAGATTCGTAGGACAACGAAGCTCATAGCACAACGAAGCTCATAGGATGAGGAGCACAGATTGAGGAAAAGCCAAAGAGTTCAATTCGCAGGCCACCATGGATTGCCCCTCTCCGGGATCCTAGAGATCCCTCAAACAGAACCGCGTGGTTGGTTACTCTTCTCCCATTGCTTCACCTGCAACAAAGACTTGAAAGGGATCGTTCGCATATCGCGAGGATTGTCCGATCGCGGTTGGGGTGTGCTGCGGTATGACTTCGCTGGATTGGGAAATAGCGAAGGTGTATTCCAAGAAACCAACTTCAGTACCAATTGCGTGGACCTTCGCAGGGCAGCCGAGTTCCTCACCGCCGAGTTCCATGGCCCGAGATTCCTGATCGGACATAGTTTTGGAGGAGCCGCGAGTTTAGCGATGGCGAGTGAGATTCCGAGTGTCGTCGGAGTCATCGCCGTTGCTGCCCCGAGCGACACGCATCATCTGGCCCGATTATTGACCTCGATGTCGCCCGAAATCGAATCGGTTGGAGTTGGAGTTGTCACCATCGGTGGCATGCAGCACACGATCTCTAAACAGATGATCGAGGATTTTCGTTCGCAACGATTAAACGATCGCGTGCGAGATCTCAAGAAACCGATCCTCGCCTTCCATTCCCCAGACGATGAAACCGTTACCTTTGAGCACGCCCTCATCAATGCGGGTTACCGCGGCATCGATAGCAACGAGCCGCCAGCACCCAATGGCATGTATCCACGGACGCTTGTTTCGCTTCCCGGCAGCAATCACTTGCTCACCTCGAGCGATCGAGACATCCCGATGATCGTTTCTATCATCGACGCATGGTGCGAGCGATTGAGCTAGTCATTCGCAAAAAAACACGTCGAGCGGGAAATCAACGAAAAGGCTCACTGCATTCGCGCTGGCAGCAACGCGGATGCAGCGAGCCCTTTCAACCGTGAAAGATGGGCCTAACCAGTGCGATTGGTCTGTCGGTTGTTTCCAGGTTTGCTGGATGTTCGACGCCTCTAAGATCACGGCACGTCCTTGCTCGGGTCGCCGTCGCAAGCCATCTCAAAACAGACGGTTTCGACAACTTTCCAAAAGAGGTTCCACCCCTTTTGCCCGCCCCAGCAACCACCACACCTGGTGTCGCCGGAACAACGGATTCTCAATGCACTCGCCGTGCCAATTCGAATTTTGCTGCAAAGAATTAGCCAAAATGTAAAAACGGGCAGCCTGGGAAAGATACACATCCTTCATTTTGTAAAATTTGCAAGTTCGTCGAAGGTCCTTTTTACAATTGCAAAAATTCCAATCGAATAACGGGTGCCTTGAGCGGTAAACGCACGCAAAGGGTGCAGTGACGATCACGTGTGCATCGCGAGCATCACCGGATGGCTTGCGCGATTCCGCTATGAAGTATTGCGGCGGTCAAGCAGGCGGTACATTCGCTACTTCCTGAATAAACGGAAACCGATGCAAGTATTTGCTAATCGTTTGATTCGCATGGGAACAGACGATTGGCAATCGGAAGGAGCCTGGGGTAATTTAGCTATCTTCCGGGACGAGTCAGATCCTTGGATACGATGACGCCCACGCTGGTTTTTTTGGGCTGAGCAATTGGATTGTGGAGCATAGGTTGATGACTTCTAAAATAGCCAGTACACCAACCCGTATCTGTTGCATTGGGGCCGGATATGTCGGCGGCCCGACCATGGCGATGATCGCTAAGCAATGTCCCGACATCCAAGTCCACGTGGTGGACCTGAATCAAGCTCGCATCGATCAGTGGAACTCGAACGAACTCCCCGTGTATGAGCCTGGCTTGCAGGAAGTTGTTGACGAGGCACGCGGTCGCAACCTAACCTTCTCAACCGACGTCGAAGGGGCGATCCGTGACGCGAACATCATCTTCATTGCGGTGAATACACCCACCAAAGCGTTCGGGATCGGAGCTGGTCGCGCGGCCAATTTGGAGTTCATCGAGAAATGCGCTCGCAAAATCGCAGAATGCTCGACCGGCCACAAAGTCGTCGTCGAAAAATCGACACTTCCTGTTCGAACCGCAGAAGCTGTCAAGCGGATTCTGAAAAGCGCCGCGAACGGCGCGACCTTTGACGTGTTGAGCAACCCCGAGTTCCTCGCCGAAGGAACCGCAGTCCAGGATCTATTGCAACCCGATCGCGTTTTGATCGGCGGCGAGTCGGCCGATGCTGTCGAGCAATTGGTAGCGGTTTACGGTCGATGGATCCCTCGCGACAAAATCCTCACTACCAACTTATGGAGCAGCGAACTCTCCAAATTAACGGCCAACGCATTCTTGGCCCAACGAGTTTCCTCCATCAATGCGATCTCCGCGCTGTGCGAAGCGACCGGAGCCGATGTCGATGAGGTAGCCAAAGCGATCGGTACCGATTCCCGAATCGGACCAAAGTTCCTCAAAGCCTCGGTCGGTTTCGGCGGTTCCTGCTTCCAAAAAGACATCCTCAATCTGGTGTACCTGTGCGAGCACTTTGGATTGAACGAAGTCGCCAAGTATTGGGAACAAGTGGTAGTCATGAACGACTACCAAAAGAAGCGATTCTCGGCGAGGATCGTCCGAACGATGTTCCACACCGTCTCGGACAAAAAGATTGCGATCTGGGGATTCGCATTTAAGAAGGATACGAACGATACCCGCGAGTCGGCCGCAATCCATATCTGCCGAGATCTGCTGGAAGAACGCGCACGATTGACGATCTATGATCCCAGGGTCCCGGAATCTCAGGTGCGAAGTGAATTGGAGGGAATCTTCAAAGACGCACTAGGAGTGGTTTCAGAGCGGCACAAGCAACTGATTCGCGACCATGTCACGGTGGTCCCTGATGCATATTCAGCGGCAGAAAACGCGCATGCGATTGCGGTTCTTACCGAATGGGATGAGTTCAAAAAACTCGATATGGAACGGGTATTCCAAGGCATGCACCGCCCCGCCTTCCTCTTCGATGGACGCAATATCATGGATGCCTGCAAATTGTCCGAAATGGGCTTCGAAGTGCATTCCATCGGCCGGCCCGCGTACCACGGCAATTAATTTCAATCGATATCGCAAAACACGACCATGAACTGGGCCCATCCCTAGGGCCAGCGGCAATCCACCGAACGTAGCTCTCCAGGAAGGGCACGGCTTGGTTGGACGCGGGTGATTGCATCCCATCGGGGATCCACTACAACTTCATGGGTTCGCGGTCGCATCCCATCGCTGCTGAACAGTACCACAGCTAAACAGTACCACAGCTGGGCTCTCCTTTTTGCGTTGCACTTGTCTATGGCCTCTCCGAATTACCAATCCTGGAACTTGATCGATTCTCGCGGTTCCACCTCGAAAGCTCCGTACGCGATTCCGGATTCCATCGATGTCTCCTGTGGAAAATTCTCCATCGATTGGTCCGAGTGGAACGATGGTCCTTCCAACGGAATGAAATGCCTAACGATCGATACGGGGGCCATGAAAGCCACGTTGCTGCCAGCTCGCGGCATGGGGGTATGGAAGTGTTGGTTCGGTAACACGGAATTGGGTTGGCAGAGTCCGGTACGCGGTCCAGTCCATCCAAGCTTGGTCCCGATCGGCGACCCATCAGGCATCGGCTGGCTCGAAGGTTTCGATGAGTTGTTGGTCCGCTGTGGACTGCTCAGCAACGGTGCACCTGAGTTCACCGAACAAGGGAACGTGCGGTATAGCGTTCACGGACGTATCGCCAATTTGCCAGCCCACTCGCTGAGAGTCGAAGTGGACACCCAATCAGGAGTCCTCGAGGTCATCGGAACAGTGACCGAATCGAGGTTTCTCGTCTACACCCTGGAACTCGAGTCGCGGATTCGATTCAAGGTCAATTCGAGCGAGATCGAAATCACGGACAAGGTCACCAATCCATTGACGTCGACGGGCACCATGCAATTGCTCTACCACATCAATTTGGGCCAACCTCTATTGCAAGCTGGCTCGAAGCTATTCGCCGCATTGGAAACAGTTGCTCCTCGCGACGACCGCGCGGCGGAAGGGATCGACGATTGGAGTGTATGCCAAGGCCCTCAGGACGGGTTCCGCGAACAAGTCTACTACTCCACACCGTTGGCGGACGAAAACCATTGGACCGAAGCGATGCTCACCAACAGCGATGAGTCGCTCGGATACAGTGTTCACTTCGATACACGAACTCTCCCATGCCTCAATTTTTGGAAGAATACTGCCGGGGTCGAGGATGGATACGTTCTCGGGATCGAGCCCGCTACCGGATTTCCAAATACGAAGTCCTTCGAGGAGCAACAAGGTCGCGTGGTCCGCTTGCAAGGTGGCCAGTCCCGAACGTTCCGATTGAAGTTGCAACCTCATTGGAATCAGGAAGACGTCGGGCGTGCGAAGCAACGCATCCAAGGCATACAGTCCATGCCGATGAAGACAGAACTAACGCCCAAACTAGGTTGGTCACCTGGTGCCTCCAGTTAGCCCCGAACGAGTTAGCCCCAGACCAGGAAGATCCGGTTGGAAATGGGGCGCGGCGATCGCCCTTTGCTTCGCGATTCGGATGGCTGTAATCACAGCGAGTTCCGATTCATTTCGCGAAGATCCCGATGCCTACCGGTCGCTGGCAACCACATGGGCGAGGACCGGCGTCTATGGCCTCATGGGAACCGATGGCGAAGCAGTACCGACCGCGTACCGGCCACCACTGTATCCCTGGATGCTTTCTTGGTTGGTAATGCCAAACAACGCACGCGGCGAATGCTTGGGAATTGCTATTGCGCACGCAATGCTTGGCGCACTCACCTGCTGGCTGACTTTCAAGATTGGTCGGCGTTTGTCGCTATCGCAGACGATCAGTGCTATCGCTGCCGGATTGGTCTTGATCGATCCGATTTTGCTCAGACAGTCGACCCTGGTGATGACGGAAACACTTGCAACATTTCTAGGAGTGCTGGCATGGTGGCTCGCCATTGCACGGCGACCATGGTTTGAGCGATGGCGGCGCCATGGTGATCCTGGAAAACGTGAATCGCCGCCACAGGAAGTACTTCCCCGCTTGGAACATCCGCATGAATTGCTGGGGCACCAAATCCTACGGAGTTTGCTATTGGGCGTGACACTCGGTCTCGCATGCCTTTGCCGCCCCACCGCGTTGGCTTGGTTGGTCCTATGGCTTCTCGGTAATGCTACCGGCCGAGTTCTCTTCCACCAACGCAACTTCCTATGGCGATGGGGAACGGTCCTGAATGGGACCATTTTGGTGGTAGCCTTTGGTGCGATCCTCGGTGATTGGGGGATACGCAACCAGAACATGCTCGGTCACCCTGTTGTGACCACGACGCACGGTGGCTACACGCTGTACTTGGCCAACAATCCCGTCCTTTATGAGCATCTTCGCTCGTCGGGGTCGCGCGAGTGGAACGAGGAAGCATTTCATACTAGGTGGCGAGCCGAGCGATCGGTGCTCGACGGCTCGAGCGAGATCGCTAGCGACCGGTTGGCCAATCGGCTGGCAATGGAAACCATCCGATCCGAACTGCGGGTGTTTTTTCGAGCGTGCGCGGTGCGTCTCGGCTGGTTTTGGGCGATGTGGCCTTCGGAGAGACAAGCTGGCCTGGGCGTTCGTTGGGGAATCTTCCTTTGGTATGGGGCCGTGTATGGATGTGCGGTAAGCGGGCTGGTGGCCGGGTTCTTAGCATGGCGTCAGCGATCGCCCATGGATGGGGCTGCGATCCACGGGCAAACGAGACTGAAAAGGCTTCGATTCGCTTGGTTTGCCTGGGCTCCCGGGCTGGCGTTAGTACTCAGCCTAATGATGGTCCACAGCGTTTACTGGAGCAATATGCGAATGCGAGGTCCAGCGGTGCCGGTAGTCAGCCTTGTCGCGGCTTGCGGAATCGCGTCGCTTGGTCGACGCCTCCAGCGAACGAAAACCTGCGAAACAGCGACGCTTGACGCCCGTACGAGGTGATGAGTAAGCCGCGCGAACGGTGTACCCATCGACCGCGCAACCGGCAAAGCCTGAACGTGGAATATCCTCTAATTTCATCGGGATTTTATTGGATTTCTTGACATTGCACCTGCATCCCGTACCATAGAACTAGGCCTTGAATGGAGCAATCTCGGCCAAGACTTCGATTTCCGCCGCTGCACACCACACTGCCGAGTTCACTCTGCAGGCACCTGACCGCCAAGGCGAAACGAGCACTGCAACATTGCTCGCGTTCCGGCACATCTTTCGCAACTTGTTTCTTAAGCAACTTGTTTCGATTTGTGGGCTGGTCAACTTTTCAGATTCTGGAGATAGAAAACATGTCTATGCGTACTCGGCTTCGTCGACGAGGCTTCACCTTGGTCGAACTGCTGGTGGTGATCGCCATCATCGGCGTATTGGTTGGATTGCTGTTGCCCGCCGTCCAAGCAGCTCGCGAAGCAGCACGTCGAATGAGTTGCAGTAGCAATATCAGGCAGTTAGGAGTAGCCGTCACCAGCTTTGAAGGCGCTCGAAAGCAGATGCCGGGGAACTATGGTGACTTTATCGCAGCATCTCCCCCGCTAGACATCCTTGATGAACCGCCACCGTTGGGAGTTACGCAAATTTCTTGGATGACAAACATACTACCTTACATAGAACAAGACACGCTGTATCGCTCGATTGTGATGACCGCTGACGTAAATAATGTTCAGAACTTAGCGGTTGCACAACAGCGACTACCGTTATTTCGATGCCCGAGCGACACCACGGTAACACCACTCGGAAATCGTGGTGATCGAGCGGCTAGTCCATTTGCGACCACCAGCTACAAAGGTGTGTCGGGTAGCAATTGGATTTGGGGGCTTTATGCGATTCCGGTGGGCCCCCCACTCAATAGCGCTGATCCCAAGAACTTCAACTCAGACCCATTCATGATCAACAATGGGAACAACTTCGGAAACGGCAATGGAATTTTCTTTGCCGGTTACAAAGGATACGAGCCGATGAGAAGGTCAACACCAACGAGTGGTGCATTCACCGCACCAGGACGACCTTGCAATACCTTGATCGCATCGATTAAAGACGGGTTGAGTAACACGATGATGATTGGCGAATCCGTCGGAAGCTACAATCGAGATAATTGGTGGTACTACTTTAAAGGTTGTGTAGCGACAACCGCCATACCACTCAATGATATCGCGCGATGCTCACAGGCAGCAGGACAATCGCCCCGAAGAGGTCGCGAACTATGCTTTGAAGATTGGCAAAACAATCTTGGCTTCACCAGCGACCATGCGACTGGAGGAAATTTCGCGTTCGCTGACGGCAGCGTACGTTACATTGCGAACGATATCGATCTCACGACCTACCGAGCTATGGGTTCTATTCAAGACGGCATGGTAGTCACAGTTCCCGATTGATCCGAGTCTAAATTCGCAGACTATTTTAAAGCCGGGGCTACTCTTAGCACCGGCTTTTTTCATTACTTAAAGAAATGCATCAAGACAATTCCAGTTTCAATTCAAGCATACTTTGAAAACGAGATAGTTTAAATCTGCCAAATCTCCTTTGGCGAGGTACCTTCTGCAGATCACTCGTCGCCGAACGAGACCAGCAATGGAGCATACGCAAGATCCACAACAGATTTCCTGTAGGCGAATCTGAGCGATGGTTTGCAACAAAACACTGCGGGGCTGGGGACAACGGCCCTGTGCGATTTGGTTTAACGAGTCGAGCTACTCACCGATTTCGCTCCCAGTGATTGCATCCTGTCGCGATAGAGTTTTAAGCCTGCAAGGCCATGGTAGAGGCCGCCACACTCCAACTCGACTTCATTAGCTGCCTCAAGCATTTCGCAAAGTCGCCGGACCGCGCGCTCGACCCATGGGGCCTGAAGTTCTCGGTCGTCCAATGCGAATGCAATGAACTCAAGAGTATGACCTGTTGTACCAATACGTGTGGTCAGATCCGAACTCGTACCCGGTCGAGATGTGTAATTCGCAGAAAACGTCCCATCGGAGTTTTGGAACTTGCGAATCGTGTCGATCGAGTTGCGGACAACTTGGTCGGCGAGCGCCCATCCACCTCGAAACCCAAGCCCTCTCGCTTTCCAATACTTCACCGCGTGCGCCAGCCCCATCAAACGATGCATGCCGCCACACGGGCTGTCGGTAAGATCCTGCTTGGCCTCGAACTCGACCAGCGGCTCCAATGTCCAGGTCTTGCCATCAGCCGCTTGCCATTCATAGTCGTTGGGGAACAAGTTCGTAAGGGCGATCAAGGTCCAGCTGTATTCGCGGTACGGATTGTTGGGTATCTCCCACTGCGCCGTCCGCCCCCAATCCTCGAGGGTCAACTTCTGATTGTCGACCAAGACCTCCAGATCGAGGGGTAGGTGGTTCTGCGAGATATATCCCAAGAACTGATCGACGTGGCCTTGGCCAACATAACTCCCCGCTTCCACAAAGGCCTTTAGCATCGGCCGGCCTGTTACTGGATGCACTGGCCCAGCCGACAACTGCCAACCTCGCATGGCCCCACCTGAGAATAAATAACCCAATGCAGGCGTGCGAGTCCCGTCGACATCCAAGGGAAGCTCGAGACCGTACGCCACCGCTCCATGGGCTACCTGCCACGCTGCATTACGATCAATCGACAGCAACCTGCGATCGCGATTCTCCGAGATGGTTCTATCGACGAACTCGATGAGATTAGACGGTGCGGAACCGTTGGCTAATGCACTCGTCGACGAGGAGCCGGCCGTTGCAGCCGCCGTCTGTTCCGAACGGGATCCACAACCCACCATGCCTGCGATGGAGAGACACACTGCAGAACTGCTAGCAATCGACAACAGAGGCAGATTCGGAGCTACCATCGAAGCGGGCATCAACGACGCGATCGCCAAGATACGCTGCTGTAGTGACATGCGGGATCGCTTTAGTGACTTGCGGGATCGCAATTTAGTACTCATCGGTTCAAGGACGTGCTTGGAGTTCGGTCAGCGAAGTTTAATTCGCAACGCCAAACTTCTCAAACCGAACCGAGAGTTATTTTGCCAGGGCCCCAAATGGCCCCCTGGCAATGAAAGAGCTACCATCTTTAGCAGTCTGTTGAAAAACGGGAGCGGAACAGCGCGAGCCGTCCGGTAAGTCTCGCTTTATGGGGAGAAACCGGGCAGCTTGCGCTGCACCGCTACAAGTTCGATCGCTTTTCAACGTGCTATTAGGAAATCATCGCCCCAATTCTGAGAAAACCGAATCGGTTGCTAACTTGGATTTCTTCAGCACAACCGCCGTTGCGGCTAACGGTGCTTGCAAGCCTCGAGGAAGAGGCAAACTCAATCGAATCCCCGTTACGACTTGATCACCCCGTTGGATCCCTACGCATTGCGAATCCCCTCGAACGACCCTATTTCCCATGGGATCTTTGGTCAACTGGATTTTGAAAGAACCCGTCTTTAGGCCGGAGATAGAGTCCAATCGGAATTGGCCTCGCGAATCCGTACGTGTGGAGGCAACCTCCACGCCATCTTGGTCGATCAACGAAACGGTCCAACCCGCCAACGGTACTGCGACAGGGTTCGGTCGCACGGGGCCTCCTCGCAACGCTCCTGAGGGATTACCTCCTGGCAGATCCGCAGTGACCATCCCTTCGACTCTCGGATAAAATACGAAGACGTTGGCCTGCACATTCTTCAGCGATGTATTCCTCGCGATCACATCGGAAAGTGTTGTCCTTTGGATTTCATTGAGCAGGGAGCCATTGAAGGTTCGTTGGTACCACAGGCGATCACCGTTGCGAATGCGTTCGAATTGTGCGGCAACAATCCTGGTACCGGTCGGCCCGAGATTGCCTCCTGGAACATGATCCTCGGCCAAAATCGCGACCCAAAGATCCATATTGTCGACCGTTCCATAAAGGGCTTTGAGCTTATTCTGCATCGCAACATCGCTTGTAATCCCTTCGAAGCCCTTGACCTTGGGCAATCCCATCGATGCACGGACTGCGTTGTAACTGGCCAGTCCATGGTCACGTCCACGCTGAATATTCAAGCTAACCAAATCCAATCCTCCCGCCCCAGGAGGGCCAAACAGGAAATTCCTCACGCTGTTCACAACTTTGATGTCTAGCTCCGAAGCGGAATCACTAGCCAGATACTTCAGGATTGGCTCAAGCCCGAATTTCTGGAGTAGAACAGGATTGAACAGGGCATCCGAAAGGGCCACATCCTCAACGATGGCCTTGCCACTGCTATCCAAAAATCCGATTTCATCGCCGAGCAAACTATGCCCAAAGCGAAATGCTGCGGTTGCAAACTCATTGCTCAACTGCGGATTGGTACTCGGATTGTAGCCTCGATAGGGACCAATCGCCTTGGGACCTAGGATCGACGGTAGCCATTCATTGAACGTGATCGACTGAAGCTCGCCGATGACAATGGATCGAGATCGGACGTAAAGTTCTTCATCGGTCAATGACGTACTCTTGGTCTTGAGAATCGTCGCCCAGCGATTGTGCTCGCGAATAAACAAGGTCTGCAGACTCGAAAGCTCGATGTTCTCGTTGGCCCGTACTTCACCCGCGGCAAACATCTGGTCCGATGAAAGTGTCGGCGAACCATTAAACATGGGGACGGTTCCCGAAGGAAAATTCTGGCTATTGTTGAGAGGCAGCATTCCGTCAGCAGCAAGCTTCATTTTGCCGTCTACCATCGTCCGAAGGGATTTTGCGGTAACCGTATCCGATCCGTAAATCATTGAGCCATCGAGCCAAGCGGTCAGCGCATTGATTTGTTGGCGAGGATTTGAGGTGCTGGTCCCGGTCCCTGAGGCAATGGCCGAACGGTCGAGCGACATGGTTTTTGTACCCGTGCCTGCAGGGTCAAAATAAGGATCCCCCTTTGGAATCGCAATAGAAAGCTTTTCCGAGGCACCGGTCGGTGTGAGCCCTAAATCGTGGTCGATGAATTGCCCCCATGCGTATGCGAATGCAGACATTCGGCCTTGATTCACCATCCCTGTGGAGCCTTGGTCGGAGACCGTGTTGCTGATCTCCCGAGGGCTTGGACGAGTGGTTCCACCTGGCAAAGCAATGCCGTCGGAGTATTGGGGACTGGCCAACCGCAGTAACTGCTCGTCCGTCGATCCCCATTCGATGTGCACAAGGTTATTCCCGGTTCCGTCGACCGAGTACGTCTCTAAGAAACCGGTTTGGAGCAACCCAGGAAGGTCGCTCGCCATCAATTGCCGCAGTTCGAGAGACTCCAATTGGAGTGCGCGAAATGAAAAACGCTTTGCCATGATCATCCCTCCGACGGTGAAAAGAATCGTAACCGAGAAAAGAGGCGTGACGGTTATTTCCTTCACTCTAGGACTTGGAACCTGAAGCGATGATGAAGATTGATCCAACAGCGAAATATCCGCGTACAATCTTTAGCTCGATCGTACCCGCCGCAATTGGGTTCTTGGCTTTTAAGCCGTTGTGAGATATCGTGAGAAGATCGAGGACACTCAGGAATTTCGCTTTGAATTTCAAAGCGTTCGTCCGGCGTGCCGAGCGTTGTTTCTGCACGGGTTTTCCGAACCGGATTCCTGTGGACATTTTGGGGTGATTGTGCGAACGCGAGTTTTCGGATGGTGGAATTAGGCGTCAACGTAGACCACATTGCAACGATTCGACAAGCACGCAGGACCGTTGAGCCTGATCCGGTCGCTGGAGCTGTTCTAGCAGAGCTAGGTGGCGCCGACTCGATCACGGTCCATCTGCGAGAGGATCGTCGGCACATCCAAGACCGCGATGTGCGTGTCCTGAAGGAAACCATCCGCTCCAAGATGAACTTCGAACTATCGTGCGCTCCCGAAATTGTCGCGTTAGCATGCGAGGTCCTGCCTTATCAAGCGACCCTCGTGCCAGAAAAACGGGAAGAGGTCACCACCGAAGGTGGGCTCGATCTACGGCCCCGATCCAAAGTTCTTTTGGATGCGATCGACCGACTCAAGAGACTCGGAATCGCAATCAGCTTGTTCATCGATCCCGAGCAGGAACAAGTCGACATTGCGAAAGAACTTGGAGTGGAAGCGATCGAATTGCACACCGGGCAGTATGCACACGCGACAGGCTCCGCACAAACACAGGAACTGGATCGATTAACCCGGGCGGGCCAGCATGCGATCGATTTGGGACTTCACTTGCACGCGGGGCATGGCCTCACCTACTACAACGTGATTCCCGTTGCATCGATTCCGGGAATGCGAGAACTTCATATCGGCCACAGCATCGTAGCCAGGGCAGTTTTGGTGGGGATGAAGGAGGCTGTATTCGAGATGAAGCGGCTTATCCGGTCATGCTAGCCAAACCTACGACGAAATCGGCGAGCAGTGCGACCCCTTCAGAGCCACTTTCATGGAAGGTCTTCCTTGAGCGTTTCCAGACCACAGCCATAGCCGTATGCGCGTTCCTCTGCATAGTGCTCCACTTGCTGATGCACTATGCGTGGCAGTTGCCGGGCAATGTATCCAACTGGCCACTCTGGATCACCCTCGTTCTCGGCGGAATCCCTCTCGTCGGAGACTTGCTCGCCAAAGTCTTTCGATTGCAATTCGGCGCTGACCTCCTCGGAGGAATATCCATCATTGTGTCGATCCTGCTCGGAGAATACCTAGCAGGCGCGATTATTGTTTTGATGCTGTCTGGTGGAGAAGCGCTCGAGTCGTATGCGTTGTCCAATGCTACGAGCGTTCTCTCGTCGCTCGCGAAACGGATGCCGAGTATTGCCCACCGCCAAAAAGGAGCGGAGGTGGAGCAGATCCCACTCAGCGAGATTCGCATCGGAGACCAGATCGTCATTTACCCCCACGATGTCTGCCCAGTCGATGGTACCGTGGTCGATGGCCACAGCGTCATGGACGAGTCCTACCTTACGGGAGAACCCTTTTTAATCACCAAGACGATCGGTTCCGCAGTCATCTCCGGAGCAGTGAACGGTGATTCGATGCTGGTCATCCAGTCGACACACGAAGCATCCGATTCGCGGTATGCGAAGATTATGGAAGTGATGCATGAATCGGAACAGACGCGACCGAATTTGAGACGATTGGGAGATCAGCTAGGCGCATGGTTTACGCCGGTCGCATTGCTCGTAGCATTCGCAGCATGGTGGTTTTCCGGCGATGCCACTCGATTCCTCTCCGTCCTAGTCATCGCAACTCCGTGCCCGCTGCTGCTGGCCATACCCATCGCAATCCTGGGATCCATTTCCTTGTGCGCATCGCGTGCGATTATCGTAAAGAGTCCTGTAGCACTCGAGCAGATCCCCCAGTGCCGCACCGCGATCTTTGACAAGACGGGCACACTCACTTACGGGGAGCCGACACTGACCCAGCAATTGGTCGCACCCGGTTTCGATTCGCGTGAAGTATTATCGCTGGTAGCGAGCCTTGAGCAGTATTCCAAACATCCTCTCTCGCGAGCTATTGTCAGCCAAGCAGAGACCGAGGGGCTGGCGAAGCGGGCAGCGACCCAGGTAAGCGAAGCCCCTGGAATGGGCTTAACGGGCGTCGTCGACGGCCAAAAGATTTTGGTGACCAGTCGCCGTAAGATCGGCACGATGAACATCCGTGGTCTTGAAAACCTTTCAGCCTCCGGAGAAGGCTTGGAATGCATGGTTGTCATCAACGACACCTATGCGGCGACTTACCAGATGCGCGATGCGCCTCGTTCTGATAGCCGTGCTTTTGTTGAGCATCTCGAAGCATACCACCACATCAATCGGGTCATGATCCTCTCGGGAGATCGTCTGTCGGAGGCGCGGTATTTGGCCGAACAAGTCGGCATCAGCGAGGTTCTTGCCCAACAAACGCCGGAGCAGAAACTAGAGATCGTGAGGCGTGAAACAGAGCGCGCAAAGTGCTTGTATGTGGGTGATGGCATCAACGACGCTCCAGCAATGATGGCCGCGTCGGTGGGGATATCCATCGGGACCAATAGCGATGTCACCGCCCAAGCTGCCGATGTTGTCGTGATGGACAACACATTGCAACGTGTCGATGAGTTCCTACATGTGGGCCGGCGTATGAGGCAGATCGCACTGCAAAGTGCTCTCGGCGGCATGGCGCTGAGTGTCATCGGCATGTCCCTGGCCGCCTTTGGATTTCTCAACCCTGTCAGCGGCGCGGTGGCACAGGAAGTCATCGATGTACTAGCGGTCCTGAACGCGTTGCGGGCTGCTTGGCCCCCCGGAAAGCTCTCCGATATTTGATCTAATTCTCAGCGGTTCAGGCTTCGGTGATCATGAAACCATCCCGCTGCCGAACTCGTTTTCAAGAAGGCAAAATGTCCCAATGCGCGATCCCTTTGTGGCATCGCCAACTCCCATCCTCTTTCCGCTCCACGATCGCACGGAGAACTCCCTTGACATCGACCACCGCCCCCCGTGCGTCGAAGTTTGAAGCAACATCCGTACCGAATACATCTTCCCAATTAGCACCGACTCCCGCGATGTCGCTGAATGGCAAGCGTTGCCCATCGAGGATGCGCCGCATCACGGAATCATCGACGCGCCATTGAGGCATGTTATGCGCACCGAGTGTCGCCGGGACTAATTGATGATCCCACTCGGGAGATTCGATCGTTTCCAACGATACGGAATTTTCAACGCTCAAGGGCCCCACTCGGGTTCTCTGCAATCGAGTCATCACCGCTTCGGTCCCAAGAGATCTCGCAATATCGGCCCCGAGCGATCGCATGTAGGTCCCGGTACTGCAGGAAACCCGTAACGTAAATTCGGGGAACGCAAAATCGAGCAACTCCAATGCATGAATCGTGATCGACCGCATCGGAACCTCGACGGCCACACCTAGTCGAGCTTGCACATGCGCACGCTTGCCATCCACTCGCACCGCTGAGTAGGAAGGAGGCCGTTGCTCAATCGAACCGAGGAACTGAGGGATCGCGTCGAGTATGCTTTGAGCGTCGAGCCCCCCAGGGATGGGGCAATCGGTCACTTCCATTTCCAAATCACCCGATGGGCTGGTTTGCCCTAAACGAAAAGTACCAACGTACTCTTTGTCGAAGGTGTGCACTTCTTCCATCAAACGGACCGCAGGACCGACCAATAGCACCAATACGCCACTGGCGAGAGGATCGAGGGTCCCCGCGTGCGCTAATTTGATACCTGGCATGACTCGACCAACTCGATTGACGCATTCGCGACTGGTCGGACCGAGGGGCTTGTTCAGATTCAGAATGCCGTACATCACCAGCAGACTTCTACCGGGGCGCCGGCGCGAACCCCAAGCATCATCGAGGCGGAATCAGAAACTAAATGCAAACGAAGAGGTGCATCTGCATCGAGGATGGCGATGAGGGTCATCGGGGGTTGTTCGTGCGCCGAACCAAAAATTCCAAACGTCTCATGCTCTTCATCGACGATCACTTTGGTTTCAGAGGATCTGCTAACTTGCGCCAACTCCACTGACGTCAAATCGGTGACCAAATCCCCCTCGGGAGTCACCTCGATGACTTTTCCTTGAATGCGTCCGGCCACGAGACGAGATTCCTTGTTGTCAGTTTTGGGTCGAGAAAAGATGCTTGCGTGTCTTACCAAGGAACTACGGCACCTCAGTCGACCTCTTTATTGTAGCAGTTTTTCGCGAATAGTTGCTACCGTCGCCCCCTTCGTGTTGCGGGACACCCTGATTCAAAGATGAAGATTTCCACACGTGTTGCTCGGGAACTCAGGATCATGGCTTCTTCGTAATCCAGGCTTGATCGCCATCAAAGCATAGAAAACCGATCCAATCGCCGGACGGAAGTGAAACGACCGGGGCTCCATCCAGTTCCTTCGAAATCTGCAGACCGTTTCGGATAGTCCAGCCCATTTTTCGCACAGCGCTCTCTGCAGAGACATCGCTTCGGGATGGTAAATCCAACCGATTGCGATCGACTAGGATACCGCGTGAAGCATCGGGACCAACGATCAAAACATCGGTCAGATCGTTGGTTGATCGGGACGCATCGACATTTCGACTCGGAAAAGGATTGGTCGCCGGATCGAGCGGTTGCGAGAGCAGAACTCGTGCCATCTCAACTCCACCGGATAGGGCCGTGGTGGATGTTGGCTCGAAGGATGTTTGGGTCAAGCCCGAGACCTCCATCACCAACGAACCATCCAACGCGTCTGTTGGGACCGCCAGCAAATCGCTTCGGCAGATCATGGAGGAGTCATCGAGGAGCAGCGCCCATCCAACCCGCTGTCGCTGTACTGTGAAGCCAAACGATTTCTGCTTCCAACGGACGGCGACGCGATGCGATGTTGGTGACTGCTGCTGCATGCGATCCCAGAGGACACCGTACGGAAGCGAAGGCTGCCACTGCAGCCATTCATCGACAGGGGCATCATGCAGAACAAATCGACTACCAGTGGTCGCGACCGGTCCAGGTGCATCAGGAGTTGCGAACTCAACACCGCCGACGAGGATTTGTCCCAAGCTATCCGCCTCGAACTTGAGGCCACTCAATCCGAGATCGAATCGCACACCGCTGCGCACCCAAAACTGGGAGTTGCTCCTCACCAGTTCATGGTATTCCGGGTCGATCGCGCATCGGACAATGACGCTCCTAGCATCGCTCGCTAAACCTACCGACAGCACGTCCCCGATACGAAACCCGCGATGATGGATAGGTGCTCCGCTGTCGAGTCCGTAACGCTTCTTGGCGTCTAGTACGATTTCAATTGCCCCTTCTCGCGGAGTGATCGCGGGGGGAGCTTCGAGACCTTGGAACCGAATCGAGCGGTGGGTCTCGGAGCGCCCAGGCTCCATCGCCATGTATTTGGGCCCGACAATGGTCTCCAACCCGCGAACGGCTTCGAGAGATACCGTCGGCCGAACTATCCAAAAGATTGTTCCGTCGGTTACTACCTCTCGAGCCTTGGGAGCAAGCCGTACGGAAACCAAGATTCCCGGATGCGATTCCCGCAGTTCGATTTTCTCAACGCGCCCGATTTCAATTCCACGGAAACGCAGCGAGTCCATTGTCTGTAATCCGAACCCTTGCTCGAATTCGATTTCGATCAAATCACCTTGACTGCGGTACGCATTGAAAAAAAGAAAAGCGCTGAGCAATGCGCAAGCGACTGTCAGAAGCCAAACAAAACTCGGTATTCGCGGACTGCGAGTACGGGGGATAGCGGCGGGTATCGGATCGGAGGCCTTCATGGAACCCTTCCCATACTTGATGGGTTGCGTGCAATCAAAAGTTATTGGTCTGTTCCAATGATGAGTATAACACCGTATTGCCTCCCATACCGCCTTGCGTCCGGCGGAGAAATGGGGCATAGTGTCATCGTTGCTGGTCGCAAAGCTGAACGAAAAACCGGATTGGCTGCCCGACTCAACTCCAAACGTATTGCTCCATTCAATCCAAAGCCATCCGAGCGGGTCAACGATGCCATCGAGATTTCTTGCAATCACTGCGTTCGCGGTCTGTGCACCTAACGCTTTCGCGCATCCAGGCCATGGAAAAACCGATTCCAACGAACCGGCTCATTACTTGACGTCGCTCGAACATGCATTGCCTTTGGCACTGATGGCTCTTGCAACGCTCGCAATCGCTTGGGTGGCAACAAAGAGTATCAGAGGCATACTTCGGCAAGGCTAAGCCTGCACGTCTACGCCAACATATCTGGCTCCGCAAAACTGTTTCAGACGTTCGCTGATCCCGCTCATGGATCGCAAACTGCCAGTGTTGCAGCGACTCTGTCCAGAAACACGTCCTCGATTGAATTCGCGTTTGAGAAACGGAAAAGGCGTCCGGATTACCGGACGCCTTTGTTATTTGCTTCGTTGCGAGAACAACACAAAACGGTCTCCTCGCTGATCAAAACCGTTATCTAACAGACGTACCCATTAGCTAACCGACTTGATCGTCTTGACCAAACGCGACAAGATCTTGTACGGATCGGCTTGCGAGTTTGGACGTCGATCTTCCAAGTACCCCTTGTAGCCGCTGTTGACGAAGCTGTGTGGGATTCGGATCGAAGCACCGCGGTCGGCAACGCCATAGCTGAACTTATCGATCGACTGGGTCTCGTGGAGACCGGTCAACCGGAGATGGTTGTCTGGACCGTATGCAGCGATGTGCTCATCGCGATACTTGTCGAATGCAGCCATGAGCTTCTCGAAGTATTCCTTGCCACCATCGTTTCGAAGCTTGTCGAACGAGAAGTTGGTATGCATCCCGGAGCCGTTCCAGTCACCACGGATCGGCTTGCAATGGAACTCGATGTCGATTCCATACTTCTCGGCCAACCGCGACATCAGGTAGCGAGCAACCCACATGTCGTCACCAGCCTTCTTCGCACCCTTTGCGAAGATCTGGAACTCCCACTGCCCCTTGGCCACTTCGGCGTTGATGCCTTCGAGGTTGATGCCAGCGTCGAGGGAGATATCGATGTGTTCTTCGACGATTTGACGAGCGATATCGCCAACGTTCTTGTAACCAACACCGGTGTAATAAGGACCTTGGGGAGCTGGGTAGCCTTCCTCGGGAAAACCGAGAGGACGACCGTTCTCGTAGAAGAAGTACTCTTGCTCGAAACCGATCCACAAGTCGGGCATTTCCTCGACCATGGCGCGGTAATTCGATGGGTGAGGCTCACCGTTGGGCAGGAGAACTTCGCAGAGAACGAGGAAACCGTTCTTGCGAGTGCTATCGGGATACAGTGCGACCGGCTTGAGCAGGCAGTCCGAACTCCGGCCTTCTGCTTGTTGGGTAGAACTACCGTCGAATCCCCACATTGGAAGATCCGAGACGGATGTTGGCGCTTTGTCAACAACCTTTGTTTTGCTGCGTAGATTGGGCTCGGGCAGATACCCGTCCAACCAAATGTACTCGAGCTTGAATTTGTTTTCCGAAGACATTCAGCGATCCACTCTCATAAAAATAGGGACAAACAGATTCGGCGTAGCACACCCTGCGGTCCGTCAAAGGTCAGAGCGATCGGGACCACACCCGACCCAGCTCTGTCAGCTCAACCCGCATTCTTTCGGTGGTCTCGGCTCGGACCGTCTACCCATCGGTCTCGCCACCAATACCATCCGCCTTCCGCCTTCTTCGGTGCAGCCCCAGGATCCGAATCCGCCATGATTCGTCCCTCCAGATGCAACAAAAAGTGAACGCAAATGCTAAGCTGTTAACGCTCTGCCGACTGCATACTGTAGCGACCTGCGTTCCCCCGGCAAGCGACCTGCAAAGTTTCTTTAATTTACCACGCGAGAGGGATCAAAAAGCCTTATGCACGCTATGCCACTGTTGCTGGGGGTGTTGGCCGCGATGGCGGTCGCTTACCGATTCTACAGCTCGTTTTTAGCGGCCCGGGTTGCGGTGCTGGATGCAGAGCGAGTCACCCCCGCGCATCGGCTTAATGATGGGCAGAATTACCATCCGACCAATCGATGGATCTTGTTCGGCCATCACTTTGCCGCAATCTCGGGGGCTGGACCATTGATCGGCCCGGTCTTGGCAGTCCAATTTGGGTACATGCCCGGACTGATTTGGCTGGTCATCGGAGTTTGCCTCGCCGGAGCTGTCCAGGATTTTTTGGTCCTGGCGGCCAGCGTGCGACATAATGGCCAGTCCCTCGCTCAAATCGCCCGCGGGCTGCTCGGTCCCAAACTGGGCCTGCTGACGTCGATCTCTATTCTGTTCATCGTCATCATCGCTCTCTCCGGACTGGGCGTGGTTGTTGTCAAAGCGTTAGGTGGTGACAAGGTTGCTTTGGTTCCGGGGAGCACCATCGCGCCCAAGGGAGAGGTCGTTCGCACAAGAATCTCGGAAGCCATCGATCGACTCAGCATTCCGAGCGGCTCCGCGGTAACCTACCCCACTGGAACGACGATCGTTCGGAGCGAAACATTCTCCATCGACATCCCTGTCGCATCGCGCGATGCTTCGGCCGCAAACAACAATGCCGCAACCAACAATGGAGCACCGATTGAGATCCCGGCCAAGTCGTTCGAGTTTATCCGCGGTAGCTCATGGGGAACCTTTACGATCGCTTGCACGATACCCATCGCCCTTTTTGTCGGTTGGTACATGTACCGATTCCGCAAAGGCCGTGTCATCGAAGCGTCGTTGGTCGGCGCAGCGGGCGTACTCGCAGCCACCGTAGCCGGGAATTGGATTCCGGGTTCTCCGCTCGAACCCTATTTCCAGTTCTCGCGCGAAGGGATCATCGCGGCGATTTGCTTCTATGGTTTCATCGCCTCGATCCTTCCGGTTTGGCTATTGCTTTGCCCCCGCGATTATCTGTCCAGCTTCCTCAAGATCGGGACTATCCTATTGTTGATGTTGGGAGTGGTCATCGCCAATCCTCGCATGGAAGCACCCGCGGTCAACACGTTCTTTGCCTACGGCGGCGGCCCTAATCTCTACGGTGGTATCTTCCCATTCGTCTTTATCTGCATCATGTGCGGGGCGGTATCGGGGTTCCACTCGTTGGTTTCCTCCGGTACCACGCCAAAGATGGCAAGCTCCGAAAAAGACCTTCGTATGATCGGCTACGGATCGATGCTCATGGAAGGCATGGTGGCAGTGTGCGCTTTGATCGCAGCGGCGGCACTCCCAGTTGCAGATTATTGGGCGATTAATATCGATATGTCCAAAGCCCAACAGTACGCGGAGACGCTCAGCAAAATGCATGCCGACATCGATCACCTCGACACGATCGAGTCGCAGGTCGGCGGTGAGACGCTTCGTGGCCGGACCGGAGGCGCGGTGACACTGGCCGTTGGTATGGCGAACATCATGACCGGCGCTATCGCCAAAGTAGCTCCGATAGCTTCCCTCGATGGGCTGATCAAATACTGGTTTCACTTTGCCATCATGTTCGAAGCACTCTTCATCCTTACTACGATCGATACAGGAACACGCATCGCCCGATTCCTGCTCCAAGAAGTCCTCGGTAATTTCTCACCGAAGTTCCAGAAGATGGACTGGTGGCCCGGTGTTTGGCTCTGCACCGCAATGGTCACCATCGGCTGGGGCTCGTTGATTTGGACCGGCTCCATCCAAACCATCTGGCCCATGTTCGGCATCGCCAACCAACTCCTCGCGGCGATCGCTCTGTGCGTCGTCACCACATGGCTCTTTCGCGAAGGCCGAGGCAAGTACGCTTGGGTCACGATCCTGCCGATGATCTTTATTATGACTACCACCTACACCGCCGCGGCCGAACTGATCTACGGCCAGTTGTGGCCTGACTTCACTCAAGGACTCAAAACAGGCGCCACCTCCCAAATCCTAAAGGGGGGGCTCAGCTCGGCGGCCATCGTCTTCCTTGTGACCAGTTTTACCATTTTGTTGGCGAATGCCGTATCTCTTTGGGTTCGTTCCTCACCGGCGTCGACCACGGATACTCCGTAGATGGTCTGCTGGGCACACGCATCGTGATTAGGAAGCGTGACAAAAAACCCTTCGGAAAATCCGTCTTCGGATTGGAACCGACTGATAGCAACGCGGCGCCCCGTCATCCATAATGCAACCCGGCGCTGGATCTCAAGACAATTGCAGGACAACCGCCCATCGTTCGACTGGATGCTCCCGAACTCCTGCTACTTGCAGATTCATTCCCCCAACCGATGTTCTTACGAACTCTATACCACTGCAAATTATGAAACAAAAACAACAGATGCAGCGACTCGCTCTAGCAGCCGCACTAGCGATCGGCTTTCCAACTCTTGGGATGTCCCAATCGGAAAAGATCGATAACGACGTTATCAACAAGATCAAAGAAGAAGGGATGGATCGCTCCAAGGTCATGGAGACGATCAGTTATCTGACCGACGTTCATGGTCCTCGTCTGACCGGCGCACCGGAGAGCCGCATCGCCGGCGAGTGGGCAAAAAACCGACTAGCCGAATGGGGGCTTGAAAACGCACACTTGGAAAGCTGGGGCCCCTTCGGCCGCGGTTGGTCGTTGCAGTCCTACAAAGCCAACGTCGTCGCCCCTCAATTCTTTTCGTTGATCGCTTATCCCAAGGCTTGGACACCCAGTACCCCGACCACAGTCCGAGGCGAACCGATCTATCTCGATGCAGACACTCCAGAGGAACTTGAGAAGTACCGAGGCAAGCTCGGGCGAGCTATCGTTCTGATCACTCCTCCTCGCGAAGTGAAACCTTGGTTCGATCCCCCGGGCGCCCGCCAAACGGATGCCGAGCTACTCAATCTAGCAAACGCAGATACCGGCGCTCCACGCCGACGCCGCCCCAGCGAAGGCCAACCCGGTGGGCCTGGACCGGGTAATGGGGGGCAAAGTGGCGGAAATCGCAATGGCGGGAATCGCGAGGCAGCCTCGAATCCAAACGGAGATGGGAACCAGAAAGGGGAGAATCAGCAGCCACCTCGTCGCAATGCCGCAGCCAACACCATGCAATTGCAAACCGACAAATGGCAATTGGCATACGATGAAGGAGCCGCGGCGGTGCTGGAAGCAGGCCGTGGCGATGGCGGCACCGTCTTTGTCGCCTCCGCGACCATGCCCCGCCGAGCCGATCCTGGTCGCGACACTCGAAGCCCTGGTGAAGGCGGCCCGCTATCGCGTGGCCCTCGCCCTTGGACGGTCGATTCACCTCCAATCTTGCCCCAGTTGGTTGTTGCTGCCGAGCATTACAACCGATTGGTTCGAATGATCGAAAAAGGGGTAATGCCTCAACTCGAAATCGATATCGAGTCGACGTACCACGATGGTGATCTCAATAGCTTCAACATCATCGCGGAAATCCCAGGGACCGATCTCAAGGATGAAATCGTGATGCTCGGAGCTCACTTTGACTCATGGCACTCCGGCACAGGGGCCACCGACAACGCCATCGGATGCGGGGTCGCGATGGAAGCGGTGCGCATTCTGAAAACGCTCGACATCAAGCCACGACGCACCATCCGCATGGCGTTATGGACGGGTGAGGAACAAGGCCTTCTCGGTTCACGGGCCTACGTTGCTGAGCACTTTGGTGAGCTCAAGACGCAGCGATCAGGCGAAGGAGATAACGCCGACAGCAATCGTGTCGCGTCGGTGCTCGCCGTCAAACCCGAATACGAAAAACTCTCGACCTACTTCAATCTCGACAACGGTGCCGGAAAAATCCGTGGGATCTATTTGCAAGGGAACGAAGCCACACGACCGATCTTCCGATCGTGGCTGAGCCCCTTCGCAGACCTGGGCGCCTCGACGATCACCTCGTCCAACACCGGCGGTACCGACCACCAGTCGTTCACCGGCATTGGACTTCCGGGCTTCCAGTTCATTCAGGACCCCATCGAATACGATACGCGTACCCACCACTCCAGCATGGATGTCTACGAGCGATTGATTGAGGATGACGCGAAACAAGCGTCGGTCATCATGGCATCGTTCGCATACAACGCGGCCATGCGCGATGAAAAAATTCCGCGACGTCCGCTCGAAGGGAATCCTACCATCCAGCCGGAATCAACGCCTGCAGCACCCGCGCCCCAAGCAGCCCCAGCGGCCGCAGCCGCGACCCCGTAAGGGTTCAGGGATTCCTCCCTCGCGGTGATTGGATTCGAGAGCGGAAGATACCGACCTAAGAATCATCGCAGCGATCTGTTTTCCACTCGCGATTTGCCATGAGCGAATCGCCGAGTATCGGTAGGTAGTTTGCTTATTTCCTCCAAACAATTGGAATTAGTCGGGTCGTGGGTCAAAATCGGATAGGGTGGATTATGCCTTGCGCACTGCCACCCCTTCCGGAAACTAGTTCCTCCATGTCTCTCAACAGCAATGTCGACATCAAACTAACTCAGCAAATCAACAGCAAACTCGCGATGCGAGGCATTCGCTCCCCATGCCATGTCGATGTCGCATGCCGTGGCGGAGAAGTCACCTTAACGGGAACCGTCGTTCAATCGCATCAAAAAAACGCAGCGATGCGAGTGGCCCAAGGCATCACCGGCGTAAAACGCGTTATCAATCAGATCTGCATCAAAGCGCAGGAAAAATCCTAGCATCTAGCCAAATGCGATTGCGGGCCCCCAGATGCAATTGCTGGCCCCCCAGATGCAATTGCTGGCCCACTGCGGAACCTTACACAGTCGCCTCGTCTGGCAATGAGTAGGGAGCTCGGTACTCGCGAGTCAACCAATGGTTGGGCGGGTTGGCTCCCGTGAACGATTCGGTCACCGGATCGAGATTCAACTGCGGCCCCATCTGGATGGAGTAGTCGTTCACACCGTTTTCCTTGAGATGCTCTGCCGTTCGCTGCCAGGTATCCGCAATCGCATCATCCCCACCATGCGACTTGATCGCCCCTGCAACCTCCTGAGACGGAAGCATTTGCCCGAGTCGCAAGGAGATGTTTCCTAGGTGGCACAGGGCGCTCGAAAGGTGGCCTTGTTCGATATCCGCATTCAACTTGCTGTAATCGCGAGAACGCATGGCATCGGTGAAGTTCTTATAGTGCATGTCATCCCCACCTCCTGTGAATTGCTTGATCGGTTTCCCCTCCAAGTCAAATGCGGTGCCGCTCGCATAGGACGTCATCACCAAGTAGCCTTTGGAGCCCTCGACGATGATCCCCACGTTCGCGCCTTTGTAATCGGGAGTCGGCAAACCGCGAACCTCGAAGATCAGTTTCCGCGGACCATAATCGTGCACGACGACTTGGGTGTTCGCCGTTTCCCCCGCGTCTTCGTAGCCAACTCTCGCCCCGAACGACCAAACCTTGTCGCTGACACTATCCACCCCCAATGCCCAACGGCACAAATCCATTTGGTGGATACCTTGATTCCCAAGGTCGCCATTGCCGTATTCCCATTGCCAGTGCCAATCGTAATGGAACCGCTTCCGAGTCACGGGTAGGATTCTGGCCGGACCAGACCAAAGGTCGTAGTCCACTTCCTTAGGTACCTCATAATTTCCACGAGGCCCGATACTATCGCGCCGCTTGTAACAGAGCCCACGCGCGATCGATACGTCGCCGATGCCACCACCATGAATGAACTCGATCGCCTGCCGCATGCCAGGATTCGATCGGCTTTGGGTTCCTGTCTGCACCATGCGTTGGTGTTTACGCGCCGCTTGGACCACACGACGCCCCTCGAGTACGTTGTGCGATACCGGCTTTTCTACATAGACATCCTTGCCAGCTTGAATGGCCCAGATCGCTCCGAGGGAATGCCAATGGTTCGGCGTTGCGATGCTCACCGCTTGAATCGATGGATCCTCGAGCAGTTTGCGGATGTCTTTCACCCAAACAGGCTTGCGTCCCCCCTGCTTTTCCGCCGCGGATTCGCAGCTCCGTTGACCAGCCTTCTCATCGCAATCGCAGATGTGCGTGACTACCGTGCCCGGCTTGCCGGCGAAACCACCGATATGCGACTGGCCTCTTCCTCCAGCGCCGACCACCGCAACCTGAATCGTATCGTTGGGTCCAATCGAAGTCGGTGGCTGTGGCTCTGTCGCAATACTACGCGCCGACGCTGCAGCCATGGCTGCAGCAGTTGTTAGCATGGACTGTTCCAAAAATAGTCGACGATTGAGAGTACTCATCAATTCGGTCCCTTAACAGATTTGGGAAGGAGGGTAGCTGTCGCTGGGTGGGAAACAATCGAGAGAGCATTGTAAAGCATCCGCTTTGCCGCTGCATCCATTGATGCACCCGATTATTCGATACTTGCCCTGAGATCACACAGTGGCCCAGCGATCAGTGGCCCAGCGATCAGTGGCCCAGCGATCAGTGGCCCAGCGATCAGAACTCAGGCAATACCCAGCCAACGCATCGGGTTTTCACGGAGCATTTGGACTAGGCTGGCTTCCGATAGCGATGTTTCTCGCCGCAATAAGCCGGCCATCATCCCCAACGTCGCCCCAGAACCGACGAAATGCGTCCGGTCTTCGCTCCTCGGAACGCCGTCCTCCCCCACCGCAACCACTTGATCCCCCAAGCGATGCAACCCGGGTGGCAACAACGCCGCACTGATTGCATCGCTCACGATAGCCACCCGATCGACGCCAAAAATCCCGACCCAACTCTCGATGAGCCAAAGTGGCAAATGATGCCCGTCGGCAATCAATGTGATCTTAAGCGAGTCCCGCAATGCAATGGCACGATTCACGATGTTGTCGTGACGCGGTACTGATGGCGGGCAGGCATTCCCCAAGTGCGTGAACAGACTCAACCCGGCATCGATCCCTCGCTTCAGTTCATCCAACGATGCATCGGTATGACCAGCAGCGACCAGGACCCCTTGATCCACAAGCCACCTGGTGGTTTTCCCACCTGCGTCTCGCTCCGGAGCCAACGTCACCAGTTTGAGCCACCCCCGCGCGGCGTCGCAGAGACGTTTCATTTCCTCGAGGCTGGCATCTTTGGCGTGGGCTTTGGGATGAGCTCCGATATACCCCGGTTTCTCCGAAAGGTACGGCCCCTCAAGATGGATCCCTACAGGCCTGCTTCCGCCTCCAATGAAACTTACCCCACCTAGCTCGCATAGACCAGCGAGCCCATCGAGTTTGCGCATCAGCGCAGGGATCGAATCGGTGATCACGGTCGGCAAAAAGGCTTCAGTACCATCCTCTCTCAGAGCTTGCAACGCCCGATTCCAATCGTCGCGAGACAGCGATGCCGAGTTGAAGTCGACTCCTTGAACTCCATTAATCTGTAGATCGACAAAACCCTGCATCATAACTCTCGCGATATTCCCAACGTCAGCCGCACCATCGCTCGCATCGTCGGATGCTCGCCCTAAATCCAGAACTCGCATAATAGCTCAAAATGACAATCGCGTGCCATGCGAATCGACGCGCCGAATCGCAGGAACAGTATTGGCGATGATGCGGCGATGGTGCGGCGATGGCTCACCCTCTATCGTTGTGATGGCAAAACGAAAAAACCGGCCGAGTTGCTCCCAGGTTTACTGGAATCACTCGGCCGGTTCAATCATCACCGATTGGAAACGATTTGGGAATTGCGAGAGACTAGGACCGTTTCTTTCGCAATACGTCAGTCACCAAACCATCTAAGTAATCTTCGCCGTCCACATCGCTTGCGACGCTTGCGAGGTAGCTGTCGACGCTGCTGGAGCTAACGGAACTCGAGGCTCCCGCAGCTGGTGCCGACATCCAATTGGACTGGAGACTATTGCGAGTTATCGATGCTGGAACAACTACGCTCTCAAACTTCGTTGCGGGTGCGTCGAGCAATGGTGCTGCCGACGATTCTCCTTCACCGCCCCCACCGGAACCCTTGTTCAATTCGTTGACAACCCAGAGGATGTCGAGCGGTGAAAGGAATCCGTCGGAGTTGACGTCGACATAATAACCGCCGCCGTTGCTGTTTTCGCCTTCACCCCCGGCCCCGTTGCCACCACCGCTGAGCGAACCCCCGTTGCCTTGGTTGACCAAGTTCACAAGGATCAATGCATCGATTGGCGAAACGAATCCATCGTCGTTTACGTCGAAGCGGTTGAAGAGGTTGGTGTTTCCTTCGCCACCGCCACCGCCACTACCACCGCCACCGTTGGACACTGGAAGGATGAGGATCTGAGCAGGGATGTAGGAAATCTTGTCGAAGGCAACTTTGTTCCGTTGATCGCTGTAGAGGAGCGAGTCATGGAATGGGCTGATGTCTGCAGGGTCGCTCAAAAACTTGGCAACACCCGGAGTGTTCGCGGTCATCAACACCGAGAACTGAAGCAATTCGCTTGCCCCCAGAGGTGATTGCGAGTTCTGGAACGATCCGAGTTCATTGATTAGACCAGGGATTCGCACATCGCCCGACTTGCCGTTTTCGTAGCCATTTGCACCGTTGCTGAACTTCACATCGAAGCCCAAGCCGGTGGTGGTTGTTTTCACCGAAACCAAGTTTCGATCGTACAACACATCTTGATATGCAGCGAACACGCCACTCTGGGTGGTTGGGTTTCGCAGGTCTTGAACATATCCACGGAGTTCAAATTGCTGACCCGCAGTAATCTGAGTGATTGGATTTCCTGATAGGTCAAACGCCTTCAGTTGCATCTTCATCACGTCGTTCGCAGCAGGGTTGTCACCTACATGCAAGGTCACCGTGGCGGTCGAGGTGTAGCCACGCGAATCTGCGATCGTGTACGTGAACTGAGTCGAATAACCAGGATCACCCGAACCGGTGGTCGCAGGAACGTACGAGATCACATCGTCCGCAGTGGAAGTGGTTCCCTTGTTGTTGATCGAGACCACCCCCTTGCCGTCGATCGGCTGGGTAACTGAGACGTATCGGATGGACCCTGAGGTACCGACGATATCGTTGACTCGGTAATCGACATCCTTGGTAGTGTTCGCTGCCACGGTTGCGGTGTCATCCACGGCGAATGGCAGTTCTACACCTCGAGGAGTCACCTCGATGCTCGAACGCAAATACCGGATTTGCTCGACTGGCACCGAAGAGTTCGGTGGGTTGTACAAGAGCACATCGGTGTTTGGAGATTCATCTGCTGGATCGCCAACAAACTCAGCGATACCCGCTGAACGAGCAGTGAACGTCAACACGGTGACCGTAGAAGGCTCACCCCATACGAATGGAGGCTTGACGCTTCCGGTGAAAGCCCCCAGCGAACTGATCACGCCTGGGAGGTCCGCTTTGCCCGAAACACCTTGGTTGTAGGGGTTGACTGGTTGGTTCGCGAAATCCAAGGTCGTGTTGGTGCCTGGATTCGATGGGAGAACCAAGTTGGAGCTGTAGAGCATATCAAGGTACGCTGCGTACACGCCTGGATCTTGAACGGTCCGTGGTGGAGTCTCAGTGATCAGCTTGTCTGGACGCAAGTCATACGCGTACACAAAAACCTGGAACTGATCGCCTTGAGTCACACTGGTGATCGGTGCACCGCTCATGCTCTTGAAGGAGAAACTGAACTGAACGTTGTCGTCTAGCCGATCGCCTTCCAAAGTGTGAACCGTAATGTCCGCGGTGGACTGCTTGCCTGAACCGTCGGTCACTGTGTACTTGAATCGCTCAGTACCACCGAATCCCCGAGCTGGCGTGTATCGCAAACTCAATCCGCCGGAACCGATCGAAACCGTGCCACCCTTGTCTGGAGTTGTGAACCCAGTGATCACAAGGGCGCCGTTCTTACCTTCGATGTCGTTGACCAGAACGTTGAGCGGATACGATACCGAATTGGTGGGGATATCAAAGGAATCGTCGATGGCTACAGGATCCGTGAATTGCAGCGTCACATTGACGGTAACCGTTGCTGTTTCACGCTTGCCAGAAGCATAAACCAAGGTGTAGGTGAAGGTTTCTTGTCCGAAGAATCCGCGAGCTGGGGAGTAGCGAACCGTATTGCCCGAACCCACCGCAACCGATCCACCTTGGGATGGAGTACCTAGCAGTAGTGCCGATACCGAATCTCCTGGTGGGACAAAGTCATTCGCAAGAACGTCGAACGAGTTCGAAACACTATTCCGTGCGACCGTGTAGGTATCGTCTTGAACATTGCGTCGTGGGCCATCGCCGATCGTGAATACATAGTCTTCGACTTCCCCTGCTGCAGTTCGACCGGTCGGCCCTACGTCCTTCGTCTGAGACAATCGGAAGCGAGCAAAGGTCTTGCTGACCGCGTTGGCGGGTGCCGTGAAGTTGAGGATGTTATCGCCAGCGCTCACCAACAAATTGGTGATGATTTGCTCACCCGCATCGCCCCAAACACCGTTGCCGTTGAAGTCGACCCAACCTTGGACATATCCCGAGGTACCAATCGTGTTGGTAACGTTAATCTTGATCGCATTCTGGCTATCGCCACGCACGATTGGGGTGAGCAGAGTCACGCCGTCTTCGTCGTTGATCACACTACCCGAAAAGTTAAGCGGTCCAGTGCTGTCGTCACCGGTTGCAGTCGCAGATGGGTTGCCATCAAATTCAGCATCCCAATTCGCTCCCAATCGAAAGCCGGCCAAAACGCCTGCCGACGCACCGTTTTGAGCGCGGGTCGTCGCGTAAGGAGCAGGAGCATCCCCCCAGTCGGAGGATTCGCGATTTCCGAAATCAAACCCGCGGAGTGGTGTGAAACCATCGTAAACAGCAGAGTGGTATCCAATTGCTGGGTAAGTCTGAACGTAACCAGGATCAACCACTTCTCGAATTTGATACGACCCAACCGATGGAGGAGTCAACGTGTACGAACCGTCTGCCTTGGACACAGACGCTGGTTCCCCAACGTCCGGACGAGCGTCACCATCGAGATCTAGATAAATGTAAACCCCGGCGAGGCCTGGTTCACCTGCATCTCGGAAACCGTCCCCGTTGAGATCGAGCCACTTGTAACCTGTTGCTGCAGACGATGGTAGTACCGAACCAAAGTTCGCGACAACAGTGCTCGAAAGAGCGACCGTCACCGACTTGACTTCTTCGGATGCTACCGAAGCGATCCAGCCTGCGGGACGCTGTAAACGAACGTTGTAGGTGCCAGCACCTGCACGCAATGTGTAATTTCCTGCTGTATCGGTCGTGGTCCGTACCTCGCCGGTTTCGAGCAAGCCGTTGTTGTTCGAGTCGATGTAGACCTGCCAACCAGCTAATCCTGCTTCGCCGGTATCTTTGCGTGCATTTCGGTTGAGATCATTGAACGCAGAACCAGTGATGGAACCGCCGACGGTACCGGTCGACATACCGATTGCCAAAACATCCGGAGAGTTGCACAGACCACCACCAAACGGAATCCCCGTGGTGATTGCATACTCGTCGTCCAAGAACTTCAGCGTGATGTCATCCCGAGTGCCAAAAATAAGGTCGGGGCCAACACCCGCAGAGATCTCGGGAACATAGAACTGATCCATGATGGTGTCAGTTGTGTTGTTCGAATCCTGGTGCACGCCGCCCAAGGTATGCCCTGCTTCGTGAGCAATCGTGTCAGCAACCAACTCCGCGAACAGATCCGCAACGGTTACGTTCCCTGCAATCGGGATCAACGTTCGGTCGAGAGACGTGTCACCAATAACGTCGAGCATCACCAACGTTGTTTCTTCACGAGCAAAGTTGCCAACGTCGACCGACTGTGCAATCCCCAATAACCCTACGTCATCTTGGAGAATCTCAAGTTGCGTACCACCTACCAAGACACGGGAGACGTTCTTTTGCCCCCAAAGGTCTGGGCTGTCATAGCTGCTTACCAAACGCACACCGAAATCCCCAGGATTGCCGGTGAGTGGGTAGTACCCGTTGGTCGAAAACTGTGCAAGCAATGGCTGCATCTTCTTTTCGACGCGGGACATGATGTTACGAGCGACCGACGGCGCGTCCGCTTCGGTCAACCCAATCTGGGTCATGTAACGGGCCATCGAGGGAATTCGCAACGTACCGGCGGGTACACCCAGCGCGGTCAGGTTGATGGTTTCAGCCCGTGTTAGCGCGCCATCAAAGTCGATGTAAATCGTCTGCTGCGTTCCGATCGTTTCGGCTTCGAAGGTCGAACGATGCACTCGCATGTTCAACGTATACGCAGAAACACCATCGCTCACTCGCATGTAGTAACGGCCGGCCGTGTCGATCACGTACGGCAAGGTTGTGTTTCCATCCTTGTAGAGAGGCGAGGTCGTTGGGAAGGCTAGCCCACCCAAGAATCGGCCCTGAGCAAATTGCAACTCGCGGCCTTGGGAATCGTACAACGCCAACGTTGGACGTGTTCCCGTCGCAGCGACGAGGCGAGTATCGAGGATATCCCCCTTCTTCAAGTCGAAGGCGTAATAGTCTTCGTCGGAAAGTGTTCGGAAGGTCCCATTAACATTGACCCACTGGTTGCTCGAAACGGGGATCAACTGGGCTTGAGCGACGAAATCGTTCGACTCGATCTCGGACAGGTTGATCGGCGTGTTCGCTTCACCCGCTCCGGTGCCGCCTCCGGTCGATGATCCACCACCGAGGAGCGAGCTCATCTTCTGGCCTGCCTCTTGGTACGCAGCGGGCCCGTCGAGTCGCATCCGCGACAGGTACCCTTCCACCGCTGGCGAAAAGTCATTCGCCATCAACTCGCGACGCTCCAGCGTCTCAAAGACTCTGCCTCGCTTGCTTTGCTTGCTTACCGATCGCTTTTGCAACAGGCTCTTCAGATTACGAGATGGCTTGTTCGACTTCACCATGGAATCCCCGATTGAGGAACGTAAAGGAATTTCAAATGTTTACCCGCAGGGTCCCGTAATCCTTAGATTTGACAAGGGAATTACGATCCAAAGACCAGCGACGAGCAATTTCCATCGTAGTTGGAGGGTATGGACTGTCAACAAAACAGACCGGGACTTACGATGCTCTTCACTTTGGGAAAGTTCCACCGAGCTTGCCAATTGCGATCAATCGGCATAAACCGCACAAGCGACCGGTGGCCTTTTCGAGGCCGACTCATCGATAATCCTTGAAATCTTCAGGTTTTCTACCAATCTGCGCCGTCGAGACCAGATGTCCGAGAAAAATTCTCAACTCGCGAAAAAAATAAGATGCAGGGCGATCAAAAAGATCGCTGCATCGATGATCCCGTGACTGATCCACGACGGAACCAAAGACCCGGTCCGCGACACGATCCAGGCCCATGCCCCTCCGCCCACTGCGATAGAGATCGAAAAAAAGTAGGTTTCTGGAGAATCGTACCCAAAGAATTTCCCCAGTACCAACACGTGATGGGCCATAAATCCAAGACTAGATACGATTCCGGCCACCGGTAGCGTGCTGTATTGCCTTAGCCCCTGAAACACGAACCCACGCCAGTAAAACTCTTCGAATCCCGAGTGCAAAAACGCATAAAAGGCAGCCAACAGAAGCAAGGCTGCAGGGGACCCAATCCCGAGCGCTTCGAGCTTGGCCATCCCCTCCTGTTTGGCTTGTTCCATCCCACCTCCGGGTAACAGAAACGCGAAATAAAGGACCATCATCACCAGCGAAACGACGCATCCGAGCAAGATCGCAATCAGCCATTCCCTGTGAAAACTAGCAACTCGCCCCTTTCGCTCACCCCCATCGCTGGTACCAACAACAAGGCCTGTTCTCGTCGACTGCCGGATTCCTCCCACGGACACATCGTATTCCCTACCTGCGTCCGACTCAGGAACAGCCGGCAACATTCCCCGCTTCCACTCCCCCCAAAACCCAACAGCCACGATCGGTAGAAGAAACTGGGCACCTTTGCCAAGTCCATAAGCAAGTTGTTGCAATCCCGATGACTGCTCCGCCAACGCGACAAAGTAAACCCAAGTGATCGCAGATGGCAAAAGGAGACCGACGGCGAGTAGAATCCAAGGCACACGCCCTCGGATTCTCAAAGCCGCCGGTTCCATTTCGCTTCCTGCGGATTTCATAGGTTTTTCATTCACAATCATCTCGCCTGGCTCCTCGGCCAATACCTGAGCAACCGCCACCTCCAACCGCCACCTCCCATCATCGTAACGATTTGCTCCATTCGGTGATTGAACTCCCAATCGGTAATTGCAAAAGTGCGATTGCTACCCCCGTCGCGAAGGCATAGGCGGTCTGTCACAAAACGCATAAAACCTTAAAATCCTATGTGCTGTTCGATAGTCGCTCGCGGGCGCAATCCAGGATTTGCGCCATGCTGTCCATCGATCAACGTCCCTCAAAAAAGAACTCGAAACAAAGAATCGGTACCCTCGGACTATGGACTCACGAATTCAATCGGCGATGGATGCCGTTGCAGCGGCACAGAACGAGGGATTGATCACGGAGGGGGCCAAGGAAAACATTGCGAATTGGCTGACGCAGGCCAGATACCAAGAGTACTTGCCAGAACTCCTCAGCCACATCGAGCAAAAGGCTTGGAAAAAGCTGGATGATGCTTACTGGACCATCATCCCGTTCGGAACTGGCGGACGCCGTGGCAGAATGTACCCCATCGGATCCAATGCGATCAACGATCGCACGATCGGTGAAAGCGCCCAAGGGCTCGCGGACTACATCCTTTCTCAGACAGATCGCCCCGAAAACCTCTCATGCGCGATCGCTTACGACACCCGACATCGCTCTCGCCATTTCGCAGAACTCTGCGCGTCGATCATGATCGCCAACGGGTTCCACGTCTATTTCCTCGATGACTATCGCGCTACTCCTCAACTTTCCTATGCAGTTCGCAAGTACGGCTGCACCTGCGGCATCATGGTAACGGCGTCGCACAATCCGCCTAGTGATAACGCGGTCAAGGTCTACTGGTCGACGGGTGGCCAAGTCCTACCGCCGCATGATGCGAACATCATCGATCGCGTAATGAACGTCGAGAAAATCCACCGCGTCGACTTCGCGACAGCCCTCGTCCAGAAAAACGTCACCATCGTTACCCAAGCAGTCGACGTCGACTTTCGCGATGCGGCTCTCGAATACGCATGGCCTGGATCGCGCTCGGCCAAGATCGTCTACTCGCCGCTCCATGGCGTCGGCGGTTTTGTCGTCCCGAGTTTGCTCTCGGCTGCCGGGTTCGAGCATGTCATTGCCTACGGCCCACATTCCACCCCGGATGGCGATTTCCCCAATGTTCCTGGTCACGTCAGCAACCCAGAAAACTCCGCCGTATTCGATGCGATCGTTGACTACGCCAAATCCATCGGCGGCGATATCGTCTTAGCCACCGATCCCGATTGCGACCGAATGGGCTGCTCATGCCCCCTAACAGCCGCCCCAAACAGCCCATGGGCGACCCTCAATGGCAATCAACTCGGTGCTCTCCTCACCGATTTTGTGTTGTCGAAACGCAAACAAGTCGGCGATTTGCCGGCAAATGGTTACGTCATCAAAACCTTGGTCACCAGCGAACTGACACGCAAAATCGCCGAGTCTTACGGTGTTCGATGCGAAGGGAACATCCATGTCGGTTTCAAATGGATTGCTGGGCTCATGGATGAATGCGGTCCCGATGATTTCTTGTTCGGCACCGAGGAATCGCATGGTTACCTCATCGGACAGTATGCCCGCGACAAAGATGGCGCCGTCGCATGCCTTCTCATGGCCCAACTGGCCGCGGACCTAAAAGATCGCGGATTAACGCTCCACCAACGCCTCTCCGAATTGCTCCAAGAGCATGGTGTCTATCTGGAAGATCTGATCAATGTGCAAATGGAAGGGAGCGAAGGGATGGCCAACATGAAGAAATTGATGCAAGCCCTCCGCGATGCACCACCCTCTTCCATCGCCGGACTCCCCGTCGTCGCAGTCCGCGACTATGGAAAACTGACCCGCCGCAAACCGGACGGTACGGTCGAGCCGCTCAATGCTCCGAGCAGCAACATGCTCATTCTCGACCTCGGCTATCCCGGGTCGGCAACACCTTCTGGGAACGCGATCGCCGTGAGACCATCAGGCACCGAACCGAAGATCAAGTTTTACCTCTTCGGACATGAAGCGATTTCCGAATCGGGCTCCCTGGAATCGACGTTGAAATTGGTCAGCGACCGGATCGGCACCATGAAGGCCGACATCAAGAAAATGGCGTAGAGTCAGCCGCGGTCGGGAAGCCATCCCAATTCATCCATCCCATTTCTCCGATCGCCCTCGTTTTCGCTCGCCCGTGATTTTCTTTTCTGCCAACCTCCGACGCCGCGCCCCCGCCGATGGCTTGGTAGGCTTGCGAGGAATCACCGGCTTCATCGCTTCCACCACCAGCGAACGCAATAATTCGCGACACGCCTGCATATTCCTGGGCTGCTCCCGATGGACTTGGCAGGTGATCTTTAAAATCCCCTCATCGGTAATGCGGCTCGCTGCCAAGGCCTTCAGGCGGACCAACGTCGTCGGATTGAGAACCTGCGTCTGATTCAAATCCCAACAGAGAGTTACCTTAGAATTGACTTTGTTGACGTTTTGGCCACCCGGACCGCCACTCCGCGCAAACACTGCTTGCAGTTCCGCCGCTGGGATCGTCAAATAGGATTGAATCGGTAAATCTTCCATAACACTAAGGTACCTTGAGATGCGTGGTGAGGCGAGAACGGGAACGTCGTTTTACCGGCACGTGCGGGTTCATACTTTCGATATTCTTGGGGACCAGTCGCTCGGCTTTCTAGGCCAGGCATCGGAGGTAGCTGTGCGTGATCGACCGCGAACCCAACGCGTATGCTGGGGGGTGATTCTGCTGGCGATTGCTTCCACCTGCTGCAGCGCCAAAGAGCCGACCAATACCAACACTTCAATAGCGACTGAGAATACATCCTCTGGCACCACAGCCAATCATAAAACAACCTCGACGAAAACCACCGCTGCAGATTCTGACGCCGGACAGCAAACCGCTGGGACACCCGCCGAAACCGTGGAGTCCATTTGGACGCGCAAACAAGGAGAAGACTGGCCTCGCATGCTCGGGGTTCACTTCGATTCTCGAAGTTCTGAAAAAGGGATTCGAACGCAATGGGGACCAAAAGGGCTACCTCTGGTTTGGTCCAAACCCACAGGCATAGGCTACGGTAACGGCGTCACTTCCAAAGGACGATGGTTTCAGTTCGACCGATTTGGAGCTGTCGAACGTCTAAATTGCTACCGCGCCGAGACCGGAGAGCCTCTATGGTCATGGGACGCTCTCGTCGAATACCGAGATCCTTACGGTTACAACAATGGTCCACGATGCAGTCCCGTCGTCGACGGTGAGTATGTTTACACCTACGGCGTCGCGGGGAGATTGTCATGCGTGCGCATCCTCGACGGAAAGCCGGTTTGGTCTCGAGATATCAACACGGAGTATCGCGTTGTCCCCAATTTCTTCGGGGTGGGTGCATCCCCGGTAATCTACGGTGACTTCATCCTAGCGATGGTCGGCGGCAGCCCCAAGCGATCCGCTTTTTCTCGCTCACCTACAGTGAATGATTTGCCGGGAGCATCCCCAGACGGATCCGCGATCGTCGCCTTCGATAAGCGAACAGGGAACGAGGTCTATCGCGTTGGAAACTATTTGGCGAGCTACTCTGCACCGGTGATCGCCAAACTCGATGGAGTGGATCATTGTGTCGCTCTGGTCCGAGAAGGGGTGCTCGTGTTCCGTGCGATCGATGGGTCCGGAGAGCAGTTTTTTCCCTGGCGAGCAGACATGCTGGAGAGCGTCAACGCGGCATCTCCCTTGGTATTCGACGGGAAAATTTTCATCTCCGAAGCCTACGAAATCGGAAGCGCTATGCTCCAATGGCGCGATGGAAAACTTGAGGAACTGTGGCGGGACAGCGGCACTCGCAGCAGCCAAAGCATGCGAACGCACTGGAACACTCCGCTTCTCGATGGAAACACACTCTTCGCCAGCAGCGGTCGAAACCAACCTGACACGGACCTGAGAGCCCTGCAACTCGAAGGGACCAATCGCCCAAAACTTCGATGGAGCCAGCGCAATCGCGACCGCGGAACGGCGTTGATCGTCGATTCCCATTTTTTGTGGCTCGGTGAAACCGGAAAACTACAATTGATTCCGACGGCCGCAGAATCGTATCAAGTGACCACCGAGATGGATCTCGGTTCGATCATCGATCCGAACGACGGTCAACCACTGGTCAATCCGCCCAGTTGGGCCCCACCGGTGCTATCGCACGGTTTGCTTTACATTCGCGGAAGCGACAAACTCCTTTGCCTTGAATTGATCCCGCCTGAATCGGCAAAATGATCCGCCTAAACGGGCGAAACGAAAAGGTGTACCTATGCTGGGCCGACGCAAATTTCTAGCTGCTGGTGCCAACGGCGCTGTGCTCGCGGCCATCCCCTCGTTGAGAAATCAGGCGAACGACGGTTTACCACCGAACAACGAAGAAAATCTCATCGATTGGGTTCACCGCTGCTCCAACGGTTGGGACCCAACACTCTATTGCCGAATGCTCGGTGCCGCCAACACTCCCAAGGAAGGAGACGCCAGCCTCGGTGTTGCTGCCCAATCCGAACAGGAACGGCTCTGGGCCAGGGAATTGCTCGGGCGAACAACCGTTGCACAGATCGACGCTCATCCTCCGTTTCACGACAACATGCTGGATTGGATCCAGAGTTCACTATCACCATCCGTAGCGACATCGATCAACTCGATGACCTTGGGACAGCTGAAATCGTTTTTGCTGGATAAACCCGAAAGCGATATCCATCGGATTCGCCCAGGCCTCTCGAGCGACGTGATCGCATGCGTCACCAAACTGATGAGCGATAACGAACTGCGAATCGTCGGTGCCAAAGTCTTCAACCCGCTCCCAGGTACTAAATTGGGTGCTAAAGGATACATGGGAGCTCGCATCCAACCCAATTCTCCAACCGATGATCCCGAAGATATCCTTTGGCAAGTCCTCGATGCGTTCGCGTATGGGGTGGGTGACGTCCTGATCGGGACCAACCCCGTATCCAGCGAACCATCGTCAGTCGCCACCGTCGAGAAAACCTTGAAGGAGATCGTTCGAGCTTTTGGAATCTCAGACATTCTTCCGTACTGCGTGCTCGCACATATCGACGTCCAAGCCGAAGTGGAGAAAAACGATCCAGGCTCCACGGCCCTCTGGTTCCAAAGCATTGCCGGATCCGACACGGCGAATGGAACGTTTGATGTCACGCTGGAAAAAATGATCCGCCACTCAGAGAATCGCCTCGGCCCCTTTGCCCTTTACTTCGAGACCGGTCAAGGAGCCGATTTTACCAATGGACATGGTCATGGAACCGATATGGTGATCCATGAATCCCGCAAGTACGGTTTGGCGCGCGCGTTGACCGCTGTCGTCACGAAAGCCCGACAGCGAGCGGGTCTCGGTTCGTATGCTTGGGTCCACGTGAACGATGTCGCAGGGTTCATCGGCCCCGAAGTTTTTCGAACCAAGGAGCAACTCGTCCGATGCTGCCTCGAAGACATCGTGATGAGCAAGCTACATGGATTGATGATCGGACTCGATATCTGCACTACGCTCCATATGGATGTCTCGCTCGACGACCTGGGCTGGTGCATCGATCAAATCATGCCCGCCAACCCCGGTTATTTGATGGCCCTCCCCACCCGCATCGATCCAATGCTCGGCTATCTCACGACCGGATATCACGACCACGTCCATGTCCGAGAATCCTTTGGCTATCAGGTGAACGACGCGATGTGGACCTTTTTTCAACGCTTGGGAGTCATCGACCACGACGGAAAACCCACCGAACATTTCGGCGATCCAATTTGGGTGTATCAAGCGTACCTGCGTGCTCTCGGAGATACGCGATCGGACGTTGAGATCCGAGCGGATGGCCAAGCCGCAATCGCTCGTGTTCGCGCCCGCGGGGTCTTTCTATCAGAGCGTTACGGTAAGAATTATTCGAAACTACCCGTGGATCTCGACGAGCATGTCCACCGGATTTACGACGACGCGAAGAAGTGCATCTGGGCGGAACTTCCCGCGAACTTCGAATCGCACCTACCCAATGCAGTCCCCATCACGACCCGTTCCATCGATCGCAACGATTACATCCTCCACCCCAGCGGTGGCGAGGAACTCTCTGAGGAGTCGGCTAGCAAACTCTCGCAGTTATCAAACCAGTACCAGGATCGCATCGATACCGTGATCGTACTCTCGGATGGCCTCAATGCGCTGGCCTCCACCACTGACGAGCAATCCTCGCGTTTGATCGCAGCCCTCCGAAAGGAACTCACCGACGGCGGTTATCGTGTCGCCGAGGAAACGCTGGTCGTACGATCGGGACGAGTGCGTGCAGGATACCGCATCGGCGAAACGATGTTCAAGCATCGAAGTGTCGCGCACCAAACGGAACAGACGGTTACCACTGCAATACCCCAGAAACCATCAAACGCCAAGCGACTCAATATTGTGCATGTCATTGGAGAACGTCCTGGTAGCGGTCATCGCACGTTGTCGATTTATCTGACATCCGCCGAGAGCGAGGTATGGAGCATCCCGTCTAAGGTCGACCATAACATCACCAAAGTGGTCTCAGGGATCGCAACCACCGCATTGGTACCCGAGGTAGCGGCGGAAACTGCATTGCGGCTGCTGCGACAAATATCCTGAGATACTATGAATCATCCGGAATGATTCTGAGTTCGACGACCAGCGATTACTCAAACAACAAAGCTATTTCGATTCCGGTTGCTGCGCGAGCGTATCAAGGTTGAGCGACTGCTCAAGCGGATCCAAACCGAGAGTAACTTGCAACGACGAAAGTGCAATGAAGTAATCCCGCTCGGAATCGAGCAGCTTGATTTCAGCTTCGGTCGCCTTGGCTTCTTGTCCCAACAAGAAGATAAAATCCCGATTGCCTGCCGCAAAGTCCTTTCGGAAATACTCGAGCGTCTGCTGGGTCTCGCGAAGCAATTGCTCCGATCGAATCACCATGTCCCGCGAGATATCCACCGCATTTCGAGCGGCCCGCAAATCGACTTCAATCTTGTTCAGCTGCAACCAACGCTTTTGCTCTACCTGCTGAATCTTTGCCAGCGTGCTTTCGATTTTACCTCGCGCCTTACGACGCTGAATAGGAACACCACCTACCAACCCCGACTCGAGAATGAACTCACCCTTGTCGTCGATGATGGTCGCGGGCGATCCTACGTTCTGGATACCACGTACCGTGAAATCGACGTTCGGCAGCATTTGATTTTGTGCGAGTTGCACATCCCAGCGGAGCTTTTGAATCTCGATATTCAAGAGAGCGAGTTCAGGCCGTCGCTCTTGCGCTCCTGCAAACTCTTCTTCGAAATTCTGGGGGGGCAGTTCGATCAACCGCGGAAAATCGCTCGGCAACCAATCGGGGTTGGCAAGCATCGGGCTGCCCGCCTCGTCGCGCAGGAATATCGCGAGCTTGAAGGCCGTGTCTCGGAACTTCAATCGCGATTCGTACACCTTCAACTGACGCTCTGAGATCGCTTGCGCGTTGATCGACAATTCCTGGCGAGTCGCCAGACCACGATCCAAAAGCTTTTGCAAACCATCGTTGCGTTTCACCGCCAACTCGAGAAGTCTCTCTTGGGCGAGCAATACATTCCCCGCCTCGATCCACTTCCAGTACGCGATCGAAGCATCGAAACTCGCCGACAAAATGTTTTGCTGGATCTCGGGCTTCACCGCTTGCTGGTTCAAATTCGCCTGAAACAATTCCACGCGGTAAGGATCGATCGCTCGACCTTGCAACAAAGGTTGCACCCAGCCAGCATGAAACTCACCACCTTTATTGGTTTGAAGTTCCTTGTACCATGGCTCGAATGTTCCGCGGCCGATGCGATAGCCAGCCATCGCATAACCACCCCACCAGAGCTGCCGCGATAGACTGACTCCGTTTCGGCTGTTCTCGTAATAGCCCACCGGTTTGTTCAATGTGTAGTAATCGAGATGCGTGTCGTATGCACCATAGGCTGTGGTCGACTGACCACCAGTGACGCGTGCCTCCAATCGCGCCATCTCGATCTCTGGATACGCTCGATACGTCGACGCGATCACATCCGATAGCAGTAACGCTTCCCCCATGGCCACCGCATCGCTGCTCGGCGATGGCAGCGTGGAAGGAAGAGGTTCCAGCGGATCATCGATTCGAAGAGGAGTAACCCTGGGCGGGGCACCTGGTACCCGCTCGGGCGTTTTTGGGATTTCAAGCAACTCTTGCTCGCGCTGCAATCGACGCTCATTGATGATGGCTTCGATTTCGAGGAAACGCTTCTCACCGTCGCTGATCTCACCTTGTTGGACCGTCGGCGGCGTTTTCGCCTCTTGATCCTCTTTCGACAACCTCGCGCCGAGCTCGGCACGGCTCGCCTTCAAGTACGCCTCGAGCTCATCAAGAGTTTTCCCTGCGGCCTGTGGGGGCGTTTGGCCATCGGCATCGGATGGGGCGCACATAACAAGTGCACACGAGCAAACAACAACCCACAAGAACCGGATGCTAGCTATTTGATCTTGGGCATCTTTGGATCTTTGGGGTTCGATTCCGTCGGTTCGGAATCGCTGATCGTTATTGGGAAACCATTGATTTGTCGCCATACCTCATAGCCCAGTGGGACGGTATTCAAGATTACCCATCCGTTAGCTCGAACTCCTTGCCTCAAGTATCGACTGTCGGGCCAGCGATTCTCAGGATGGTTTGTCCCATCCTCGCCGGTTTTGGAGATTTTTTCGCCTGGCACAGGGCCCACCATGATCTTGAAGATCCCCTTCCCCGAGTCGGTAGGATTGATAGCAATCACTTCGCCAGCAAAGGTTCCGACCGCCACGCTGGGCCAGCCAACAAACTGAATTGCTGGCCAACCTTCGAACTGCAATCGAACAGGATCACCGACATGGATTAATGGCGTGTCAACTCCTCGAACCGTCAACTCGACGGCGAGGTCCTCCGTTTCTGGAACAACTTCAAAAAGCTTATCCCCTTCCTTGACCGTATTGGTGCCGACTTGGCCGCGAATGGCTTGGATGCGCCCGCGGCTAGGGCTGGGAACACGTAGCCGATCGAGTTCACCTTGTTTGGTCAACACTTCGTTGAGTTCTTTTTGAGCCGCATTCACGTCGGTCTGCGCCTTGTCGACGTAGTTTTGTGCTTGAAGGACCTTCTGCTCGAGGGATCGACGCTTCCCTTCCAAGTCTCGTTCCTTGGACTCGAGATCGTTGTAGGCTTTCTTCGCAGCGGCCATGGCACCTTCGAGCTTCTTGAGTTCACTGACCTCTTTGTTTTCCAAGCTTGAAAACTCTACCTCGGAGATAACATCCACCTTGAGATCCTTGTAGCGTTCTCGTTCGAGTTTTGCTTGATTGAACTTCGGCAATTGCTCTTCCACTTCGGCAGTGGCTTTCTCCCATGCGTTGCTAGCGGAGCGGACTTCCGCCTCCGTGCTTGCGATCTCTTGAGCGACCTGCATGTGCACCGACTCGACTTGGCGAACCATATTTTCGTAGATGATGCGGTACGAATCGAGTTTATCCTGTTGGGCTTTGACAACCTCGCGGGTCAACTTAACCGCATCCTCGGCGAATGGCTTGATCTCCATGATGATCTCTCCTTCATCGACCAACGAACCTTCGCGTAGGTCTGGTCTGGTAGAAGAGATAATCCCTTTCGCTGGACTTTCGACCGCTTGGAGTCGCAACTGGGGCATGCGCGCAACGACTTGGCCTTCGCCTCGCGATGATTGCTGCCACGGTAGAAAAATCGCAGCGAACATCAGTGCGATCATGAGGCAGAGCAAAACCCGAGATAGCGCTCGCGCGAACCAACTTGAACGGACCAAGTGCATCGCAGGAAAACGTTCCCCGAGCTGCTCGCTGGGGCGCAGTCGGATCATGCGCCGAGTTGTCTCTGCCGAGGATCCTGATGGGTTGGATTTCATTGCGTCTGTGGTTTGCATTAACGGATTCTTGTTCAGTCTGCCAAGTTACGAATGGTTGGGTTGCATTGGGATCACATGGGAACATGCAGCAAGGATTTCAGGATCGTGGGTGACGATCACGATGGTCCACGGCTGGGTTGACTTTGACAGGTTTTTCCAAAGTTCTGAACGCATCTTTGGAGGTAGCCGGTCTAGGGTTTCGTCGATCAATAGCAACCGAGGTCTCGATGCGATCGCACGAGCGATCATCATCCGGTTGGCTTGCGAATGGCTCAGCGGATAGCCGCCGGTTTGCAACATCGTGTCCAAGCCTCGCGGAAGAGCCAAAACCTCATCCCATAACTGGGTGTTTGCCATTCCTTCGCGCACGTCACTTTGCTGGATCGAAAGACGATTGAGCGTGATCCCTTCCAAAATCGTTCCGTGAAAAATCTCAATATCGGCGGCAACCGCGACCATCGAGCCCTCGGCAAACCGGTTCACATCGCGGGAGTCGATACCACCGATCTCCGCCAGTCCAGACACCGGAAACCGGAGGCCAGATAGCGTCTGGATCAACATCGATTTTCCGCATCGACCTTCGCCCGTAATTGCAACTCGTTGACCAGGCTCGATCGTGAGATCGGGTACGGCAAATTCATGCTCGCCCGTCCCCACCTTGAGATCGCGCAAGCGAACTTCGACCGGGCCGATACCTGCATCCAGAGCACGCGATGGAGGTACTGTTGGTAAATCGATCAAGTGTCCGACTTTGTCCGTGGCTGCCATCAAATCGTAGAACGACTCGAGCGACTTACCAATCTTTGAAAACGCTCCAACAATCACAGCGACCACGGAAACGCTGGCGACCAATTGCCCGATCGTGAGCGAATTGCTCAGCACCAACCAACCTCCCAAGGAAAGGAGAGCGGATATCGATACCGCGTAGAGCATCAATGCGAAGAGCGACTGCCGGATGAGGACGATAAAGTGCTTGCGGCGAGCCGCCAGGTATTCAACGACCAACCTGTTCGTACGATCGACCGCCAATCCATTCCCACCGTGAACTTGAAAAGCATTCGGATTGCCGATGATGTCCTGCAACCAGTGCGCGATACGATACTTGATCAACGACTCCTCGATCGCGGTACGTACAGCACCTCTGCCAAGAAACAATAGAATCGCCGTCATCGAAATGATGAGCACAATATCAAATGCCAACAAGAAGGGGCTGTAGACGGCTAGGAGCAACAACCCCGTGATGGTTTGGATGGAGAGGGCGAGCAGATCGATAAGGAGAGAGGCCGTAGCCTTCTGCATCGTCATCACATCGAAGAAGCGGTTCGCCATTTCAGGGCCATGGACCCCATCCATCGCCGTCCGCTCCAATCGCGGCAATCGTTCGGCAAGGTCTCCAATAACGCGAACCGACATTCTCCGCTGAAGAATTTCGACCACGAACAGTTGAAGCGCCTTCAATACGGATGAGAGCGTTAGAATTCCGAATAGTAGGATCGCGATCCAAATAAGCGGCTGAATCACGCTCGCAAAACCGATCGTGGTCACCATTTGCTCGACAGCGAGCGGCGTTGCCAAGTCGAGAAAACTTACGACGATCGAGAATACACCCAATGTCCAAATGTCGCGGGAGTCGAGCGATAGCAGCCGCAGCAGTCGCTGCTGTGGCGACAAATGCTTCGCATGGTGATCCGGATCATGATCATCCGTCACCTTCGCTATTCGAACTTGATCGGGCTCATGACTCGCAGAAATCACCTCGCAGGACAAGGATGGTTCAGCGATGAAGAAGATCGGCGAGCGAGCCTTGCGAATCTGTGCAGCAATCTCGCGACGCGACAAGGATTCGACACGCTGCTCCTTGCCCGTCAAATGGGTCGCGTCGACCCTACTGATCGACACCCCAGAAAAGATCCATGCCGTCGCATCTTTCTGGCTGGAACTCTCCAGCATGGCGACCGCAAATCCATCGAGCAGCAACTCCCAGACATCTGAAGTGGTCAAATCGACAGGTGCCAACCTGAGTCCGACGGCCGACCCCGCACGCATCATCGTCAGCAGAGAGGCATCCGTGGACCCTTCCCCCCGATCCAGCGATGCGTCGTTGATCGCTTGGATCGTCCGCGAACTTTCGTGTGGCAACTCCAACCGGACAAGAAGTTCCCCAAGAACGCTCCTCATTAAATCCCGATAAGGATCCAGGTTGCGAGAATCGGAATCGGATGCTTGGCTGGGCATTGTTGAGGCAGCTAACGGTTTCGTGGAAATACGACTTGGATCTGAATAGGGAGCAAAAAACAACGGGCCGGATCGACTGGCCAGATCGACTGGCCGGATCTAGGAAATCCACCAAGCGGTCCCCATGCTCGGGCGAGTTCCATCGAATTATGGGGCGCCGTTTGAAGCTGCAAAGCTGATTTCTCACACCCAAAGATGTTAAATTTCTCTTTTGTAACGAAAAACGCGCAAAAAGGGGGGCGAAATGCTAGCGGCAGGGGGTTTTTGACCGAGGCAGAACAAAATCGAACAACTGACGATGACAAATCGTCGCAAACTCCTACAATACTCCGATGAGATTGTGAAAGATTTCACAAAGTCGCTCTGACTCAGCAATTGCACTGACGCAGGATTCGATTGTGGCCTCGCAACTACCTATTTTGATTTACTTAATCGCGGTGATTGGATTTGCTGCGGTGTCGTTGTTTCTCCCGCACTTGGTGGCACCCAAACGTCCTACGCGGGTCAAGGACATGCCATACGAATCCGGGATGGATCCGATCGGGGATGCTCGAAAGCCGTTTGACATCAAATTCTATTTGATTGCCATTCTATTTTTGGTGTTCGACATCGAACTTTTGTTTGTCTATCCATGGGCGGTGGCTTTGAAAGCGGAGTACGGCATTCCGGTCTCCTTTCACCCGATCGTCCTTACTGTATTGATGGTCCTGCTCGTCACCCTAGGCTTGGCCTACCTGGTGGCTTACCGCAAAGGAGTCTTCGATTGGCGACGCAAGTAAACAAGCAATTGGGTGACAATATCTTTTTGACCCAGTTGGATGCCGCGGCCTCGTGGGCGCGTGCCAACAGTTTGTGGCCGATGCCATTTGCAACCGCATGCTGCGGGATTGAGCTGATGAGCACCGCAGCGAGCAAGCACGATTTATCGCGGTTTGGCAGCGAGGTGATGCGATTCTCTCCTCGTCAGTGCGACCTGATGATTGTCGCTGGCCGTGTCGTCATGAAGATGATTCCGGTACTGCAACGTATTTGGTTGCAAATGCCTGAGCCGAAATGGTGCATCTCGATGGGTGCGTGCGCGTGCTCGGGCGGTGTCTTCGACACTTATGCAGTGGTCCAAGGGATCGATCGCTTCATCCCGGTCGACGTCTATGTTCCAGGTTGTCCTCCGCGTCCAGAACAATTGATCCGATCGATTCTCGATCTCCAGGACAAGATCAAGAAAACGGGAACCTACGACGCCCGCGAGTTCAAACTGCGAATCCTATCGGATGGTCCATCTCGATTCGATGAAGACGAACTGTTGCGTATCCGTGAGCGCAATGGGTTGAAATTAGAAGACCAAAAGTACGACCCTATCCACTAAGCATCTATGGCCGATCCAACTTCTAATCCCGCCGGTAAATCGCCGACGGAATCCCCTGTGGGACAGACCACAACTCGATCGTTCATCGAATCGCGTTTGGCGAACAGTCCGTTGACCTGGAGCGAGTTCCGCGGCCAACAGCGATTATGCGTGAAAGCATCGGACTTAACTGCGGCTCTCGCAGTCGCCCGTGACGCAGGTATGGATCAATTGATCGACATAACTGCTGTCGATTTATTGGAATACCCCGGCGCCACCGACCGCTTCGAAGTGGTCTATTTGTTGCTCAATACCGAGTCTGGCGAGCGACTGATTGTTAAGACGCATCTGAACGAGCCCGAGTTGAATCTCCCATCTGCAATGCCGATTTGGTTCGGTGCGGATTGGTTGGAACGTGAAGTTTACGACATGTTTGGGATCGTATTTGACGGCCACCCGAATTTCAAACGGTTGCTCCTGCCTCAAGAGTTCGAATCGTTCCCGTTGCGGAAGGACTACCCGGTCAAGGGTCGCGGCGAGCGCCACAATTTCCCGGTGATCACTCGCGCCGAGAGCTAGCCCGAAAGAACCAGGAACCTATCAAGGACCATTCATTATGCCATTGGAGTTGACCGATCATCCAGGCTTGGAGCCAAATCAGCGCGAAGGGCTATGGACGTTGAACTTCGGCCCGCAGCATCCAGCGACACACACCACCCTTCGACTCGTGCTCCAACTCGACGGGGAGATGGTGATCAGCGCTGAGCCCGATATTGGGTTCTTGCACAGCGGGTTCGAGAAACTGGCTGAGGTCTTGGACTACAACCAATACGTCACCATCGTCGATCGGATGAACTACATTTCTCCGATGGCCAACGAAATCGCATGGCACCATGCGGTCGAGTCGATGCTGGGGATCGAACTGACACCTCGTTGCAAATACATCCGCACGATCTTTGCCGAACTGATGCGGATCCATGATCACTTGCTATGCACTGGCACCTGCGTGCTCGATTTGGGTGGCGCGACAGCCTTCATGTACGCCTTCAACGAGCGAGAGAAGATTTACGACATTTGCGAACGAGCCAGCGGACAACGGTTCCACACCGGCTACACGCGGGTAGGTGGACTTCTCTACGACGTGACCGACGACTGGATTTCGATGGTTCGCGATTTCTGCCGCACATTTCCCAAAGCCTATAAAGACTTCGCAGGATTGGTGATGAAGAATCGAATCTTCGTCGAACGGACTCGCGGTGTCGGAGTCTTGACCAAGGCTGATGCTATCGCCGGAAGTGCGACAGGACCGGTAGCACGTGCCAGCGGTGTCACCCGAGACTTGCGACGCGACGAACCCTACCTCGCCTACGACGATTTAGACTTCGATGTTTGTTGCACCGATACCGGCGATTGCTACGGTCGCTTCCAAGTTCGAATGATGGAAATGCTGGAAAGCTTGAAAATCATCGAGCAAGCGATCGAGAATTTGCCGTCGGGTCCTGTCTTCACCGCAGGCACTGGCAAGGAAGGGATTCCGGACAAGAATGAAGTTTATCGCAGTATCGAAGGATTGATTCACCACTTCGAGAACATCATGCCGAATCGGCAAATGCATTCTCCGAACGAATCGTTCTACGCTGCCACCGAATCACCGAACGGAGAGCTCGGCTATTACCTCGTATCCGATGGAAACTTTCGCGCCTACCGAGCTCGAACACGTCCACCTTCTTTGCTCCACTTTTCATTGTTCAATCGCATGATCCAAGGATGCATGCTTAGTGACGTCGTTGCAGTCCTCGGAAGTATCAACATTATTGCGGCGGAGTTGGATCGATGAGCGAATTAAGCGAGAACGCAAAAAAGACCATTGCCGAGCATTTGCCTCGGTATCCAAGCAAACAAGCGGTAACGCTGCCTGCACTCCATGTGGTTCAACAGGAAAAAGGCTGTGTGAGCCGCAAATCGATTCATGAGATCGCAGACATCCTGGAACTCTCTCCTGCCCAGATCAATGACACCCTATCGTTCTACGGATTCTTTCGATCCGAAGAAAACCCGCTGGGCCAAAAACGGATTTGGGTCTGCCGATCGTTGCCATGCATGCTCCGTGGTGGTGAAGAATTGCTGGCCGAACTGTGCAAGCGTTGGGGAATTTCCCCGGGCGAAACAACACCCGATGGCAAGGTCACGCTGGAACTCGCCGAGTGCCTCGGCGCATGCGACGGTGCACCTTGTATCCTGGTCGACGATGAACTCCAACTCCGGGTCACCGCAGACGATGTCGAGAAGATCGCGGACCATCCCAAATCATCAGGAGGTAAATAGTGAGCGATTCGGAATTCAAACCTGTTCTTTTGGGACGCGTTGGACGCCCCGATAGCCAAACGCTCGCTTCGTACCGAGCTGATGGTGGCTATGAGGCCCTGGCGAAGGCCTTGAAGATGGCCAACACCGAAGTGATCGATGTCGTGAAGGCATCTGGACTCCGAGGACGCGGTGGTGCTGGGTTCCCAACGGGCCTGAAGTGGACATTTCTCCCTAAAGATGTCAACGGACCGATCTACTTGTGCATCAACGGCGACGAAAGCGAACCCGGCACGTTCAACAACCGTGTCCTCATCGAAGAAGATCCTCACCAAGTCCTCGAAGGGATCGTCATCAGTAGTTTTGCCACTCGCTCCACAACTGCTTACTTCTATCTGCGATATGAATACGGTCGCTGCTACCGGGTTCTTAAACAAGCGATCGACGAGATGTATGCCAACAACTTGTTGGGCAAGAACATCCTCGGTTCCGGCTACGATTTGGATATCTATCTTCACCGAGGCGCTTGCGCTTACATCTGCGGCGAAGAGACCGGTCTGATCGAAAGCTTGGAAGGAAAACGAGCGTGGCCACGGATCAAACCTCCGTTCCCAGCAATCGAAGGTGCATTCCGCCGGCCGACTGTCGTCAACAACGTCGAAACGATGGCTTGCATCCCGCACATCATGAAGCGCGGTCCGGAATGGTTCCAAACCATGGGGATCCCCAAAGATGCGAACAACCCTCGCGATGCTGGATCGTACGGTCCAAAACTCTACTGCATCAGTGGGCACGTCAACAAACCAGGATTGGTAGAACTGCCAATGGGTATTACAGCCCGTGAGTTGATCGACAAGCATGCCGGTGGTGTGTGGAAAGGTCGATCGGCCAAAGCGGTCATACCCGGAGGGATCAGCATGGGCTTCATGTCGAGCGCCGAACTGGACACTCCACTCGATTTCAACGGCCCTGGCCGCGTCGGCTGCTTGGGACTCGGAACCGCTGCCGTCGTGGTCATCGATGACCATACCAGCATGGTGGATGTCCTCTACAATGCGTGCCGTTTTTTCGCTCACGAGTCGTGCGGTCAATGCACTCCGTGTCGCGAAGGCACCGCATGGTCGACCAAGATTCTGGAACGTATCCGCGAAGGACGCGGCAAACTCAGCGACATCGATACGCTTCTAGAAATCTCTTCATCCATCGGCACCATTCCAGGTACGACCATTTGTGGCCTGGCTGACGGTGCCGCATGGCCGATCAAAACCGCAATCAATAAGTTCCGCGGTGAATTCGAAGAATACATCAAGAGCGGTCGACGAAGCGAGAGCCCTGTGCTCGCTGGCGCGCACTGATCCAACGATCCATCATCCCTAACCCATTTTGGAAATTGCTCCCGTGGTCAAGGTAAAGGTCAACGATATCGAAGTCGATGCAGGTCCCAAGGACAACTGCATCTTGGCGGCGCGAAAAGCCGGCGTAGAAATTCCCCACTATTGCTGGCACGAATCGCTGTCGGTAGTAGCATCGTGCCGTATGTGCTTGGTGGAAGTGGGTGAGACAAAACCGGATGGTACCGTGGCGATGGGACCGAAACTGGTGCCGGGCTGCCAAACACCGATCAAGGAAGGGACGGTCATTCGGACCGACTCGCCCAAGGTCAAAGCCGCCCAGCAGATGACCCTCGAACTGCTCCTCCTAAACCATCCACTCGATTGCTCGATCTGCGACCAAGCCGGCGAATGCTACTTGCAAGATTACACGTACAAATACGGTAAAGCGCACAGCAGACTCGATGAGCCAAAACTGCAGAGGATGGACAAATACCATATCGGGGATCAGATCGCTCTGTTCACCGACCGATGCGTGATGTGCACTCGCTGCGTCCGATTTACGCGCGAAATCAGCGGTACCGCAGAACTGCAGGTGGTCGCTCGTGGAAGCCACGAAGAAATCGATGTCTTTCCCGAGGAGCCTTGCAACAACAAACTCGCAGGCAACGTCGTCGATCTCTGCCCTGTCGGGGCCCTCTGCAGCAAGGACTTCCTGTACAAGAAACGCGTATGGTGGCTGAAACAAGCCGAAAGCGTTTGCACGGGTTGCTCGACGGGTTGCAGCATCTCCATCGATCAAAACGAGAACAAAGTTTATCGACTTCGTCCGCGACCAAACCCAGAGGCCCAAGGGCACTTCATGTGCGATGAAGGTCGGTTTGGGTTCAAGTACATTCACGATGAACGGCGATTGTCCTTTCCGAAATTGTCGGCGGCACTTGCGAGCGGTATCGAATCGCAACGCAAAACGACGTCCGCGAATTTCGCGCCGGATCTGAACTTCGCCGATCTTTGGCCGACCGCCCTCACCAAGGCTCGTCAGAAAATCCAAGACGCTATCAAAGCGGATCCGTCGGGTTTCATCGCTGTTTTCTCTCCGTTCATGACGGTGGAAGAAGCGTACCTGCTCGCTAAGTTCATCAAAGGTATCCACGAAAAAGCTCGGTTGGTCCTGGGACCGATCCCATCCCTGGGTGCCGATGACAAGTACCCCAAGGGGCCGAAGGGTGAATCCCCTGCCGACGGCAAGGTCAAGTTTACAATTCGCGCTGAGAAGTGCCCAAATCGCCTCGGAGTCGAAGCGGTCCTCAAGCACTTTGAGGGGAGCGTTGTCCGTATCGAATCCATCGCGCAACGTCCGAATGCCCATGCGTGGTACATCGTCGGCGGCTATGCATCCGGATGGGTTACCGAGGCGATCGACAAAGCGGTCGGCACTCCATCGCTACTCATCGTTCAAGACATTTTCCCATCACCCCTCAGCGAGCGAGCGGACATCGTACTCGCGGCCGGTTCCTTTGCGGAAAGAGATGGCACCTACGTCAACCACGCAGGTTTGGCCCAATCCGCCAATGCTGCGATCCGTGCTCCCGGCGAAGCAAGAGCCGATGGTCGAATCCTGATGGAACTCGCTGGCCGAACAGGTTTGTTCAACGCCATGGCACTCCGCAAAGAGATCGGCTCGGCCGTCCCAGAGCTATCGGTACTCGCCTCCGGTGATCTCGGAGACCAAGGAGTCCGATTGGTGCGATTCGCCAAACAAGCTGCCGCGGCTGCGACCTAAGTCCTCGTCCATCAAAGAGTTTACAAAGCAATGCTAAAAACGCTGATCAACGAACTGGTAGAGAAATGGCCCGAGCTGTGGCCCATCCTGGCTGCCATAGCGGTTATCCTGGCTGTTGTTCCGTTCCTGGGTCTTTACATGACCTTTATCGAACGCAAACTCGCTGCTTACGTCCAAGACCGCGTGGGCCCCAACCGGGTCGGTCCATTCGGCTTGCTCCAAGCCGTCGCGGATGGTTTGAAGATTTTTTTGAAGGAACAAATCATCCCGGACCACGTGTACACGGTCCTCTATTTCTTGGCTCCAACGTTGAGTTTGATGACCGCGATGTTCGCTTTGGTCGTCATGCCATTCGGCCCGGTACCAACTAATTACACAGGCGGTTTCCGATTCATAGTCGCTCCGGGCATCGATATCGGCATCTTGATGATGATTGCAATCAGTTCCCTTTCGGCATACGGCATCATCGTCGGCGGATGGGCTTCGAACAACAAGTATTCGATGTACGGTGCGATTCGATCCTGTGCGCAGTTCATCAGCTACGAAATTCCGCTTGGTCTTTCCATCATCGGCGTGATCGCCGTAGCGGGTTCTTTGAATATCGAACACATCGTTGATGCCCAATCCAAATCGATTTGGGATTGGAACATCTTCTGGCAACCTCTTGCTCTGTTGATTTTCTTCACCAGTGCCTTGGCCGAAACCAACCGTTTGCCCTTCGACCTTCCCGAGTGCGAACAAGAGCTGGTCGGTGGATTCCACACCGAGTACAGCGGCATCAAATTCGTTCTGTTCTTCCTGGCCGAGTACACCCACATCGTTACCGTTAGTTTCCTGACTGCCTTACTCTTTTTCGGCGGGTGGAGTTGCCCGGGGATTCCTAGCCCATCCACGCCCGAAGGGGCATCGTTGACATACATGCTGTTGGGACTACTGGTACTGGTACTGAAGGTATCCTGCGTCGTCGCACTGATTATGCTCCTTCGCTGGGCTCTTCCTCGGTTCCGGTTCGACCAGTTGATGGGATTGGCTTGGAAGGGCCTTATCCCGTTGGCTCTCGTCAACTTGATCGGGGTCGCCATTGTGCTTTCTCTGGATCTGCCAAAGCACCTGCTGGTCGTAACGGCGGTGCTGCCGGTGATCGCAGCGTATTACAGTGCCACCCAATTCAATGCGTCGATGGCAAAACTGAACTCGGAGCGAAGCGTTCTCTCGAAATCGCGAGCAATGTCGTATGAGTAACAAAAAGACAAAAACCGTTAAGTGGGGCGAGGAACCGAAACTCGGTATGCTCGACGCGCTGTACCTGCCAGCCATCGTTTCCGGGTTAGCGACCGCTGTGCGTCACGCTGTTTCGGGCAAACCGACGACACGCCAGTATCCCGAAGTCGAACCGGAAATACCTCCCAACTATCGCGGGGTTCATCGCCTCAATCGCGATGAACAAGGACGAGTCAAGTGCGTGGCATGCTACATGTGCCAGACGGCTTGCCCCGCCAACTGCATCGAAATCATCGCGGCACCAGCTCCCAAAGATGATCCCCACTGGAAGGATCGCGACAAATATCCGGCGACATTCACCATCGATGAGCTTCGTTGCATCTATTGCGGCATGTGCGAAGAAGCGTGTCCGGTCGATGCGATCGAACTGACCAGCGTCTATGACCTCACAGGTCTTACTCGCAAAGAAATGGTATTCGACAAAGAAAAACTCCTTTCGGTGTTCGACGAGACCGTCAAAACCGGAAAGGACCCAGTGCGAACGAACCGAGGTACGCTCGGACCTGCCTCGGAGGAAGCGCCGACCGGTCGCCAAGGACCGCCACCTCCAGGTCGCGGCAAACACGGTTAATTTCGTCACCTTTGATGCCATCTCGGAAATCGCCGCGATCCATCGCTTCACTCACTTTTGCATTTTAGAAAACGAACTTTGGGAACCCCTTTCATGGAAAGTTTGACACTCGCTTGGCCGCTGGCGCAACAAGCGTTTGATCCAAGCAATCTGCCTTTGGTGACCGGATCGCCAATCGACGGTCACTTCTCGAAGGCGATGCTGTTGGTCATCCTGGTCGGCGCTGTCGCATATTGGTGCTTGCAACGTGGCGTTGTCCGGTCCAAGCCCCTCGCGATCGCCGGCGCATCGCTGTTCGGACTCGCCTGCGTCATGGCATTTTCTGCGATCCCAAAGCCCACCACCTTCCCTGAAGACAACAGTTTTTCCGATTACTTGGAACCTGTCGTCAAGATGTGCTTCTGCCTGCTAGCAGCAGGTGGTGGTCTTGGGTTCATCGTCGCCCGCGAACCAGTCCATGCGGCTCTCGGTTTCGCGACGTGCGTGCTATCGACCTGTGGAATCCTGTTCATGCAACATGCGTACTTCATCGCTGCCGCCACAATGATTGTTTACGCGGGCGCGACGATCATCATCTTTCTATTCGTCCTTATGTTTGCTCAGCAGACGAAACTGAGGATCTACGATGTCGAACTGACACGCCCAGCCGTTGCCGCTTTCATCGCAACGGCGCTGCTGATCACTATCACCTATAGTGTATCCGACGAAGGTGAAATCCTTCCGACGAAAATGGATCTAACGCGATCCCGAAGTTTGGCTGCCATAGCTGACAATCCGGAATCAGAACTGCCACCTGTATCGCAACCAGGGATGCGCAAAGAAGAATCGGCCAAATTCGTTCCATCAAAAACGTCTGGTCTAGGCCGAGCGATGTATACGGACTACCTGCTGGCAATCGAACTGGCCGGTACCGTGCTTCTCGTTGCGACCATCGGTGCCATCGCATTGGCTCAAAAGCCGGAAGAAGGTGTCTCGTGACCCATTTTGATTCTCAAAACCTACTGATCTTTGGCGGTGTGCTGTTTGCAATTGGATTGATCGGGTTCCTCACCCGACGTTCCATGATTTTGATGTTCCTCTCCCTCGAAACCATGCTTTCTGGGGTCAGCCTGAATTTGATCGTGTTCTCAAGAATCCATCAAAACTACCAAGGCCAAGTCCTCGCGATCATGGTCTTGACGATCGCCGCTTGCGAAGCAGCGATCGCTTTGGCTTTTGTGGTATCCCTGTACCGTCGCAAGCCGACATTGGATGTGTTGGCTTGGGATGAATTGAGCGAAACCATCATGCCGAAGATGCCAGACGCCCTATCGGAGATGAGCGAACCCCACGAGCAATTCCCAACCTTGACTCCCGCTGGTTTGGACCCACTTTCCCACCCCATGCCTCCATCCTTGGATGCAGCAATGAATCAACAAAATTCGACAACTCCCGCGAACGCAACGGAGGTCGTACAACGTGCCTAACTCCGATTTGTTTGCATGGCTGGTCCCTATTGCTCCATTGGTGGGATGCATCGCTTGCGCGATTTTGTCATTCCAAGGGGATAGGAAATTCGCGCACGTGCCCGCGATTCTTTCGTTGGTCCTCTCGGCAGTATGCGCCATCGCGTTGCTGGCCATGGGAGCTCCGGGCAGTGAGGGAGTCACCTATGTCCAAGGATATCGATACCTTCAGATCGGAGGTGTGACGCTGGATATTTCCCTGAGGCTGGACGCATTGTGCTTGACGTTGCTCGCCGTAGTCACGTCAATCTCGGCGATGATCGCGATCTACTCGAAGGACTACATGCATGGCGATCACGGGTATGCCCGCTACTTTGCCGTTTTCTGCGGATTCGTTTTCTCGATGACCATGCTGGTTCTCTCCCACAACCTGTTGATGCTCTATGCATTCTGGGAAGGTGTCGGAACCTGTAGCTACCTGCTCATCGGTTTCTGGTTCCAACGGCCATCAGCAGCGAAAGCAGCGACCAAGGCGTTTCTGGTCAATCGTGTGGCGGACACCGCATTCTTACTCGGCATCCTTTTGCTGAGTTTTGCGGTGGGACAAACCGACGTCGGTCAAGGGGTCTCCTGGTTTGCCCGCTTGGACTTTCAAAACATCTTCGACGCAGCACCGGTCATCGCGGAGAAGCATTCAGCCTTGCTCACCTGCATCTGCATGCTGCTCATGATCGGAGCGATTGGCAAGTCTGCTCAGTTCCCATTCCATGTGTGGTTGCCCGACGCGATGGAAGGCCCCACTCCGGTTTCCGCATTGATCCACGCCGCAACGATGGTAACCGCAGGGGTTTACCTGATGGCGAGGCTTTCGCCGATGATGGTCCTGACCCCATCGGTCCTAACAACGGTAGCATGGCTCGGAGGAATCACCTCGCTCATCGCCGCTGTGATGGCCCTCTACCAAGACGACTTGAAACGCGTTCTCGCCTATTCCACCGTCAGCCAGCTCGGCTACTTGTTCATGGCCTTGGGCGCCGGGGCCGTCAAAGATCTCATGACAGTGGCCGTGGTCGCCGCCATGTTCCACTTGGTAACCCATGCGTTTTTCAAGGCACTGCTGTTCCTCTCGGCCGGGAATGTTATGCACGCGATGGGTGATGTGATCGACATGCGTCAGTTCGGGGGCCTTAAACGAGTCCTACCGAAGACGCACTTGCTGTTCGGTATTGGTGCTGCCGCTCTCGCCGGGTTGCCACCACTCTCCGGCTTCTTCAGTAAAGACGGCGTTCTGGGGGTGATCGCAGAAGCGAGCCAAGACACCATGATTGGAACTCAGTTCATGGCATTGCTGGCGATCGGTTTCATCACTGCATTCCTTACTGCAATCTATACCTCAAAGGCATACTTCAAAACCTTCCACGGCAACGAAAAGATTCCTGAAGCGGCGGGCCACCACGCTCATGAGGCTACCGGAACGATGCTGGCCCCGATGGCGGTTTTGGCGGTCGGAGCGATTGGCGTAGGCATCCTGCTGGGTCCAACTCATTGGATTCTCGATTACATCACGCAGACACCTCTGATGGAACATGCTGAGCACCACGAACCGCTTTGGCTCTTGGTGTTATCCGCTTTGATCGCAGCAGCAGGGTGCTTTGTCGGATATGTGCTTTCCAAACGAGAGCCTTCGACCAACCCGGCTTCGCTCGCCACCCGAGTTGCCGACTTTGGAAGCAACCGACTCTATATCGATTGGCTCTACGGAGTCGCGATCGTTCAACCGCTCGAATGGTTTGCAAACCTTTTGGGCTGGTTCGATACCAATATCATTGCAGGGGTAACGGGATGGGTTGCGAACCTACCTCGTTGGATCGGTATGGTTGGTCAGCGGGTGCAGACCGGCCGCATTCCAGCCTACAGCTATTTGACCGCCGTTGGCATCGCAGCAGTCGCCATTTGGATTGTAACGAGAACGAACTGGTAACATGAACTATTTGCTTCCATCCCTTATCCTCGTTCCCCTCGCGGCATCCGTCGTGATCTTGTTACTGGGCAACAATCGCGGCAAAGCGATGGTCCCGGTCGGGGTTGTCGCATCGATCATCACGTTGCTCCTCAGCATCGCGTTGGTCTTTCAAGTACACAATGCGCCCGCAGCGGAAGGCTCGGGCACAATCGCTCCCAAGATTCTTTTCGAACCGCAGGCCCTCTCGATCGCTCTTCCAATTTCGGTTGCCAAACAACCGATCCAATGGCAATTGATCCTTGGTGCGGACGGAATCTCAGCACTGCTTGTGCTGCTCACCGGAATCATCGGTTGCTTCACCATTGTTCTGGCGACGAAGCAGATCGAATCGCGGACCTCCCAATACATCGCATTGATGCTCGCATCGATTTCGATGCTGATGGGTGTTTTTGTTTCGATGGATTTGGTCTCCTTCTACGTCTTCTTTGAAGCGGTACTGATCCCGTTGATCTTGCTGATCAACGGTTGGGGCAACGGAGAAAACCCGCTGTCCGCCTCTCGCAAGTTCCTCTTGTTCACTTTGGCAGGTAGTATCCCGATGGTGATCGGACTAATCGCTTTGGCGATGGCCCCGGCTGCCTCAGGGCACCCATCGACGATCTCGTTCATGGAGCTATCCAAACTCGCCGCCGAAACACCCATCCACGGATCGAACTGGGTGGTCTGGCTGCTGCTTCTAGGGTTCGGGATCAAGCTTGCGATTCTACCGCTGCATACATGGTTGCCGACGACCTACGCCGCTGCACACCCAAACACGACGTCGCTGATCGCTTCGGTCGTCGCCAAACTCGGACTTTATGGGATTATCCGAATCGTGATTCCGTTGACGTCCCATTCACTGATCACGGAAGCTCAATTGTTGATTGGGGCGTTGGGAGCTATCGCGATCGTTTACGGGGCCCTAGTAGCATTGTCCAAATCGAATCTTCGCGAAGTCCTCGCGTATAGTTCCTTATCGCACGTCGGATTCATCACGCTAGGCTTGATGTCACTAAACTCCGAAGGCCTCTCCGGAGCGACCCTCCAAATGTTCAATCACGGCTTGATCACCGCCAGCATGTTCTGGATTTTGGCAATGCTCGAACAACGCCGTGGAACAGTCTCGCTGGCGACAGAAAACCAAGGCCTCGCGGGTCAGTACCCCAAGCTTGCAGTACTTTTGGTCTTCTTCACCTTGGCAGGAGCCGGTCTGCCAGGCCTCAACGGTTTCGTTGGTGAACTGCTAGCCATGTCGGGAATGATGCGCGTTTCCGGAACGATCGTGACGATCGCTGTCCTCGGAACAGTCCTAGGAGCTTGGTACGCGCTACGCATTGTCCAACGAGTCCTCTTTGGCGGTAACGGGAACGGCCAGAACCATGGCCATCATCACGGCCACCATCACCTCGAAACGGCCACGGCTTTGGATTTGCGTCCGCTGGAATGGCTGCCGCTCGTGGTTGTTGCGTTCCTTTGCTTGTACATCGGAGTATTGCCACAACGTTCGATGAAGCTGTTCCAAGCAGACACCGATCGCATTTCGAAAGTCACGGAGCCAGCCGTTAAAGCCGCGCATCCAAACACCGACCAACTAGTTTCCAAATAGCAATTAGTCTCCAAGTAGCTGGGATCGGCGCCGAGAGACCAAGGCGCCTTTCGAGTTGAGAGTAACGAGAGAAAACTGTGGATACATTACAAGTCATCAAAAACTCGGCAGCCCACCTGAGCCCCGCCATTGCCCTCTTGATCGGTGGCTCGCTTTTGATGTGCGCATCGATCTTTTTCCGTTCAGGCGTCAAGCGGGACGTTCACGGCCAACGCAACCTGTTCGCCGTCCTGTCGATGGTGACGCTGGTGGTGGCGGTCCTGCTGAGCCTTTACCGAGGCACTCCGCAACTTGACAAGTACGACGTTGGGTTATTCCGTTTTGACTCAGGTGCTCTCGCCGCGGAACGCCTGACTTTCCTCGGTGGCTTCATCCTGATTTTGATGTCTTGGTCAACCGCTCCCGCCACCCGACTTTGCGAATATTACGGCTGTCTATTGGTCATGCTGAGCGCGATCCCGATCGTAGGTGCGTCCAACGACCTCGTCTCCTTGTTCTTAGGACTGGAACTGCTAAGCATCCCAACCTATGTGATGCTCGGGATCGTAAAAACCGATAACACCGGTGCCGAAGCGGCGCTCAAGTACTTCATGCTCAGCGCCTTTGCCTCGTGCTTCTTCCTCCTTGGTCTGAGCTATCTATATGGTGTCGTCGGCTCCACGAACTTAACGGTGATTCAGAGCGACTATGACAATGGAAAACGACTGATGGCGCTGGCCCTTCTTTTGGTGATGTGCGGCCTCTCGTTCCGGATCACTGCAGTCCCATTCCACTTCTACGCTCCCGACGTCTTCGATGGCACCACCGTGACACTAGCTGGAATCATGAGTTACTTGCCCAAGGTTGCTGGCTTCGTGGCCTTGGTCCGATTGATCGGAACCGGCGGACTCGGCGAAAGCGCCAGCTCTGTGATCATCCCTGTACTGCTAACCTGCGCTGCGATCACGATGTGCGTTGGCAACTTTCTCGCGACAGCACAAAACAATCTGCGACGGCTGCTCGCTTACTCGAGCGTCGCACATACCGGTTACTTGCTGCTGGCACTCGTGGCCCTCGTTCGACAAGATGCCGATGCAAACGTTCTGTACTCGTACCTCGCAGCCTACGCCGCCATGACTTTGGGGATGTTCGCATGCCTCGGTGAAATCGAAGCCGCCGGTGGCAATTCGCATTTGATCGGTGATCTCACAGGCATGTTCTATCGGCGACCTGCGGCGACGATCGGATTGACCGTTTCGCTGATCAGTTTGATCGGATTGCCCCTTACGGCCGGTTTTTGGGCAAAATTCATGGTTTTTGCAGGAATCGTCGCTGATAATCGAGCCGGCTCCTGGAGCATCTTCATGGCCGTACTGATGGCGTTCAACGCGGTCATTGCAGCCGGCTACTACTGGCGAGTCCTAAGCACGCTGTTCGAGAAGAACGCTGCGAAGACGCCACTGCGAGTCTTCCGTCCGAGCTTGTTTTTTGCCTACACGATCTGCACCGTGCTGACCATCGTGTGGTTTTTTGTACCCGCGATTATGCGGTAAGTGATCCAGCGTGGATACACATCCGAAACCGACGCGATGGGCAATCTTAGGAATCGGCCGTGTGACCCGCAGGATGGTCGACGCGGTTCGCAGCAATCCTAGACACTGGATCAGCCGAGTCGCTGGCAGGGACGAAACCAAACTCCACCAATGGCAACAGGAGTTTGGTGAAGGTCAGATCGCAACCGACTTCCAAGAGACTATCTCTTCACCCGATGTCGATGCCGTCTACATCGCTCTGCCTCCTTCCTTGCACGCCGAATGGTCGATCCGGTCCTTGGAACAAGGCAAACGGGTGCTGTGTGAAAAACCGCTCGCGACCAGTCCGATCGAAGCTCGCACTATGCTCGACGCGGCTCGCACGCATCGAACTCCCCTGGTTCATGCAACCGGCTTTGTTCATCATCCCCGCTCTCATGCCATGAAACGCATTCTCCAAAGCGGTGAATTGGGGGACATCTGCCGCATCACAGTGGCCTGCTCGTTCTCTGGCATCACCGAACGCCCCGGCGACCATAGAGTCCATCAAGAAGCCGGCGGAGGGTGCTTGCTCGATCTCGGTTGGTACTGCGTTTTTTCCACCCTCTGGCTTACCGGTCAATCGCCTGGAGAGATCCTAGCGATTGGAAAGCGGATTGCTGCCGACAACAAATCGCCTCTAAAGTCCATGCCGTGGATGCAACTTCAAGCGATCTCGAAACTCGATGGAGGTGCCGTCGCGTCCTGGGACTGCGGCTTCGATGCCGCGGGCCGTAAATGGATCGAGATCGCAGGAACCAAGGCATCCTTGATCTGCGATGACTTTTTACGGCCATGGGACCCCGCAAAGCCTAGGTATTGGGTCCACGGCACCGACGGCAAAGCCCGCGCGGAACTGGCCGGCGAGAATTGTTTTCAAGAATCAAACCTGCTCGATTTCGTAGCCGATTGCTCGCTCGAAAGCAGTCTTGAACTGCTGTCACTCGGCGTCCAAACCCAGTCGATCCTTCACACCATCGACCACGCGGCATCGAACCCGGCAACATCGCGCCGCGAAACATCGCGCCCCGAAACATCGCGCCCCGAAACATCGCCCCAAAAGGGCACAGAGACCTCGGATTCCTGATCGCATAGCTAAACTTGGATTGCACGCTGGATGGCTTGATCGCTCCATAGTGATCGCTCCATAGTGGCGAGGCAGCACCGATTGCCATCGACCTATACTTCTGCGCTGTCATCGTCTCATCTCAAAACTCTTGAATACCAGGAATAGACATATGGATTGGTTAGAAGTCGGAGCTAAGGCCCCTGCATTTACACTCGTCACGGACCAAGGAACAAAAGCAAAGCTCTCGGATTTCAAGGGTTCGCCAGTCGTTCTATATTTCTATCCCAAGGATGATACACCTGGTTGCACCAAGGAAGCCTGCGCGTTCCGGGATGCCAGCAAAGAATTGAAAAAACTCGGAGCAGTTGTTTTGGGAGTCAGCCCCGATTCGAGCGAGTCCCATGCCAAGTTCCGAGACAAATACTCACTCAATTTCACACTATTGGCCGACCCAGACCATGCATTAGCCGAAGCGTACGGCGCCTGGAGAGAAAAAAACATGTACGGAAAAAAGTCGATGGGTGTGCAACGCAGCACCTACCTGATCGACGCTAGCGGCAAAATCGCCAAAGTATGGAAGAAAGTGAGTGTCGACGGTCACGACGCCCAAGTCCTCGAGGCCTTGCGAGAACTACTCGCTGAGGGTTAAATCGACGGGGCTTCACCTCAACAACCTTTGCCATCCATCAGAATCGAGTGCCCTATGTCCCAACCTCTATCGATCGTTATCAACGGAGCATCGGGCCGCAACGGAAAACGCTTGATCGCACTCTGCAGCGCTGATCCAGAAGTAAGCTTAGCGGGAGCCATGGTGCGTGCATCCTCGCACGTGGCCGGTCACGATGCAGGAACTGTAGCGGGCATTGCTCCACTGGGACTTACTCTAACAAGCCATTGGCCGACTTCCTTCGGTGCCATCATCGATTTTTCGAGCCCTGAAGGATGCATGGATGCGTTGGAACATGCAGTGGCTAAAAACGCTCCGATCGTGATCGCGACCACAGGACTCAGCACCGATCAAATCGAAAAGATCAGAACTGCGTCAGAAAAGATCCCTGTTTGCTTTGCCCCAAACACCAGCGCTGCGGTGAATATCGGAATGAAGTTAGTTGAGCACGCGGCACGTGCATTGAAGAACGCACCTGGAGGAGCCGACGTGGAGATCATCGAACGGCACCACCGCTACAAAGAAGATAGCCCCAGCGGAACCGCGATCAAGTTGGGGCAGATCATCGCCGAACAAATGGGAATTGACCGGCACGTTCATGGTCGTGAAGGAATGGTGGGAAAACGACCGCACAACGAGATCGGTTACCATGCAGTTCGGGTCGGTGATGATGTTGGACAGCACACGATTGTCTTTGGCATGATGGGCGAAACCATCGAGATCCGAGTAGCGGCCTCGAATCGCGATTGCTACGCCAGCGGTGCAATCGCAGCGGCTAAGTTCCTGGTTAACAAACCACCTAAACTCTACTCGATGGCGGATGTTCTCGGCATCTAGTATTCACAACTCTACGACGAGAATACGATGGCTAGATGCGATCAAGGGTACTTATGCCGAATCTGCGGTGAAGAGGTAGAAGCCATCACCGATAGCGAACTGTACCTCAAATACGTGATCGGCGAGATCGATCCCGAGGTGCTGCATTTGGAATCCGAGTGCCACTTGCTCTGCAATCCTACATTCTCGCAGTTTATCGAGGATGAGAGGTTTCGCTCGCAACCGCTGAGCAACCCGCTCTTTTCTTGGGAAGTATTGGACCCGTCATTCGTGGCAAAACGCCGAGAACTCCTCAATCGCGGTTATCGCCGCTTGTGGGAAATCCGGGGCCATCGAACTCAGTTCCCCAAGGTCCAGGACTACCCGTTGCCGGATGTAATTTCCAAATGGTCAGGAACGAAACGATAATCCCCCGGCATCCGCCATTCTCCGCCTGCACCCGCAGACTCGGGTATACTGTCACGACCGAGTAACCCAGCGCACACGCGGGCATTCGAACGCAGGGCGCAGTACAGCGGCGCAGTACAGCGGCGCAGTACAGCGGCGCAGTACAGCGGCGCACTACCGATTTGTGGACGACTTAGAGGAGGAATCGTGTTGCTCGAATTGCCGCTTCGTGAATCGATCAAGCGTCTCTGCTTCATCGCCCTTTCCATCGCCCTTTCCATCACCTTTCTTCACGCTGGCTTTCAATCTATGGCCATGGCCCAAACCGATTTCGCTGCTGATATCACTGCCGACGAACGCCTCGCAGGATTTCGACATCGAGAAGGAACGACGTGGTTTATTTTTGATGCGAGCGTGTACGGTGTTGAAGCTCCCAAGCGTGTTTCGGTCACTGGGCAGTTCCGAGGCTGGAGTCAAGACATGCTGGAGTCGCGTTGGCTATTGCAATCGACAACGGATCCAAACCTCTGGATACTGCAACTACCCAACCCCAATTACGAGCGCATCCCTCCATCGAGTCCATTCAAGTTTCGAATCGACCAAGGAACATGGATGCAGCCTCCCGATGCCGCGACCAATCGCGAGTCAGGGAACTTGGTATTTGCACCCGGCATCGCCCCGATTCGACTGAAGGTTGAAATCAGAACTCGCAACACACTTTGGGCTCGTCTCAGCGGGAACGGAGCCGTACGCAGTTTGTCGATGAGCGACTACGAACTCTACGAAGGAGATCCATCGAGCGGCAATCATCGCAGGGTTCCCATCGCGCAAATCCTTCCGAATACCGCGAGCGAATCCCTGATCTGCCTCGCCGAAGACATCGATATCCGCCGCCTGTATTACCTTCATTACAAACCGCACTCGATACGTTCTTTGTGCCGGAGGGATGGTTGGTATCGAACTCTCTACTCCAATAAACCCTTAGGCGCACAGATCGCTCCGGATGGTTCTAGTACATCGATACGATTGTTTGCACCGCGAGCGGATCGAGTCGGACTTTATCTTTACAAAGATGCCGCCGACACTCACGCAAACGCTTGGAAAACGATGGACATGACCAAGGATCCGCATGGTGTTTGGGAAGTGACTCTTCCAGGCGACTATCACGGGATTTACTACGACTTTACCGTTCACGGAGCGGTTGAAAAGGGAAACAAGTTTTACGAGTCCCATCCAGTGCATATCTCCGACCCCTACGCGAGGGTTAGCCTGGACAGCTTTGGCAAAGGTCGAATCTGGAGAGCAACCACACCTGCGCCCGGGCTACGAGGTGGACGACCGGCGATGAAAGATGTTATTGCCTACGAAGTCCATATCCAGGACTTCACCAGCGAACTGCCGGTTGAGGATTCGATGCGAGGGACCATTCCCGGCATGATTGTTCGCGGATTGAAAAACTCGCGCGGTAAACCGATCGGTTTTGATCACCTTGTAGATCTCGGCATCAACGTCGTCCACTTGATGCCCGTCCAAGAGTTCCTGCATTATCCCGATAGTGAGTGGCAAACGGCATTCCGAAATGATCCGTACATGCAGTCCCAAGGCGTCCATTTGGAAAACTACGATTGGGGGTACCGCACAACCCACGCATTCGCGATCGAGAGCCGCTATCGGAAGAAAGGGACTGAGCCGGGTGCCGAACGTGAACAGTTCCGCGATTTGGTCTCAGCATTTCATGAACGAGGCATCGCGGTGATCGTGGATATCGTTCCCAACCATACAGGAGAGAACATGGATGGTCGCCAGTACCTGTTCAATTTCGGTGCTATCGACACGGATTATTACTACCGCACCAACGAGGAACTGGAGCATATCGGCCCGTATGGCAACGAAGTGAAATTCGAAGATCGTCCAATGGCCCAGCGTTGGCTGATCGACCAATGCAAAGACTTGATCGAGGAATTTGGGATCGATGGTTTCCGTATCGATTTGGCAGGCCAAGTCGACAAGCAAACACTGCTCAAATTGCGAGAAGAACTGGGCGAGGATGTCATTATTTACGGTGAACCATGGATCGCGCCGAGCGACCCAGATGTAGCAAAATCACCCGACTGGGGTTGGTACAAAAAGGACGCGCCGATCACGTTTTTCCAAGACGACGCGCGCAACGCGTTCAAGGGGCCGACATCCAACCCAGTCGACAAAAAGATATCGCGAGGATTCGCGGGTGGTGACGCGACGATGCGAGTGCAGACAATGAAAGCACTCCTCAACGATTTCTCGGATGAGAAACATCCAGCCATGGGAATCAATTACCTCGATATACACGATAACTGGACGCTGGCCGACCAATTCGCGGCCAAAGACTGGGACGGGCGAAGCGGGGTGGACGAGGGTCCCTATCGAATCGCCGCTGGCCTTTTGATGACGTCGCTCGGCCCGATCGTGTTGCATGGAGGCACGGAGTTCCTTCGGAGTAAAGGTGCAGCCGGACTCGAAGAACGCCTCATGCGCACAGCAAGTGGGCCGTTGGCTTACCACGGCAAAGGAGATACTTACAACGTAAAGACCCCCAATCTCTTCCTATGGGAAAATGTTGGCCGCGGTCCTGACACAGAAAACAGCAGTGATCATGAACTCATGCAATCCTTTTGGCGAGGGTTGATCGCGTTGCGTCAAAGCGAGGTCGGGACTCTATTTCGCATCGCTGATCCTCCGCCCCCCGATTATTTCGATTGGATTGCACCCGAGAACGGAAATCTTCTTGGTTACATTGTCGCCAAAAGGCTCTTAGTGCTGATCAACAGCAGCGAATCACCAGCCACATTCCCTGCCATTGCAATGCCACCGGGCAATTGGAAATTGATTTGCGATGGAAAACGCGTGGATCACACGCGCGGTGTCGAAGGTGACAATGCTCGCGTGCGAGGCAATGCAAAATTCACCCCTCGGATCTCAGCTGAGACCATCAAGATTTGGCTTCGCCAAGACTAGCCAAGACGAAAACGATGAAACGCCACCTAACCACCAATAGCGTCGATCGCTGGATCCATCATGCATGGGCTCGAATCGCCGCGCCTGTGCACGATCAACTCCATGCGCAGTGGGTGCAATGGAACCTGCGTCGCCCATACCCATTGCAACAGATCGAGGAATCGACCGGCGATTACGGCGAACGTCTGGTCAGCATTTACTTAGAACGCTGCGGGTACAAAATCCTAGAGCATTCGTTCAACACTCGGCTCGGTGAAATCGACTTGATTGCGGTATGGCAACGGCGACAAATCGTGTTTGTCGAAGTGAAAACATGGTCCCGAACCTGGCTCAATGCAGGTGGCCCTGCGGATGCCGTCGATGACGACAAGCAAACCAAAATGACGCGAACCGCATTGATCTATCTCAAGCGTCACGGGTTGCTCGAAACACCAGCACGATTCGATGTGGTCGAGGTCACCTTCGACGAGGCGACCCGCAAACCGATCTTTCGGCACTTCGAAAATGCATTCGAAGCGACCGGCCAATACCAGATGTACTCCTGAGCATTCGCACGCACGCGTGCGATGAAGTCCTCTGGAGCACATGCACTCGCAAGCCAACTCGGCTGACCATTCCGATCGCAAAACCATCACGAAACCGTTTTTGCTCGCTGGCGATCGTACAGATAGGGGTTCAAGCTCGGGTCGTTGTACATCTTCATTTGCCGGTAGGTGCGGTGACGCTTTCGCCCAGCGTAGATATCCTCAAGCAATTGCGAAAGGGATTGGGATAAATCCGCGAACTGCAAGCGACAAACCGCAATCCGATGCGTGACCTTGTCAATGTGCGATTGATCGATATCGCTACGATCCAATTGCTCTTCGAGATGGTAGATGCGAAGCGACATGATCGACAATCGGTCGATGGCGCTCCCCGGAGTTTCGGTGTTCAACCGAGCTCCATCCTGCAGCGAAACATGCTTCGCTTGTAGGGATTCTGTGATCCAGTCGTCGACTTTTTCGATCCAGTCGTTCCGCGCCTGATTGTACTTGTCAATGTTCCGTTTGACGCGAGCGATCTGCGCATCCGAAACATCGGTCGAGCGGGCGATGTCTTCTTCATGCCAGAGGAGATAATTGAATTGATGCTGCTGGCAGATCACCGGTAGAACGCAATCGGTGGAGGCAACTGGATCGCCGTAGGGATTGTCGATAGGCTCTCGATGCCAACGAGCGACCGTAGAGATATGAAGCTCATTGATGGATTCAACGTCGATCATCGCAATTCCTCGATGTAGGGCAAATTTAGTTGGTAATCAGCGGCATCGGACTACGAACGGACTGGCAGACTTCAAAAAGCGATTCTGGCAAGCAAGCTAGCCATGGAACGATCGCCGTGGGCTAAGCGACATCGCTGAGTGACATCGCTGAGTGACATCGCTGAGTGACATCGCTGGATAAGCGACATCGTTGGACGAGCGATCACATGTTGACACAATCGATGCCTGCTCACGGTTTTTCGTCCATAGAACACGTGCATACCAAATGCCCGCAACCGGGGCAACCGCGACCGTACTTCTTTTGCACTGCGGCGGTGAGATCGACGCCTGCGACGTTGGCGATGGTGGTTAACCAAGCTAGCACGTCGGCGAACTCTTCTTCCAGGTTTTCACGGTCGTTGTCAGCGCGGAGAGCCGCCGCCAATTCACCGATTTCTTCCATGAGCCACATGAAGGTCCCGGATGCTCCTCGCTGGGCGTCTTTCTCGTAGTACATCGCGTGGATCAACGCTTGAAAATCACTGAGAGAAATCTGGTTTCGAGGAACGTCAGGTTGATTCATGGTTTGATGGAAGTTTGACGGATTGAAGTTTGACGGATTAGGGAGGGATGAAGTGGCTCCGTGGGTGGCTCCGTGCAAGGTAGAGCGTTGCCATCGGCGATGGCAAAGTCTACTGAATCCATACAGAACGCAGTATTCCTGAAAGAAAATCGACTCGGGGAAAATTGGCCCCTGGGGAGACTTGGCATGCGACTATAGTCCCACGCCGAAGCGGGTATTGCATGCGAGGGCGGGTCGCCCAGCAACGGGAACATCCACGGGAAATAGTTGTTCCAAATCCCTGACGGACGCGACAAAGCGACGGAAACATTTGACGGAACCGAATTTTTTAGATTCACTATGATTACTGATCCCACCCAAAACCGCGTCGACGAAATGACAGCCGAATCGGCTAACACCCATCGCTCCGCTGGTTCATCGAGAAAAAGCAAAAACGTGCAGTCGAAATCAAACCAAAAATTCAACGTGGATCGAGAGCGCATCGAGCGAGCCGTTCGAGAGATCTTGATCGCTGTCGGCGAAGACCCAGACAGAGAAGGTCTTCTGGAGACTCCGGCCCGTGTGGCACGCATGTATTCCGAGGTTTTCTCCGGCTTGCACACCGACCCTCGCATCCATCTCAAGCGGGTTTTCACAGAAAATTACGACGAAATCGTGCTTGTCCGCGACATCGAGTTCCACAGCATGTGCGAACACCACTTGCTCCCCTTCAGCGGTCGCGCCCATGTCGGCTACCTACCCAATGGCAAGGTCGTTGGTTTGAGCAAACTGGCTCGCGTCGTGGACGAGGTGGCTCGGCGTCCACAAGTCCAAGAACGAATGACGGAAACGATCGCGAATATGATCGAGCAGGACTTAGGGGCGAGGGGAGTGGCGGTCATGATCGAATCCACACACTCCTGCATGACCATGCGAGGCATCCGAAAAGCAGGCGCCTCGTGCACCACGAGCGCTATGCGAGGCGTTTTCCGGGAAAACCTTTCATCCAGAGCGGAAATCCTCGGATTGATCATGAACCAATCCAGGTAATTTCGCCTCCTTCCCCTGCTTATGCTCCCAGCGGCCGCTGGTTTTGACAAAAAACCCGAATGGATTTGCCAAAAATCGCTTGGGGAAAGATAGAGAAACGGGATTTATCGAACCGATGGCGGAACGATAAAAACTCGTCTTGCGGCGGAATCGGCCGACAGTACACTAGTGCGACTCAGCGGCCGCCGGTTTGGATCCTTCCGAGCTGTCAAATCCCTGAGAACGAAAGCATCGGTGCACGACACGTGTCGGGGCCATAGACACCACTGGGGGAAAGACCTTTTGGTGTGGCGCTGGACGGGTTTTGCGCTGGGTAGGCCGGTCTTCGCGAGGTAGGCCGGTCTTCGCGAGGTCAAAACCAGCAATGTGCCGGCGTAGCTCAATTGGCAGAGCAGCTGATTTGTAATCAGCAGGTTGCGGGTTCGAGTCCCATCGCCGGCTTTTGCTCGTGTGCGGTACCTTCCATAGCACAGGTGACGCAATCACGACGCTGCAAGTTGGGGTTGGAACAGTTTGGAACAGGTTGGAATAGATCGAAATTGATACGGGAGGTTGCCCGAGCGGTTAAAGGGGACGGACTGTAAATCCGTTGGCTATGCCTACGTAGGTTCGAATCCTACACCTCCCACTGTTCGGCTCCCACCACATTTTTTGCCAGCATTTGAAATCCACGACAGAGCGGGCGTAAGTCTCTCCGGTGGGGATCGAATTTGGAGTGGGGGGGTCGACGCGAGCGGGGTCATGCGATCAACTGATTGCTTGGCTCCTGGATACGAAGAATGCGGGTGTAGCTCAATGGTAGAGCAGCAGCCTTCCAAGCTGAATACGAGGGTTCGATTCCCTTCACCCGCTTTCCCACGCCATTGCTGCTGTAGCTCAGTTGGTAGAGCACTTCCTTGGTAAGGAAGAGGTCATGGGTTCAAGTCCCATCAGCAGCTTTGTTCGGTGGAGGGGTCGTTTCAAGCATTGCATGTTTATCGACTTTGCTTATGCTTTCGATTCTGCCGAGTTTGGGCGCGAGTTTTCTAGTGAAAGAATCTAGGGAATCGGGTCTGTACGGGAATAAATAAATTGTGGTTCTTTAGTTGCACGTGGGAAAGCCCTCGGGGAACATCTCCAGGGAAATGACCTCACGGCGACGGTTTTCAGGGTTTTTATTTGTAGGTGTTGTAGCTAAACATGGCCAAAGAGGTATTTGAACGCACGAAACCCCACTGCAACGTTGGAACGATCGGTCACATCGACCATGGCAAGACAACCACAACTGGTGCCTTGCTAGCGGTACAAGCCGCCAAGGGCTTGGCCACACCGAAGACCTATGCGGATATCGCCAAGGGTGGTACCGTCCGTGACGCGACCAAGACGGTGACGATCGCTGCATCGCACGTTGAGTACGAGACAGCAAACCGTCACTATGCTCACATTGACTGTCCTGGTCACGCGGACTTTATTAAGAACATGATCACCGGAGCCGCCCAGATGGACGGCGCGATCCTCGTGGTGAGTGCCGCTGACGGCCCGATGCCACAAACCAAAGAGCACGTACTCTTGGCACGTCAGGTTGACGTTCCAGCGATCGTCGTGTTCTTGAACAAATGCGATTTGGTGGATGACGAAGAGCTTCTTGAGTTGGTGGAACTGGAAATCCGCGAACTTCTTTCGAAGTACGGTTATCCCGGGGAAGAAACCCCGATTATTCGAGGCAACGCCAAGGCCGCTTATGACAAGCCAGCCGATCCAGCAGCTTCGAAATGCATTTCGGATTTGCTTGATGCGATTGACGCGTTCATTCCACAACCGACCCGAGAAGAAGACAAGCCATTCTTGATGGCGATCGAAGACGTGTTCAGCATCGAAGGTCGTGGTACCGTTGCGACGGGCCGGATCGAGCGAGGCATGGTCAAGGTCGGTGAAGAAGTCGAAATCATCGGCTTGATGGAAGAAAAGAAGAAGACGACCGTTACTGGTGTTGAGCAATTCCGCAAGGAAATGAAGGAAGCTCGCGCTGGGGAGAACGTCGGTTGCTTGCTCCGTGGTGTTAAGCGTGAAGACATTGAGCGCGGTCAAGTTTTGGCCAAGCCAGGTAGCATCACCCCACACAAGAAGTTCGAAGCTGAAGTGTATTGCTTGAGCAAAGACGAAGGTGGACGCCACACTCCGTTCTTCTCGGGATACCGACCACAGTTCTACTTCCGAACCACCGACGTTACCGGAACCGCCAACTTGGTAGGTGCAGAAATGTGCATGCCTGGCGATAACGTTCGCGTCACCGTCGAGCTGCAAAAGACTGTTGCGATCGATGATGGTGTTCGATTCGCGATCCGCGAAGGTGGCAAGACGGTTGGATCCGGCGTTGTTACCAAGATCATCGAGTAATTACAGCCATCTCGACTGATGGGCGTCTCGTTCCATTCCGCACGAGGCATTCAGTTTCGGATAAATGAATCATTCCAAGTCGGCACAGAACGCGTGGCGACTTGGCACTAGGAATCGGGGCGATGAGCCCCGAATCTTTTGTTGGTTAGGGGTGTAGCTCAATTGGCAGAGCACCGGTTTCCAAAACCGGGGGTTGCGGGTTCGATTCCTGCCGCCCCTGCTGGGATCCAGTTACTGGGTCAAGATCCGTTGGAAGTGACGACCTTGTCGCTCACCTTGAGGCTGCAATTCAACTCGAGTTTGCAATTCAAGACGTGTGACAGTGACGCCGCTGTCCGTCAGAACCATCCATTTCGTCAGCATTTCGGAAATACATGGCAACGGTTATGGAAGAGTCGCTCAATCGCTCCTTGGGTAGCGAACTTTTCGCAACCTCGCTGTACAAGCAGAAGCAAGGGCGGATCGTACGTCAGCTTACCTGTTTGGCGATATGGTTGGCGTGCTGGCTTGGCGGCTGGCAATTGTTCGAAGCGATGGGGGCTTGGGTCTCACCGTCATCGACCGGAGAAGGCTCCAACTTTTGGAGCTTGTCGAGATACTGGCTGCCGACGACTTTGGTCCTGGCAGGCATGTGGTTTGCGTATCGCTTGGTAAATTGGCCACGTTTTGCGGATTTTCTGATCTCGGTCGAGGCAGAGATGAGCAAGGTTTCGTGGCCACCCAAAACTGAGCTTTACAGAGCGTCCATGGTGGTTATATTCACTATGGCGTTCCTGGCAATTCTGCTCTTTTGCTACGATGCAATTTGGCAATTGCTGTTTGATTTGTTGGGAGTGAGTTGATTTTTTTGGCATGCCCCGGCTTGGCTTGGGCACATGTTGATGCGGTCGAGGACATTCCTACCCGCTTTGGATGTGCGTGAGTCGACGGTGGCGAGAAAGCCAGGAGATTGACCAGCAACCGATCCGAGGTGTTTTATTGGCGTCCTCGGGGTGATTGTTTGGTGATTCGTGTGTACTGGCGCTAGGTTTTCGAGTGAATAGTTCTACCACAACAACAGCTACCGATTCCGGTTCTAGCGGACCACAATGGTACATTCTCAAGGTTGCTTTCAACCGTGAGGATTCCATCCGTGAGGCCTTGGAGAAGCGGATCAAGCTATCCAATCTGAAAGAATGCTTCGGCGAGATTCTCGTTCCGACCGAAGATGTGGTGGAGTTTACCCGAGCAGGTAAGCGGCGTGTTGTCAAACGCAAGCTTTACCCAGGGTATCTGATGATCCAGATGATCATCAACGATGACACTTGGTTCCTTGTGCGAGAGACTCCGGGGATTGGTGACTTCACCGGCACCTATGGAAAACCGACTCCGATGACAGATGCGGACGTCGAGCGAATCGTTAAGCTGGCCCATCCCGATGTCGATCAAGAACAAGCACCCAAGACGTCTATTCCGTTCCGTTCGGGAGATCGCGTTCGAGTGAAGGAAGGAAACTTCCAGAGCCTCGAAGGGGATGTCGACCGAATTGACGAAGCGAATGGGCGAGTTACCGTCATCATCAATATTTTTGGACGCAGCACACCGGTCGAGCTGGATCACTGGCAGATCGAATCCTTGTAGTCCAGGCAGAGTTGCATCGAGTTGAGCGAAAATCGATTCGCTCGGCACGTTGTTATCTGTCACCAAATAGCGTTTTCATCAATTAGGTTTCGTTTGACATGGCCAAACAAGTCGTAGGCAAAGCGGCATTTCAAGTGCCAGGTGGCAAGGCCACTCCGGCTCCTCCGGTCGGTACGTCACTCGGTAAGTTCGGGATCAACTTGGGGCAGTTCGTTTCGCAATTCAACGATCGAACCCGCGAGTTCAATGGTACCCCGATTCCTGTAGTCGTAACCGTGTACTCGGACCGTAGTTTCGAGTTCATCACAAAGAGTCCACCAGCTTCGGCGTTGCTGAAGATGGCGGCAGGTATCGCCAGCGGATCCGGCGAACCACACAAAACAAAAGTTGGCAAGGTCACTCGAGCCCAGGTCGATGACATTTGTAACAAGAAGATGGCCGACCTGAACGCGAGGGATCTCGAGCATGCACGACGCATGATCGAGGGTACTGCACGCAGCATGGGCATCGAGGTCGTAGGCTAATCGAGGGGACAAACCAATGGTGAAACCAACAAAGGCAATGAAGTCCATGCTCGCAAAGGCACCTGGGAAGAACCCGGTTCCATTGCAGCAGGCCGTGGATCTGCTCAAGCAGTTCTCGGGTAGAAAATTTGACCAGACGGTGGAAATCCACATGAATCTGGGAATTGATCCGGCTCAAGCCGATCAAATCGTTCGAGGATCTGTGGTGCTTCCCAACGGGATTGGCAAGGTTCAGCGAGTCGTTGTGTTCGCTAAGGGTGACCTTGCTAAAGTCGCTGAAGAAGCGGGTGCGGATGCAGTAGGTGCCGATGAGCTGTCCAAGCGAATTAAAGATGGATGGCTTGATTTCGACGTCTGTATCGCGACTCCCGACATGATGGGTATGGTCGGTCCACTCGGTAAGGTCCTTGGGCCTCGCGGGTTGATGCCTTCCCCTCGTGCTGGCACGGTAACCACCGACGTCGCTCGGGTCGTGAAAGAATACAAGGCTGGTAAGGTTGAGTTCCGAAACGACAAGGGTGCCAACCTGCACGCTGTCGTCGGGAAGATGAGCTTCGATGCCAACAAATTGGTCGAGAACATCGGAGCGTTCATCTCCTATGTGCAGTCGCTCAAGCCCAACACAGTCAAGGGTACATACATCAAATCGATCGCGATTTGTGCAACGATGTCTCCAAGCGTTCGCGTATCGATGTAAGGAAGAGGTGAAACATGAGCAAGGTTGTCAAAAGACTTATTGCACGCGATATTTCTGGTCGCCTCTCCGGTGTGAATGACGCTATCGTCGCTAACATCGTCGGTATGACCGGCAATGAAAATTACACTATTCGCAAGACCCTTCGGGATCAAGGGATCGGGTTGATGGTTGTCAAGCGATCGCTTGCTGCCATGGCCACCGAAGGCACCTCCCTCCGCCCAGCTTTCGAGAATCAAACGGGAAGCTTGGCAGTGATCTGGGGTTGCGAGGACTTCGTTTCTCTCGTTCGAACTGTCACCAAACTTGCTGATTCGGGAACGTTCTCGAAACTCGAGATCAAGGGTGGCGTGATGGACGGCGAAGCGTTGACCGCCGAACAAGTCAAGAAGGTGTCGAAGTGGCCAAGCCGCCAAGAGCAGATTTCGATGCTCGTGGGCCAAATCCTGTCGCCGGGAGCCACCTTGTCCGGTCAATTGGTCGGTCCAGCTCGCAAGATCGCTGGTCAAGTCAAGAAGATGATCGAAGATCGCGAAGGAAGCGAAGGTTAGAAATCAACTCCCCGCCGGCAACGGCAGGGAATAACGGTGTCGATCCTCTCATGGAACATGAAGGCGATGCCAAAACGTGTACGTGTCGAACAGCCGGTTTCCCATTCTCGCCGGTGAGTTTAGTTTTAGTGTTTTTACCATTTTGAGGATCGTTAGAATGTCCGATTCAGCAACCGCTTTCGCGGAAGAAATCAAGACCTTAGGCGAGAAGATCGTCGGCCTGACGCTCAAGCAAGCCAAAGAGTTGAGCGACTATTTGAAGGAAGTGCACGGAATCGAAGCCGCTGCTGGTGGAGCCGTTGTTATGGCTGCTCCTGCAGATGGTGGCGGTGCCGCTGCTGCTCCAGCTGTTCAAACCGAATTCGATGTCGTTATGACCTCCTTCGGCGATAAGAAGCTGGACGTTGTTAAGGTTGTAAAGAACCTTACCGGCCTGTCCCTCATGGACGCAAAGAAGCTCGTCGAAGGTGTCCCTGCGAAGATCAAGGAACAAGTTTCCAAGGAAGACGCAGAGAAGATCAAGGGCGAGCTCACCGAAGCTGGCGCCACCGTCGAACTCAAGTAATTTCGACCAACTCGAATCGGTGCACGTCCATCATACGGCACATGCGTCCGACGTTCGAGTTTCGAAGTATCCATCCAACCAGTTCGTTCCTTGCATCGAATTGGTTGCGTGTCGGAGTGAGAACGGGCCATTTCGCCTTTAGCTGGTCCCTCAACGGGTTGCTTGCACATCGTTGCAGCGTCCGAGTCCAGTGTCCTAGATTGCAGTGTCCTAGATTGCAGCCTTCAGGGGTGCAGGGAGCACGCGAGGGGGCAATGAAGTCGCGTGAGTCACGCTACCGTCACTAGAAATAATAAGCAGCTTGGTTGAAAAGCCAAAGCTGCTTTTTTTATGTTTCGTGATCATGGTCCGTGGCGTTTGCATTGTTGCTTTTCGGCCCGCCCGACCATACCACCATCCACCTCGCGTTGCTGTTCGATTTTCGATATCCTCTCGGAGATTCACTATGGATCCGGGAACTCGACCATCCTCCCAACATCCTTCCTTGCAATATTCGTCAACGAGTCCTCTCGCTGACGAGAAGAACCCGTACCAACCACCCCGTCTCGGCAACCAACCCAAAGATGACCTGGGACTGCACCATGAAAAGTCCCGGGTGCTGACGAGCCCGCTTATTCTGTCCATCGAATGGACCGTAATTCTCGGCTTCAATCTTATCGTACCCGCCTTGGTTGCATGGGGGTTCACCAATGCCCCTGCAAAACTCGGTTCGGGGTTCGCCGTTTTCCTCATCGCCTTGACCGGATACTACTTTTGCATCACCAAGCCTCTTCCGATGCTCTTCATCATTCGGGGAGGGGTGTTGGTGGCATTGTCTCAGTTTGTTCCAGCCTTGCAGCTTGTCGCAGGAGCTATTTCCATCCGCGCATTAATTTTGTTCCGGATCGTTCCTGAGAGCAGTTTTAACGAGATGCTAAGTAGTCCAACCGCCGGGTTCCTGGCAACCCTATTTACCGGCTTGATCCTCATCGCTGCCAGTCTTACCCTAGGGTTCCTCATCCGAATCGTGACCCCCGACCGCTGGTGGCTTGCCAAATCCTCTACAACGAACCAATAAGATCACGATTGACGAAGAGCTCGCGATAAAATCGCGGGAATCATGCACGACAAAGGCGTATGCTTATGAAATTGAAGTATGCAATCGTTGGTACCGGCGCTCTCGGTGGCTTCTACGGCGGATTAATGACTCGCGCCGGCCTCGATGTGCACTTCCTGCTGCACTCGGATTTTGAGCACGTTCGTGATCACGGATTGCGAGTGGATAGCAAGAACGGCGATTTCTATTTGCCCACGGTGAACGCATATGCCAAACCAGAAGACATGCCCAAATGCGATTGCGTCGTTGTCTGTCTCAAAAGCACGCAAAACCACCTCCTTCCAGGAATCCTTACACCAATCCTTCACTCCGAGTCGATTGCCTTGGTGCTGCAAAACGGATTGCACGTCGAACAATCAGCACTGGATCTACTCGGAAAAGGTAGAGTCGCGGGTGGATGCTGTTTCTTATGCTCGAACAAGGTCGGGCCGGGACACATCAGACATCTGGATTATGGCAAGATCGTTTTCGGGCCATACCGCGGTATCGATGAATCCGAACCGGGTCCCCCCGAAGAACTCATGAAGCAGATCCATCAGGACCTCTGCAATTCCCAGATCGAATGCCATCTGACGGACGATCTGCCCGCAACGCGTTGGCGCAAATTGATGTGGAATATTCCATTCAATGGACTATCAGTGATTCTAAACGCCAGCACCGATGCCATCATGGCCGACCCAAACTCGCGAGATTTGGCGAAACGGATCAGCGAAGAAGTCCGTCAAACCGCTGGGCACTGCGGGTCCCAAATCGATCCATCCTATGTCGACTGGGTCATCGACCACACCGACGACATGGTCCCGTACGATAGCAGCATGCGATTGGATTTTCTTCATGGACGCCCTATGGAGGTGGACGTTATTTACGGGAACGCCCTTCGAGCCGCGGAGCGCAATGGCTTTGATGCTCCCATCCAGAAGACCATGTACCAACAGCTCAAATTCCTGGCCGCCCATCGCCCAACCAAGCCAGCGAACTAGATCTTTAGAATTGAACCGAGTAACGCGTACCATCCAGCTCATACGTCGCGTTTCGCCAATCCACCCTCAAATCTGAATTTTCCCCGGAGAGTTCCCGGATCAAACTACCGCGCCGGCGGGCGGGAGAATCGTTGGGTGGAGTACGCCGAGCACGTTCGATCTCGCTGTCCCGGATCACCGGTGCGAGGTTAAGGTAGTTGGTCAACTGCCGGTGGTAGCCATCTTCCGACAATTCATGGTACCGAATATCGATCTTCTTTCGAACTTGCCAAGAAGTCCCTGACTCCATCTGATTGAGTAGCCATAATTTGGTCAACCAGTCAATCCTGCCGATGAGAGTCATCGGTAACTCACCCTGCGACTGCGGCTTGAGCACCATTTGATTCAAGGTGGTTTGCCACATAGCGACGATGTCCCAAGCTTCAGCAGACACATCCTCCTTGTTACCCAACCATTGCTTGATAATCTTTAGATACATCCGTTGTAGTTCGAGCGCGGACCGATCCCGATTCTTTGAATCTTGCACCGTCCGGACCAACATCCAGTCCCTAGCGAACTCGTTCATCGATTCGATTTCAGATTGCAAGCGAGGTGCACCCGTCCCATTACCGATCTCAACCCAATCAAGAAGAAGAGAGGTCACCCCGAATCGCAAGTATTGCGATTGCTGGCACATACCCGAATCACCGATCGCTAGTTCGATCCGCTGCTTACGACGAAACAATCGCACGTATCTCCGGAGCGACCAAAACGGCCCCGCAAATAACTCTCTGAGCAACGTATCGCAACGGAATATCGGACGATTACTTCCGTAGCTTCCAAATCCAATGACACAGTTGACACTGGCGGCGCGTTGACTGACCCAGAATCGCCCCTGCTCATCGATGTAACCAGAACCATCCAAAATGGATCGGGTCGCCAAAAAACTGGCCAACTCCCTGCGTTGAGCTCTCAACGCCACCAACGTGATCAGGCATTCAAATAGATAGGCGATAGGGCGATGCAGCCAACGTAATCCGAAAGCCGCAACCCGTAGCCACCGCGTCGGCATGAATTGGCTCCGAACCCACGCTTCTTCGTCCGCCCCCACTGATCCATGGGAATCCATTTCCTCTTGATGCGTACCGTCGGCATCTGAATCACTGCCCGCCTCGATGCCACCATGAGTCTGAGCGATACCGTCACCCTCTGCGTAACGTTCTACCTCTGCGTGACCGCTAGAATGGCCCGATGGGATAGTTGGATCTTTTGTCCGGGCCTGGGCCTCTCCCTTTGCCTGGGATTGCTTGGGCAAAAATAGTCTAAGCGCGGTCAAGTAAACGTACTTGTCCACCATCCACAAGCCATGCATCATCAACATCCAAAGGCTGGCGAGCAGCCGATACGCGAGCAGCATCGGTAGCATGGCAATCAGTCCGCACCACCATGCCATCAACCATCCACCTTGTGCGATGCGCATGTCGTAGGATTCATGCTGGCCTAAGCTATGGCCGTGAGCGTCCGTATTCGATTTGATCAGCGACCAATGACTCCTGTTGCGTCGATCCGCAAAAGCTTGCTCCAACAGCTGCTCGTTGGCGAGTTCGTAAGCCACCAAATCTCGCGGACTGCTGCATTCAGGCGTAGCGGTCTCGAATAGAGCTGCAGAAAAATCTGCCACAGCTCCCGTTTCAAGCGAGATACTGCTACCGTTGGCCAGAAAGTGCCTTAGAGGATTGGAGACACTAGGGGCACATGGCAGTTGCCGATGGAGGGAGGCGACCAAGCCGATATAGTCCGTGAGCGAATCCCTGGCTTGCTCCGGAGGGTGTCGTACAAAAAACTCGCACTCGAGCCCGAGTCGACGCGACAGCAATCGCGACTCACTCTCCCGATTGCCGCGAGTTGACTTGGCCCAAATACTCGACTGTTTCCGTCTTAGAATCTTGATCAACGGTACTAGCCCAATGTTTCAACCGACTCACTAGGGGTTCGAAATGCTCGGCTTGAACATCCGACGTTTCTGCTGGCAAGCGATCGGTGAGCTCGATACCTTCCTCGGAGCCATCTCGATTCCCAATATTGTCACTCATCTCAGCCTCCCGATCTCAATCGCACATCTATTGTACAGACCACGAAATCCGGTTTCCAAATTATTCTTGAAGAGGAGCCTATTTTTGAAGTCGGTCGCTTGGTCCAGCATATAGTTCGTCCTCAGCAACTACAGGATCCATCAGCAACTGATTGATTAGGGAGCGACCTAGACAGGGAGCGACCTAGACAGGGTCCTGGCGGTCCAGCGACAGCTTCGACGTATCCGGTGCCCACAGTATCGCCAGGATTCCGAAAGCGTAAATGAGACCGCAACTCGCTCCCACCGCGGGATAGGATCCGCCTTGCCATGCAAACAGCAATCCAGCGAGGAATACCCCCACCGCAGTCGCAAACCGACCCACATTGTAGGCAATTCCACTTCCAGCCGCTCGAACTCGTGTCGGAAATAGTTCCGGCAAGTACAACGGCAGCCAGCCAAAGTACAGGGTCACCACAAATCCTTGGATAAAAACCAGTGGCAAGAACGACGGTTGCAAAGGCTGAGTTCCTAGAAACAACACCAGCGTCGCGAGGGTCGCAGCGATACTGATTGCTGCATAAGCGGTTCGCCTCCCTAGATAGGCAGCAATTTGAGCCCCACAAAAACTCCCCAGAACAGCTCCGATCGCCCAGCTTCCTTGGGCCATTCCCTTGTAACCAGGATAGCTAGCTCCTCCGACTTTGTCCGCCCATGGAATCATCCACTTGCTAGCCGCCCAAGCCCCCACCAAAGGTATGGCACCCAACGCGATCCCGACCAACGTGACACGCAGCAGCGGTGGTCGGAACAGCTCCCACAGACTTCCTCCCTTCTTGGACACTTGTGGGGAAGCCCCTTGCCGTTGCACGCCTCTCCAACTGGGCGATTCGGGCACAGCCAGGAAAACAATCAGACCGAGCAACGTCGGGAATGCGGCCAGAAAGAATATCCATCGCCATGATTCTGCAGTGATGTGCCAATAAAGGGCAATCTGAGACAACAACAATACACCGCTATTCAGCGCTGCCCCCATCAAGCCCGCGACTAGTGGACGGGATTTATCCGGCCAGCATTCGGACGCTAGCGACACCGCATTGGGCCATACTCCCCCGACTCCCAGCCCAACCAGAAATCGCAGCAAAAGCATTTGCTCCTGAGTTTGTACGAACGCCCCCAAGCCAGCGAATACCGAGTAGAACAGAATACTCACACCGAGCGCTCGCGAACGACCGATGATGTCGCCCAGATTACCGATCGCAATACCGCCGATGGCCGCACCGAGCATCAGTGCCGCGGTGAATCGCGCAAACCAATCCCCCCCCGCTGCCGCTGTGTACTGGTCCCCCATCAAATCCTCCGTGACCGACAACGATGCGATTGGCATCAGTCCCAGTTCGACCCCATCGAAGAGAAGACCGGCGATGGCGGCTCCTAAAATGATCCATCGTTCCTTTCGCGAAAGTGATTCCATCGCAACACATCTCCTTTCCGAATGCCACCGTCTCAAGGATACGTTTTGATGAAAATCTGATACTCATCCTCCAGCGGAGCACGAGTCCCCTCCTTGGTTTCATGAACCAACACTCCATAGATCAATCGGAGCGACTCACCCCGTCGCACAACCACTTCGCTCGGCTCACCCTTTGTGAACGCCTGATTCCCAAACGCATTCGCAACCATGAGTCCATAATCGCGGTTGTGAAACCATGATTTCCGAAAGTTGTTTGGGGAAGGCATTAAGAGAATGCCCACTTCGCTACCATTCGAGGCCCCGGAGTAGTCCGACCACAAAGCCTGCTTCCCCCATGTACTCTTTGCCGTTTTCGTCCCCTCATCATTGAGGAGTCGGCCTCCATTCTTTTCAATCAGAGGTGTCGCCAATCGCACCCCCAATCCCATCTCTTCTTGATCGCCAAAACGAAGTTCCTGAGACTCTGAGGAAAATACGCCATCCCAAATCCAAAGATAACCCTGCGGCCGCCGTGCAACTGCGATGCTCAACAGCAACTGTCCCAGCGCTTGGTCCTTGGCATCGATCAAACCAAACCTCGCAGTGAACATAACGCGACCATCAGCCACATTTGGTACCGCGGCCCAATCCTCAAAAACCATTTTCGCTTGATTGCGCCAAAAATCGTTTTTATTGATGTCGCCAAACGCAAACCACATTCCTGGATGCATGGTCGCATGATCGTCGGCATCCGCACCAAGAACAGGAGGATGATTTCTGGTTACAGCGAGACCTCCTGGTGTTTTCAAACCCATCACATAGGGGCGAAGCACCTGAGGATCTTTAAAAACAAACGATGCAATGACCGATTGGCTATCCGTGATTTGGATGCGATCGGTTTGTGCAACGAAACCCAACTCACCCTTGCACGGTCCCGAGACCGCAAACGAGATGAAGATCACAACCAACGCAACGGTAAACCTTCGTCGACGCGTCATAAAGTTTTCCACCGATCTTAATGGGATTGCTTGCGGTACGAATTCGAGATGCCGATGGTTCTAGAGGCCCAACTTAAGTCCCAGCCTTGGGAGTCGCCCAATGCCCCTCTTTGCGATAAACACGTCCCAACAGTAGATTCGCTTCAGCATCGTTCTTGATTTGCTCTGTCGCTGCATCGATCTGTAAGGACCGCCCCAAACGAACGGACGCGTTGGCAAAATGAACGAGCGCTACCGAGTCGTGGCCGATGGCGACGTCGGCATTGGGTTTTCGCCTCTCTCGAATGGCATTGAGGAAATCGAGCTGATGCTTTCCATCCACCTTGGTGGGCTCTTTTGGAGTTGGATTCTCGACCTTCTTGCCCTTGGAATCAAAGACCTCCAACTTCCCTCGCTTGCTCAGCACCATCCGACCCTCCGAACCGTGAAACTCGGCACCGCCATCGCAGTTGTGGGGAAACGAACCATCCCAGAGTCGCATCTCGAAAATCAACTGCCTTCGCTTATGAACCTCGCCCGTATTCGGCCATTCAAAAACGCACGTCGCCGTGTCAGGGTACTGCTGATCATCATCGACGAAATACTTTCCGCCGATCGCCATTGCAGACGAAGGCAAGCCTTCAACACCCAATCCCCAACGAGCATAGTCGATTTCATGCGTTCCATCGTTGCCGATGTCACCGGTTCCAAAGTTGTACCACCAATGCCATTGGTAGTGGAGGCGATTCTTCTGGTACGGCATGTACTCCGCGGGCCCCACCCATAAGTCATAATCGATGCCTTGCGGGATCTCCGATGGCATCTCCTTACCGATCGAACCTCGTCGCTGAACATTCCACGCTCGAGCAACCAGCACCTCACCGATGATCCCTTCGCGGAGCAATTGGACCCCATCAGCGATCAATGGATTCGATCGGCTTTGGGTTCCATGTTGCACCACCACTTTGTTGCGTCTGGCCGCTTGCAACAACCAGCGGCTCTCAAGCAAATTATGGCTTTGCGGTTTCTCGACATAGACATGCTTCCCAGCCTCGCACGCCAAGATGGCGGCCGGGGCATGCCAATGGTCTGGTGTTGCGACAACGACTGCGTCGATCGTTTTGTCATCGAGCACGCGCCGTAAATCGGAGACCGCCTGGGCAGCGTTGACCTTTTGCCCAAGCTGGTTGCGTCTCGCTTCATCGGGATCGCAAACACATACCACATCAGCAATCTCGGCGAATTTGACGGCCAGACTGGAGCCTTGGCCTCCACAGCCGATGATTCCAACCCTGAGCCTCTCACCGCAACTCGCCGCTCCCCCTCCAAAACTCCTCCGAGAACCAAGCATCCCAGCAGAAATGGCGGCTGTCGCTAGGAACGATCGACGGGGGAGTTCAGTCATCGCTATTCTCCAATGGGTTTTCTTCTCGAAGCGCAAACGGAAAAAAGGCTCTCACAATCGCACAGTTGTCGGATTCACCGAACCCCAATTGTTCAGCGTCGATCAATAACTGTGCATGAGCCTCCGACAATGGTAACTTCTGGCCAGCATGCTGTGCTGCACCGAGTGCAATTTTGATGTCTTTCAGATGCTGGGACAGTTTGGCCGCGACTCGAAAATCCCCGGAAAGCATCTTCTCCCCTTTGGTATCCATGATTTTCGAATAGGCCATCGAATGGAGCAGCACGTCAAAAGCACTTCTAGGGTCCACACCGATCGATTTTGCAAATGCTAACCCCTCAGCAAGTGCCGCTCGATTTAGCCCGAGTACGACATTGCTTACCAGTTTCATTTTCGACCCACTTCCCACGCCCCCTGCATGGATAACACGAGCTGAAAACGCCTCGAAAACATCCCTGCAGCATTCCACCGTCTCGCGATTCCCCCCAACGATTGTGGTCACTTCCTTCGAACGCGTCTGCTCGCTCGAGCCGGAAATCGGTGCATCGAGATAAACGCCTCCCTGATGCTCAACCCTCTTCGCCAATTCGACGACTTGATGGGGTTCCCCCGTAGTCGTATCGATGAGAATCGATCCCGGCCGTATCGATGCCCCAAAGATATCGAGCATATCTGCAACCGTTTCACTCGTATACAGACTGATCACGACGCGATCGCAGTCTGCGATCGGATGATCGCTCCATACAGCACCCATCTCAATCAATCGATCCGCTTTGCGTCGCGTTCGATTATGAACCAACACCTCAAATCCCGCACCTAGCAATCGTTCGGCGATCGCACTCCCCATCAATCCGGTACCCACTACACCGATTCGCTTTTTCATCTCCAAGAACCTCCGTTTGCGCAATCTCAATTCGCATCGATTTTCTTCGCGATGCCAAAAATTACCGACGTGGATTTCGTCACCAAAGCGGATTTCGCAACCGCCGAAATCGCAGCGATTGACACCAGATCCATGAAGCCTCCCTACGACTGCTTGGGGTTCTTCAAGATCTCATTGACGATCCGCCCGGGTTGCCCATCGAGCAGCGTCCCCACCCCACCCGGCCTCGCAAAGTTCAATTGCATTGGCTCCAATCCGAACAAGTACATAATGGTCGCATGATAATCATAGTGGTGGACGACATCCTTTACCGCTTGGTAACCAAACTCATCCGTCTCACCAAATACGAGTCCTTGCTTCACGCCACCACCTGCCAACCATGAACTAAACCCAAACGTATTGTGGTCGCGTCCTACGTTCTTTTCATTCTGCACGACAGGCAATCGCCCCATTTCGCCCCCCCAATGCACCAACGTCGAATCGAGCAACCCTCGCTGCTTCAAATCCTTGACCAAAGCAGCGGAAGGCTGATCGGTTTTCTTGCACGCAGCTGGGAGTGCATCTTTGATATTCGCGTGATGATCCCATTGTTGGGTGGATGTGTAGAGCTGTACGAATCGCACGCCTCGCTCGACCAATCGCCTCGCGATCAAACATCGCGTTCCGTATTCGCGCGTTGCATCTTGATCGAGCCCGTACATTTTGTGAGTCGCTTCGGTTTCTTGATGAAAATCCAATGCCTCTCGCGCGGCCGACTGCATCGCTTCAGCCAACTCGTACGTCGACATCCGCGCTTGCAGATCGCTCTCGTAGGGATGTGCAGCCAAATGCTCCGAGTTGAGCTTTTGCAAAAGCTGCAGATATGCTTTCTGTGGAGCACCCGCCAAATGGGCCGGTGGATTCAAATTGAGTATTCTCGGTTCCTGGGGGCGTATCACGGTCCCTTGGTACAACGATGGCAACCATCCATTCGACCAGCAATCGGTTCCCAATACCGGCAATCCACCTGGATCGGTCAGTACGACAAACGAGGGCAACTGCTGACTTTCGCTCCCCAAACCATAAGTAAGCCACGAGCCTAGCACCGGTCGCCCTGCCGTGATTCGGCCATGATGCAGCGCATAGATGGACTGACCATGATTATTCACCCCGGTGTGCATGGAACGAATCAAGGTCACATCGTCGGCGATCGCCCCTAGATGCGGTACGAGTTCGCTTAATTCCATTCCACACTGGCCGTAGCGTTCCCATTTCCATGGTCCCGACCAAATCTTTGCCGACGACTCCGCAGCGTTGTCGTATTTCAACTCCCCCGAATAATTCTCTCCATTCCTTTTCTCGAGTTCAGGTTTTCGATCAAACAAGTCCATATGCGATGGACCACCCTGCATGAACATCGAAATCATCGCTTTCGCCTGAGCCGGAAAGTGACTCGGCTTGGGCTTCAAATCATTCGAGGGTGGACTCAACGATGGCTTGGGAGGTACTCCGTCGCTCTTCTGTTGCATCAAGGAGGCAATCGCTAATGTCGCACCAGCGATGCCTTGTTGGGCCAAAAAATGTCGCCTGGAGAAACAGGGTGAAAAACTCATGATTCACGCTCCTCGCTAGTCCACGTAAAGAAATGCATTCGAGGAATAAAGCGCTTGACAGTACAACGCGAGCGATTGAAGATTGGCGGCAGCAGGTTCCAGCGTCCCGGCAGCAGCAACCGTTGTCCCACTGGGAGCGCCAACGGTTGCTTCACCGACCGTTTCAACAGCCGGTTTCGTCAGCGCACTGCGCTGAGAGATCAACCATTCGGTGGACAGCTGAAGCTGTTCGTCGCCGGGCAACGTGCCAAAGGCTAAACTCCAAGCGCGTCGAACTTGCTCGCGAGGATCATCGCCCGCTTCACGTTGCACCCGTTTTGCAAAATGCTCTGACAATCTAATGACGCTGCCATTGTTCATCATCAACAGCGATTGGGTTGCTACGGTAGAATTTCCACGACGATCACAATTCGGCGCGGTGGCTGCGGGATCGAAAGGCTCCAAAACACCGAGCGGCATCGATCGCCGAACCTGCGCATAAACGGATCTGCGATAGACACTCTCGGTTTCTTCTTGCTTGGCAACCAGGATTCCGTTTCCATCTCGGGTCGCATTCCCCAAAATGATCTGTCCAACTTCGTCAGGATTGACGGCGACCGGCTTACCGAACATCGAATACGAAACCATACCACTTGCGCTGAGCATCGCATCTCGCACGGATTCGGCTTGCAACCGATGAACGGAACGATGGCTGAGCAGTCGGTTCTCCGGGTCGATCTGGTGCGCCTGCGGCGACTGGTGCGACGCCTGACGATAGGCGTGAGACGTCAACAGCATGCGCTGAAATCGCTTTCGGCTCCACTGATACTCGACCAACTTACTAGCGAGATAATCAAGAAGCTCTGCATGGGTGGGTTTGTCCCCGAGCATCCCGAGATCGCCAGGCATCGATGCGATCCCTCGCCCAAAATGATGCATCCAAATCCGATTGACAGTCGCCCTCGCAAATAGAGGATGTACGCCGGTCACCAACCTCCGAGCAAATGCCAACCGCCGACCCGTCGTTGGTATCGCTGGATCATCAGCCGCGATCTTGTCATGCTCGCCTAGAATGCTCAAGCCTCCCGGCAAAACCGAGTCCCTCGGCTGCTGGATGTCTCCTCGAAAGAACACAAAGGTGGCCGGAACTTGATTGGGGACTTCCGAAAAACTCGCTAAATACCGATCCGCAGGTCGCTTGGCTTTTATTTCGGCCTGCTGCGCTTCGTACTTCTTATTGAACTCATTGATCCTCGCGCCGTCGTACAGGATGGCACTTCCGCGATCCACGTTCAAGCTTGGATAATCCCGCATCAGTTTCTGCTGCTCAGGAGTTCGCTTGTCCGCCGCCATAGCCTTCGCAGTGCGAGCCGCCTCACGCTGGTCCTCGGGCAACTTCATCACTTCTTTCTCGAAGATATCGGCAACAATCGTATCCAACTCGGCGACCCGCTTTTCTTCGAGCTCCGAGAGCTCTTTATCGACATCGGTCGCCTTTTGCCGCTCCTCAGCAGTCCAAAGACTGACCTGCTTTGCCGGTTTGTCTCGCCATTGCTTCCAATCCAATCCAGGTTCCAGGATCGCACGCAATCGGTAGTAATCCAACTGGGAAATCGGATCGTACCGATGGTCGTGGCATTGTGCACACCCCACGGTTAATCCAAGCAACGAACCAGAGACGATCTTGATTGTCTCAGCGATGATATCATTTCGAGCCACATTCGGATCCACACCCTCTTGGCCGGTACCATCCGGGGCCGTCCTCAGGAAACCCGTCGCGGCCAATCGCTGAATGTTCTCCTGCGAGAGGTTCTCCCACGGCTGCGGCACCAGTTCGTCACCAGCCATTTGCTCCACAACGAACTGATCGATCGGCAAATCATCGTTGAATGCGCGAATGACATAGTCGCGATACTGGTACGCCCACGGGCGCTCGATGTCTTGTTCGGTATACCCATCGCTGTCTGCATACCCGGCGACATCGAGCCAGTGTCGTCCCCAGTGCTCGCCATAGCGGGGGTCCGCTAACATCCGATCGACCAACCGCTCATAGGCATCCGGCGCCCCATCATTGACAAACGCAGCGACATCCTCGGGCGCCGGTGGAACACCGATTAGATCCAAGGCGAGCCTCCGAATCAAAACGGGGCGATCGGCCGACGGAGAAAACGACAATCCCGCAGGCTGCATCTTTTGAAGCAAAAACAGATCAATAGGATTGTTGCTCTGCAATGGTTCGCTCCCGATTCCATGGAGCGTTTCGAGATTCGTTACCTGAACGGGTTGGAACAACCAATAATTTCGCTCTTCCTCGGTCCATTGTTCGACCATTGGCTGAAAGGGCTCTTCGCGCTTGGTTTTCGCTCCAGTAGCGATCCAACGATGCAACAACTCCTTCTCCGAAGCCGATAGGGTTTTCCCTCCAGGAGGCATCTCCCCGGCCTCCACCCGATTCCACACCATACTCGCTTCCGGTTGGTGCGGTACCACCGCCGGGCCTCCTTCTCCACCTGCTTGCATCAACCGAGCTAACCGCAGATCCAATCCTGATTCCTTGTGGTCCGCTTCGCCGTGGCAGTGGAAGCAATGGGTTTTCAATAGGGGCCGGATATGGGTCTCAAAGTAAACAGGAGTCGGTTCCGCCCCCAGCGAGGCGGGCGGATTTGCGACCGGTTCTTCGGCAGCAACGACACTCACCAACCCTACCCATGGCGCACCTAAGAACCAGAATCGCTGTGGATTCGCCGATGTGAATATCGCAACGACGATACAAACTGTCCAAACAAATCGCAGAGCGGAGGGCGTTCGCAACCCACCGACAGCCGCTACGTTGCATGCTCGGGCAAAACAGAATCGAATAAACTGCATGGGACGCATGTACCAACCAGAACGCGGTAGCGGGAAGTGGAGGGAGGGAGGGAGGAAGTGGAGGGAGGGACTGGAGGGAGGGAAGTCGGGAATTGAATCGTGGGGCCTCAGGATCCAAAAAAACCATTTCTCCAGGGATCCATCATACCATACCGTTACCGCAATACGAATCCAGCGACTTGCTGGGAACCATTTTAGCGATCCATTATCTAACCTCGGTCTCTTATTTCAATTCAACTCGGGTGGGAGTCTCCTAGGTTGACATACGCAGTTCTGGTCCCCGGCGCGGTTCTTAATTGTCTCGATGAATCCAGTCTCAAGCATCGCGGTCTGTGGCTTGCCAATTGGACCGACGTCTCTCTTTCCGGCCAACCGACGCGGGAATGGTTGACGATCTCAAGTGATGAAATTTCAACGATCTCGATCCGAACGAATCCTCGCCCGGATGCGATCTCTGGCGACGATCCCCCGACGGGCACATTGATGAGATCCGTGCCTTGGAGTAGCGTCCGAGCCGTTCGCACCCAATCAGGAGTAGGAGGTGGCACCCTCCAAGTTCGTGTCGAGGACGACTGGGTCGACATGCTCCGCTTCTCCAACGCGCACACCACGCGATTTCACAAGATCTCGCGATTGATGGAAAAGATGCGGGAGTCGCCAGAGAACTGGCAGGATTCGCTGCATCAAGTCTCCTTGTCACCACACCTCGGTCAGGACGATGCCTCCTTCGATCCGCCGGAATGCCCAACCTGCTCCTTAAGACTCACTTCGAAGGATGAGAACTGCCCTCGATGTGTCCAGAAAGGACAGATCCTTCGCCGCGTTCATGATTTGTTGCGGCCCTACCGAGGTGGCGCTATCCTGCTATGCCTCCTCACGTTTATTGGCGTTGTTGCGGAACTCATCCCTCCAAAACTTCAGCAATACATGATCGATAATGTCTTGGCGGGAAATGTGTCACCGGACAACCCTGCGTCGACAGATACTCCTCTACCCGATTTTAAGACAGCGCTCCTCCTTATCGTTTTAGCACTCGCTGGGTCGCGCGTACTGCTCTCGATCGTCGGTGTGTTCAAAGGACAATTAGCCACCCGGATCGGTACCGGCTTAACCCAAACTCTCCGCGCGCAAATGGTGCGCAAATTGCAAAGCCTCGCCGTGGTGTATTACGATCGCCACCAAGTTGGATCGATGCTCGGCCGGGTCGCTCACGATAGCGAAGCAATGCACGGTTTGATGCACCAAATCACTGGTGGCTTCCTGCTGCAAATCGCGCAACTGTTCGGGGTCGGCGCAATGCTGATCTGGATCAACCCAAAACTCGCACTCTTCACGTTGATCCCTGTCCCTCTCGTCATCCTAGGCACTTCCGTCTTTTGGAAAAAAGTTTACCCCCGCTACTACCGACTTTGGGATGCGTCATCAAAACAAATCACGGTGCTTAGCGGCATGCTCTCCGGGATCCGTGTGGTCAAGGCGTTCGCGCAAGAGGATCGCGAATACCAACGCTTTGCGCAAACCAGTGACGAACTTCGAAACTGGCGGCTCTGGGTCGAAAACGCGAACGCTTGGTACTCGGCAACCATGTCGATCGTATTTAGCCTCGGTGGATTGATCGTTTGGTACGTCGGCGGTCGAGATGTCATCGGCAATTCGATGACCCTCGGCGAATTGATCGCGTTTCTAGCATACCTGGGAATGTTCTATGCCCCCCTAAGCGCCTTGTCGAACTTCACGTCATGGCTGACCAGTTTCCTCACCGGCAGCAAACGCGTCCTCGAATTGCTGGACACCCCGCTCACCGTGTCAGAGCCGACGAATCCTGTCCAATGGGATTCCCCCAAAGGTGAAATCCGATTTGAAGATGTCTCGTTCGGTTACGACCGAAACCAGCCCGTGCTCAAAAACGTTTCCTTCCATGTCCAACCCGGCGAAATGATTGGAATCGTCGGAAGAAGCGGTTCTGGCAAATCGACCATGGTGAATTTGCTGGGACGTTTCTACGATGTCCAAGAAGGTAGGATTCTCGTCGATGATATCGATCTCCGCGATCTGCCCAGCAATCAACTACGAGAACGGCTGGGCATCGTGTTCCAGGAATCGTTCATGTTCCGTGGTACGATTTGGCGCAATTTGAGTTTTGGCAAACCCAACGCAACTCCCGAACAAGGGCTCGAGGCGGCCAAAGCAGCGGGCGCCCATGATTTTATCTGCCGACAACAGCTCGGCTACGAAACTCTGCTCGGCGAACATGGAGCCGGCCTCTCTGGCGGAGAAAAGCAACGCCTATCGATCGCACGTACCCTTCTCTACGATCCCAGGATCCTCGTCCTTGATGAGGCAACGAGCAATATCGACGCGGAAGCCGAAAAAAGCATCCAAGACGCCCTCAAGGTTCTCATTCGAGGTCGCACAACGATCGCCATTGCACACCGACTATCGACCCTTCGCAATGCGGATCGGATCCTGGTATTCGATCAGGGCCGATTGATCGAACAAGGCTCCCACGAGGAATTGCTGTCCATGGATGGGACGTACGCTCGACTCGTTCGTATCCAAACATCGGTTACCAAAAATCCGGATATCGACCGATTGCTTCATCAAGCGACAGAATCCATCAAAGAAAACACCGCTCGGCAGGTACCAACGGCGAATAAAGATTCAACAAAACGCGTCGCCACCAAAGGGGCTTCCATCAACGATCGGTATCACGATTCCGACCTCGCAACCGCAGTCCTTGACAAACCGGAAAGCGAATCGATCGATCCTGAACCACCTGCCTCGGATCTTCCAAACGAAGAACCCAAACCTCCCTCGCTCCATTGGCTCGTCCCTCTCCAAGCCCAATTCCGTCCCAGCGATCATGATCGGATCGAGTTGTGGGTCGAAGGTGTTCGTCAGGCATCTTCCGTTTTTATTGTTAGAACATTCCCCGCAACACGCCCAGAGGAGTTTCTCAGTGTCCGCACCTGGAACGAGCACGGCGAGGAAACCGAATGCGGAATCATTCGCTCTCTCAACGATTGGCCCGAACACGACCGCACCCAAATCGAGACATTGCTCGCGCGTCGGTACTTACTGCGTCAAATTCTCCGGGTCCATCGAAGCCACCTTGCATCGGGTTACCTCACTATCGATATCGAGACGACCCACGGTCCCGAGCAGATTACGATGCGATGGACGCAGAGCCAAGCAATCGATTACGGCGATCACGGAAAACTCCTCATCGATACCCGGGAAAATCGCTACTCGATTGAAAATGTAGATCAATTACCCCCCGAAGACCGCGAACGGTTCCTCCAGTACATTTATTGGTAATCCCATGCAACGGATGTCTGCTTTGCATGATGTAGCCTCAAGCATATGTAAACATCGTCCGTTGTATCGCCCATGAACCATGCACCTCGAGCGCCGGTTGTTTCGCTGCAACGAAGTGGAGCAACAACTCCACTGTGCCCTGTTCGTATCGAATGCTATGCGAGGATTTCATGCACGACTCGGCCATGCACATCGGTAAGCCGCCGATCGATGCCCGCATGCCGATACGTCAACCGTTTGTGATCGATTCCCAACAAATGCAGCAGCGTTGCGTGAAAGTCATAGCAGTAACAACGCCCCTCGACCGCTTGGTAGCCTAGCTCGTCACTTGCACCGTAGGCAAATCCTTCCTTCACCCCAGCGCCGCAGAACCAACTAACAAACGAACCTCCATTGTGGTCGCGGCCAACGCTTCCCTGCGCGAAGGGAGTCCTTCCGAACTCTGTCGTCCATACTACCAACGTATCTTCCATCAATCCGCGAGAATAAAGATCTTCGAGGAGTGCTCCGATCGGTTGATCGACGCTCTTTGCGATTGGCGGTAGTTCTCCGATGATGCTACCATGATTATCCCAGTTATTGGCAGCTCCCGACGGACCGCTCCAGACTTGAACAAATCGCACGCCACGCTCGATCAGTCGACGGGCTAACAAACACCTGCGACCGAAATCCTCGGTCGCTACTTGATCGACCCCGTACGCGCGGTGAGTCGCCTGCGTCTCGCTCTTTAAATCGAATGCCTCCGGTGCGCTTAACTGCATTTTGGCGGCCAACTCGTAAGCGGATAGCCGCGAAGCAAACTGCGAATCCTCGGTGCGGCCCGCTAAATGAGACCGATTGAGCCGGCGCAATAGCTCTAATCCCTCCGCATCGGACGCTCCCCTCGCAAACTCGAAGCGCTGATTGGGTTGCAAGTTAGGAATCGGTTCCACCGCAGCCGCATCCAGCACGAGCCCTTGATGCTTCGCCGGCAAAAAACCGGAGCTGAAATTCGCGCGTTGGTTGTACGGCAAGCCTCGGTTATCGGGAAGCACCACAAACGTTGGAAGATTGTCCGCTATGTTTCCCAACGCATACGAAACCCACGCCCCAAAGCATGGAAAACCGGGAAGAATGAAACCGGTGTTCATCATGTAACTTCCGGGACCATGAACGTTGGTCTTGGAGGCCATCGACATGATAAACGACATCTTGTCCACCCAGCCCGCCTGATGTGGAAACACCTCGCTCACCCACCGACCACTCTGACCATACTGCTTAAACGCAAAAGGACTTTTCATCACCGCACCTGCAGGTGCCGTAAACCCCTCCGGTTTTTCCTTGGGCCCCAAACTCTCTCCATGATGTTTTTCAAGCGCCGGTTTGTAATCAAACGTGTCCATGGGGCTTGCTCCGCCATTCATGAACAATTGGATCACACGTTTGACCTTCGGTGCATGATGCAGGCCACCATCGTCGCGGATCGGCAATTCCCCTCCCACCGATCGCTTGGCCGTCGTATCATCGAACGCCATCGCTTCGCGACCGAACAAACTCGTCAACGCTAACCATCCAATGCTGTCGCCGGTCGATCGTAGCCAATCGCGTCGAGATGCTCGTTGGCTTTGCTGATTTTGGATCGAAGAACGCATGTGTGTTTCGCTCACTTGTTTAGTCGCAATACAAAAACTCGCTGCTATTGAGCAACACACGCACCAACCCGGCAAGTGAAAACTTCGAGCGGTACGCGTTCGCTAGTTTTAGCTCCTCGTCCGTTGGCTTTCTCAAATAGATGGTTTGGAACGCAATCTCGGTCTCGTCTCGACCTTGTTCATTTGCAGTCTGCTGTATGCGCTGTGCGAGAGCATCGCATGCGTAAAGGACAAACTCATGGTTCCACAATGCCAACGCTTGTAGGGGTGACGAGGTGAGCGTACGAGCAGGAATCAACTGGGCCGCATCTGGAAAATCCAATAGCTCCATCAATGGATCTTGCTGCCCTCGATAAACAAAACGATAAACAGCGCGCCGGTTACCATCCTTTTGACTCCAATCGTAGTTGGAATAATCAACCGAAGGAGTTACCTGGATCGCGGGCCCCAATCGAAACCACTGGACTGCGGGCCCTCCCATCGATAGATCGAGTCGACCTGCTAGATGCAGAATCGAATCACGGAACGCCTCTGCATCAAGCCTGCGGCGCGTCCCTCGCCATTTCCATCGATTCTCTGGATCCATCGCTAAACCCTCGTCCATGGACGTCGAAGATCGACAATAAGCCCCGCTCAAGACCATTTCACGGTGCAAACGCTTCAAGGAACCGCCGTTCTCTTGAAGTGTCAACGCTAACCAATCCAGTAATTCAGGGTGAGTCGGCAAACTCCCCATACGGCCAAAGTCGTTCGGGGTATCCACAATCGCCAATCCGAAATGCTGCCCCCACAAACGATTCACAATGCTCCGCCAACTCAAGGGATTGTCACGGTCTGTAATCCATCGCGCTAATGCCACGCGACGCTCGGACTCCTTTTGATCCGGTTCTATCTGGAAGCGCGCTGGCAACGGGGCAACGCAACTTAGCGTACCGGCAACAGCTTCTTCCTGAGGTTGAGATATATCGCCTCGGCGCAAGACAAAAACTTTTTTGATCGTATTCCAAGACTTATAGAACTCACTCTGTGGAAGATTCTCGAACACAGGCGAGCCTGCGTACACGAAATCTGCAGGTGGCAGTCCACTCAATCGGCGATTGGATTGCTCAAGAATCACATGCGCTGCGACTTCAATCCTGTCCGACGGACTCCACTCCAGAATCGGAATCTTCAAAATCGACTCAATCCTCGATGGAATCATCACCAAACTCGATAAGGGCGAAGCGGTAACACCCAACCGAAATCGCCCGATGGTATGAAACCCACCATGCCATTGCTTCAACTGGACAACGAGCCTATCCCCCTTGGAAATAGAAATCGGTTCGCGGAAACCGAAGATCGCCGTATGGTCCTTAGACACCTGAGGATGAATCCCCCATGCCGTTTTTGGGTTCCCGTCAATGGCATGCGCTACGGTCCATCCCTCTTGTTCAAAATCGGCGCTGCTAACCCCTATTGGAACGATCGTCGATGTCGCCATTCCATTCCGGAAATGCTCAACCTCAATTTCACTGAGATGGAAGTTACCGTTGTCATTGCGCCCAGGCCCCGCCATCGGTAAATCTTCATGCTTAAAGACTTCCAATCTCAATCCGGTCAATTGCTCCAGCGGTGTTTCAAAGGAGACCACCGTGGTTTCACGTTCCGGACGTGCCCCCGACGCGATGACGGTATGTTCCGAGTCAACCGTTAAAGTGGTACCTTCGGTTGCGATCACAAGACTGGGAGTTACCGGCTCCCAACGGACATCGGTTTGGTGGTAGGTCTTTTCCCATTCACTTACTGCTTGATCGGCCGTAGCATTCGTGAGTATCGTCGCATTACGATCTAGCGCGGCCTTCTTCCAATGCTCAGCCTCCGATCGCTGGCGTGCTATCGAGGGCTCCGCATCAAAGGGAACATTTCCGCGGCCAACTCCAGCAAATACCGCCTGCAACGCATAATAGTCCGCCTGCGTTATCGGATCGAACTTGTGATTATGACAACGCGCACAGTGCACGGTTGCACTTGCTAGAACCGACATCGTCTGCATTACCATGTCGTCTCGGTCCTGATAATCAAAAGTGGTCTGCGCCGTGGCTGCTGTGCTTTGATCCCAAGGGCCCGCCGCGATAAAACCCAGGGCGGGAACGAGGTCCTTACGCTCTGGAAAAAGCGCATCCACTGCGAGCTGCTGCTCAACCCATTCCACCCAGGGGATATCTTGGTTCAAGGCGGAGATGACATAATCTCTATACCGCCAAGCGTGCAATCGCATGACGTCATGTTCAAACCCATGAGAATCGGCGAAGTGAATCCAATCGAACCAGTGCCGAGCCCAACGTTCACCATACCTGGGAGAAGCAAGCAGTTGATCGACAACCCGCTCATAGGCGTCCGGACGGCTATCGGTGACAAAGGCATCCAACTCCTCCATCGTGGGTAGCAATCCATGCAAATCGACCGTGAGACGACGAAGCAACGCACGACGATCCGTTTTCTCATTCCCAGTCAGTTGATGCTTTACCAAACCATCCTCGACGAAGGCATCGATTGGATTAGCGAGCAAAACATTGCGATTTTCGATGACGGGTGGAACAGCTTTTTGCATTGGCTGTAGAGACCACCATGGGCCATCCGAATTCGCACTTGGCGGAGTTTGTCGAGGATCCGCTGCGCCCTGCTCTATCCATTGCCTGAACCATGAAATCTGTTCGGCACTGAGAGAATCGTCAGGAGGCATTTTTAATCCATCCTCTTTCCCCTCCACCGCACGGATCAACAAGCTCGCATCAGGATTTCCAACTTCGATGGCCGGTCCACGATCCCCCCCCACTCGCCATCCGCTTGCGAAGTCCAACGCTAGATTCCCACTGAACTCCGTTGCGTGAGAATGGCACCCGTAGCACTTTTCCTGAAGCGTCGGGAGAACCTTCGATTCGAAAAAGGCGAGCTGCTCTTCGGTCCGTCGATCGGTAATGGGTTCTTGAGCGACCACCGACCACAGTGGCAACGAGGCGAAGACGAGTGCAACAACGAGAGTGCGATTCAGTCCAAACGAGCGCAACACAATTGTGGTACGACAATCCGATGGGAGGAAGGAACTTAGGGAAGCACAACGCCGAATCAAGCTTGAACCGCGGCGATGTGCTCGATGGCGGGAACGAGCGTGGCTGGTATTCGTTCGTTATAGAGTGCCGAAGTCAGTGATTCAACCTGGAAGACCTGAAAAAGACGATACAACTGAGAAAAGCACGCTTTTACCCAATAGACCGCCCACCACTGACGACAATGCCGACAACTAAAGAGAGCGCTCGCGTCTCATTTTCAACGACCGAGTCATCATTGGTGCATTCGGGTCGGTACTGCTATTCATCGGAACAGAAACCTTGACGGTGACAAATTCGGTCGTGTCCGTAATAACACTGGGCTCGACCGTAACGTTGACCTTGCTGATCCCCAGTGTAGCCATGATCGACTTCGCCTTGGCCGTAATCTCACTGGCAGTCGCACCTGACACAATACTCCGCCGCGCAGCCTCGTAAACAGCATTGTCCAAAGAGTGCCTCATCATCGACAGGCGGCAAAACTCGCATGCGCCCAGGAACGCCATAAAAATGATGCTCGCGACCAAGGCAAATTCAACGATCGCGGCTCCTCGGCGTGCCATCGGCTGCCTACGTTTTCCATCGTTTTTGCGTTTCATGATATCTATCTATTTGGTGACACTTAGTCAGGAATGGGGAACGCCACTGGTAACTCCAACGGATTCAATCAATCAGTGAGCATCGTACTAAGTGTCAGTGCGATTTCTCGAAATGCCGCCTTGAGTTGCGTCCCATTGTCTGCATGTAGATACCGACCTCGACCAACGGACGCTATCGCCGACATCCGTGCCGCGTCAGCACCAGCTCCGAAGGTAATGGTATGGATTACCACTCCATCCGCCGCTACGACGCGTGCAGGTATGATCGGCTCAACCCCCGTGTTGTGCTGTCCATCTGTCATGACCACCATCGTCCTATCGACGAAGAGCTTGGATCTTCCGGTCTTAATGATTTCGTATCCCGCGCTGATACCTGCGGAGATACTCGTATTACCACCAACTACAAGCCGTTTCGCCTGCGTATTGATTGCATTCAAGTCCAAGGTGTACTGCACATCTTGAGTGGCCGTGCTGGAGTAACTTGCGAGGCCCATGTATTCCTTGGTGACGGTTTCGTTGACCGTAGCGACGAAAATGGCGATTGCATCGATTAAGTCCTTCCATTTCTGCCCCGCCATGGATCCCGATCGATCGATTACCAGAACGATATCGCGTTCCAGGTACGTGGATGTTGCTTGATGCTGAGTTTGAAATGCAGTAACCCCGTGCAAGTTCCCAAAGAACAGGCTAACACCACTCGTCGCACCGCTCCCGCCGAGTGCGCCCGTTAACTTCACTCCGTTGTACGGCGTCGCATTGGGCGTGAACGCAAACTTCCCATCACTGCCGCGCGTCGAATTCCCAAAGATGAAATCGGAGCCTCGTAAAACGAGCGGTTTTCCTCCAATCGTGTTCAAGCCTCCAACACGGATCCCTTCACGTCGGGCTGCTGCTAGGTCCTGGGTCTGGGAAAGTGTGACCGCGGCCGCTTTCGATGCTGCATCCGTCGCTGCTCGTAATTCCGTACGCGACAGATGCAGATAGGCCATATCGATTTCGACAGCGATCAAGACTACCATCGCGGTCATCAAGAATGCGATGAGCATCGTCACAGCACCGCGACGATTACGTTCGGATCCACGACGCTTCTTCAGTGAACGAAACCAAAATCCACTCAAACCTGGTTGCCTCAAAATACAGCCATTTGCAGTGTTCATGGTTGTGTTCTCGTGCCTCTATGAAACATCAGTACCGCCGTGTCGAGAACCAAGAACGCCTTGGCCCAAGGGATAGCGATTGATCACTAGGATTCAAATCTAACTCATCACTCTTTAATCATGACAACAGAGCTCGTCGCTGTTCCGGTCAGGGAATAACCATTTTTGACGATACTATTCGCTGCGCAATTCGCTTTGACGGTTGCTGTAATAACAGTCCCCCGCGCTGCAATCCCGACATCCAACGGGGAGAACTCAATGGTGTACGATTTAACCCCACGGCTATCCAAAACAGCCGCTCCAACACTCCTGGAAACAACGGTAGTCGTTGAACTTTGGATAGCCGTTCGGCACGACTCGTAGGCAGCGGTAGACAGCGACTGCTTCAGAAAAATCAAGTTGGTGATTTCAACGCCGACGAGTACGATCGCGAAGAGGACCGGCAAACAAATCGCCGCCTCCACACACGCCACACCCGAACGAACCGAACGCCCTATCGGACGACGCTTCCTTCGACTTTGGAATCGGAAATTGCATCCCATGAACTGTCGATCCAACCTTGACTCAAAGAATCTACAGAAAATGCGACTGTCTAAAGTAGACGCCATGAAACCTTAGGTTGGTTTATCTAATCGGGGGGGTAAGGTTGCGCCATTTTAATCCATTGTAGGATCCCCTTGGTCGGAACAGCCTGCACAACCATTCTTACCGACCCAACCGAACCTGAAGCTTGGTCGAGACACATAGAGGCACCAGCGGAAAGGCCCCAACCTGGAACTCTAGGATACAGAAATCCCGACGACTACTAACACAAATGACATCTGTTTAACGCCCTTGCAAAGCACGCGTCAAAACGTTTTTCGTAATCCTCTGTACGCGAGGATCCGGCCCATGCGGTCTGCTCCAATGCGACCAAGGAAGAGTATGCCCGGGCGGGTCCGATAAGCCTTGGACCCAAAAAATACTCGATGCATTGAACACCACATTTCCTTTGGGCCCTTCGTAAACAGTGGCTGTCCACTGCTGCGGTTTCTCGCCACTCACCCACGCAGTCCCAGCTCCCACGACCTGCAATCCAGGAATGTCCGCAGGATCCCCATGGTACTCCCAACCGATGAGGCCAGGAATCGATTCCCCTCGCTTCATTCCGGTCCCCTCAAATATCCAATGCTCGGGCTGGACGCAGATCCAATCCCCTCCACCATTGACCGGCTCGACATTGCGAGCCCCCATCAATAGCCCTTCATCAGGCCCTCGTTCTGGGAATGGCCCGTGATCCTTGGCACGTGCTTGCACCACGGGACGGTCGCCCCCGTAAGGCCCACCTCGAAAAAAGATCCGGTTGGCTCGCCCATCGAAACTATCTCGATATGGGGCTACCCAACAGACACTGTTCCCCGATAGGAACATCAAACTAACTCCCTCGTCGCGCAAGCGTTCCACGCTGCGGAATTGGCGGATGTCCCAATACTCATCGTGACCGACGCTGATCATGACTCGGCTTTTCAAGCCACGATCGGGCGTGACCATGTCGCTGTTGCAACAGTACGAGACGTCATAACCATGTTGCTCTAGCCAATACGCGAGCGGAAACTCGAGCGGCAGATACTCGCCCGCCCCCACGGTCAGCGGATCATTCACAACACTATCAAATTGTGCTTCTCGACCGTAGGGACGGTCAAAACTGACGTCTGCCCAAGGCCCCTGATTCCCCTTGGGATGTGTATACACCGAGTAATGGCTCGGCCATTGGTTGTAGGCTTGCCACGTGTTATCCGAACACTGGAACAACACATCGCATTTTCGGTCATCGGTAACTACAAAAATCACATAGCTCTGCCAATACGGCTCTTGCTCCGCTTCAGGGATTGTGGTCAATCGACCCAAGTACACGCCGCTGATCCAGTCGTTTGGAATCGATAACGAATAACTTGTCTCCCAACGGCATTCGTGCAAATCCTTTTCTCCTGGAGTAGGAGTTGCCTGCGTTTTTCCCGGCAATGGACCTATGCTCGCCACCTTTCTCGCTCCCGCGCCGCCGTAGTAACCGGTTCGAAAGATCTCAAGCCTGAATGGACGCGCCGGATTTGTGGAAACCTTGATATCGATGGACTCTCCCGCCTTCACGCTCTGCTTAGAACAGTACCCCTCAATCCAAGGGGAACGATAACGACTGCCGTCCACTCGCACCCGGGTCAACTGCCAATCGGTGCTACCAGGCAATTGGTTTTCGAGGACGACTGGATTGCTCGCGTTCGAAACGTCTTGCGAGTGAACGTCGCTATACGCAGCAACAATCACAACCCCGACCAGGCTGCACAGAAGCATCGAACGATACCAACACGAATTGCTCAGCATACGTTTACTCCAATCACCCAAAGTGGCACGACGCTCCGCCGTCGTTAATCAATCGGAACTATCGTAGCACGAAGCTCCACCGTAGTGCCCCACTCCATGCTAAACACCTGAAACTGAATCAATCACTTCTCGTACACGACGACAGAGCGTCGTACCGCTATGCTAATCCACCTTTAGTCGTCGACTATAAATCGTTGTCCCGTTCGCAATATAAAGCGTGCTATGATCGGGCCCGGCCAAAACACAGGTGGTTAACGGCTGATCTTTGAGTGGTTTGGGAAGCACACCACACATTCGACCTGTCGGATCAAATATCTGCACTCCTAGTTCACTGGTAATGTAATAGCGTCCCTTTCGATCGACTGCCAAACCGTCTCCCTTGGAGGATGCCATGTAAGGTGGTGGCTCATTGAATCGAAACTCACCGTTTTGATCGATCGGCAGTCGCAAAGTCATGCTGGGCATTTTCGCTTCGAGTTTTCCGTCGGCATGAACACGAAAGGTCCAAGCATGCTCGCCACCATAATCGGACACCACCAAGGTGCCTCCATCGTTGGAAAGGGCAATCCCATTAGGGAGAGCAATACCGACATCCACGGGGGACACTTCACCTGACTTTGGATCGATACGAGTTACCTGCTTTGCACCTGTCTCGGTGATCAAAATCCAACCTTCTTGGGTCACCGCCAAATCATTAGGCTTAACGCCTGTCGCGACGACTTTGACATCTCCGCTTTGAACATCGATCGATATCACGCGATCTTTGGAACCTTGACATGCATAGAGAAGATTCCCGTCGGGGCTGAATTCCAAACCGCTGACCGACTCCTTTGCAATCGTTTTGCGAGATCCATCCTTGGCATCGATCCGCACAACCTCGGACGATTTCATATCGCAATAGAAGAGATTCCCTTCCTTGTCCGTACACAGTCCATCTGCGAATCCAAGTTTGTCGGCAACCACAGTCCAGGACTCGCCGGGGACCAACTGATTAAGTAGCGTCAGATCACCACCCAGATCACCGCGCGTGTCGTACGTAGGCTTGTGAGATTCTTTTCTCCACAACCATCGCATCGCATCCGGGAAGATCGAACTGCCATAATCATCGTTGTGCGCATACCCTTCCTGCCAATCCAGGCGAACATCGTATCCCATGTAGGTCAACGCCGATGCCATGAGACGGTTCGACCACGGCCAACTGCCGAATGGGTTGTCGATATCGCCACTGGTATCGGACATGTAGACACGCAGCGGTTTAGGCTCGGTCTTGCGTACCCAGGCTGGGTAGACATTGCCACCCCGAAGATTAGTAAAGCTACCCACGGCCGAATAGACCTTGCGAAACATCTCCGGGCGTTCCCATGCAGCGGTGAACGCACAGATAGCACCGGAGCTGGAGCCTCCGATGGCTCGCATCTCAGGATCCTTGGACAGTCGATAATCCTTTTCAACTTCAGGGATTATCTCTTCGAGGAGGAATCGAACATAGCGATCACCAAGGCTATCGTATTCGAGGCTTCGATTGGAAAATCGTTGATCTTGGAGCGGCTTTGATGTTTCGTGGCCAGGGTTGATAAACACAGCGATCGTGACCGGCATCTCGCCTCGGGCAATCAGATTGTCGAAGACGGTGGGTATACGCCAACGACCTTTCTCATTCCGCATCCGCTCTCCGTCTTGAAAGATCATCAGCGCGGCGGGTTCGTTCTCGTTGTACTGAGCAGGGACATAGATCGACCAATCGCGGGTGGTGTTCGGGAACACTTTGGATTCCCATGGTGCCATCGAGATCACTTTCCCGTGCGGTACCGAATCCTGCACGATCGCATCGGGATGGGGTTCCCATTTTGGTTTGGTTTCAACGATCGGCACTTCGGTTGACTTCGCATCGTTATCCCAAAGCCATCGCAAGGCGGTTGGCAGTTCCTCACCGCCCCATTTACCGCTGTGCCCGCCATCGGTCATTACCAATTGGTAGTTGTAGCCCGCGAACTGGAGCGCAGCTGCCATGTCATGGTTTCCGAGCGGCCAGTTACCGTGGAGGTTGTTGAGGTCATCCTTTCCTTCCTGAAGGTAGACCTTGATCGGCTTTGGATCCCTTTTGGATTTACGAATCAGACCTGGATAAGCCCATCCGCCGCGGATGTTCGTGAAGCTTCCGATATGGCTGAGGACTTTGCCGAATTGGTCTGGACGTTCCCAAGCGACAGTGAACGCGCAAATACCGCTCGAAGAGATCCCACCGACAGCACGATCCTTGGCCGACGTTGAAACATTTAAATCCTTCAGTGCGACGGGCAGGAACTCATCGATCAGAAACTTGGAATACCGATCGCCGAGAGAATCGTATTCAAACGACCGATTGCTACGATCGGCCGCACCGGGTTTAGCACCCGCGATGGTGCCAGGATTGACGAATACCGCAATTGTCACCGGCATGGCCTTTTGATGGATCAAGTTGTCAAACACGACTGGCACACGAAACGCGCCATCGGCTTGCGCGTATCCGGAGCCATCCATGAACACCATCAAGCTCGCCGGCGCTGCTGGGTCGTATTGAGCGGGTACGTAAACACTGTACTGCCGCTTGGTACCGGGAAAAATTTGACTGTCGTTGAACTCACCCGAGGTAATCTTTCCTCGAGGCACACCGGGCTGAACTTCGCGATCGGCCGAGGCATCAAAAAATCCGGATGCGGTGCTACAACCGACCCAAACAAGCGCGATAAGTATTTTAGGAAGTATTTGCATGTCAAGGTTCACGGTGGGAGAGTGGGATTTCGAGTAGGCACAGGAGCGTCACTACAGATTCTACCAAGAGTCCGCACCATCGTGGCACGACGCTCCGCCGTCGTAAAATAACAGGAACGAAAGTAGCACGACGCTCCGCCGTCGTGAAATAACGGCAACGATAGTAGCACGACGCTCCGCCGTCGTGATCTCCAACTCAACAACCACGGAATCCCAATCAAGCTACAATCAACAGCTCGATATCATTTCACGACGCGGAGCATCGTGCTACTTTTTCATCCACATACGATAGAAAGGGAATAAATGATGAACGACCCCGTCGTATTCGGTGTTTTCGATCGCGACGCCGACATCGACATATCCGCGAGGAACCTGCCGCACTGGTTCCAGCCCGGCGTTGCCACCTTCATCACCTTTCGAACTTCGGATTCGATGCCAAAGCAAGTGGTCGATGCTTGGCAATGCAAACTCTGCCGATGGCTCCGTGACCATGGAATCGAAATCGAAGGCCCCCCACCTCCCAAAGATCTCACGAAGTTACCAAGTTCCCTCCGCTCGGAATTTCTGAAATATCGCAGTCAGCTTTGGCATGGAAGCCTCGATGCCTGCCATGGTGAGTGTGTCTTGCGCAATCGGGAACTTGCCGAGATTGTTATAGAGTCACTCAGGCATTTCGATGGCGACCGATACCATCTCGATTGTGCGATCGTGATGCCGAACCATGTGCATCTTCTGGTACAGTTCAACCCTCCGACAACATGCTGTCACCAATGCGATAGCTGGTTGCACTTTACTGCTCATCGGATCAATAGGCGACTGGGTCGCAGAGGGTCGTTTTGGCAGAGCGAGCCCTTCGATCATTTAGTGCGTAGCGCCGATCAATTCGCGTATTTGCAACGCTACATCGCCCGCAATGGCATTGCAGCGAATCTACCACCGTCAGACTATCTCTACTGGAATCGCACAGACTAAACATAGTGGCACGACGCTCCGCCGTCGTGAAATGAACATACACATCGCATCACTACCCTCCGCGTCGCAACTCGCCACGTCAACAGCCATCCGACGTTGTAAACAACGTCAGCACACGACGGCGGAGCGTCGTGCTACTATCTACGAAACTGCACCCTGCCTCCAGTGCAATCGGAATTTAGCCCTAGATGGTCAATCAACAATTCCACGATTCTGCCAACGTTCGTACGTTGAGCTTTGGGGATATGGCCCCCCAAAGTCTCGAATGCGTTTCCACGTATAATCGCAACACTCAGGATTCGATTCGCGAAAAGCCTTTCGGCTCCCTACGGTTTCAAACAGACTCGCATGAGCCCATCGCGATACATCCACGATCTCGCGTTTCATGTTCCGATCCAGCATAAATCCGTGCCAACCGGTGCAGATCCGGTATCGCAACGCAAAGATACTTATGGCGAACAACCGAGGGTGCAGATCCGTTTGCGGATTGATCTGCAGGCAGATTGGAGAATCCGTTTCGTACATCGTGTAGAAGTAACGCATAAGAGAATGCTTCCCCCGATCGTGCAATTCCTCGGGAGTTCGATTCGCGACCAAGGGTGCGTCCCAACCAAGCCCCAAGCAAAAGCGTCGGAGTTTTGTGAAGGCCTCACTAGGCGATAGTGGTCTCATGAATACCGTCCTTCTCGCAATTCGACATATAGTAGAACGACGCTCCGCCGTCGTTAAACAACCGGAACCAAAGTGGCACGACGCTCCGCCGTCGTTTCTCCGTGCCACGTGAGCTTCCTCCTTGCCATTGGAACTGACATTAAATTCAGGGCAAGCGAATCTTCGCGTCTATAATACACTGCGGAAATTCGGATTGCAGTTCATCGAGCATCCTTTGCGAAATCTCCGGAGCGTAAATTTCAACATGCCGGAGCCAATAGATCTCATGGAGTATTGGATACAACTTCCTGATTTCCGCCTCCTCAATACCATGGATCAAGATACGTACATTGTGCAAATAATGGGTTGGGGCAATGACACCATCCCACTTATTGTCTGCGATGAGCTGGTTGAATTTGGCTTGTGACTCCGCTCCCTTGCGCGCTGGAGCAAACCAACTTACTTCGAGAGTTCTTTGGCAAGCGAACGCGAGCCCAAGCAACAACATGACTAGTAAGATCGACCGAAGCTTGAACTGCATCGCTAGCGAGCTCCTTCATTGTTAGGCGTCGCTTTTTGCATTGTACTCTGGTGCGTTAGGGCGTTGGAGCCGCCGCCGTTGTTCCACCGGAGGTTGGAGGAATCGTTACGGGCGTAGTTGCACGTCGACGGTGTGGCCCCGTTTGCACGGCAGGCATAGCAAGTCCATGCAGTATCAAACAGACAGCCGCCATGGTTGCGATCTCAGCAATTGAAAGGTGCCGGTTTGAGAAAGGCCTCAAAGATCTTGAACCACTAAACGATGCGAGTATCCATAGCACAATAACGAAATCGATGCCAAAAACGAACCCCTGCAAACCAAATCGGCAAGCCAGGCCAGCCATTGCCGCGACCATAATCATAAGGCCAAAAATCGAACCTAGTGCGAACTGCTTTGATACCGACCTGTCCATCAACTCGCTCCATGAAAAGTATCCAATCGACTAAAGAACTCATGGAATCCCAGAGGAAGTTCGAAGGTTGAAGTCTGAAATAGAGACCCGAACGACTCTGCTCGGCTTTCCAACTTCCAACTTCACCATTCAAACTTTTTCGATTCTAGCTCTCGACCTCCGTGCTCGGCAAGCACCAAAGCATACCGCACCCCAAAGTGGAACGACGCTCCGCCGTCGTCGCCCGCAACGCCGCAACAACTCAAATCAATATAGCCGCCTACCGAAACTGAACCCATGAGCACAGAATTTCACGACGGCGGAGCGTCATGCCACGTTGTTCTCTGTACCCCGACCGAACGTCCCGATCGCAACGACGCAAGATCTAATCCATTATCGGTTATCCCGTAGTTTGGTCTACGCCTAGGATCTTAGCGATGCTCTTGCGTCGCTCACTGCAAGAACACGCACTGCATGCCTACACAACTCGTCAAGGCACGACGAAGATTCCCATGCCATAGCGCAGTCAGCATCGCATCATGACGGAAAGGTGATTTCTTCGTCATGAATTCTTTTCTGCATTTCGTTAAGCTTTCGAATCCCAAATCCAAGAAGCAGTCCGTACGGGATCCACATCAATTGGTTATATGGTGAAGGCAGCAGGAGAAGTGCAGACAAAAAAACAGCCACGGCCACCCAGGTCATTGCCGAAGCCTTAATCACAAAGGACCGTTCCTTTGGACCGTTTGTGTTCCTGATGCTAAAGTACGTACCAACAATACCACCACAAATACCGATCGCTAAGCCAACAATTCCGACTATTGTCCCGGGTTGCATAGTTCTCCTTTGAGGCACGCGAAAATGAACCGCTGAAATCAAAACAAGAGGTCCATCCGGTGCATGGTGTCGAGAGTTTTTTGGCGTAACGAAGCCTTGTAAGTCCTGGGTTTGGGGTGGGCGCCCAGAGGAAGTCTGAAGTTCAAATGTTGAAGTCTGAAAAGGGCATCCGAACGACTCGGCTCGGCTTTCAAACTTCCAGCTTCACCATTCACACTTCTTCGATTGTACCTCTCGACCTCCGTGCTCGGCAAGCACCAAAGCATACCGCACCCCAAAGTAGAACGACGTTCCGCCGTCGTCGCCCGCAACTCCGCATTAACTCAAATCAATGCATCCCCATCACGAAACAGAACCCGTGAGCCCAGCATTCCACGACGGCGGAGCGTCGTGCCACGTTGTTCTCTGCTGCAAAAAGCAACTTCACAAAACTCCTACAACGACGCTGAGGACCGGAGAAGAACTGACACCCGCCAGAATGCGCAGAATCCATCCCTGACCACCAATCTGACTCTGTGTCCTCGCGCCCCCCGTTGTGAGATCCCACGTAGATATAACGCAGCCGTTCAGCCAATGGCGGTAGAAAATGATTCCATTTGGCAAAATGCCTGATCCGCCGCTTGGCTGTAATTTTTCGTTCGTCCTAGTGCTTCCCTCTAATGGTCACTGAGCCATTTCCCGAACCCTAAACGCTTCGCGCACCATTGGCCGATTGAGAGCGATAATTGCCCAGATGCATACAACCCACCCCACTGGGAGAAACAGCACTACAGATAGTGCGGCCCCCAAGTAAGATAGTCTGCGCGATTCAATTCGCTTCAGTTGTATACCGCACCAAACAAGTAGTGGTGCGAGAAGAAACGTAAACATAAAAAAGTTTTGAGGTGAAGCAGGATTCGGCACGCCGCGCGAATATAACTCGACCGCAATGACTATAGCGAATACACTCGACAAGATGGTTCCCTGACCGATCATCAATACGCCAGGCCACCAAGTAACTTTCCGGGCCTCTATCAGCATAGCCGACGGCTGTGCGGAATCGACTTGAGTCGATGGCGGGGAATAAGGATTGTTATCGATCATCGCTGGCGATCATTACTGGCGGGACGGACGCCCAATACCACAGAGGACGACGCGTGAACTCAACGTAAGCTCGCGAGGCGGACCGAGTCCATTGGGTACATGTCATGGTGCGTCTTTTACTCTTTCTCGTAGGTAGGTCCGAGTCACGAATCCGGATGCAGCGTATGCATCGTGACAATTTGCACATGATTCCACGCGCCCCCGCGCAAGCACGTGCTTTTTTTCAGAATCCAAAACGCTGAATTCCCAGTCACCATGCTCGGGCCAATATCCCTTCGGCATCTTTCGCATGACGGTATACAACTCAATTTTGCTTCGCTCTTCATCGGGATACTTGATCTTTATGACGATGGTCCCCACGGGATACTCTGCGGTGCCAGCACGAATTGCGGCCTCGCCCCCCTTGCTGATGTAAACATCGCAGAATCGATCACCATGAACATCGACATGAGTATTGATGACACATTGAGTCGCGGTTGGCGCATGCATCAGAAACGGCTTATCCGTGACTCGAACAAAGCCATCTAGCTTTTCCAACGACGCAAGAAAGCGATGATTCGAGAGGAGCGGATCTTTTCGATGCTCCTCTAAGGTCTTAACGAGACTTTGGGCCCAGCCAAAAGAAGCAGTGGCGCCCCATATCGCAGTCAAAAGGACCATAATCCAATTTCGCATCTATGCTCTCCTTTGATTTGAAGACGAAACACCAAAATAGTTGGGTTGCGGACAAGCGAACGACTCAGCTCGGCCAGTGCCAAATTGTTCCGCACCCCAAAGTGGAACGACGCTCCGCCGTCGTCGCCCACAACTCCGCAAATGCTCAAATCAATTTAACCCGATTACGACACGCAACCCATGACGCCAGTATTTGACGACGGCGGAGCGTCGTGCCACATTCCCACGGCTTAAAAACATACCTCCACAAAATCGCGTCACGATCCACGCACCTTTTACACCTATCGCAACATCGAATCTATTTCCTCTTAACCGATCGATGTTATCGCCATCGTCGCGTCTATGGCCGAGGCATTTCGGGTGGTGGTTCTGAAGAAAAAACATCACAAACGCCGGCCTGACCCATCGCCTCGATACGTTTCAATATACCACGGTCATTTCCCCGATAGTGGATGCACTGCAGTTCAGCACACCGAATTACCTCTAGCATCGCGTCCAGCTCGGACTCGTTCGCAGGTTGCTTTGATACATAGCAGTGATCGTATCCGTCAGTCCGTCCTGCGTAAGTAAACAGCTGCGGCGCGATAGTTCGTGGTACGTCACACAATGTGCAACAGTCGCGTTCGACGTAAAAGTCGCCCGGCACGTTTTCAGGATATGCTTCAGGCATGTTCAATCCGGATAAAGCCAGTGGAAAACGATGTCGATGGAAACCACGTTTCAAAAAACAGGAAGGCTCGGGCGGCGACTTCGATGCACCACATTGCTCCCTCTTATCTGATTCCACTATGTGGTTGTTAGAACATCCGTCATTTTTCGAGAACAAGGTTCTGGAGCCGAGTCTAGTAGCTTTATCGTACCCGATAGCACATTGGCGTGCCATGAGGGAATTGGTATCCCCAAGCGACCTAAATAGCTCCACCGGTATACCTGTGGAGCTATTTAGATCGCTTGCGAGATCGAAACTACTTGTGTCTCAAGTCTCATCGCTCTAGCCTGAAACCTTATTCCAGAAACGTGCATGGATAACTGAGTGGATGCAATGAGTTACTCCATTAGTGTCGATCAGTGGAGATTAGTGTTCCGCTCACATTCGTGAAGTGACGATTGGGAACAAACACTAATCAACACTAATTCCCACTAATCCTCGATCAAGCAAAGCTTGCTTTGGGTACGCCAACATGAAAACGATTAAAGATCGTTGAAGGCTTGATTCTCTATCGAAACCAAGTCCGAAAATCCTCAATGCCCAAACGGGAGCCGATTCGCGCAATACTGCAGCGAATGGTCTTTAAGAAAAGCCAGAAAAAGCCGATGGTGACTCGCTGCTCTTCGTTCACTTCGATGATGCGAAACCCAATCCTCACGATCGTGTTGTTCGCTTTTCAATCTGATGAAAACAACCTTCTACTGGATTTAGTCTAGTGGAGAAAACAACCGAGCGGGTGGGCGTGAGATTTCCAAACCACTTGATCAGGCCCCAACCGCCCGGCTATCGCAGTAGGCAGTCTCGGGCGTAACGGAGCCTGATCAAGGGACTGTTTCGATCGAACTGGGGACGTGTTTAAACCAATTCGTCTGGCGATGACTTGTCCTCAATACTAAGGCACCAGCAACCAGGCGTGTTACCGAGCCGTTCCATGAGTTGCGCAAGGCGGAGGTGGTATTGGATATGAACTCTCGACAGCAGTCGGCAAATGTACTTGACCAACGATTTACGCCCACCTTCCTCGATACAGCAATCCTCGGTGAGGAACACTTGCATCGTTTCTCGCTGGTCGGTCTCCAGACAGATGCCCAAAGCCCCGTTGTTGTGAAGCGACAAAACGATCTTGCGAAACAGCGTGTTGTGCTTGGTCGAGATTCCGGGCGGAATCAATTCGACTTCGATTTCTTCGATACCCAAGGCCAGGAGGGCCAATTCACCAGCTTCAACGCTCGTTCTTCCCGAGAAGTTAAGATTGCGAAACAACTCGGTTCGGAACCCGAGGATCGAATTCAATCGACTTGCCGCCCTGTGGTAACGGAGTGCGACCACGTTCAGTCGCTCGACACCGGCGAGAATTTCAGCGTCACTTGCTGACGTCAGCATCAGTCCCGCCTTCCAAAAGTCGGCCAACTTACATTCCGGATCATCGCGAAACGGAATTGGGTTGCGGAAGTACCACGCCACCGCGGAAGCGGCACTGTTGGGGTTGGTTTGCAAGGAGATACGTGCATGGCGATGCCCAATGTCGAGGAAGACAATCGATCCATGAGGCGAGGTGCGTCCCAATCGGTTGTCCAAAGAAACGATTCTTCCCATTTGGATCGCCAGATCAACTTGCGATGGGGATGGATAGGACGGCATGCGCGCATCATTCAATTGCTTTTGAACCTCTTCGGGGCCCATCACGAACAATTCATACATCCGGTCGAACACGAAGGCTTTCAATTTTTTTTCCGAACGATTCCATCGTCGAACCGCAGTCGCTGGTGATACTGCCGGTTTAAGTCCAAAGATTTGACGGGACATCTCATCGATCCAACCGTCCAGGGTTTGGTCTTTGTCAGCAAAGGAAACGACGAAATCTTCCGAGCTTTCCTCCTGGACTCCATCTTTGTGGCGGAAAGAACGCCAACGCAACGTGAAATGGGCCCGTTCCTGGGCTGGCAAAATCCTCGCCTTGAGTTCCCAGTGACCGTCGAGTGTTCCAAGTGTGGAAACGAACATTTCTCCATCCAAACTGGAACGATTAGCAATGAACTCCGCAAAGGTCGGAAAGATGGGTTGCATGAATTGCTCTTTGGGAGAATTCCATCGCACGGACCAGGGCATCGCTTGATGGGGAGCCAGCGGAGTCTCCCTCGCATCGATCTTGGGAAGGGAAATTACCTTCCACCCAAGGGTCTTGTTCAACCGCATCGTGATAGCACGCACCGCATTGACAATTTCTTCAATCTTCTGGTCCGCTTCGAGAACCGACTCGGCGCTTTCGATATGCGCCACAGCGGCTACCACCACGTCGTACATTTCCCGCGCAATTCGAGAGGGAAGCCTGGGCTCCCATACGTAGGAACATCGTGCATGAGTTCGACGAACCACTGGGTCTTCGATAAGGAGCGAAGTATTTGACCGAAAAGCATCGACGCGGATCTTGGACACCTGGTACCGGGGCTTTCGCTTCTTTCTCGTCGTGTCCTTATCACCCTCCGATGGTGGTGGGTACGTCACCACTGTTTCGAAATGGATACTCAGGCGGTCCGCAACGAACGACCAAGTGCGATACGGGAGCGTGCCCCCGTTTTTGCTGATGTGTTCCGAGACAGCCCCAAAGTTTTCACCGCTTGCAGCGGCCTCCGTCCCGCTGGTATCGCTCTCTGCTTCCGATCGTAAAGGTCTTGCGTTTGCGTCAAGCACTTGCCTTCTCCTTCATTCAAGCGGTCTTGGGGGCCAGGTCTTGAATTATAGAAACCTAGGAGGTCTAGGCTACTTTTGATGCTTCTTCCTCTCGTTCATTCGCCATCCGAATCGCGCACGTACCATCGCGCGTGAGACTCGCTCGCATCGCATGGAATGTCCACTTATTTGGCGTGGGGGACGAAACCGTTGGCAACGTCGCTAGGACGAGAATCGGGCGAGTTGCCCCGTGTCGCGCGCGATGGTGATGGTCAAAACATCGAGGTTCAGACAGTTAGCATTGGTCCCGAAAGGATCCTCGATCTCGACGCTCGTTTCCTCCATCCCGAACATCCCCAGCGAAAGAACCGCCACCAAAATAGGGGACCACCAACCAAAACGCTCGCAGGTCACCATTGGGAGGGTGATCAAATACACCAGGATGAGGAGTTTGATCATCGAAACATAGGCGAAGGGGAGTGGGGTTTTCTGAATCTTTTCACAGCCACCCTGAGCATTGACGAGTTCCGCGATTTGAGATTCGAGATGCCGGGTGATCTCCGGGTTGATCACACCCCGAACCGCTTGGTCCTTCACCCAAGCTGACATAGCCGCTGCGATGGCCGTAGGTTGGTTTCCGAACCCTTCAACCACACGCATGAGCTCTTCCGATAGGAAAGGGCTCGCCTCTGACAGATCGCGTGAGCCTCGCAACGATGCTTTGAGTGTTATCGCATACGCCGCAACGAGATTGGCCAGTTCTTTTCCGCTCGAAGTGTACAGTGAGCCAGCGCGCGTCAAGTTGCGACTGGCATTGACGATCGTACCCCAATGGGTTCTCCCCTCCCAATAACGTGCATTGGATGCATTGATTCGTACCACTAGTAAAAAACCGATCAGCGAACCGAGCACCACGTGGCCAAACGTGTCGAGCATAAATGCGGTATCGAGTCGCGAACCATCAGGTTTGCCCCACCACAGCTCCGAATGGATTCCTTGGACGAAGCACGCGTAAGCGACGAGCAACACGATCCGTTGGTAGCACAGTGGCAATGCCGTTCCGTTCCATGCAAACGCATTGCGAAACCAACTCCGACTCTGTTGGACCGGTGACAAGGAACTCTTGGAATCCATCGTTTTTCGCGTACCAATTTTTGGGTCGAACTTCAAATGAACGGAATTGCGAGTGGAAAAATACCATAGGGCGGTTACGCTTAGTACAACCTCTCCCCAGGATCATGCTTGGATTTCCGAAGTTCTCTTAGTTTTTGCATAGATTGAGTGCGAATTCCTATGGTTGTCGAGAGCGTATTGGCCCTGAATGAGGAAAGTCTCCGGGGACAGTGGGAGTGGATTCACGGTTGCCTCCGAGATGTGCTTGAGGAGGGTGGCGAAAAAGAATTGGCGGAGATGTTGCCCCTGTCGGGAACATTGCCCCTAACTTCTTCTGGACTAAGCGGATCGGTTCATCTCACCCAAGCCTACTCCATCGCATTCCAGCTCCTGGGGATGGCCGAGCAAAATGCGGCAGACCATTTCCGAAAATCGATCGAGCGGAAATCGGGCCTCGATGCATTGCCCGCTCTCTGGGGAGATTCTCTCCGACAACTCAAAGACCTAGGCTGGACCTCCGAAGCCATTGCGGATCGCATTGCATCCATGCAAGTGGAACTGGTGCTGACCGCCCACCCGACCGAGGCTAAACGAGCTACGGTGCTGGCACACCATCGTCGGTTGTTCGATCGATTTCAAATCCACCAGCAGCTGCTGGAAATGTCGGTGTCCCAAGGCGAGTCGAACGCATTGGAGTCCGATCCGCAACTTGAGGAGAACGACTTTGCTGTTCGAGCGCTTCTAGCCATTCTTTGGCGGACGGGCGAAATCTATTTGGACAAACCGGATATCCAGTCGGAACGCCGAAATGTTCTCGACTACTTGACCCATGTTTTTCCCGCTGTGCTTCGGCCCCTGGACCAACGGCTTCGCAAGGCGTGGACTCACGTCGGTCTCGATCCGAAGGTCTTCGATAACCCGCTCGTTTTCCCGCGATTGACGTTTGGTACGTGGGTGGGTGGGGATCGCGATGGACACCCGCTAGTAACTGCCGACGTCACGCGGCAGAGTCTATTGGAATTGCGACGCAACGCGATTGGATTGGTCCAACGCCATCTTCAACAGTTGGCGAGACTCCTTAGTTTGTCCGCATACTGGCAACGGCCGAACCCTGAGTTCTTGCAAGCCCTCGCGGACGCATCCCAACGGCTTGGCGACCAAGGAAAAAAAGCTCTCGATCGGAATCCCAACGAACCATGGCGCCAATTCATCAATATGATGCTTTCGAGACTGCCCCGTTTTGATCCAGCGGATGAGAAAATCCTCAGCGAAGCACCACCCACCTACCAGCGATCCACCGAACTGCTCGCGGATCTAAGGCTCCTATACGACAGCTTGATCGCAACTGGTCTACGACGACCCGCCGACTATGCGGTCCAACCGCTGATGCGAATCGTTCAAACCTTCGGCTTCCATCTCGCGGTCCTCGATGTTCGTCAAAACAGTGCTTTCCACGACCGAGCGGTTGAGCAACTCCTCTCGGCTGCAGGGTTGGAACGGACAAATTTCTCACAATGGTCCGAAGAAGAACGATTGAAGTTGCTCGAATCGGAACTTCATTCTCGACGCCCTTTTGCCCGCCCCGATTCGTCCCTGGGGCAAGAAGCGGATGCGGTTCTATCCGCATTGAGAGTCCTCAAAGAATATAGAGAGGCCTACGGTCAAGAAGGATTGGGAGCATTGATCGTCAGCATGACCCGAAGTGTCTCCGACCTGCTCGTGGTTTACCTCCTAGCACGCGAAGTTGGATTGATGGAGGAGACCCCTGAGGGACTTCGCTGCCCACTCGCCGTCGTGCCGCTCTTCGAAACTGTCGATGATCTAAAAAACAGTCCGGCAATTTACGATGCATTCCTCAATCACCCAATCACCAAACGGAGCCTATCGTCTGGGAATAACGCGTCTGGTACTCAGGCCCAACCTGCGGGCGAGCCATGCAGTCAAATCATGATCGGTTATAGCGATAGCAACAAGGATGGTGGGATTCTCGCCAGCCTGGTAAACCTGCGATGCGCTCAAAAGGAATTAACCCTCGTCGGTAGGAAATATGGCGTAAGAACTCGTTTCTTCCACGGCCGGGGTGGAACCATCAGCCGAGGGGCTGGTCCGACCCATCGTTTCATCAAAGCCCTCCCGCACCAATCCCTCTCCGGAGATCTTCGTGTCACGGAACAAGGCGAAACGATTCCACAGAAGTATGCGCATCAATCGACTGCCATGTACAACTTGGAATTGTTCCTTGCCGGGGTCACTCGCAAAACCCTCTTGGATGAAAAAGAACTGTCACAGGATCATCCACTCGATGCTACCTTGACCACATTGGCCGACTGGGCGAGGGACCAATACACCGACTTGATTCAAGCCGAAGGCTTCGTGCATTTCTTCCGCCAAGCAACCCCGATCGACGCGATCGAACAAAGCCGAATCGGTTCGCGGCCGGCTCGACGCACGGGCCAGCAATCCTTGGCCGACCTTCGCGCGATCCCGTGGGTCTTCAGTTGGGGACAAGCTCGCTTTTTCTTGTCGGGGTGGTATGGGGTCGGGTCTGCACTCCATCGACTCCTTGAAACAAACCCATCCGCCTTCGCAGCGGTGGAAAACACGTGGAACCATTGGGCTCCTCTTCATTACTTGATCAGCAACGTCGCGACGAGCCTTGCAGCGACCGACCTGGACATCATGCGCTCCTATGCTGGCATGGTAGAAGTTGTGGGCTTGAGGGACCGCTTCATGCATGCCATCGAATCCGAACTCCAACTCACACGCGAACGTATCGAACGCATCTACGGAGGACCCTTGGAAGAACGCAGGCCAAATATCCAACGGATGATGAACCTGCGATCGAGTGGCTTGAAAGTCCTGCACCAACAACAAATTGACTTGCTGCGGATGTGGCGCAGTTACCATCGCATGCAACAAACCCAGGAAGCAGATCGGCTGATTCCCCAATTGCTGCTCACCGTCAACGCCATCGCGAGTGGACTTGGGACCACCGGCTGATTCTCACAGGTGGGAATAGAACGATTGCGCTGCTCCCAAAGTCGGGTTAATGCAGGCAATCTTTCATAATCTTCGCCAGAGTGCCCTTGCCACCAAGGTTGTTTGGCCGATACAAGCACGCATGGATCGGTCTGCGCCACGTTCGGCGGGTTGACATAAGGATGCAGTCATGGCGAAAAAGCCTCAAAAGACGACTCCACAGCGGGTAGTGGAAGGGCTCCTCATGTTTGCTCCAGCCCCGATCCGCAGTATCGCGGCAACGCCCTTGGGGTCCCGTATTCTGCTGACAATTGCCGCAGGCTTGCTCGCTACCGGAGCACTCACCGTCGACTGGGAAGGTGGCGTTCCCCACTTTCGTGTGAACCGTGAAAAAGTCCAAGAAGCCGGCGCAATCATCAAAGAGGATCTTCGCAACCAAGGTATCAGCTGGTCCCAAAATCAAGGAACCGTGACCGTCGGTGCAGACGGCCAGCAGTACTCGTTCCAACCCAATCAGATCTTGCCAGGGTTTCAAGGTGCAGCGGTTCCAGCCAATGGCTATGTCCAAAACGGACAACATGCCATCCCCGGATACCAACAAGGGTATGTTCCCGGCGGGGCCCTTCCGGGTGGTTATCAACCACAAACTCCCGGTTATCCGAATTACCAAGGCCAGGTGGGCCAGTTACCTGCGACCCAAGGTGCCTGGAACCAGAACCCTGCATACTATCCTCCAGCAGCGCCGGGGTATCAACCCGCACAGCAGCCTTCACAAGCATACGGGCCACAAGCATACGGGCCACAAGGATACGGGCCACAAGGATACGGTGCGTCACAAGGGTATGGCGGCGTGCCGGGGTATGGAGCCGCTCAAGGCCAACTCTATCCGCCTGAGTACCGACGCTAAACCGGCCACTAGCGCGTCGCCGCTCACGAAACTCAGGTGCGGAATGTTCAGCAGTCGGGATCTCTAGCGAGATCCACTACGATTGATTAACGCGTTGGTGTATTCATCCCTTCGCGTCTTCGCGCCTTTGCGTGAAATTCTCCCGACACGTGCTAAACCGGCCGCTAGCGCGTCGCCGCTCACTAGATACTCACTCTGTTTGTCGGTTCTATCGGTTCCGCTTCGCATCCACCGAATGCCGAACGATAAACTCAACCACAGGCTTGGGATCGTCCAACCCATGAGGATGATGGCCAACGCCAGGCTTGTGATAAACCTCGACCGTGCCACCGAGTTCCTTGTAGCGAGCTTCCACCAGACTCGTATTCTCCTCGTAAGGAACCACGTCGTCTGCATCTCCAACAACGTAAACGAGTGCGATTTTTTGCTTTGATAACGGGGCCAAGCGATCGATTGGGTTACCATCGTATGCCATCGCATCCGACTCACTCTGAAATCCATAACTCTGTTTCATTGCTTGCCAGTCCCCAGGACTTCCCTTTCCTTTACCCTTTCCACCGGGCCAACTCTTCATGTCCAGGACGGCCGCATCTCCGTAAATGACGGAAACATTTTCCGGATGCTCGGACCCGTAGCGATGTGCGTACAATCCTCCTCGACTGATACCGATTAACACTGCGCGTTTCGCAAATCCTCGTTCAATTAAGAATTGATGGAATGACGCGAGTTGTTGGACCGCCTCAGGTGAACCAAAAGTATTGCCCACCGAGAGATAAACGTGATAGAACCCTCGTTCGAGAAGCTGCGGGGCCGCGCATCGCTCGGTGAATGCATCAGGAAACATCAAACACCAAGAAAACAATCCTCCACCGATCGGCTTGTCCGGTTCAACAACCCACGCCTCCAGCCCTTGGAATTGAAAACGGTGCCTTTGGTATCCTTGCCACCTATCGATGGTTTCACCCTCGAATCGAAGATCGATCGATAATGGTTTAACCACTTCCTCCGATGCTGATCTAGTCTCCGTGGAGACTCGCGGTTGTTGAGCCCATGCGTTGCCATGGAACGTCACCCCGTTGGTTGCGATGGCTGTTACGAGCATGACGCGATAGCCGATACCTTGGGAATTCGATGTTTTCACAAAAGTTGCCTTCATTCATAAAGACTTAAAGACCAGACGCTCGGAGAACCGTTTGCTGCACATGGAGGTCATGCGCATAAGTGTAATCCGATTCCTTCTCACCTCGTAAGATACGCGCCATATCGGCGGCATCATCCACATATCGCACGTACTTTGGGAATTGGACTTCCTGGATTCCGGAACGATAGTTACCCCTCACTTTGGAGAGCGAGAGCGTAGCCGTAGGATTGTCCAGTGGCTGGATATGAACGGTACCCTCGGTTCCGCATACGACCAAGTGCCGTCTGCTGAATCCCTCGACTTCGACCGCTGACGACTTCACCGTCGCGATCGCGCGAGGGTACGTCAGTACCGCCAGCATATTGTCGTTCAGCGTGTCGCCAAATGCAGAGGTCGATTGGGAGAATGGGTGCACTCGGTCGGGAACCCCCATCATTCCAAGGATCAAATCGATCAGATGGCAGCCGAGTTCAAACATCATGCCACCTTGATACTTCGCCTGCTCGATGCGATCAGATGCAGGCAGTACTTTGCTCATGACGGCATGGATTTCGAAGATGTCCCCCAAATAACCCTGCTTCAGGAGTTCTCGCAAAAGGATGATGGCAGGGTTGTAACGGTACATGTATCCCATTTGGATCATCAGACGCGACGCTTCGGCTTTGCGGATCAACTCTTGAAAGCGTGGAAGTGAGTCACCTGCCGGTTTGTCGAGATGAATGTGCTTGCCCGCGTCGATGCATGCGTGAGCGACTTCCAAGGAATCTCGCACCTCTGTCTCTACTAAAACTGCTTGCAACCCCGGAACGTTGAGCAATTGCTCCTGGGTCATCCAAGGCACATCCTGGAACGCGTTGTTCGATCGAGCTGCCTCGCGAACGGTCAGATCGTGTTCAACAATTCCTACAACCTCGTAGTCCGGTGAGTTGCGGTAAACGGAAATCTTGCTGGCGTGACCGTGCCCTACCCCGATCTGACCGATTCGAATCCTGTCCACAGCTGTTGTGTCCGTGGCTTGGGAGCGATAGGGTTTAGGCCCCAGTGTTATCGCGGAAGAGGCAATCGCGGTTCCGAGATGAGCGATGAGGGTTCTTCGCGTTTGGATCATGTTGCGATCGATTTATCCTGGTACAGATCGGGCAATGCGCCTTTTGGTCGGCTAGATCACGGTTTCGACTTCCGTGTACAAAAACACGACGCCGCCTGTCGCATAATTTGGGACATCAGCCACTGCAGCTTGTCCCTCGGGAGATGCGAGGATTTCATCAATCTGCTCGCGGCTATCGGCATAGAGGTCCGCAACAAAGTAGAATTGCGACTCGGTGTCGCCGAGCACCTCGGTCACCTTGCCGATCGTCCAATGCCTCAACCCTTCCATCTTTTTAGCTAGCGGAATATGGATCGATTCGTAGTACCGGTCAAACGCTTCCGGGTCTTTGGGTTGATGGTAGAGAACGAGCAGACGGATCATCGAATGTGCACCTCAGTTATTGAGTTCGCTTGGAAGTAAACTATCCATTCCAAGGAATCATATGGGGCAATTATACCGTTGAAAGTCAAACCAAGGTTCCCAGTATACCTTGTCATGAAATAGCATTTTTGGGTGAATCCATGTCTGAATTGAAAACCGCTGCCCCTCCACCCTTCCGATCCCTTTTCATCACCGATGATACGAAAGCGTACCTCGATGGTAATTCACTTGGCCGATTGCCACGGCGCACGGTGGCTTATTTACAGCAGGTAATCGCTGAACAGTGGGGAAAGAATCTGATTTCAGGCTGGAATGCGCACTGGCTATCGATGCCGGCCCGTATCGGCAACAAGATCGGTCAACTGATCGGTGCAAATCCCGGTGAAACGATCGTGAGTGATTCGACCTCCGTGAATTTGTTCAAGCTCGCCAGGGCATTGCTGAAAAAATCAGGGGGTCGGGTCAAAATCATCAGCGATCGGTCGAATTTCCCCTCAGATCTTTACGTTCTGGGCGACCTCGGGGGAAGTGATCGCCGAGAACATACTGATGGGGCGATGGACGTCGAGTTGCTGGATTTTGAAATGTGCGGTTTTGAGTCGATGTCTCAGCGAGTCTGTGATGCAATCGATGATGAGACCGCGTTGGTATCCCTCTCCCATGTGCATTACAAAAGTGGGTTCGCGTATGACATCGAGTCGATTACACGCGCTGCCCATCAACGCGGCGCTCGTGTCTTGTGGGATCTCAGCCACTCAGTGGGTGTACTCCCAATGCAACTCGGTGCGTGGAACGTCGATGCAGCGGTCGGATGCACCTACAAATACCTCAATGGTGGTCCAGGCGCTCCTGCGTTTCTGTACTTGCGAAGCGATTTGCACTCCGCAGTCGACAATCCGATCCGCGGCTGGTTTGGCGCGATGAATCCATTTTCGTTCTCGGTGGATTACATCCCAAGCCCCGATATTCAAAGATTTTTAGTGGGTACTCCTCCGATCCTCTCCCTCGCAGCGATTGAACCAGGAGTGGATCTTGTCTTAGAAGCAGGCATCGAGCACTTGCGCGAGCGATCGATACAACTTTCTTCGGAGTTTATCGCTTTATTCACCGAGCGATTGTTGGCGTTGGGTTTCACCATCCAATCACCTCTGGATGCCACTTTGCGAGGTTCGCATGTATCTTTAGGCCACCCGAATGCTTGGCAAATCACCAAAGATCTCATCCAACGCTTTTCGGTTATTCCCGACTTTCGAGCGCCGGGAACGATCCGATTCGGGTTCGCGCCGATCTATACCACGCGGGATGAATTGCATAGGGCGATCGAGGCCATGGAGTTGTCGATCCAATCGCAGAGCTATCTCAATTTCTCGGCAGATATCCAAGGTGTCACATGAGGTTGCTCGTTCGTAGGGCCTCACTTCGAGATCGATTGCTCATGGCTCTCTCAAGACGATGTTGATGACCCGCTCTACCCATGCACCGTACATCATGGCCGAGGGGTGAAGCCCATCCTCGGCGAGCAATCCGGTTGCGCTGTCGGTTGCTTTGCGAGAAATGTCCGTAATGTCGATGTAATGCGCACCGCAAAGGTGAGTTTCTTCTTCTTTCACCCGATTGAAAGTGTCGATTTGCGCAGCAATCACGGGACGATCTCGCCCGACAGCGAACGGAGTGACGCCCCAGTCCGGAATACTGAGCACAACGATACGACGCGTGTTGCCACCTACTCGATGCTTCGCATCATTGAGCAAATTTCGGAAATCAAGTCGAAACGATTCCACGTCGCGATTGCGATATTGGTTATTCACGCCGATGAGAAGCGATACCCAATCGTACCTCGACTCTAGGTTCGAAACTGCAATGCCTTGGATCAATTCGTCTGTGGTCCAGCCAGTCGTCGCCACGATTTTTGGGTCTGAGATATCGATCCCACTTTCTCGTAACGCTGCCGCCAATTGCATCGGCCAACGCTTCTCCGCGGTGACTCCTTCACCAATGGTGTACGAATCCCCAAGTGCGAGCCAAGCTATGGATCGGTTTTGATCGGTCACGTCGTTAGGCACCATTCATCGAAAGCAAAGTGTTCTCAAGTGCAAATGGTTCATGAGCTTACTTTGGTTGCAAGATCAACTCATGCTGTTTCGGTCCAGGCAGCAGCGGGCTCGCCTTGCCGTAGGCCCAGTCGTAGAATCCAGCCCGGAAATACGGGGAGAGAGGATTCCCTGATTGGCCACCGGGTTGATGGTAGATACCGTTCTCTTCATCCCCAGGGGAAACCACCAACCGTTGCGAGGCTCCGCCGGAAGGGCTCTGTACACGAGGCATATGGTTATCCCCTGGCAACTCGACATCGGGCATGTCCAAGATTCCTCCGAGGAACGTCACAGCGGCGGAGAGTGGATGCCGAATTGCGGAGCGGTTCTTCGCCCCCCAAGTCGCTTTCGAAATGGGTTGGCCCTGATTCAATTTAACTTCGGTAGCTTTCGCAGACTCGGTGAGCAACTCATCCCAGGATGAGTATTCGCTCGGAAGCCAATGCAGGGGTTTTTGGTCCAAGAGTTCCGTGACCACATCCTCGTACGAGATGGCGATGTTCTGATCGATCCCGAATTTTCGAGCCAATCCCCGTTTGGCTTGGGTATTGCTATTGTCCCGGCGGTTGGCACCAGCGAACCCAAAGATACGATCCACCACTTCGGTTCGGAATTCCCGAACGATCCGATACGCGACCGAGTCCACACTCGCACGCAACGGCTTAGTATCGACTGCACTTAACAGTTCCTTCGAAAAATCCCTAGGTGACTGCGATGTAGCCTCCTTGAGTCGGCCTTGCCAGGTCGACAAAAAGATCGCTTCATCATCCAGCTGGATCTCGAGCAATCCTTGTTCATCGAACTCGTTCTTTGCTCTCAGGCGATCCCGAATTTGGCGAGCACGAGCACCTGGATCGTAGCGACCATCCCCCACGACATTGAGAAACTCCTGGCCCAGGATTCGGCTGTTCGCGGTCCAGAGTCGCCCCTCCGCTGGGTTGTAAACACGAGGATGATTTTCGGGTTCGAGGTACCCTTGCCAGTCGCTGTCATCCTTGGACCAATCGACCGGCACCATCGGAGGTGTTGATTTGCGTTTGGGGATACGACCTGAAATTGTCCAGCCAATGTTGCCATCGGCATCCGCGATCATGACGTTTTGGTTGGGCATCCCGGCGCGATTGGCGATTCCCATCGTCTGCTCCACGCTCGTCGAAGATTCCATTTCGATGATGTTCAGATCGAATGCGTTGGGATCGTCTCCGATCCAGTGATGCACGAATCTTCGTCCATCGCGAACCGCCACAACCGGGCCCCAAATCGACCACTCAACCACGAGATCTTCGAAACCTCCGGGATACGCAAGCCGCTCCGTGACCTTCTCAATTTTCTTAGGACCCGATGGTGTCATGTAAGAGTCAGGATCTCCCTCCACGCTGACCAATTCGATGACGTCACCGTAATCGCCGTAGCTGTTGGTAAATCCCCAAGCCACCGAACCATTGGACCCTTCGACCATGACCGGAGCCCCTGGAAGAGTCACACCGATAAGTCGCATTGTCGTTCCATCGATCGTTGGCGTATTCATCAGAGCGCGATACCAAGTTGCTGGAACTCGCAACCCAAGGTGCATGTCGGACGCCAAAATCGCGTGGCCATCTCTACCGACCGATTTGCCGACCGCCCAATTGTTGCTGCCAACACGAAATTCAAAATCGTGGTGGACGCGTCCTAACATCGTCTCCAAACGCGTTGCCCCGGATTCCGCATCATTCGATTCCGATACATGGCGAGGAGTGTTCTCGAGCGGCATTGCAAGGGCCCGTGCACCTTCGTCGTAATGAGGGTCTGGCCAGTGACGGTTATCGGCGAGCGCTTCAGGTCCAGGGACGGGAGGGGCCGTTAGCATCGAATCGTCGAGCGCCGCATCCCATTTGGAACCGCTCCGAACTAAGAAATGAAACACTTCGTCGGAAACTCTTTCCTTGAGAAGCCCAAGCCCCACTTCCGGCTCCGCGTCCATCGGTTGCAGATCGCACATCATCGCCAGCATGACCAGGATTGAATCCGAAGGGCTCCAGGATCGCGGTGTCCTGCCCAGTGCCATGTATTCGATCGGAACGCTGGATAAACTAGCCAGCCCTGCGTTGACCCCCTCCGCGTACGCATCCAGCACGCGACGATGATTCTCTGGAATTGCTTCGATGACTATTTGCGAGGTCGTTTCAAAGCGGTGCTTCCGAAAACTTCTGTCCAAACGCAATCCCATCTGGCCGAACAGTTCGCCCATGCGACCGGAGGGGATTCGCCGCAGCAAATCCATTTGGAAGAATCGGTCTTGGGCGTGCGCGAACCCTAAACCATAAGCAGCGTCTTCGCGGGATTGTGCGAGGATCGATGGTACCCCTAAATTGTCTCGCTGGATCTGAACCTTATGCTGGATTCCGACGACTCGAAGCGTGCCATCAAGTCGCGGTAGGGTCGAACGGATCTTCCAAACGCCAATCGCGACGGCCCCCACGCAGAGCGCTAGGCATATCAGGGATGAGCGAACGAAGAAACGCTTCCAACTCCAGGATCGAGCAGGGGACTGCACTGCGGATGGTTCATTCATACTCGCAACTCATCACGAAGGAAACGATGGGAGGATTCACGCCAGGTACGCTTTTCGCGGCCTCCAGTTTAATGGTTTCAACCAACTATTGGCAAAGTCCCCTCTGTTTTCGAAGGTTTTGCCCTCCCAGTTTAACGCCGAACGCTAGAAACCATCTTCACCTGAGGTCTTTCAGTGGGATCAAGGCTACTACCCCCCCGTCGGTCCGGATACATTAAGAGCAAGTTGCGGCTCAACTATTTCCAGGAATTTCGAAGAGACGCGTCGGGCTTTACGATCGGGTGTTGCATTGCGAAACCCACAATCCACTGTCGAATCCTTGGATCTCTGGTCCAAATGGTTTCTCGTTGCTCTGCTGTGCGCCTTTCCCTTTTTGGTTTATCTGGCCAGCGGTATCAAAATTGGTTCCGCCTCGGCACACGCATGGCTCCCCGAAGGACGCGAGGAGCGGACCCGGTATGAGCAATTCCTAGAAGCGTTTGGATCCGATCAGTTTTTGGTGGCATCCTGGGAAGGATGTCGTCTCGACGATCCGAGGTTAGTCCAATTCAAAACCGAGTTGCTCTCCTTGGACGAAACGCGTGGCAAAACTATTGACTTCATTCAAACGAGCAAGGAAGTCGTTGAGTCGCTGACCAACCCGCCGTTATCCATTCCTGAAAAGAATGCTTTGAATCGGCTCGAAGGATCGATTATCGGTCGGGACGGAACCGCCGCTGTCTTTGTCCGATTCACTCCCGAGGGAATCGCTAACCAAAAAGGGTCTGTCGGATTGGTTCGTGAAGCCGCAGATCGTGTGCCTGGATTGACGCAGAAGGATCTGCGGATGGTTGGTTCGGTCTATGAAGCGTTCGCCGTAGACGAAGCCGCCGAGAACAGCTTGCGAAAACTGGTGTTGCCGTCGAGTCTTTTCGGGGTAGTCCTAGCTTGGTTGTGCTTGAGGAGCGCGCGAGCCGCTGCCGCGGTTCTAGTGATCGCTGGAATCGGGCAATTGCTGGCCATCGCGATCGTAACCGCGACGGGCGGTGTTTTCAGTGCCGTGCTGATTGTTCTACCGACCCTCGTTTTTATGTTGACGCTTTCGGCTGCGGTCCATTTTATGAATTACTACCGCGATGTCGCCTACGATCATCGCGATCGATTGGGTGCTCGAGCGATCTTGCTCGGTTTCAAACCGAGTGTCCTGGCGACGTTGACGACGGCCCTTGGAATGGCGGCACTCGCGACGAGCCAATTGTCGCCGGTGCGGACGTTTGGACTCTACTCGGCATCCACCCTTTGCTTGGCAACGGTAATCCTGATCCTATGTTTCCCCAAACTGGCCGATTGGCTGTGCTTGAAATCGTTTCAGCATCGCGCTGACCTTCAATTACAAGTATCCCAGAGCCCCACTGAACCATCGCTCAGTACTTCTCCTCCCGCGTCGAGTCGTCCTGGATACGCCGAGGATCCGGATCATTCTCTCCCTGTCTCGCCGTGGGCAATCCGTTATTCGAAGTTTGTGCAACGCAATTATGTGGCTATTTGCGTGCTGGGCTTTTCGTTGTTGCTATTCAGCTTCTACGGTCTGTTGCACTTAAAGTCCTCGACCAAGTTCGATGACATGTTTCCCAAGTCGAGTCCTACTGTCCGTTCCATGACGTGGATCGAAGAGCATCTGGGGCCGATCGCTTCGGTCGAGATTATGATGCGGTTTCCGGGGGGCAATTCTGCCGATCCGTACGATCAACTCGAATGGGTCGATCGGGTCACCAACCAACTCCGTTCCAACGCGGATATCGGTGGCGTGATTTCGGCCACCACGTTTTTGCCGAAAATCCCGAGCAGCAGTCGAGTGCGCGATGTCGCTAAACGCAGCGTGTTTCGCGCCGAGATACCGAAACGCTTGGAGACTCTCGAGGAAAAGGGACTTCTCGCGCGAACTGAAGATGAAAACATATGGCGATTGACTGCCAAGGTTTCAGCCCTCTCCCGATTGAATTATGGGGAACTCACCGAAAAAGTCAGCCAATCCGTGGCCGAGGTCCAGCGCCTTACCATTCCGAGCAGGGGAGTAGGACTCAACGGTCCAGATGACAATGCAGTGGGTGGCAAGGGTCTTGGACCGGGTGAATTACTTCCTGCATTTCGCGCAGAATATACCGGGCTCTCTCCGATCATGCACGATACTCAGCTCGCGCTGCTCGATGACCTGGGTTCTAGTTTTTCGACGGCATTTCTTTTGATCACACCGGTCATGATGTTGATCGCTCGAGGCGTTCGGTCTGGATTACTAATCATGATCCCCAACGTATTGCCCGAGACGTTGGTCTTCGGTGGCATGGCGTGGTTAGGGTACTCCATCGATATCGCTGGCATCCTCACTGCGAGTGTGGCAATGGGTATCGCAGTCAACGATACGTTGCATTTTGTGAATTGGTACACGCGGCGTTTGAGTCTCGGGGATACTCGCCAACAAGCAATCGCGGATACGTTTTCGAACTGCGCCAAAGCCATGGTGCATACGATGCTCATCAGTTGCTGCTCGATGGTTCCTTTTATGTTTGCCGAGTTCAATCCGACCCGCCAATTCGCGATTCTGATGATCGCCATGATGAGCAGCTCCATCCTCGGTGATTTGGTATTGCTCCCAGCGCTGCTGCTGAGTCCGCTTGGGAAAACGAAGTCTCGCTCGCCGTCGGCCGATGCTGTGTCGACAGGTGGGGATTCTACCGTCGTACCCGTTCCTGCGGAACTTGTCTCTTCGGCGACAGTTGCGGCGATCGAATCGTAGGGATATTCAAATCCCCGATCATTCCGCGCGAAGCCGCGAAGTTATGAAAACGCGAAGCCGTAAATCGACCGTAGTGGATCTTGCTAAAGATCTCGGCTGCTGAACGTCACTCCCTCGCTGAACGTCACTCCCTCACCCTTCACCGCACACTCCCTCACGTCTACCCCCTGCTACGCGATGATATCTTGGATCACATGCCCATGGACATCGGTCAATCGGCGATCGATCCCATCATTGCGGACGGTGAGTTTGGTATGATCGATCCCTAGAAGATGAAGGATCGTCGCATGGATATCGTAGACTTGGGTGTAGTGATTGCGATCGAGGGGCTTGTATCCCCATTGGTCGGATTCACCATGGGTGATTCCACCGCGAATCCCACCCCCGCATAGCCAATTCGTGAACACGTACGGGTTATGATCGCGCCCGACGCCACCTTGGCTGCTAGGCATCCGACCGAACTCGGTCGTCCACAAAATGATGGTGTCCTCGAGGAGTCCTCGCTGCTTCAGGTCTTGGATCAAGGCTGCCGCTCCTACTGCCATGCCTTCGGCAAGTGGTCGATGGTCGCGAGCGATGTTCTCGTGGCTATCCCAATTGCGGCGAGGAAATCCATTATCGTTGCCGGACCAAATTTGAACGAACCGAACACCTCGTTCCAGCAAACGCCTTGCGACCAAGCACTTCCGACCAAAGTACTCAGTTTCTTCGGGAGTATTGATCTCCGAAGGGTAGGTCGCACCTGGTCGGTCGAGTCCATACAGTTTGAGGATATGTTCCGGTTCGTCGGAGATGTCCAACGCTTCAGGGGCACTCAATTGCATCGCTGCTGCAAGCTCATACGAACGGACTCGGGCATCCAATCGTGAATCACCCGGTCGGGCTTGTTCAAATCTTCGATTGATTCGATTGAGCATCGCCAGTCCCGCTTGGTCCCCATCGCCGGTTACGAAGTCTGCATGCGGTATCAGATCTTCGATCGGGGTGGCTCGCTGCGGGAAAATGGTGGTTCCTTGGGCGCTCGCGGGCAAGAAAGCCGAACCCCAGTTTTTGGGCCCGTTGCTGGCGAACCCGCGGTGATCGGGAAGAACCACAAACGTAGGCAAGTTCTCGTTGATAGAACCTAAGGCATAGCTGACCCACGATCCCATTCCAGGAAACCCGGGGAGTTGGAAGCCCGTCGCTTGCAAGTAGGTCGCTTGCGAGTGCACACCGGACTTACCGACCATGTTATGAATAAACGCGATATCATCGACGCAGCGACCGATCGGTGCGACGACTTCGCTGAGCATCTTTCCCGAACCACCATACGGCGCGAATGCAAATGGGGACTTCATCCACGGTCCCAAACCATCCTGGAACGCTTCGACATGCTCACCGAAATCCGATGGCTGTCCATGATGTTTGTCGAGCATCGGTTTGTGATCCCACAAATCGATGTGGCTTGCAGCGCCCCCCATGAACAACTGGACCACCCGCTTTGCTTTCGGCGGATGATGCAATGTCTTTAGAACCCCATTGGTTTCCGCGAGCGGTGTTTCCGCCAGCGAATCCTGGTGCAGCATGGTTGCGAGCGCCATCGCACCGAATGCTCCTCCGGAATGCCCCAGAAAATCTCTTCGATTTCTCATTGCATGACCTTTAGTAAGGGTTTTTAACTGTCTTAAGGGTTCGAACCTATTCCAAAGGTTCTAATCGACGAACGCGAACTCGCTGAGGTTGAACAGGAAACGGCACAAATTCTTCAAGCCATACCGTTCGGTAAACGCAGAAAATTCCTTGGCTTCCTCGGGCGTAGGATCGCGCTGCGCTATCAATTGCATGGCTCGAGAGACTTGCTCATCGCGCGTGCTGGCTTCGCTCTCGATCCGGCTTGCGAACCGCTCGGCCATGACGAGACTAAATCGATTATTGAGCAATGATAGGGCTTGAAGGGATGTCAAGGTTTCATTCCTGCGCGGTGTGCTCTGCGAGGAGTCGGCACAATCGAGCGTGGTCATCCATGGGTTGGGCTGTGACCGAACGATGAAGCTATAAATACTGCGGCGGTGCGACGTAGCATTGGACGGATCGAATTTGTGATATTCGTAGTGGGGTGAGTGTTCCGGGTGCTCTAACTCAAAAAGATAGTACCCAGGCCCTCCCATGGCCGGATTCAAAGCTCCACTGGCGGACAAGATCGAATCGCGAATCTCTTCGGCTTCCAACCGGCGACGGTTCATGCGCCATAGGTACTGATTGCCTCCGTCGATTTGAGCCAGTGTGTCGTTGTTGGCCGACGATTGGCGATAAACGCTGCTGGTAACGAGCAATCGATGCAGAGACTTGAACGATTCACGTTGCATCGATTCTCCTCCATCGCGAAATTGGCAAGCGAGCCAGTCGAGCAACTCAGGGTGACTGGGCAACGCCCCCATCCGACCAAAGTCGTTCGGCGTCGACACGATGCCTTGGCCAAAGTGGTACTGCCAAATTCGATTCACGATCGATCGCCAAACCAACGGGTGGTCTGGTTGCGTTAACCAACGAGCGAGTTGCGCACGGGATTGGGATTCCGACAGATGGCTTTCGAGCCGCCACGGTGTGGTTTCATCCAGCGGCAATAAGCCGGGCAATGCGGGTTCACCCGGTTTCTCAACTTCACCTCGGATGAGTACATGGATCGGTCGAGGTTTGCCTTGCGTGGCTTTAAAATTTCCTTGCTGTGCGAAATGAGTTGCTGCCGCGTAGACCATAGCGCCCGGTGGTAAGGATTTCAGACTCTTCTCGGTGCTTTCGATCGTCTTCTGCAGTTCCGAACGCTTCGTGACTCGCGTTGGAGTTTCTACGGTAGCACGGATCGCATCGAGCTTGGTTGTTGCGTCGGCCAGTTGTTGGTCGAGCGAGCGATCGCCTCCTTTTGCCCACTTGCCATCGATCAGATTTCTTTGTCCCCAACGCGGCGGACCTTCGATCGAATCGAGTGCATGAATCTTGCCCTGCAACGCGAGATTGACAGACTCGGTTTCCCCGCTGGTTTCCCCGCTGGTTTTACCGCGTACTTCGATTTCCGCGAGAGCGAAAATGAAATCGGATTGCCGTGGTGCTAACGAGGTTGCGGTCACGCGAATGCGTTCCAGTATCCTGCCGTCGCAAGCGATCTCGACGGGATTGAGTCCGGGATTGCTGTAATCGGATTGGCTGAAGTCCGCTAAGACGATCCAAGTGGAACTCTCCGCGGCGTCTGTAGACTTCGTAGCTCCTTCAACCTTGAACCGACGTGGAAAACCGAATCCGGAGCCAATGCCTGCGAACTCATCATGGCATGGGTGCAGGACCACCGTGGAAACGTTAGCGGGCGATTCCAAGTCGACCTCGACCCATTTGGCATCATCTCCGGAGGCTGAGATTGCGCTGTGATAACCGAACTCTGGATCCTTCGTGACCACTTGCTTGGCGCGGATCGACGCGATGAGTTCGCGATACTCTTTGAATTGCGGTCCTGCCTCAGTTTCGATTTCTTTCTCAAGCGTTGCTAACTCGGAGCGGATTTGGGCCAGTTTGGAATCCAATTCTTTACGTTGCGCCTCGATTTCGGGATTCGTATCGTAAGGCCGGTCTGCGCGATCCACTGCGGCGAAGACACCCTGGAGCCCGTAGTAATGCTCTTGGGTAAACGGGTCGAATTTGTGATTATGGCATCGAGCGCATTGGATGGTAAGACTGCAAAAGGTATTGATCGTATTGCTTACCATGTCGTCCCGATCGAGGTTACGAGCAACCTTGCCATCGATCTTGGTTTCGGGAACTTCGACATGGCCGATGAAATCCCAGGGGCCAGCGGCGATAAAGCCGAGTCCAAGGATGCCATCGGGATCACCCGGGAACAACTCATCCCCAGCGATTTGCTCTTGGACGAATCGGGAGTAAAGTTTGTCGTTGTTGAACGAGCGGATAACGTAGTCGCGATACGGCCACGCGTTGTTGCGCAGTTTATCTTTGTCGTAGCCGCAGGTGTCTGCATACTTGACGATATCAAGCCAATGCCGCGCCCAGCGTTCTCCGTAATGCTTGGATTCGAGGAGTCGCTCCACGAGCTTTTCATAAGCGAGTGGGTCGGGATCGTTGACAAAGGATTCGGTTTCTTCGGGGGTGGGAGGTAAACCGAGGAGATCGAACGTTACACGTCGGATCAAAGTTCGGCGGTCGGCATCCGGAGAGTGCGTGAGCCCCTGTTCCTTCAGGCGATGGAGGATGAATGCATCGACGGGTGTTCGAATCCACGGATCTTCGATCGACGGGACTATCGGCAGCGTTGGATTTTGGAAGGACCACCAGTCAAAATTTCGTACCCGAGCGGCTTCCAGGTTACGGTTCTCGGGCCACTTGGCTCCTGCTTGGATCCACTCCCGAATCCAATTCACTTCTTCGTCGGTCAGTGGGGTCCCATCCTTGGGCATTTCTGCTTTGCCATTGATGGTAACGATCTGGTCGATCAAGTGGCTTGAGGCAGCGTTGCCAGCTTGGATATAGCCATCTTCGAATGCTGATGATGCCGTTTGCAACGACCAGCCACCTTCTCGTTGCGTATCGTTATGGCAATTCAAACACCGTCGCTCGAGTAGTGGCGCGACGCGATCGTCGAAGAGATCCTCGGCTGGGAGGGGGCGAGTCAGCAAGCTCAAAAAGGCGCTGACGAAGACAACTTGGATTTTGGGAAGCATCAAGTCTCCAAAGGACCTTAGGGTGGTGGAATGATTCGACCTGTTCGCGAGCGGGCCGGAGCAACCATCATCGCTTGAGTGATCAGCGCCGCGTCACGGGCGGGAATTTTTTAACACGCGGCCCAGGACTGCATTCCAAGGAATGGGTGGACGGTCGGGAAAGGGGGTAATCGATAGCACTCAAATCTTTGTTTTCGTTCGGGTCACCACCAATTCTAGTATACCGAGCTAGTCATTTTCTATCCAATGAGTACTCTGCTCGTCCGTTTTGCAGCGATTCCAAACGAAAAACCGGGGAACCCCCTTCCGGCAGTTGCTCCCGCGGATCAGCCTCGGAGCGATATGGTCGTGGTTTCGCCGTTTTTCATCGTGCTCGCATCTACCAACCCCGCCCCTCCCACCACTCGGCCACGTTCCGACCCACGGATTCTCTTAGGCATTTCCCAAACCCAAAGTTTCTAGCGCACTGGGCACCAGCAGCAGCGATCCTCTCGCTAAACTACCTCCGATACGTGCATTTTCTATGCCGACGGGAACGACCATGCTTGCCGATGGGAAACCCTCTCTTAGGCAAAAATCCGTCGAGCTACCCCATTCTCCCAACACGCAAACCAGCACCAAATTGGATTCCTACGAATGGCTTCCCTAAGCATCGTATTCCCTTCGCTGGTCTACTCCTACTAACGACTCCCGCATGCACTCATGAGCTATCCACTATTTGTCCGGCGAGACCTTGATGGATTCTTCGGACTGTTCATCGACAACCTCGTCCAGTTGCTACTGATTGTGACCCTCTGCTCAACGCAATGCGGTATGGCTGGGGAGGCGAGTCAGTTGCTTTACCAACGCATACTCCCAGGGGCCGCCATCAGCATCGTGCTGGGAAATCTTTTTTACGCTTGGCAAGCGCACCAGTTGGCGAAAAAAACCAACCGTAGCGATGTTACTGCGTTGCCTTACGGCATCAACACGCCCTCGTTGTTGGTCTATGTGTTCTTCGTCATGGGACCGGTATACCGCCAAGCCGTCGAGCGAGGTGCGAGTTCCACAGAGGCGGCGAATTTAGCATGGCAGATGGGACTGGTCGCCTGTGTCGGATCGGGTGTGATCGAATTCCTCGGGGCGTTTATCGCGGAACCGATTCGGCGTTGCACGCCGCGCGCAGCCTTGCTTTCTACGTTAGCGGGGATCGCGATCGGATTTATCTCGATGACCTTCGCGTTGCAGATCTTCCAAAAACCGCTCCTAGCGATGCTTCCTCTCGGAATTGTGCTAATCGTCTACTTCAGCCATTCCAAATTCCCGTGGCACTTGCCAGGCGGATTGATCGCGGTAATCTCGGGAACCGTCGTCGCTTGGCTCCTTACCGTTGCCCAAGGGTTATGGCCCAGCGCTCCATCGTGGATCATGAACTCCACGATGAGCATTGCCAATGTGAAAAACGCGATCGCAACGACGCAATGGTCCCTGCCACACTTTTACGGGAGTGAGCTATGGCAGACCCTTCAACAGCCCGGGACCTGGCTAGTCCATCTTTCGGTAATCATTCCGATGGGACTGTTCAATCTGATCGGAAGCCTTCAAAACATCGAATCCGCCGAAGCTGCAGGAGATCGCTTTCCGACAGCCCCAAGCCTCGCTGCGAATGGGATTGGGACGATGAGCGCTGCTCTCTTCGGGAGTTGCTTTCCGACAACCATCTACATCGGCCACCCCGGCTGGAAAGCGCTCGGCGCTCGGGCGGGTTATTCAACCCTCAACGGATTGGTGATCACGTTGATCTGCTGCACGGGGACGGTAGCGGTGATCCAAAGCCTGATTCCAATCGAATCGGGTGTGGCAATCGTTCTTTGGATCGGTATCGTGATCACCGCACAAGCGTTCACAGCGACGCCGGCCGAGCATGCTCCGGCCGTGGCGATTGGGCTTTTTCCTGCGATTGCTGCCTGGGGCCAAACCGTCGTCCAAGGAGCCTTTATGAGCGCTTTTGATTTCACCAAGACGTCCGAAAGCGATTTCCTCGCCCACGGAGGAAACACCATGCAGACGATTCTAACCGCCAATCCGCAAGCGGAAGTGAATGGATTTTTGCTGCATGGCCTTTTGTCGCTTGAGCGAGGCTATATCTTCACCTGCATGTTCCTCGCCTCGATCGCGGCTTCGCTAATCGATCGCAAGTTTTACGCAGCATCCGGTTGGTCTCTGCTGGCCGCGATCTTTGCCGCAGTAGGTTTGACGCATGCGTTCCAATTGCAAGGAAACATCGTCGACTTTCTCTTTCCAACGTCGACTCCCCCAGCGGGCTCGTATCTCTTCCAAGCAACTCCGATCGCGATCGGCTACCTCTTGATGAGCGCATTATTCCTGTGGTTTGGACGATACCGATCCGATGCGAATAGCTCAGAGCAATCAACTGATGGAGAACAGTAGCGTCGCAATACAACAGACGCATAAGAACGGGCGCATAAGAACAGGCGCATCCATACGATTCGACCGCAATCACAGTTCGTATTGATGGAACGTGGAAGAGTTAAACGAACGACAGACTAACTCAGGCAGCCTAACGCGGCGTGCCCGAGGTGCGAATCGTTTTTAAGAGTGTCGACAGTTCTTGCACGCGCTCTGGGAACTCACCGTAAAGATTAATCTTTTGGGCAAGATCCTGCTTCAGGTTGTACAGCTCGCCGTCGTAGGCATTGGGCGAATATCCGAACTTCGATTCAAACCACTCTGGCACCTTGGTGACGGCTCCCGATTTGGCTTCGATGAGCACCCAGTCCCCATGCCGAATCGCGTAGCCATTGACGTTCGTATTATGAACCACCGATGTTCGCGCACCGGGGCCAGTACCGGAGAGCAACGGCCATTGGTTGAAGCTGTCCTCCGCATTGCCATCGGGTATTTCCACTTGCAACAACGCTGCGATCGTAGCATACCAATCGATCTGACTGATCAGATCATCGCACACCCGCTCCTTGGGAACATGTCCAGGCCAACGGACGATGCATGGCACTCGATGACCACCTTCGTAGAGATCCCTTTTGAGTCCACGCAGAGGCCCCATGCTCCGATGATCAAATTTATTGAGACGAGCATACGCATACTGCTCGGGACCATTGTCGGAGGAAAAAATGACCAGTGTATTGTCCGTGAATCCCTTTTCATCGAGAGCTCGAAGTACCCGTCCGACTGCATCATCGGTTTGCACCATGAAATCGCCATATCCATTGGCTTTGGAACGACCGCGAAATTCCTCGGTAGGAATGATCGGAGCGTGGGGCGAAGTGAAAGGGAAGTACAGAAAAAACGGCTTCTCGGCGCTCTGATCCTCGATCCATTCGACTGCACGATCCGTCAGCTTTGGCATCACTGCCCAAAAGTCCCAATCCTTGACAGAGGGGCCAGGTCTGGTTTCCCAACCACCTTCTGCGGTAGGCGATTCATTGACCAACTGCACCGTGGGTTCCGTGATTACGCGATCGTTTTCAAACCATGCATACGGCGGGAAATTCGGAACATCGTCACCGAAGTAATCATCAAATCCGTGGGACAGCGGCCCTCCTGGGATCGGCTTGCTCCAATCAAAGGCGTCAGCGGAGTATCCCAATTTTGCATTGGCTGGCTTGCCCGAAGTTCGTTGGATTGCTGACCATTCCCAACCCAGATGCCACTTGCCGATGCATGCCGTATTGTACCCCTGCGCTCGGACCAATTCCGCCAACGTGGTCCTTTCCGGATCGAGGACAGGAGGATCAAACGAGTTGACAATCCCATGAAATTTACGCCAATGGTATCTGCCCGTAAGCATCGCATAGCGACTCGGAGTGCATACCCCCGACGAGCTATGCGCATCGGTGAAACGAGTTCCTTCTTTTGCCAATCGATCCAAATTGGGTGTTGGAATTTTCGAATCCGGATTTTGAACACCGAGATCTCCATACCCCATGTCATCCGCATACAGTATCACTATGTTTGGTCGCGGTGCCTCGATCGTTTTTCGTGCGGCGACTGTCGGAACATCTACTGGCAATGGTGTTTCCCAAGAATACCCCTTGATCGACAAGCTACACACCAGAAACGCACAGACCATCAGCAGCGACAATGGTCGCTGCTGACGTGTGATGTGTTCCGTGGTGAAGCAGTGGGAACTAGACAAAGCCGCGGGTTGTCCCCCTTTGGTTATGCCGTACCGATAGCCAAGTTTCATAAGCATCGCTGGGATTGCGAGTTTCCTGCGGTTCGAATCGATCATGATCCCGCGCTTTCTTTGGTCTGTGCTTTGCCGTTTCCACCCCAGAGCGGATCGACGTTGGACTCATTCCAGCGGTCCCATTTGGATTTCAATTCCTCTACTTTCGCCGGCATCTCCGATGCCAAATCTTGATCTTCATGGATATCGTTCACCAAGTTGTATAGTTTCATTGCACTGATTTCCGGTTGGTCGTTACCATCGGCTGTCGTATCGTAGCGAACTAGCTTCCAGTCGCCGCTACGGATCGCCATTTGCTTTCCAAAGCGCCAGTACAGCGATTCGTGAGGTTCCCCCGAGTCGCGACCAGTGAGGTACGGGAGCAAGTCGACTCCGTCGAGGTTCGAGGGCTTGGAGACCGGCGTCTGAGTAACTTGGAGCGCCGTCGCATGCAAATCGATTTGGATTACTGGTTTTTCGAATACCCCTGGTGTGATTTTTCCGGGCCATGACACTAAAAACGGGACTCGAACGCCACCTTCGAGAGTCGTTCGTTTGCTACCGCGTAGTGGCGCGTTGTTGGATCCGTTAACCGTAACCCCTTTCATCATCGGGCCTCCATTGTCGCTAATGAATGCAACAAATGTTTTCTCCCATTGTTCGGTCTTCTTCAAGGCTTGCATCACGTTGCCAATCGCCTCATCCATCGCAACCATCATCGCTGCATATTTACGGCGCTGCGGATCCACAATGTGAGCAAACCGTTTCAATCGATTTTCAGTGGCGTGCATAGGGGTATGCACTGCGTTGAAGGCAAGGTACAGAAACCATGGCCGATCCTGATTTCGATCGATGAAGGAAACGGCTTCGTTCGCAAATGCATCGGTCGTATACTCCATCTCCGAAATGGGAGTTTTGCCTCGAAGCATCCCGTTGGTTTCAAAATAACTGTGGGATCCACCCAGGAATCCGAAAAACTCGTCAAAGCCACGGGCTTGAGGATGCTTTCGAGGCTGATTACCGAGATGCCATTTGCCAACCAATGCGGTCATGTACCCGGCTTGTTTCAATCGGTCGGCGAGGGTGGTTTCTGAGACAGGCAATCCATGGGGATCCGCGCTCGGATTGAACTCATGCCCAAACCGTGTTTGGTACCTTCCTGTGAGCAAGGCGGCTCGGGTCGGTGAGCAGTATGGCCCGGACACATAGCCGTTGGTGCAGCGGACTCCCCCGGACGCGAGCGCGTCGAGATTGGGTGTGGGGATATCGGCGCATCCGTGGAACCCTACATCGGCATACCCCATATCGTCCCCAACGATGAACAGAACATTGGGCTTCGAATCAGCTCCCACGAGAGCGCGGGCCCCAACCATCATCAGGATGAAACACCCCCAAACGGTGGACCACGAATTGTTGGTGCGATGAACAGTATTCATAATATCCCTCTGATTGCTCCATTACCCGTTTGCTGAACCACCCGGCAGTCCTCGTACATTGGCATGCTCTACTCACAGGATGCCAACCTCTTTTGGTACATTTTCATTGCCGAATCAATTCGATGGCACGAATTTCCAACCCGCTCGAGGCATCTTGGAGCGACGCTTTCAAAGCGTCAACCAGCCGTAAACGCACGGTCATCGTTTCCGCCTCTAGCGAGATCTGTCCCAAGCTCATTGACTTGAACTCTTTCATCAAGGACTCGGTCTGACGAGGCACTCGATCGTGTTCGTCACCATATTTGAGCGAAGTGAACGCATTCTTGATGGCCCTCTTGGTTTTGACTCTTCCAGCATCGCATTCGACTTCAACACCGATTGCATTTTCCGGTGCAGTGTACTGAATCACAACGTCGTAAAGTCCCTCCTGAAGCGTCTGGATTTTCCAAAAAACTTCGTCGTCCCTAGAGGTCATACCGCTGAAGTACGAGCAATTCGGAGCGGTGTTGCTGCGCCGGACGGAGGGGCCGGAGCACTTGCCGTCCTGCGCCGGCAATTCGGTCCGTTGACGCTTGGGATGCCCCACCAAAAATGGCCGATCGGAGGGTCCGGGATCCAAGACATCGCGTTTCCATGTTGCAATGGACCGCTGCATCAACTCCGCTTTTTCAGGCAACCGCTCTCGAAGATCTCGACTTTGGGTGGGATCGTCGTACAGATCAAACAATCCACCGTTAGCGTCGAAAAGAAATCGTTCGTGACGCATCGCAATTTTACCACCCCATTGAGTAAACAGCGAACGCTCGATCGTCGGCTGGGATGGATCGGTCAGCAAGCTGGCCAAACTGATTCCATCCAATGGCTTTCCTGAAGTGGAGGGGCTCACCATTGGATCACCGATCCAATCGCAAATGGTAGGCACCAAGTCGATAGCTCCCGAAAGCTGTTCCAGCGTTCGCTGTGATGGTATCACGCCAGGCCATCGAGCGAGAAGCGGAGAACGCACACCTCCTTCGTCCGTGCTACCTTTCCGCCCCTTCATTCCGGCATTCCAACGGAAACTATTAGGTCCATTGTCATTGAAATAGAATACGATCGTTTGATTGGTGAGTTCCAGTTGATCGAGATGGTCCAGGACTCGTCCGACGTTGGTATCGATATTCTCGACCATGGCGATGGCAGCCCGTGTCATTGCGTCGTCTTCTTTTTCACCTTGACGCCCGACATGCCGAAACTGGAGTTCTCGCGTCTTCACGCGATCGAAATACGCCTCAGGCACCTGCATGGGTGTGTGGGGGGTATTGAATGCAACGTAGCAAAAGAATGGTCGGTCACGATGCTCGTTGATGAAGGAGATAGCATGATCGGTGAAGTCATCCGCGACAAATCCGTTCCCACGAATGGGATTGCCATTGTGTTCCAAAGGTGGTGAAAAATAGTCTCCCCAGTGCCCCGAACAGAAACCGTAGAACTCATCGAAGCCACGCGCATTGGGATGGTAAGGGTATTGGGAACCGTTGTGCCACTTTCCAAAAGCTCCCGTTGCATAACCACGTCGTGAGAGACGATCTGCGAGTGTTACTTCATCGAGGTCGAGTCGCTCCTCCCCTTGCGTGACACCGAGGGCTCCTCCCCTGGGATGATACCGCCCTGTGAGGAACTCCGCCCGTGTCGGAGCACAAACGGGGCATACGTAAAACCGCGTGCAAACAGTACCTTCCTTGGCCAATCGATCAATGTTTGGTGTCACAAAATTCGAGTTACCCTGAAAACCAAAATCTCCCCAACCTTGATCGTCGGAGATGAAAACGATCACGTTTGGTGGATTGCCATCCGAAGTTTCGGCCTCGGCATCGAAATTGAGGGCATCAGAACTACGAGTGATTTCTTCACATCTCGCGTTCGTTCCGTGAATGCACATCCCGTGAATGCAGATCACAGACGCGAGGAGAACGTGGAGGAGGTAGGCCTTCATGGATTTGCCGATGGGATTGCCGATGGATTTTGTGTAAACTCTGGAGTGCACATCGGATTGGTCCCCCAGGGTTTTGTAGCTTAACACGTTCCTTCCTCCGTTTGTGTCATCAATTTGTGTCGTCCAATTCCTTTTTCAAACAACGTGCTGCAGGTTTTACCGATGCCCCATCGAAGTCCACTCAGTCGACGCAATTTTCTCCGAGGAACCGCAGCTGGCGCCGTGCTGGGTGCAACCTCGGGATCTGTTTTGGCGCGCGGTGTAGCTGCCAACGATGAAGTTCGATTGGCCTTCCTTAGTTGCGGAGGTCGGGCCAATGAGTTAATGGGTTCGTTTGAAAAAATTTCGTCAGTGAAGGTAGTCGGTGTCTGCGATCCCGATCCAAAACGTGTAGACAAAGCGAAGAAACGCTTTCCAGAGGCAAAATCGGCTGTCGATTTACGCACCTTCATCGATGATCCAAATGTCGATGCCGTGGTCGTTGCGACGTGCAATCACTGGCACTGCCTAGCCGCGATTTGGGCGATGCAAGCTGGGAAGGACGTCTACGTGGAAAAGCCGTTGTCGCATACCCAATGGGAAGGTGAACAGACGGTTGCGGCCGCGCGCAAGTACTCGCGTATTTGCCAAGTGGGAACGCAGCAGCGATCCGATCCCATGCAGGCTCAAATCAAGAAATTCCTCCACGAGGAGAAGGGGATTGGAGCGCTCAAGCACGTTCGGGTGAATCGGTACGGAGTCCGAGGACCGATAGGGAAGAGAACCGAACCCCTCCCCAAGGATCCCGACGTCGACTTCAATCTGTGGCTGGGTCCTGCTGCTGACAAACCCGTTTACCGCAATGCATGGCATTACGATTGGCACTGGGATTGGAATACAGGTTCGGGTGAAATGGGGAACTGGGGAGTCCATGTGCTCGACGATGTGCGCAACGTCGTCTTCCAGGATTCCGTCGCAGTACCTCGTCGCATTATAGGTGGTGGCGGACGAATGGTTTGGGATGATGCGGGTGAAACTCCTAATGTGCATGTCGTCGCATTCGATACCGGTGGGTTGCCGGTGGTTATCGGTTTGAGCAATCTCACCGCTGCCCCCGACAACAACAAATCACCAAAGGTCCCTGGCCCATCGAGCGGCTATGTCGTATACGGTGAAGGAGGACGACTCGAAGGCCAACGCGGGTCGGCTCGCGCCTACGATAACGATGGCAAAGTCCTCAAGGAGTTCAAAGGGAATAGCGGCGCAGGACATCAAGCCAACTTCATCGACGCTGTCCTCAAACGCGACCCTCGAATCCTCAATGCAGAGGTCCAAATCGGCCATGATTCCACGGGCTGGTGCAATTTTGCCAATGTCTGCTTCCAAACCGGCGAACATCGCCGTCTACGGGAATCCATCGAAGCCGCTCAAGGGTTTGCGGGATGGTCCCCCTTGATCGAAGAGATGCACAATCATCTTCAAGCGCATGGTATCGGCCCCGACAATCCGTCATTAGTGATGAGCCCGTGGCTGGAACTGGATCCAAAGTCAGGTCGCTTCATCGGCGAATTTGCGGACCGTGGAAACGCTTGCTTGCGCAGAACGTACCGCGCTCCGTTTATCGTCCCCGAAATCGTTTAGCCCAGGAATCGCCCCCGTGCAAACCCTTGCTGAACTCAATGCCAACTTTGCCATCGAGGAAATACTCCGATTCGAACTCCACGAGAGTGGCTTGATCGTCGGCAATGTCTCCTATCCCGATGGCCATGCATCGAACCGCCGGAGCGAGGGACAATTCTTTGTGCATGGCGCGCACGTGACTCACTTTCGCCCTTCGCACGCGAGTGAGCCAGTACTCTTCATGAGTAGCGAATCTTTGTTTACCGACGACAAAGCGATCCGAGGCGGGATTCCGATTTGCTTCCCGTGGTTCGGTCCATCGGCGAATCCGGGTGAGCCTGCGCATGGTTTGGCACGATTAAAGGATTGGCACGTCTCGAGTACGAGTGCAACCGACGATGCTGTCACCATCGTCCTGGAACTGGCTCTTCCACCATTCCAACTTCGTTTTCAAATCCGATTTGGTCGCGGATTGATCGCTGAGTTGACCGCGACGAACACTGCTGGTCATGAAGTGACACACGAGGTCGCATTACATACCTATTTCGCGGTTGGCGATATCCACGCTGTCTCCGTTGACGGCGACTTGCCAGGGCTCCCTTTCCTGGACCAGTTAACTGGCGATGTTCACGCCGCGAGCCATGAAGCGATTCGTTTCAGCGAGGAAACAGATCGTATTTATTCAGGTATCGCACAGAGTATTCAGATCGATGATGGCTCGTGGAAACGCAAAATCCGAATCACTCCGTCAGGTTCCCATTCAACCGTGGTTTGGAATCCTTGGATTGCCAAATCGCAGCGCATGTCAGACTTTGGGGATCACGAATACCTCGGAATGCTCTGCATCGAGACGGCCAATGTGAAAGACCAACGGATTGCTTTGAGCCCCAACGGAAAATCGACGGTCTCCGTGGCAATAGATCTTCTTGAATCGTAGTCGCGATCCATGTTATTTCGATCGAATGTATTGAACTACCAAACCTTGGTGAGATCTACCGAAGAGAACGGGGGAATCTTCATCGCAATCGATGTGGTCTCCACCGATTCCGTGTAACGACCTTCATGGAGGATCAGCTGCAGGATTTGATGATCGTCGGGTAGCACAATCCAGTATTCAGGGACCCATGAGCTTTCGTAGAGATTGCGTTTGGTTTTAAGATCATGGTCTGGATTGGAGGGAGATAAAATCTCGATGACTAAATCAGGAACTCCCCTGATCTTCGTCGGGGTCATGATGTGTTTTCGAGCTTGCGTTACCACCACGAGATCGGGTTGCACAATGTCGTGATCTGACAACTGCAGATCGACCGGGGCGTCGATTACTTTCCCCAATCCGGCGAGTTCGATCTGCGTGTAGAGTTGAAACTGAGTGTGCCGAGAAACCTCTTGGTGGTAAAGATTCGGGGCAGGGTTCACAAAATGTTCTCCATCAATGATTTCATGCCTCTTCCCATCGGATGGTATGGCAGCATACGCTGCGTAATCCCATCGAGGCTTTCGTTTTCTTTCCGTGATCGACATCGTCGCGGTTCCTTTTCTATGACAGTCAATCCCACATTGCACATTTTAAACTACGCATCCAAGTGAAGCAATTTTCTTTGGCATCGAGAGAGGTAAAACCACAGCAACCCAATAGTCAACCTCCGTGAACGGGGCTGGATCGAATGGGAGCTCATCCTGCGGCATCGCCATTCTTTGGGACTATTCGCCAAAAACCATCAGTTCTGCAATTTTTGGCCGAGCTTGATGATCTTTCAGCTTGGGATTGGGGAGTGTTGTCAGCCGCACATAGCGACCATTTGATGAAACCTCATGTCGGTAAGAATCATCGGCGAGTTCGTTCAAGGACGCATCTGCGACTTCCTGCCAATCGCGGCCATCGGACGATACTTCCAATCGGTATCGGTATGCCAACATTGCGTCGCTATCTTCCTTAGCCGGTACCCATTCGATGGTTTGGATGTTGTGTGTTTGTCCTAGATCCACGATGAGCCATTGAGGAGACATCCCATTGGGGAACCACTTCACGTACCAATCGTCCCCTCCACCGAACTGCCCATCCACCGCCTTGGCCGCGCACATAAAGCATTCCAGGTTGGAGCCTTCAGGAGTCGGAGTGGAGCATTGAGTTCTTTTCCCTAAAGCTAAGTTTCTAGGGCCATTTCTTGGCTTGGGCTTGGAGACAAGATCCCAGTAACCGGTGAAAAACTGGTCCGCTCCGATTTGGTAGTAGGGTCGGAAAAGGATCTCTCGCGACGCATCGTCAACACCCACAAAATCGAGAGACTCGTTAGAGACGCGACTCAACCATGCATCGAGTTGATTCAATTTTGAAGTGGGGTTTTCAGGATCCCCAACCAATTCGCTTAAGGCTTCTCTTGCACCGGTACCGACGAGCACAATGGGACCAACCATCAATGCCACTTGCTTCGGGTCATCGGGCATTGGGTAGAACGAGAACTGCAGCGGAAATTGGAACTCAACCTTATCCCCCGGCTTCCAAGTTCGACGCATGCGGGCATAAGAACCTTTCGTTGGTTGTTCTTGGATGAGCTTTCCATTGACCCAGATCTTTGGAGACTCGCCGCACCAGCTCGGAATCCGGAGCGATAGGGTAAACTCGGCAGGTGTGTCGCCAACGATGGTCAGTACGCCTCGATCCTCGACAGGGAAATTGGTCTTTTGCTCAATAGTGATGTTCTTCTCTGGCCAATGAACGCGTGATGGAATGAATAGGTTTACGCAGATTTCCTCGTTTGCATGGGAGTAGATCAAGCTCGTGTAACGCGCTGGATTTTCCAGCCCCGTCCCATTGCAGCAATAACAACCATTTTCATGGGATCGAAAATCTTTGACGGTATTGGCATTGAGAGGCTGATAGTACGACTTCCAACCGGTTGCGGGGTCTTGGCTTCCCAAGATGGAGTTCCAGAGGACCCGCTCGTAATAGTCGATATAACTCGACTCCCGTGTCAGGCGAAACATTGCTTGCGTAACCTTGAGCAAGTTGTAAGACACGCATGTCTCCTGAGGCATGCGTGATTGCGTATTTGCCAATCGACCGGCAGGGGGCATCCCTTCATGCACGCTCGTGCCACCTGTGGCGTAGGTTTTTCGACCTGTGCCTGCGACTTGATTCCAGAATCCTACTACAGCATGGCGATGCAATGGAGAATGACTCACCTCGGCAACGCGCGCGGCTCCAACCATTTTGGCCAGCAGAGTATTCGCATGTTCGTTGAAATCCTTTCCATCGGCGAACGGCTGTAGAATCCTTTCGGGTTCTTCCCACCGAGTCGCCAATTCGTGGAAGCGAGGGTTGCCTGTGAATTGGAAGAGACCTTCGAGCGACTCTGCCATCCCTCCGAACTCAATGGATTTCACTTTTGCCCATCGGTCTCCATAGGACTCCATCCGCTGATCGATCCAATCGGCGATGCGTACAGCCACGTCGAGGGCCTCATCGCAGCCGATATGCTGATACGCAGCCAAGAGCCCTTCAAGCAATTTATGCATCCGATACCAGGCTACACCATCGAGCCGGTCGGGTTCAAATTCAATTTCGGGAGAGGCGAAAAGGTATTTGCCCCCCATGGCTTTTTGGCAGCGTGCCAATTCCTGCACCATATAAAACACTTCTCGCTTGAGGTCATCGTCGGCATTCTGCGAGGCGTGCATGGCGAGAGCCGTCAGGTAATGCCCCTCAAAGAATCCAGGGAATGCACCGTACGGTTCCGGGCTGGCCCACCCTCGAAGTGGCTTCACATCCCCCGTGGGCAAGCCTGCTTGGAAGCGAAATGCGTACAGGGCCCGTTCGACACCGATATCGCGCAAAACCTTGAGATTGACCTCGATGCTTTCCCGAAATACGCCCTCCAATATGCGAACCTGCGAGAGAGGAAAGCTGGCCGTGCCAACCTCCTCGTTGCGTTCTGGCGATGGTTTTTGGACGGATGGAACGAAGGTGGTTGGGGGTGTTTGGCCCGAACACCGAGTCGCCAGTGGTGACACTTGAATCAAAGTCGTAAAAACCAGCAACCCGCCCAAGAAAAACCGCATCAAGAATCACCCTTCTAAGTCCAATTGAACCGGACGAGACTTACCGTAGTCGATCGCTCGTCTCCAAAAAAATGATACTTCGTTCTCCAGTTGACAGCGTCACTACATACCCCATTGTGGTATCGAAATTCCGAAGGAAACATCGAATATTTCTAGAGACATTTCGTTGGCAACTCGATGACACCCATTGAAATCAAAAGGCTTTTGGAATCCGTCGCATGTCCGTCCAACTCTTCTCTCGCTTAACTCAACTTCTCGAAAAACCCGAGATTGAGCATTCCGTCTTGCGAGATTGGACGCACGCGCCGATCGACTTGGATCCTTGGAACGGATGGCTTCTACTAGGGTTGGTTCATCATCGAAATAAGCAGTACTTCGTCGAGCAGACGATCAAGACCCGGCTCCTGGAAACCCCGAACGATCCCTTTGATCCGTTTTCCCGTCAACTCCGGCTTCAACGGCGGAGCGGGATCGTTCCTGGACTGAGCGAGTGGGAGTTCTACTTCCACGGACTCGGATGCTGCTTAACCAATCGGATCACAGGCGAAGAAATCGATGTCGATTTTTATGAGGATTCGTCGGATTGGTTTACGGAGTGGTTCCTGGTACGGAATCTGAAATCGCTTCGGGACCAAGGATGGATCGAGAATCGAGTTTTGGAATTGCATCCTTCGGTCGAATCGATCGGAGTCGCGATCGAGGAGTTGACTCGCAGTCGGTACTTGGAGTCGCATGACGAACATCCAGCATTTCGCTTGACAGCACTCGCAGAACCACTGAAGGATTTTGTGGATGGCTGGCGAGTCCATGCCGGTGCACCCTCGCTCGATCGAAATGTAGCGATCGCTCTGAGCGACTGGGAATTGGTCCAACAGTTAGATCCGACATGGGAGCCTGATGCGGTCCAAGAACAACTCGACGAAACGATCCGATTGCGGAATCGGGAACTGGTTCGATCGTTCCGAGCCAACGAAAGGCCATCGGAGAGCTTGCTCGCCCTAGAAGAACTCCAAAGTCCCTTCCTTGAGGAGTTTCTGGAGAACGCGATTCAAGGCCCTTCCTGTGGTACCATTGCAACAGCATTGAACATCATCGATCGCAGAAACGATCCTGTCTGGTGCGAACCAATCCGAGAATTGCTCAGCCGCATCGATCCCAATACCGATATTCCAGCACCGTACCTATGGATGCGATCCGCGGGTTACTTGGCAAAACATTTTCAGTTGCCGGATCTTCGCCCGCAACTCCTAAGCCTATCCAAGAGCAATCTCGGCGATGGAGCTGTTTTCGCGCTCGAACACTTCCCAGACGTCGCGGTCCAGCTTTTTCGCAAAGCCCTTCGCTCGTCGATCCCCGTGAATCGATGTACTGCTGCTGCCGCATTGGCAATTATCGATCAGCCATGGAGTCGGCAGGAGTTACTCAGCGTACTCGATGAAAGCGAAGACCAAATCGCGACGGCAGAAGTCCGCTCCGCATTGGACGAACTGTCCAACCAAGAATGCCGCAACAAATTGGAAGCGTGGGAGGAAAGAAATCCCCGCGAACCTGAGATGGGAGATTTCGTCTCGATGGATGAAGTCATGCTGCGGAATCGAAGCGAGTGGATTCGGCTGCAGATGCAGGCCTTGCATGATTTGGTCTATCCATTGCGTGCGCAACGAATCGTCCCCCACTGAACCACTCTGATTGATTTTTTCAGATCCAAATGGATCACGCTCTATCTACCAGGCCGGTTGATCCATCGATACGCCTGCGATGCATTCACCGAGCAAAACTTTTTCAGAGCGGACTCTCCATGCTCGTGCGCGTAATCCATTGTGATACGCTGGACCGTGGCGTAGTCGGCGGCAAGTTCGCAGACAGGCCAATTACTTCCGTAGATCACGCGGTCTTCTCCAAACGCGTCCCAAACAATATCGATGGTGGGTCGATAAAAATCGAGTTCCTTGGGAGCCGATTTCCCGTCTCTCGCAGCTCCTTCGACCAACGCCGAGATTTTACAAAAAACGTTCCTCAGCGGACGGAGCGACTCAATCGCGGATTTCCACTCGCTCGGGGGTGGATCGCGAGTGACTGCAACATTAGCTATGTGGTTCAGGACAATCGTCAGGCCGGGGACTTTCTTAGAAAGTTTAGTGATAACCATCGGAGTATCTGGTCCTCCGTTGATATCGAGGGTCAAACCGTGCTGTTCCAAGAGTTGGAAGGGTTTGATGTCATCGCGATCGACCAGTGTTGCGACTTTCGGCGACAAGACGCGGATTCCACGGAAGAGTTCCGACTTGCTGAAACGACGGATCTGCGATTCAAACTCGCTCGAGTCAGGTTCCAAACGACCCACGATTCCAACAATAAATGGTTCGTTTTTCGCCAAATCTAGAAGCCATTGGTTATCTTCTACCCATTCGCTCGCTTCAACGATCACTGTCCCGGTGACAGGTCTGTATTGCTCCAACTGTCGCATGTCGTTTGGCAATACCGTACGATAAAGCGAACTTCCCTTGTCAGGCCACGGTACACCTTGAGGGCGTTTCGGATCGTAGAAATGGGTGTGGCAATCGATGATCTCCAACGGCTCCGAGGCCGCTCGGTCGCCCCCGTGGCTTGCGATAGCTCCGGTGCACGCTAACGCTCCGGTTGTTAAAAAGGTCCGTCGATCCATTGCTATCTCCTCGCCCTTGCTTTTCGATACACCGATGAAACCTTCGGTCAGGCAAGTTATCATATTCGAATCGCACGGCCGCGTGGGCTAATACCGCACGCGATTGGAAGTTATCCCCCTATCCCTTTCCTCCCCCTTTTTTGGAACATCGATGAGAATCACCCACCTGCTACAAATCGCAATCCCCACTTCGGCGCTTGCCCTATCCTTGCTCTTACCTAACTTGTGCATGCGGTGCAGTGCGACGGTTCACCCAGAAGAACCGCCCGCGGAAACCCCAGGGACTGAAGGGAACGGCAATTATGTGGTAGGCCCAGAATACCAATTGGACCCCGATCTCAAGGACAACGGCAATCCAAAGGGCAAGTACTTTGAGTTCAAGATGAAACTCGCCGATAGCAAGATTTTTCGTGGCGATGATTCGACATTAGACCCCAAGAAAGATATTCGCAAGGAACGGAGGATTTTCGTTTATGTTCCAGCGGCGTACAAAGACGGGACCAAGGCACCGATCCTGGTCATGCATGATGGTCCGAGCCACATGAATCTCGTTCGCAACGCGCTCGATAATCTGACCATCTCCAAAGACCCAAACAAGAAACTACCCGCCTTCATTGCCATCAGCGTCGAAAATGGTGGCAACGATAGCAAGGGGAGCCAGCGAGGGCTGGAGTATGACACCATGTCGGATCGATTGGCGAGGTTTGTGAACGATGAAGTCCTCCCAGCGGTGTTGAGCAATCCTGAAATCCGTGCTGCCTATCCCGACATCGCGTTCACGGACAACCCGTGGGGACGGGCCGTCATGGGATGCAGTTCCGGCGGCGCTGCCGCACTAACCATGGGATGGTTCCGTCCCGATTTGTTCCGACGATTGATCACCTACTCCGGTACCTTCGTCGACCAACAAGATGACGATGCTGCTGAGGAAGCACAATATCCATTGGGTGCTTGGGAATACCACTCGAGCATGGATTTGATTGGGAAGAGTGAAAAGAAGCCACTGAGAATTTTCACTCACGTCGCAGATAAAGATCTGCGAGCAAACGATCCTGAGGAATCGTACCACAATTGGGTCATGGCCAACGAACGGACAGCCGCAGTGCTCAAGGCCAAAAACTACGACTATCGATACGTGTTCAGCAAGAACTCTGGTCACTGCGACAAACGTGTTTTCGAACACACTCTCGCAGATACACTGGCTTGGATGTGGCGCGGTTACCAGCCGTAGTCTCAGCCTAATGCCCGGCATTGACCGAGGCTGAGGAGTTGACGCAAAGCAATTCAAAAAAGCTCGGTCGAGGCTTTAGTCTGCATTGCTTTGTTCTGGCTCTTCGCCGTGCTCGTTCTCAGCTTCGCGGTGCTCGTGCTCGTAATCCCCTGAACGATTGTACTCGCTCGCGACTACTGACCACGAGCACTGCGATTTGGTTCCTCCAACGACCGCGCAGTATCAAATGCGGTGGCGACGTATTCGATTGAAAGGCGATAGACGTCAAGCCGATCGTGGTCGAAGAGGTGTTCTGCCATGTTTGCCTCGATTCGATGACGAGCACGAGCACAATTGGATCCATGTGGTCGCGCTAGCCAGAGCGCCAAAATTAACCGAACCGCCTAACAAGATTCACCATCTCTCAAAGCACCGTCGGCGACTTCGGTGCAATGGTTGTTCATGTCATTCAGCCGGATTGGCGGTTGGTTCAGGTTCCTCAGTCACGAAAACATGGAGAATCGTCGTTACGAACAGCAGGAGTACATTTGAACTCAGCCATGTCCAGTAGCCAACCAGCAGGGAAGTAATTTTTGTTTTCAGACCAACCGGATGGTCTCCATAAAAAGTTGTATCTTGCGTCAGAAAGATACCTGCAAATAGCACTCCTGCAGCAGCAAAGAGAATCGCGAATCTACTACCCCATCGTCGAACGTCGGCCGAATTGGACCGTGTACGCGCTACAATCAGGCACACCGATGCAATTGCATAACTTGGATTTGCCAGCCAAGAATACTCACCGCAAAAAATCCCCAATATTCCGAACAGTAGCAAACCGAATCCTGGTGAATTATCCGGACCGAAGCAAGGCAAGAACAAGCTCGCCGAGTAAAGCAAGATCGACGTGCACCATATTAAGGCTACGCAGATCGACGAGATTTTAAGACGAGCCCTGTGTTCCAACGTATCCTTCACGAAAATCGATCGACACGAAAGAATCCATGTAAGT
>CAITIE010000089.1 GCA_903892355.1 uncultured Pirellula sp. | reverse complement strand
GTAGCATGCATAACGGTTCGACGTCAAACATTTTGCGTTGCTCCTTAGCCGAGTAATGACTTGCTTAGTATGACAACTGTCTCCACGTCCGCGTACGGCCGCAAAATGGCCATTTAGGCGGTCAGATCGTATACGACTCGAGCATCAATAGAGGAGCAAATCAGTGATCGACGCGTCAACACCTGCTCGCTGAACCGTCTGAGTGCGATGACAGGATAAACGTCGCTGCTAGCGCCGAGTTCTCGCACACAAAAGTGCCGAATGTTGTGGCTCGGAGCAGCGCTTTTTTCCAGAATGTTCTGCAGCGCCGAAGCGAAGCGTGTCGCCGCCCTGCAGTTCAAACCATCTTGACAACGCAAGCCATCAACTCGCTTCGTGCTTCACACGTTGGAACATTCGTCGACATTCCGCCAAACTTGCGGCCATACTCCTTCGGTCACGTTCACTGTTCGGCGGTTTCAGAATCTCCAAGGCTCATTTCTAGGATGTGTAGGATTGGCGAAGCTAGAGGAAGTTGATTTCGAGCCCAATCTATTGCTGTTTCGCCACGCAAATTGACAGCATAAGGACTGGCTCCATATTGCAGAAGTAGCTTAATCATTCGCAAATCCAATTCGTCATCAACTTCAAATGCGTAACGATCGATCGAGCAGTCTACAGCAAGTTGTAGTGCAGTCTGCCCGAACTCATCAGCTGAGTTTGGGTCAACACCACTTTCGAGAAGCAACTTCAGTATGTCATATCCGGCGTGCTCATTGATAGCAAAAAGCAATGCTTTCTCGCGAACCGAAGAATCGATACTCTGATTCAGACATGATTTCACATCTGCCGAGTTCTGGGCCATAATTGCTTGAGTCAACCTATCCATCGTAAGACCCTATTTTGGCACTTGCGATCGCGGAATACCCTCACCAATGCTTAGGATGTTTCCGTATACGGTTTGGAACTGGTCTGCTGTGAAGGCGCATCCAGGGCAAAGTGGGTTTTCAGAGTAAAGCAAAATTTGCCCAGGCTTGCTCTTCCGACCAAAAAACTCAAGTAGCTTTGTTTCGGGATCGAAACAGTGCTCTCTGAGCGCACCTGACTTCGACGGTACAAGCATCCGAGCAAATAAGTTCTCACCCTCGACTGGCGCCGAAACGAGGCCAGCAGTCACCTTCTGGCCGCTAGAGCCCCGCACGATTGCTAGGGCACCACTTGATTGTTCCTCAACGGCAAAAGCGAAATTGCCGGTACTCGGAAAAACAGATTTCATTGAAGTAATTTCGGAATGCAAGACGGTCTCGGGAAGATTCCAAAGTCCGAATCTGCTGATTCCTTCTGCCAATGGGCTAACAGCTACACCCTTAGTGCCAATTGTCAGCGGTTCGACTCCACCTATCAACAACTGCGAAGCCTCAGGCGTTTCCAGCATAGCAACATTTAGATGTGCTTTGCCGCCTACATTTACTATCGCGGACTCAGCGGATTGAGCAACATTCCGAGAAGCAAGAAGCCTTCTAAAGGCCGTAGACGATATCTTTCCGCCCTTGGAAGCAGCTCCTACGCCAGATGGGCCAAGCATAATCGCTAGTTCAGCTTCGAAGTGAGCCCAGCTGCCATTCAATGTATCACTCGCGATCCCCATTTTCAGTCGGGATGCATGGTTAGTAGCATCATGGCAGGACATGCAAAAGCTCATGTGGCTGCCAAACTCGTCGCTGTATCTCGCGAGTCGTTGGTTGACGGCGTATGAGCCATTCTCAATGCTTCGTCCAAGTTCGATCAACTGAAGAGACTTGGAATCAAGGTATAGATCGGGCGCAACGGCCTCTCCCCTCTCTAATTGCCGTCCAAATGAAATCAAATCATTCGCATAAAACATCCGTTGTCCACTGGGAGCGTGCCAACCATCGTCACCGGGATTTCGCAATGAATGAATTGATGCTTTTTCAGGGGCTTGCAACCCACTAGGATCGGTCGCATAGCTCGGATGGTTGCCTACGTAGCGATACAGATTCGTATCCCCAGCATCGAAGCTCTTCGGGTCTTTGGACTGCCAGCGGCCAATCGTTGGATCGAACATAGCTGAGTTCCTGGGGACGGATTGGAGGATGGAGTTGCCGCAGATAGGAATGTAGCATGCAT
>CAITIE010000088.1 GCA_903892355.1 uncultured Pirellula sp. | reverse complement strand
TTGATCATGACTAGCAACGGGGGATGCGGGTTCCAGCGTCCAGTCGCCACTTGCTTACACGCGTGGCTCGGAATTTTTCGTCGCGGTGCGACGTACGTCCGAGCCCTAAGCGTGAGCGCCGGGTCGAGGGCCCGCTCGATGCGATCGCGACATGGTTTTGATCATGACTAGCAACGGGGGATGCGGGTTCCAGCGTCCAGTCGCCACTTGCTTACACGCGTGGCTCAGATTGGATTGCGTGAAGCGAATCAATTCCCACCGTTTCGCCGCTACTCAATTGCGGCGCATCTGGAAAAAATCGTCTTACGCACGCCCGTAAGCTTGTAGTCAATGTTAAGATAGAAACTGAAGATGATTGTGAAACAGCACGTCACCAAAGCAGGGTTTCTGCGTTGGCCATGGATTGACTAGACTCTCTCTCCGAATCGAAATTCCGACAACGTTTGGATGGATAGTTCCGACCTGATCCCTTCCGTTACTCCTTCCGACACTCGTTAGGTTCCCACCTTGACTACCTCCCTTACTTCAATTTCGCATTACCAATACCTCGTCTCCATGCGATTGTTGTTGTGCCTAACCATAGCCGGTTGGTGCGGCAACCGGCTATCTCTCATCGCCAAAGAGCCAACTGCCTTACGCGGAATCGTTCACCAATTTGATCGGCAAGAATTGACGCCAATCTATTACAGCGAAGGAACAGCGGTTGGAGACCTTAACGGAGACAAGCATCCTGATGTGGTTTACGGCCCGCATTGGTATGCCGGACCGGACTTTAAAGAATCCCACGAACTGCACCCTGCCAAGCCTCAGCCGATGTCGGGTTATGCCGATCATTTTTTTGCTTGGGTGCACGACGTGAATGGCGATGGGTGGAACGACGTGTTGACGGTCGGATTTCCGGGAACCGCCGCGTTCGTCTACGAGAATCCAGGCAAAGACATAAGTACCCATGGGCATTGGAAGAAGCACCAAGTCTTCGATTGGGTATCCAACGAATCGCCAGAATTTACCGATATCACCGGTGACGGAAAACCGGAATTGATCTGCACGCGCGAAGGAATGTTTGGTTACGCTACGCCCGCCGAAAAGAGTTTCGAGGCATGGACGTTCCATCGTATTTCCGGGGCAGTAGCACCGGACAGATTTGGTCATGCGCTCGGAGTTGGTGATATCGACGGAGACAAGCGATTGGATGTCCTCACCAAGGATGGATGGTTCCACAACCCAGGCGCGGACCGCGAAGGACTATGGAATTTCCATGCGTTTGAGTTTGCGGGTCCCGGCGGCGCGGAAATGTATGCGTACGATGTGAATGGAGATGGCAGAAACGATGTCATCACAAGCTTGGACGCGCACGCGTATGGACTCGTCTGGTGGGAACAAACCAATTCCGATTCTGGCGAGATCGCGTTTAAACGTCACTTGATCATGGGAGCCAAGCCGTCAGAGAATCCGTACGGTGTCCACTTTTCGGAACTCCATTCGGTTCGTTTAGCAGACATCAACGGAGACGGCATGAACGACATCGTCACCGGCAAAACGTATTGGGCGCATCATCGCCAAGGCCCCGATTGGGACGCAGGTCCCGTTGTCTATTGGTTTGAGTTGAAGCGAACCGGCCAAAATGTGGAGTGGATTCCGAGAATGGTCGATGATGCAGCGGGTATTGGCAGGCAGATTGTAGTCGCCGACGTGAACAACGACACGCTGCCCGACATCGTTACGGGAGGCATGCTCGGTTGCCATGTGTTGCACCACAAGTCCAAAACGCTTGACGGAATCGCTTACGCGGCAGCACAGCCTAAAAAGCGGCAAGACCTCAAGGAAGATCTCACGGGATCCGAGGCTGCAGCCCACATGACCGTCCCGGAAGGATTCCATGTCCAACTTGCCGCAGCCGAACCTGACGTCCACCAACCCGTAGCCATGGCCTTCGACCATCGCGGTCGGCTGTGGGTCGCTGAAGCATACACATACCCAAACCGCGCCAAAGAAGGAGACGGACTCGACAAGATCATCATCCTCGAGGACACCGATCACGATGGCCGCTTCGATTCCCGAAAGAATTTCGCGGAAGGGCTCAATCTCATCAGTGGTTTGGAAGTTGGGTTTGGGGGAGTCTGGGTGGGGGCAGCACCTTATTTCATGTTCATTCCCGACGCGAATGAAGATGACATACCCGATTCGAAACCACAGATCCTGCTCGATGGATTTGGGTATCAAGATACCCATGAAACGTTGAACACGTTCAATTGGGGACCGGATGGTTGGCTTTACGGGTGCCATGGCGTGTTTACGCATAGCAAAGTGGGCAAGCCTGGCACACCTGACTCCGAACGCACACCGATGAACGCTGCTGTTTGGCGGTACCATCCCACGAAACACCAGTTTGAAGTCTTTGCCTGGGGAACGAGCAACCCATGGGGAGTGGACTTTAACGACTATGGTCAAGCGTTTGTGACGGCATGTGTGATTCCTCACTTGTACCACATCATTCAAGGCGCCCATTACCAGCGTCAAGCGGGCGAGCATTTCAACAAGCATGCCTACAACGACATCAAGACGATCGCGGACCACTTGCACTACGCTGGAAACATTGGAGACCATGCATGGTGGGGCCATGAGCCTGGTATTCAGACCGACACCTCGGATGCGGGAGGGGGCCACGCTCACTGTGGGGCAATGGTGTATTTGGGTGACAACTGGCCGGCCCGATACCGAAACAACATCTTTTTCAACAATATCCATGGAAACCGCGTCAACATGGACCGATTGAGCCGTGAGGGAAGCGGATACATCGGTAAGCATGGAGATGATTTATTGATGTCGAACGATCGTTGGTTCCGCGGAATCAATCTTCGAGCGGGCCCCGATGGGTCCGTTTATTTGATCGACTGGTATGATCGAAATGCTTGCCATCGCGTCAATCCCGAAATTTGGGATCGAACGAATGGTCGTGTTTATAACATCGCTTATGGAGTCCCCGATCGCCGCGCGGTCGATTTGGGCAAGCAATCAGATCGTGAACTAGCGAAGCTAGCTTGGCACAAGAACGATTGGTTCGTTCGCGTATCGCGCAGGCTGCTCCAGGAAAGGGCTACCACTGGAAAGCTCGAACGCTCGGACGTGAATCGCGAGATCGAGTCCCTTTTGGCCAGCGAGGACGACACGCGAGTATTACGTGGTCTGTGGCTTGGGCACGCCACGAAGTTGCTTGATGAAAAGCAAATGACAGCGATGCTGTCTCATCGCTCGCCCTATGTCGCGGCATGGTCGGTCCAGTTGCTTTGCGAGGATCAGAAAGTCGGCGATGCGGCAATTCAGGCATTGATCGATGTGTCCAAGGAGCAACGCACCGATCCCATGGTGCGGCTCTATCTTGCCTCGGCCCTAAATCGACTCCCCTTGAATGCACGCTGGGAGATCGCCGAATCGCTGGCGGGTCGCAAAGCAGACGCGAATGATCGAAATATCCCGCTAGTTACGTGGTACGGCGTGGAGCCGTTAGTGCTTGCGGATCCGGCAAGAGCGATTCGATTGGCAAAGGCAAGTCAGATACCGTTGCTCAGCCAATACATCCTGCGTCGTGCGGCATCGGACCCGGGGGCCTTGGATGTCGTCATCGGCGAAGTGGTCGCTTGGCCTGCAGAACAGCAAAAAGTGGCATTGGAACAGATCCAGCAATCTCTTGAGGGACGAGTCAATGTGGCTCAACCAAGGAGTTGGAAAACCGCTTACGACAAGCTCTCCAGCAGCGATCAAGGAGACATCCGCGAGCTCGCGTTGCGACTAGCCGTTGCATTTGGCGATCAAAGAGCGTTCCCCCAATTGCGCGAGATTTTGGGAGATGGGGCCAAGCCGTTGGCTGATCGTCAACGAGCCCTGGAGATCCTCGTCAAAGGTCGGGACCGCGAGTTAGCCCCAGCGTTATTCGCGGCCATCGAGACACCTGAACTGCAGTCACCTGCGATCCGAGCATTGGCGGCGGTTGGCGATGCGCAAACACCGCAGAAGCTATTAGCGGTTTACACAAAACTCCAACCCGCCGGACGTGAGGATACGATCGCAACTTTGGTTTCACGCGCGTCATTTGCCCAGCAATTGTTGGACGCTATCGACGCGGGCCAGGTTTCGCGGACTGATGTCCATGCGTACCACGTACGGCAGATGGTGAGCCTGAGTGATGTGCCCCTTATCGAGCGCATCAGTAAATCTTGGGGCAAGGTAGGTACATCGTCCGAGGAGCAAAGAGCTGCGATTGAGAAGTACAAAGGTCAGTTGACCAAGCCTGTGCTTGCTAAAGCAGACGCGAGTAACGGCCGCGTTCTTTTCAACAAGCATTGCATGGCCTGCCATCAGTTGTTTGGTGCCGGAGAAAAAGTCGGCCCAGATTTGACAGGTTCCAACCGGGCAGATTTGAATTACATCCTAGAAAATCTGGTAGCACCGAATGCAGTGGTCGGAAAAGACTACCAGATGACACTCCTTCAAACCAATGACGGCCGTGTTATCTCAGGATTGATCGTGAAGGAGACCGACAGTGCGCTAACCTTGAAAACGATCAATGATGTCGTCGTTGTCCCCAAGGATGAGATCGAGCAGAGAAAGCTCTCCGACTTGTCCCTGATGCCTAACGGATTGCTCGACCAAATGACTCCGGACGAGGTTCGAGATCTGGTCGGGTACCTAGCCAGCCCCAGCCAAGTCGCGATACGGGGACCCCGTCCCGCATTCGATGAGAAAACAGGGATCGCCGTCGGAGCGATCGAAGGAGAGAGCTTGTCAGTTCTCGAAAAGAGTCGCGGCAGCGCAGGGCCGCAGGATATGCGAGCTTTTCCGAAGGACAAGTGGAGTTCCAACAATCACGTCTGGTGGACCGGAGGGCAGCCCAAGGACAAATTGGTGCTTGAGTTCGAAATCGCTAAGGCGGGAGTCTACCAAATCAAGGGTGTGATGACCAAAGCCCGTGATTACGCGATCGTCCAATTGCATGTCGATGACAAACCTCTCGGGACCGGAGTCGACTTGTACAACGCACCCGATGTGATCACCACTGGACTGGTATCACTCGGGGAGAGAGAGTTGTCATCGGGCAAGCATCGATTGACGGTTGAAATTCTTGGGAAGAATCTGGAAGCCGCTCCAGGTTACATGTTCGGACTCGATTTCCTCGTATTGGAACCGGTCTCGAAATAGCGTTTTCATTGCGATACTGAACGCCTATCCGCCCCATCAACCAAAACTGACTCCACGACGGTTCAGTACTTTCGGATAGACGCTACGACCAGGTCGATGTTAACTCACCAAGCCGCGCAGGGGACTTGAGCCTAAGTCCCCCAGCGAGGCTTTTTCGTTCTGTCGTATCCGTTACAAGTGTTACAGGCTCCGATCGGAGTAAGCGACTTGAACAATCGAGAATCGGTAGACTCAACCTGACCCGAATCTATGGCATAGACTTCCGCGTTCCATATTCCGTGAAGCGTTGGGAAGTTACCCATGACTCGATCGTTTACGTTGCCAATGTCTCACTTGCAATCATCTGTGTTAACATCAGAGGGAGCCGAAGCCCTCACCACCGAGAGCACGGAGATCGCCGTTAGTCTGCTCGACCGTGTTTCAGATTTGATCGATGACGTTGGGGTGCATCCAGTTTCATCAAATCGGGCCAGTGAATCGACCAATCCAGCAACCGACCAACTCGAATTATCCATCGTCATTCCGTGCTTGAATGAATCGGACACAGTTGGCGTATGCGTTGCGAAAGCAGTCCGTGCGTTGCGAGAGTTGAGAGTCGAAGGTGAGATAATTGTCGCTGACAATGGTAGTACCGACGGCTCCCAGACGCTGGCCAGGCAAGCGGGCGCGAAAGTCATCCAGGTTCCGGAAAAAGGTTACGGAGCGGCGTTGATGGGAGGGATTTCAAAAGCTCGCGGTCGTTTCGTCATCATGGGTGATGCCGACGACAGCTATGACTTTACAAAGATCCAGCCTTTCTACCAAAAGCTTGTCGACGGAGCGGATTTAGTCCAAGGATGTCGCTTGCCCAGTGGAGGTGGACAAGTCATGGCGGGTGCCATGCCACCGCTTCATCGTTGGCTCGGAAATCCCGCATTGTCTTTTTTGGTAAGGACCATGTTCCGGACTCCCATTCATGATGTTTATTGCGGGATGCGAGGATTCCGAAAAGCATGGCAACAATCGCTTGATCAGCGTTGTACAGGGATGGAGTTCGCGACGGAAATGATCATAAAAACAACCCTATTTCGCGGTATTATCAGCGAAGTGCCGATCACGCTACATCCCGACGGACGGGTCCACTCACGATCCCATCTGAGAACGTTCCGCGATGGATGGCGCACGCTACGATTCTTTATGCTTTTAAGCCCGCGTTGGACCTTTCTTATCCCGGGAGCGATCTTGGCATTTATTGGCCTGCTCCTCTGCGCAATGGCGATCCCGCAATGGAGTGTCGGAACGGCAGCGTTGGATGTGCATACCTTGCTGGTGGGAACCTTGAGCATCTTAGTAGCATCCCAAATGGGATGGTGCGCTGTGCTCGCAAAGACGTTTGCGATCACCGAAGGGATCTTGCCTCATGATCGGTTGCTCGAGAAATTCAGCAGGATCATGAATCTCGAGAGATTGCTGGTCCTGTCCCTCGCGATGGTAGGTGTCGGAGTGGCATTGATTGGTACGGTCGCTACGGGATGGGCCGTAGGGGGATTTGGGGCACTCGAATACGCACGCACGATGCGGATGGTCATCCCTGGTGCGGGCCTAGTGGCGCTGGGTACCCAATTTGCGGCCAGCAGCTTTTTAATGAGTGTCCTTCGCATGGCTAGGCTTTAAGCGATTGTAGTGACTCTCTCGCCAGCGTTGGAAATCAAAGATTCATTGAACACAAGCGGTACCGCAGGGTATATGCATGGTTAAAGTTCACAACACCGATTGCTGGTTTTGGATTCTTCCGGGGGTCATCGCATTTGCTGTGGCTGCCATCATTTCATGGTGGATCCCGCCAGTACCTAGCGTGCACGATGACTTTGGGCATCTGCTGATTGCAGAGACGTTGCTTCATGGACGGCTCAGCAATCCCACACCGCCGTCGGCGGAGTCTCTGCAAACCTTCCATGAAGTCGTTTACCCACGCTACATGGCAAAATTCCCGATTGGTACGGGTGCTACGCTCGCCCTGGGGAAGCTGCTCTTTGGGACGTATTGCGCAGGAATGTGGCTTTCAGCCGCATTCGCATGCTCTGCCATTACGTGGATGTTGATGGCGCATTTCCAGCGAAACCACGCGATGCTGTTCGGTTTGCTTTCGGCATCGCATCCCTACTGGCAGACAGGTTGGTCTCAAGACTTCACCAATGGTTGGCTTGCTGTTGGTTCGATGTCGTTGATTGTTGGCGGACTGCTCAGGATTCGAGGCCGATTGGTGCGCGGGCGTACGGTAGACACCACCGCTTGGCGGCCAGCGACAATTATCGCCATTGGGATTGTTATCGGGATCTTCTCACGGCCTTACGAAACCGTTGTTGTGACATCGATCCTCGCACTGCCGCTGCTTTGGAAGATCATCCGTCATGGATGGTACAGAGTACCCCGATGGTGGCTGAGTGCAGCACCTGGAATCTGCGTGTTGCTTTTAGGATTCGGTTTCCAAGGGGTCATCAATCGGAGCGTAACCGGTGAATGGTATCAATTACCGTACCGGTTGCACGAGGAGCAGTATGGGGTTGCCCCAGTGTTCGTATGGCAGTCCCCAAACGAACCAACGTTAGGCCACCGTTTCTTGGAGCAAAAGAAATTCCATCATGGATGGTCGATGGATGCGTATCGGTCCGGACAGAAACTTTCTGGATACACTACCTTACTATCGAATCGATCAAGCTATCTCTTTCAACATTGGGGGTGGATTATTGCGTGCTCCCCAATGGCGATATTGTTCCTCCCTCGCGAGCGAAAGGCGTTCCTAGGATATCTTCTGGCCGGCGTGCTCGGGCTGTACCTGATCAATTTCGTCCCATGGATCGCCACCTATTACGTAGCCTCACTCCTACCCATTGCGATCCTCATGGCTGCGTTAGTCTTGCGTCGGGTACTAGCGTTCATAGCCTCCCGAACAAGCAGCGACATTTCTCGACTTCGCATGAGACAATTCATTGTTGGCACGATGGTAGCCTGTCAAATTTGTTGGCTGTTTCGTGCTACAACGGCACTTTCCGCCAACCCTTCGTTGATCGACAACCAATGGGCGTTTCAACGAATACAAATGACCAAAAAGCTAGAGGACATGACCGGCAGGCACCTTGTCATCGTGCGCTACCATCCGGATCACAACACACAGCACGAATGGGTCTTCAATTCGTATGATCCGACGGGTTCGAAGGTCGTGTGGGCACGATGGGCAGAGGATTTGAACCAGCGACTGATTTGCGACTATCCCGATCGTAACGTGTGGGTTTTGGATGTAAGGTCGGTAAACTCAGAACAGGATTCCCGAGAAACCCAGGAACCCGTTGGGCGAGATCGACACCAACTCACCCAATGGGGCGACCATCGCATCGCCCTGGGACCAGATCACTGAAAACAACGTCCGTAGAAACATGGTCGCTGGACGGGTTGCTAGCTGTGCGCACGTTTTTCCGAGAGTACATTTAGCGAGCGGCATTGCTTGGCCGGGTAGCGGTCCTCTTCTCAGAATCGACAGTGACGACATGATCGTCCAATCGGGCCGAGTACTCCAGTACGCTTCCTGGACCAGAGAATGCAACCACTTCGTGATCCCATGCAAGATCTTTCGAGACCATACGACCTGCATCGAGATCGAATCGGATCGTCCCGTTGCTGAGTTGCTGTAGAACTTGTGCCTCTTCGGAAGGGTCAGAGATCGTGGAGAGTGGTTCGCTCCGAACAGAAATCGTCGCGATTCCCGCGCTGACTTTTTCGAGTTTGAACAGTTCACGAAACTTGAGAAGCCGACTCGATCCGTCTTTGCGAGGTATTCTCATTTCGCGTGGAATCTCCCAGGTGGCTCCGACGGCAACTGGATTTTCGGGCAAAGGCAACGTCACGTCCCCCATTCCGAGGTGAGGAGGGTTTTGGGTGTCGCTGCGGGCAACCACCATCCCTTTCCCATCGATGCTTATGGTAGATACGACTTTGCCCACATTGTCGGCGGCACCCGCGAATTGCACTGGCGGGGGTTCGTCACTCGCATCTTTGGAACTGTAACGAACCTCATTGCCCGAGCCGACTTGTTGAGACATATCGATTTCATCGATTCGGTATTCAAAGGTAACAACATCCTCTTCGGTATCGAGGACGCGCCACGACTTCATCGAGACAGTCCGGGACGTAGCGTCTTGTTGGACGGAATCGATGCGTGTACCGTTTTTGGAGAGGTAGGTAACTTCGCTGCGGACAACCATACCCGGTTCGAACTTGTACCGCATCAAGAACGTCTCACCTCCCTCGGGCGAAGGTTTCTCGATCAATTTTTTGGGTTCGATCGGTCGCAAAGTAGCCTTGCTTTCTGCGACGGTTGGCTGTGTGTCGGACGAGGTTGTTGCCGCTGAATTTTTTGCTGAGGATGGGTTGCTCGACTTTGGCTTTGCTGGCGCGCTACCCGCTTGCGACATAGGTCTTGCAGGAGTGGGAGTTGCTTGCTTGTTGGTGGGGGGCGGCTTTGTTGGAGCCTTTTTGGCATCCTCGGCGGTCGACTTTTCCAAAGGGTTACCACTTACCGATTTCACCGGGAGCCGTTTCGGCTCAACCAGTTTTCTGGAGGACTCGTCGAGGAGGGAGCGGGGCTTTGCATTCTCAGCATTCTTCTCAGCTGAGGCGTCTGACGTTGAGGTGGCATCGGCGGAGTTACCGCCAGGATTTCCAAGAACTAGACCGGAACCAGCCTCCGAGTCCTTGGCGGTGTCCGATCCTGAGTCTTGGGCACACAAGGGCTGTGTGGGGACCGTAGCTAACACGCATCCAAGAGTCAGCAAAAAGCGAGCGAGCATCCTAAACACTCCTAAAAAACCGGATTCCCTGGGTCGATCGGGATTTTGCGATCCAAAGCAATCAAACCCTACGATGCTGGGGGTTTAGCAAAATTAGGAGGTTCGCGTCAAGGGAGTTTTGCGTTCCGTGGAGCTTTGCCCAAGTTGCGTTTCGAAGCTCAGGAAAACCCGGTACAGCGGGCAATCGGACTGGTGAATTGAGCCGAGTCGGCTACGATTATGGTTGCAGGAAAGATGCCGGTTGCGAAGACAGGCATTTTCCGAATCCAATTTTTATCCTGATCGCAGTTGAGGCGATGCCTCGAGCAATTTAAAGCATGTCAGACACAACCCTTCAAACCCGCATCGATCACCTAAAAGCTCGGCTTGTGCCGCTGCGAGGTGGTCTTTGACTACGATCAAAAGTCAATAAAGATTGTAGCGCTCGAGGGTGAGATGGCGGGGCCAGCATTCTGGGACAATCCCGACAAGGCCCAATCGGTTGTGCAGGAATTAAAGTCGCTCAGGAACGTGGTTGAGCCGCTCAAGCAGGTAGTTTCTAGTTGTGATGATCTAACCGAATTACTACAGATGGCCGAAGACGAGCCATCGGTGCTCTCCGAGGTGGAGACAGAGCTTGGCAAGCTTGAGCAAGCAGTCGAGCAGTTGGAAATCAAGGCCTTGCTAAATGGAGCCAATGACGACTGCGGCGCAATCCTTTCGGTGAATGCTCGCGAGGGTGGTTTGGACGCAAACGACTGGGCCGAGATGTTGCTGGGGATGTACATCGCATGGGCGCAAAAGCACGGTTACAGCGTCGAGATCCTGGATCGGTCGGATGACGAAACAGCGGGTATAACCTCGGCGACCATTGCTGTGCGAGGGGACTCCGCGTACGGCTATTTGAAGGGCGAAGAAGGCATCCACCGGCTGGTTCGCATCAGCCCCTACAATGCGGAAGGCAAACGTCAGACCAGTTTTGCAGCCGTCGATGTTTCACCTGAGATCGACGATTCCGTGGACATTGAGATCTCAGAAAAGGATGTTCGCGAGGATGTTTTCCGCGCCTCGGGCGCTGGAGGGCAGCACGTCAACAAAACCAGTTCCGCGATTCGACTAACCCACATGCCATCGGGTATTGTCGTTCAATGCCAGAACGAAAGAAGTCAGCACAAAAACCGTGCAGCCGCGTGGAAGATGCTACGTTCTCGGTTAGCGCGGGTGGAGGAGATGAAGCGCGAAGCCGATCAGTTGGCAAAGTACCAGAGCAAGTCCATCACCGGGTTTGGTTCCCAGATCCGGAATTACTTCCTCCATCCCGACCAGCGAGTCAAGGATGCGAGGACTGGGTATCAGATGGGTAACTTCCACACCGTGCTGAGCGGAGAGATCCAAGGATTTCTGGACGCGTTCCTTCGATACCGCATGGTGAACATGCAAGGCAATGGCTAACGACTTACGTGAAGACCAATGCCAACGCTGGCAATGGATTCACGGGTCGGCTGGTGCTTCGAGGCGTTCATGGAATTCAACCCACTTTCCTTCGATGTAGCGCTGCTGTGGCAGGAATCGGGATTTGTAGTTGAGATGCCTGTTGTTCGAGACGTACATCCCTAGGTAAACAAAACGTCGCTCCGTTTTCTCAGCGATTTGAATTTGCTTCAACACGGAATAGCTTCCGAGCGAGAGCTTTGCATGCTCCGGGCTGAAATACGTATAAACTGCCGAAATTGATTGATCTCCGCAATCGATGATCGAGACAGCAATCAATTCATCGTCCCGCCAATAACTGAGTTCGTAGGTGGACGAACAGCAGGAATCGACGAGAAATCCCTCGTAGTCGTATTCGGAGTAATCTTGGTCCCCAGAACCGAGTTCTCGAGTGTTTCTATGGATATTGAAAAGGGACAATCGTGCTGCATCGATCGTGGGCGTGGCAAGCCGCACCTCTAGGAGACGATCTCCACGGTTCACGATACGCCGCCAAGACTCGGTCCAACGAAACTCGTTAACATCGATACGTGTCGGTTCGCATCGCTGGCAATTATGACACGCTGTGAAGTAGGCGAATCGCCCCGAGCGACGCAGTCCGTGTTCGAGCATATGATCGAACTCAGCCTCGTCGACCAACCGGCCTGGATAGATCAACGGCATCGTCGCGGTTCGGTCTGGCAGGTAGGAGCAGGGGTGCTCATTGTCGAGGACATTAAGCACCGGCAAGCTGCTCGGAAGTCGCTTACTAAACGTCTCATTCATGCGTCAGAGAAACTCAACAGGTCGGTACTTTCGATGAGGTGTCCAGGCGATGAAGAAGAACAATGATCAGGCTTGGAACTAGCCCAATTCTTTCCCGATAGCCATGGCAATGGTTCGACAACGCTTCATCATTTCATCGAACTGTGCAAAGTCCAGGGATTGATATCCATCGCTCATCGCTTTTTCGGGATTCGGATGCATTTCCACGATCAACCCATCCGCTCCCGCGGCGACGCTCGCGGCAGCCATGTCGGTCACCAGGTAGGAATGGCCGGTCCCGTGGCTGGGATCGACGATGACAGGCAGGTGGGTTTTTCGGTGCAGGTAGGGCACCGATGCTAGCGGTAGCGTGAATCGTGTATGGTTCTCAAAGGTACGGATACCACGTTCGCAAAGCATCACATCCGGATTTCCTTCATTGAGGATATATTCGGCCGCCAGCAGCCATTCTTCGATGGTGGCGCTGGGGCCTCGCTTCAGGAGCACCGCCCGCCCCGATCGACCAACTGCTTCGAGGAGTCGATAATTTTGCATGTTACGGGCACCGATTTGGAGAACATCAGCGTACTTAGCGACCAACGGCACATCCTCGGTGCTCATCACTTCGGTTACCACCGCCAATCCGGTCTCCTGCCTGGCCAGATCCAAAAGCTTTAAACCATCTTCCTTCATGCCCTGGAAGGAATAAGGGCTCGTGCGTGGCTTGAACGCGCCTCCTCGAAGGGCCGTTCCACCGGACGCTTTGACAGCTCGTGCACATGCGATAATCTGCTCTTCGTTCTCGACAGAGCATGGTCCGCCAATCACCCCTACGACGCCTCGGCCGGCTCGGAAGCCGAGCGCCCGAACTTGCGTCGGGTCTTGCCTCAACTCCCGCGACGCCATTTTGTACGGAGCCAAAATCGGCAGGACTTCCGAGACACCTGGGTAGCTCTCAAAGGACTCTACCTTGATTTTGCGTTCGTCACCCACCGCGGCAATCACAGTCCGTTCGGTGCCGCGGATGACATGCGCTTTAAGCCCCAACTCGGTGATTCGGTTGGCGATGGTATCAATCCGTTCATCGGGAGCATTTTGTTCCATCACAACGATCATGATCTTCAGTTCCTAATCAGATTTCCGTATGGTTTTCCGTACATCTCTTCCGTCTCGATGAAACGACTTATCCATCGGGATATTCCAAAAAAAAAGCCTCAAGGTACGGCCCTTGAAGCTTCGTCGGAATTCGTAATTTACTGATTTACAGCAAGTTCCGCCGCATCCTCTCAGACCGTTTGGCCAGAGGCAAAATAAAATTGGCCAGAGGCAAAATAAAATTGGCGCAGGGAGTAAAAGTCGTGCGTGTAAATCATCCGAGCAGTATGGCTTAGGCGCGGTGGGTTGGCAAGGGTATACCAAGCCGAGAGCGAACCAATCCAGCAGCGGCCTTTCCTAGCTGCCCTGGTGTGGAAGTACTTACCGTGCCTGGGGATAAAAATAATTTTAATGCTAACGTGGGTTTGGCCTGTGGTTTGCTTTGTGGTGGCCTATCGGCAGTTGGACTGCCAACACGACCACACTAGCAGAGGGGAACACAATGACATTTCGCATGGACAAGTTAACGGTGAAGGCTCAGGAAGCCATTGTCGGCGCGCAGGCCCTGGCAGCAACCAATGGCAATCCCGAAATGGAGGGGATGCATTTGCTCGCCTCTCTGCTCCAAGACTCCAACGGGGTGGTCGTTCCCTTATTGAAAAAGATTGGGGCTCCGCTCGACAAAATACAGTCCACCACCGAATCCGAGTTGAAACGGCTACCTCGGTCGAGTGGTGGGCGGCAGCCTGCCATCGGCCCATCCCTTCAAAAATCGCTCGAGGCGTCTGCAGCGGCTGCGGAATCGATGAAGGACGAGTTTGTGAGCACCGAGCATTTGCTTCTCGGGTTATGCAGGGCTGACAAAAACGCCGGCGAACTCTTGAAGCTTTTTGGAGTTGCCGAGAAGGATATTCTGAACGGGCTTCAATCGGTACGCGGGAGTGCTCGCGTTACAGACCAAAATCCCGAAGGTAAGTTCCAAGCGTTGGAAAAATACGGCGTGGATCTCGTCGCTCAGGCTGCCAAGAACAAACTGGATCCAGTCATCGGCCGCGACAATGAGATTCGTCGAGTGATCCAGGTTCTCTCTCGACGCACCAAGAACAATCCCGTACTCATCGGGGAACCTGGGGTTGGAAAAACAGCGATCGCGGAAGGGCTCGCGCAGCGCATCGTCCAAGGAGACGTGCCGCAGTCGCTCAAGAATCGTCGAGTCATCGCTCTTGACATGGGAGGGCTGGTCGCAGGGACCAAATTCCGCGGGGAATTCGAGGAGCGTCTCAAGGCCGTCATCCGCGAGGTCAAGGATGCCGAAGGAGATGTCATCCTTTTCATCGACGAACTCCACACGGTGATCGGAGCAGGCTCCGCCGAAGGTTCCAGCGATGCCGCTCAGTTGCTCAAACCGGAGCTCGCTCGCGGGCAACTGCGATGCATCGGAGCCACGACACTCGACGAGTACCGAAAGCATATCGAAAAGGACGCTGCGCTGGAGCGACGATTCCAGCCTGTTTACGTCGGGGAGCCTTCGGTGGATGACACGATCACCATCCTTCGTGGTCTGAAGCCACGTTATGAAGCCCACCACGGAGTTAAGATTCGGGATGCCGCATTGGTCGAAGCCGCCAAGCTATCCGACCGTTACATCGCCGATCGATTTCTTCCGGACAAAGCGATCGATTTGGTCGATGAGGCGGCAGCGCGACTAGCGATGGAACGTGACAGCGTTCCCTCCGAAATCGATTCTCTCCAGCGACGGCTACGGCAACTCGAATTGGCCCAGCGGCAACTCAAAGAAGAGACCGACCAGAGCACCGAAGAAGCGCTCGAAGAGGTCGAGCAAGAGATGGAAGCGATTCAGCGAGATCTAGCCAGTTTGCGTGAGCAATGGGAATCCGAGAAGTTGGGCCTGTCCGACGTGAAGTCCTTGAGGCGATCGCTGGATCAAGCCGACGCCGACTTCCGTAAGTTGGACACCAGCATCAAGGATAAACAGTCCACGGGGATGGCCGTGAACGAAACGGATTATCAAAAGCTGTTCGAACTCGATCAAACTCGGCGCAAGCTCCGAGAGCAAATCGACCGAGACGAGGCTGTCGATACAAAAACCGACGGAGATAAACCCAAATTGTTGCGGACCGAGGTTACGGCTGATGAGATCGCCGCCGTGGTTAGCTCGTGGACAGGCGTCCCTGTGACCCGAATGCTGGAATCCGAACGCGCCAAACTGCTTTTGATGGAAGATCGCCTGCATCAGCGGGTTATCGGCCAAGACCTTGCGGTTGCTGCGATCAGTGACGCCGTACGACGCAGTCGCAGTGGCCTCAGTGATGCCAACCGACCGATCGGCTCTTTCTTGTTCCTGGGCCCAACTGGGGTTGGAAAGACAGAACTATGCAAAGCGTTAGCAGAAGTAATGTTCGATGATGAAAACGCGATGGTGCGAATTGACATGAGCGAGTTCATGGAACGGCACACCGTCAGTCGTCTCGTCGGCGCCCCTCCGGGATATATCGGTTACGAAGAAGGTGGCCAGTTGACCGAAGCGGTTCGACGCCGCCCTTACAGCGTTGTCCTGCTCGATGAAATCGAAAAGGCGCATAACGATGTGTTCAATATCCTGCTTCAGTTGCTGGACGATGGCCGATTAACCGATGGCCAAAACCGGACAGTCGATTTCACGAACACCATCGTGGTCATGACCAGCAACGTCGGAAGCCAGATGATCCAACGCATCGCTGACGAAGGTGGCGGAACCGAGGAAATGCAGGTCGCAGTCCAGGAATCGCTCAAAGCGAGGTTCCTCCCCGAGTTCCTGAATCGGATCGACGATACCATCATCTTCGAACCACTTCGCAAGGATCAAATTCGGAAGATTGTGGGCTTGCAACTGAAACGATTAGAAAAGCAATTGAGCGAGATCCATTTCAAACTGTCCGTGACCGACCGCGCAATCGACGCGATTGCCAACGAAGGCTACGACCCCGTGTTTGGGGCGAGACCGCTCAAAAGAGTCATTCAACGACGGTTGCAAAACCAAATCGCCACAGAGTTGCTCAAGCGGGACGACCACGACGGTGGAAGTATCCATGTCGATTTTGTAGACGACCACTACAAGATCCAGACACTGCCTAGTTGAGGCGAGTTGAGACTAGTTGCGAGTTGCCAACGGTTCTTGCAGGTCTGTATTCGTGGACGCAAAACAAAGAAAGGAATGGGCAGACTCTACGGTTTGCCCATTCCTCTCCTGCGGGTAAAATTCGGCCTTGTGTGATTTCTTCGGGATACCGCTCCAGTGCTGGCCGTTGCCCCTCGTGAACTATTTGGACAAGCTCTCGCAATCCACAGGCTTGCGACCATCTAGCCAGCAATCGTCGCTTCTCGGTAATCCTCGATCCCCATGCACTTAATTTCGCTGTCGCGTGCTGATTGCAAGTTGGAATCGTTGCGCTGAGAATTGGAATCGTTGCGCTGAGAAACAGCCAAGGACTGTTCTGCTCGACGAAGGATCGACTCTTCAACATCCAGGGGCACAGCAGTCGCAACCCCTGCATTCGCAGTGACGCGGATCCATCGGTCTTGGTAGGGAACCGCCATCTCGGCGATCGCGCAGGAGACGCGTTTTGCAATATGCTCAGCCTCGGTCAGCTTGGTGCCGGGAAGGACTGCAATGAAAGAGTCGGATCCGTATCGGATCAACGAGTCCATATCCCGAACCGATGCCTTCACCACGCTGGTCACCGACCGGAGTACGGAATCTCCTGCCTCGTGCCCAAATTGCATATTCACTTGGCGGAAGTCATTGATGTCGAACAGCATGATCGCAAACGGTGAATCCTGCCGTTGGAATTGGGACAAATGCCGGCGCAATTCCTGTTTCAAAAAGTTCCTGTTTGCCAACCCAGTAACAGGGTCGACTACGATTGTATCATTCAATTCATTCAGATGGCTTTCAAGCTTGCGTCGACGAAACTCGGAAATCCCCCAGCCGCCAGCAATCACACCCAGGCCCACGCATTTCCAATCAAAGATCCTCAATTCGGTTGCGTTGGTGTTGAAGCTGTAGCACAGAATAATTGCGATAGTGCCGGTTGCTAAGGCGAGGTTTCTCGCGGTGAGAAGGTTCGAGCTCACGTGGGCGTGCTGTGATTTCAAATATTCGGTCGTCTGTAGGCTCATGCTGTCCCAATCAAAGATGCGAGGAAGTCTTGGTAGTGTGTTTTGGGCCCGGGCGACGATCTGCCACACGCCTCTCCACCATTGCTTCTAGTATCCCCAGCACAAACAGGCGTTACCGAACCATCTTTCTTCGTTTACTTTCTAGTTATTGCTCCCACGGTTGGTCCGTTTGCTCCGTTCGCAGCGATTTTTCCAATCTGGCCACTTCTGAATATGCCGGATGATCCGTTGGCAAGCCGGAGAGCTGGAAGTCCAGAGCAGTTCACTGCAGCCACCAACAAAGAAAGCGTGACCAACACGGAGGAAGGGTCACGCTTTGGGGTAGCAAAGAACGAGTGGTAGCTAACCGGGCCAGCGAACCGGGCCAGCTAACCGGGCCAGACCAGGATTCGCAACCTGGTAAGGCCTGAAAGTGACAGGACTTTTGAAACTGACGGGACTTTTGAAAGCGACGGGTCTTTAACGGACCTTGATCTCGCAGCTTAAACCGCCGGAGGCGGGCACATAAGCGACGCGAGTGTAATCCATCACCATGCGATGGCTACTGAATCGCCAAGCCAACGTGCTGATGCTGTTCATCATCATCTTGATCCAGCTACGGGGCAACCCATCCCGATCCCGATCGTAGAACGTTGGGATGACACTCTGTTCCAGTGTCTCGTAGAGATAATCCGAATCGCGGGTGTCGGTGATTCGATCTTCGGAATGACTGGTTCCCTTCCCGATCGCAAAACCGTTGGAGCCATCGTAGGCCTCGGCCCACCATCCGTCCAAAATACTGCAATTGAGTCCACCGTTGAGAACCGTCTTTTGACCGCTGGTTCCTGAGGCCTCGAGTGGTCGTCGCGGGTTATTCAACCACACATCGACCCCTTGGATCAAGTGACGGCAAACGTTGATATCGTAGTCCTCGATGAAGGCCACTTTGCCAGCGAAGCGAGAATCATGGCGCAGATTGGCAATCTCTTGGATGAACCGCTTCCCTGGTTCGTCCTTCGGATGCGCTTTGCCCGCGAAAATCAGTTGCACCGGACGATCTGGATTGTTGATCAACCCTGCGATCCGATCCAAATTTGAGAAGATCAAATTAGCACGCTTGTATGTTGCGAATCGCCGACCGAACCCAATCGTCAAAACGTTCGGGCTCAAAACACTGCGTGCTGCTTCGATGATCTCATCGCTTTCCCCACGCCGGCGGCATTGCCGCGAGACGCGTCGGCGAACGAATGAGAGCAAGAGATTCTTTAGCGCGTTGTGAGTCTCCCACAACTCCCCTGGATCGACGCTGTGGATGAACTGCCAAACATCAGGCTCACCCATGTGCGTTTTCCAATTGGCTGGAAAATGGCGGTCGTAGAGTTGCTGCATCTGGCCAGCCAGCCAACTCTCGATGTGAACACCATTCGTGATGTGGCCGATCGGAATGTTGTTTTCCTCGCGCTGCGGCCACAGCGATCGCCACATCCGTCGCGAGATATGTCCGTGCAATTGGCTGACGGCATTCGCTGTCCGCGATAGTTTCAACCCGATAACCGTCATGCAGAACGGTTCATTCGGATCGGAGGTTTGGACACGCCCGATGCTCATCAAGTGGTCATGGCTAATGCCTAAAAGATCGCGAAGTGGGCCGAGGTGCTCCTCGATGAGAGCACCTGAGAACCGGTCGTGACCAGCGGGTACCGGGGTGTGGGTTGTGAAGATCGTCGCTTGGGATACTTCGCGACAGGCATCATCGAACGACATGCCGTCGTCGAACATCCGCTCGCGGATAACTTCAAGCGGAGCAAATGCGCTGTGGCCTTCGTTAAGATGGTATGCGCCAGGGGTAATGCCCAGTGCTCTCAGCGCCCTGACGCCACCAACGCCCAAAACGAGTTCCTGACGGATACGTGTTCGCTCATCGCCACCGTAGAGACGACTGGTCAATTCGCGATCCTCAGGCCGGTTCCCCTCCACATTGCAGTCGAGCAAGAACAACCGGACTCGCCCTACCTGGACCCGCCATACCTTGGCCAATAACCGCCCATTCCTCGTATCGATTCCGACCACCAACGGTGTCCCGTCGGGTAGAAGCGCCGCTTCGAGTGGAAGATCCTCGACTTTGGTTTCAAAGTACTCTTCCTTTTGATAGCCATCCCCACTGAGGGCCTGCTTGAAATAACCATGCGAATAGTAAAGCCCGATCCCGACCAAGGGGACCCCGAGGCCGCTGGCACTCTTGACATGGTCGCCCGACAGAACGCCCAAACCACCCGAGTACACGGGCAAAGATTCGTGCAAACCAAACTCTGCGGAAAAGTAAGCGACTGGCTTGCTGCCCAAAACACCGGCATTCGTCTGAGCCCACGTGTTGGACGATTCCAGGTATTCATGAAGCCGGCGATAGGCATAATTGACGCGGCTGTGTAAAACCATCTCGCTTGCGCGGATTGCAAGACGATCCGGGGTGAACTCGCGCAGCAGCGCGATCGGGTTGTGGTCCAATTGCCGCCAACGAATCGGATCGATGTCGCGGAATAAATTAGTCACCTCGGGTTGCCAGCTCCACCAAAGGTTATGCGCGAGCACCATGCACTTTTCATACAATGCTTCGGCGTCGATTTCGCTAGCAATGCCTGATGTCGCCAATTCCCCCCCCACCGAATAATCGATTTGCGTCATGTACGCTCCCGTTCCAGCTGTCGCGGTACCTTCCAAAATTGTGATATCGAACACAGCATTCATGCCGTGGACAACCAACGCTTGGAGTATCGTCCGCGTAGTTCCTTCAAAATCAAGATTCTCTGTTTATAACGAAATGACACGAATGGTTCAAAGGTAGGGATTGCGCCAGTCGCCCCGCCCACCGCACAACACGCAGGCTTGGTAAACTGCGTTGAGTTTAACGCCCCTGCCAATTCACCCCGACCTGCTGAGGTACTCAGTGAGCCCATTTGCAAGCCGTATCCTCGATAAAGCACCTGGAATGGAAGCATTAGCTGTGTCGCTTGCGCGAAACACCCATCGGCTTCGAGGGCGGGACTGTTTTCCAACGGAGACGATTCGGCTATGCGCTCAGTTTGAAAATGAATGGCCCGATTTTCCGAAAAATACGCTTGCTTACTACGTCGCCCTCGCTTTCGGTTGCTTGACCACCGCGTTTATCATGACGCAACGACACGCGGCGATTCGGCGTATTGAGTCGAGCAATCACTCGAGTCGCGACCGTTGGCTTCGTGAAATTCGATCGGGCGAAGCCTTTGCGACCGTGGGGATCAGCCATCTAACAACCAGCCGTCGCCACCTCTCGACTCCACCGGTTCAAGCGTATCGGGCCGTTCATGCAAATAAGGCGGGGCAAGCGGCTCGTGTGGATCAAGCGGATAGGGTGGATAACGTTCGGGCGGATGGGGAACGATGGATTCTCCATGGCAGTATTCCGTGGGTGACGGGTGCATTTTCCTCGGACTACATTGTTGTCGGTGCCGTGGAAAGGGCACCGACCGAAAATAGCGAGATCTCTCGAAACAGCGATGCCGTGATGCCCACGCCTGCTCACGCTAGAGAACTGCTGTTTCTGCTCCCTACTTCGACCGCGGGTGTGAAGCCGGGTCAAGGGATGGAATTGCTCGCGCTGAGCAGCAGTTGCACCGATGAGGTGCATTTGGATGGAGTGGAACTGAGCGATGCGCATCTTCTGCATGGCCCGTGTGACAATGTGATGGCGGCGTCCCAGTCCAAAAGTCCCACGTCCAATTCCGGAGCGGGAGGTGCCCAAACCAGCGCATTGGCTTTGGGTTTGGCGGCCTGCGCAATCGATTGGCTCGATACCGAATCAAAGAACAGGCCGAACCTAAAGCCCTACGCGGAGAACCTTGTGAACGCATGGGAGGGACTTTACGAAAAACTGGTGTCGATCGAGGACGGAAACCCTCCCAGCGACTCCAATGCCCTTCGAAAACAATGCAACGATCTTGCCTTGCAATCGACGCAAGCCGCTCTCGCTGCGGCTAAAGGAGCTGGTTTCTTGGAAAACCATCCCGTTTCTAAGTGGTGCAAGGAAGCGATGTTCTTTTTAGTATGGAGTTGCCCACAATGGGTTGCCGAGGCCCATCTTTGCAGTTTTTCATCGATGGACACGAATCTACAATGAGCCTCATCAGTACGGCACCATCGTTGAAATTCAGCGACCAATTCCATTCACTTTTTAGCGGCACAAGCGTCACACGGACTATTCATGATCGCGGAAATCATTTCCATCGGAGACGAACTCACCAGTGGAGTCCGACTCGACACCAACACCCAAGCGATCAGTTTGAGGCTCGGCGATATCGGCATCAAAGTCCATTTCCACACGACGGTAGGTGACACCCTCGCTGACAACATCGCAGCGTTTCGTATCGCCGCAGCGCGGGCGGACATCGTTATCGCCAGTGGAGGTTTAGGGCCAACCGCGGACGATTTGACGCGTGAAGCGATGGCGGAGGCATTCCACTGCCCGCTTGAATTTCGTGAAGAGGCGATGCAACACATCGAGTCCTTGTTCGCGCAACGGAAACGACCGATGCCGGAACGCAATCGCGTTCAAGCGATGTTTCCTCGTGGTTCGAAGATTATCGACAATCCACACGGCACAGCCCCAGGAATCGACTTGGCTGTGACCACGAGCATACCGGAGGGATCGACGAAGCAGTGCCGAATCTTTGCATTGCCTGGCGTGCCGGCGGAGATGCTCGAAATGCTCGAGCACACAGTGGAGAAAAGGCTTTGCGAGGAGATGGGGGCAGGGCAGGACCGCTTGCGGTTTCATAGCCTGAAGCTTTTCGGGATCGGCGAAAGCGACGTGGAGCAGCTTCTTCCTAATTTGATCGCACGCGATCGCGATCCGCGTGTCGGCATCACCGTTTCCAAGGCTACGATTACGCTTCGCATCGCGGCTCAAACCGCTACGGAATCGGAGTTTCAACGTCTGATCCAACCGACCATCGATGAAGTCCGAGGAACCTTGGGGCAACTGATTTTCGGAGAAGGAAACGTGGAATTGCATCAAGCAGTTCATCGCCTCCTTTCAGACCGAAAACTGCGATTGGGTCTGCTCGAGGTAGGAGCAGGCTGCTGGATTGCCCCGATGATGTCTCAAGAACAGGACGGTGGTCCGTTCGGTCTACGCGCTGCAGACTGGTGTGCGAGCGAACGAGAGCTTCATTCCCGTTTATCGATTTCAGCAACGCTGCCAAATACCCATTCACAGCTCACAGATCTTTTGAAACGCGCTGCGGAATCGATGCTGAATGAACGCAACATCGACGTGGTATTGGCCGTGGGTACGTATCCAACGCTCGAAGAAGTCACGCGTGGAGCGGGACTACCACATACCGACTTCACGATGTGCCTAGCCGTCGCAGGAAAGCCCCCTGCTTCGACCACCATTTCGATCGGTGGGCACCCCGAAGTCCTTTACCATCGGTTAGCAAAATCCGCACTTAACTTCTTGCGATTGGAATTATCTCGTGCCTAACCTGATAGCGATTGCGAAAACGACAGAGATTCCAGAAAACGAAGGCCGGGCATTTCCCGTTGGCGATCGGATGATCGCTGTCTTTCAGGTTGAAGGGAAGTTTTATGCGATGGATGATTTCTGCCCTCACCAAGGCGCATCCCTTTCCGCGGGTTGGATTCACGACGGATGCGTCGCGTGCCCATGGCATGCATGGCGATTCCAATTGACCGATGGGACGTGGATGGATAACCCCAAGATCAAAACAGATACGTATCCCGTTACGATTCAGGGAGACGAGATTTTCGTCGACCTCCCACAAGCAGAATGAGGGAATAGGCGGAAACCGAGGAGCCAAAACCGGCGTTCTGTTCTGAACGCCTTGATCCGAGTTGGTCCACCTCCAGGAACACTTCGAATCAGTCGTCCGATTTGTTCGCGCCGCGGTCGTCTTTTCCGCGGCGGTCGAGCCCCGCTCGCTCCATCAACGAGGATCGGAGCGACAATTCGACTTGTTCATCATCTCCCGGTGGCGGTCCACTGGCCCCGAGTTCTTCGGGGTTATATCGAATCTCATACTGATGCTTGGCGATCGAAATAAGGACCCCCGGGTCGCACCGTTTGCGGGTGATGCGGTACCCGTTCACCTTGGTTCCATTGCGGCTATCAAGGTCCTTGATGAACCAGTAGCCTTGTTCGAGCGTCATCCGGCAATGCTGACCGGAAACGTTTGAAAACCTAAGAACAATGTCGCAGTTTTCGCGGCGGCCAATCAAAATCCGTTCTTTTTTGAGCGGAATGTCTTCTCCGCCACCGGTCGGGACCAAAAATCCATAGTCGGCCATAAAGAACCTCGTTCGCAATCTAGGGCGATTGTTGGGAGATGAGAGGAAACGGGATCAACGAACGGAAAAAACGAACGGAAAACTGGCGAAATAGCAAAGCAAAAAAGTACAAGGAATTTGCATCACAAGCAGTGATTGCCTCCCAGGAGGTGGGACGCAGGGAAAGCCTCCGAACGAGGCTCCTACGGGTGAATCTGTAGGATTTCCAGTCGGAGGCAGGGTGTGGGAGCCCTCGCAAAGCTTGCAGTGCTAACTTACTATTCACTTTACGTTGCAAGAATTCGAGCGTCAACGATCGGTTGAGCTTGGATGGGACTGATTTTTAAATTCTTCATCAGGGAATGGGTATGCCAATAATCACCGTTGTTTTCGGGCTTTTGCTAAGTTTCCTTACGATTTTTGTTTGGGTTTACAACGGGCGAATTGAAAGTTTCAGCGTCTTCATTCCCACCTTCGTAGGCGTTCCACTGATTCTGCTTGGGCTGTTTTCACTCCTGAAACCTGCCCTGCGCAAGCACCTGATGCACGCCGCCGTCACCCTGGGACTCCTCGGAGCATTGGCCGCACTCGGCCGCGGTATTCCCCAGATTTTGAAAGTGCTCCGGCAAGAGACTGTGGATTGGCTACCGGTCAGCATGGTCTGGGCGATGGTTATCCTTTGCGTGACCTATGTGTTTCTTTGCATTGAGTCATTTATCTCCGCAAGAAAAGCGAGGCAAGCCGCCGAGGCGCAGGGAACCGCTTCTGATACCAAATCGGCAGGTTCATAACCCATGGTCGCTGCGGCTGGGATAGTTGGGGTCTGATGCGTGGAGGTTCTGGCGCACCATCCTGCCGACGGTCGAGCAGGTCGATGGTAGACCCGAGCTAAGGTCCCGAGCTAAGGTATGGAGATTGATTGGAATCAGATGAGCGTTTCGGAAAGACAATCCATGACTCCCTCGGGGACCCTCGAATTGCCTCAGCAATGGGATGAGGCGTGGCAAGCCGCCATGAAGCCGCTCCTTAGAAGCGACGAGAAGATCGTTTCATGGTTTGAACCGAACTTGACCGAACAGCTTCGGTTTGGTCGAGGTATCGTAATCCTGACCAACTTAGGACTTATAGCGCATGAAGTTATCGATCCGCACCACGCCAAATCCGCCCTGCTGCCGGCCACTGCCCTGCTGCCGGCCACTGCCCTGCTGCCGGCCACTCTGGAAAAGAGCGATTCGGTTTCTTGGAAGCGCTGGGATTTTTATGATGGGCTTGAGCTGAGAAAAATCGATCGCGCTGGTCTTGGATCGCTCGAGTTGGTCGACCGTTCCTGTTTGGTTTCAGCGTGGCGGTACACGGCCTCCCAAATCAATGGGGCGGCGACGCTCGTCACGGATTTTCGCAGGCTTCGGTCTGGAACCGAATTGGAAAGCACGGGATCGGTTTGTCCATCGTGCGGTGGACCGATGTTGGAAGGCCAAGTCCTTTGCAGCAATTGCGCTCCTACCGCTGTCCCCGACACAACACGTTCACTTTTGCGTTTGGTTCGATTCGCCAAGCCTCGATTCTGGATGATTCTGCTGGGATTCGTGTTGACGGTGCTCAGCACTTCGGCGGCGATGATTCCACCATTGCTTACCAAGCCGTTGATGGACGATGTCTTGATCCCCTACCAAAACGAAAAGCCCGCAGACTTTGGCTTGGTGCCTTGGCTGCTCGGCGGGATGGTATTGGCGGCCCTATTGAGTTGGGCTCTCGGATGGGCGAAAACGTATGTACTTTCCAGCGTTAGCGAGCGAGTCAGCGCCGACCTCCGGAATGCAACTTATGAACATCTCCAAAGGTTGTCGTTGGAGTTTTTTGGGGGGAAGCGAACCGGCGATTTGATCTCGCGGGTCAGCAATGATACCCAGCGGATCTGCGATTTCCTATCGATCCATGCGGTGGACTTCGCCACCGACTTGATCATGATTTTGATCACCGCGGTTCTCCTCTTTTGGTTGGATCCCAAGATGGCCTTAGTGGGACTGTTGCCATTCCCGTTCATCGCCTGGATCGTAGCGCGCGTCCAAGCTCGCATGAGGGCTGGCTTTGCTCGAGGAAGCTCGGCATGGGCCGAGATGGTCAACGTGTTGGCAGACACCATTCCCGGCATCCGTGTTGTGAAGGCGTTCGCTCAGGAACATCGCGAAGTCGCCCGATTCCAACAACGCAATGACCATGTCCTTCATGCTAACGATCGGGTCAATCGTCTTTGGGCAGCATTTTCGCCTATCATCACGTTCTTAACCGATATTGGTCTTCTCGTTATCTATGGCTTTGGCGCCTACCAAATTTTCCGCAAAGGAATCACCGTTGGCGATCTGTCCGTCTTCATCATGTGGGTTTCACGGTTGTACTTGAGGCTCGACGACATGAGTCGACTCCTAGCGAATGCACAGCGGACTGCAGCCGCAACCCATCGCATCTTTGAGATTCTTGATCGAGTGCCTAGCGTTGCGGAACCGACCAAGCCCGTGCATCCAGGTCGATTGCAAGGCAGGATTGAAATCCGCAAAATCACTTTTAGCTACGGCTCCCGACAGGTGATCCATGATGTGGATCTAACGATCGAACCTGGGGAGATGATCGGGTTGGTAGGCCCTAGTGGTGCCGGCAAAAGCACCCTCGTAAATCTGGTATGCCGCTTCTACGATGTCGCCAACGGGTCGATCGTAGTCGATGGTACCGATATTCGCAATTTTCCTATCTCCGAGTACCGAAGCAACATAGGAATCGTCCTTCAAGAACCCTTCCTCTTTTTCGGATCGATCGCCGAGAACATCGCGTACGGCCGCCCTGAGGCCACTCGCGAACAAATCATCGCCGCAGCGCGGGCCGCCAAAGCACACGACTTCATCCTGAAACTCACCGATGGTTACGACTCGCTAGTCGGGGAACGCGGACAATCTCTCTCCGGCGGAGAACGACAACGAATATCGATCGCTCGGGCTCTATTGACCGATCCTCGAATCCTGATCCTCGACGAAGCCACCTCGGCCGTGGACACAGAGACCGAACGCGAAATCCAAGAAGCCCTCGATGTGCTGGTCCAAGGCCGTACCACCATTGCGATCGCGCATCGGATCAGCACACTGCGTAAAGCAAACCGTATCGTGGTGCTCGAACGAGGTCGCGTCACGGAGATCGGCAACCACGAGCAACTCCTCGCCTTGGGAGGAACCTACTTCCGGCTCAATCAGGCGCAAAAGCAGATGAATGCTGGGGACACCATCGACGCCCTCGAAAACGCAGATTCATGATGGATGGATCAATCGGCATCGTCCTGCTGACTGGCCGCCCATTCCCAGCCGATTGCATCTATTGGAAACACAACCCTTACAAACCTTCCTTCGACATCCGTTCTTGGAAAGCAGTTTCACCATGAAGGCCTCGCTCGCACCCTTGGTAACCGTTTTCGGTCTCGCATTCTTAATCCATTGTGGGTCGTTGGTCGCACTGACGACCAATGCCTCCGCGCAGGATTACCCCGCGATGGGTGAGCGGGATTGGGCATGGTGGCGAGGTCCGACGGCAATGGGTGAAGCCGACTCGAGGCAAGAGTATCCGCTCGAGTGGGACAACGAAAAGAATGTGATGTGGCGAAGCGATGTTCCAGGCCGCGGACACGGCTCACCGATTCTCGTTGCGGATCGCATTTACATCGCTTTTTGCGATGAAACATCTGGTAGCCAAGGCGTATTGGCGTTAGACCGAGAAACCGGCAAGCATCTCTGGAAAAAGATCATCCATGAATCGGGCGCCATGACCAAAAACGCGAAGTCATCGGGAGCCTCGAGCACCATCGCATGCGATGGAAAGCATCTCTACATTCCATTCGCAAACGCCGGCAAAGTAGTGCTAAGCACTTTAACTATGGACGGGAAGATGGCGTGGCAAACGGTATTGTGCGACTACCAAGTCCATCAAGGCTTCGCAGCATCTCCTCTGCTTTACAAGAATCTGGTCATCGTAGTGGCCGACACCAAAGGGAACGGCGCCATTGCCGCCTACGATCGCGAACATGGTCTAATGATTTGGAAACGTGAGCGTCCATCGAACCCCAACTACCCCTCGGCCATCGTACACCGCATCGCCGACCGCGATCAATTGATCTTGATCGGATGCGATGAAGTGATCAGTTTGGAACCGAGTACCGGCGACACGATCTGGAGCCGCGAAGGAGCGACGACCGAATGCGTAACCACCACCGTAACCGATGGCGTCCACGTATACTCCTCAGGTGGCTACCCTCGCAATCACCTCGCTGCCTACCGCGCCGACCGTCAAGGCGAGATCGCTTGGGAAACTACCGATCGACTCTATGTTCCGTCTCTAGTCATCCGGAACAAGCATCTTTACGGAGTCCTGGATGCTGGCATCGCGGTATGCTGGGATGCAGCAACCGGTAAGGAATTGTGGAAGGGCCGGCTCGGCGGAGATTTCAGCGCCTCTCCTGTTCTCGCGGGGAATCGCATCTACGCCACCAGCGAAGTGGGTAAAACGTATGTCTACGAAGCGACCTCGGAGCGGTTTCGTTTGTTGGCCACCAATTCACTCGGTGATGAAACCTTTGCGACCCCTACCTTTTCCGATGGCCGGATCTATTTCCGAATTGCGACTTCGGCTAGCGGATCCCGGCAGGAACAAATCGTCTGCCTTGGAAACTCTCTTTGATTTCCAAAGACCACCGTGAGGAACGGCGTGAGGAACGGCGTGAGCGCTGTTCCTCAACTCCATGAAGTTTCTATGAAAAAGGATCGGCGGAAAGGCGTACCACTACCCTTCCTCGAGCGACTCGCGGATTTCCCTCACGATTGCATCTCGATCGCGTGACGCTCCTAAAAAGCGTGTTGTGGATACGCCGAGAACCGCTGCTAACTTCATCGCCAGATCGACGGCGAGGATTCCTTCGTAGTGATTGACCGGCTTTTCAGCGAAGTAAATCGTATCGATATCCGAATCAAATCCACTCTCAAACGCATCGGCAAGTTCACCGATCCAACTCTCAGGCACGCGCTGCGCGCGACAGTATTCAACGGACCATATTTCGTTCCCGTCGCACAAGGATAGGAGAGCCAACGCATGGGAGCGACTGATCATGGTGCGAGATAATGGTGCGAGATAATGGACCAAAGGAATGTGCCAAAACGGTGTTGGGGGTGTTGCAGGTCGGCATTGTCTCATAAGCTTTATTGTGGTGAAACCCTATTAAATCTCCTCACAAGTTCTCATAAACGAGTGACTCCCCATGTTTGGGCTAGACGTCGGATTGAGCTTATTGCTGTTTCTCTGCATTTTTTGCGTCTGTGTCTTCGAGTTCATCAATGGATTCCACGACACGGCGAACGCGGTTGCAACGGTCATCTACACCAACACCCTCAAACCGCAGGTTGCGGTTATTTTCTCTGGGATCCTCAACGGATTAGGAGTGCTTCTCGGTGGGACCGCGGTGGCTGTTGGAATTGTGAGCATGCTGCCGGTAGAGACGCTCGTGGATCAGAAAACCGCGCACAGCTTGAGCATGGTCGGAGCGATTTTGCTGACAGCTATCTTCTGGAATCTGGGAACATGGCTCTTTGGGATCCCATGCTCGAGCACCCACACTTTGGTCGGCTCCATCTTAGGCTGCGGTGTCGCCTACAGTTTGCTTCCCGGCACTGGTGATGCTGCTGTTAACTGGAGCAAAGCCTCCGAAGTTGCGGGCTCACTATTGATCTCGCCCCTGTTCGGTTTCTTGCTCGCGATTCTCCTCATGTCGATCCTTCGATGGACCGTGTCGAATAAGCGGCAAATCTTTTCACCTCCCGATGGCGACGAAAAACCGCCATTCTGGATCCGGTTAGTTTTAATCTGCACCTGCGGACTGGTCTCCTATTCGCATGGTTCGAACGACGGGCAAAAAGGGATCGGCTTGATGATGCTCGTTCTCATCGGAATCGTTCCGTCCTATTTCGCTATTTCAGACCGCTACTCCAATGAGCAACTGGTAAGTCAGCTTCAAGAAACCGTCGATGCCTATGACGCGATCGCAGCATCGGAGGCAGGCCAAAGCAAGACGATGGTTGGGGTGGCAGTGGAGAAAATCAAACCGGAGATGCAAGAAATCCGCGACCTCGTAGCGTCCAACGGATCCAGCGCGGAGTCGCTGGAGCGATTTGAAGTACGACGACATATTCTGGTTTTGAAGGATGCAATCAAGAAGCTTCAAAGCAAGGACCCGGAGGGAACCACCGAGTTAGCACCGTTGATTGCGACGCTCAACAAGTTCAACGGGGCGACGGAGTACGCACCGGTTTGGGTCATTCTTCTGATCGCATTATCACTCGGAATTGGAACTATGATCGGTTGGAAAAGGATCGTTGTCACCATTGGCGAAAAGATCGGAAAAACCCACTTAACATACGCACAAGGAGCGTCGGCGGAGTTGGTAGCAGCGAGCACGATTGCGGCTTCGACCTACCTCGGTCTCCCAGTCAGCACCACCCAAGTCCTCTCGTCAGGAATCGCGGGTGCGATGTTCGCTTCCGGAGGTACCGCAAACCTCCAGCGGGGCACCATCTACAAAATTTTGTTGGCATGGGTCCTGACCTTTCCCGTTTGCTTGACTATGTCCGGTACACTCTTTCTACTATTCCGGTACCTTTTCCCTTAACAGGCTGTGGATAAACCGACGCCATCGAAACGCTGTTGTCCACCATAGGAAAGCCATGATCCCGCAAGACCATCCGTCACAACATTCGAACTTCCAGTACCTGTCTCGCATCGACAATTTGATGGATCCCAAAGGGAATATTTTCCTCAACATGGACCAAGAGGAAGCAGAACGGCGGGTGCTTACCGGTCGAGCGGATGCCGTGGGTGAAATCGACGGGCAATTTGCGGTCTGTGTATCCGAGGGCAAGAAGGTGCGTATGGCCCGATCCATTGGTCGGCCTATGCGGTATTTCTTAGCTAAGAAAGCCGATGGACCGTGTTTGATCGTTGCAGAGCAAATCCAGGACATTCGCAACAAACTCACCGAGATGGGACTGGACGATCAATTCCACCCGTCCTACACACGCATGGTTCCGGCTCACTACGTGGTGGAACTCGAATTGATCGGCTGCCCAGATCCCAACCCGCAGTACACGCGTTACTTCACGCCGCAACGCAATCGGCTCTCGACAGATTTGGATGCGATCGGATCGGCGTACATCGGTCAGTTGGCGATCGAATGCGATCGCTGGCTTAGCGCGATCGACACTGTATCTCCCATCGGCGTTCTCTTTTCAGGTGGCATCGACAGTGGGGCTGTGCTGATCGTGCTGAATCACCTTCTCCTCAAAAGGGGAATTGCGCCCACCCGATTGAAAGCATTTACTCTCGGAGTGGAAGGCCGTTCCCAAGACGCAGCCCAAGCCCACGAGTTTGTTTCCCAGTGCGGCTTGACAATGCTGCTCGAGATTATCGATGCACCTGAATCGTCCTTGGACTGGCGAAAAGCAGTGCGATGGATCGAGGACTACAAGCCCCTCGATGTTCAAAGCGCCACCATGGCGTTGGCATTATGCCAAGGCATCCGTGATCGATATCCGGACTGGAAGTATCTGATCGACGGTGATGGAGGTGATGAAAATCTGAAAGATTATCCCATTGAGGAAAACCCTGAACTCACTATTCGAAGTGTTCTCAACAATTTGATGCTGTATCAAGAAGGCTGGGGGGTCCATGCGATCAAGCACTCGCTGGTGTATAGCGGTGGGCAAAGTCGAGGGCACGTACGATCGTGGGCACCTGCGGCTAAACTCGGCTTTTCCGGTTTCAGTCCATTCGCCTTGCCCAGCGTTATCAACGTTGCCGAAGGAATCCCGTTCATCGACTTGACCGATTGGGACCACGAACGGCTGTACCAACTCAAAGGTGAAATCGTAAGCCGCGGTGTCCGAGCGATCACGGGTATAGACATGCCCACCTATCCCAAGAGAAGGTTTCAACATGGCGCAGTCCCGAGCGAATCGTTCAACTCCCTCTTTCCCAAGAGCGAAATGGAGTACCGCCGCGCACTCACCGCTCATTTTGCCTAACCGAGCACGGGGACAAAACCCTGCCAGGCGCCACCGCCAACCCGACCTAGCTCACCACCGCTTGGACAGCCTGGCCTCGGCCCATCTATTCGAAAGCCGACTTCGGAAAACTAATCAGAAATAGATGCGGAATGAGCGCAGATGTGTATAGTGAACGTAACGCGCTGCGATGACGGATTCCGAAAAAACCTCACCGCACACTTCGAGAACCGACTCCTCCTTGTTCAAGTAGCCGTTTAACGACCATCGTTTGAAAGAACACAATCCGAAAGGGTTTCTATCTATGCTTCGTCGATCGCTCATCATGCTCGGTCTTAGTTTCGCCCTACCCGTCGCGGGCTTCGGAATGCTCCCACAAAGTGCTTTGGCGGGCGATACGTACACGTCTGCTGAAGCTGCTGGGTTACTTTACACCCTTCAAGGCGAATACTTAGGTGTTATCGAGTCGTGGAACGGAACATGGGGAGCCCAAGTGATCGCTGTCGGCCCGAAGGAACTCGATGTGCATTTGCTCCAAGGCGGGTTGCCCGGGGATGGCTTCAAAGGTCGTGAGGCTACAAAACAATGCCGCGCGCAAGTCGACGACAAACAGTCCGCCGGTAAGGGAGATGGATTCAAGCTAACGATCGACGGTGGGTCCCTCATTGTCAGTGATAGTGAAGGCAAGAAGTTAGGCGAACTCTCCAAGATCAAAAGGGAAAGTAAAACACTCGGCATGGCCCCTCCAAAGGGAGCCACGATTCTGTTTGACGGTTCCAATGCAGATGGATTCCAAGGTGGAAAGCTCATCGACGAAAAGCTCCTCGGAGTTGGATGCACCAGTCGCGAAACCTTCCAAGACCACAAGCTCCACATCGAGTTTCGCACCCCATTCCAGCCGTCGGATTCCGGCCAAGGCCGAGGGAACAGCGGTGTCTACATCCAAGGCCGCTACGAACTTCAGGTTCTCGACTCGTTTGGATTGCGAGGTGAAAACAACGAGTGCGGCGGGATCTATCAAATCGCTCAGCCTCGACTGAATATGTGCTTTCCGCCTCTCTCTTGGCAAACCTACGATATCGATTTCACCGCCCCTAAATTCGGTGACGATGGCAAGAAGACAAGCAATGCTCGCGTCACCATCCGGCAAAACGGTGTTCTCATTCACGACGATCTCGAGCTTCCCCGCGAAACCCCGGGGGGGACATCGGGCGAGATCAAAGAAGGGGGACCGCTGTACCTCCAAGATCACGGAAACCCTGTAGCTTTCAGGAATATCTGGATCGTAGCGGACAAACCCGAAGCAAAGCCGCCCACCATCGAAAAGAAAGAGCGAGGCAAGATCAATATCGGGGACGTGCTTAAATAGCTAGCAACAAGACGACTGGCGTAGGGATGGACTAAGGCATGAATGTGCTATCCTAAGGTTGCGCCAGCGTCGAGGCTTCTTCGACTCAGACTACCGACTTTTACTATTGCCCCCAAACGAGCCCATCGAGTATCACTCGGTGGGCTTTTTTCATTGGAAGGCCCATGAGGTGACGGAGCTGCACCTCGTGTTCGCGGCGGTGCTTCCTATTGCGGGTACGGACTACGCTGAAAATACATCGATACCAAATACATCGATACTACGGTTGGTTATAGGTGTTGCGCATGAATCAAAACGTTCATCATCGAAAATCGAAAAATACCAAGCGGTTAAACCGCGTGCATCGCTTTATACGCTCGCTTTTGGGAGTGATTGCCTTTGGCAGTGCCCTGCTCTACGCGGGAGCAACCCACGCTCAGCCACCGGCAACGTTACCGAGTGTCCCTAGCGGCTCCTTGAGTTCACCCCCTTCCTCTAGCCCAACCAATCAGCCATCCACTATTGCTGCACCAACATTGGGAGCTTCGCAGCCGAGCACCGCGCAACCAATAAACGCGTCATCCTCAGCGGCTCCGGCCACTTCAGGAAGTGGCAGTGGGTTGACCGGCACGGCCGGTACGTCGGGAGGTAATGTGCCGTCCGTTCCGTCGATCGAGACCCTTCGCCAAAGCGATACTTCTGGGGCGGCAGCATCAGCGACCGGGGTAAAAACTCCAGGCAAATTAGATTTACCGAACGGCAGTGGTCAGTACTGGGTCGAGTACGACATACGCCCGTATTGCCAGGCGCTCAAGGGAGTCGACCGGCCACAGCAGGCGGTGATCGATTGGATCGTGCGGGAAACAGGGAGCGATGTATGGTTTAACGAGCCGATGGGTATCCTCACCGCCGATCGATCGACGCTGCGGGTGTACCACAATGCAGGAATGCAGAAAGTTGTCGCACAAGTCTACGAACGGTTTGTCAACGGAAACAACACGCCACAGGTGTTCGGAATCAAGCTCGTTGCGATCGGGAATCCAAATTGGCGATCCAAGGCCCTCCCGTTGATGCGGTCCGCCCCATCGCGAACGCCAGGCGTCCAAGCGTGGCTAATGTCGAAGGAAAATGCAGCGATCTTCATGGCACAACTTCGGCAACGGCAAGATGCCCGCGAAATCCAGTCCGCAGATGTGAACATGGTGCATGGGCAATCGCAAAATCTCGAGCAGCTACGCTCGAGGAATTTTCTGAAAGAGTATCTTCCAAACACCACTTCGCCGTATCCACCCGTCACGCCCAGTTACGGCGAGATCCAAGAGGGATATCGCATGGTGTTTAGCCCGTTACTGAGCCTCGATGGAAAAACGCTCGATGTGATGTTTAAATGCGATATCGATCAAGTCGAAAAGCTGAACACGGTACCGATCGATTCACCGACACCGGGTGTGACTATGCAAGTCGAAGTGCCGCAGCTCGTGTCATGGCGACTTCATGAACGGTTCCGCTGGCCGACAGATCAGGTCCTTGTTCTTTCCTGCGGAGTTGTTGCAGCACCAACGGGAAATGTCCAAAACACGTTGCTAACAGGCGGAGCCCCAAATATCCTGGGCCTTAACAGAATCATTCCAAACATTTCGAGCCAGCGCAACGACGCTCTCTTGATCTTGGAATACAAAGGTTCTGGTTCCGCGTCGGTATCGCAACCGGTGACGCCCACCGGAGCTCAAGGTGGCGCGGCATCCGTTCCAAATCTCGGCAACGCTTCCGGAGTATCCCGGGGACGTTACTGATCATCCATCATGATCGGGGACATCATCGGACATGGGCCCAAAGCTTTGGTTTGCAGTAGCCATTGCCGTGTTGGTACCTTGGCATGTTGGCTGGATCGCCACAAATCCGCACTTCGCTCGCCCCCCACTCCCCCACGGAGATGGTCCAGATTACGAAACGCTCGGGTACAGCCTTCACCGCGGCGAAGGGTTTCAGTTTGCTTGGCAGGATCCACGATGGCAAGAACCATACTTGCGCGACCCTGACGCAACGCAGTACACCCAACTAACGAGAAGCGACTGGCCAGGTCCCACGGCGTCGCGTCCCCCCCTTTACCCAGCTTTGATTTCGCTAATCTATTGCTTGATACCGAGGGGACCAGCCGCGTTCGCTACGATTCGCTTGCTATCGGCCATGTTCACTGCGTTGGCAGGTGCGGTTTCGGTAGGCATCGCCGTATCCATCACCGCCCGTATCACTCCTAAGAAATCGGTTTCAAACATTGCGGCTGTGATAACCATCGTGTTGGCATTGATGGATCGTACGATTCGAACCTACAGCATCGACTTTCTCACAGAACCAATTGCTCTTTGCTTGACCACGCTCGTTGTCGCAACTGGGATCGCGTTGATCGATACCGATTCGCAAACGCGGCTTTGGCGACTCATCTTGCTGTTATCCTTGTTAACCGCCTTGCTCGTTCTGACGCGATCACTCGTCGCATTCTGGGTACCAGGCCTCTTTGCAATGGTATGGTTCAGCGCTCGACCACGGCATTGGCAACGAAGTTTGTTTTTTCTCTTGGGCTTTCTGGTGCTCGTCGCGCCGTGGTGGGTTCGAAACATCGCTGTCTTGGATCGGTGGATGCCGTTAGGTGGCCAAGGGGCGGCGAGTTTGCGCGGTGGGTACAGCGATGAAGCATTAGCCGACCACGGCAATTGGCATAGCGATGCCGAGGATCGGATTCAGAAGGCGTTATCGGAGGATCCAAATTCAAAGGAGTGGAGTGCCGCACAACGGGAAGTAGCCCTAGCCGATCGGGCAAGCCTAGAAACCCGCGACTGGATTCAAAACCATCTGGCGGAAATGCCGCGGTTGCTCGCGATGCGGATAGCCACCCATTGGGGTCCCTTTTTCGGGCCAAGCCTCTTTTGGCGGATCGGCATCCTCGCCGGGTTCATAACATTGCTGATGCATCGTCGCCGCGAATCGACATGGCTGATCGGTCTTCCGATCATAAATACTCTTACCATCCTATGCCTTTATGAAACGGGCGGCCGGTTTCTGGTACCGCTCTACGGAGTTCTTTATGCGGTTGCGGCGATTGGGGTCTGTGGCATCCTAGGAGCGATGGTCGCACGATTACGATCTTTGTACCGAAAGTAACGATTGCACAACCTCCGCGGCTTGTATGTTTGTTCAGGTAATTGAAAAACCGACCGCGTGAGCGTGGACAGGACCTACCCTTGGGTGTGTTTTATTGCTCCGTTGTGTGCTCCGCGACCACGTGCTCCAGGCCACCGTATGGTAAACGTTTCGTTAATCAAATCCCTGCCAGAACTCGATTCCTTACGCATGGATTGGGACCGATTGGCCATGGGGCATTGGATGCGTTCTTGGGATTGGCAATCGCAGTGGATCGAAACCTACCAAGGGAAAGGTAAGGTGCGTGTTCTCGTTGCCGAGGAAGGGGATCAGGTCATTGGCATTCTCCCGCTTTTCGAGCGTTACCGGCCATGGACCGGGCGAACCCTCGAGATGGTGGGAAGCGACAAAATCTGCTCCGATGACCTCGGGATCCTTTGCAACGAACAGCATAGTGTGCGTGTGGCGGGCGCCTTTGCGGACCATCTTCTCGGTTCCAACGAATTGCGTTGGGACTATATGGATCTAGACGGAATTCGAGCCAACAACGTTGCGATGAATGCCTTTGCGGAGGCACTACAGAACCGTCAACCCATCGAGATCGACCGGCGCACCGAGTCGAGTTGCTGGATACTCAAATTGCAACCGGGACCTGACGGAGACCATATCTGGTCAACTCGCCTGCGAAAGATGGTCAAGCTCGCGAAGCAGGAACAGGAGGCGGGAATCCTCGGATTTCGAACCGCAGCTACCCCAGAACAATCTGCCAAAGACTTGAGAATCATCGAAGAGTTGCATCAAGCGCGTTGGAAGAGCGTTGGTGTATCCGGTTGTTTCGCCAACGATCAATTTACAAGATTCGTTTCGGCTTATGTTTCGAAACGATGGACCAAAGAAACCGAGATACCCGCGACAGCACCGTCAGTTATTGTATCCACGTTGACGTGGGAGGGGAGCGAAGCGGCCGGGGCCTTAAGTTTCGTCAATGGAAACACCCTATCGATCTACTTGACCGCCATGAATCCGCACCATGCAGAAATCAAGCCTGGGTGGAAGCTGCAAGCGTTTTTGATCAATCAAGCTGCTAGAAACGGATTGAAATACGTCGACTACATGCGTGGCGACGAGGAGTACAAACAGCGATTGCATTGTGAACCAACTCCGCAGCAGCGATGGGTGATACCTTCTCCGCGCATCGTAGGACGGGTAAGAAAAGCAGTTTACGAGACTGCCAAGCACCTTCGCGACCGACTGCGATCGCAATCTGCTCCCGTGGAAACCGAAACGCCAGCACGGGCAAATTAGCTAGTGCCGAGAGGGTGGTATTAGCGGGTTGGAACACGCGTCGATTTCGACGCAGGCTCCAACTGTCCAAATTTAGGACCTGAGATTCGACGGTGCGACTGATGGGTGACTTCGAGTTCGCTCGAGGTATCGCGAATTTGACTGAGTCCCTGGACCCCTTCGCGTTTCATCATTTGTAGACCGTGTGCTACGCTTCGAGCAACAGGCCACTGCTCCTCCAATCGTCGCCCCCAATCCTGCAACCGCTGAAAGAGTCTTTGATCGATGCGGCGGACTCGTGTTGCCGCTCGAGCGATCACGAGCTGATCATCGCGACGCAATTGCCACAGCTGCATCACTTCCTCAAAATCAACCTGATCATAGGATTGATGCAGAAAAATGAATTCGCCTCGGGCTTTGTGCAGGACCGATTCGGCGGCCTGGGAGGGCCCCAGGGACCTCGGATGCCGTATCACATCCACCTGCGGATAGGTCCGCCGCAAATCATCCAAAATCTCCGGCGTAGCATCGCTTGAATGGTCATCCACCAAAAGAATCTGCACGTCGTCGCTAAGCTCGCACAAAAGTTCCAACAAATCTTCCGTTCTCGATTGAATAGAAGACTGACGATCTCGAACTGGAAGAACGATACTCAGCGATTCACGCATGGATGGACTCGACGTTACGAAGTGGAGACGATCGAGAAAATCACCGACGAGGCACGGTCGACAGCGAAAACAATCATCCCCAAGATGCGATGGAGGGACACCCCGAGGTCATCGGCAGGTTCTTTTGCGGGATTGAGCAGATGGTGAACGATTTCGAATGCACGGACAGTTCGGATCGTAGCGGTTTTTCCAGCGTGCTATTCCTAAACTCCTTCGACTGGCTTTTTGCACTCCGCGTCACCGCAACCTAACCTCCAGTACGTGGCAATGCCATCCAGGAGTGAAACCATCCAGGAACGAACGCCACGGTTCGAACTCAATTCGCGCGATCCTAAATCTGTCCTCCGTGAGCTGGTTATGGCAAACCCAACGATCCGTTACACCAAATCTGCGATGCCCTTCGTTTTGCACGCAATGGATTCGGTTACTACTATTGCCTCGTTGTCCGTACTGCAATGGCTTGCCAGCCAGACGGTCCATGAGTCATCGCTAACCGTTGGATTGGTTGCCTGTGTCGGCCTGTTCTTGTCCGGTGAGTTTTTCGGAATCTATCGGCCCAGTAGAGGTCGATCCGCGGACATCGAAGTCGGGCTTATCGCGGTGTCATGGATTTCAACATTTTTTGTTCTGCTCGTGCTGGGGATGCTCACCAGAACCACGGAGACCTTCGCCCGATCGACCATCCTTTATTGGTTTGCCGGTGGCGGATTGATAGTAACATGCACCCATATGATGGTTCGTGGACTCCTCGAGTCCTTATCAAAATTCGGAGTGGGCACACGAAAGACCGCGATCGTGGGTTTCAACAAATTAGGTTTGCAAATCGCATCCAATGCCTTGACATCCAAGGATTGCGGAATGACCGTAGTGGGCTTCTTTGATGATCGCGCGGTAGCCCGCAATGTGGACGTGACAAACATGTCGCCCCCGTTCATGGGGCAAACATCGGATCTTCTTTCCGCAATCGGAAAAGGGGAGATCGACACCGTTTTAGTAACACTACCCATGCGTGCCGAAAAAAGAATTCAATCGCTTCTCGACCAGTTGGCAAACTCAACCGTGTCCGTCTACATCGTCCCGGATTTTTTCGTTTTTGAATTGCTCCACTCGCGCTGGATGCACGTCGGAGGCCTCCCCGTTGTGAGTGTCTTTGAGTCGCCTATTTACGGAGTGGACGGGTGGCTCAAGCGAGGCTTGGATCTCGCGCTCAGCGTTTTCGGATTGGTGATGGTTTCGCCACTCATGATCGCTTGTGCGTTGCTGGTAAAACTATCATCTCCAGGCCCAATCTTTTTCCTACAGAAACGATATGGACTCGATGGCAAAGAAATCCTCGTTTGGAAATTTCGCTCCATGCGAGCTTGCGATAACGGTCCTGTTGTCAAGCAGGCGACGAAAGGGGATCCGCGAGTAACCCCTATCGGACGCATTCTCCGCCGAACCTCGCTCGACGAGCTACCTCAGTTGTTCAACGTAATCGGTGGATCCATGTCGTTGGTGGGTCCACGTCCGCACGCATCGGCTCACAATGAGCAATATCGCTCACTCATCCGAGGTTACATGATGCGGCACAAGGTCAAGCCGGGAATCACGGGGCTTGCACAAGTCCTCGGAAGCCGCGGGGAAACCGATACCTTGGAGAAAATGGAGGCAAGAATCCAGCTTGACCATCGCTACATCCGAGAATGGTCCCTCTGGATGGATCTGAAAATTATCCTCAAGACGTTTTACGTGGTTCTGAAACACGAAGCGTACTGAACGGACAGCGCTCACCAGCTACACCCCACCGATCGACCCTAAGCCTGCCTCAGCGACTTTCGCCAAAGCGACGGGATTTACAGGTGTCCCACTGGCGATCGCACAACGGCCTCACCACAAAACTCTCTCTCGCTTACCAGTAATGCAGTTGAATTAGGTATTTTTGCGTGATCGAGCCTCCTCCACTCGCACCGAGCCGAGTCGCGCGCCCAGGATTCTTGTTTTTTTAACCCCGCCCCCCAAGCCGGAACCGACGAAACTGGCTAAAATTTCGGCACGTGTCACGCCGTAAAAAATTCGTGCACGCGCCGCACCGTCTAAGCCGCGCGGTTTCCTCGAAATCAGTTCTTGGTAGGGATTGTAAAAGAATGCGCTGGGAAGGTCGTGAAGAGTCGCAAAATGTCGAAGATCGACGAGGTTCCGCCATGCCAGTCGCTGGATTAGCCGGCGGCGGTGTGATGTTCCTTATCCTCTCGATTGTCATCTCGATGCTGCTGGGTGCGAACCCACGGCAACTGCTCGAACAAGCTGGTCAGCAGATGCCGTCGAAGCAAGCGCAGGGTCCATTGACCCCAGAAAACGATAAAGATGCGAACCTGAAAAAGTTCGTGTCGGTCGTGCTCAAGGACAATGAAGATGTCTGGAACAAACTGTTCCGAGAGCAACTCGGGGCTCGGTACGAAGAGCCCAAACTCGTCGTGTTCACCGGCGCTGTACGAACGGCCTGCGGGGATGCTTCCGCCGCAGTAGGCCCGTTCTACTGCCCAGGGGACAAGAACGTCTATCTCGACTTTGACTTCTTCCGAGTCATGGAACGTGACCTCAAGGCAAAAGGTGAATTTGCCATGGCTTATGTCATCGCCCACGAGGTAGGCCACCACGTTCAAAATCTGCTAGGACTATCCTCTAAAGTCCAACGTATGCAGATGCAATCGAGCAAAGAGCAAGCGAACGCATTGAGCGTGCGGCTAGAACTTCAAGCCGACTATCTCGCCGGCGTTTGGGCGCACCATGCCCAAGCCTCCAAGCAGATTCTTGAAAAAGGGGATATCGGCGATGCGATCAAAACCGCAAAAGCTATTGGGGATGACGTTCTGCAAAAAAAGGCGACAGGGCGAATCCGCGAAGAAGCCTTCACCCACGGTAGTGCTGAACAGCGGGCTTATTGGTTCACCGAAGGACTCAAGTCGGGCGATCTCGAAGGAATGATGAAATTCTTCGAACTCCCACCCGATCAGCTCGATCCGAAAAATATGTGATGTCGGATTGGATGGCGGAAATGACAACGCTGATTCAACAATAGACGTGCACGGGGAAGGCTTACACCTTCCCCGTTTTTGTTGGATCTTGAATCACCGACCCATTTGAAGGACTATGGATTTCCGATCGAACACAGCGCCGACTGAATCGCAAACCCAGGTCGCCTTACGAATCGCTTTTGAAGCACTTACGTCAATGACAGCCCGAAAAACACAATACCTTTGGAAACGGGCCATGAAGCAAGTATTTCCATAGGGGTTTCCGCATCGCTCGCTGATGGTAAAAACATGACCTACACAAAGCAGTTGTTGCTCTTCTTTTTTCTGCTCACGACCATCACAGAAACGGCGATAGCCCAGCCGTCTGTTGCAGATCGATTTTCGGAATGGCCTGTCGACTTAGCAATTCAAGGAACTGTCGTTGTCACCGACTCACCCAAAGGTTTGGTTGCATGGCTTCAGAAGCCCAAGACCATTCGAAGTGGGATTGGTGGCCCAGGGCAACAAAAATGGATTGTTTTCGGCACCAAGGAACCGGTCGATTCCGTACAGCAAGCAGTCGCGCCCTTCGAACTAAACGTCGAGACGCGCCAAGGTTTTGAGGAACTATCCGATTCACCATCCGATGTTTGGGTATGGTGCGATGAGCGGCACCCTTGGCAGATACCCGAGGACGAACTCCAACGCGCGAGAGGAATGCTTCGCCAGAGAGTTGATTCGGGTGGTACGGTTTGCTTGGTGGGTGCCATCGCAGCCATTGCTGGAAAATTCGTAGCTCCTGCACGTTCAGGCAAACCGATTTCACCGAATGGCCTGAATCTGATTCCCGATGGATTTCTCCTAGTCCCAGGTGATGAATCTCATGGCACTGATCCTAATCCTAGTCAGGGCGTTGATCCATTAACTAGCACCCGTACAGCAGCTGTTATCGAAGATGGTAAAGCAATGATCTCGCCGGACTTAAAGTCCGTGATTGTGGAATTGAGCCGGAACACAGCGATGGTGCTGCGAGGGCGAAAACTGCTGGTTCATGGACCGGGGTATGCGAAGTTGCAACTTCCAGCGGGAGATCATCTACAATCCCGTTCCCATGTGATTCGGGAGCGTTCCAGCTTCGAATCGGCTGACCCGGAGTCATGGATGGCGGATTGGACACAATGGCGCCGCGAAGCCATCGACCGAACACTTGAGCAATTTCCTCCCCCGGACAGGATAACGCCGCGGATCGAAAATGGGACACTCGTGATCGTCGGGGGTGGGGGAATGCCCGATGGATTGATGGCCCGTTTCGTTGAGATCGCGGGTGGAAAGCAAGCCAAACTCGTCTACGTTCCCTGCTTGGAAGAAGATGATGCAACTCGCGACGCGGGGATGCTGGAGGTTTGGAGATCGATGGGAGTTCAACAATGCTCGATGCTCCATACTAAGAATCGTGTCCAAGCCAACGAAGACGATGCATTTCTCGAGCCACTCCAATCGGCAACGGGAATTTGGTTTGGCGGTGGTAGACAATGGAATTTGGCGGATTCGTACTATGGGACCAAGGCCCATCAGTTGATGCTGGAGGTTGTGAACCGGGGCGGCATTGTCGGTGGCTCCTCGGCGGGAGCGTCCATCCAAGGCAATTACTTGGCTCGCGCCACCCCCATCGAGAATTTTCGCATCATGGCACCTGGGTACGAACGGGGCGGACTCGGGTTTATCCGCGGCGTTGCCATCGACCAGCATTTTTCCCAACGGGGCAGACAAAAGGACCTGCGGTCACTCGTCCAAACCTACCCCCAAATGCTAGGAATCGGCATCGATGAGGCGACCGCCATCATTGTCCGTAAATCGACCGCGGAAATTGTCGGCAAAGGGCGAGTCTTTTTCTATGCTGCGTCAGGATCAAATACAGAACCCGATCCGAAGATTGACGAGCAAGCTGGAAACGCATCACAGGTGTTTAACTTCGAAACCTGGAGTTTCGAACCAACCTGAGAAAAACATTCCCCCGAAAAAAACGTGTGCTCGAAAAAACATTGAAAGTTCAAGTCGAGTGCACTTAGTTGAATCCATTTACTGTATTATTTCGTCAAATAAAACCCGCTTTCCGAACGCGAAAAGACACGGAAAATAAAAATGCATGGACTCGTATTTACCTACGTCCAAAAATTTGTCCAAAAAGAATTCGGGAACGATGTCTGGAAATCATTGACGTCGGAAGCAGGTGTCGATGGGAAATCCTATAGCCCAGCAAAATCGTACCCCGATGAAGATGCGATAGCGATCGTCGGTGCCGCGGCGAAATTGCTGGAACTGCCCACGCAAGAAGTCCTCACCACCATCGGTCGTGGGATTGCGCCTGATTTGATGAACCTCTACCGGAATCGCCTCCCCCAGAACTGGGGTACGATCGACTTGATTGAAAACGTCGAGGGAATCATCCATTCTGCAGTGAGAGTCGGCAACCCAGGCGCCCATCCACCCGTACTCGACTGCATCCGTGACGGTAAAGATAGGATACAGATCATTTACTCTTCGCACCGCCAAATGTGTGGTCTGCTGCGAGGTATCGTCGACGGAGTAGCGAGGTATTATCGCGAAGTAATCACCATCGAGAAGACTGCGTGCATGCTCGACGGGGCGCCTTACTGTGTGTTCGAAATTACAAAGATCGCATCCTACGACGATACGATTGGTACCGATGGGCCACTATCTTCAGAAAACACGCAGGTTATCGATTCTAGAGATCTACAAGAAAAGGTCGACGACGCCCAGAAACTTGAATTTTCAGTTGGAGCTGGAAATAATGCACCTCTCGACACTTCAATCCAAGCGGACATCAACGCCATCAAGCTGCTCGTACACGTCAACGCTAGCAACCAGATCTCGATGATCAACCATTTTCGAGTCGTGAGATTACTCGGGGCAGGTGGCATGGGGATCGTTTATCAAGCGGAAGACACACGACTCGGTCGGACCGTTGCCATTAAACTACTACGCCCTTCGCTACTCAACATTGAGTCGGTTCGATTGCGATTTCTTCGCGAAGCCAAAGCGATGGTCGCGATCGTGTGTCCCCAGGTAGCAACAGTTCACGATATCGGAACGATTAACGATCTACCGTTTATGGTGATGGAGTGCCTTCAAGGGATCTCGCTGGAAGAGCGACTTAGTCATGGCGGCAGCATTCCATTCCCAGAGGCTCTCAGGATTGGGAAAGAGATCGCGTATGGAGTTCAAGCCCTTCACAAAATCGATTATATCCATCGTGATTTGAAACCTGGCAATGTTTGGCTCGAATCCCCGTCGGACCGAGTGAAACTTTTGGATTTCGGTTTGGTGAGAGCAATCCCAAAAGCCGGAAGTAAGTCCAGTGGAATTACGCGAGTCGGTGGTGTCATCGGGACTCCGTCGTACATGGCCCCGGAACAAGTTCGCGGTGAGGTGGGTCTCGACGTACGATGTGACATTTTCAGTCTGGGTTGTATCCTGTATTGGATGCTTTGCGGCCAACAGCCATTTTCAAAAACAGAAAACGGAGATGAATTCCCGACCGTCTCGGGGATTCCAGACCCACCCTCTTCGATTGCGAGCATTCCGGAGTCTCTGTCAAATTTTGTCATGGCCATGTTGGAGAAAGACAAAACGAAAAGACCAGAATCTATGTCTGAGGTAGCATCCCGACTCGAACAGTTCGAAACTTCGGCAGGGGAATAAACATTACCCCGATCGGACACTAGCCGTTCGATTGGTCTCCCGTAATTCTTTACCGAACCTTACGAATCACCTGCCTCGCCAAGTGCTTCACTTTGTCACGAGAACTCATCCAGAAGTGTCGTGCGGCTCCGTCAAGATTTGGTCGAGTGAAGATCCAATCTTGTACAGGTGTTGGATTCGCTTTGAGAAGTTGCTTGTAAGGCTCATCCCCTCTCAAGAAATCAACGTATCGTATCCCAAACCTCTCAGCATCGCGAAGAATAAAGACATTTGCGAGCTTACCTGGCTCGTGCTCTAGATAGTCGGGATCGATTCCAGACTGATAGCAGAACCATCGGTCTCGAGAGCGGAATCCGATCTCTGCGGCGATTGGAGCGTCATTCATCCACAGTGTGAACGCTTGTAACTGATTCCTCGCGATCAAACCCGAGGCCACCTCGCTAAGAAATGGCTCGAATCGATGGTCGGCAAAACAACCAGGATCACCCACCGATTGACGGCGGCGTTGATGAAGTTCGATCAAGATCGGTAAGAACTCTTCAAAGTCCTGGAAATCGCTTACCCATCGTACCCGGACTTTTCCCAAATCCTCCGCTCGTTTTCGGAATGTCTTGCGAGAGTTCTTCGAAACCGATGCTAAAAAATGGCTCCAACCTTCACCCAGATCCACAGCCCATGTATTCGCTGAATTAGTCTCGAAAAGGTTTGCCTTGCGAGAGGTCAGTTCCCTCCGAATCCATTGTAGTTCTCTATCGGTAGGATCGATCGCTTCGAAATAGATTGTCTTCCACAGCGAAACATCCGTTGAGTCCCCGAGGAGATAATCAACGACGAGTGTCAAGAGATTCCCATCGAGATAATGATCATCCGATAGAACCCCCGTATAGTCGCTACAAACAAGCCCATCTCCTAACAAGCGAAGTGCCTGGGACGATGCATCAAAATAGAGGGGAACCAAAGCGCGAAGCCTCCCCTCCTCATCCGTCGCAATCGTGATGTGAAGTTCAGACGACTCGTTTGAGAAATTTCGAAACCACGGCAACAACCATTCCGGTTGGCGAAATGGTATCCCACCCGCCAACCGTCTCCAGTCATCGAGCCATGGTCCTAACTCATCTTCCGATCGTAACGTTTGCAACATCAATTTCACCACACAGGTATTACCGTACTGTCATTTAGCCTAGGTCACGGGCGCTAACGAGGTTGGATTGCCGGAACACGATCCCCCCAGATGGGACACATTGGTAGCACCTGTATCGCACGTAGCGATCATTCACCCTTCCATGGCATATGGACATTGGGTAGCCTCAAGGACCCACTGTCATTTCAGCTTGCCCTCGACGCGATTATTTCACGGAACCATGCCCACTTTTTTCAGATCACCCCGAACTCAAAAGCAACCGCAGCAACCTTTTATGGATCAGAAGAAAAAGAAGAGACGCAATGCAGTCGGGGTTATTGATGCAGCATCCCAAAACAATGCGCAAGAACAGGTCGTTCTTGACTCATAGCGATGCAACAACGCTGCCTCTTCATGAGGCCCATTGCCTTTCGCTTGCAATCGGCGGGTTTTAAGGTTGCACGAAGGAACTATCTGTCCTACTTCAAACGCTCTCGACGATCCCGACGGTCGATATTCGACAGCCAGATCGGTCGGAACAATCCACCTGCACCTTGCCAATCCTCGACCCGAATAGCAATCGTAACAACCTCTCTCTCTGGCCCTCGATCCGCTAGCTTGAAACTGCTGCGTTGTTCAAATGCCGTCTCTCGTGCTTCACGATCTCCCGAGGATCCGATGAGTTCGCCATCCGCAAACACTTCGATGTAATCGTCCGCTCCATCCACCCAAAGGTATAACGCTCCCTCACGCCAATCGACAGGAATAGGGATATCCACGCGATACCAAGCCCAACCGTCCAATCCACCATAGCCTTGAGCATCCCAATGTTTACCAATACGAATCTCTTTCCAATCCGCAGATTCGCTAGTTTCGAGTTCGAGTTTATTCCAACCACGCTCGATCCCCTCATTCTTAGGATCGGGAAGAAAACGCCAATCCAGATCGATGAGACTGATCACCTTCTCCTGCAATTTGTCCCTAATGCTCCGTATCGACTCTGGTTCCATTTCGGCAATACGGGATTTTTTGCTCGTATGATCTGACTCGACCATGCCTTGTTCGACCAACCAGCGCAAATCATCCGCCAACATGGTCATCCCCGCTGCATTCGCAGCGTCGCCATGCTGCAAGGCATCCACTAGAAGAAGCCCCTTGCCAAAACGGCACGCGAATACGAGACCATGTGTTTTAACCGATGCAATGTCATGGTTATCCCACAACATCACCATAGGAGTCATTTCATCCAACCACGCTACATCAGGTACAACGCGCCCTGCTAAATCAAAATGCTGCAAATCTCTCACCATCGGATGGCGCTGATTCCAAGAAGATTCGGAGTTGACAATAGGACCGCCTCGAAGGAACCAATGATCGGTAAGAGGAAAGCTACCGCTCTGGCCATCCGGTAGCATCAGTACCCGCCCGCCTTGCTCAAGAAAATCAACAAGCTCTCGATCGAATCGACTCGCGATTTGGATGGCAATCCCCGCGCGCTCATGCACTGCAGAACGCTCTTCGACGACGTTGATACCAAGCTCAGATTGCAACCCTAACTCAGAATCAACAAATTCGAGAGCTTTCCGAACTGCTGTCGAGCAATTCCCTTGAATGCTCAAAGAGATTCTTCCACGATCCTCATCGCTGAGTTTGCTCGGTTTGGGCAACCGCCAAAAATCCCAATTGTTTTGGCAGAGTGTTGTATCTCCATCCATCAATCGAATTTCAAGATTCCAACATTCAGAGGAGTTTCTCAGATCGCTCACTACCGCTGTATCAGAGTCGTCAAAACGGGAAATCACATCAAACGGCTTTAACCTCCAACGAGCATCCTCAACTCGGCTATCCCCCGAGGCAGTTGGGTCCACTCGTTCGAATGCTGAAACATCGAGAGTTCGAATAAATTGAATTACTCGATCTCCGCAGGTCCATGTTTGCCGCAGCAACAAATCGAGTGGCGGCGTCCCTTTCGGCGTACTAGCGAGACCGTCGCCTTCCGTGCGCCGGGCGGGGACGCCAAAGCTCCCCTCGAGGAATATCTTTCCCTGAAAAGGGGCGTCCGCCCAAAAGCTACGCCGGTCACCGGGTGTCTTCACGACGAACATGTGCGCGCCATGCCAATTCCAAACATCGTTTTCCCATTTCGGCATGCCCCGATAATCCAACAATCCCATTGCGGCGAACGGAAAATCCCTGATCACCGAAACGACGTAGCCACCGAATGGAATTTGGTTGCGGTAGGATTCGATTTGATACTTTCGCATCAACATCGCATACCGCTTTGAATCCGCTTCGAGACGAGTCACCGCTTCACCACCCATGTCTCGAGTTCGGGCCTCTGCCCATTCTTGGTTGGAGCGGTACGCGAGGGGCAACCAAAACGCCTGCTCGAGATCGCCTCGCTTTACATTCTGCAATAACTCCGTCGGCGAGTTTCCGATCTGAGAATCCAGCGAGTTCGGTACAACCCAAGTATCCGCAGCAATGGCCTCACCTAGCACCAGGGGTTTCTTACCGTGGTCAGCGATATATCGCTTCAAACTATCTAACGTTGCGGACCAGGTATGATTGTTTCCGTAAGGATGATCATCATAAAAATCATTCACTCGATTCCACTGAATCCAACTGCTGTCGTCTTCAACGACGGAATTTGGAATTCGGTCATGGCATTGATCATAAAGAGCGCGGATAACCTCAATGTCGGCGCTGGGCCCCGTCTCACACGTGAGACTGCGCAGAATCACGCTTGGGTGATTGCGGTCATAAAAGAAAAACTCATCAAATTCACGAGATAACGTCGGTAGCTGATCCTTCGTCCATTTTGAATGCCATGTTGGATACTCCATCCACACGAGCACGCCCATTTCGTCGGCCATCTCCAAATACCCTTTTGGAGGAATCCACAGGCAGAACTTGACCAGATTGAACCCATAATCCTTCACCAATTGCAACTCGGCCCGCCAATGATTGGGGTCCAGGCTCGGTGCGGTACTTGGCGGAGCGTAACCCCAATTCAAAACCCCTCGAATGGCCAACGGCTTACCGTTGAGAAAGAGTTGATCACCGTCGGCACGAAAGCTTCGAAACGCAGCCTTGGTATGAAACCAATGCAGTTCCGCAGGATCATTACCATCCACAACCACCGATTCATCCAGTGCGCCTTCTCGAATCGAGATCCTAAGGTCATATAGCCCAGGGGACTCCGGGGCCCAAACGATCGGCTCTGGCACATGGATCGAACCCGACAGCGCGCACACGCCTTCGTCGAGCAATCGGTTCAGCTCTGCTGGTGTCAGCATTCGAACTGTCTGTGCCCACACTCGATGCGCAGGTTCGGTTGCGGTATCGCTATCTCCCGGATCGACGGCCCGCTTTGGTGCGGGTGCGTGCTCAATACGGACGAAATATGTTTTCCTTGCATCCAGGAAGTTACGGATAGCTGGCAGGTCATAGCAACGTAAGGGCACGTCGTAATTCAACATCGATGATTCCAGATCCCCCCATACATGAACACGCTCAGCATCGATTCCCACCGGGTACCGAATCAATAGTTCCACAGGCTTCCAAAGCCCACCGAAATGGGGCGCAAACACTGGCAGAAACCCTTGGGAGTTATGCCCAACCAGTTCGTCGACGTGGACCAACAATTCCACTGAATCGTTCAAGGCTTTCTCGGTGCTCGATTCCACGATTGGCAGATCATCGCTATCCGCGTCCCTGCTCGTTTCGTTCTCCGAAAATTGCTTGAATAGAAACTTCGAAATATCGCAGACGAACGGGGTCCAACCTCCTAAATGTTCGGCTACCAATTCTCCATTGCACCAGACCTTCGTTTTTGTCGCTGAACCTTGAAATCGCACCAACGCTTGCAAGTGTTGAGTTGACACGTCGAGCTCCATTCGCTTCCATGTTCTTCGATACCAGCCTACACCATCAAAGAGAACTCCCTCATGGGACTCGAACGTGGCCGGAACTCGAACCGGTTTCCAATGAGTTTCCCCGTCTCGACGAAACTCCCAGCCCTCGTCGAGCGAACTCACGCTGAGACCCTCCACCTTCGTCGCCGGCGGAACTTGGCTGGCAATAATCCGTAGATGATCGCGTTGATCTCCATCGACCAGAATGGAGTTCCCGTTGGGGAATTGGGCAACCACGACCGATGGGATGTGCCACGCCACCCATGCAATGCACCAAGTCCATGCGAAGAACAAAACCCGAGGAGTAGGACGTCTCGAGAAGAAACACGTCTCTGAAAAACGAATTTTCAACACTATCTGCACTTTCGAGCTTGGACAAAGTTTCGTGGCGTGGACGCCCACGTAATTATGGACCGACCAACGATGATAGGAAAGTCGAACAAATCATTACCGCTGTCGGCATTTATCTGCCATCGCCCGTCTTGTAGCACAACCCCATAAAATTTAGACTCAGCAAACGGCAAAAACTGAAAATTCACCCCCATCCCACGGATGAAACTCCTAAGGCGAATGCTGCGGGTACCGTGTTGGAAGCGAGAATACGGTGAAGTAGACGCGGGTTCGATCAAGTGGATCTTGCCCCTCTCTCTCCTCCGTTTTTACCCAACCGCCGTTCGAATTCCATGTGCAAATCTGCCTCGATGGGGAACGGCACACATGCAAATCACACCTTTGTAACCATCCCAAGCCGAATGAGTTAGTGATGTCCATCGAATCCGCAATCGCATCAGTTACCCATTCTATCGCGAACAATCCATCCTCAATGGACAAGACCTTTTCGCTCGACTATCGGATCGCGCTTTGCCATCGCTGTATCGAGGCAGTCGTTGAAGTTGCCGAGGAATGGTCGGAGGTTGGAGCTAATGCAAAGCAATGCAATGGTCGACGCGATGTGCTAGCCGAGGAAATGCTAGCCGGCCCAGTTGTGGTGGCACGATTCCTGCATCTTGCATCTAAGACGCTTGAACAGATCTCACTTCAAGGCAAACCCTCCTTGCCGGGACGAATACGGACCAACCAAGATCAACGCGTCGTCGTTCCCATTTTCCCTACGAATCAACTGTGGGACCGAACTACCTTTCTTGGGTTATCCGCAACGGTACTCATGCAAGAAGGGGTGGAAGCAACCGACATTCATGGAAGACTCTTAGACGCAGCTAGAGGTAAGTCCTCGAGTCGTGTATCTGCGATACTTGGAGCAGGAAACGTATCGAGTGTCCCAGCGACAGACAGTTTGCATCGAATCTTGTTCGATCGAGCGCGTGTGATACTTAAAATGAATCCAGTAAACGAGTATCTCAAGCCCATCTTTGAGCACGCCTTTGAACCGATGATCTCCGCTGGGATGCTGTGCATCATCACCGGTGACGGATCTGTGGGACATGAACTGATTCATCATCCGAAAGTTACCGACATCCATATCACGGGCTCCATCCAATCCCACGACGCGATTGTTTGGGGGAAAAGTCCCGAGGAGCGGGAGCAACGCAAAGCGGAGGCGAGACCGTTTCTCGACAAACCTATTACGAGCGAGCTCGGGAATGTCTCCCCATGGATCGTGGTCCCAGGAGAGTATACGGCCAAGCAATTGCACTCCCAAGCACAGCACATTGCCTCCTCGATCACTAATAACGCCGCATACAATTGCTTGTCCACCCGCGTCGTTATCACTTGGCCACAGTGGCGTCAACGCGATACATTTCTTAGCTTGATTCGCAAGTACCTCGAGAACACTCCACGACGCCCAGCGTACTATCCCGGTTCTCTCGAGCGATTTCGTCGCGCCACAGGCCTGAATACTGACGTCGATGACCACAATTCACTTCCATGGACGTTCCTGACGAACCAACGCATCGAGGAACGCCCGCTGCTGTTCTGTGAAGAATCATTTGTCGGGGTGTGCGCGGAGATCGCGATCGACGGGGCGGATCCGGAAGACTTTCTGGAGGCCGCGGTTGAGTTTGCGAACGATCGGCTGTCGGGCACTCTTTGTGCTTCGATAACACTTCCTGATTCTTTTGCATCCAAACACTCCGAACTACTCCGCCGGATTCTTCTTGGGATGCGTTATGGTAGTGTTTGTATCAATCAATGGTCTGCCTTAGCCTATAGCTTGCTGACGCCACCTTGGGGCGGATATCCTGGGGCCACGCTGGATCATGCGGAGAGTGGAATCGGAAGTGTCCACAACACATTCCTTTTGGATCAATACGACAAAGCGATTCTCAAAGGACCGCTGGTAAATTTCCCGAAGCCAGTCTGGTTTTCAACGCACGGCAATGCATTGTCTACCGCAAGGCGGTTGGTTTCGCTCTACCAGCGACCCGTTGCAACCAGGCTTCCCGCCCTTTTCGCGTCTGCGCTTTGGGGCTAGGAAGTCACATCCATCAAAACCCCGCTAATCCTTAACGATCGGAGCAGCTCGATACACCGTCGAATTTGAAATAATCTCTCGCCGGAACGGCGCTTTTAAGTTGAGAATCGTTTCCGCGTTCCCCAGGAAAAGGAATCCGTTGTCGCTGAGGGACCCGCGAACTTTCGTAAGGACCTGAGCTTTCGTTTCCGTATCAAAGTAGATCAGCACGTTCCTAAGGAAAATGATGTCCATTTTTTGGAGCGATGGAAGCCAGGGCTCGATCAAGTTCACTTTGCGAAACTCAACCATTCCCCGCAAAATATCCGAGATCTGCCAAACATCGCCTTGTTGTTTAAAATACTTAGTCAGCAATTCCTTCGGCAAGCCTCGGGATACCTCGGTTGAATTGAAGCACCCGCGTCTGGCCCGAGCCAGCATCTGATCGGATAAGTCTGTCGCCAACAAACGCAGTTTCCATGTTTTCAATTGCGGGAAATTTTCCAGCAACAACATGGCAATGGAATAGATCTCTTGCCCGCTCGAACAGGCGTTGGACCAAATCGAGAGTGTTTTATCGGCTGTTTTTGTCTTTAATAGCTCTGGTATTAAGTGCAAACGCAGAGCATCAAAAGGGCTCTGATCCCGAAAAAAACTCGTTTCATTCACGGTCATCGCATCGACGACTTTGTCCGTAATGTGCTTTTGGGGCCTTGCTCGGAGGTGGCAAATCAAGTGCGTCACTGATTCAAATCCATGCGCTCTGGCCACTGGCATTAGGCGTGACTCAACCAGATATTCCTTATCTCGGTTTAGCACGATGGCACTCTGACTTCGGATCAACGACGATACGAAATCGAAGTCGGTGGAACGAAGAGAGGTGGTAGTGGCGACGCTATTCATACTTCATCTCCGAGAAACGAAAAACGGAAGGAGTAGTTGCCAACGCAGCAAAGTAGCCCGTTCGCATTCCAACGCAATCACCTGACATCAGGATCGAGCCCTCGAGCGGCTCACCTGCAACGCGATTTCCTCAGCGACTCGATCGAGAGGAAGAATTTCATCAGCCAATCCAGCATGCACTACGGCACGTGGCATTCCCCAAACAACAGACGAAGCTTCGTCTTGGGCAATCACGTACGCGCCTGCATTCCGAAGAACCTCGGCGCCTCGCAAGCCGTCTTGTCCCATCCCTGTAAGTACACATCCCAACGCCCCGGACCCGCAGCACTCAGCAACGGAGCGGAACAGGACATCCACCGCTGGTCGACACGAGTTCTCCGGAGGACCTTGATTCGTGTTGAGATAAAAACTGTTTCCGCTCTTCTGGACAGTCATGTGATAATCACCTGGTGCTATCCATACCTCTCCGGGATTCAGTTCGACGCCTGAGGCCCCCTCTCGGACTAATAAGGGAGATGTATTGGACAGTCGATCGGCCAAGTGTTTGGTGAACACTGGCGGCATATGCTGTACGATGACAATTGGAACTGGCAGATCGCGATCGAGTTTTGACAGAACGTGACTCAATGCGTTCGGCCCTCCGGTAGACACTCCGATCGCGATCATTTCGATAGGAGAAATCGCTTTCTTCCGAGGTGCAATCGGCTGTGCAGGTCGAACCGGGGGAATCGTTGCTGCCGGTGACAATACGGATGCGGTTTGCAATGGTGCCCGATCGGTTCCATGATTGTTTCGCACCTGCCGATGAAGCTTGCGCAACTTCGGAAGCAGTTCATTGCGAACCAATACTTTCGCATGTTCGGGACTACCAGCCTTCGTTGGCTTGGTCACAAAATCGTTCGCACCGCAACTGATGGCATTGCGTGTCTCTTTTCCTTCGCTCGCTACAAACGCGCTGAATAGAACAATTGGAAGCGTAGGATACGATCTCCGGATCTCCTTGATCGTTTCCAGTCCTCCCATCTCAGGCATCTCCATGTCTAGCGTGACAACATCAGGAAGCAACTGAGGGATTTTTGCCAGAGCGATTTTGCCATTGGCCGCGGTTCCTGCGACCTCGAAATCATCACTGTCACTGATGATCTCTGTAAGCATTCGTCGAACGACTGTTGAGTCATCGACGACCAATGCACGTATTCTTGCCATGCCACACCTACCACTTCCTAACGTCAAGTCAACTCGATCTAGTAAGCACGACTGCCTGGATGGCAAGGAAACCACCCAGACAGTCCTTGCGGTAACCGATCCATGGCAAATCAGCGATTAGTACTTGAATCGAGAAACCAACTGATGCAACTCAGTCGCCATTCGCGCCAACTCCGCGGCAGCTTGCTTGGTATTGTTAGCTCCGTGCGTCGTACTTTCGGCCGTAGAGGCGACACTAGCGATATTCTTCGCGATTTCTCCCGTGCCTTTAGCGGCTTCGAACACGTTGCGTCCCATCTCATTAGCCGTCGCGGTCTGTTCCTCAACCGCACTTGCGATCGTATTCGAAATATCATTAATTTGATTGATGACATCGCTGATCTGACGAATCGCATCGACAGCGCCTTTGGTATCGCTCTGAATGGTTTCGATCTTTCGACTGATATCTTCCGTCGCTTTCGCGGTTTCCTTGGCGAGCTCTTTGACCTCGTTTGCAACGACGGCGAATCCCTTGCCCGCCTCTCCAGCCCGTGCGGCTTCGATGGTGGCATTGAGGGCCAAAAGATTGGTTTGCTCCGCGATCGACGTGATCACCTTGACAACTTTACCGATCTCAGTGCTGCTCGCTCCGAGCTTCTCGATGGTGCTGTTGGTATTGTTAGCGATCAAGACTGCTTGTTGAGACACCTTTGCGGACTCCGTTGCATTGAGTGCGATTTCACGGATTGCCGAGTTCAATTCATCCACCCCGGTAGAAACCGTCTGAACGTTTTGACTGATTTGCTCGGCAGCTGCTGAGGAAATGGTCGCTTGTGTCGAAGTTTCCTCCGCGTTCAACGACATTTGGTTGCTGACAGTAGAGAGTTGTTCCGACGCACCAGACAATGCCGATGCGTTATCTGCCATCGAGGAGATTGTGTTCCGCAAATCGCTAAAGAAGTTACCGAGTCCGCGGCAGATTTGGCTGATGGCATCATCACCGGTAGCCGTGATTTCTTGAGTAAGATCTCCATTCGAAGCGAGTTCGAGCAAGTAGTCCACTTTAGCTCGCATCTCATTTCGGGTCGACACCGTGAGAGTTACGTCCGTCGCATATTCGACAACCTTGAACGGCTTCCCTTTCAAATCAAAGATTGGGTTGAACGAGGATTGAACGAAGACATCCTTGCCACCCTTCCCGACACGCTTGTAATCATTACCTTCAAACTCACCCCGGTTGAGCTTGGCCCAGAGCTCACGATACTGCGGGCTTTGCGCCTCAGCTTCGGTGACGAACATGCTGTGATGACGTCCCTTGATCTCTTCGAAGGAATAGCCGAGAGTTTTCAAATAGTTGTTATTCGCTTTCAGAACTTTCCCATCCAAGCTGTACTCGATAACGGCCTGCGATTTTCCGACCGCTTCCATTTGCCCTTCGAAATCAGCGATCCGAAGTTTCTCGCCGGTGACATCGGTACAAATGTTCACAAATTTCGCGATCCGCCCCATCTCGTCGGTGACAGCAGCGAAAACCGATTGGACCCAAACTTCTCGGCCATCCTTGCTAATGTAAGTAAAGATTCCAGATTGGGTTTGACCATTGCTTAATTCCTTCCAGAACGAAGCGTACGCTTGCGAGTTCGCATACTCGGTCTCGAAGAGGCTGCGAAGATTCTTTCCGATGAGTTCATCTTCGCGGTAGGAGAGAACCTTTTGGAAGTTTTCGTTCACTGAAATAACGTCGCCGGTTGTGCTGATTTCCATAAATGCAAAGGCGCGATCGACTGCGTTCAGGATTCCCTTGGCGTTTTGCCTCTCAATCTCGGCGGCAGTGATGTCGTAACGGATCCCGATATACTTCACCGGTTTTCCATTAGGTCCCATCACCGGTGCGATCACAGCATCGACGTAATAAGGAGTTCCGTCTTTTGCTCGGTTCTTGATGATGCCTCGGAATGGCTTGCCTCGACCAATGGTCGCCCACATCTCCTTGAACACCTCCTTGGACATGTCGGGGTGACGGGTTGTGTTATGAGGTTTTCCGAGCAATTCCTCCCGCGAGTACTTCGAGATTTCAACAAACTTCTCGTTGATAGAAAGGATATCCCCTCGCAGATCAGCTTCGGAAACGATACTGGTCATGTTGATAACTTGCGAGCGAACACGAAGATCGTCGAGTTCAGCTTGCATCAATTTCCGGTCGGATACATCTGTCGCGATCAAGACAATTCGCTCTGGCTTATTCCTCGCGTCGCAGATCACTGCGTAGACGGCTTGAAGCCAAACTTCTTTACCGTCGACACCCACGCGTTGGTACTCCCCCGACTGGGATTGTCCCAACAGCATCGCTTGCCATAGCTTGTTGGTTTCGTCGCGATCCTTCTCACGGATGAATAAATCATGGTTAGTATTTTGCAACTGTTGCTGCGTGTATCCAAATACTTGGCAGAACTTGTTGTTCGCTTCGAGCAAAGTGCCGTCCAGATCAAACTCAGCGGTCAATTGCAGAAGGCTCACCGCATTCCATTGATCTTCATAGCTCGGCGAGGATCGCTTCGCGCTGCGAGGCTTTCCATTGAGTTTCTGCGGTTCCGGATTCTTTCGAGAAGCCGATGTTTTGCTGCGAGGGCTGGTTGCATTTGCCATGGTATCGTTCCTAAATGATTGAGCTATTGGAAGTTGATTGAGATTGTTGGGGTTGGATAGTTCGAGTACTAAGGGATGGGACGACTTCTACTGTCGATTGCTAGTCGCTCCCATCCGAGAAGCGCGTCGTTTTTTCCGTGTTCAAAACCAGTAATAAGCGATCCTTGAGTTTGTATGTCCCTCGTATTAATTCCCTCGACGATGAACTCATCGTGTCTGGTGGGCTCTCGTAATTCTCCGGGAGGATGGACTGCACATCGCCAATCTGGTCCACCAAGAGACTGATCGCACCATCTTCTCCATGAATCACCACATTCATCGGAAGTGCATCCCCCCCGCGCTGTGGCAGTTTGAGCCGCTTCCTCAGGTCGATCGCTGTAACGATTTGCCCTCGAAGGTTGATCAATCCCACCACTGATTCCGGCGCGAGTGGAACCTCGGTCATCTCTTGGTAACGAATCACTTCTTGAACAGAACGGACGTCAATTCCGTACATTTGCTGGTCTAAGAAGAATGTGCACAATCGCGTTTCGTCGTTCATTCTGGGCAACTCCTCTGTTCGCCTTCCGATGCATTCGGCATGATTCCTAGGAACTCCCTTTGGATAATTGCGGGCAAGTTGACAACCTCAGTGACGTGCCCATGGATAACCGTAGAGCCTAGCAATGCCTTGTGATTACAGGGTTGCAATTCGTCGATGGTCGCATCGACAATGTCTACGATTCGATGAACCACCAAACCATAGGTTCGGGAGTTTTCTTCATAGATGATGACATCCATCAATCCATCACTCGATGGGGTGGTGTCGCGGATCCCAAGGGACTCGCATAATCGGATCAACGGCAGAATACTGTTTCGATACTGCACCACTTCCCGATTATCGGTATGTTCGATTTCCTTGACTGGGATCTTCTCCAATCGGGCAACTTGCGAGATCGGCAGTGCCAATCGTCGGTCCTCGCTGGAACAAATAACCATCTGCCGTGTAGGAGTGATCTTCGCGTTCGCAGCGTTCGCTGACGAATGATATCCCGTTCGGTTCGCATCTTTAGAAACAATGGTCGACTTCGATGCCAACCCCAACACGTCCAGGATTAGTGCAACCTTTCCATCTCCCATGATCGTAGCCCCTGCGAAAACAGGAATGTGCTTCAGCAGTTTGCCCATCGGCTTCACCACGATCTCCTCCGTATCGTTGATTCGGTCAACCACGAGTCCAAATTGCCGACCATCAACGCGGAGCACAACAATGTTGACCGACTCGGACACGTTTTGTCCACCTGCTGACCTACCCAGTATCTGATGCAAAAACACCAAGGGCAAAAGCTGTCCTCGCAAGCGATACACGGGTGTTCCGTGAATCCATTCGATTTGTGTTTCGGAGGTCGTCGTATCGACGCGAACCAACTCCGACAAATTGACTTGTGGAATCGCGAATCGGTTCCCATTGTTCGTGATGATCAAGGCTGGGATGATCGCGAGGGTCAAGGGGATTTTGATCTTGATGGAGGTCCCTAGACCTTCGGTCGATTGCAGGTCGATTGTCCCGCCGATTTTCTCGATATTGGTTTTCACCACATCCATGCCCACGCCTCGCCCGGAGACATTCGATACCTTGTCAGCGGTCGAGAATCCCGGGAGAAAAATCAACTGAGCAGTATCGTGATCGCTGAGCTTGCTCGCTTGATCCGGGGTGATCAGCCCCTTTTCAACCGCTTTAGTTCGGATTTTTGCGAGATTCAGCCCGGCACCATCGTCCGAGATTTCGATGTTGACCTGTCCCCCTTCATGGTACGCCTGCAGGTACAAGCATCCCTCCTCGGGCTTATCGCATTCCACACGTACTTCCGGGCGTTCGATACCGTGATCCACTGTGTTTCGAACCAAATGCGTGAGCGGATCTTTGATCGCCTCGATGATGGTCTTATCGAGCTCGGTATCCTTCCCTTGCATCTCGATCCGGACCCGCTTGCCACAAGTCTCGGCGAGATCCCGGACCAATCTCGGCAGCTTGCTCCAAATGTTCCCGATCGGTTGCATTCGGGTTTTCATAACCCCTTCCTGGAGTTCCGTGGTGATCAGATTGAGTCGCTGTGTGGCGCTGATCAAATCGTTGTCAGCTAGTTTGCCTGCAAATTGCAAAATTTGGTTTCGGGCTAGCACCAATTCGCCAACACGCGTCATGAGCTTGTCGAGAAGGGAGACATCGACTCGAATCGTACTTTCCGATGCCGATGGAGCCGCGCCCTCGGGATTGTTCGACGGCGATGGCTTCGCTGGAGTCGGTTTAGGAGTGCTGGGTTTAGCAACTCCTGGCGCAGAATCGCTTGCAATCTTTGACGACTCCAACGCGTGTGGTAAAGACGCTGGTATACCCTGGGGTGCTGGCGTTCGTTTCGAGTCCAACTTTACCGGCACCCTAGAACCGTGATCCATAACCCGTAGCACATCCTGGATGCACTCCAAAACCGGTTCTACATCGTCGATTCCCTCACCGTGCAATTGCTCGATCCTGCTGATCTGTTTCCGTAGGTGATCGAGAACCTGAAACATGCAATTAGCGACTGGCGTGTTGTAAACCAATCTACCCGCTCTCAATTCGCTCATGATTCCTTCAGATGCATGCGCAACCGCAGCGGTGCGTTGGAACCCGAGAAAGTCGCTGGACCCCTTGAGAGAATGGAACACCCGGTAGATCGCATTGAGCACATCTTGGCTTCCGGGGTTGCTTTCAAGTGCCACCAAATAGGCCTCGATCTGTTCGAGATGATCGAAACTCTCGATGAGAAAATCGCGCAATCCGGTCGCATTCTTTCGACCTGCTTCCGACGGAGCCTCGGGCGCTGAAGGTTCCTGCGGCGCTGATGTTTCTGGCATTGGACCGTCCGTCGTTACCAGCTCCATTTCCACGGCGCGGCAATGCTCAACATGGCTGGGCTCGGATGAATCCGAAACAGAAGTTTCAATCGACGAATCCGCGAGTAGCTTCTCGAGAGCGTCAATATGATCCGACACATCCTCGGAGTTGGACGATTCGATGGAATCGAGCAACGACCTAAGTCGATCCGTGGCCTTAAGAAGGGTGTTAATGACATCATGCGTCGGACGCAACTCGCGATTTCGCAAGCGATTGAGCACCTCTTCCTCGCGGTGCGCTAAACTTTCGAGTGTATCTAAACTCAGAAATCCTGCGACTCCTTTGATGGAGTGGATCGCGCGAAAAACGTTATTGATCTTATCGAGATCTATGGAATCATCATCCGACTCGAGCTCGAGGAGCTGTGTTTCCACCGACGCAAGGTGTTCGAGCGACTCGATCACAAATTCTTTTTGCAATTCATCATCTTGAATCGTCATACTCGTATCCGTTCCACACGAAGTGGTTTATGTCTGTGTCTTTCAAACGAATTAATGTTCGCATTACAAGTCGTTTCGGATCCCGACTTCAACGGAGAAAGGACCGTACGGTGAAGAAAAGTGAAGGATCTCGACGGTGGCACCCGTGTGAAACCAGATCGAATGTTCATTCCCCGCAACAACGGTGGGCAAACTCAATGAAATACCGGCAAATCCAAGCCGATCCTTGCTCGAGCCAGCGATCATGTTGGTCAGTTCTCCGACGAGATCCTTTACGACGGAGTCGATGGATGTCGGACGAACTCCGGTAAAGGCTTCCGCTGCCGCGAACGCAACTTCACGACCCACACTGACGACGATTGAGCCTTTCATTCCACCGGATAAACCGATGAAGCCACTGCAATCATGCTTTGATTGAAAGCCGGCCTTCTCTGCAACTCCTTCGAGAGAGACGTCCCACTGCAGCATCATCGAAAAGACATCTTGCGTGCATTGCACGAATGGGCCGACGATCACCCATCGATCCTTGCTGATGCCGAGGCTCTCTTGAACGGTTGAAGTCATCTTGAATCTCTAAGGTTATGGTTTGGGTCGGCGCGCACCTTCAGCCAGCACGCGTGTTACCACGTTAAATACAAATATCGTTAGCTAAACTAAGAAATCCCGGCGTCACTAAACCGTGATGTATTTGTCCAGCTTCTCTCGAAGAAAATCTGCTTCGAACGGCTTGGTCAGGTAATCCGTGCAACCTGCTTGAATCGCCGCGATGACTTGACGTTGCTGCGCTTCGGTCGTGATCATGATGATCGGGATTTGACTTCCCAACCCTCGCAATTCCTGGACGACTTCAAGCCCCGTCATTTCGGGCATATTCCAATCGGTTAACACCAAATCGGGTCCATGCAGTTTGAATAATTCAACCGCTTCGCGCCCATTCGCAGCCTCTACCACGTCCGTCATGCCGATCGAATGTAGTGAACGGATGATGATCTTTCGCATGATTCCCGAATCATCAGCAACCAATATCTTCATCGCAACACCTCTGCAATATTAAAACACGTTACGTTGTGAAATCCAATGTTTTTACTGGGTTGAGGGCCGACGCCCTCCATTGTGGACGAACAAGTCTGCTTTACGATTAAGGTGAGTCAAACGATTGCGAAAGATTTCCTAACGAATTATTGACGCGAGGAATCGCTAAGGGAACGCAGCCCTACCTCAATCACCTCATTAGCGGTAATAAGAGGCGCAATACGTGAGGATCGCAAACTACCAAGAACGAGATGTCGCAGTTCCTTTTCGAAGACACATTAACGCATCCATCGTTGCTGAAAAGGCATGAAACGACCATAAAATATGCAAGACGTTCAAAACGTTCCCCGGACTGTCGAGCGAGGTCCATTCAACGAAGCTCGCCATTTCGAATGTGCGTAACACGAAGAGAAATCGCGAGGCGTTGGCGGTCCGCCAAGGCTCTCATGGCGGAAGTCTGCGTTTAGTGTTTTGCGGTAGGCGATGTCAAGAGTCGATTAACCGCGTGTATTGCGAATATCGAGATCGCCTGAGCCCAAATCGTAGATCAATCCTATGACGCGCAATCGTCCATCGGTCACGCGTGACGCGATCGAAGGGCTCTGCTCGACCAGCAGATCCACGCATCGACTCACGTGGCAACGAACAGCGAGAGCGAGAAGATCCCCTTCCATGTTTTTGGCTTCGTCCACGGCAGGATAAATCTGCTGGAGCAATTTGCCGATAGCGCCGGGCGCCTCTCGAGTCGCAATAGCGCTCTTGACCGCGCCGCATTTCTCATGCCCCATCACAATTACGAGGCTCACCCCCAAATGCTCAATGGCATACTCTAAGCTGGCGACCTCAAAATCTCCAACGACATTGCCGGCCACTCGAACCACAAATAAATCGCCCTGCCCCTGATCGAAAATAACTTCTGGAGAAACACGGGAATCCGCACAACCTAAGATGGCGGCGAATGGATACTGTCCTTGCGCATGCCGATTTCGATCCTCCTCCGTGGTCGTAACGTTCCTTCGCTGGTTATCGAGATACCGCCAATGCCCATCGAGGATCCGCAAGAAAGCATCTTCTTTGCTGAGGCCTTGTCCAGGCATCTGGGCCAGATCGACATCCAGCGGATCACGGGATTTTTCGGTAGACATTGCACTGCGATCTATCAGAGGAATGGGCGGTTAATGGGATTGTGCTAACTCAGCAAGTGTCTGTTCGACGGAGTCTCGAATGATCAGCACTCGATCGAGGGCACAAATCGCGAGAACCTCGAGGACGTTACTGTTGACTTTCGCCAGCCACAACTCGCCACCGAGCTTTCGGAGCCTGTCTTTGGTAACAAGCAAAAAACGGATGCCTGCGCTACTAACGAACGCAACATCTGTCATATCGAGGATGACGATTATCCCTGGTTGTGTGGCTGATATATTGATTTCCTTCTCAAGCGGCCCCGAGGTAGCTGCATCGAGATGCTTTGGAGGTTTCACAATAACGTGGGGTCGGATCTTAGGTTCGGACATGATCAAAGTGGTTTGAATAACAACAGAAACGTTGGCTTCGGAATTTGCGCCAACGCGTACTTTCGCTCGGATACGGGCTGACTGACGCTCGCATGCTCAGCGAAGAATGTAACCGATTCACACCCGTCCGTGGATCCGACTCGCAGGCTACGGGAGCAAGTGCCCCATTTTGTCCCGTTTGGTTGCTAAATAGCTCGCATTATGTTCATTGGCCTGGGAAATGATGGGCACTTGATCCACCACCGTTAGATCAAATCCTCTCAAATTGAAGGCTTCGGTTTTCTTGGGGTTGTTGGTCAATAAACGTATGTCTCGAAGGCCTAGATCCTTGAGTATCTGGATCCCGACCCCATAATCCCGCATGTCTGCTTTAAACCCCAACCGATGATTGGCCTCGACCGTGTCGAGCCCCTCGTCTTGAAGTGCATATGCTCGAATTTTTTGGGCCAAGCCGATTCCTCGTCCTTCCTGCGGGAGGTAAACCAAGACGCCTCGCCCTTCGCGAGCGATCGCTTCGAGGGCCAGATGAAGCTGATCTCCGCAATCGCATCGAAGCGAAGCCACCAAATCTCCGGTAAAGCAGCTGCTATGCATTCGAACCAGCGGCGGCCCTAAGCTGGGGTCATCCAGCTTGCCGAGCGACAATGCGATGGGCTCCTGGGTTTCAAATTGCACATCGTAGACCGTGATTTCAAAATTTCCGTACTTGGTCGGGAGCGGGCATTGGGCCGAACGCGAAACCAGTTTCTCGCTAACTCGACGATGCGAAATAAGTTGCTCAACGGTGATGATCTCCAGTTGATGCTTGCGGGCGAGTTCTACTAATTCATCTCGTGTCGCACGATCCCCTTCTGCGTTCAAAATCTCGCAGAGCACGCCGGCAGGTGCCAATCCAGCCATACGGGCCAAATCCATAGAGGCTTCTGTATGCCCTGCCCGCCGCAGCACGCCACCCTCTTTGGCCAATAGAGGGTATACGTGTCCAGGCCGTACGAAATCCTCGGGCTTGGTGGTCTCCGATGCGAGCCGTCGAATGGTTTCCGCACGCTCTGCTGCCGTGATACCGGTCTTGCAACCCGTGAAATCAAGCGGAGTCATGAATGCCGTAGTGAGCGGTGACGTGTTTTCCTCGACCAGCGGACGCAGTTCGAGGCGTTTTGAAACTGTGGGCAGAATGGAGCAGCACAACTGGCCATGCCCGGCGAGCATGAAGTTGATATTCTCCGTGGTAACTCGCTCGGCCGCACAGACATAATCACCTTCGTTTTCGCGATCTTCATCGTCGAGAACAATGACGACCTTGCCAGCAGCAATCGCTTCAACGGCCGCTTGAATCGTACTGAATCGGTGAGGCATGCTCGGGATCCTTGATGGTTCCAAATGGATTTTCGGACTCGTACATGAACGCTTGTCGTTCGACACGCATGGCTTCGATACCCGCAGATTGGTGTCGGGTTTTATCGATCAACCGATGAGCATTCACGCCTCGGGGGTCGCATCCCCCTCATCGAGGTTGTAGTCCTTCATTTTTTTGTGAAGTGTATTGCGGTTGATACCGAGTCTGGTCGCTGCTTTCGTCTGCACATACGCACACGCCTGAAGGACCTGCGATATCAACTCCTTCTCAACCTTATCGACAACCTTCGAGTGCAAATCGGTCCCGTCAGGTTGGTCTAATCGTATACCTTCGGCTACCAACTGAACCGCCAATGATTCAAAATCGAGCGGAATGCTGGAGGATGTGCTAAACCGCTGCACGGGCTGGGACCCGGTAACCTCACCGGGAAGTAATTCAACGGTTAACTCATCCGACTCCGACATCACCACCGCGCGCTCTACGTAATTCTGTAATTCCCGAACATTTCCAGGCCAATGATATTCCTGAAGGGCCTGCATGGCCTCGCGCTGGATATGGACCACATAGCGTTCATTTTGCTGACTGTACTGCTGAAGAAAATACGCCACCAATGCCGGAATGTCTTCCCTACGTTTGCGAAGGGGGGGAAGCTCGATCGGCACGACGTTCAATCGCCAATACAAATCTTCGCGAAACCGCTCCTCGCGAATTTCCTCTGCCAAATCCCGATTGCTAGCAGCGATCAGCCTCGTATCGACGGTTACCGTCTCGGTATCGCCCACCCGTTCAAATTCTTTTTGCTGCAAAACCCGCAGCAATTTGACTTGCAGGTGCAACGACGTGCTGTTGATCTCGTCAAGAAATATCGTGCCCGTGTGAGCAGCCTCGAACCGGCCAGCCCGGTTGCCGACAGCACCGGTGAATGCGCCGCGCACATGGCCGAACAGCTCGCTCTCAAGCAAACTCTCGCTGAGGGCGCCGCAGTTCACTTTCACAAATGGCCCACCGACGCGGTTGCTTAATTGGTGAATCGCATTCGCGATCACTTCTTTACCCGTCCCTGTCTCGCCTAACAGCAACACCGAAGCATTTGTCATCGCAACGCGCCGGGTCACGCGAGCTACCTCACACATGGCTGGGGACGAGCCGATCACACCAGGCAACAGGGTATTGCCGAGATGCTTTGCTTTTCCAGAGTCTGTTCCCAAACTTGCCATCGGCTCGATCGGTTTATCGTTGAGCCAGAGAGATGATGAAGTCGTTCGTCTCCCGAACGTCTAGGGCGCAATGTCCGACCACGATTTCTGCCCGTTCGAAGCTTCGATCGCATCCAAGACCCGCCCAAGTACCGCGCGGGTCACCGGCTCGATCTCACCCCTCGCGTTATACACATCGTACTGAGCATTCGCCATCTCGGTAGTGATCAACAGCCCAAAACGGCGCACCGACTGCACAAAAATTTGGCTTGCCTGCTCGCGTTTGGCAGTCGACTCCGCCGCATCGGCAATGATCCGCAATAAGTTTTGCTGCTCTTCGCGACTTGAGGCGGTTAAACTTACAAACGTATTGGCACCTTTTTGGAGAGAATTAGGATGCATCCTTTTGAGGTAATTGATTGCCGATTCACGCCATAAGATCCTTTGCTCAGTCTCGGTTCGAGGCATGTCTTCAAAGGAATCGATCTGCCGGAGAACGTCCCCCAATCCCTCGGCTTCGGGGGGAACCCCACCCATTACGACCCGATGATCCGCAGCCGCGACAGAATGCTCTCCTCTGCTTAGAGAATCAGCAAGCAAGGCTATGGGAACGGTCGAGGTGGACGGATTGGCTCGAATCCGCTGGATCAGCTGCCCGAGGTCGCTGTCGCGGACATGGTCGACGATGACGATTAACTCAATAGGAACCGCGGCCCGCAACGCCGCAAATACATCGTGAACCGACGACGCCTCCATGTATTGGTACCCCAACTGGTCAACCAAGCTGTGAACGTGGGAACGGAGCGAGCTGCTTCCGCCAACGATCAAGACCAACGGTTCCGCCGCCAATTGCTGCATTTCCAAGCCGACGGTGTCGATCCTGCTGCGGCCATCGAATCCATACCAGGATGCACCGGAGGGTGTATTCTTTTCAACCATTACAGAGTTGCTGCCGGCATCCGATGGCTCCCCGCCCGCCCGCGGCTCACTTGCTTGTTTCTCATCCTCCAAGGCCAATATCGTGTTCATCAACGCGGTGGCAGCTGTATATCGGACAAAGGGATGTCCGGACTTCGTGTTCGCCACCAATCGTTCTCGAACTGCAACCGGGATCAGTGGGCCGGCCCATCGGGTCAAATTTGAGGTCGCGATCGATTGCGCTCCGATGAGCTGCTCCGCTTTCGCTGCATCTGCGACCAAACACGCGAACTCATGGCTATCTCGGAGCGATTCCGGAAGGATCTTTTGAAACGCCACGTTCCCGGTCATATCGACCTCTCCACGGCGCGCTGACGCCTCCAAATGCGCCGCAACCGCCTTGGCTGACGCAACATCGCTGGCAGCAGCGAGTCGCAATGAAGCGATGGCAGCTTGGGATGCCCGATCCAAATACAACTGAGCTGGAGTGGCGTTCTGCTCTTCGACGGTGCGTCCGTCCCGCAGCAGCGCCCAGCCCGTTTCGGTATCGAGTTCTGCAAGCATCAAATGGTTGCGATAACTCGCTATCGATTTGTCAACCTGCGTCAAGCAGTATCGATACACCTGCACCGCCGCGGGAATAGCTTGCGCACGGTCCAGCAACGATTGCTTGATCGCCTTCTTGTTTTCCTCAGAGATCGCGGGGTCATGCAACGCGGCAAGCAATTCGCAACCCATGTCGGGCTTGGGTGCTCTGGCAACCAGTTGCACCAATCGATTGCGGGCGTCGTCGTGAACACTGGTCATCGCTACTTGCCAAGCCCTCGTGGCTCGACTCCCTAGCAACGAATAAGCTTCGACCATCGACGGATTAGGAACAAGCCCCTTGTCCGACATCACCGCGTTCAAGATTGCGGTGATGCCCGAGTTTCCGGCAGACTTGATGGATTGAAACCCCTTAAGCCGATCCGCCTGCGACGCGCTTTGCAGCAGTTTGATGCTCTCGCCCAACGTGGAAGTTGAGTGAATCGACTCGTCCGCGGACTTTCGAATTTTCGCGACCGTTGCTAGCTGCTGTTGGTTGAAGCGATTCGCATTCTTCTCGATATCCACCCATGTTTTGCTCCCGGCCCCTTGCAGCACGTCTACTGCGGTCGAAGGATCCAACGGAACCCGAGCCAGCTCATCGAGCCAAAGTGCCACCTCATCCCAACGCTGAATCCGCGCCATCAGTTGCACCGCTTTCGCCAGTTCGATCGGGGTCGATGGCGGATTCGCCCGCAACGATCGGACAACCGCGTCGCGTTCGAGCGCGCTGGCCCTCGTCCGAGCTCCTTCCGTAGCTGAGTTCCCGATCCCACCCTTACCAGTGGTCGCAGCATCGCTCGCATCGGCCATGGGATCGTCGAATGGATCCTGGGCGCAGAGTGCGCTAACGGCAAAAACGGACCAAGCGATACAGAATACCAGGTGTCTTGAGTTCATTTCCGCGGATGGTCGAAAGGAGCTTCTAGGTGCAGGGGTCCAACGGTGTACCGATCAAGTTTAACTCGGTACGGGACGGGCTCCTATTACGCTAGCTAAGTTGAATAAGGGTTTTTCGGTTTTTCTGAATGTTCCGGGGACCAGCCACCCGTCGCCGGGGCTGGTGCAGGGGGCTGCGTAACCGTATTTTTACGAATCGGGAGTCTTCAATGCGTTCCTTAGGTCCGCGATCTTGATGCAACAGTCGATGGGGTGATTTGCCTAAAGGCGTCGCCGCTAGGCCTTGCCGCACGACCCTTTTCGCATCGGATCCAACCGTTTCCTCCGTCCCCTCTGCTTTCTCAATTTCGCCAAAAACCCGTCGTGTCCATGACTGTATCCCCAGCAACTCTCGATTTAACGGCCGCATTGAGCAAATTCGGCTTGTCGAGTTTCCGCAAAGGACAAAAAGAGGTCATCGAGCATGTTATTTCGGGCAATGATTGCCTTTGCGTCATGCCGACAGGGGGCGGGAAAAGCCTCTGTTACCAGCTTCCCAGCTTGGTCCGGCCTGGATTGACGATCGTGGTTTCCCCCCTGATCGCCTTGATGAAGGACCAAGTTGACGGACTCCAAAAGCGGGGTATCCGGGCAACATTGATCAACAGCTCCCTTTCACCCCAAGAACAGAACGAGCGGCTTGAACAAGTCTCCTCGGGCCGATTTTCGATGGTCTACGTTGCGCCGGAGCGACTTCGAAATCAAAGGTTCCTGGATTCGATCCGCGCCACACCGATTCAATTATTGGCCATCGACGAAGCCCATTGCATCAGCGAATGGGGGCATGATTTCCGTCCCGATTACCAGCGGCTCGGTCGTTTCCGAGAAGCACTCGGGAATGTGCAAACCATCGCATTGACCGCAACCGCAACCCCACGCGTTCGCGCTGACATCCTTAAAAGTTTGCAGATGGAGTCGTCGCGAACGTTCATCACAGGTTTCGCGCGGGACAACTTGCACTTTGGATCGGTCCAGTGCATGAGCGATCGCGAGAAAGATCGACAGCTACACCAGTTCCTCGAAGGTCGAAATGAATCGGGGATCATCTATGTCGCGACTCGCAAAAGATGCGAGGCTCTGGTCGATCAATTGGCTAAGGAACTCAAGCTCAACGTAGGTGCCTACCACGCGGGCTTGCTCCCCGAACAACGCAAATTGATCCAAGACAAATTCATGGCTGGGGAACTCAAGGCCATCGTTGCAACCAACGCATTCGGCATGGGGATCGATAAATCGGACCTGCGTTACGTCGTCCACTACAACATGCCTGGTACGCTGGAAGCTTATTACCAAGAAGCCGGCCGGGCTGGTCGCGATGGATTGCAATCGCAATGCGTGCTCCTCTACAGCACACAAGACCGCTACATCCAAGAATTCTTCATCGAGAACGCCAACCCATCGCGAGAGTTGATGCAATCGCTCTATGAGTTCCTCGCCAACCGCCCGGAGGATCCCATCGAATTGACCGCTGACGAGATTCGAGAACAGATTGGGCAAAGTGCATCGTCCGAAGCAATCAATTCTGCTCTCCAAGTTCTCGGGCGGACGGATGTGCTTGAACGACTCGAGGTCGCAGGTGGCTTAGCCATGTTTCGACTCAGCAGCCGCATGCAGTCATTCGTCGATCTATTGCCACGCGATGCCAACGTGCGTCGAACGGTGATGCGAACGGTCGAAAAAGCCATCGGTGACCGTCGCGATGAAGCGGTGTATATCCACCCGAGATGGATGATGGAGCAATTGCAAATGGATCGAGACACCATGTCTCGGCACCTTCGGGAACTCTGCAAGCTCGACGATTTTGAATATGTCCCTCCATTTCGCGGTCGCGCAATCCACTTCCGAAAACGGAATATCCATTTCGATGACCTCAAAATCGATCATGCGGCACTTGCGGCGCGAAAAAAAGCGGACTACGAAAAACTGGACCAAATGGTCGCGTACGCTCGATCCCAAAAATGCCGACAACTCACCATTCTCGAATACTTTGGGGACAAATCAGCCACCCAATGCAAACTTTGCGATCGCTGCCAAGGCCGCTCCGGTTGGCCACGCATGCCCACTACCACGAGCGCTTCCTCATCGGTTAGTTCCAAAAAGGGCAAGAAAGACAAAGGCGGAAAAAAATCCTCGTCCGAAGATGGACTCGACCACACGCTCAGCAGTAGCGATCCCACTGGTTCTACGGAGGTACTAATACCTACGGGGGAGCCAAAGCAGACGGGGGAGCCGATTTCCAATGTGATCGTGGTATCACCACCCACACGGCCGCTCCACGGAATCTCCGATAAGCCGCACGATGCAAAAGATGCTGCAGCAACGCCCATCGTATCCGACGCTAAACGTGAGCAACCGACGCGCGAAGGCTCTTCAGATGCTTCCATCACCAATACCGATTCCCAAGATACACGAGCCGCCGTCCAGTACATTCAAATCGTTCTAGGTGCCATCGAGCGGACACACGGATACTTGAGCAAAACCGTTTTGACCCAACACTTCTCGGGAACCGAGAGCAAAGCGGTGGCAGGGCTTCGATTGCAACGGCTTCCTGAGTTTGGGTTGTTGAGAGACTGGAAAAAGTCGCACGCGAGCGGATTGATCGATACCATGCTCGACCACGGCCTCGTGATTCTTTCCGAACTCAAAATGGGCAAGTTGACGATATCCTTGAGCGAGTTGGGAACGCGCTGTCAATCCGATGCGATGCAAATCCCAGAAGCGATGATCCGGTATGTTCTCACTGCAATTCAATCTGCCACCACCTCGAAAACACCACCTCCAACAACCTTACCGCAATCAACCTCCGAATCCTCCAACCGCTCGCCAAAGCGACCACGGGAAACCGAACCGTCGGTGGCCTCCTCAACGTCCGCCACAGCAGTCCCGTCCGGATCGCATACCCCGTACGAGCCATCCCGTGAGTTCGATTTGAAGAAGTCGGGCACTAAGGCTACCCCAGATTCGGCCATCGACGCTGATCTCACCACAACGCGTGGACTGTCCGATTTACCGTTGCCTCGAGGAGGTGACGCAACTCAAATGCGGGTCGACCAACCAATCATCTCGGATTGGCAATGGACCTTGAGGATGGCTCGCCACGGATACAGACTAGGCGAATGCGCTCTGATTCGGGGCAAGACCCCCGATTCGATCTTGGCGGATTTAACCGTTGCCATGCAGTCAGGAGAACACGTGACGATCGATCAGCTCTTTGACCGCAGAACCATCCTCGCAATCAAAGAGATTCAGGCGAACAACGGAGTCAGCGGGCATCCCCCGGCCGTTCTGCAAGTTTTTTCTAGCCTGTGGCCTTTTATCCAGCAATGGCTGAAGAACAACAAGAGTTAGCTGCATTCGACCGAGACTAAACCGAAATCGGCGATGGCTAAAAATCCCGTCAGGACTAAAGTATTACTACAGACCGGCAACTCCTGATCCAAGCCGATCCGATCGCGTTAGAACGCGATACCAATCCCGCATCTGGGCCGCAATCGACCAAAAGCACTCTCATGAACACCAATTCAGGTCCTAATGCAACTCGCCCCACTCCTGACGCTCAATCCTCGGCCGACGCTCAATCCTCGGCCGACGCTCAATCCTCAGCTGGCGGTCAATCGGCCGACACTGCTGAAAGAATTTCGATCCTCGACTGGACGATGCCACAGCTAACGCAGTGGCTCGCAGAACGTTCGTTTCCGAAATTTCGCGCGGGACAAATTTTTCGCTGGATCTACCAACGTCGTGCAAACACGTTTGAGCAGATGACGGATCTGCCAAAGGATCTTCGCAAACAACTGGATTTGGCATTTGAGATTTTCCGCTCCACAACAGCGGCACATCAACACTCATCCGACGGCACGGAAAAACTCTTGCTGCAACTCGCCGATGGAGGGCGTATCGAGTGCGTCTTGCTGCGAGATGGTCCGCGTCGCTCGATTTGCGTCAGCAGCCAAGTCGGCTGTGCCATGGGTTGTGTGTTTTGTGCGAGCGGCTTGGATGGCGTCGAACGGAATCTAACACGAGGGGAAATCCTTGAGCAAATGCTCAAACTCCAGCAATTGCTCGAGCCGGACGAGCGGCTCAGCCATATCGTCATGATGGGGATGGGGGAACCACTTGCGAATTTACCCCGCGTCCTCGACGCGTTGGAACTAGCTAAAGACACCGACCTGGGACTTGGGATCAGCCCTCGTAGAATCACCATCAGCACCGTCGGGCTACCCCCTGCAATCGATAAACTCGCAGCAGCCGATGCTCCATATCAGCTCGCAATCAGCCTGCACGCCCCAAACGATGAGCTTCGAAATCGGTTGGTACCGGTCAACAAAAATACCGGGATTGACGCAATCCTCAATGCAGCCGATAGATATTTTGACAAAACCCGAAGACGCCTGACGTTCGAATACGTTCTCCTAGGTGGACTCAATGATTCCGTACTGTGCGCACGGCAATTGGTACAGCTTCTTCGCGGACGAACCGCAATGCTCAATGTCATTCCGTACAATCCCGTACCCGGTTTGCCCTACGAAACACCATCTCCCGAAGCGGTGCTGCAGTTTCGTCGCACCTTGCTCGACGGCGGCGTCAATGTAATGTTCCGGCAACGCAAAGGGGACGACATCCAAGCCGCATGCGGACAACTCCGTCGTTTGCGAGAACGCGAACCACAAGTACTCGATATTTCCCAGATGTCGCGAACTACGACGTAAAACCGGAATAAAACCCCTGTTCCGTTTTCGCTGGCCGCCCTCCAGGGGATTCTTCTAGCGGTTTGTGTGCCACGCGTGCTTTAGCGGTTTTCGAGTCACGGTCGATCCGCTACCATTGTCGACTGTGTTGCCGAGTGTATCCTCGACCCATGAATCCCCTATGAGCGAACTTCATCACGAGTGCGGGGTAGCTGCTGTCTACCATTTGCCGACCGGCCCCGAAAGCCCTTTATGCGCAGAGGTCGGACGCAACGCAGTGTCCTATCTTTTGCCCCGCATGTTGCAGGATATTCAAAACCGAGGGCAATTGGCCGCGGGGATGACTAGCTACAATCCTACCCAATCGCAATTGCTTGAAACGCATAAAGATATCGGAACGGTGAGCGAAGTCTTCCGCTTGTCGCATCGTGGAAAACACGAAGCGATCATGCACCAACTGGCAGGTCTAGCCTCGATCGGCCACGTGCGATACGCGACCTGCGGCCAAGACGACCGCAATTATGCACAGCCCTTTGAACGCCAGCACATCCATAAGCACAAATGGTTCAGCTTCTGCTTCAATGGGCAACTTGCAAATTACCCTGAGCTCAAAGAACGATTGACCCGGGAAGGGGACCACCATCTAGCCCGCGACACCGACACCGAAATCATCCTTCACGAGATCGGTCGCGAATTGACGGTCAACCCAAACAAAAGCTTGGTGGATGTATTCGCTGCCGCGGCGAAAAGTTTCGACGGGGCGTATTCGCTCGCATTGCTCAACGCTAAAGGAGAACTCCTATTGGCGAGGGATCCATTGGGAATCAAACCCCTTTGTTACGCGTTCGATGGTGCCTTCTTCGCTGCAGCCAGCGAAAGTGTTGCCCTCCTCAACCTCGGCTTCGACCGCTCGATGATCCATTCGGTGGAGCCAGGTACCTGCATGCTCGTCTCATCCGCTGGCTTATCGACGCATCGATATGCGACCGAAGTAAACCCTAAGCATTGTTTCTTCGAGTGGATTTACTTCGCAAACGTAGCAAGTACGCTCGACGACCGAAGCGTATATCTGTCGCGAACACGTCTAGGTGAGGAACTGGCGAAGCTAGAAATGGCCCGCAAGGAAATTGAGATCGATAGCGACACAATTGTTGTCCCCGTTCCAGACACGAGCAAGGCTGCCGCGGACTCGATGGCTTACTGCCTGGGCATCCCGTGCCGCGAGGGTCTCATTCGCAATCGCTATTCCGGCCGTACCTTCATCGAAGGCAACCGAGCCCGAAAAGTGAAAGCGGCAATGAAATACACTCCGCTCCGAGAAGTACTCGAGGGGAAACGCGTCATCCTGGTCGAGGACTCCATCGTTCGCTCGACAACCATGAAGGTGCTCCTCAACCGCATCCGGGAACTAGGCGGAGCCAAAGAGATCCACGTACGCGTGGCTTGCCCACCTATCATCGCGCCATGCTTCTACGGAATCGACATGTCCACCATCGAGGAACTTTACGCGCCGAAGTTCATGGAGGACGGTGTGCTGACCGACGAAGTCCAACGAAAGATGGCCGCTCAGTTAGAATGCGACTCCCTGCGTTATCTGCCTGTCGAATCCATCGCTCGAGCTATCGATCTGCCAGCCGATCACCTTTGCCGTGCATGCATCACAGGCACCTACCCAACCCCTGTTGGCCAACGACTATACGGGATCGCTCAAGAAAACTACAAACTCGGGCATCAAGCGTCCCGAACCTACGAAACGAAGCCAGTACCAGCGATTACGTAGCTTCGATCCTAAACCTCGCATAATTCCCCCCTTCATGTTACCTAGCTTGAGATCATCATGGCTCCTTTGTCCCACATGGTTTACTTCACGTTAAACGATTCATCGCCCGCCAAAGTGCAGGAATTGGTCAACGCCTGCCACAAATACCTCAGCGATCACGAAGGCGTTGTGTATTTTTCCGTGGGAACGCTGAATCGCGAGCTCGCTCGCCCCGTGAACGACCATGGCTACGACGTGACAATCAATGTGGTATTCGCCAATCGTGCTGCTCACGATGTTTACCAAACCGAGCCACGCCACCTGAAGTTTATCGAAGAGCAAAAGCCCAACTGGAAGCAGGTACGCGTCTTCGACTCGGACTTGATCCCATCATGACAACGGTTCTAGATCGAATCGTCGCAAGCAAGCGCGAAGAAATCGCGCTAGTCAAGAAACGACGGGACATGGACTCCCTCAAGGCTTCTGTTGGCAGCGCACTGCCAACGAGAGACTTTCTTGCGGCGTTGCGTGGTCATGATTCGATGCGGCTGATCGCTGAGGTCAAGAAAGCCAGTCCTTCGAAAGGACTCATCCGACCCAACTTCCAGCCGGTTGACATCGCGGTCGAATATGAAGCCGGCGGTGCCGCTGCGATCAGTGTTCTCACGGATGAACCGTTCTTCCAAGGTCGACTCGACTATATGACCAAGATTCGCGAACGGATCGCGATTCCGGTCTTGCGCAAAGATTTCATCCTCGATGAGTATCAAGTTTACGAAGCCCGCGTTGCAGGCGCGGATGCCGTTTTGCTGATCGCGGAATGCTTACCAGGGGACGAACTCGATCATCTCTACAAGCTGATTGTTTCTTTGGGAATGACCGCCCTTATCGAGCTGTACGATCCAATCCACCTCGATCGAGTCTTAGCCACCGGAACCAAATTGTTAGGTGTCAATAACCGAGACCTCAATACGTTCGCTGTCGACCTGGAACATGTCATTCGACTGCGACCGAACATTCCGTCGGATGTAACGGTTGTCGCGGAGAGTGGAATTTTTACGCATGATGACGTAAAACTGCTGAGAGCTGCGGGAATCGATGCGATGTTGGTTGGGGAATCATTGATGCGTCAAGGTGACGTGCGACACGCGGTGATCAATCTGCTAGATCCACCCTGGGATCCTCCTTCGCCAACCGGTCACTGAGCCCACATTGGCACAATGAATCCAACATTCCAGCGAAATAATCCAGTCGCGATGTTGTTGCGGATGGAAATCTCTCCGTTGCGACCCATAGGACCGTCTACGAAGATTCAAGATTGGCTACGAGCGAAACGAGAAGCGAATGCACAGCGTGACAGTAGAAGCATGGAATGAGCTGTGGCTGCTACGATTCCGCGAGTTCCTCGACGTTCAGATGCATGGAGTCGATTCCGGGCATGGCATCGAGCATGTACAGCGCGTCGTCAGCAACGCGATCAAGCTCGCAGAGGGGAGCGTTGCACACCTTGAAGTCATACTTCCTGCCGCCTGGCTGCATGATTGCGTAAGTGTTCCCAAAAATTCTCCAATGCGTTCCCAAGCATCGCGGTTGGCCGCTACCGAGGCCTCCGAGTTTCTTATGGCGATTGGGTATGAGAATCGGTGGATCGCCGAAATCACTCACTGCATTGAAGCCCACAGTTTTTCAGCTGGCATACCGTGCAAGACTCTCGAAGCGGAGATCGTCCAAGACGCGGATCGGTTGGAAGCATTGGGAGCGATCGGACTGGCCAGATGCTTGATGACCGGCGGCTCGATGGGCCAGCGACTATATGAACCTACCGAACCTTTTCCGGTGACTCGACCGCCCCGCGACACCGAGCAATCAGTCGATCACTTTTTTGCGAAACTGCTCGGGCTTCATGAAACCATGAAAACGGCTGCGGGACGCGGCGAGGCGGTTCGCCGCACCGAGTTCCTGAAAGTATTTTTGCGGGAATTGGCTCGAGAGATTGGAACCGGTGACGAGCCGCTAGATAGAGCGATCACAACCTGCCAACCGCACAGCTGAGAAAGCCTGTTGAGCGCCTTTTTTCCCACTCAGATAAAAGGATTTGCCCCAAAATCAAGCGAACCTCAACAGTCCATCAGCTCTCTTAATAGAGCTTTCGCGCGGTCCTGAAAACCGAGTTTTTTTTGAGATTTCGGCGACTGGAAATTTCCGGTTAAAGAATGTGGAGGGGGAAGTACGAGAATGCCCTAGCGGAATCCGCGAGGTTGGTGTAAACATTGAACTTTCCGGGGTGTAGCGCAGTCTGGCTAGCGCATCTGGTTTGGGACCAGAGGGTCGTAGGTTCGAATCCTATCACCCCGACTATCTTTCAAAATGAGCCCTTTGGCCAACAGGTCAAAGGGCTTTCTCATTGATACGCTTAGACTTACGTCAACCAGCGAGCAGTTCAAACAAAGGATTTCGAGGATTCTTCGTTTTGCGGCATAGTCCGCGCCACCTAAGGCTTCATCGCTACTGCGTAGCGTGGGTATTCGTACGAACGCAGGATAAGGAAATGCGTGGGGGAAATAGGACGGCGGAGCGTCGTGCCACGATGTTCTCAGATCAGCCTCACGCGAAGTCGCGAAGAGAAAGCAGTGGATCCCAAAGGTTTACGATGGACTCCATCGTTTTTGGCTCCTGGCGAGAGCTGTTGTCGTCAGAGTAAAAAACATAGTCCGAGAACAAGCCTCATCGACTTCGTCCCGCAACCTTAGATTTCTCCAACAACCCTTTCAGTTCCTCGACCCGTTCCGGAAACGTTTCGAAAAGGTTATGCCGTTCCCCCGGATCAGATGCCAAATCATAGAGTTGTCCCTTAGCATTGCGAGTATCATCCGGAATCTCGAACGACTTCAAGCTCGCATCGCTTTCATAACGATTGCCCCCCGATCCTGTGTGATCGATGTATTTCCAATCCCCTTTGCGAATCGACAACGTTCGAATACCCCCAAAGGCTTGAGTCAGCAAATAGGGTCGAATTTGTGGATGGGTCGGGTCAAGCCACGCCGGGAAAAGATCGAAACTATCCTCCGCTGCATCTTCGGGAATTTTGATCTTAGAAATCGCTGCAACCGTCGCGGTAATGTCCGTCAAACTGGTTAGCTGCATACTCATAGAATTCGCCGGAATATGACCAGGCCATCGAACCAGAAAAGGTACTCGATGCCCCCCCTCCCATTGATCCCGCTTGATCCCACGCCAAGGTCTCGCGCCATCGTGCTGATAATCCTTGCGCATGTTGACGACGCTCGCCACTTCAGGGCCATTGTCGCTGGTGAAAATAACAATAGTATTTTCGGCAACTCCCAGTCGCTCGAGCGTCGACAAGAGTTCGCCCACGATCGCATCCAGTTCATGGATAAAATCGCCGTGAGGCCCCGCACCCGATTTGCCCTGATACTGCTTGGCCGCAAACGAAGGCAGATGCACGGCTTGCGTGCAGTGATAAAGAAAGAACGGCTTCTCCGGTGAGGTAGCTACATGCCGCTCCAAGAACTCCTGGCTCTTGCGAAGAAAAACAAGATCTACTTCTTCCATGGGAAAGTCCGGGGCAATTAGTCCCTGACGACAGTCATTCGCGTACGGGTGCTTAGGCAATTGAGATTTGTCCAATAGTCCCAACGGTGGTGTTCTCACGCGATCATCTTCGATAAACGCATATAGCCAGTCAGTTGTCGGGCAACACGCCGTCCCGAAGAAAGACTGGAACCCGTGGTCCGTCGGTCCTCCTTGGATAGGCCTGCTGAAATCGACTTGCCGAACTGCTTCCACGCCATTACCGCGTACAGGCTGCCCATTTCGATCAAGGAACGTCATCCCAACGTGCCATTTACCAACGCATGCCGTCGCGTACCCGCAGTCCTTCAGCATTCCGGGCAACGTAAACCGACCGGGAGCTATCAAAGATGGACCTCCAATTCCCGCGAAAACCGCGCCACCGTTACGAACTCGAAAGGGCATTTGGCCGGTTAGCAACCCATAGCGTGTTGGAGTACAAACGGTGCACGGGCTGTGTGCATCGGTAAACCGCATACCCTCGCGGGCTAACCGATCGAGGTTGGGTGTGGCAACTTTGGCCTGATCGTTGTAACAACCAACATCTCCATATCCGAGATCATCCGCCAAAATCAACACAACGTTCGGCCTTGGATCTACCTCATCGCCTCGCGCGGCCCCACCAATCGCTACGAATGCAGCACATATGCCTCTCAAAATAACGTCAGTGGCGGACCTGATGAAAAGGGATTGCGGCAAACTCATAGGTTTTCTTTTCGAAATCGTGAGAATTGAGGAACACGGGCTTCATTGGGGAGCTTGGGTTGTGACGTGTGCGGAAACACTTCCCACCAAGCCAAATCCCACACCCTGAGTACGAAAACAATGACGATAAACATACCGAGCACACCATCGGACCTTCTAGCCTAACCGGTCCGAACTGGACTGTATTTGCATTCTATTTGTTGACGAGCGCCAAGGATCATCCATTAGGTGCCACCCACCTACTTCACAAGATGCGCGGTTTGGGTAGGATTTAGTGGCACCGGAGATGCCAGATGCCTAGACCATTGCGTGCTGAACTATTTGATCCGAATGAGGTCTGTATCGTCCATTGCGTTCAGCGATGCGTGCGTCGTGCGTTCTTGGCCGGCGAGGACCCGGTAAGCGGGAAAAACTACGAGTTCCGTCGGGAATGGATCCGTGAACGGCTTGAGTGCATCGCCTCCATCTTCGGGGTGGATGTCCTAACCTATGCCATCCTTTCCAACCACATGCATGTCATCTTGCGCACTCGTCCGGATGTGGTTTCCACCTGGTCCGATCATGAAATCGCTAGGCGATGGCTGAGTCTGTTTCCTGGTCAACGGGTCGATGAGTTCTTGGGGCAGCCTACCCAAAGCCAGATTGATGCCATGGTGGGTGATCGAGGTCGTATCGTTGAAATCCGTGAGCGGCTCAGCAATCCCTCTTGGTTTATGCGAGCTTTGGCTGAACCGATTGCTCGGTTAGCCAACCGGCAAGATGAATGCACAGGTCGCTT
>CAITIE010000087.1 GCA_903892355.1 uncultured Pirellula sp. | reverse complement strand
CCTCATGTCGACTCTTCTCACGATGTACTCGTCGGCCAATTCGGTCTATCCGATGCGACGTAAGGCTAGCAAGGAAGCACCTGGCTCGATCGACCAACCCTGTTTGGTCGTCTTTGGGACAGCGATTCCGAATCACTACTACGAGGCACTCTCTGAGCGAATGCTTACCAACGGGTTTTTCGCTCGGATGATCATCTTGGAGTGTGGTGCGAGAGCTAACGGGCAGGACGCAAAAGTCTTGGAGATTCCTGAGCGAGTGATCGCGACAGCCAAGTGGTGGAAGGATTTGATGCCAGGTAACGGGAATCTCCAGTCTTGGCATCCAGTTCCGACGATCGTTCCCCAGACAGCCGAAGCGGTCGCGATCCTGGCCGACACTCGCACGGAAGCCGAGACCGAGTATCGCAAGGCTGAGAGTCAAAACGATTCGGTGGGCACCACGGTATGGGGGCGCGTCAACGAGCAAGCAAGGAAGCTTGCGCTACTGTATGCGATCAGCGAGAACCACGCTGATCCTGTCATCGGTGGCGATGCAGTGAACTGGGCCACTCAGTTCATCATGCATCAGACACGTCGGATGCTCTACATGGCGAATGCTTACTCGAATGAAAACGACTTCGCGATGCGATGTCAGAAGGTCATTGAAATGCTCTCGAAATGGTCGGAGAAGTTCGGTGACACCTGGATGCCGTATCGTGACATCAGTCGAAAGCTTCGATGGAATCGACGCGAGCATGAGGACATTCGAAACGCGCTAGTCGACCAAGAGCGGATCGAAACCGACAGCGTTGTCTCTGGCGGCCGGCCCAAAATTGTCTATCGGTTGCGATCTCCGAAGCGAGGTGCAACATGATTTGCGGACGCCAATCAGGACCTTCCAACCGTCGTTTTGATGCCTGCCGGCAAAAAGTAGCAGAGAGCAGCGATGCGTCTTGCTATTTGACCGGGTCGCAACTGGCATCGGACCAAGGCCTCCATGGACAAAAAAGGTGTCCAAGAGGGCTTCGCCAAGCCGGACAAAACGGCCAAAAGTCGAGCCGAAAAATGCGATTTCCCCAGGGAATGTTGCGTTCTGTCCATACTCTCTTTTGGCCAGGGGGGTCGCCTATATATATCTATAAAACATATCTCTCTATATCTGTCCATATATACATACGCATTACACACACACGTGCGCGTACGTGTGTGCGTGAGGGCTTGTGAGGCCCTGGGGTTTAAAGGTTTTAAGGTAGTAACGTTTTCTGTTTCCGTTTCACGTTTGAGGAGTCTGCTATGCGACGATGCGATCGATGCCAACATTACTTTGGTTACCCACCTGGCGATCAACCGGATCGGATCTCATTCTCGGGAGGTCAGGTACGCGGAGGAGGCGAATGCCGTCGTAACCCGCCGGTTGTCTGTGGTGACTCACAACCGATCGGTAGCTTCCCGATCGTGTTCAACGACTACTGGTGTGGTCACTTCGAATCGAATCAACCACACACACCAACATCACAACCCAAACCAACGACCAACATCAACAACCCCATCACACCCACGGCATCAAACTAGGCGCAAAATTTGGCCCCATAGACGCGATGCACTTGCGTGATCGCTGTCGAGAGCCAACAATGAAACAAGTCGCGTGTGAGGGCCCTTTATGGGCCTCACGCGACGAGTGCCAAACTGGCACTCAAGACGATCTCTGCCATAGGTACTTCCGGCCTTTTTACCGTTACTGGGGGGCGTGGGAACGGTCACCAAATTAGAGAGAGTTTGTTTTGTGCGTGGGAATCTTAAATCCCATGCAATCAACCCACCCAGCGATCCAACAAAACCAAGCTAAACACCCAAACAAACACACATCGACTGAACCCTTTCCGTTTCGTTTCTCCCCTGGAAAGGCTCTCCGATGAAAATCGAAGTTTGGAATCTCGATCGCATTCGTCCGTACCCGAACAATCCCCGCATCAACGATGACGCTGTCGATGCCGTCGCTGCTTCGATCCGTGAGTTTGG
>CAITIE010000086.1 GCA_903892355.1 uncultured Pirellula sp. | reverse complement strand
TCGCTGTGCCGCGGTTCCAGTTTTTCCCATACGGCCGGTGCATATTCGCCCACACGACTGTGAGAGACTGGGGATGAGAGAATGCATCGCCCGCTTTCCCTAGTGACCGCTGCGTTGATGAGAGTAAGGCTGTCCTTGGGACTGTGGCTCGTGTTGCGCACCAAGAGGTCGAAACTCTCTGGATGAGGTTCCACAGCAACGAAGCGGGCATTGGGCCAATAGTGATGGGCCATCACGGTAAAGCTCCCGACATGGGCACCGATGTCGACGATCGTCCGTACGTTGTGTCCCCGCAATACATTGACTTGGTACTCGTCATGAAACACCGCATTTGCGAACTGCGCACTTGCAGGCTCAATATAGAAATCCCGACCGAATACTTGGTAACAAACAGAAAACGACATAATAACCACCTCATTGATTAGGATTCGAGGAATACAAGCTCGATCGGCATCTGCTCATATTCGAGCCATTGGCCGGTCCACGTTCGTTCGTCACGTTTTCGAAGATGACACGTGGGACGATCGAGTCTCGCGAGGGTGAGAATCATCTCATCGCCAAGTTGGTTCATATGCCAGCATCGCTCACATTCGGCGGCACCTTCGCCGATCATCGCATCCGTCGTGAACTCCAAGACGCGTTCGTCATACCCCACACGGCGATACAGAGCCTTTTTGCCCCGGATCGAATCGATGACATGTTGCTCTTTCTCCGTCGGTTGCTCATTGCGCCAGAGGACGCCGGTCCATTTAGAAGCAAGCTGCTGAACGAGGTCGAAGCAGAGTTGTTCGTTGGCCAGCGAGTCCACAAAGCGGTTGCCTCCGAATCGCCATTTGTCCTGGCAGCGATGTTGAAATAGGATCTGGCCTCGGAAGTCAAACTGCACAATCGTGTGAACATTCCAGCCGGGGCCAGCGCTAGGCATCGCGTAGTCCGACCCCAAGCGTCGCCAACTCAGGTGGAAGCACTCCTTATCTCCATAAACATGCTGGAACGTGAAGTCCGAATGCTCTGCGTAGAACAACGACAACCGCAGCTCCCGATCGCAGCGCCGTTTGTCGATGAGGTATTGCCCGGACTCAAAGGCTCGTTCATGTTCGGCTACTTCGGGCTCGGCCATGTCCATCATCCCGAAGACTTTCCAGACGCCAGGTTTCAAAGTCCAGCACGCGTAGTCTGGCCAGAAAACCGCGCCGTGGCGTTTGTACTCTTCGCAGTCGAACAAGTACGTTGGATCGCACACGACCCCATTGTCGGCATCCAGGAATAGAACCTGGGCAAACGGTGAGTGGAGCGTCGCGTAGAGTTTCAGTTCCCAGCCACAAAGGATCCGGCATGGGTGCTGTTTCTCAATCTCACGGGCATCGATGCATTCAACACCGAGCGGTTCAAGTAATCGTTTCATGTAGGGATCCATCTCGGTGTCGCCCAGATACCAAAGCTGGATCGGGAGCGTGCAGCCAAAATGCCGAAGCAGATTCACGTTGACCCAAACGCTCGGAAAGTACTTTAAACCTCCCCCAGCGATGACGATGCCTCGTTCTTGCGAGTAAGTCACTCTGCTGGGCATGAGGTTGTCGATGTACTGGTCAATCAATAGGCGATGGGCTTCGATCGTGTTGTCCCAGGTACCCCAGGCGTTGGGCCAAGGTCCTGGTGGACACTGAGCGATCAGGTCCATCATCGCTTCGGGAGTCATGTCCGGATGGGCTTCCATGCAACTAGCCATTGGCAGTCTCCTTGTTTTGAAATCGGCGAATCGCCTGAATGAGAAAGATCCCGACCAAAAATCGAGACAACGGAACGAATCGAATGATTGGCACATGCTTTCGCCATCGGTCCAGAATCTCGTCAGCGAGTTTGTCTCGATTGCGAAGGCATCCGAGCACTCCTTGCTGATTCATGGAACTCCGTGTGGCCGAGCAGCCACATTGGACTCGTGGGGGAATGAGCCAACCCAGCCAGACACGCTGAAGAAAGCTGCGAGTTTGCTCGATGAGGGATTCCAGTTCGGCTCCGACGCCTCGCGATGGTGGCTTCACGCACTCCAGCAACTCATCGGTGGGAAGCATGCCGACCAGCGTTCGATACTGGATCGCCTTACTACAGGTCACTGAGTTCTTGGTGCGCGGATTGGATTGTAAGATGCATGCAGCGCAAGCATCCTGGGCAATCGGCACTGGTACTTGTGCCAGTTGGCTTGATATCTGGCAATAGCCATCCACATTGTGGAGACACGCAATCGGTTCACTCATATCGTACCTTGCTCACATCCTGTGTAATTGGTTTGTCCTACATAAGAGCCGGGGCTGGTTGGTGCATTTCCATCACAGATACATACCGCCTGAAACGGGCCGGCTTGAGGGGTGCATGGATCCGGCACAGCAACCGCAATCCAGCTAAATCCATTCCACTGGTAGTAGCATGGGCAGCAACAGCCACCTGATGAACCGGCGCTGCTGCTACCTCCTGAGGAGCCACCGCTAATGCCACTCGAGCCAGACGATTTCCCAGAGCTACCGATGCCACTAGAACCAATACCGCTGGAGCTTTTACCAGAGGATCCCGATCCAGAGCGACTCCCTGATCCGGAGCCGGAACCAGATCCACTCGAGCCCGAGCCGCTACCATAGCTACCACTTGATGGTTTACTTCCCGAACCGGAACCGCTTGGTGCAGACCCGCTTGGTTTAGAGCCGCTGCCACTCGATCCCGATGATCCGGAACCCGATGGCTTGCTTCCACTTTGTGAACCCGACTGTGAACCGGATTGGGAGCCGGACTGGGAGCCAGATCCGGACTGGCTGCCCGATCCACTTTGCGATCCACTGCTGCCCGATGGTTTAGAACCCGAGGAGCCACTTGAACCACTTGTACCACTAGAGCCACTGGGGCCAGAGCTACCTTTCGTGCCCGAGTTCCCCGAGGATCCGGAGCTTCCACTGAATCCAGAGGAGTTACTGGATCCAGACCCACTACTGCTTCCGCTCGATCCCTTGGTGCCGCTGGAACCCGAGGAACCTGACGAGCCATTAGAACCCGATGATCCCGAGGAACTTGAGGAACCACTGCTCCCTGAAGATCCGCTCGAGGAAAGCTCGCAGCAAACGATGGCGTAGATTGGTAAATCGGAATACCCCACATAACGCATGAGGTAACGACCCATCTTAGGAAACTCACAACTAGACACCGCATACAGGGGTTCTCCATCCACCATTCCAAGGAAATGTCCGAGCTGGCGTTTGGGGCCTTGCCCGGAACGTTGCTCTGCACAAGTCGCTGCATACACCGGCAGTCCTTCGACCGAGCCACTCACAGAGGTGGCGATGTAGCGACGTGAATACAGGGTCATTGGTTGGCATCCACCACCTTGCAATTGAAAATGGTGCCCCACGATTTGCTGGTGACATCAAATCTCTGGACCGACCCTGGGTAGTAACCATTGGCGTCCGGAATATTGCTGGTAATGAAAACAATCTCTTCGTAGTTGGCATCATCGAAGCGAATCACAGCCCATCGCACCGCACCCGTCGATTCGATCCAGAGCACCGATGAGGGACCATGTGGAACGCTGCGCAAGTAGCCGTTTTGACCAGCGACCGTTTCTGCACACGCATACGCCGCAGCACCTACGGAAACTCGCGTGATCACACATCCAGCAACAGCTACGGTTCCAATCAAATTGTTTTTAAGGGGTTCCAACAGCACACCAAAACGTGGCCCAGTGCCGGCGCTGGGAACTAATCCTTGGAAACTAACCTGGCGTTTGAATTCCTTGAGATTGGCTGTGGGAGTGATGATCGGCGTACCGAGCGCAACGATCGAAAAACGGTCCAAATCAACCCCGGTTAGGTTTCGGACTTTACCGAGAGAGGTTTGACGCGAGGTTCCATCCGCCTGGCTCAGCAAATCATGCTGTTGGTTTTTCCGCTGTTGGGATAAATCCACAAGGGCGTTCCAAGCCTCAGCTGGGATCTTCAGCGGATCACCCGGCATTACTTTGTGGAACTGGTCCCCCATGGCTTACACCCCGATCCCAAGGCCACTGAAATCACCATAGGAATAGACCTGCTCGACATAAGCAGAGACTGGTCGTTTGATCAGCGCCTTGGCCGTCGTATCTTCGTCGTCAATAAAGCGAACCCACAGGTACTGCCAACCTTCTTTGGAGATACCAGTAATGGTTCCAAGGGACAAACTCGCAACGTTGGGACTTGCCGCGAATCGGAACGTGATCTCCCAATCCTCGAGGCCTCGTTTGGAGCCACTCGCCCCCAAAAACAGAACCTCACCTTTGGCAAACCCCTTGAAACTCGAACCGTTGACTTTGCCTGTTAGGTTAAAGAGGGCCAGCTTGTACGCCCCCGTCACGAGCGCATTGTCGATGAAATGAGTTTCGGTAAAGTTGAAGACAGGAACCGTGATGTCAGTCCCCTCAACGCGATCATCGGTTACTCCAATCGCCCCGTAGAAATCAGGTGCCGAAAATCCCCCGGCCGCGTACTTACCCACGTTGGCGATACTTTGGGTGATATGCTGGGTCCCACCACCGGTGTCGAAGGAGTACTGAGACTCACTCTTCCATTTGACATAACGGGCGGTTCCTTCCCAGATTCCGTTGCCCTGGTGAACGATGTGGTAATCATACAGGAACAGATCCCCAAATTTCGCAGGGATCGTTGAGGCCATCAGACTTTTGGCCGTAGCATAATCCTCCGTGTTCATGATCATGTAGATCAAGTCCACACTTGGATTGTCTTTACTCTCGCTGATTTCCTTCGAATCAAAGCGTTCCACAATGATCGGCTGGGGCATTGGTTTCTCCTACCCAAAGACCAAGCCACTGCGGTTGGCTTGTTGGACGAGTTTTTTGGTATTGGTTGCAACCTCTTCCGTCGCGCGCGCAGTCCTTTCACCGAGAGAGTCGGCGCCCAAGTTCATGGCGGCGAGTGGATTGAATGTACCAACCACATCCGTCTTTTTCTTGGTATCGGTGAGTGCTTGATCGAGGGCATCGATGTTGGGAAGGACCATTCCTGAGAGCGAGAATTTACCTGGGGACCCAGGAGAGGTTTCGGCGCGCTTGGTAGCTGCTTCGCCGAGGGCCGCTTTCCATTCCCCTTTGGCTTTCTCGAGCTCCGCCGCAGAGTCAGCCAGCGCTTTTTGGTTCGCATCCGCCAACGCTGATTGCTCTTGGGCCTGCATCTTGGAGAGAGAAGACTGCGCCCCTTGGCGATCCTGTTCGATTTGGTTGCGAGCCTTTTGGCGTTCCTTCTCACGATCGAGAATCGCTTGGTTTTGGTTTTTGTTGATCAGCTCATCCTGGCGAGCGATCTCGTCGTTGATCTTTGCAATTTCAGCTTCAGCGTTCGTATCCCCAAAGAGACCTTGGATGCGGGCCCATACCTTTTGAAAGAACCCGCTGAATCGGTTCCATCCCTTTTGCAACAGACTGATGAGTATCGTCCAGCTATCGGCGATGAAATGGGTGGTTTCCAGCCAACCAGTTTGCAACCCTGCCCACGCATCGGTCATTAGTCCGGCGACGCTGTAGACCGCACTTTGGAAGATGCCGATAAAAAAGCCTTTGAAGTCGAGCCACTTGGACTGAAGGAAGGCGACCCCACGTTGCCATTCCATTTTCAATGTTAGCCACAGGATTTTGCCTGCCAGCGCGATGTCACCGGCAGCCAATGCATCACCGATCCCCTGCCAAGCAGCAAGTGCCGTATCCTTGAGTTCATTGAATCGCTCCCCCAACCACTGCATCGCCTGCGTACCAGCGCCGCTCGTATAGACGAAATAGCCAACTAAGGCTGCAAGGCCTGCGATGGTGAGTCCGATAGGTGAAAGTAGTGCGGCGATCGCGGTTCCAAGGAAAGCGATTCCCTGTCCAAGTCCCACGAGAACCGTCGCGGTCGCACCAAAAACAGTCCCGAGTCCTGTTGCTGCTCCACCCAATGCCACGATTGCCGCTCCACCGGCTGCGACAGCCATTCCAACCTTGAGTACCGTAACAATCAGGTCACTGTTGTTCTTGATCCAGTCGCTGGTGGCCACAACGATCCGGACCACCGAGTCGATCATCTGTGAGAGGACAGGCTCAAGGGCGGAGCCAATCGTAAAGACTCCCTTTTTAAGTACTTTCCACAAGACATCGATGCGATCTCCGAATGCCTCGGCCGCTTGGGCATCCTTGGTTGCCATGGTCAGCCCTAATTCCCGAGCCTGTTGTTGCAACTCTTCGATTCCCTTGGCACCATCTTGGAGCATTGGAAGCAGCTGTGTCCCTGACTTCCCAAAGACGGCCATTGCCATTGCCGTCTTCATGGCTGGGTTCTGGATTTGGAACATCCGATCGGCGATCAATTTGAATTGCTCGTCCGGGGAAAGTTTCGAAAGCTGCGCAACACTTAACCCTAGGGACGCGAGGGTTTCTTGCGCTGACTGCGATCCGGAAGCCGCCTCCACGAGCATTTTTTGCATCTTCTTGAGCGAGCCTTCGAGCGTATCGAGATCGGCGCCCGATTGCTCTGCGGCGAACCCAAGCTCCGAAAGGGCTTCGACCGACACGCCCGTGCGTTGGCTCATGTCGACCATGTCGCTCCCCATGTCGGCAAAGACTTTGGCAGCACCGGCAAGTGGGGTAACCATTCCCGCACCGAGCATTGCCATCTTGGTCCCGATCCCTTGGAGACTTTTGCCAAAGGCATCCAGCCTCTTTGCTGCATCGTTGAGTCCCTTCACCAGACGGGAGTCTTTGGTGTAGAGTTCGATGTAGGCTGCACCGGCTTTGATGCTGGAACTAGAAGCCATGGCTATTGAATATCCCTTTGCCGGTCAATGAAGACATGTTTGAGGGTTTCGATTCCAACCATCGTGCGAGGTTGGATTCTTTTCTTCGCATGCGGATTAAAATCCGAGGGGTGGTAGACTTTCGAGCGTTTAGCATCGCGATGGATGTTGGCAAGCATCGCCAGCACGCTGGAGGTGTGATTCCAGAGGACTTGGCTTCGCGCCTCCCCCATGGCAATTAGCTCCCGGAGGGTAAATGGTCCAGGGTCGATGCTGAGGACGCCGGCCAAGTGCCAGACGAGTTGATCCACTTCTTCGCTTCGGTTTCGGGGTCGATCGAATCGAGGATCTTCTCCGCGTGATTGAGCACCTTCTCCCGCACCGCTTTGCCCGCTTCGATCGCCTTGCG
>CAITIE010000085.1 GCA_903892355.1 uncultured Pirellula sp. | reverse complement strand
GCGATGGAGGCGGCTCAAGTCTTGTTGAGCCACCGCGCTAGCGATGAGATGAAGACAACAGTCTGCGGTCGATGGAAATCGCATGCGGACCAGGTCTTACCAATCTTGGTTGCAGATCTACCCATCGGTGACACCGAAGAAGAATACCGCCGCATTCCCTGGATTTGGAAGTTATCGATCGATGCGACACGCAACGAAGAGCAATCGCCGGGAATGATCTTGAGGCTTCTCGAGCTGGCCACCCCTGCTCGAGATGAACCTCTGAGGGATTGGCAAGCAGTCGTGATCGGCGGCGCGGTGATCAATGGACTGAGCCTCAATGGACAATGGCCCAACGAGGAACTGAAGAGGATCTTGCAAAATGTTCCGCAAACAAAAACGCGATTGGATCGCGCGATCCAATTGGCGGTGGCGATGGGACTCGACCCAAACATCCGAACGGGTACGCGGTATGATGCCATCCGTATGGTGGCCTTGAGACCGGTTGAGGAATCGCTTCCTTGGATCCAATCCTTTCTGAAACCCAAGACCGATGATGAACTTCAAATGGGGGCTGTCAGCGCGCTGTCGGACATCCGAGACAACCGAATTGTCGAACCCCTCTTGAAATCACTCGGAACACTCTCCGAAGAAAACCGTAAGCTCGCGATCGATGCGCTCCATCGGACTCCCGTCCGCGCCCAAGCCTACCAGGTTTTCCGCGAGACGGATCGGCAGCAACGGGCTGTTCAAAACCCATCGGCTGTTCAAAACCCATCGGGCGAAGAGGAACTCTTCGTCGCTAGGCCGTTGACGGTCCCCCATGCATTCACACCGGGCATTGAAGGCCCCGCCGGAGATGGTGACGGGAACATCTATGCCGTGAACTTCGAGGAACAACAGACCATCGGCCGCGTGAATGCCTTGGGGCTCGGAGAGGTGTTCCTCAAGCTACCGGGAAAAAGCACCGGCAATGGCATTGTTTTTGACCCCGCTGGAAACATGCTGATCGCCGACTATGTCGAGCATAAAGTTTGGAAAGTGGAGATGGGATCCAAGAAAATTTCCGTGCTATTCCATGATCCCGCAATGAATCAACCCAATGATTTGGCCATCGCTCCCAATGGAACCATCTACGCCAGCGATCCAGACTGGATGCATTCGAAAGGCCAGGTCTGGTACATCGATCGGCAAGGAATAGGCCGTGTTGTAGCTGCGGATATGGGGACCACCAACGGGATCGAAGTCAGCCCGGACGGGAAGTGGCTCTACGTCAATGAATCGGCCCAGCGCAAGATCTGGAAGTTTGCAATCCAAGCCGATGGGAGCCTCGGTGCTCAACAGCTCTTGAAGGAGTTCCCAGACCACGGCTTCGATGGTATGCGATGTGACGCCGATGGAAATCTGTATGTCACACGCTACGGGAAAGGGACCGTAGTTGTGCTCCGACCATCCGGGGAAATACTTCGAGAGATCGATGTGTTGGGAACGAAACCGAGCAACCTGTGCTTTGGTGGTATCGACGGGCGAACCGTCACCGTCACCGAAGTGGAACACGGCAGACTCGTTCGTTTTCGAACGGAGATTCCAGGCCGCAGCCATCGTTTGTTCCCACAAGCTTGGATCGATGAAGCATGCCGATGGATCGAAGAGGCAGGGAACGCGACCGGGGGGGGAACTCGTCCGAACGCCATCACGGATCCCGACGGGATCGTGCAACGCGACTCTATCCGAGACGCTTGGAAAAAGTTTCTTGGGCCGATGCCCGATCGGTTATCGACACCACTGACTTGGACCGAGGTGAAGCCGACGGACGATAAAAGTTCAGCTCAATCTCCAAAAATTGAATCAACAGAAGATGATGTACTTCGTCAACACCTACGCGTTGAGGTAGAGCCCGGGATCTTTATGGATGCAATCGTGCTGAGACCACGCCGCAATCCGAACCCAGGCAATCCGATGCCGGGATTGGTCGCGCTCCACCCAACCGTCAAAGAGACCATCGATGAAATCGCTGGCGTACGCAACCATGGCCCACGCGCGATCGGTTGGCACTTTGCCAAACAAGGCTACGTCGTCGTTTGCCCGAAAAACTTCCTGTGGCAAGACGTCTCGGGATTTCAAGAGGCCGTCGATCGCCATCGAGCGGCCCACCCAAACACGCTAGGAATGGCAAAAATGCTTTTCGACGCTCAGCGAGCCGTCGATCTGCTCGTCGCGTTGCCCGATGTCGATCCAAATCGGATCGGAGCTATCGGACATTCCCTCGGCGCGAAAGAAGTCCTCTACTTGATGGCGTTCGATGAACGGGTGCAGGCAGGTGTCGCTAGCGAAGGTGGAATCGCGTTTTCCTCAACCAACTGGGATGCCCCATGGTATCTCGGCGAGGCGGACAAAGGCCAGTTGAGCCACTCGCAGTTGCTGGAGCTGATTGCGCCACGACCTTTCTTAGTATTCGGCGGCGAAGATGGCCCAGGGGCCGCCGACGGCTCACAGTCCATGCCGGTACTTCGCGTTGCCGCCCCCGTTTGGCGAGGTCGACCAAAACCTAGCAGACTCGCTATCTGGAACCATCGAACTGGCCACGTTTTCGAGGACGAACAACTCCGCCGTTCCATCGAATGGTTCGACGCCGCCTGGAAATAGTCCGTTTCCGTGCAATACGCCCCCCTCGGCTATGGGGTAAGCGAATATTCACAGTGAGGGGGAGTGAGGGGAGTTGAGTACTTTTACTCGACTTCCCGTGGCGTTGGGCGTGGGGAGCTCTTCCTTAAGATTCGATCGCTCTAATTTTTGAAGAAATCCTACCCTTAAGGACTGATGGAATTATTGAAAATCGAGATATTAATAGCGTTGCGTGAAGGACGCAGTTAGCTTCCCCCCTCTCTCTGATGAAAGATCTGGTATGGCAATCAATTTATTGGATATGGTCAAGTCGGCGGTTGCCGGCCAAGTTGCGGACCAATTGGGTTCCGCTGTTGGTATCGATAAGAGCAAAGCATCGTCTGCAATCGATGCTGTCGCACCGGTACTGCTCGGTAGCTTGTTGAAGAAGGCTTCGACCCCATCAGGCGCAAGTGATTTGAGCAAGATATTCAAGGAACAAGATACTTCCATCCTTGGCAACCTAGGTGGATTGATCGGAGGAGGCGGTTCCTCTTCTGGAACGGATCTCATGAGCATGGGTGCCAAGTTCCTTCCGATGCTTTTGGGATCGAGCCAAAGCTCGGTGATCTCTGCCCTCGTCAAGCTGTTGGGCTTCAATGAAAAGTCCATCACCGGCTTGATCACCATGTTGGCACCGATCGTGATGTCGGTCGTTGGCAAGCAAGCCAAATCGATGGGTGCGCTGGATCCATCCGCACTCACCAGTCTCCTCGGCAGCCAAAGCAACTTGCTCAGCAGCGCTCTGCCGAAGGAACTTTCTGGTGTTATGGGATTGGCGGATGTGCTCGGCGGGAAAGCCAACGCAGCGGTCCAATCCGCAACGCGAGCAACCCAAGAAGCCGCCAACCCGCTCAAGTGGCTCCTGCCACTGGGTGTTCTCGGTCTCCTTGGATTCTTGGGATGGCAATTCCTTAGCGGCAAACCCGCAGAGAAAGCCGATCAGAAAGTCTCGAAGCCGAGCCCGTCCAGCGCTGATGTTGCCGATGTTAAACTGCCATCGGTTCCAGCCCTGCCTGATCTTACCGATATCAAGAAAGGCTTGGATAGTACCTTCGGTGGATTGACCCAAGCGCTCGGCGGGATCACCGATGTGGACACAGCAAAGGGTGCTCTCAGCAAGATTGAAGATGCCGCTAAGGCCTACGAAGGACTCGGAATCGACAAACTGCCTGCTGCAGCACAAACGGGCCTGGGATCATTCATCAAGCCTTACGTCAACAGTCTCAAGGAACTGCTCGAGAAGCTCTACATCATCCCAGGTGTCAAAGATGTCATCGAACCCGCTATCGGTCCGATGCTGACCACGGTCACCAAGTTGGTTGGTTAACGCTTTCGAGCGACGGAAATCGTACGTCGTTTGAACAATCGCAAGGGTTCGTGCCTCACTTCAGGCATGAACCCTTTTTTCGTATCATAGGCGCGTTGTTTGGCCCCGTTGTTTGGGTAGCATGTCTTTTTGAAACGTTGATAGGAATGAGCAACCAATCCGAATGAGTATTGCAAGTGGCGAGATTTTTCAATCGTGGAGTTTGTATTCCCGCATCGTGCATTGCAACTGGATGCGCCACCGCGAAATGAACGCGGCCATCGATCGATCCATTTCGAGATTAGCACAACCGATCCGAGTCCTCGATCTTGGATGCGGCGATGGGGCGATGGCATGCGCTGGACTCCATCGATACGACGTCGCTCAGTATGTCGGTGTGGATCTCTCCGAGGATGCGCTGCGATTGCTTGCACAAAGAACGGGTCCTGGTACACGCCACTCGCAAACGGTATCCAGGGATCTTGAGGACTGCACTGCTGATACTAACTCTGGTGATAACCCAGGCGAGGCTATCCACAAGCGTCTGCTCGCCGGCGACATGAAAGCACTATTGAACAGCTTACCTGCAGCCGGTTTCGATGCCGTAATCGCGAGTTACTCACTGCACCATTTTTCGACCCAATCCAAACAAGACCTCCTAGATCAAGTGGTTCGGGTCCTGATGCCGTCCGGTGTTTTTATCTGGATCGATATCGCTCGCTGCGACGATGAGGACCGCGATGGATTCATCGCTAGGCTCCACGAAGAAGTCCGCTGTAATTGGGTTGGGATGCCACTCGATGAGCAAACCGATGCGATCGAGCATATCCGCAGTTGCGACTTTCCTGAAACCGCTTCGTGGATGGAATCCGAGTGGCTAGCGCGAGGAGGATCCTCCGTCGAATGCTTATTCCGAGATCCGTTTTACGGCTGCTGGGCAATGCATAGAACGCAAAGCTAGAGGTAAGCTTTGAGTTAAAAACCGCGACGATCATACGAACGCGGTGGAGCGTACAAAGGCTGCGGCGAACGCGCTTCGCGATACGACGGAGCTATTGGATACGTTGTTGCTGGGTAGGTTGTGGTTGGATAAGCCGGAACCGTGACCACTCCCGGTGCTACAGTTCCTGATGCAACCGGCACGCCGCCTTGCATGGCGGTGATCACATAATCGCTTACCCCTTCCTGACTCAACAAGATCACATCGTTGACGTCAGGACGCGATGCAACACCGTTGGTTTGGATATGGGAAACGATCACGGTATCGCTGACGCCGCTACGGGTCATGTTGATGACCTCGGCCATCGTTACCGGACGACGCGTAGTGGTACGCGGAGCAGGGTTTGCACGATAGCCATCCCGGTAGACTGGAGGTGCACCGTATACCGGCGATGAATAGACGACGGTCGGTTGACCGGCGTATCCATACGGCGTGTGGTTGTAGTACGCTTGTTGCTGCTGATAGGCGCGCTGTTGTTGCAAGTTTCGATCGCGCTGGTTACCCATCAACCCACCTGCCACAGCACCCACCGCACCGCCGATCAACACACCTTCGGCCGTCTGCTTTTTTTTGTTGTGACCAATCACCCCACCGATCGCGGCACCGGTTAAACCGCCGACCACCGCTCCGGTCCGTGTGTTCTCTTGGGCGATTCCCTGAGAGACCACCCCGTTCGGGCCAATACCTGCGGGCAGAATCGTCGCGGCTGCGATCGCCGCGCGGATCGCAAAAAACCTCATCCCAAGGTCTCGCGAAAATCCAAAGTGTTTTAGGGTCCAAAGCGTCATGGTTTTCACACCGATCTCATTCACCCAGTTTTCCCAACGCGATTCCCAAGCTTCTGCAACGATTGCTAGCAAAAGCTTGTCGGCTGCTCCCTCTTGGAAGCCGAAATCCTTGGGTTTCGTATCCTATCGGCGTTTTTGAGTCGAGACTGAAACTTTGCCAATCCAGGGATCCTGATTCGGACTCTTTCCCAATTCTTTCAACTTCTTACTCGGTACAAAGACGCCGTTCATGTTGGCTTAAGGTTCACTGGATATGCTTTGGGCTGGTTGTGGCCTGGGACATTCCGTGGTGGGGATGATTCAGTGGTGCGACCGCAGCAACCTAGCCATGGGGCGTCTGTTCTAGGGCATGTTGGTGTTGAGATCCTAAGGAGAAGCAAATGAACCTTAAATCGTCCCGTCCACGTTGGTTTCGCTGGCGATGGGTGCTGGTGATGTTGGCGTTCGTAGCCGGCATCGGTTTGGCTCTTCCAGCGTTTCGAGGTCCAGGCGGCGCTCGCGCACGCCACGCGGGAACCCCTCATCGTCCCGGGATGCAATCGGAAGTCATCAGGACGGGTGCTCTATCCGAACCGATTGCAACGAGCGATGATCCGCACGATCGATCTTTGGAGCAAGTATCCTCTGCTGGTGCTGTTGAAACCACTGGTACCCAATCCAGCGAATCAGAAACAAACGTGGCCGCGCTGGTCTCAACAGGCGTTACGCCGAAAGCCTTGCCGAACGAATCCCTTGGAAGCGACGCATGGACGCGATTTCGCGGTCCCAATGGAACGGGTGTCAGCTCCGAATCTGGAATCGCAACCGAATGGTCCGATAGCAAGAACATCAAATGGAAGACCCCTCTTCCCGGTGCTGGATCCTCCAGTCCGATCATGACGGATCGTTATATTTTCATCAGTTCGTACTCTGGGTACGGCGCGGGAGCCAATCAAGGCACAATCGATAGTCTCAAACGGAATCTATCGTGCATCGACCGTTCCAATGGAACGATCCTTTGGACCAAAAGCGTCGATGCCGTACAACCCGAGGATGCGTATCGCGGCATGGGTGTGCCCGAACATGGTTACGCAACCAACACGCCGGTGACCGATGGCACATCGGTGTTCGCGTTCTTCGGTAAGTCCGGTGTGGTCGCTTATGACATGGATGGTAAAGAACTTTGGAAGACGAGCGTGGGGACCGAGTCTGGAAATCGAGGCTGGGGGACCGCAGCGAGCCTGATACTTTATAAGAACTTGGTGATCGTTAACGCGGCCGAAGAAAGCCAGTCGATTCGAGCGCTGGACAAGTCCACAGGCAACGAAGTTTGGAAAGCGACCGCTGCGGCGCTGGAATTGGCCTATGGGACACCTGTGATCGCGCGCGTTGATGATCAGAGGGATGAACTGGTGATCGCGGTCCCCGGCGAGGTCTGGGGACTCAATCCGGATACAGGCAAGCTCGCTTGGTACGCGGAAACAACACTCACCGGCAATCTATCACCGAGTGTCATCCTCGATGGCGATATCGTCTACGTTTTCGGCGGCTATCGCTCCTCGGGTTCCATGGCCATAAGGATCGGTGGTTCAGGCGATGTCTCCAAAACACATGTTGTTTGGACCAGCAGAAACTCCTCGTACGTATCGACCCCAGTGCTTACCCAAGGCAACCTCTACTGGATCGATGATCGTGGAACCTACTACTGTGCCTCTGCAAAAACCGGAGAACTATTGCATCGAAGCCGTGTTACAGGAATACAGTCACGCGATCGACCGGTGTACGCTTCGCCGATCGCAATCAACGGAACGTTGTACTTTCAAACACGGAACGATGGTGTGTTCGTAACATCATCCAAACCGGAACTTGATGTGTTGCATCAGAACCGATTCGAGTCCGACTCGAGCATGTTCAATGCGACACCAGCAGTGAGTGGTGGCGAATTGTTTCTTCGATCCGATACGTACCTGTACTGCATCGGATCCTCGGACTCGAAGTAAGTACTATGCTCGAAGAGTCTTGCGGATTGGCTCGTTGCCGTTTACGACAGAGAAGTTAGTTCCCATAAATCGCAAAACCTTTGTTTCTCTCCTGAGGAGTTGTTGTCATGAAAAGATGGATAATGTCGCTCGTCGTATCGAGCGTTTGCTTTAGCGGCGCTTTCGCTCAACCACCAGGAGGTGGAGAACCACCTCCTCCACCTCCACCTCCCGGTTCCGCTGATTTCGGTCGAGGTCCTGGAGGCCCGGGTGGCCCGCCAGGACCAGGCGGCCCTGGTCACTCGCCGGAGCAATTCGTCGAGCATGCGATGCGCCATGACAAAGACAACGATGGCAAACTAAGCCGCGATGAACTGATGGAACTCGCTCGGGAAATGCATTCGCAACCCGGCGGTCCAGGCGGCCCAGAAGGACGTGGTCCAGGCGCTGGTGGACAAGGTCGAGGTCCTGGTGGGCCAGGTGGCCCTGGTGGACCCGGCGGCCCAGAAGGTCGTGGTCCAGGCGCTGGTGGACAAGGCCGAGGACCCGGTGGGCCAGGTGGCCCCGGTGGACCAGGCGGCCCAGAAGGTCGTGGTCCAGGCGCTGGTGGACAAGGCCGAGGTCCCGGTGGCCCTGGTGGACCCGGCGGCCCAGAAGGTCGTGG
>CAITIE010000084.1 GCA_903892355.1 uncultured Pirellula sp. | reverse complement strand
TAGGTATCGATCGAATCTCCACAATCAATCATTTGCTGGGATCCGGCGCCGGGGACGAACTCCTTTGCTGCATCGCATCGCGGCTGCAATGCGTCTTATCAACCTCGACCGCATTAGAAAGATGCTGTTCCCAGCATTATCTCGCCCGGTATGGTGGAGACCAATTCATTTTGATTTTGTCGGGAGTCGAGGGAAATCGCTCGGCGATGCGGATCGCGGAATGCATCAGCGAGGCGCTGAGCACAGGTTACCAATTGGCCGGAACGCACCAATTCGTCAGCGTGAGCGTTGGGGTCTGTTTCAGTTGCGATCCCAAAGCGAGTTTTGCTGATTTGATACGGTGCGCGAATATTTCCTTGCAGGAGGCAAAGAAAGTTGGGCGTGGCGAGATCAAACTTTACGAAGATTCGATGCAGAACAATCTCAAGGAACGAGAGAATCGCCAAGACTCACTACGCGTTTCGGTGCGCAACCGCGAACTCCAAATGCTGTACCAGCCGATCATGAACTTACAAACATGGCAGTACGATGCGGTGGAAGCCATCGTGCGATGGGATCATCCGCAGCATGGTGGCATGCCCGAATCCCACTTCATGCCACTGATTCACGAGAGTGGACTTCTCAAAGAGATCGGAGAATGGACCCTATCGACCGCGTGCCAGCAATCCTCTCAATGGTTCTATGAGTCGCCCACCGATGCCCCGAAACGCGTCAGCATCAATGTGACGCATTCACAAGTCAAGCAGCCACGGTTCCTGGACACCGTCATCAAATCCGCGCAACGGGCCCGTCTCCGATTGGATCGGATTCAGTTGGAGGTATGCGAGTCGGGGCTCACCGTCGAGGACTCAGAAGGTGTTGCGGCACTCCACCGATTGCGAAACGCGGGAATCCGCGTCGTGGTCGACAACTTCGGAACCGCGATCTCCAGCGTCAAAACACTGGGAAAATTCCCGGCGGAAGGGTTCAAACTCGACAAACGCCTCATCACGGAGTTTGAGAGCAACAGTCACTCCGCAAGTTTGGTGCAGTCCTTGGTTTCCGAGGCGAAGACGCAGCAAGCCACCATCATCTCCAGCGGCATCGAAAAAGAGTCCCAGCTCAAGCAATTGGTCGCTTGGGGATGTCGCCATGCACAAGGTGACTTTTTTTCAAAGCCTCTTCCGGCCGACGAAGTCCTGAACACCATCTCGCATTGGAACACCAACGTACGCTCAGCAGCGCGTGCTGCGTTTGGCTCACGAAGGAGCAACACTCCAGCCATGGGCTAGCTGCTAATTTTTTCATCTTGAGACCGCATCATGAATTTGACTCCAAAGTTAGTCTTACACGTCGACGACGACCCTTCAGTGTCGAAGCTGATTTCGTATCATTTAAAGAAACATGGCTACGAGGTCGTGAGCGTCCAGGACCCGAACCAAGTCATGGAAACACTGATGCGGACGGGGGCTCGTGTCGTATTGCTCGATATCGACATGCCGGACAAAGACGGCTTAACGGTTCTCAGGGAGATAAAACTGCGAGATGCAGGCATTCAGGTGACGATGTGCACAGGGATGGTATCGATGCAAACCGTGCTGCGTTCGACATCGATGGGGGCGGAGGGACTGATCTTCAAACCGCTGAGCGACCTTAACAAGGTCTCCGAGGCGATCGATACCTCGTTCGGCAAAATCGACAAGTGGTGGAAGGCGCTGGCCGAATGGAAGGAACTCAATCGCTCGGAAAATGAGTCTGTAGCCAATGAACAAGTGGCTCGCTCCTCCTCGCGCCACCCGATCCGAATCCTCTCAGGTATTGCGGAGCAATAGCCCAATCCGCTCGTTATCGAGATGCATCAGGCTCTGCGGTTAGGCAACTCAATTTAAAGGCGAATGCTTCCAGCTGATGCTCGATGTCCTCGAGCGAACATCCGCGATCGAGAGAGCGTTCCAATACGGACGCGTCGTCGGTGAGGGACGAGAACCCATACCCACCGCAGGAACCCTTTAGTTGGTGGACGCAACGGCGCAACGCGTCTCGGTCTCCGGCGCGCTCCGCTTCGAGAATCGCTTGGACGCGATCGGGCATGTTCGAAACGAACTCGGTCAACAATTCACGAAAATCCGGATCCGATGCGAACTCCGAGTGGATTCGAGCGTTCGACCTAGAATGGATAAATCCTTCATTCGACATTGATTTCATCCCATAACGAATACTGCAGTGAGGCACTGCAATAAAAACCAATCGTCGAACAAATCGTTGAAACGATTGCGAAGAATCTCCGGAAGTATTACCTACGGTTTTGTGAACGCAAGCAAACCACAAGGAAACTTGTGGGTTTACCGATCGGAGCGAGGCTGAGCATTCCCTCTGTTTTTCCCGTGGAGGATTTTCCCGTGCAGAAATCCAATCGCGCCGGAACGGACATTTTATCGCCGAATGAGCGTACGGCCACCAGTGCGGGTGACCAAGCCTTTCAGTTCCAGCACGCTGATCGTGCTGAGCACTCGGGGAACAGGTAATCCCGATCGCGAGATGACTTGATCGATATCCGTCGCTTGCACGTCGATCGCCAGCAGCACCTTCTGTTCGATCTCGTTAAGCTGCAGTTCCGAGGGGTTGTGAACGACGACTCCAGGACGAACCTCGGTCCGAAACGCCATGGGACCCAGATGCTCGATGACATCATCCGCATCTTCGATGAGAATTGCTCCATCCCGAATCAATTGATGGCATCCCCGTGAAGTCCTCGAGGTTACGGGGCCCGGAATCGCAAACACGTCTCGGCCTTGTTCCCCCGCATGGCGAGCGGTGATCAGAGAACCCGATCTTTCGGCAGCCTCCACAACGACGACCCCAAGGCTCAACCCGCTGATGATTCGATTTCTCTGAGGAAAGACACCTGCCTTGGGCTTGGAGAAGGGAGGTGTCTCGCTCAAGAGAACTCCGTTCTCGGAAACCTGCTGCGCAAGATCCTCGTGTTCAGGGGGATAGATCTCCGACACGCTACCACCCAAGACAGCGATTGTCCGCCCAGACGCTTCGATCGCGGCGCGATGGCAAACAGCATCAATTCCCCGCGCAAGCCCACTTACGATCGTCAGTTGGTAGTTGCACAAACCTGTCGTAACGCGTTCTGCCATTTGTCGACCGTAGTGGGTCGCGTGTCGCGTCCCCACGATCCCGATCGCCAAGGAATCCGACGGCCTAAATGCACCCTTGGCGAATAGAACCAGCGGTGGATCCTGGATTTCCTTGAGTAGGTTGGGGTAAGAGCGATCCCATGGCAAAAGAATATCGATCGAATGGTCGTGGCAATGATCGAGGATTCGTGATGCTAGGCCATCGTGGCCAGCATCGCGAATCGAAGAAGCCAACTTCGGCCCCACACGATGAACGCGACTGAGTTGGCTCAATGTCGCTGACAATACGTCGCCTGCCGATGAGAAGGATCGAAGAAGCCGGATCATCGTTTTCGGACCAATGCCAGGAACAAACGCCAATCGCAGGAATGAATCTCGGTCCTCGACGGGAACGTCAGGAAGGGTATCGATGGACAGGGACGAATCCTCATCATCCGACGAATCGATCTTTGTATCCCCTTGTTCGAGTAGAAAATCGAAATGCTCGTTGTCTACCAATTCATCGGTAAATCCATCCAACGCGTTGCTCGGAGGCTCCCATGGAAGGAAGGATTGGCGTGCTGGGGCTCTATCTTCGGAAGATTCGTGCTGCTTGGACATGGTGGGCTCCTGAGGGGCATCATCGGTGCTACCAAGATACCGTCGTCACGGTCCCCGTGTGGAAGTGTATGCCTTCCCTTATCAGGATCCGCAGCGAGGGCCCTCTCTCAACACGGTCTGTTTTCCAAGCACTTTCGCGGCAACGATCGCGAATCCGGAAGACTGCCCGGAGCATTTAGTGCAAAGCAGATTGCGATAAAACGACCAGCAACGCCGGAACCCCCCCCTCCACCCGCGGACACTCGCAAAACAAGCCATGACGATTTACACAGTAGGCCATGCGAAAACAGGACAAAAAGATCCTCTTTCCGAAACATCTGGTTTCATCGCTATTCACGCACTATTAATCTTTTCGATACAGGCTCGCGCGCGGTGCTCCTAACTCCTTGAACCACTGCACCTTAGAGGCTTTTCGCCAACGTCCATTGCAAAAACGAAATCGTTTTATTCCAACCATTTATCCCATTTCTTAGTCGTATTCTTTATTAACGCTAACGCCACCTGTGCTTCTTCGCTTCCACACGCGGCCCCGACACCGAGGGCTAAACCCAAGCAAAGTCGCATCGGCGTACAGTGCATCAAAATTGATGAACCGATTGCCCGCCGCCGTGGGCTAGAAAGCCTCTTTTGGAAAAAACCATTTTCTAAATCACAGCACCATTGGTATCCGAGGATCGCCATGACTCAAGTTCGCAAATTGGTACTTCACATCGACGACGATCCTGACTTTTTGAAGCTGGCTGCATACCATCTTCGCAAAGAAGGTTATGAGGTTGTGAGCGTCCAAGACTCTAGCAAGGCGATGGAGGCGTTATTGCGAACCGCTGCGAGAGTCGTGCTATTGGACATCGACATGCCTGGCAAGGACGGCCTGACCTTGCTTCGCGAAATCAAATTGCGGGATTCTGGGATCCAAGTCACCATGTGCACAGGGATGGTATCGATGCAGACGGTGCTTCGCTCCACGTCGCTCGGTGCTGAAGGATTGCTTTTCAAACCGTTGAGCGATTTAAAAAAGCTATCGGAAGCTGTTTCCATCTCTTTTCGAAAAATCGAGAAATGGTGGGAGGCACTTGCGGAATGGAAGGCGATCAATGAATCGCTTCAGACGATTCCGAAACATTCATCTGCCGTGGCAGTCCTATCGAGGTAACTAACCAAGTGACTGCGTGGACCAGTCCAATCGAGGACGGATCACAGGACCATACCAGGAGCCTAGGTATTCGCGCCGCATCGCGCCTGTGTCGTGCACCACAAACGTCAAAACCGACTCGCATGCAATGGATGGCTGACCAACCTCGGGCCCTAAATTCACGCTGACAACGTACCTGGAATCATTAAGAAAGTTAGCGGGTACTCTGCAGACGGTTCGATATCGCCCTTGCTGAAGGGGTCGGCCGAACGTGGTATCGCTTCCTGAGTTCATCGAAGGTGCATTCGCGGACGAAAAGACAAAAACCCCTGTCTCATCGCGCAGATGGATCTGTACGCAATTCACTGCATCGGCTTGGATGACATCGTACTCGACCATCAACTCGATTTCGCGATCGATATCGACTTGAGGAGTCGGGGTATCGGATACCGTTCCACCCACGGCGACGCGACGCAATCGAACCGTCGAGGACTGCGGTGCCTCTTGTTCTCCCCACTCCACCAATCCATCGATCGAGTTCATGGAATGCAAGTATTTTTCGATGACTTGGCTTGGAACGCCGTCCATGGCTAATTTGCCCGAGTCGATCAACAACGCTCGTGAACACATATTCGAGATCGCGGCTAAATTGTGGGACACAACAAGAACCGTTCGTCCTTCGCTTCCTAACTCCGTCGCTTTGCCCATGCACTTGCGCTGGAATGCTTGATCGCCCACACTGAGGACTTCATCGATGATCAAGACATCCGGTTGCAAATGAGCAGCAACCGAAAAGCCCAATCGTACGGTCATCCCACTGGAATACCGTTTAACAGGTGTGTCCAAAAAAGGGGAAATCTCAGCGAACTCAACGATTTGTTCGAATCGTTTTTTGATTTCAGCTCGCTTGAGTCCAAGGATCGCGCCGTTGAGGAAGATGTTTTCGCGGCCGGTCAACTCTGGATGAAAGCCCGTCCCAACTTCGAGCAAGCTACCCACGCGTCCTCGGACCCCGACACGCCCTGACGTTGGAGTCACGATTCGGGACAAGATCTTCAGGAGAGTGCTTTTCCCAGCGCCATTATGTCCGACGACCCCAACCACTTCTCCGCGTGCTATTGAAAAACTGACATCGCGAAGCGCCCAGAAATCATTACCTTCAAAACGCTCGTCGTTCCGTCCCTCCTTGTTGAATGCAACCTTGGCCTCCGCACCCAGCAGATTGCGTTTCAACCAATCCTTAGCATTCGACGCGATTACTTCCGTAAGTCGACTGTATTCGTTCCCCGATCCCAAGCGGAACCGCTTGGAGACGCGGTCGACGTGGATCGTGGTATTGTGCGAGGCGTCCATCGGTTTCATCAGATCCTATCCGCAATCCATTGATTGGCTCGCTGGAACCATGCGAGACCTGAGACCACCAATCCTAGGGTTACCAAGAAAGCAGTCACCAGCCCGAGAATGCTCGGTAGGGGATTTCCAAACAACCCGTACCTCGCCAGTGAAATGGTTGCAGCAACGGGGTTGGACTCGTACAAAACCAACGCCCAAGGGCTCAGGAGATCTCGAATCCTCTCCGTTCCATAAACCACGGGCGACACGAACATTCCGATCTGCAGGACGAACGGCAACGCGTATCCCACATCGCGATAGTGAGCGTTAAGGGCGGATAGCCATAGGATGCAACCAAAGCAAAACACGACCAACCATAGGGCAGCGATCAGCGCGAGGAACGCGGTGTTCCAATGAATCGTTACCCCGGAAAAATAGCAGACGGGTAGGATAAGCACCGAACCGACCAACATGTCGAATACGGCACACAGAAGGCTGGATAGGGGCAAAAGCATTCTAGGAAAATAGATCTTGGTGATGACATGCCGGTAATTGACCAGCGAGCCTGTCGCATCCCGCAGGCTGTTGTTCACCATTTGCCAAAGAAGCATGCCGACGAGGATGATCGGGGCATACGCCCACGTCGACGTTACTTCGCCCGACTCGGTTCGATTCGCACCCAGAACGAAAAACAATGCCAGAAAGATGAGCGTACTCATCAACGGCTGGATCAGCACCCACAGGACACCGACAAAAACCTGACGGTATCGAATCAGCAGATCGCGAAGGAAGAAACTGTAAAGCAGCTCGCGGGACTTCCAGCCTTCACGCAATTGCCCCAGGCCCCAGATGTCGCGTTGACCGTAGTACCGAATGGGTTGGCTTGTTGTTTCATCCGATGCCATGGTACGCCGCGAACCCGCACACTTCGCCTAAAAGGAAAAATGTACCCCCTGATCGCATGCACTTCAAGCGAATAGGGGCCGAGCCTTGTTAGGTCACCGGCCCCATCGCGCCCGATGTAGCGATTGTGTCGCCCGCGAGCGATGGTATCGCCCAAGAGCAGTCGTGTGGCCCACGAGCAGTCCCGACATTTCGGTAGAATTGTCGACGGTTCCGAGCGTCGATCTTCCGCCCGACGCGAATGGACTCGTTCGATGCCTTCAGCTTTTCCTCCAAGGAAAATCAACCGCAGCAGGACGAACCATCGGCTTATCGACCGTAGATCGAGATGCCCCAACCACCACCATAGGATGGGCCACTGGGAAACCCGCCTCCGCCGAACGACGGACCGGCAGGCCAGTTTCCTCCCTGGAATCCCCCACTATTGAATCCATTGCCATAATAACTGTTGTTAAAACCGTTATTGAAATTCCCGTAGTAGGACCCGTAATTGCCATTGCCGTAATTGCCATTGCCGTAATTCCCGTACCCGAGCGGTCGACCGTACGCAAACGGGGTTACGATGATCGGCCGGTTACTGATCACCTGCCCTCCGTATCCATACCCATGCCCGTGATGACGCGAGGGAGCGCAGTGCGTTGGCGCGCGAAAGCGGTTGTGATCCGCTTTCGCTTCGGAAAATCCAATGCCGATGCTGAATACACCCACGGCGAGCCCAAGCCCCAATCCCATCCAATTTCGAAACAACATTTTTGTAGCCTCCGAACAAACTTCTTCTCGACGCCGCCAGCATCGCGAGTGGTAGCGTCCTCGTTTCCTTCTTCGCGTGCACCACTTCAACAGAACAAATGCCATGCCGGAAACTTTGGAATTTTCGAAAATAGGCTCAAGCCATCGCGGGCATGTTCACGGGTATGTTGTAGTGGTGCAACAAGCCGTTCCAACAACCCTCTCCGAAAATCCAGAAAAACGACCATTGCTGACCTAGGCTCGGGCGTCGGATCCCCTACCATGTCCGGAAAGATCCATGCGCGACTAGTCCAGAGTAGCCGCTGTCCAGTCTTCAAAGACTCCAGTTCCTTTTCGAGTTTCCATTCCCCTCTCCTTTCGACCGCTAGATCAAATTGAGCGCGCACAGTGTCATCTGAATTACTTCAAGTCGATAACTTGGTGAAACGCTACGGCGATTTTTTCGCGCTCAACGGCTGCACGCTCTCGGTGAAGCCAGGTTCCATTTTTGGATTGCTCGGCCCCAACGGAGCTGGCAAAACCACGTTGATTCGATGCTTGCTCGGTTACTTGAAACCGACCTCTGGCCAAGCGACGATCGGCGGAGTGGATTGCATTCGCAACAGTTTAGAAGTCCGTCGCAGCGTCAGTTATCTTCCTGCGGAATCCAAATTATTTCGATTGATGCGAGGTTCGGATTGCCTTCAATTCTTCACCTCCGTTCATCCTCGCGGAGACCGGAAACTTGCCGATTCCATCGCAAAGCGACTGGATCTGGATTTGTCTCGTAGAGTTGCCTTTATGTCGACCGGTATGCGGCAAAAGCTGGCGATTTGCTGCGTGATGAGTTGCCCGAGCCCACTGATTGTTCTCGATGAACCCACGGCCAACCTCGACCCAACCGTCCGTTCCATCGTTCTAGAACTGGTACGGGAAGCGCGGGATCGAGGCTCAACGGTTGCCTTTTGCTCTCACGTTTTGAGTGAAATCGAAGAGATCTGCGACAGTGTTGCGATACTGCGATCGGGCAAGGTCGTTCATAGCGGGCTGCTGTCGTCGATTCGGCAAACGCATCGTGTCACCGCCAAGAAAACGGCCGCATTGGAATCACGCGACTTACCGGAAGGGGCCCGCATTCTGGAGTGGACTTCTGAGAAACTGGTGATCGATTTGCCCGGCACACTCGACCGGTATGTGGAATGGATAGGAAACCGAGGGCTATCCGAGGTGCAGGTTGAAATGGTGGGACTGAGAAACCTCTACGAAGAGCACCACAACGGATCCGTGCCCCGCCCCCAGAAAAACAGACTAGAATAGAGGGTGTCAGGCAACATTCCCCTACAGGCTGCGATCATGGAACTGGATTTAAACGCTCAGTACTCGAGCATCATGCTTGTTGACGACAGCACGATCCTCCGCGATAGGCTCGCAGAAGCATTCCAAGAGCGAGGGTACCGGGTGGAACTCGCCAGCAACTGCGACGAAGCAGTCGAAGTTTACCGCCGGAATCCGACGGAACTCGCGGTGGTTGACCTGCGTATGCCCGGTCGACCTGGACTAACGTTGATCAGCGACCTCAAGGAGATCAATCCAGACGTCTTGGTTCTCATCCTATCCGGATTCGGTAGCATTTCGACCGCGATCGACGCGATCAAGCTCGGAGCGGTCAATTTTCTGCCGAAGCCTGCCGACGTCGATGATATCCTCTCAGCATTTAAACGGGGTGGTGCCGAGGTGGACATGCCTGAGACAGACGAAGAAATCCCGGTTCCGACGTTGGCCCAAGCCGAATGGGAGCACATCCATCGTGTGCTTGCAGACTGCAGCAACAACATCTCGGAAGCAGCCAGACGGCTCGGCATTCATCGGCGATCCTTGCAAAGAAAACTCCGTAAGCGGGCTCCATAGCGGATTGCTGATTGCCCCACTTACAAGTTCGTTCATACCGATTGCACTTCCAACGATTCCCGTCACCTCTTCGAGGAGGACATTATGGCACTCATCGTTCGCGAAGCATCTACCGCAGACCTCGATTCCCTTTGGGAATTGATCGGACACGCTAACGCGGGTATGACATCCCTGAAAATCGATCAGGAACAACTCGCAGACCGGATTGAACGTTCTCATTTCGCGTTTCGCCGGACTCAAGAGCATCCGGAGGGGGCACCCTATGTCTTTGTCATGCAGGACTCAGACTCGGGAAAACTCGTTGGCACCTCCTGTATATTTTCAAAAACCGGGGGATACGAACCGTTTTACGCGTACCGCGTGGTTAGTGAGATTCACACGTCGGCGCTGCTCGAGCAATCGCGCGAAATCCGGGCCTTGCACTTGATCAAGATCCACAACGGACCGACCGAGCTTGGCGGGCTCTTTCTTCTCCCCGACTCCCGAGGCTCCGGCGGCGGGCGTCTATTGAGCTTGTCCCGTTTTTTGTACATGGCTGCGCATCTGAAACGTTTTGCAAACGAAACCATCGCAGAAATGCGGGGATACCAAGACGAGTCGGGGGCGAGTCCGTTTTGGAACGCAATCGGCTCTCATTTTTTCCCGATTGATTTCCCACGTGCTGATGCCCTATCGATGATCAACAAGCAGTTCATCGAAGACTTGATGCCTCAGTATCCGATTTACTTGGAACTGCTGCCGGATGACGCGATCGAAGTCATCGGCAAGGTTCACACGCAGACACGACCGGCGCTGGAAATGTTGAAACGACAGGGCTTTGTGCAGAAAGACTTGGTGGACATCTTCGACGCGGGTGCAGTCGTCCATTGCAATACTCGCGATATTGCAGCGGTCCGAAACGCTCGCCCGTGTGTCTTAAGCCGGATTCTCGAGAAGGGAACCTACGGGAACCAAGACAAACGAGTCCCTCTCCATGGGGATTCACTGAGGACAAGCTTCATCAGTACTGAAAACCCGCGATTCCAGTGCACGCTGGGCTACTGCGAAGGGGACGGGGGAAACTGCGAAAGTGACGGGGTTGTCGACCATCAAAAGCGGGTAGCCATTGATGCCGAAACCGCGGAACATCTCAAAGCGGGCCTGGGAGATCGACTCTGGGTGCTATCGAGTTGGTAGCCTCGGGTACACCTGGCCGCCCATCGAAAAACGATTGAAGCAAAACGATTGAACTCGTAGCGGTGCAGCGCAAGCCGCCCGGTTTCTCCTGCTAAAGCCAGCCTTACCGGACGGCTTGCGCCGTGCCGCTTCCGTTTTTCAACAGCCTGCTAGACCCAGCACCTACCAGACCACAAGATGGGGTTGAAGACGCACACCTGTCTTTTCGTGAACCCCCTTCTTCACCTTTTCCAGCAGCGCGAGAACTTGGTCGGCCGTAGCACCGGTTCCTGCGGTGATGTAATTGGGGTGGGTAGCGTTCATCTGTACGGAACCTTCGATGAGGCCCGAGAACCCGGTTCTGTGAATGAGTTCTCCAGCGGACTCGCCATCGGGATCGATGAACGCCAGCGCGGAGCGGGTCGGATGGTTAGGCTGCCGCGAACGTTTGAGAATCCAAAAGGTTTGCTCGCGTTTGGTCAAGTACTTCACGTCGCCTGGCTGCAGTTCGAGGGTTGCTTCCAAGATTGCGAGTTCATCCAAGCTACTTCGGCGGTGTGAGAAGGCGAGTTGGTTTCCGGTGACGTTGACGAGGTCTCCGTTTCGCCGAAGCATTTGTGCTTCGCGAACCGCGTGACCAATGTCACCTTCCTCAGTACCTGAGTTCGCGCGGAGTGCACCTCCGACGGTACCTGGGATACCGACGAGGTGCTCGACACCTGCGAGTCCATTCGCGACACAAGCCGTCACGAGGTGGGATAGCCTGACCCCACCCCCGCAAGTCACTCGGTTCCCCTGAATACCGATCTTTTGAAACGCTGGAGCGATCAGCTGGATCACTAAGCCATCGAACCCTGAATCCTTGACGAGGACATTGGAGCCCCCGCCCAGGAGACGGATTGCGATGGAATGGCGAGACGCTTCAGCCACCAATCGCTGCAGTTGCTCAGCATCCACCGGTTCGGCGAAATACTTTGCATTTCCGCCGAGCTGGAGCCAAGTGTAGGGAGCGAGAGGAACATTCTCCCGCACAAAGCTTTTAAATTGATCGAGCAACATGACAGCTATTTTACAGAATGCCGACGTTTCGTTAACGCCGCTGGGGCAAAACTTCAGAAGCTTTCCGAATCAAGTCCTTGACCCGCCGCTGCGTTTGCATGCCCGTCAGGGAGAATCGCTTCCAACCGGAGTCGCTCTCGCAGAAAACGACCAGTTGAGGAAGCATTTTGCCCTGCATCACCTGATCTGCCAATTCCGGATTGGCATCTTTATCGAGTTGGGTGTAGACCACTTCCTTGAGTTCCCCCGACTGCTTCATCGAAGCAATCGTATCGGATTTCATGGTCTTGCATGCCGGACACCAATCGGCACCGACTAAAACCACCAACGGTTTCTTTTCCTCCTGAGCCTTGCGATATGCAGCCTCATAGGTCAATTGCTCGGGCTCGCCCGCGACAACCAGCGGTTTGCCAGAGTCGCCGTCACTCGCCAATCCCGATCCATTCAAAACGAACACCAGTGCCAAAGTTGCAACGTGCAACATATTGGGACCCCCTTTCCGTGTTTGGGACAAGTAAAAACTAGTCGTACTGTGCTGCGAGGTCCTTCTCGTTGCCAGCTGATCCATAGCCGGCGTTGCAGCTTACCAGCACGCACCGTCCGAAATTGCCCTACAAAATTCGAGGAGGCAACATCTAGTCAGTCTGAAAGCTTCGGGGCGATCGTTGGAATCGATCGGCGAAGATTTGCCGACTGGGCAAACTCGGACGGCGTCCGATAAGTGGGGTCAGTATAGGGACGCGTCCCTACCGTTCAACCGCTCCGCGGCGTCCCACGCCAATTTGCATCGCCCAAAAAAGTACCCAGGTTGCGTCAAAATTCCCCCCGTACCGGAATCGCCAACCCAAAGGCTAGCAAAACCGCCACAACCACTAAGTCTCGACTCAGCGGTAGGTTACCAACCGGCCCCAAGGTGTCTCAAAATCTTGAAAAAACATGGTTACGGCGGCGTTCATATTTCCCAAAAGGACCCCAAAAAAAGTTCCGTTTTTTGGCTCGAGGTCGCCAGAAACCAGTCCTTGCGAGGGGGGCACGCGGCCTTCCGCGGGGGTGTTTGGATGGCTGCAAACGAAAACGGCCGGCGTCGCGAGACACCGGCCGTTCGTATTTATCGTTGCTGAGTTTTGGTCGTCGTCGGGAGCGAGCCTAGCGAACAGAGCCAGGCGTTTCGCTCCCGAGTCCTTGCGAACTCAGGTTTTTAATTAGGAAGCGCATCCGCAGCTTGGGGCTGCATCGCATCCGCTGCTAGCAGCTGCACAACCGCTGTGGCTGTGGCAACCGCCGTGGCATCGGAGACCTCGGAGGAGGTTTCGGAGGCGACCGTTGAACAGGCCGTTACCACCGAAGAGACCGTTTCCGAGACGACCACCACCGATTCCGGAACCTGCACATGGATCGCAGCTAACGGTTACTGGAACTTCTTCGCAGACAACCTTAGGAACGCATCGGGTGTAGGTGTAAGGAACGCATGTCTTGACGCACTTCGCAACCTTGATGGTGTCGCAGTAGGTCACTGGCTTGCATACGGTGTATGGAACCATCTTGGTGCGGCACTCCTTCACGATCTTGCAGGTCGTGTAGGTGTATGGGCAGCTCTTTTGCTCGCAAACCCAGTTGCAAACGGTGTAGCAAACATCTTTAACTCGTTGTTCGCAAACCATCTTGCAGGTCTTGTAGCAAACGGTCTTTTGACGGCATTCTGGAACCATCTTGCAGGTGGTGTAGGTGCAAACCTTGGTCTTTGGCTCGCATACCCAGTTGCAGACCGTGTAGGAAACTTCCTTCGATCGGCATTCTGGAACCATCTTGCAGGTGGTGTAGGTAACCGTCTTGCTGCGGCACTCTGGAACCAGCTTGCAAACGTTGTAGGTAACCGTCTTGGTGCGGCATTCTGGAACGCACTTGGTAACGGTGTACGGAACAACCTTGGTCAGGCATTCGGTTTCATACTTGACGCAGTCGATGGTCTTCTCTTCGCAAGTTGGAACCCAAACCTTCTTGCAAACCTTCTTCGGTGGGCACTGTACGCATTCGACTCGGCACTCACCTGGGCAATAAACGTTTCGGCAGGTCGAAGCATCGAATGTCCAAGTACCTGGCTCGCGAACGGTTCGGCGAACGACAGCACCTGGGACTTCTTCTTCAACTGTTTGCCAGCTTCCACCCTTGACCGTGACGGTCTTGGTGTAGTTGACAGGCTTGGTAACCGTGTAGTTGACCGTGCGCTCACGGGTTTCGGTAACGGGAACCATAACCTTGTAGTTGATCACTTGCTCACGAGCTTCCATGACCCGATTCATCACGGTGTAGTTGATCACTTTTTCGTGGGTTTCACGAACAGGTGTCATCACTGTGTAGTTAACGGTCTTGGTCTTGGTCTCGTAAACAGGTCGGCGAACGGTGTAGTTGATCACCTTTTCGTGGGTTTCACGAACGGGAACCATCACCGTGTAGTTCACAACCTTGCTGTGTGTTTCGTACACTGGGCGAGAGACGTTGTAGGTCACTTGCTTGGTACGGGTTTCATAGACAGGTCGGCGAACGGTGTAGTTACGAACGCCAGTGTGTGTTTCACGTACCGGTACATTGACCGTGTAGGAAACTTCACGCTGATGTTGTTCACGCTCGTAGCGAACTCGCTGAACTTGTTTGTCTTCGTACACGAGTTGGTTCACCATTTTGGTGGCGTTGACCGTTTCGTTCTCGTATACAACTTTTTTCACAGTCTTCATAACGGTGTAGGTCGATGGGCCACAAGGATCCACAACATTACAACCGCAGTTTTCATAGCTGATCGCGCCGCCATATGCAGCATGAGCAGCTCCAGCACCAAAAGCGGACAAAAGACCCGCAAGGGCTGGCAGAGCCAAAAGCTTTCTCATTGTTCCATTCTCCCTAGAACTTTTGCAGTACCACGCAGGACACTAGTATCGAACGAGGCGACGCTCTGCTAACTCGTCACTCCGTTGTCGTTGTGCATTTGGTAACCAAGCCACCAGAGCCAGCGATGCCTAACGGCTGCCAACAAATTTGCTCAGGTGGGTCTCGTCCCTGGACGCCCTCGCGAACTCGACGCATCGCCAAAGTAGTTGCGGCTACTTTGACCAGCATCGACGCACCAAGGGGCGACTTGTCTCCCCGATGTGACTCGAGGGCGTACTTGACGAGACCGGAGCAACCAGCCATCACGGCGATTGACCCGATGTACTCGGAAACTAATACCCAACAGGCGACATAAATCGACTGGTGAAGAAGAATGAAACAGGAAAAATAGTTGAGTCGGGTAAAATGCGCGGTTCCAGTCAATTCGCCGGAAAGACTTTGCAGGTTGTATCGATTTTGCGAGTCGAATCAGTAGCCGCTAAAGTCGAGAACTGAGTTGCAACTCCCTTTTAGTCGCGCGCAGCTTGGCCCGGATCGTCGCGCGCTGCTTGGCCCGGATCGTCGCGCGCTGCTTGGCCCGTATCCAAGCACGGAAGCCATGAAGAAAGGCTTCTGAGAAACCAGGTGCTCTAAATCCCCAACTGCACCAGCTCGGGTACCACTTCCTTGGTTTCCACCGCTCCGAACATCGTGAATGCGAAGACGTCCGTCACCTTGACGGGAAGAATCTCACCTGTCTGACGCATATTGCCATCCCAAACCAAGATCCGGTCGCATCGAGTCCGGCCGGTCATCTGCCGAAGATCCCCGGTCTGCCCCTTGCGAACCGACCATTTGCTTGGCCCCTCGACGAGCACCTCCACCGTTTTTCCTAGAAACGGCAAGTTATCCTCGAGCGAGATCTGATTCTGCACTTCCAGCAACTCCAAATTCCGCCGGTGCTTTACCTCCTCGGGAATATCATCCGCGTACAAATCCGCACCCTTCGTTCCTGGTCGAACGCTGTACTGGAAGACAAAGCTATTTTTGAACCGACAACGTCGGACCATATCCACGGTCATCTGGAACTCTTCCTCGGTCTCACCGCAGAAACCGACAATGAAATCGCTCGATACGGCTGCACCTGGAAGGATCTCGCCGATGCGATCCATCATGCCGTAATAGTCTGCAGTCGTATAACCCCGCTTCATCCGCTTTAGAATATTGTCACTCCCACTCTGGGCCGGAACATGCAAATACGGCACGCATTTTGGCAAGTCTCGGACCGTCTCCAACAGCTCCCGCGTCATATCCTTGGGATAATTGGTAACGAACTTGATTCTTTCAATGCCATCAATCGGGTGCAGCATTTCCAAAAGGTCAGCAAGCCTCGTGGTTCGCTCTCCGTCAACCCATTTGTAGGAGTTCACCGTCTGCCCCAAGAGCGTGATCTCCTTGGCCCCCTGCCTAGCCAGCTCCTGAGCCTCGGCCACGATCTGATGGGGCGGACGACCTTGCTCCGGCCCCCGTGTCATCGGAACAATGCAGTACGTGCAAAACTTATCGCACCCGATCTGGATCCGCAGATATGCTTGCGCTGGAGACGGACGCATCTGCGGATCTCGAAGTGGATCGAAGGTCTCATGCGATCGCTTGATGTCATCCGTGTTCCCATCCCGTCTCGACAGACTAACCGCTAGCTGATGCTTTTCCCCTTCGCGAACCTTGGCGATCATCTCGGGAATCCGATGCAATTGCCCAGGGCCAACTACCATGTCCACAAACGGAACACGATCGAAGATGCCTTGTTGGTCCTTCTGCGCCATGCAACCCATCACTCCAATCACCATCTCCGGATTTGCTAGCTTTAGCTGCTTGAGCCGGTGGAGATTGTTGTAGGCTTTTTCCTCCGCATGCTCTCGTACCGAACAAGTATTGAAGAGAACCGCATCCGCGTCCGCCGGAGTTTGAGTCAATCCATACCCATGCTTCTTGAGCGCAGCAACCACCATCTCGCTGTCGAGAACATTCATCTGACAGCCAACAGTTTCAATGTAAAGACGTTTGTTGATGTCACTCATTCGCGGTACAGATCGATTCGATGGCTATTGGGAGGGCTACCGGTACGGGCTATTGGTTCGGAACGACCGAAACATTGTCGACGTAGAACTCGGCGTCGGTCGAGTTTCCGAACAGTCCGGGACTACCAGTGACGTTCGGTGTGAGATCCTCACCTTGGATGGTCCAGTCGGCGGGTTCTTGATCCCCCTTCTTCCAGACCTTGCCTCTCAAGATAGCCTTTCCATCCGCGGTCTCGCTGCGGAACTTCAAGACATACCAGGTATTGGCTTGCCACTCATAAGGAATCGTGACCGCAAAGCGTTGCTCAAGCAGCGACACCCATGATCGGATCTGCAGTCGCTGTGCTCCTTCGAGGGCGAGCGTGTAGCGTTGGTTCACGAGCCCCATATCCGGCAGCTTGGTGGTCGGGACTTTGTTCTTGGTATCGAGCGCGTAGAACTCCGCTTGAACCGTGTAGTCGTGCATCTTCGGCAAGCCCAGGAAGCCTTGACTACGCGTGCCACGGGGAATCGTGCTGATCTTGACCAAGCCGTTTCCTCCGGTTGGAAGTTCTGCAGGCTGGTGCCGATAGGCCATGCCGTTCCAATGGAGAGGCACTTTCTTATCTTCGAAATCGAAAGTCCATGGAAGCGGCGGCAGGATACGGGCCCGCGCGGTACTCTTCAACTCACCATGGGTGGCTTGGAGCATAACGGCTGTTCCGGTCTGGCTTTCCCCAGGCAGAAACACATGGTCATCGCTTACTTGGCCGCCACCTTCTGCGACAACCGTCGCTTGTGGAACCAGTCCCACGAACTGACCGATCTTGTTGTAACCTCGAACTTGGAGTTTGACCTTTTGTCCTGGTTGCATCAACAATTCCACGGGGCACACTTGGATGTGGGCGATCTCTTTGTCGGTCACCGGTGGTTCTTGAGGCCCTTCCGGCAACTTCAAATCCCCCGCAGGCTTCGCATCGGCGGTTCCAATGCAGTAGAGGGCTTTGCTCGTCGGCAAATACAATCTTCCGTTGGATGCGGCAAACGACCCAAAGATTTCGCTGTTGTCGTTGAGCCGCATTTGGCCGAGTACCTTGATCTCCGTATCGGTGGGTTCCAAACACCAAACGCGGCCGGTGTTCTCTCCGATATAAATCTTTCCGCCGGAGACCACAGGGGAGCCGAACATGTTTCGTCCGAGCTTCTTCTCCACCTCGACCTCACCCGTCTTCGCGTTCACACCAAACATGGCGCTACCATCATCCACAAAGTAGATCCGGTTACCAATCTTCACCGGACTACTGCGGCTAACTGTCTTTTTGGGTACCTTCCAAAGCAACTTGTCCTCTGCAATGTCCCCGCTGGTATTTCCATCGAATGCAAAGACCGCGCCGAGGATCGTTCGGTCGGTCTCGTTTTGTTCCCCGTGCCCCATATAGACGATCCCCTCGTCGATCAATGGCGCGACATTCAAACCTCGCGGGGAGGCTTGGTACTTCCAAATCACCTTGCCGGTTCGAGGCTGCAACGCATAAACAGCCCCATCGGCCGCACCGAGAACCATCGCAGCTTGACCGTTCAAAACGGTGTAGATGGGCGTGCTGTACGTCGTATCCTCTGGACGAACCCGCGTGCTCATCAACCAAACAGCGGCACCGGTGTTCTTGTCCATCGCGAGGAAACGGTGGCCAGGAACCGCAGTCTGGTCCCAACCGGTCATGACACCACTGATGATCACCATGTCCTCAAACAGCGTTGGGAAATTCGTTCGACCACCGTACGTGGATAGCATCCCGTACTCTTCAAGCATCGAATGCTCCCATACGACCTTGCCCGTCTTCCCGTCCAGACATTGGAAGGTGCATCCCAACCCCAACACATAAATACGATCGGTTTCAGGGTCAGCAATCACGCTCGCCCATCCAACGCGCTCCGAAGGAGCATCGGACAGATAGATGTTGTGCACACTTTCCCAGATCAGTTCCCCAGTCTCCGCATTGAGGCAGACGGTCTTTTCCCCTTCCTTCTTCGTGTCCGGATCCGCGCGGCAAACGATGTAGACACGCCCATTCATCACCACGGGCGTCGAACGCGTGGCGTACTCTTCCTTGCGCCAAAGTATATTCTCCCCATCGGAGGAAAAAGTCGTCGGAAACGTGGTCTCGACGCTCTGACCATTCTGCTGCGGACCACGCCAGTGCGACCAATCCGTGGCCTTGTTCCCCTTGGGCGTACCCTCCTGAGCAATTCCAACGGAAACAAACGCCGAGGCTGACGCAGCAGCCATCGACCAAGCCAAACACAACGCAACAATCCGACGTAATCTGGTTTTCATTTTGCACGGTTGGTTTTAAAAGGAGGGACTCACCACTCAGACACAGGGCTCGTTCCAAGCCCAACGGAAGTCTGCATAGGCGATCGAAAAAGGCAAAGGAGTCCGAACCATCGGGTAGGCCCGTCAGTCTGGCCCATCAGCCTGGCCCATCAGTCTGGACCATCAGTCTGGCCCGTATCCTATCCCGGTGACCAACCTTTGCCGCTCCCCGCATTGTAGCAGACCCCCAGCAGACCTAAAGTCCTTGCGAAAACCCTTGGGAAACGTTCGGCAAAGTCCATGTTTGCCAGAAAAGTTTGCGTGAATCGTGGAACTGGCATTCCCCCCAGCCCCGTAGTTTTCGTAATTTCCCAAATGCGTTCCTCGCCACCTCATTCCCAACCAGCGAGAACCCCCTAAGGGCCATGGCAAGAATCTTTTGTGTTGCAAATCAGAAAGGTGGAGTCGGAAAGACCACCACCGCCGTGAACCTGGCATGGACCTTCGCCATGGCCGGGCAACGGACGCTGTTGGTCGACCTCGACCCACAATGCAACGCAACCAGCGGACTCGGCTTTTCGCCCGCGGCCAGACACCCTCTGCTGATCGACGACCCGCTCCGGGAAAGCATTCAGAACACCCAACAGCCCAACCTGCAACTCCTGCCCGGCTGCAGAACCTTCCAAGACGTCGATCAACTCGAAAAAGGGATATCGACGAGGCGTACCCTCCTCAAGCAACACCTCGATGCAGGCATGGGCGGCTTCGACGCCGTCTTTATCGATTGCCCCCCATCGCTCGGTGAGCTGACCCAAGCCGCCTTGGCTTCGAGCACTGAGGTCCTCATGCCCATCCAATGCGAGTACTACGCCATGGAAGGACTTACCCAAATGATTCACGTCATCCGCGACATCATGCACCATCAGCCTGGCAAGCTCACCTTCGGTGGGATCCTGCTAACCATGGTCGACCCGCGTTTTGAACTCACTGCCGAAGTCGATTCCGAGGTTCGCGACTTCTTCGGCGACATCGTCTTTGATACGGTGATTCCTCGCGATATCGCTATCTGCGAGTCACCCAGCCATGGACAACCCGTTATTTCCTACGCCCCTCGCTCGCGGGGGACTCGAGCCTATATCGAACTCTGCATGGAGGTTTTAAATCATGACTAAAGACCGACGACTCGGGCGCGGACTAGCCGCACTCTTGGGTACCCCCATCGAGGAATCCAACTCCCAAGACAACGCTAGCATTGCATCAACTAAGGACTCAAGCTCAAGCAACTCCGCCACGAATGCTAGCACGACTACAGTGCGCGGTGTGGATCCCGTCACCAGAAACCAAACGATCCGGGCACTGACCGACGAAGCCCATCAGCGTGAAACTGCATCCGAGCATCCTTCCAGCACCGAGGAGACCGGGCCAGTCACGATCCCGATGGAAAACTACGCACCCGCGAAAACTACAAACGCGAACCAGGAACTCAGTTTGCATATCGCCGTCGATCAAATCGACGCGAACCCGTTCCAGCCTCGCCGACAGTTCAGCGATGCGGAACTACAATCGCTGGCCGAGAGTATCAAGGAACATCAGCAACTTCAGCCTATCCTCGTCCGACGTGTCGGTGAGCGCTATCAGCTCATCAGCGGTGAACGCCGACTCCGCGCGACCATCCGAGCCGGGCTACCAACCATTCGCGCGGAAATCCGACAAGCCGACGATCGATTGGTCGCGGAACTCGCGATCATCGAGAACCTCCAACGGAAGGACTTGAATGCGATCGAGAAGGCGATGTCGTTCAAACGCTATCTCACAGAGCATCAATGCACCCAAGACGATCTCGCGAAGCGTCTGAAAATCGACCGCAGCACTATCGCTAACATGATGCGACTCCTCGAACTCCCCGAGCAAATCACCGACGCCATCCAACGGGAAGAAATCACCGCAGGCCACGCTAAGGCACTTTTGAGCCTTGGAAGTGTTAAAGAGCAAGTTGCCACGATGCAACGCATTCGCGAAGAAGGCTGGAGCGTTCGAGAAACCGAAGCTGTGGTGGCCGAGGCTGTCGCCGATGCTGCCGCCTCCGAAGATGGGTTCCTCAAAGCGGTGCCTCGTCGCAAACCCTCGAAATCCGATCAACTCGCCTCCCTGGAACGGGACCTAAAGATGTCGATGGGTACCCGAGTCGATATCAGCCAAACCAGCCGTGGTCGTGGCCGAATCACCATCCACTTCACCAGCATCGAGGAGTTCGACCGAATCCGTCATGTCCTCATGAACACCACCCAGCGCTCTCAAAAGGCAGCTTAGTTCCATGACGAACAATCTGATCTCGCTTGCGGTAACCGCGGTTGCAACGCTCATCGCCATTAAATGCTTGCTATCGCTCATGTTCCTGCTTCGAGATAGGTTGCACGCTCTGCTTAAGAACCACTATCAAGAAAAGATGGTGGAGGTAAAAAAACGCCGAGCGATCCAGGAATTGCGTTTGGTAATGAGAGAACGCAAAGCCCGGGAGTTGGCGGCCTCGCAACAAACGATCCCATTCCCCGTCGAGGAATCCGACCAGAACTCAGCCAAAGCCGCTTGAGCAACTATCCACAACATGACGACGAGCACTTCGGTCACCCCATCACTCGCATCCTAGCTCCACTCGAAAACGACCGTATGCTCTCAACTCTTCCACCCCAATCCACTTCAAAGCGTTTGCGAGTCGCCCTATGTCTCTAGTACTTTTCGAAGATGCCCAGTGCGAACGACTGGCTCCGGTTACCTACGCTAGGATCGCATGCAACATCCATTGCGGTAGCTTTCGACTCGCGGATTTCGTCGAGCAACTTCAAACTCCGGTCCATGCGATCGTACGGCAGCACCTGGAGTCCCAACAGCGGATCGATCATCCTCTGCTTCAGACACTCGATTCGATAACCCATGAGAATACGTCGACTCGCCCAACCATCATGCTCAACGCACGATTGACGCCATCGACGGCAACTCGGGAAGGAATCGCAGCGGCGATCCAGTACGGCCGCGAACACCCTAACGAATCGCTGGCCATTCTCGACAGAGACTACGTCGCAGCGATCATCAACCCTCCTTGGTCCTATGCGGAACTCCAACTCGCGGGTTACGACGGCCTGATGCAGTTGCTGGAATCCGCAAAGGACTTCGCAACACCAACCAATGCCCCCAAGCTGACAACGTTCGCTTTCCCGCATGAAATCGTCGCCTGCAATATGGCTTGCATCGAAGAAAACCTCGAACTGAGAATCCGTTCAGGGCTCGAGAACCATTCGCTCACACAACTCCAAGACGGCGTGTTCGTCGCGCAAGGAGCCCAAATCGGCGAGTACGTTCTGACCGACACCCGAAAAGGCCCGATCATCGTGGAACGTGGTGCGCAGATTGGTCCATACACCTTGCTCCGTGGACCAATCTACATCGGACCCAAGACCAAAATCCTCGAGCACTCCGCCATCAAGGACTGCGTAACACTCGCACATACCACCAAGATCGGTGGGGAGGTCGAAGCTTCGATCGTGGAACCCTACACCAACAAACAGCATCACGGGTTTCTCGGCCACAGCTACCTAGGAAGCTGGATCAACTTGGGCGCTGGAACTTGCAATAGCGACTTAAAAAACACCTACGGAACAGTCAACATGGAATACAGCTTTGGCAAAGCTGCAACGCAGATGCAGTTTTTAGGGTGCATCATGGGTGACTACTCGAAAACGGCGATCAACACCGGCATCTTCACCGGCAAGGTCATCGGTGTCTGCAGCATGATGTATGGATTCGTCACCAGCAACGTTCCTAGCTTCGTGAATTATGCCAGACTATTCGGACAAGTTGCCAGTCTCCCGCCTGAGGTCATGGTCAGCACACAGCAACGGATGTTCGCGCGACGCGATGTCGCGCAGCGAGGTTGCGATATCCAACTGATCTACGACATGCACCGCATCACGCAATCGGAACGAGATCGACTCGGTGAAGCCCTGGTGTTTTAGATGCTTGGCTTCGATTTGGAATTGGGAGCACCCGTGCTCGCTGCCAGTGAAACCCGTGCTTGCTACCAGTGAACCCGTGCTTGTCCACAGTGAAACCCGGCTTGCTGCCAGTGAAACTGGCAACTAGCCTTTCGGCGACGGCTTGTGCTTGGCAATCGCTCGCTCGATCTCTGCAAAGACCGCTTCCTCGGATTGCTCACCGTTGATGGTCTCGAGCTTCCCTTGCTTGGCATAGTACTCGATCAAGGGTGAGGTCTGCTCTCGGAAGACTCGCAATCGCTCCCGAATCGTTTCGTAGTTATCGTCGGCACGCCCATCGATCTGTGCACGCTTGAGCAACCGCTCCACCAAGATTCCCTCCTCAACCTGCAATTCCAACGCAACATCGAGAGGCTTGAGATGCTCGACGAGGTAATCATCCAAGAGTTGTGCTTGTATGATGGTTCGCGGAAAACCATCGAACAGAGCTCCGTTCGCGCATTCATCGCTCTGAAGTTTTTGCGCCACGATCCGCATCACCAAATGATCGGGTGCTAGTCGCCCAGCATCGATATACGACGCAACCCATCGCGACAAAGCGGACTCCTGCCGCTTGACGGCTCGAAGCATCTCACCTGTAGAAAGATGCGGGATACTCAGCGAATCCACCAACCGCCGACACTGAGTCCCTTTACCGGCTCCTGGGGGGCCGATGAACACGATCAACATGATTGCGGCCCTTTCCTAGGAGTTTTTCATGAAATGAATTGATGGGAAACGATCCAGAATCGCACAGGCGGACAGGGACAAAGCCAAGCTGTCTTCCAACCTGACATCCATCAAGGCTTGCTATATCAAGGCAAAATACAAGGTTGAGCCTCGAACTGCTGAGCCTCAAACTGTGGCATTTCGTCAACTCGGGCGGCGTTCGAAAACCGAAGCCCTTTGTCATTCAAATTGCCGTATTCCAATTTATGGACCCGTTCCGATTTATAACAGAAACTTTGTACACCCGCAGGCGCCGAACCGCGTTATCGACCGAAAGGAGAACCCGTGAACAACGCTCAGACCGCTTCAAGCCGACTCGCCCTGCATCCGTGAACGCAAGGGCTGAGCCAAGCATGCGAATCCAAATTACGACTCCAAGAGTCCCTTGTAGTTTCTCATCAGCAAGTGGCTATCGATCTTCTGAATCAAATCGAACGCGACGCTCACCGCGATCAAAAGGCCGGTGCCACCGTAGAAGGCAGCAACGGTGAACGAAACCCCGAACTGCGAGGTAATGATGGTAGGAACAATAGCGATGATCGCGAGGAAGGCCGCACCAACATACGTGATCCGCACCATGACCTTTTCCAGATAGTCCGCGGTTCGCTTGCCAGGACGATAGCCTGGAATGAACGCACCGGAATCCTGAAGATTCTGCGCCATCTCCTTCGGGTTGAACATGATCGATGTCCAGAAGAAGCAGAAGAAAAAGATCAGTAGGATGTAGAGCACGTTGTAGGTAAACGACGAACCCGAGTTGAACATGGCGGAAAGCTGTTGACAAATGCTGGAAACATAACCGCCAAAACCGGAGCTACCTGCAAAGGATGACGCCAACAATCCAAAGATCATTCCCGGGATCATCAAGAAGCTGCTCGCAAAAATGATCGGCATAACCCCAGATTGATTGATTTTCAAAGGAAGGAACTGCTTCGTACCACCGAATACCCTTCGCCCTCGGACGTGCTTGGCACTCTGCATCTGAATCCGCCGCTGCGCCATGGTGATAAAAACAACACCGAACACCACAGCAATGAAAAGACCAGCCAAAACGACGAGCACGTCGGGACCGATCGTGGTTCCGCCGCTGCCGCTCAAGGAGGTTGAAACGTTTTGGCGGAGATCCCAAAGGGCTTTCGGCATCTGAGCCAAAATACCTGCCATGATGAGCAGAGATATCCCGTTACCGATCCCATACTCGTCGATCTGCTCGCCGAGCCACATCAAGAACATGGAACCTGCTGTCATGATCGCGACCGAGGTGATCTGCCAGCCCAAGGAGAGGCTCGAAGAGTTGCTTCCGAAAAACTGCGAGGAAACAGGTGCGTCGAGGGGGCCGTTAACAGTAAAACTCAGATAAACCCAGCTTTGCAGGACGCAAATGATCACTGTCAAATACCTAGTGTACTCGTTGATCTTCTTTCGCCCGGATGCACCTTCTTTGCGAAGGTCTTCAATCGGCTTCCAAACAGTGCCGAGCAACTGAAAGATAATCGATGCGGAGATATAAGGCGCAAGCCCCAAACCAAAGATGGTCAAACTTCGCAGGTCCGTCGCGGAGAAGACCGCAACCTTGTCCATGAAGTTCTTCAACTCACCAGTCACCGCCAAATCCGAATCCAAAACGGGCAATCGAACGTGGTATCCGATTCGATAAACCGCCAGCAGGAACAGCGTCAAAAGGATCTTTTGGCGCAATTCCGGGATCGAGAAAACTATCCTCAATTTTTCTAACATGTTTCGAACGTCCTATCGAACTCAACACTCGTCTTGGATCTAAATGAAAATGGCTGACGACGCAATCGCTGCGGCGTCAGCCATCATTGTTTCCACTCTCAGGCACTGTGCCTAGACCAAACCCGCCTCGTTGCAGGACTTGGCTTAATTTTCATCGGTCCCGTCCGCCCCGTTTACCAAGGCATGACAGACCTACTATGACTTCGCTTTTAGGTCGGCAACCCGTTGCTTCGGCGTACGCTTGGCCGCGAGGATCTTCACGGTCCCACCTGCTGCTTCGATCTTCTGCTTGGCGGATTCGCTGATCCGGGTCACGACGAAATTCAGTTTCTTGGTGACTTCCCCGTTACCGAGGATCTTCAGCTCATCGAACCGCAGGCGAACCAACCCCTTGTCACGAATCGCGGACGGAGTGACTTCGTCACCAGCGCTGAACGCCGCGTCGATGGCTCCGACGTTGATCCCGACCACGTTGACTGCGAAACGGTTGTGGAAACCGCGCTTCGGAGTTCGCATGTAAATCGGCGTATCGCTACCGCTAAACATGGGGTGACGGCTGTATCCGCTTCGGGACTTGTGACCATCGCGACCACGTCCAGACGTCTTGCCCGTCTTGCTACCAACCCCACGGCCGATACGCTTGCGAGGACGGTTCTTAACAATACCTTCGTTGACTTCTTCCAAGTTCATGACAGATTCACACCCCGCAAACGTTCAACATCCTCGCGTGTTCTCAACTGAGCCAACGCGTCGAAAGTTGCTTTGATCAAAACCGTTGGATTATTCGACCGGAAACTCTTGGTCAAAATATCTTGAATCCCGAGCGCTTCACAGACAGCCCGGACTGCTTGGCCCGCGATGATACCGGTACCAGGGCTCGCGGGCATCAACAAAACGTGAGCTGCACCAAACCGACCGGTGACCTTGTGGGGGATGGTACCGTTGACGATCGGAACATGGATCATTGCCCGTCCCGCCGCTTTTTGTGCCTTGGCAACGCTAGGCGGAACTTCGTTGGCCTTGCCGTACCCGTATCCGACTTTGCCACGCCCATCACCGACCACGACCAAAGCGGCGAAACTAAAGCGTCGGCCACCCTTGACCACCGCCGCGCATCGCTTGATCTTGAGCACGCGATCGATCTGGGAATCGCCTTGATTGTTTTCCGTGTTATTACTTGCCACGCTCTTGCTAACTCCCCGTCTTAGAATTCCAACCCAGCTTCACGAGCCGCGTCCGCGAACGCTGCTACGCGACCGTGATACTTGTATGGTCCGCGGTCAAACGACACCGACTTGATCCCAGCCTGAATGGCGCGCTCAGCAAGAATCTTGCCGAGTTTCGCCGCCGCATCACAGTTTCCACCGTAACCGACTTGCCCCTTCAGAGCCTTTTCCGCCGACGAGACCGAAACGATGGTTTTCCCCGCTTCGTCGTCGATTACTTGACAGCCGAAATTCTGCAGTGAGCGATACACGCACAACCTCGGTCGCTCGGATGTTCCCCGAACTCGCTTGCGAACGCGATATGCACGGCGTTCTCGCTGACCATCGACAACCTTGCGAATGTCCACGTTTGAAACCTCTGACTAAAACCCAAACCTTGTACGAACCAACCAAAACCAGCAACGACAACCCAACGGCAATGCCTTAGGTCGCACTCTTGCCCGGCTTGAGCTTGACCTGCTCGCCCACATAACGGATCCCCTTGCCTTTGTACGGCTCGGGCTTCCTCAACGATCGAACCTGGGCAGCAAACTGACCGACCGCTTGCTTGTCACATCCCGACACATTGACGTGCGTCTGATCTGGGCAAACAACATTCAACCCCTCGGGAATGGGAACTTGCAATTCGTTGGCGAAACCAACTCTCAAGTTCAACGCCTTTCCCTTGATCGACACCACGTAACCGACGCCGACCACTTCCAATTTCTTCTCGTAACCGTTCTTCACGCCCAAGATCATATTGTTGATCAAGGCACGGGTCAAACCGTGGAACGCCCGAGACGATCGGTCTTCGTTGTCGCGAGACACCAAAACCGACTTGCCTCCATCCTCCAAAGACACCTTCACTTCCTCACGGTGAGTAAAGCTTAGTTTCCCCTTGGGACCCTCGACGTTCACCGTCAACCCATCGACAGCGACTTTCACGCCATCCAAAACGGGAATCGGCTTTTTTCCAATTCTTGACATCTTCTCTGTTCTACCTATCTGGAATGTGGTAGGCGGCTCTCACCGCCTAGTCTTCCGCTGTTCACGCTATGTTTTTGTTGCAACGCCCGAGACTAGTCCCCGAACTAGCAAACCTCGCACAAAACTTCCCCACCGAGCTTGTGCTGGCGAGCTTCCCTGTCGCTGTAAACACCCTTCGAGGTGCTCACGATCGATATCCCCATGCCGTTGAGCACCGGCTTCAGGTCACCGCATTTGGCATAAACACGACGACCAGGCTTGCTCACCCGCTTGATCATTTGAATGATCTTCTCGCCGTTCGGTCCATACTTCAACTCGATACGCAACATCTTCACCGGTTCGCCTTCGACCTCGGCGTAATCCCAGATGTAGCCTTCTCGCTTGAGTACGTCCGCAACGCTCTTTCGAAAACCCGACACAGGGACGTCCACGAAAGGACGCTCGATGCGGATGGCATTGCGAATACGGGTCAACATGTCAGAAATTGGGTCAATATTCATCTTTTATATGCCCCGCACCTTACCAGCTTGCTTTTCGAACGCCAGGAATCAGACCTTTATCAGCCAACTGCCGAAAACAGATCCGACAAATCCCAAACTTGCGATACACCGCTCGCGGCCGTCCGCAAAGCTTGCAACGGTTCTCACGACGAGTCGAAAACTTAGGCTCGCGATTCGCTTTGGCGATCTTGCTTTTGCTTGCCACTGGTCAATCTTCCGATCAAAACTAGGAACTTGTTTGTCTGTACAGAAATACGTTACGCTGTTTTCTTCTTGGGTGCTCGGAACGGCATTCCGAACATCTCCAGCAACCGTCGACCATGTTCGTTGGTACGAGCTGTGGTCACGATCGTGATATTCAACCCCTGGGCCTTGGCGAACTTGTCATTATTCAGCTCAGGAAAAACCAACCATTCGTTGAGACCCATGGAGTAATTTCCATGCCCATCAAATGCCGTACGGCTCACACCTCGGAAGTCACGCACCCGTGGGAGCACGATGCTGATGAGTCGGTCTAAAAACTCATACATTCGCTCACCACGCAAGGTAACCTTGCAACCGATAGCTACGCCTTCTCGAAGCTTGAAACCTGCAATCGAGTTGCGTGCGAGTGTCAAAACTGGCTTCTGGCCAGTGATTTCACCCATCGCGTCCGCGGCAAGTTCCAGGAACTTCTTGTCTTGCATCGCCTCTCCAACCCCCATATTGACCGAGATCTTCTCAATCTTGGGAATGGAGAACACATTCTTAATCCCCAGCTCTTCGCCGAGCTGATTTTGAATGTTGTCTACGTAAAATTGCTGTAATCGAGGTGCCATACGTTTCGAGCCCCGCGGCCCAATGTTTTGTGTTTCTGGTTTTTGTACTTGTGACGCTCAACCCGTGCCACCACAGTGGAGCTGTTCGTCGTGGATTTCTATCAACCGCTCCGCATCGGCGGGCGATATCTCTTCTACTTTGAGTCGGACTTGCGGCCTGGAGCCACTCTGCTGATGGTCGTCCCCGAACGCTTGCTATAACGCTCCTTGGACCCATCTGGCAAATACCGAACCCCAACCCGAGTCGGTTTCCCAGTTGACGGGCAAACCAACATCACCTTGGATACGTTCATCGCAGCTTCCTTTGACAAACGACCACCCTGCGGGTTACGCTGCGAACGCTTCACGTGCTTGTAGACTTTGTTCAAGCCCTCGACAACCACGCGACCTTTATCGCGATCCACAACGAGGACTTTCCCCCGCTGGCCTTTATCTCGGCCGGAAATGACTTCGACGATGTCGTCCACCTTAATCAACATCACACAACCTCACTCGCCAACGAGACGATCTTGGTAAAACTCTTTTCTCGCAACTCTCGAGCAACCGCACCGAAGATACGGGTGCCGCGAGGATTGTCGTCTTTGTCGACCAATACCACGGCATTGCTGTCGAATCGTACATAACTTCCGTCCGCTCGGCGGGTCGGTTGTGCAGTCCGCACAATCACCCCACGCACGACGGCCTTTTTCTTGATTTCGCTTCCAGGAATGACGCTCTTTACCGAGCAGATGATGACGTCACCCAACCCAGCATAGCGGCGTCGCGTTCCACCTAACACTTTGATGCACATGACTTCTCGTGCACCGGTGTTATCCGCAACTTGCAATCGCGTTTCTTGTTGAATCATTTATTGAAACTTTCAAACCGTGTTCTTCGATGCCCTCTAGTCGCTAACCGCGAATCGCTCGCGGTCCGCCCTAACTGGCTGACGCTTCCCCTCGGAGAGTCGCCAAGTCCACTTGGCGATTCTTCTCGACGATCCGCACTAATCGCCATCGCTTAAGCTTGGAAATCGGTCGCGACTCTTCAATCTCAACCGTATCCCCAACCTTGGATTCATTACCTTCGTCATGCACGTGGCAGACGGTTTTGCGTCGTACAATCTTCGAATACTTAGGGTGACGCACGAATCGCTCGATCTCAACTCGACGCGACTTGTTCATCCGATCGCTCTTGACGACTCCAATCAAAATTCGACGTGCCATAATTTTTTCTCTCGCCTCTTAACCCTTGTTCGCCTTCGCTCGCTCTGTCTGAATCGTGCGAACACGAGCGATCAATCGACGGTTCTTTTGAGTCTGACTCGGAACATCGACGCGGTCTGTCTGGGATTGCAATCGCAAACGGAACATCGTCTCCGCAGCTTCCACCGCAGTCAGGTCCAATTGCTCGTCACTCATCTCACGCAGTTCGGATGCCTTCATCTGTCTCTCAACCTCTAAAACCATCTGTTCGAGAAGCGCTCTCACGCTCCCCTGTTTTCACTATTCCGCGCTCAACCTCGTGATTCACCCACTCGGTCGACTCGCCAGAAACCGCCTCGGTTTCCTCAAGAGCCCTGCGAATCACTCCGCACAACTCTTTAATTTGATCTTCTCTTTAAGTTAATCGCGTCGCTTTGATCTCTAGGATCTGCCTCGACGATAGCGATATGCACTGCATACCAACCATCGCGAACTGCCATCTCGAAACCCCCGAAACTCCGCACCAGCAACTAGGCTGGGCGGCGTCGGACCAATCGAACCCGAATCGGCATCTTCGCAGCGAGCCGAGCAAAACAAACCTTGGCTTGTTGCTCAGATACACCACTCAGCTCATACAGGACTGTCCCTGGACGAACCACTGCCACCCAGTATTCCGGCTCCCCTTTACCTTTACCCATCCGGGTTTCCAAAGGCTTCGAAGATACCGGCTTGTCCGGGAACACTCGAATATACAACCGTCCTTCACCGCGAACGTATTGGTTAGCTGCGATCCGACCGGCTTCAATCGTCTGGGCTCGGATCCAACCGCCTTGAAGGCATTGAAGACCCCAGTCACCGAAAACGACTTTATTGCCGCGAGTCGCATTACCTTTTATACGTCCTCTTTGGCTTTTTCGGTGCTTGACCCGCTTGGGCATCAGCGCCATCGTTTGAATCTCCCGCGTACGAACCTTGATTTACCCAAACCTGAACTCCGATATTCCCCTGAGGGGTCGCAGCTTCAGCGAAACCGTAACTGATCTTTGCTTGGATCGTGCTCAGTGGCAACGCACCCGCGTTTGCTTTCTCGCAACGAGCCATTTCAGCACCACCGAGTCGCCCCGAGAGCTGAATCTTGATTCCCTTCGCTCCCGCATCCATCGCGGTCTCAATGGATCGCTTCATGGTACGACGGAAACTCGCCCGCTTCGCCAGCTGCTTTGCAATGTCCTCAGCGATCAACTGTCCTTGGATTTCAGGTCGATAGACCTCTTCCACCTTCAGATTAACCCGCCGACCGATCAAGTTTTGCAGCTCTTCCTGCAACACTTCGATCTCTGTGCCTTTCTTACCGATGATCAAGCCTGGCTTCGCGACATACACGAAAAGCCGAACCTCATCACGGGTCCGCTCAACCTCGATTCGATCGATACCGGCTTCCCGATACGATGATTTGGTCGGATGATTCTTGATGAATTTCCGGATCTTCTGGTCTTCCACCAAAAGCTCCGCAAACTCCTTCTTGCTCGCATACCAACGGCTCTTCCAGCCCATGACGATGCCGGTTCGGAAGCCAACAGGATTTACCTTCTGTCCCATGATTCAGTTCTTCCTACAGTTCTTCCAACCGCTTGAGTTCTACCGAAATGTGACTCGTACGCTTCAGGATCGTGAACGCTTGGCCACGCGACCGAGGCTGAAACCGCTTGAACATCGGCCCACCATCGATCCTGGCATCCACTACAACCAACTCTTCCGTGTTGTAGGAGCGTCCGCCATTCTGATCCGTATCCTGAGCACTACCGATCGCACTCTTGATCACCTTTTCCAACATCCTCGCCCCACGATGCGGTTGGAATCGCAAAATCTCCAACGCTTCGTCTGCGAACTTGCCACGGACCAGATTCGCCAAAGGTCGAACCTTCCTGGCGCTGATTCTCGCGTGTCTGTGTACTGCCCGGTAAGACATGGTCTATCCCTGTTCTCGCATCAATTACTTCTTGCCACCCTTGCCGCCGTGACCACGGAAGGTTCTGGTCGGAGCAAACTCACCGAGTTTGTGCCCAACCATATCCTCAGTCACGAAGACCTTGATGTGCGCTTTTCCATTGTGAACCATAAACGTCGCGCCTACGAACTCAGGCACAATCGTGCAACGTCGCGCCCAGGTCGTGATCGCTTGTGAGCTGTTGGTTTCCCGAGCCTTGATCAGCTTGGCAAACAGCTTTGGATCCACATAAGGACCCTTTTTCGTCGAACGTCCCATCGTCTAAATCGCCTTACTCAGACCTTGTCTCGAATCTGAACAACTTGGTTCCCAAAAATAACAAATACCTCTTATCGCAACTTCAACTGACCATACCGTACCGACTTGCGGCGACGTATGATCGATGCGTTGCTCGGCTTGCGGCGACGACGGGTAAACCCACCCTTCGCCAACTTGCCAGTCGGACTGACCGGATGTCGACCACCCTTCGTTCGACCCTCACCACCACCGTGCGGGTGATCGTGCGGGTTCATCGCGGTACCGCGAACATGTGGTCTCCAACCCTTCCAACGATTCCGACCAGCCTTGCCGATCCGAACCGCATCGTGGTCGGTGTTGCTCATCTTGCCAATCGTCGCTCGGCCTTGGCTAGGCACCCGTCGCACTTCACCACTCGGCAATTGCAACTGCGCCCATCCACCCTCTCGAGCCATCAGCACCGCTGACGAACCGGCCGAACGGCAAAGTGCCGCACCTCGTCCAGGCGTCATCTCTATACAGCAAACTTCAACGCCTGCTGGAATGTTCTTCAATGGAAGGCAATTGCCCAAGGTCGGTGCAGCGTCGGGTCCGTTCTGAAGAACGTCCCCCGCCTTCATCTTGTCCGTAGCCAAGATATACCGCTTCTCGCCGTCAGCATACACCAACAAGGCAATACGAGCACTTCGGTTCGGATCATACTGCACCGAATCAACCTTCGCATCAATCCCGTCCTTGGTCCGACGGAAATCGATGATCCGGTACATCCGCTTGTGACCACCGCCCCGATGCCGCGAAGTGATGAAACCCTGGTTGTTCCGACCACCCTTGCGCTTGTAACGCTTGAGCAACGACTTCTCTGGCGTTGCGCCAGGCGTCAACTCAGCAAAGTCGCTTACGGACGAATTTCTACGTCCCGCTGATGTCGGCTTGTATACTCGAATTCCCATGATTTTATATCTCTATGAAACGTTGGACCCACCGATTAGAAGAAGTCGATCTTGTGCTCACTGCTGAGCTTCACAATCGCCTTCTTCCACGCCTTGGTCACACCAGCCTTTGCACGATATCGACGAGCCTTGCCCAACCGATTTTGCGTCGCAATCGCGATCACCTTCACGTTGAACAACTCTTCGATCGCATCCTTGATCTGAGTCTTGGTCGCCAAAGGACTGACCTCAAACGCATAGCGATTATGCCGAGTCGCCTTGTGCACACCCTTTTCCGTCACCAAAGGTCGATAAACGATCTGGTGCGGCGTCAATACCATCGATGTCTTTGGAGGTTGCTTTGCCATATTCTTACCTTACGCCGTTCTTACCTTACGCCGTCGCCCGAGCCTTGATCCAATCCAAAGCATCCTTCGTCATCACCAGCTTGCGCGGACGCAAAACCGACAACGCGTTCAGATCACTCACAGGACTGATTGTCAAACCTTCGATGTTTCGTCCGCTCAAGTAGATATTGCGATCATTCGTTGCGGTCGCCAGTGTCTTGGTCACACCCTCCAACCCCAACGCCTTAAACGCCGAAGCCAACGACTTCGTCCGAGGCGACTCCATAGCCAACTTATCAATCACCACGACCGAACCAGCCGAAACCTTGGCAGCAATCGCCATCCTGGTCGCAGCCTGCACAGCCTTGCGAGGCAATCGGTAATAATACGATCGAGGCTGACGAGCATTCGCATGCCCACCACCACGACGAACCGGAGTCCGCTTCGCACCCATCCGTGCGTTACCGGTCCCCTTTTGCTTGAACAATTTTTTCGTCGAACCAGACACCTCACCGCGTGTCTTGGTCTTATTGCTTCCCTGGCGATTGTTCGCCAAGTACATCACAACCACATCGTGCAACAACTGCTTGCTCACCTTCGGAGCAATCGCCTGCGGATCGATTTCATAATCGCCCACCTTGTTGCCAGCTATGTCATAAACAGGAAGTGTAACCATCGCAAACCTATTTGCTTTTGTTTCTAACTCGAACGGCGAAATCCAATTCCTTCGCTTCACCCCTACGCCGACTCAGCACAACCGCCAAACCGACCACCACGAGCCTACCCGACCCTGCCACCACGAACCTACCCGACCTTGTTGGTCTCCTGAACAATCACATAACCACCCGCAGGACCAGGCACCGCACCCTTGACCAACAACAGATTCTTCTCAGCATCCACACGAACCACCTTGAGATTCCTCATGGTCACCCGGTCGACACCATAATGACCCGCACCCTTCTTCCCCTTGCGAACACGCCCGGGATATGTACCCGCAGCAGTTCCACCAGGATGCCGGTGCACTTTCTTCACACCGTGGGTCGCTCGCTGACCAGCATAATTATGCCGCTTCATCCAACCCGAGAAACCACAACCCTTCGAGGTCCCAGTCACATCGACAGCCTTCACGCCATCGAGCAGCGACACCAAAACCTGAGCCCCGACCTGATGATCACCATCACCGCGGAACTCACGCACAAACTTCTTCGGCTCACAGTCCGCCTTGGCCAGCAAAGCCACACCGGCGGCCTTCAAACGATCCGAACGCTTGCTCGAAATCGGAGCCACATGCCCACGCTGCGAACGACTCGCCAAACGCCGAGGTTTATCAGCAAACCCCAACTGCACCGCAGCATAACCATCGCGATCAACGGTCTTGACCTGCAAAACATGACAAGGCCCCGCCTCAATCACCGTAACCGGGATCGCGCGACCGTCTTGCTCGTAAATCTGTGTCATTCCGACCTTGCGGCCGAGTATACCTTTTCTCATTGGTCAAATTCCGTTATCGCTTGCTTTGCGGGACTCACCGATAACACCGCTCCCAACTAGAGAGCGGCATGAGCCGGTTGTCGACCCGTATCGATGGTTACCCGCAAGGCTTCCGAACCATACGAGGGAAACCCATTGCGGAGTTATGAAACTACTACCGAGATGTCGCCTTGATTTTGATGTCGACACCCGCCGGAAGGCTCAACTTGTTGAGAGCCTCAATCGTTCGTGCAGTGGCTTGCTTGATGTCGATAAGACGCTTATGAGTCCGAATCTCGAACTGCTGTCGAGCCTTCTTGTCAATGTGCGGACCAGAAAGAACCGTGTACCGCTCAATGCGGGTTGGCAACGGAATGGGGCCATGCACTTCAGAATGCGTCCTCTTGGCAGTCTCTACGATCTCCAAGGCACTCTGATCCAGAACCGCATGATCATACGCTTCCATTCGAATTCTAATGACTTCGTGCGATCCGGACACGGTGCAACCAACCCCTCTTTAAAGCTATCATCAACGTGCAATTCGCTCCGAATCACACTCCAAAAAGCCCCTACGTCGAACGCGGGACGCAAGAAGATATGGACGAAGGGATCTAACGTCAACAGCAAAAGCCGTTTTTCAGCTTTTCCGGGTAAGATTTTTGCTTTCTTTCCTTAGCCCTCGGATAACAAATCCAATCGCCCCAACTCCCGAAACACGGCATCTCCCCTCATTTGCCTGCCTTTCACTAGCTTTTTCGCTAGCAAACATTACCTAGTCGGAACAAACTGCATCATCCCTCGCAGCAAAAAGAATCTTTTCGCGACTCACTATTTTTTCCGATTTGCCAGCAACAGATTTGCTAGGGACAGGCTTCCCCCCATCCGCTGACGAGACGACCACGAATCATGCCTCTACGTCCCACCGAACCATCCCAGGAGCCTACCGCTACGAGTACCGCGTCTGAGAAGGGTCGGCAAACCGACGGTCTTAAGCCCAATCAGGATCACCCGGCAAAACACGAGGTGATTGTCTTGGTGGGCACCCGCCCCGAAGCGATCAAAATGGCCCCTTTAGTCAGGGAATTGACAAGCTCTGGGCACTTATCTCCCTTCCTACTTTCCTCCGGCCAGCACCTTGAATTGCTCGACCAAGCCCTCGCGCCTTTTGGACTGAAACCAAACCAAGATCTAGGGTTGATGCAGGCCAACCAATCGCTCGCTGATCTCACCGCTCGCGCGATATCCGCAATTTACAACGTTCTCCTCGAACGAAAACCTGCGGTGTTGCTGATCCAAGGGGATACAACCACGGTTCTTGCAGGAGCATTGGCTGCCACCTATGCAAAAATCCCCATCGGACATGTCGAAGCCGGTCTGCGGACTCACGATTTTTATGCCCCTTTTCCAGAAGAGATGAACCGACGATTGACTACCCCTTTGTGCCGTTGGCTTTTCGCACCAACCCCGACGACCAAACAGAATCTCATCAAGGAAAACATTGACGAAGGCTCCATTTTCGTCACCGGCAACACCGTTGTCGATTCCCTTTTTTGGATGCGGAACCAAATCCTCGCTTCCCCAAAAACCATCGCATCCCGTTTCCAGGAAATGGGACTTCCAGAACGATTCAATACGCTCTGCGGGTCGCATCCGCTCCACCAGTCGCCTTCGTCGCCGCCAGGGCCGGGATTGGTGCTGATCACCGGTCACCGTCGTGAAAACTTTGGGGATGGAATGATGAACATCTGCTCTGCGATCTCGCAACTCGCGGCCCTCCATCCGCACATCCCGTTTGTTTATCCAGTCCACTTGAATCCCAACGTACAAGCCCCCGTAAGACGCGAACTAGGGGGGCTCGCCAATGTCTTTTTGATCCCTCCGGTCGACTATGAGTCGTTTCTGTTCTTGATGATGCAGAGCTCGATCATCCTGTCTGACTCAGGAGGCGTCCAAGAAGAAGCGCCGAGCCTTGGCAAGCCCGTCTTGGTCATGAGGGAGAAAACGGAACGCCCAGAAGGTGTCGAAGCAGGCACCTGCGTCTTGGTCGGAACGGACCCCAACAAGATCATCCTCGAAGCCAATCGCTTGCTCTTCGATCGAAACGAATACGAGCGGCGTTCCGCCATCCGCAATCCGTACGGTGACGGACATGCCTCCGTTCGGATACGGGAAATCCTCGAGTCAAGTTTGCGAGCCAATTAATCCCGCCAGTTAATTCCCCGCCAATTAACCCCATGGTGCTCGCATGTTGAAGTCGGGCCCGATTCGCACAGCTTTAAACGCATCAAGGCTACGCCAATGCGTAGCCTTGATCGCTTCTATTCAAGCAGTGCGATTATTCAAGCGGGGCAATCACTCGGAGTTCGCGGAACTGCCGGCGCCGCTATTGCCACCACCACCGCCGCCACTGGTACCACCGAACGAAGGCTTGCTGCCTCCACCGCCAGCACCGGAGCCGCCGATTCCTGGCCCGCCACCCATACCGCCACCCATGCCTGGCATTCCGCCTCCGGTCTCGACTTTCATGCCGCCACCCAAGGGACCAACTGCCGGTTTATCCGGCGCAGAATGCATGCCAAACCCAGTAAAGTCATCGAACTCGCGCATCACAATCAACCGTCCAGACTCTGGGTCGTAAGCCACCGCCTCACTACCCGTTCGCAGGTACGGATCCTTCGATAGCTTGATCTCAAGATTCACCATTCCATCGATATCGATCAACGTGGCGAGCGTCTTGGACTCTTTCTTGCTATCCAAAGCCTTGATGAGCTTTGTGATCGGATGAATCACATCGAAGGGTACTTCCTTGCCTGCATCGCGAGATGGCAATCCAAATACATAACCCCGCTCCGCCTTGTCCTTCCTCGGAACAAACAAAGCTAACTTGGGGTCGTATTCAGCAACCACGATATCGGCTCGGGGCGGATTATTCTCGAACAGTCGATTATCTTTGCCACGCGAGTAGGAAATACTAGCTTCCGAAACATACCCATCGGTGACTCGGCGGGTCGCAACCGGCTTGGAAGCAACCGACCAATCGCTCTTTCGGAACGAATTGCGTTTGAAGACTGTCTCCTTGCCATCCTTGTCTTTCGACGGCTTAAAGGCCTCTCTGTCGCGACGTTCCTTATCGAGCAACTCTTGAACGCGTTTCAAGGTCCCATTGGATGCGTCCAAAGCAGCCGATCTTGGCTGGATGCTGGCCGCTTCTGGGAAGTTGGGGTCATGCATCAACAAACGGACTCGATAGCGATAAACGCGATTGGGCTTGGCTTCGAAATCGTACAACCGAACCAATTTGTACTTGGTGGAAGGCAACTCCTTGGGAGATTCTGCAGGTGGAGGGCCACTGCTTCCAGCACCCATGCCACCTAATCCACCCATGCCACCGCCGGTTCCGCCGTATCCCGGAGGTGCGCCACCACCAGCACCACCACCGGTGTATCCCGGAGGTGCTCCGCCACCAGTACCGCCACCGTATCCAGGAGGTGCGCCACCTCCGGCACCGCCACCGGTGTACCCCGGCGGCGCACCGCCCGCTCCACCGGGATATCCTGGAGGACTACCACCGCCTGCACCAGGAGGCGCAGCTCCCGATGCACTTTCCTCGCCATCGCTTCCGAGACCGCCGAAGCCTCCCAGCATGCCGCCGCCTAAACCCGCACCACCGGATGGCATCGCCGATACGGTCTGGCCTAGGCTTGGAACATCTGGATGGGATGCAAACTTGCGGTAGTCCTTGAGCAATACCGGGGGGATCGGCATCGAGATTCCAGACGCAACCCATTCCCCTTGAGCTACTTCTTGGTTGTTTCCAACCCAGACGCTCTTAGCCATTTCGCGAATCCTTTCGGACCCCGCGTTAGGTAGTGCTGTCCAATCGGATTCCTGCAACTCTTTGCCCGGGTCATCGGTAACATCCGCCCGTTCCACTTCGTAACCTACGTAATTCGGCGTGTCACGCCCCGGAACGAGGTTTCCACCTGGTGCCAGCTTGGACTTGTATTCCTTTTCCAAATCCTGGTGTTGCGCCAACGCCACCACAGAAACAAAGCCGATGTCGCGAGGACCAACCAGCTTCTTCTTGGAATCCTTTTCCTTGTCTTTGTCGCTAGGAGCAGCCAACGTATGGGAAGGGAAACCTAAATCATAACCGGTCGCCAAATAGCGCTTTGCGTCCTTGTTCTCCGATGCTTTCCCCCCCCCCAAACCAGGAGGCCCACCCATTCCCGGAGGCCCGCCCCCTTCGCCACCATAACCTGGTGGCAACGACCCACGGCCACCCTTGTTGTCCTTATCTTTTTTCTCTTTCTCTTCCTTCACCTTCGCATCCGGCAACTTGTTGAGGTAATCCACAATTTGCTGATTGGCGTTCCCGACTACGATCGGCCCGAAATAGTAATTCGGCTCGAGATTGATCGGGGGAAGAACGGATGGGTCCGTACGGAATCCTGTGATCCGCGAGCCTGGCCGTGGAATCTCCGGTTTGTAGATGTCCGTTGGAATCTTTTTCGTGGTCTCGACCGATCGCTCGGTGTAACTAACATCCGTCACCCCCTTGACGCGAGCCTCTTCGTTCTTGATCGCATCCCAATGGTTTTCTTTGATCTTCGTGAGCGTGTCGCGCGAAGTCGCCGACAACTTCTGGGGATCCTTCGTGGAATCGAAAGATGAAGTTGTGGCACCGAGATAGACCAAACCTACGGCTAACAACGCGATCAAGCCGAAAACGAATTTCTCAGCGTGATAGAGCATGAACTCCTGGGCGTTGAAGCTACCCCCAGCTTTCGACTTTTTCGCCTTGGCCGGTGCTTTTTCTACCGGCTGTGCACCCGCTTCGTCTTTGCTTTTCTTTTTTCCAAACATGGAACTCATCCTTTAGGAGAGAGCTACAAACTGGTCGAATCTTTCGTCTCAGGTTGACGCGACAGCAGCATAGCCACAGTCGCGTCGAATTTCATCATTAGTTTCGCGTTGATCGGTTTCGAGCGGCAAGCCAGAACTCACAATCATCCGCCACCTTGATCACCCGCTGGTTCGGTAGTCCCGGACCCATCTGGCGGTGTCGCCGGGGTCCCTCCATCACCGGAACCTGCAGCCGGGTCGGGAGTCTCAGGCGGGGCCTCACCTGACGGTGTTCCCTCGGTTCCTGTGGCCGGGTCGGTCGTTTCACCAGCACCAGCAGGTGGATTCGCTGGAGTTGTTCCAGCCCCTGCCGCGGGTGCCGCGGGAGTTGTTACCGTCCCCGCAGCTGGATTTGCCACAGCTGGATTTGCCACAGCTGGGTTTGCCACAGCTGGGTTTGCCACAGTTGGGTTTGCTGGAGCCGCGGTTCCAGCCGCTGGGCTCGAGTTGGCAGGGGCAGCCCCGTTTGGCACCGCCGTAAGGTCTTGGAGGGGTGGATTGAACAAGTAGATCAACCCGAAAATCTCGATGGGGATTTCCCCAGTAGAGGACTCGTCGGCACCGGCTGCCGCCGCAGATCCTCCGGTCCCTGATGTTCCTTCTTCGGACATCATCCCCATCCCGCCAGCACCACCGAAGGACGGCTTCGCACTGCCACCCGCCATATCCGCACCGCCTCCGCCGCCCCCTGCGGCGCCAGCCGCTGGGGCCGGATCGGTGTTGTAACGCAGTTGCAGCACCTCGAGCATCATTTTCCCATTACCGCACTCGGTAATCAGCCGTCCAATCTGCGATTCGTCGACCTTGAGCCGAAGCCGAACTGGGATTCGTTTTGCAACTGCGATAACGGCATCATTGGCAGTCGCCAGATTCATCGCTGAGCGAAGCTGTGCACCCGTCAAAGGCTTGAAATTGGTATCCACATAACGACCATCGGCCGGGTCGACCCGTTGCGCTGCGGCAGCAGGTACCAATCCCCCTTTGCCACCACCAGCACCACCGTAACCCGCTGGAGGGCCACCCCCGCCACCGCCGGAATATCCTCCAGGAGGACCTCCTCCCCCCATGCCAGGCATCCCACCCATTCCCATCATCCCGCCTCCACCGCCCGCAGCGGCGCTCGCATACAGAGCCCCAGCATCGCGGCTGACTTTGGAACCAGTTCGAATCCACTCGATTTCTCGAACGACGGCCTGAAAATTCTCGCGAGCATCGCTATTGGTCTGCGCGATGATATCCATCAAACCACGAATCACCCATATGTCTTCTTGAGCATAGTAGATCTCATGGATCGAAGGGGGTTGGCCTTGCCGGGAAAACCATGGCAAAACCGCCGAAACCAACTCCTTTTGCGATGCCTCAGACCAACGCACAAGGTCTTTCGAATCGTCTGCAGCCCCTGCGGATGCGCCGGTACCTCCCGCAGCTCCACCCAATCCCGGAGGTGCGAAACCACCCGTTCCCATCGGAGGAGCAAATCCACCTTGACCGGTAACCGAAGAGAGCGCGTCGATGGAATACTTCCAGCTGCTCCCAATCCTTTTGGAAAGTTCGGGGAACTCGGGAGCGATGTAACCTCGATAAACTTCACGATCCCGCACCGTTACCAAATCCAAAGGGGCGGTTGGCTTGTCCGGCAACGGAAATGGAACGACCTTTTCGAACGGTCTTAAGCTATCGAAGATCTCGTAGGTCTTCGGTTGAAAAAACGCATCCTTTGGCCACGTCAAAAACTCTTTTTGCCGTTCGTATTGGAACTTCCACGCCTCAGCCACATCCTGCTTCAGGATATCCAACCGCTTGGTCATTTCCTTATGAGAAGCCTCATTGGGATGGGTGGAAGTCTTCGAACTCACCGCTTGGATATTCCTAAATGCTGTCTCGAGTGTACTCTTTCGACTCGAGATCGCGGAATCCAACTCGGACTTGGTCAAGAAGAAAATCACCGAAGCCAAGATCAGCACCAATCCGGAAACAATCCAGAAGGAATACTTCATCGCCTCGTTCATGTAACGTTTGAAATCGTCCATGGATTCACCTTATTTTTAAACGTATCTTTGTCTTTTTTGACGTATCGATCGAATTGTACATTTCCGCATTTGCGGCGCCGGTTTGCCCCGGCTGTTCGGGTTTGTCCCGGCTGTTCGCAGCTTTTGGCAATCCACCAAAAACCACTTTTCCCACACCCAGCGGGCGAACGGGCCTTGAGCCAAGCCCGCTAATTGTCCCCTGAATCATTGCTGATGGTCGTTGGTGGCGCGGCCGCAGGGGCTGCCACGGCGGGCCCTGTGGCGGTCGCTAAATCTCCCGGCTTCCAGGCAAATTGAACCACAAACTCAAATTTAGGAGCTTCAAAGTCCATCGGAACAAGATTCCCTGCAGCATCCTTGATCGGTTCCGAAGGATTCGCGGAAGCGGCCCCACCTCCGAGCGCCCCTCCTCCGAATCCACCTCCGGCAAGGTTACCTCCCCCACCTTCTTCCTCCATCATGGTCCCTGCACCGCTACCGCCGCCTCCTCCGCCTCCAGTGCCTCCAAAACTAGGCTTGCCACCGGTGCCACCAAAGCTCGGCTTCCCACCACCCCCTAACGCACCTCCTGCGCTCGGTGGGGTGATGCCTCGCTCCACCAAAATTCGATCGTATTCCGGATTCCGAGCGCGGTACTTATAGTCGGGTCGCGCGTCTTTATTGCGAAGCACGGGTCGCCGTACTCCAAGATCGTACATCGTTATTTCTTTCATCTCGCCCGGCTTCTCAGAAGGCAACGTAACCTTGCCATTCTCCAGGAAATCGATGAGATAGTTGGTGACGTGTGCCGCCCCCTCCGTACCCTTCTTCTCGGTGCCGTTGTAGTAGTGGTAACCGCGCAACTCGACCACCCAACCTGGTCCCGTCGGATCTGGATCCTTGTCCGCAGGACGCGTTTCCTTCGCAAAACCAGCTTGTTGCCGAGACTTGAGTTCATCCATGTAATTGCTCTTCAAGTCTTTGGAATACCACGTCGCAAGATTGTCAAAATATTGCTGCTCGACTCGAGTGATATGGAAATCCATCCGTTCCTTATACGGAAGTTCCTGCGGGGTCTTTTCCAGCAACTCCGGCTTTCGATTCAACGACTGCTCGATCGCTTCGTACAATTCCAAGCACATCAAACGACGCTGGGCACCTTTGCTGACCTCCGAGCCGACGTTCTTCCACTTGGTGAGATCCCCCTTGAACTTGTCGTCCTTAGCGATCTCATCCTTCGATGTCGTTTCTGCCGATTTGACGTCCCCTTCGGCAGACTTCCAAATCTCAGGACGAACAGGCCGATAGGTTTGACCGAGCATCGCATGGTGAGATGCCATCCCGACCAGAAGCAACGACAACGCACCGACCGCCCACGGCTTCTTCATCCGGATCACGCGATCGATGACAATGTCGCGCGGCAAAAGGTTGGTACGCATCGGTCCGCGATTGAGCAATTGCAAACACAATCCATAGACCACACCGAAAGCCGGCGCATTTTCCTTGAACGGTTGCGCTCCCAAAACCTCAGCCCCCGTCAGCTTGGGGAACTTGTCAAAGAGCTCAACATCCATCCCCAGATTCTTGTTCAAAAACTGCAATAATCCCGGCATTTTTGCAGTATTTCCCATCACCAACATGCCGTCGATCTCGGCCTTTTTATTGAGCGATTTGAAGAAGCTCAACGAGCGCTGGATCTCGGTCACCATATCGTTGAACACAGGCCGCATCGCTTGGAACACCAACTTCGGATCGTCCGCCTGCATGGCATTCCGCTTTAAATGCTCAGCCTTGGCAAACGTCAACTTCAGGTCCTTGGTCAATTGACGGGTGAAGTGATTGCCACCGATCGGAATGCTTCGCTGCCAAATCCGGAATCCATTGGTCACGATCAAGTCGCTCGAGTCGGTACCGATCGACAGGATCACCGTACTCTTCGGCGGATGCTCAGGATCAAAGTCGTCGTTCGCCATGCTCTCGGCGAACCTCTCATGGGAGATCAAGTTGTACAAACTGATCGGCGCCAGTTGCACCAAATCGATGTCCATCGCCTTGTCACGGAAAGGCTTGAGTGCTCGGAAAACCGCTTCCTTTTTCATCGCGAACAAACCGACTTCGCTGTCGAGCGCATACCCATCCTCGATCTGCGCACCTTCCATTTGCTGGAAGTCCCAAATAACGTCGTTGAGATCGAACGGGATCTGCTGCTTCGCCTCGTACTTGACGATGTCAGCGATCTTTTTGACTTCTACCGGAGGCGGCTTGAAGAACTTGGCCAAACCGCTTTGGCCGGGAACACTCACGCCGATTCGGATGGCTCCCTTGAGATCATTGCGTGAGATAAACTGCTCCAAGGCATCGGAAACCAATGCCTCCGGTTCCGCTTCGGGTTGCGAGAGAATCTTCGGATATTCGACAAAGTCGAACGTGTCCGTAACGATCTGATCTCCCTCCAAATGGCAACGAAGGGCCTTCAGCGAGCTTTGGCCGATTTCGATCCCCCAAACGTGCTGCAATTTCTTCGCCATCGTGCGAAATTCTCCCACTCAGCTCATCCAAGTTCGCGCAGCTGCTCGGTCAAAAACCCATCCGACCCCCCGGGCCATCGGACAGTTCCACGATGCATCGGATGTATCGATAAGCCATTGACGAGCGAAACAAGTACTGGAAAGCCTCCGCGCAAGACCCGATCCAGTCATCCTCTATGGTATCGTGGTCTAGGGTGGTCTGTCAAAATTTTCGAGGTTCAACCACGAAAATGTTCAGGAAAACTAGAACATTCATTTTTGTCCACGATCAAATTAAGCATCGCGGCCGGCAGAGAGATCGCGGCCGGCGTAGAGATCGCGGCCCGCGTCGAGAAATAGTCGCAAAGAAAAAGCTGTGGACTCGAAAGCTGCCGAGAATTGACGGTCGCAGCGATCCTAACGGTCATCACTGGTGAAACACAACATAAAATACCAACATGAGCTACACTAGTCGTTGAGGCCCCGTTGACAGGATGACCCGGAGGATTCCCCAATGCAGAACACACGACGAAACAGCCATAGCGCGAGCGTCGCTACCGTCGGTATCATGGTGTTTTTCCCAATGCTATGCCTAGGATTGCCTTCCCTCCGATCTTTCGGTTTGGCACCGTTCCAGTCGGGAGCAACATCGGCTGGAACCACCGACTCTGCCCACCAACACGATCCGCTGCAGCAAGAGATCGCTTCTTGGATTCGAAAACTCGGCGCCGAAAGTTATTCCACCCGATTGCAAGCTCAGAGTGAATTGGAACGGATCGGCGTTCGTGCCCTTGACCAACTCCACCAAGCGAGCTTCGATCCCGACCCTCAAATCGCCAGCCAAGCTCGATATCTCGTTCAAAGCAACCAGTTCAATTGGGCTTGGGAATCGGACCCTCCTCGTGTTCGACGGATCCTATCGCTTTACACCGCTGCGGCACTCCATGAAAAATCCGGTTTTATCAACCAGCTCAATCAGTTGGAAAACGACGAAGGGCTCAACGCTCTGTGTAGATTGGTACGTTACGAAACTCAGGGATGCCTCGCCAAACTCGCCGCCTTGCACGTGATGCGAGGTAAACCAAACGTCGGCCAAACAGCTTCTGAACGACTTGAACTGGTCGCAACGCTCCTCGATGGATCCCGAAGCTCTGCCAGCCGCTGGGTCCTTGAACAAACAGCAAACCCGCATGAATTCCAGCTCGATCGATGGCTGGAAATCATCAACCGCGAAACCAACTTGCTGCAATCCAAATCGATGGAAACCAGCGTCGAAATCTTGAACGAGTTGCGACAATGGGCTGTTCAGCAAATCCCGAAAACGGATACGAGCCGCTCGCAAGCACTCGAACTTGCACGCACGATCCCAGAATCGTTCAAATCCATGGGGGTCCAACGCGAACAGCAATTGCTCGAGTTCGCGCAGTGGGCGCTTACCGTGAATCTGCCGGAACTGGTCCAAGAACAACACGACAGCCTTCGCTCAGCCCTTCAAGACCCGAGATTCGGTTACTTGCTCGCCGAGAGCTGGGGCCAACAAGGCAACGCGGAACTGGCTCAAAAGGTTGCCGAAAGGACTTCGGATCGCATCTCTGTAACATCGCGCGGTGAACCCGCGATCCAAGAAAAAGACCCAAAGAATCAACTCAATCCCCAATTGGAACTCCTTTTCGCTCGCAATGCATCCCAAGCGTTTGAACGCTCTACCCTCGCCGAATACTTGATCCGACGCGGCCAATTCCCATGGGCCGAGACGGAACTTCGCAAGGCATTAAAAGATCAAGAAGACGCTGCGGAACTGGCGACCATCATCAACCTAACTCAACTTTCGCAGTTAATGCATGAACTCGAGCGGGACGATGAAGCAGCCGCATCGATCGAGAAGTTCGCCAAGCGTTTCGAAAACGAACCCTTGTTCCGGACCCAAGTCTCCGAGCAAAGCGGCGATAGCTTGGTCTCGAATTACTACCTGTTCCAAGGCAACGATTACGCTCGCAACGAACAACCCGAAAAAGCTCGGGATTGTTTTTTGAAAGCGATCGAACTCTCGCAGGAAAACGTCGATGCACTCATTGGCTTGTACCGATTGCCCGAAACCGACGAGCAAAAGAATCAACGGAAAACTCTCCAAAAACAGATCACACTCTCGCTGCGTTCGGAAATCGATGCGAGGGAACGAGAGCTCAAACGGGACAACCCGAGGGCCTTGGCAACCGAACAACGCGCCTTGGCCAATCAAATGAATACGCTGGCTTGGCTGATGACCAACACCGAAGGCAACCTCGACGAAGCACTCTTCTTCAGCAGAAAAGCTTGCTCGCTAGAAAACAGCCGAGCAGCTTACTTGGATACCCTGGCGCACTGCTATGCCTCCCTCAAACGCTACCGAGAAGCCGCCGAACAACAACGCCGAGCGGTCGCACTCGATCCATTCCAGCCATCGCTCCAAAAAGCCTTGGCACTCTTCGAATCCAAAGCCGCAGAACAGCAGGAAAGCCCGCAATAGCAGCCTGCGTGGCTTAACGAACCACCCCTCGCAAGCTCACTCCGAAAGTAGCTTGATCGAATCTCCGCCGGAGCTTTCGAGCAAACCGGCAGAACGATAAACCTCAAGCTTTTCGCGGGTATCGGCAATATCAAGGTTTCGCATCGTCAACTGACCGATACGGTCCGTCGGCGTGAACTCACCTTGGCCGCTCTCCATCGTCAACCGCTCAGGCTTGTAGGTCAAATTCGGACTTTGGGTGTCCAAGAGCGAATAGTCGTTCCCGCGGCGCAGTTCGAGTACCACAGTACCTGTCACCGGCCTCGCTACCCAGCGTTGCAATGTTTCTCGCAACATCAGCGATTGCGAGTCGAACCATCGGCCTTCGTATAGCAATCGCCCGAGTCGACGTCCCATATCGCGGTATTGCTCGAGTGTTCCTTCGTTATGGATCCCAGTCAGCAATCGCTCGTACGCAATGAAGAACAACGCCATTCCAGGGGCTTCGTAGATACCGCGACTCTTGGCTTCGATGATCCTATTTTCAATTTGGTCGGACATGCCTAATCCGTGACGTCCACCGATCGCGTTCGCCTCGAGCACCAAATCGACCTTCGAAGCGAAGGAACGGTTGTTGAGCGCCACCGGCAACCCGTTTTCGAACGTGACCTCAACCCGCTCAGGAGTCACCACGCATTCGGGCTTCCAGAACGGCACCCCCATGATCGGATCGACGATCTTGATACCCGTATCGAGCCGCTCCAGATCCTTTGCCTCGTGTGTCGCTCCCCAAATATTAGAGTCGGTCGAGTACGCTTTCTCCTTGCTCATCTTGTAGCCGAGCCCTGCTTTCTCAAGCAGTTCCGACATTTCTTTCCGACCGCCCAACTCGCGGTTGAACTGCTCATCCAACCATGGTTTGTATACTTGTAGTTCTGGGTTGGCGAGCAAGCCGTAGCGGTAGAACCGTTCGATGTCGTTCCCTTTGTAAGTGCTACCGTCCCCCCAAATGTTCACCCCGTCCGCCTTCATGGCTTGAACCAACATCGTCCCTGTCACAGCGCGACCGATCGGGGTGGTATTAAAGTATGGCAAACCCGCGGTGGTGATATGGAATGCGCCGCATTGGAGTGCCGACAACCCCTCGTGGACCAACTGCTCCCGGCAATCAACCAATCGAGCCACCTCCGCCCCACACTCGAGCGCGCGCTTGGGAATGTCGTCGTAATTAGCTTCGTCCGGCTGGCCTAAATTTGCGGTGTAGCAATAAGGAATCGCACCCTTGGCACGCATCCAAACGATCGCGGCACTGGTATCCAAACCTCCAGAAAACGCGATCCCAACCCGCTTGCCAACGGGTAGTTGCTGCAAAATCTTTGCCATGTCTCTCTCGCTATCGACCTTAATTCCACGTCCCATTTTCTGACTGATGGCAACCAGTGTACTCAATCCCAAAAATCAGCCCAGTCCTACCCGTTCCGCATCAATTGGCCGTCAGGTTACCTAGGCTGTGGGTTCGTTATTTCGATGAGCGAACTCGGTCCAAAGGCGTGGAGCCGCGGTCGGATCGTCGGCGATGTGAATGGCTTGGGTGATCAATTCCATCGCTTCAGTGACTTGATCCTCCCGATCCCCGTAAACGTGAAGCATCTCCTCGCCAGCCTTCACGTTGTCACCGAGCCTGGCCAGGATCCGAAGCCCTACCGAGAAATCGATCGCTTGGCCAGCAAACGCGCGACCACCGCCCAAGACCACGATTGCTTGCCCGAACTTTTGCCCGTCGATCGATACCAAATAGCCACTTTTCGGCGCGTGCCACGTCACGGTCTTCGCGATCGGCCGGGGCGCTGACAAATCGCCACCTTGGTGGGTGACCATCCTTTCAAATCGCTCCATCGCCCTCCCGCTGCTGAGATGCCCTAAAAGAGTGCCTCTCGCCGACGCAGCATCGTTCGATTTTCCAGTTGCCACCAACAGTCGGGAGCACAGTTCCAAAGTCAACTCGCGGACGTCCTCGGGCCCTGCGTTTTCTAAAACCCGGATCGACTCGTCGACTTCGCACGCATTCCCGACCATTTCACCCAGCGGTTGGTTCATATCGGTGATGAGTGCTGTCGTTGCGATACCCGCGCGCTTTCCATTGGATATCAGCGAATCCGCCAACGCCTCAGCTCGTTCGCGCGTGGGCAAAAACGCCCCACTACCGCACTTCACGTCGAGCACCAATGCGTCCAAGGTCTCGGCAATCTTTTTGGACATGATACTCGCGGTGATCAACGCGATCGATGGAACCGTACCGGTGACGTCTCGCAGCGCGTAGAGTTTCTTATCCGCGGGAACCAACAAGTCCGTCGCTCCGGTGATGAAACAGCCGATCTCTCGCAATTGGCTCTCCGATTCCTCATCGGTCAAATTGCAACGAAATCCTGGGATCGCTTCCAATTTATCCAGTGTACCGCCGGTGATCCCAAGCCCTCGCCCGCTGATCATCGGAACATCGAGATCGCAACAGGCGAGTAGGGGTGCGAGGATCAACGAAGTCTTATCGCCGAGCCCACCCGTCGAATGCTTGTCCACCCTCGGGCGATCGCTGACCCGCTTGAGACGCGTACCGCTCGCGATCATGATGTCCGTCAAATCCGCGATTTCACGAGCGTCCATGCCTTGGATGTAGATCGCCATCGCCAATGCGGACATTTGGTAATCAGGAATCACGCCACGCGCGTACCCGGTGACCATGAAATCGATCTCCGCACGCGTCAACGCTTGCCGATCCCGCTTTTTTGCAATCACTACCGCTGGAATCATCGCTCGACACCTACCACTGCCTCGACACCTACCACTGCAACGTATCATGAAAACGACGTATGATGAGATGATAGACCAAACGCGACCATCCGAAGATGCCCACGACGAGGATCTGACATGAATTCCTGTTCATCGAAATCACCCACCATGAAAATGCCAGTAAGGTTGCTCCGGCATCCAGCCGATCGCCGAACAAGTTGTTTCGCTCGCCGCCTGCGTATCTACCGCTATCTGCTTGCAATCAGCCTCGCGGTCTTCGCCAATCATTCCCACAGCGTTTCGCAAGAAATCGACATCAACGAATTTGCGAAAACTCAAGCGAAGAACTTATCGCTCGCATTCCAAAACGCATCGAGCAAAACGATGAAGTCCGTCGTTACCGTGTTAGCCAAACGAGCGGATGTCGACTCCACCCTCGATGAGCTCGATCTGCTCGATGCAAATTCCGCGCGAAACTTCAATATCGGGTCCGGCGTGATCATCAACGCATCAGGGCTTTGCGTCACCAACAACCACGTCATCAAAGACTCGAAAGGGATTCGAGTTCGGCTGGGAGACGGACGCGAATTGAGCGGCACCGATCTGCGGACCGACCCCTCGAGCGACCTCGCTACATTTCGCATCGAGTCGGACTCGACGCTCCCGTTCGTAACCCTGGGAAATTCCGACCGTCTCGGCGTTGGGGACTGGGTCATCGCTATCGGCAGTCCATTCGCTCTTGAACAAACAGTAAGCGTCGGGATCATCAGTTCCAAAGGTCGAGCATTGAACCGAATGGTCGAAGGCCAACTGCTTCAAACCGATGCAGCGATCAACCCAGGCAACTCCGGCGGAGCCTTGATCGATCTCGAAGGGGAATTGGTTGGGATCAACACCGCGATCATGACCACCAACGGCGCATTTCAAGGAGTAGGATTTGCCATCCCCAGCGCACGCGTGAAGTGGATCACAAGTGAACTCGCACAGTACGGCAAAGTTCGACGGGCTAAAGTTGGTCTTCGGGTGGAACGGATGACCCAAACCCTCGCGGATGAATTGAAGCTACCCGTGCGCGGCGGCGTTTTGGTAACACGCATCACCGCCGATGGCCCCGCACAGAAAGCAGGTCTGGAAATCGATGATGTGATCCTCGAAATCGCCCAACAACAGGTTTTTACACCCGAAGATTTCAGAAGCGTTGTCGAACAACTTCCGGCCGATAAATCGTATCCCGTCAAACTTATTCGGGATTCCGAGCACATCACCCTTGAAATCACCCCCGTTATTTCCGATTCGTAACGACTACCACAACGCTGCCCTCCGTCTGAGCCCGTGAGCGCCGGGTGGTGAAACGCTAAATCGGCTTCCTACAATGTTTGGATCATGCCTAGCGCCGGAGGACAGCGGGTTCCGACGTCCAGTCACCACTCGCTCACACGTGTGGCTCGGATCGGAGTTGTTGCCAGCGTGGCCTTACAACCGCAAGCATTGGAACATGCAGTTGGCCGTTGGTGGCACACACGCTGCTAGGCCGCCCCAGCGGCAATTCCGCACCGCTACAATCGGATAGCGTTCCACCCGCTTCGCGGAGCAGCACACCACCCGCCGCGTAATCCCAAGGACTCAATCGGTATTCGAAGAACACATCGAACCAACCGCATGAGAGATACGCCAGGTCCAGAGCAGCCGCTCCACAGCGACGCATTCCGTGGATGTCGCAGCGAAAAAGTTCCGCAAGGGTATCGAGAGTCGTTTGCATCATGCTGCCCCGGTCGTAGTAAAATCCGCACGACACCATAGCATCGCTCAAGGCTTTTGCGGAACTCACCCGTGATCGCTCGCCGTTCGCCCAGGCACCTTCCCCTTCAGCCGCCACAAACCAATCCCCTACAGCAGGATTGCAGATCACCCCAACCTTGCCAACACCCCGCTCGTAATACCCAATCGATACTGCGAAATGGGGCATGCCATGCAAGTAGTTATTGGTTCCGTCCAATGGGTCGATGATCCACAGGTGCTCGGAATCCGCCCGGTCGCTATGCGTCTCCTCCGAAATCACCGCATGTTCCGGAAAGCGGGATCGGATGGCGGAAACCACTGCCGATTCCGCAGCCAAATCCGCTTCGCTGACGAAATTGGCGACCCCTTTGCTCTGAACCCGCAATTCCTTTCGAAAGAACCTTAGCAACTCCAATCCTCCCGCCCAAGCCGCTTCGATTGCGACCTCAGCGACAGGATGCGCAAGACGCTCCCGCGATCGATCTTTGTTCCACCTGAAGGTATCCAACACGCTTAAAGCATCTATCACGATTGCCTGAACTCTCCGAGAAATGGGGCACGCCGCACCAACCCAGGGTCACGCCGCACCAACCCAGGGTATCGATGCCCCAGCTATTCAACAACCCAGCGATACAACAACCCAGCACTGATGGCTCGCTACGCGTGCTCGCGGTATCGCATGTACCAAAGCAATCCCACCAGCGTCTTCGCGTCGATGATCTCGCCATCGCGAAGCAGACGATCCACGGCCGACCACGATAGGATGCGATTGCTCATTTGCTCCCCCAACTCGCGCTGTGATTCACCTGGGGTCAAATCCCGGGCCACATAAAAATGCATCTTTTCATCGAGGATCCCTGGTGACATCGCAAAGGTGTGGACGTGCGTCATCACTCCCGCTCGATACCCCGTCTCCTCCATCAACTCGAGATGAGCCATCTCCGATGCCGGCAACCCCTTGTCCAAGGTACCTGCTGGTAATTCCAATTGCCACTTATCGATCGCGACTCGGTAGGTGTGGATCATGCATATATGCTGTGGATCGATCAGCGGGAGCACCACCACCGCCCCAGGGTGCCGTACGACATGCCTCGACAATAGTTCCCCGCTTTCGAGCCTTTCCTGAACCTCTTCCACATCAAACCGTTTGGCTCGGAATAAGAGCTTTTTCGAAGGCATAACGCACGACGCTTTCTTCAACGTTGGGAACGCTTTGCAACACGAAAGACGACAGTGAGAGGCAACAGGGGATCCTTCGAGGGTATCCGTCGATCCTTAGCCCGATTTGCGTTGGCCATAGGCGGCCTCTGCCTCGATCGCTTCTTCCGGAGTGACCGACTGCAACTGCATCATGAATGCATCCTCGGTCGAATCCTCGTAGAAGTTACGCAGTACGCCCGTGGCTCGGAAACCTAAACTGCGAAAGAATAGCTGCGCCGATAAATTGGTTTCGCGAACTTCGAGCACGATGCGATTGCGGCGCTGGTAAGCAAGCTTTGACACCAACTTGGTGATCATGGCGGAGCCGACCGACTGACGCCGGAAATCGGGGTGTACCGCAAACGAAAGGACATGAATACGTGTGCGGTGCAGTTCATAAATCATGAACCCGACGACTTGCTCGGAGTACTCAGCCACCATCCCAATGCAGTCGCGCTGGCGAAGACAACGAATGAACTCATCTTCGGTCCAGGGAAACTCAAAGCTCTCGTTCTCAATCCCCAAGACTGCAGGCATATCTCGGCGTATCATCCATCGGATATGGGCTGAGGATTGGGTACTCAGTGGCTTTGGCATCAGCTAGGTTCCTTCCTAGGGGTTCGGAGTCGCCGCAGGTTCCTTCCCGCTCGCCGCTCCGTTTGCTACTTCACGCCTCATGGGACGCGAGGCAGACAATACCAAATCAACTCGCTACAAACCAAGATGGAATCGACGAAGATTCCTTGCGAACCAAGAAAATGCTAGCACGACAACCCCGACAGCCACAAGCGGGGTTGTATTGTCGAGCGATTGGGGAAAGCCCCTCTATTGCGACCATCCCACCTTTGGAAAACGAAGACTGCTTCAGCGGTGCAGCGAACAGGTCCCATCCTCACAGGTTCGACCAGCGATCCGATAGCGGCGTTTGGCGACTTGGCGATACAGCCACCTCCAAACAGGCATCGATCCCGGGAAGTGCAACAAAGGAGATACGGGCCACAGGATCGGCAATCGACGCGAAAGATATCTCAGGGCATTGGCCCCACCGTAGCGAACAGCATCGGTGGAGATGACCCACATTTCCGCCATCAACTGATCGAAGCTCAAATCGGGATAGTCTGTCGCAACACTGGGGTCGTGCAACGACAAAAATCGAAGCCGATTCTTGCCATCCAGCCGCCTGAGGGTCTCGATTTGCCGAGTGCAAAATCGGCAATGACCATCGTAGAGGACGACATCCTGCTTCATCGTGCTCCCGATCTCGTGCTGCTTCACTTTCAAGCCTACTGCGACCTTTGCAAAAACTGCACCCAGAAAAACTGCACACCGGCAAGCAATCATCGTCAAACAGACTCGCCAAAACGACCTTCACTCAAGGCCATCTCCCAAAAGGGGCTTTCCCGAAGAGACTGCAGTTTTCGTTCACATTCTACACCGCGATGTTCTTCACCGCGATATTCTACACAGCGATTCGCTCAAGCGTTCCGCATATCCCACTACAACCGAACAGGTTCAAAACTCGCAACATAACCACAATCCAACACTCGCCCCGCTAAATCAACGAGTTTTGCTTGAGTCACATCGCAAGACACACCGGTGGTCGTCCCTGGGGCATCCTCCAATTCCGCCCGAATTTTTTGCATGGACACGTCGCGGCTATGGCCCGTGAATACGATTCCGATCGGCGATTCGGACAGGAGTTTCCAGCAATCATGCATCAGCGGCATCAGGTCGCGGTGGATCTCCCACGCTTTCCCCTTCACACCATGCCCGTAGCTGGGCGGGTCGAGCACGATCAACTCATACCGCTTGCCTCGTCGCAGCTCCCTCGCAACATAGAGCCTCGCATCGTCCACAATCCATCGAATCGGCTTGTCGCTCAATCCAGAACATCGAGCGTTCTCTCTCCCCCACGCCACCGCGGATTCCATCGCATCGACATGCGTAACGCTAGCCCCAAACGACGCCATGGCGAGCGTCGTTGCGCCTGTGTACGCGAACAAATGAAGCGCCCTCGGCACGCCGGTACCTTCAGGAGCTGTGCTTACTGGCGCTGTACATGCCGGATCGATTGCCGGATCGATGCTCAGTCCATCGGAAGTATTTCGACTGCCTGCCATGGCCGATCGCTCAGCGAGCCACTCCGCGATTCGATCCTCAACCCACGGCCATGTGTTCCAATGCTCGGGAAACAGACCGAGTTGCCCGGACTGCTGAGGCTTCACGCGAAAACGCAAACCGGACGCCCCACACTCCCAGCTTTCGATTGCCTCCGGATCCGAGACGCGGCGGCCTTGGTACACCCAACCACCTCGCACTCCGCCATTCAACCGCGAGCCATCATAAATTAGCTCGGCTGATAACCACGCTTCTGGAGACGATTTCGGCTCTACGGCGGCTGGGCAAGGTCGATCGACGACGATCTCTCCGAACCGCTCAAGCTTTCTACCATTACCAAAATCGATGAACTCGTAACTTTGGTGGGTGCTGTTCATAGGTTAAGTGGTCGGAACCCTTGAGGAAACATGCGAGCCGACTTATGATTCGACGTGCTTGGCGGCGAACTTACCACACGGCAAAAGAAAAGCCAAAGGCTCGCCGACTCCATTTTAACCTCTATGGCACCTAAACTGATGCGGCACGTACTTTCCGCGATTGTTCAAAACGTTCCTGGCGTTCTGGCCCATATCTCAGGAATGCTTGCATCCCGCGGCTACAATATCGATTCCCTAGCGGTCGGTGAAACCGAAAACGCAGGTGTTTCTCGGATGACGTTTGTGGTCCGAGGTGACGATCGGATTGTGGAGCAAATTCGCAAGCAGCTCGAAAAGATTATCACCGTCGTTTCGGTCCAGGACATCAGCTCCAACGACTATGTCGAACGGGATTTGATGTTGATCAAAGTCCGTGCGGTCACAGGGGCCCTTCGAAGTGAGATCCGCGAGCTGGTAGATATATTTCGTGCACGGGTGGTCGACGTTGGACCAGAGGAGATGGTGATTGAGATCTCTGGCCGCGAGAGCAAAATCCAAGCATTCATTGAGCGGATGCGGCCTTATGGGATCGCCGAATTAGTGCGGACGGGCCGCATCGCAATGGTCCGCGGCAGCAATCCGAACTCGCTGACCGAATCCGACGACCCCAATTCGGCCATCAAAGCTAACTGATTAGAGACCGCGAAGCCCGCCCGTCATTTTTGTCATAGCGACGAGCCTGCGGTGTCTCTAGCGATAACCGCTCGCTCATCCTGTCCAATCGATCCTACTAAACCCACCGAACCATTTCCCGAAAGTCTCCTTTCCCACACGAGCATTGATTCCCATGGCAGCAACTATTTACTACGACAACGACGCCGATCTTTCAGTTCTGAAGGATAAAACCATCGCTATTTTGGGATATGGATCCCAAGGCCACGCGCAAGCTCAAAACCTGCGTGACAGCGGTTGCAAAGTCATCATCGGGCAACGCCCCGGTAGCAAGAACTACGATCTCGCGGTGAGTCATGGTTTCCAGCCGATGGAAATCGATGAAGCGAGCAAGAAAGCGGACATCATCAACGTTCTCCTTCCGGACGAAGTCCAAGGCGACTTGTTCCGCACGCACATCAAGCCGAACCTCTCTCCGGGCAACGTCCTGATGTGCTCGCACGGTTTCAATTTGCACTTCGGCCAAATTGAACCACCCAAGGGTGTGGATACTCTTTTGGTCGCCCCCAAGGGACCTGGCCATTTGGTTCGCAGCGAATACACCAAAGGTGGTGGCGTCCCGTGCTTGATCGCTCTCGGCGCGGGAGCCAGCGAAGTCACGAAAAAGATTGGATTGGCCTACGCGAAAGGGATCGGCGGAACACGGGGTGGTGTCATTGAAACCACCATCGCTGAGGAAACCGAAACCGATTTGTTCGGCGAGCAAGTCGTCTTGTGCGGCGGTGTCAGCGAATTGGTGAAAGCCGGATTTGAGACGTTGGTCGAAGCGGGTTACCAACCAGAGATGGCTTACTTTGAGTGCATGCATGAACTCAAACTGATCGTCGATCTCCTCTACCAAGGTGGTTTGAACTACATGCGATATAGCATTTCCAATACTGCCGAGTTCGGAGATTACACCCGCGGCCCACGCATCATCACGGCTCAAACCAAAGCGGAAATGAAGAAGATCCTCCGCGAAATTCAAACCGGTCAATTCGCCCGCGAATGGATCCTCGAGAACAAAGCTGGGGCACCTGCGTTCAAGGCATCGCGTCGGTTGGAGCGTAAGCATCCGGTGGAACAAGTCGGTCAGAAACTCCGCAGCTTGATGAAATGGATCGACGCAAAGGTTGTCGAATAAGCTGCAATCGCCGCGCTGTTTCGGCCCTACCCACAAGCATTTTGGCGTTAAATCTCGGGGGCTGAAATAGAAAAAAGACAAGACGCCGACTCGATGTTTGTTGGGTCATCGAATCGGCGCCCGCCTTTGGATTGATTCAAGAATCTATTCGCAGGATCATTCGTTCTGCGATCAGGGTATTACGCCGCTTTTCGGCGAGACTCCGGCGTCCCATCCACCACCTCGGACTTGTTGGCCGCAATTTCCAACTCGGTCCGAAGGATCTTTACATTGGACGGCGCCTCCACCCCAATCCGAACCTTGTCTCCGTTCACTCGAACGATCGTCAACACGATATCGTCGCCCAAGTAAACGCGTTCCGATTCTCTACGAGACAATATCAACATAACTGGATTCCATTCCCGTAATTGAGTTTTGGGTTTTGTTCCTCAAATCGTCGCAACGATTCGCCCACAACTCCTACTCGACTCGACACCGGTTACATTGCGGCGACAACTAAGTCCTTGACGCAACGTGTACCGGACCTCTGTCCAGTGGAATCGTAAAACAGGACCCTGGCAGTCTCGATGTCAAAGACCGCAGTCAATCGGATGCTGCGAGGGCCATGCAAACAATAAAAAATTCCGCAGGGGTTACCCTGCTTGCGCAATAATTTTTCGGTCAATGGAAAGGCGTTGGGAAGGAGTTGGTGCATGTTGCACAATTCCTGCAAAACGACTTCCCGAATATTAGTCAAGTTTGGCAATTCGACTCACCCATGCTGTAGTGTTCAGATCCACAATTCAGGTGCGATGTGACCAGCCTAACAACCATTCTCCAACGTTCCCGTTCGCATTCAGCAGCGAACCAATCGTTGTGGAAATCTGCGGGCTGGGCAAGCTATTCTATCGGACGGCCGCGCCAAAAATTTAGGTGGAACTTAGCGCCCTGTCGCATAATCTGCAATCTAGAAAGGGTAGCGCTAGAACCTTTGCACTATGCATCATCTTTAGCAAACGCCTACCCTAAGAAAGAAATTCCCAACCACCCAACATCGAATTGTTAATGTTTGCATCGGTCACATGCAAGCCGCTATCGCGCCAGTCGAGGTTGCTGGCACCGCACCTCAGTTCCAACCATAAGACGACTCTTCGAACGCACTGACAAACGGACCTTTTTTCCGGCCGTTAAAGGCACATCCAATTCCAACGCTTCCTCCGAAGAAGCCAACCGCTTGTCGAGCACTTTCGCATCATCCTGCCAAACCTCGACCGTCAACTCAGACCGTTGCTCACCGCGGTCACCGCGGACCAAACGGGTTTGAAGTCGCGTGAAACCTTCAGGAACTCGGAATGTATAACTTCCCGGCATCGGAAAGAGGAGATCCATTCCCAAACCAGCCGCCGTATCGGCATCCTTCGCTTCGAAATGAGGGGCAAGCGCCTTTCCAAGAGACTTGGATTCAAACTTCCAATCCATTCGCTTTTCTGCTTTGGAATCCAAAAGCTCGATTTCTGAGAGCCATCGCAAATTGGCACTGCCATAATCCAAAGATGCGATACGGTTGATGGGAATCGATAGCTCTCCAGCAGAACCTTGCAACTCGAATCGGTCCCCCACAAGTCGAAACGTGTCGGGATAGACGGTCCCACCATCGGTAGTATTGACCGCGACTTTGGGTTTCACACGTTCGCTCGCCTTTCGAAACCAAACCATCCCCGCCAACTTCTCAAAAGAGACCTCAACCACATCCCCATCCAAATCGAACAACACCTTCGACTCTTTGATCTCCTTGATCAACCCATTCACCCGATCCAGTGTGTCACCCGGTCGCACCACCAAAAGAGAGTCGCTAGTTGCCGGTTCCAGGATCGCTGCATCGAACGATTTTTTAAGCTCTCCAGTCATTGGCCGGACTTGGAGAAATCGAACGCTACCCGGTCCCATCGTGAGCACCCCACCCGCGGAATCGGCAACCTGCCACCCTTGCTCTTTCCCTGAGATTTTCGCACCCACAATTCGTGAACCATCGACGAGTCCCAGCAGCAGAGGCTGTATACCTCCGACTCCAATACGATTGGGAAACTCAACGCGGCTGAGCGAGTTCCCCGATAATGGTTGTTTCACCCCTTCCAACGTCAGCTCGATGCCTTCTTGAGATGCGCTGGTGAGGTCGCCAGACAACTCAGGCCCATCGAGCCTGAGAACCTTTACTGTAGGTTTCACCGCATCCTGGGCATGCAAGGCCCCTATCCCGAGGGCGATCGTTGCGATCGCGACGGCAATCGCCAATAACTCAACTCGCTTCAGGTACTTCATGCAGGTTCTCAATCATCGCGGAAGGGAATCGAACCAGCGGTGTCCCGAGTCGTCATCGCTAACACCGAGAATACGGAACCTCACCCCATGGGAGCCCGCTGAATTGCCTACCAGTTTACGCGACAAAGAAAGGTTCTGGAACCGTCCTAGAACCGCCGAGCCCATTCCAAGCGACGTATGCAGCCAAGCTACGCAAGCAGCCCATCAATCAAAGCAGCCGTGCAAAAACCATTGCTTGCGCTGCAAATCGCGATAGATCCACCACCAATCCCCCGTCGACAAAACGACTCGGAAGTAATCCCGCCGTTCGGTCGGTCCATCCCACCATCCACTCTCAATGCGCTCGGGACCAGCGAACGCAGAAACCTCGAACTTTTCGCGACGATGCGTGATCGACGCCAATTCGCCGTTCTCCAATTGAACGACCTCGACGGGCTCAGGCTCGGACATAAGGCGAGTCGGCCTAGAAAGATACTCCTCGGGTCGCGATTCGAGCGAATGCTCGTCTGAAAAATCCCGCTTGGGATCCTTGCCCAATTTGCCTCCTTGCTCGCGGCCCATTTTGCTCTTAGTCCGTTGCGACTCCCCGTCCTTGCGCAACCCTGTGAGCGGGCGCATTCGGACTTGGTTCTCCGGTATGGGATCTCGCTGGATCGATGGCGTCAACACGCGATTGCGACCGAGGCGGGAACTCAATGAATCGATCAATCGCGCCGCATCGTCTCGATATCGATTCGTCGCCCCTTCAAACAATTGGTTTTGATGCCAGTGCAGCGGTGCCGTGGCCGTGGCTTCGATTCGAACGGCCCGGATTCCGAACTCGCCGTTGCCCCGCATTCGAGATGCGGCTGCACCTCGAGCCAATTTTAAGGGATTGTTGGCGAGATGCCCCAAAAGCAACCAAACCCAATGCTCAGGGTCGCGAGAGCCTTGAAACAAACTCAATTGAATCACGTGCGCTAAAGGCATCCCCGAGGGTTGAGGATCACTCGCATCGACAGCGATGCTTTGGCGTTCCAACGCGATTCGACAGACAATGCGAAAAGCCCCATGCCCAACCTGATCCAAGCGTTTGCAAAGCTCGATCGATGCTTGACGAAGAATCCCTTCGAGCGACACAAGATCGAACACAACATGCTCGAGCTCGATATCGATCTCCATCGGTGCCCCCACCGAACAACCTCGGATCAACTCATCCCGCCCGTGGATGGTTTGATCGATCCTCTCCAACAACTCCGGTCCAAATCGGGAGGTCAATGAAGCTCGCGGCAGTTGCAGGAGCGCCGAGACGGTTTTTATCCCGAGCCGATGCAGCTTGGCAACCACATCCAACTCCAATCGGAGCGATTCGATCGGGTACCTTCCAAGCGATTCCGGCATGTCGGCTCCGGGTGCGACCTCGAATACCCAATCCCCGTCAGCAGGGAACTCCTCACCCGACTCCAATCGCAACATCGCAGCAGCAATCAGGTGGCGGCAGCGATAATTCGCGATCGCCCATGCGGCCCCCACAGAACCGGCGACACCGATGGAGCAGAGCAACCGTTCACCAGCCAACCAACGTTGGATCGCCACCCCGAGTCGCATTTCGCTGCCGTACCACGCGGCCAATCCGGTGATGTCTAAGAAAATCCCTTGCGGCTGATGGATGGAGCGTCCTGCCCATAATTGCCGCCCCAACGTCTCAAGCCCGACCAAGGGGCAGAACTGCTGCAGCCCCTCCGCAATCGTCAGCAATTCCTCAACGTCCGCGCTCGGATCGTGCTCGCTCCACTTAGCCTCAGGGCAGATCGCTGTCAGCTGCGCTAATGTCATCCCAGGCACCACACCGCGCTGGCGAGCCGTCGCGTTGGCCGCAGCAACCAAACGGCCACGCCTGGCATCATTGGTATACAAAACCAATGGACCGACCGAGCCTCGCTTAACTGCCGCTTGATCAACTGCCGCTTGATCGGCTAGTACTTGATCGGCTAGCACCTGTACCGATTGCGAATCTGCGGCCTCAGCCCGCCATTTCTCGGCGGCTGCGCGCTGGCTGGGCCAATTGGGCAGCCAAATGCAAAGAACTCTTTTGCTCATGCGAGGCTCCCGACTCCCGTGATTCTTCGATCCAATCTCCGCTTGCGTCTATCCCAAGACGCAACCGACTTCCTACCCGCCCCCCAATCGCTCGCGTCAACTCCATGTCATACCACCGCTTCTGCCAATCCACAGTGCCACGGGAAGCATGATCGGCAACGTTACCGGAACCTCGCACTCGCCACTGCACATCCGACCAACTCGGACTCGTGCGGGACGAATGAAAATCTCGCAGCAAAACACCTACTCCTCCCCCATGCTCCGTCGCCAGCTGCAAACGCCTTGCCACCCGGTCCTCCAAACGATGCACCCACGCCACCACGGCACCGACAGCACTGTTCCGCAACGCTTGATCCATCCCCCAAATCGCATCCGACTCCGAACTGGGTTGCAACACAATCAACCGCTCCAAGGGTACACCCATCGCAGCCACCCCTGGCGCATAAAACTGGCGATCGCGATCGAGGATCACCATATAGCTGCCATCGGAAATCCACTCCTTCGCAATACGAACCCCCAACCCCATCAATCCCATGCCGCAAAACAATCCACGGCGATGGCTCATCCCTCCATGAACCAACTCCAGCATGCTTCCTTTCGCATACCCACCACCGGGAAGGCATCGGTCCATGCCAACACTCCCGCTCGAAACACGCACCCCTCCCGGACGCCCGGCCGTCTCCAATGCTCGAATCTCTCGCGATAACCGAGATACTTGGTCCTGACGAGTCTCCCCCACTCCGGCAACGAAACCGTCCAAAGCCCCCACTGCAATATGACCCGCCTGCCGACCCGTCACATGCCCTGTTGCCCTACCTGCAGCCATCGATTCTGTTGCTTCGTTTGCCATGTTTCCCTACACCGGATCAGAGCCACCTCTGCGTGCAATGCTAGCACTCCAAGGCCGCGTCGTCCACGATTCCTCAAAATCCCATTCCAACAACCAACTCCAAGCTCCGAATCCACCTATCAAACGGCACCCCTCGGACACCTTGGGTCCCTCTGCGGGTCCTTCTGCCGGTCCCACCATCCATCTTTCCCCCTGGTTTCCCCTGTTCCCCCACCCCAACCATGCAATTTCACATGGCATACAGGGCTCGAAAACCACATTAAGATATTGACAGAGGAAGAATACGCCACAATAATCAGCTCCCTTGATTGCGGCAGCGACCACGTCTCCCCTTTCAGGAATTTTTGGGTACACAGGATTTTCTGGCAAACAGGGAAGCAAAACCGATGACAGGATCCATTCGCTTTGTCGGATCATGCCCCACGTGCGGTAGGAAACTGCATGTCCCGATCGAACTGCACGGCAAACAGGTTCGCTGCCACGCGTGCAGCGCCGAGTTTTGCGCTACCAGCGCTCCATCCCACGTCCCCCATGCACTTCCTCGCGAACTCCCCCACGCACTTCCTCGCGAAAGCTTGGACTCAAGGGTCGATACGCTGCTCGCACAAGCCGACAAGCAATTGCAGCAGGCTTGCCAATCAACGTACAACTCCACTTTGCACGTCCAGCGATGAGACTCGCTCGACGATGTCTGAGGAATTGACAAGGCTTTCAACGCGATGCAGTGGCCGGAAGACCATCGCATCATTTTCGAACACCAAGCCATAAATCTCGGTGCTCTGGCAGTTGCCGCATTCGCTGCCACTCATCGATGTCGGGCACGATTGGTACGGAATAAAACCTACGTACCGGAATCCATAAAGCCGCTTGCGGCCGCAACCGTCTCGCCCGATAACCGATTCGTAATACCCCAAAGGAACATTCGTCGCCTTGACCCGAAACGCTGGCGATGTCGTTTTTCCTGGATCCGAAACACGCGAGCCAGCACCTGCAGCACTTGCGACACTACCCATCAAATCGGCAGCAGCCTTCAGATTTTCATCGGTCTGCGAATCGAGCTTCTGGTTGATGGAGGTCAAATTCCATCCGTCTTCGAGGGTGATGGCGACATCCGCGACGCCAAACCCCGTCCGTACGTCGATGGCATATTCCTCTTCGAAATCGGGCAAATACTGAAGCTGAATATCGACGTACCGTTCATCTAAAACCGCGCGTCCTGGCTTACCATTTTCGTTGAGAACGCCATCTGCAATGTTTGAGATTAGCAGATAGGGCTTCGGCCTGTAGTACCGTATTCCTTGATCGTGTGGCCCAGGATTCGATTTGACCCGCACCCGTGGGGCGCATCCCAAATCCATGGAAATACATGCCACCGCCAAAGCCAACCAAAAGAAGGATCTCATGGGCGAACTCCTTTTCTGCTCCCGATCGCTTACACTCCAACATCTCTTTCCTGCGGCCGATTCCTTTCGATCCGCTTATTTTATCTCGCCAATTTCATCGGCCGCCCAATCGAAATCGTTGCGATCAACCGTTGTTTCCTAACAACTCAGAGCCCCCCCCGTTTCCCTCGTAACACGTATAACGATTGCACAAGCCACGACGCACAATCCACGTCGATTTCGCTATCACCGCGCATTTGTGATATATACTTGCTTCGTCGGCCGCTCATTGTTGCCATCGAGCAAGGTGTCGTTGACAATCCTGGACTTCGATGCCTATAAATGACTGTCGATTCGAAGAGAACTGATGCGATCTATAGCCTGAACGCCCTCTAGGCTCTGTCGTCAGTCGGATAATGTGCCTACCGATCGTTTCTTTGAATCAGCCGTATTCCCCCATCGACTCTCCCATTCGGTCCAGCACCGGTGTGGGTAGGTCCATGGGTTGCTTTCAATCGACTCGATTCCGCAATTAGGAACTTTTAGCCATGATGCGCTTCTCCTTGCTCCCACAGGCCCTTGTTCTTTGCTTCATTGCACTCTCGTTTTCGATGGCAGACGATCGAAATGACGAGCCCAAAGAACACACCAAGGATTCGTTAGAGACCGTCAAGCAAAACATCGAAGCCAAGAAGGCGGTTCTCGTCGACGTCCGCGATCTTATTGAATGGAACGCGGGACACATCAAAGGGGCCACGCTGCTCCCTTGGCGGGATCTGCAGGATAAAATCAAAGAGGATCAAGTCCGCGAAAAGGTCGCGAAGGACAAAATTGTCTACACGTACTGCGCCGTTGGCTACCGTTCTCTCCGGGCCGCAAAAATCCTAAAGAAGTACGGCTACGACGTGCGACCGCTCAAGCCGGGCTATGAAGAACTCGCCAAGTCTGGTTTCGATTCCGAGAAATAAGAAGCAGCCGACTCACTCCAACGAATCGAGATTGAGCTCGCTGCTCGGTCGATCGAGCCCCGAACCGGATGACATCGGTTCCTCGTCTCCGCTTCGTGTTCGGACAGGGATTACCACCAATCTACCTACGTCCAGCCGCGTCACCTTGACCCAAACACCCGGGTCGATGGGCCCTGAATCGCTGACCGCCTCGTAACTCTTTTCCGCAATTCGAACCAAACCGTGAGGCAAAAACTCGGTCTCGGTTTGGCCTGTTGCTCCGATGAGCAACGTCGGATCACCAACGGCGGCGGCGTCCGACCAGACGAACTCCCCCGGAGAGTCAGGCTTGGCAATCATCCGTTTCCCGAAAGGAGTATGGGGCCAAACGTAGAGAAGCACAAACATCATGACGGGAATGCAAGCCAACGTCGCGATGAGCATCCAATAGCCGCTAGCAGGACTGTGCCGAAACGCAAACACCACAGCTCCAAATCCAAGCAATCCGGTGACGGCGATCAAAATCCCACCGGTCGGGATCATCAAATCGATCACAAACACCACCAACGCGGCAATGAACAGCAGAAACGCAATCGCGAGCGCAGTCTCCATGATCCCCTCGCTGGATGCCTAAGGTTCATACCCCAAATTGGGAGAGAGCCAACGCTCCACCTCCCGAACGCTCATTCCTTTTCGCGATGCATACGCATCGACTTGGTCCTTGGTGATTCGATCGACCGCGAAATACCGCGACTCGGGATGCCCGAAATAGAAACCGCTCACGCTCGCCGCAGGCCACATCGCGCAGGACTCGGTCAGCTTGACTCCGATCGCCTTCTCCACGTCGAGCATGTCAAAGAGAATCTTCTTTTCGGTATGGTCCGGACAGGCTGGGTAACCCGGCGCAGGGCGGATGCCACGATACTCTTCCTCGATCAGCTGCTCATTGGTCAGCTGCTCTTCGATTCCATACCCCCAATCCAATCGGGCTTGCTCGTGCATCAGTTCAGCGAACGCCTCCGCCAATCGATCTGCGATCGCTTTGACCATGATCGATGAGTAATCATCATGCTTGCTCTCGAACTCTTTGGCGATTTCATCGGCTCCTTGTCCAGCCGTTACCACGAACGCACCCATGTAGTCCTGCCGCCCGGAACCAATCGGGGCGATGTAATCCGCCAATGAGCGGAAGTCGGTTTGTCCTTTGCGTTCCCATTGCTGCCGCAAGAAATGAAACCGGCGAAACTCGACGCTGCGCGATTCATCGGTGTACAGCACCACATCATCCCCGTCGGAGGCTGCAGGCCAGAAACCGTAGATCGCATTGGCTACCAATCGGCCTTGGGTGATGCAATCGAATAGCATCTTATTGGCATCATCAAAAAGCTTCTTCGCCTCCGTCCCGACCACGTCATCCTGCAAGATCTTTGGGTACTTCCCTCGCAGTTCCCACGCCATGAAGAACGGAGACCAATCGATGTATTTCGCGATTTTCTCAAGCGAGTAGTTCTTGATAACGCGAGGCCCCATAAAGGATGGCTTGTCGATGCGAACCGTGCTCCAATCGGTCGCAAACCGCTTGGATAACGCTTCGGCATACGGCACCAACTTGATCTGCCTCGCCTCGTAACTCGCCCTCAACTCCTCCTGTAGCTTGCGATTATTCTCCACGTACGAGGGCTTGGACTGTTTACTGCACAGCGACTCTACAACTCCAACGCATCGGGATGCGTCGAGCACATGCACGACGGGCTCTTGATAATACGGGGCTATTTTCACAGCGGTATGCTTCGCCGATGTGGTGGCACCTCCGATCAACAACGGAATCTTCATTCCAGTGCGCTGCATCTCTCTCGCAACATGGGTCATTTCATCGAGGCTCGGTGTGATCAATCCGGACAAACCGATCACTTCAACGCCATGCTTGACAGCTTCCTCGAGAATCTTTTCGCACGAGCACATTACACCCAGATCGATCACTTGGTAGTTGTTGCAGCCCAGCACCACGCCTACGATGTTTTTCCCGATATCGTGCACGTCCCCTTTCACCGTCGCCATCAAGACCTTGCCACGAAACGCTTGACCTTCCAACCCAGCCTCTTGTTTTTCTTTCTCCATGAACGGTTGCAAATAGCCCACCGACTTCTTCATCACGCGGGCACTTTTGACCACCTGAGGTAAGAACATCTTACCGGCACCGAACAGGTCGCCGACGACACTCATGCCTGACATCAGCGGCCCTTCGATGACTTCCAAGCACCTTGTGCAGGATTGCCTCGCCTCTTCCGTGTCGACCTCAATGAACTTGTCGATGCCGTGAATCAAGGCATGCTTCAATCGCTCATGAACAGGCCTGTCTCTCCATTCGAGGTTCTCACCTACCGACTTCTTGGTACCGGACCCTTTGTACGACTCAGCCAGGACGAGCAATCTCTCGGTGGCGTCCGATCGGCGATTGAGAAGCACATCCTCGACATGCTCCAAAAGCTCCTTCGGGATATCCTCATAAACCGCCAATTGCCCCGCGTTCACAATCCCCATATCCATTCCCGCTTGGATGGCGTGGTACAGGAACGCGGAATGCATCGCTTCGCGCACGACATCATTGCCACGGAACGAAAAACTGATGTTGCTGACCCCACCAGAAATACGCGACCTCGGACATTGTTTCTTGATCAATCGGCACGCGTCAATAAAGTTCACCGCGTAATTATCGTGCTCCTCAATCCCCGTGGCGACCGTCAAAATGTTGGGGTCGAAAATGATGTCCTGCGGCTGGAAATGGACTTGATCGATGAGCAAGTCATAAGCTCGCTTGCAGATCCTCGCCTTTTCCGACGTCTCGGTGGCTTGACCGTTCTCATCGAACGCCATCACCACGACGGCAGCACCGTACTGACGCACCAACCGGGCCCGGCGCAGAAACTCCTCTTCACCATCCTTGAGGCTGATGCTGTTGACTATCGCCTTGCCTTGAACATTCTGCAGCCCGGCTTCCAATACTTCCCATTTCGAGGAATCGATCATCACAGGCACCGACGCAGCGACCGAGTCCCCAGCGATCAGCCGAAGGAATCGCGTCATGGCCGCAGCTCCGTCGAGCAACGCATCATCCATATTGATGTCGATGATCGTGGCACCGTTTTGGACTTGATGCCGCGCAACTTCAACGGCCTCCTCGTACTTGTCGTTCCGAATCAAGTTCGCAAAGGCACGCGAACCTGTAACGTTCGTGCGCTCACCCACCATCGTGAATTGCGTTTCCGGTCTCAATGTCGTGGCTTCTTGACCGCTCAACCGCGTCCATACAATGGGCTCAGGATCCACCCGAGGCTTGATCTTAGCGACCCGTTCTGAAATAGCCCGAATGTGGTCCGGATTGGAACCGCAACACCCCCCGACAATATTCAACCATCCGCTCGAAGCGAAATCCTCGATGTAGTCCGCCATCTTCGATGGGGTTAAGTCATATTGGCCAAACGCGTTGGGCAAACCCGCGTTGGGATGGCAAGAGATCCCAACGCTCGACACCCTAGACATCTCCTCGATGTGCGGACGCATGATATCTGGCCCCATCGCGCAATTCATGCCCACACTGAGCATCGGGAAATGACTTACTGCATTCCAAAACGCTTCGACGGTTTGGCCGCTCACAAAGGTGCGTCCACCTTTGTCGAACGTAGCGCTAACCATCACAGGTACCCGACGTCCCGACTCACGGAAGTATTCGCTGATCGCAAAGAGACATGACTTGAGGTTTAATGTATCGATCGCCGTTTCAGGGAGCAGAATGTCAACGCCCGCTTCCACCAAATGGGCGATCTGCACCTTGTAGCTCTCCACCATCTCCATGAAATCAACGTCGCGATTGGCAGCATCTTCGACCTTGGTGCTGATCGCTAATTGCTTGGTCGTCGGGCCAATACTTCCTGCGACATAACGCGGCCTTGACGGATCCTCTCGCAGAATGCGATCGATCGCCTTGCGGGCGCAATCCACGGCGGCGTAGTTCAATTCCCGCACCAACTCTGTTGGCAGTTCCATCTCCGCCATGCCGATCGGTGACGCACCAAACGAGTTGGTCTCGACGATATCGGCCCCCGCTTGGAGATACGCGTAATGAATATCTGTAATATCGTCGGGCCGCGTCAAACAAAGCAAATCGCTGAATCGGACCAGATCCTTGTGATGCCCTGCAAACCGCTCCCCACGCACCGCAGCCTCATTCAGCTCGAGACGCTGAATCATCGTTCCCATGGCCCCATCGAGCACATGGATCCGCTCGCGGATCAACCCAGGAAGTTCGTTACTCGATGTCTGTCGACCCATGATCTAATTTCTCTATCGAATCTCCAACGACCCGCACCGGGAACCGTCTCCGTTGACCTCAGAGAATCCCCTCTAGAATCAGTGCGTCGCGAAAGGCCTTCCAATCCGAGGAAGTGAATACCTTGACGCGAATTTCTCTCGCGACTTTCCTCGCGAGTTGGAGTGCTATTAGCTTACTCCAAACACCGTGATGCGCTTAGTCTAAACACTATGTTCGTCGCACAACAAACCCAAGATGACTTACGGATTTGCTGGCTTGAAAAACGAAAAACGCCGGGTCGCCCCGGCGTTCTGAGTTATTCGTCCGCATCGAGCGGCAACCGCTAGCCTTCGAAAGCTGGCTTGCTGGACTTCTTCGACACTCGGTCGTTCTTGCCAACGAACTCAAGAATTGCACGAGTACCGTTGTCACCTACGCGTGGCTTTGCCAAACGCATGATCCGAGTATACCCACCCGGCCGATCGGTAAACCGCGGAGCAACCTTGTCGAAAAGCACGCGAACTGCCTCTTTGTCGCGGAGCATCGAGAGAACGCGACGTCGAGCGGTTACACCTGGCGAGCGAGCTTGGGCCCACTTTTGCCATGCGTCGCTCTTTCGCCATTTCTTCCACTCTTCGCTACCTCGTTCCGCAGTGGTTGCGAATTGAGTCGCCTCGGCTTCGGCAGCCAACCCCTTGCGAGCGATGGTGATGCACTTTTCAACGATCGGACGAATTTCCTTCGCCTTTTCGATCGTGGTGATGATCCGCCCAGGCACCTTAGGTACGTTGGTATCCAACTCGGTGGTTTCACGTTCGGTCAAGAAAATCGCCGATGCCAAGTTTCGGAAGAGCGCTTTTCGATGGGATGGGCTCCGCCCGAGCACGCGACCTTTACGTAAGTGTCTCATGATTTATCAGTCCAACAGTTTTCAAAAATCTAAAAGTTTAAATGAACGCCTAACGCATCGACGACGGGATTCGCATCCCCAGATGCAGTCCGATCGACGAGAGCTTTTCACGAACTTCAGAAAGGGTCGTTTCTCCGAAGTTTCTCACTTCAAGAAGCTGGTCTTCCGTTCGTTGGACCAGATCTCGAACATAGCGAATGCCTTCGCTCTCCAAGCAATTGTTCGCTCGAACCGAAAGCTTCAAATCGTTCACCAGCATGTTCAGCTTGGCTTCCAATTGAGCTTCGGCGCTTCCGGGACCGCCGCGTGCCACTGCGTGGACTTGTCGACCCAACTCGTTCGATTGCACGAACGGATTCAAGTGCTTGCGGAGGATTTTGGCCCCTTCGACCATCGCTAATTCCGGCTGCAATGACCCATCGGTCCAGATCTCGATGATCAACCGATCGTAGTTGGTCTTTTGCCCAACCCGAGTCTCTTCGACCGTGTATCGAACCCGAACGACCGGGCTGTACACCGCGTCGACGGGGATAATGCCGATTTCATGGTCCCCCGAGCTGTGCTCGGAAGCCGGCACGTATCCACGGCCATTCTCGACAACCATTTCCATCATGAACTCGGTGTCGCCGGTCAACGTGGCAATCACATGGTCCCGATTGATGATCTCGACGTCGGAGTCGGTCTGCACGTCAGCACCAGTGATCGGACCCGCTTTGCTCCGCATGATGGTCAAAACACGTGTGTTCTCGCTGTGATTCTTCACCACCAACGACTTCACATTCAGCACGATCTCTGTGACGTCTTCGAGGACGTTCGGGATCGAGCTAAACTCGTGCTGAGCACCGCGAATCTTGATCTGAGTGATCGCACTTCCTTCCAAACTGGACAAAAGCACTCGACGCAGACTGTTGCCAATCGTCGCGCCGAATCCGCGTTCGAAAGGCTCCGCCGTAAACTTGCCGTAACTGGAGGTCAACGTTGCTCTATCAACGCTGACTTGGCTGGGCAGCTCTAAACCACGCCAACGAACGTGCATATGATTAACTCCGAGTAAATTCCAATTCGAAACTGTGCTTCCAAACTTTGGCAGTCGCTCAACCGACCCCAATTCACACCCGACAAACCAGACCAGCCGGCCCACCGAGCTCGCCGGACACCGAGACGAATCTTTTCGTTCCGAAAAACCAAAAGCTCGCCCCCGCACCTCACTCCACGGATCGACCTAGACTCGTCGCCGCTTGCGAGGACGGCATCCGTTGTGAGGGATCGGCGTCGTATCTTCGATTTGCTTGACGGTGATGCCTGCTGCTTGCAACGCGGTGATCGCCGACTCACGTCCGGACCCAGGCCCCTTGACGCGAACCTCGATTTCCTTGACCCCGTACTTCGCAGCCTTCTCAGCCGCTTGTTGAGCGGCCATTTGACCAGCAAACGGCGTGCTCTTCCGCGAGCCCTTGAAACCACACGTGCCAGCACTTGCCCAACAAATCGTATCACCCTTGGTGTCGGTGATCGTTACTTGGGTATTGTTGAACGTCGCCTTAATGAACGCGATTGCCGACGTAACATTACGTCGAATCTTGCGCCGCTTGTTAGCCGCGTCTTGTTTGTTTTGTTGTTGTTTCGCCACGATATTCTGTTTTATTTAACTTGCTAAAGCTGATTCAAATCCTTCGACCCACGCCAACCTTACTAGCGAACGACCGGCATTCCAAACCGATCGATCGAGGCCAAACGCAGGTTCTCCTATCAAGCCGCGTCGAGGACTATCGCAAGTCCTTGACCCCCTTCTTGCCAGCAACCGTCTTCCGAGGCCCCTTTCGTGTCCGGGCGTTCGTTCGGGTTCGCTGACCACGCACTGGTAACCCCAGCTTGTGTCGCATGCCGCGGTAGCACTTGATTTCACGCAATCGGTGAATCGCCTGGCCAACCTGGCGTCGCAATGGACCTTCGACCGTGAAGTCGCGTTCGAGCAAGCTAGCCAAACGGCTCAACTCGTCCTCGTCCAACTCACGAGCCTTTTTGGTCGGGTTGATCTTCGTCTTGACGCACGCATCCCGAGCAATGGCCGGTCCAACGCCGTACAAGTATTGAAGTGAATAAACGACCTGTTTGTCGTTGGGAATGTCGACACCGAGAAGACGCGGCATACGTGCCTACTCCTAAACCTTTTCCCGACTGGGATTTGTAAAAACGACAGAAATCTCTTCTTACCCACGAATGGGGAACAAACCCAAGCCGTTGGGTCTGCGAAGCCCAAAAGTGTACCCACAGCCAGCCAATCTCTGCAAGGGTTAATCGACGGCTTTGGCACGCTTTTTTCTTTCGCCCCCTCCCGCCCTACGCAAAATGCGATCCACTCCCCCCGACGGCGTGCCGAACCATCAGCGACCTTCACGCAAATACGTTGTAAAAGCTCACGAAAACCGATAGGTTGCCGCACGCCAGCGGCAAAATCTACGCAACCCATTCCGGTCGAAGAAATTCCCAAAACACCCCCAGTACTCGGGAGTCGAGCTCCCTGACTGCCTCGCGGAAAATAGAACCAAACATTTTTTAACGGCCATTTTTCTGGAGGCCCATGGCTGTTTGCTAGCTATCGCAGGGGTTTTCAATCCCTGAATGTCTCGCCCAGTTGATTCTGGCTCCTCGATGAAAGAGTCCGATACCTCTCGAACCGGACTTGAGCAACTCCTCATCAGCAGCGCGATCGACCAGTCGTTAGCCAAAGTTGATTTTCGCCCCATCGCCGGCGCCAAAGTCCACCTCAAAACCGATCTGCTCGACTGCGTCGACAAGAACTACATCATCCTGACGACGCGCTCGAAGCTCTTAGCGAATCACTGCGAACTGATGGATAAACCCGACGAAGCGGACATTCTGCTAGAGATTGCATCGGGCGGGGTGGGGACCGACCGGACCGACCTCACCGTCGGCTCCCCTGAAATCCCACTTGGAATTATGGGCAGCATTCCTAAAGTCAACGTTTATGAGCGAAAGAAAGCGATGGGGACCGCCAAACTGGTTTTGGTGGCCACCGACACAAAGTCCAAGCAGCCCGTAATTAACTCCGGCTTCAGCCTCGCCCGCAGCGATCATCAGCACTGGACGATGATGGGAAGCGGCCCTGTATTATCAGGCTCCGTTGCGGACCAAATCAAGCAACACACGGGTACGAGCGAGACACTCATTCAGATTCCTTCGACGACCGCGAGCCGCTCCTTCGACCTCACCGCAGGCAAAAACGACTCGCAATCTCTGAGACGCTGATCGCAACCCAACCGTCTTTTTCCAACAGAAGCAAAACTACCATCCACAGCAGCCGATGGGCTTGGTAGGTGTTGTTTGGGAGTTAGCGCTTAGTTCGCCGTGCTTAGTTCGCCGTGTTCAATGGACTTACGAAGGCCATCTTCAAGTGGCTGAGACGCTCGCACTGAGAATCTGAGAGGAACCCTCTTTTCCACACTCTCGAAAAAAACAACAGTTCCTTCCAGCTCGCTTGGCGTCATACAAAGCTGAGTCGGCCCGCTTTAGAACCGATTCCGGGGTATCGAAGTTACTCGCCTCGGAAACACCCACGCTCACGGTGGCCGATAGCTTGCGATCCTCCCAAGGAATCTCCGTCGACTCGACTGCGGTACGTATCCGTTCCGCAGCTAAGCGAGCATGTTCCAAGTCAGTCCCCGGCAATACAGCGGCGAACTCTTCGCCACCGTAACGCGTCAGTAAATCCATATCGCGAAGGGTTCGTGCAATTTGCTTTGCCAAAACTTCCAACACCAGGTCGCCGGCCTGATGCCCATACGTATCATTGAACCCTTTAAAATGATCCACATCGATCATCAAGACGGAAACCGTGGTTCCCTGACGACGAAGCTGCGCTATGCGACGGTCAATTTCCAGATCGAGCAACCGGCGATTCCCAACCCCTGTCAACGAGTCTGTGGTCGCAGTTTCTTTGAGCCTCGCAAGCCTTGCGTTGGTCCTCGAGCGGTGCGATTCATTCAGTCCAACAGCTGACACCAATCCGATCAATCCCGCGAGCGAGACGGGACGAGACCAATTTGAATCGATCGGAAAAAATCCGGCGATGAACAAGCACGCGCTTACCCACGCCACTAAGCCTAGAAAGGCAAACCTGCTTTGAAAACTCTCGTCTCGGCATACGACAAACATGGGCCATTCGCATTCGGGACGTGTATGCTTTGGACTTTCGATGCCCCTCAACCAACCGCACGAAATCGAAGCGGTCTGTCCACAATGTTAAGGCGAAAACAAGGAAGTCTCTCATCGAAACCTAGGTCGCCCCCCATTCATGTCAAATCTCGGCAGAAAATCCCTTTAGAAAATCCTGCAAGGCGTGCTCCAACCGATCCGACAGGCAACCCTCGGGAGAAAATCTTTTAGGCGCACGTCCATTCCAACCGGTGCTGCCGCTCCAATCAGAAAGTTCCGAGCGGCAACATAACCTAACAAAACCGATAGTATCGATTGGGAGCAACTACCAGATCCGAACTCTCTTTTCAGGAGCAATAAACATTGCCGAGCCAGGCTTAACCTCGAAGGCATCGTAAAATCCATCGAGGTTGGATACGATCCCATTGCATCGATATTGGCTTGGCGAGTGCGGATCGGTTTTGATCCTCTTTCGCATTTCCGCTTCGCGGTACTTGCGACGCCACACCTGAGCCCAACCAATGAAGAAGCGTTGCTCCCCCGTATAATCGTCAATAACTGGCGAAGGCTTGCCATCGAGCGACAGCTTGTACGCGGTGTAGGCGACGCTCAATCCGCCGAGATCCCCGATGTTTTCTCCCAACGTGAATTTACCGCTGAGATTCATCCCCGGGATCGGTTGGTAAGCATCGTACTGAGAAACCAATTGCTGCGATCGTTTTTCAAACTCGCTTTCATCATTGGCCGTCCACCAATTCCTCAGGTTCCCCTGCCCATCGAACTTGCTTCCAGAGTCGTCGAACCCATGGCTAATTTCATGCCCGATCACCGCTCCGATGCCGCCGTAGTTGATCGCATCATCGGCCTCTAGATTGAAGAAGGGGGGTTGGAGAATCGCGGCGGGGAATACGATCTCGTTCATCAACGGGTTGTAGTACGCGTTGACGGTTTGCGGTGGCATGTACCACTCCGTCCGATCGATGGGCTTGCCCAATTTCCCGATCGCGTACGTATGCTCGAACTCGGCGATTCGAGTCAAATTGCCAACCACGTCCTTGCCGTCAATCTTCACCGAGGAGTAGTCCTTCCATTTGTCTGGATACCCGATCTTCGGCGTAAACTTGGACAATTTCTCACGCGCCTGTGCCTTGGTTCCATTCCCCATCCATGGCAATTGATCGATGCGTTCTGAGAAAGCTTTGAGCAGGTTACCCACCAACTCGTTCATGCGCTCTTTGGCCTTGGGACTGAAATGCTTCTCAACGTACAGCTGCCCAACCGGCATTCCGAGCATCGCATTGCACGCGTCGACCCCGCGCCGCCACAAGGGCTCTTGTTCCGCAACTCCGCTGAGGGTGGTTTCGTGAAAGTTGAAATGGATCTTCTCGATTTCTTCCGACAAAACCGGCGCATAGGTATCGATGACTTGAAACGCCAAATAGGCCTTCAATGTATCGATTGGAGTTTCTTCGAGAATCTTTTGCGATCCTTCGAAGAAACTCGGCTGCCCGACGATGAGTTCCTTCACTTCGGGGATGCCGACAAACTCCGCATAGGCATTCCAATGGAGTCCAGGGTGGTTGGCAGCAAAATTGGCCGCCTCGAGCTTGTTATAGGCCTTCACCGGATCCCGAAGAGCAACCTTATCCCATTGGCAATCCGCGAATTTTGTCTCCAACGCCAAGATATCCTGGGCCGCTTTTTCGGAGTTTTCCCAACCGATCTTGGCGAGCATCTCCGCAACGAAAGCGACATACGCCTTGCGAATCTCCACGTACTGCGGTTCGTCCAAAAGGTAGTAATCGCGATCCGGCAGCGATGTGCCGTCCTGACCGACATACACCGCATACTGATCCGAACGTCGGGCGTCGGGTTCGATACCAACACCGAAGAAACTTGCGACACCGCGTCGAGATAACTGACCGGCGTATGCCAACAACATCGGCTTGTTCAAGATCGCACGGATCTCTTGAATGGCGGGGACAACCGGGGTTATTCCCGCCGCATTGCGGGCTTCTAAATCGGTGTAGGAACGATAAAAATCACCGACTTGCTTGGCGATTGGCGATGGCGACTCCGATTGCCCTGCCTTTTCGATGATCTCGCGGATGGCCGCCTTCGTCTCAATATCCAAAACCGTAAACGACCCATAGTTGGATTGATCGGCTGGAATCTCCGTGGTTTCGAGCCACGTGTCATTCACGAACCGAAAGAAGTCCTCGTCAGCCTTGATCGTCTTGCTGAAGTTTGCCTTTTCGACTCCCGAGACGCCCTTCGCAGTTCCCCGCTCTTGCCCAATGGCATGGCTGGCAACCAACAAACCGACGCCCAACCCTGCCATCAAAGCACTTTGGGAAACCCATGCCGTTCGTCTATCCAACCACGCACCGAATCGAATTGACATAAGACCTCTCGCTCATTTTCTGCGGAATCCAAGAAACCACGCGTTGGCTTGCACGGTACCCCGCCAATGCCATACTCCGCGAATGCCATACTCAGGCAATTCTACACTCAGGCAACGCCCTGTTTCCGAAAATCCTAACCTCTGGAATCGGGCTCCGAAAGTCCCTCACACGCCTGGTTGCATCTCATCCATAGGGGCTAAACGCAGCCGCCGCAATGCAAAGAACGTTGAGAAAACCGCCATGAGACGCGACCGAGCCCTCGGGAACCTACTCAGTACAAGTTGGGCGAAAAATGCTCACCGCTTCGAATCCGCCAGAGCCAAGCGTTGGCTGGGCCATGCCAACGGAACGATCAACAACACGCCAAAGAAAAACCACGGTAGTGACACCCGAGCAATCTCGCACCATTCCTCGAGGACTTTCAATCGGGGACTGAGTGGCTCATTGACACCCATCGAGATATTGTTTTCGGACGACTGAAGGATCGAAAGGTAATTCTCAATCGTTGGTTCATCGGCCCCTGCTCGTTGCAGCTGCCATGACACATACTTGGCTCCTCCGTGGGTCAACGTTTGCACGTCGGTCGAAAAGGTGACTCCATAATCTGGGTCCGCAGCGACCCATTTGCCTTTCGCGAACACTTCCAACACGACGTGCCCCCCTAGCCCAACAATTCGGGTCGGGCACTTGGATTGCCTAGCAATCCACTGCAGGACGGCGACACGCTCGGAGCAATCTCCGGCCCCACCCTCCACGATGCGCAGGGGATTCTGACTCCTGAGGAGAGGGGGGTAGAACTGCCCTAAGAGCCACTGCACCCAATTCTCACGAAGCATGATCCGACGATCAACACTATGCATCGTGATCGCATGCACGAATCGGTTCGCTCGACCGACTGGGAAATGGTCGTTGGCTGCGAAACTGGCCGAGACAGCCTTGAATTGCTCCAATCTGACGTCGGCCTCTTCGGGTCGCAAAAATGGAGTCGCAACAACGGCAAGCGAGGAACTGATCCCCAAAAGACCCAAAACGTTCATCAGAATCTTTTGCAAAACGCGCCCCATTGGCAGCCACCCCGGTTGATCCGTTCGTGGCTCGAACCCTCGCGTTCCCACACAGCAATGCGGATTTCGGAAAACGAGCTGCGCCCCCCCCAGAGATGCTTGATCCAAGCAATCTGTTGGCACTAAACTATGCGCAGCCATTCCCCCTCTTACAGCGCGGAGGTTTGGTCAGAACCGCACGAGAGCCACTAACTTTCGTGCGGTTCGTTTTTGCTAGCAGTATTCGATGAAAGCAAGAACAACAACCTGTCACCGATGCAACACTTCCCGAAAAGCATCGCCTCGAGACATTGATTCAAACACTACTCTAGATCGAGAGTTTCGTTTCCAAGCCGTTTTTTCCTCCCAAGCCTCCCACATGAACAACGCGTAACCCTTAAGAAAACGAAAGGATCGAGAGCCTCGATCTACGCCTCTGGGCCTTGGATTCCCCATCCCCATCGTGGATACTCGCGATTGGTAATTCCCTACTGGCTGTCATTCCCTACTGGCTGTCATTACCTGCTGGCTGTCATTACCTGCTGGCTGTCATCAAGACAGATTAAGTTGCGCATCCGCCGGGGGCGAACTCTCAACATCGGAACCACATCTTTCGTACACCTCGAACGGTTCTTGGTAAGCATGGACGCGAAATGGATTGACCAATTCAACGATTTTGGGCCGGACCCCCTTTTGTCCCATCCATCGCTGAGTCACCTTTACCCGACATTGCAGCGAGTCGACGCCATTTCGGAATCGCCGGCAATCGTCAAGCGAGAACTGCGCGAGTTTGTGGTCGCGCATGCACCCAAGCACCCCGGTGTTTATGGAATGATCGATGCGCTCGGGCGACTCGTCTACGTTGGCAAATCCAAACTTCTTCGGAGTCGACTCCTCAGCTACTTCCTTCCTGGAAATTCGGACGAGAAAGCAGGTCGCATCATTGAAAATGCGAGGGCGATTGTGTGGGAACACCAACCGAGCGAACTGGCATCCCTGCTTCGTGAACAATCGCTGATTCGGCGATGGCAGCCTCGCTTGAACGTCGTTGGCATGCCACAACGTCAGCAATCTGCCTTCCTTTGTTTTGGTCGCGGCCCTGCCGAACAGCTTTATGTCACCCGCCAATGGGACCCCGATGCGACGCTCTGTAATGGCCCCTTCTACGGTGCCGGTCATCTCCATCGCGCCGTCGAAGTCCTAAACCGCCTTTTTCTACTAAGGGACTGCAGCCCGAAAACCCCGATGCACTTGACCGACCAACTCTCTCTTTTTGAAATAGAGTCGAGAGCAGGATGCTTGCGAGCAGAACTCGGTACTTGCTTAGCCCCCTGCCGCATCGGAATCTCAAAATCTTCCTACTTCTATCAAGAAGAATTGGCAAAGAGGTTTCTTCAAGGAGATCCGCTGGACACGATTTCGCGCCTCGACGACGAAATGAAACGAGCTGCATCCGGGATGCACTTCGAACGAGCAGCGAGACTCCAAGCAGATTTAAAAATTATCCAATGGCTATCCTCTCGCCTGCAACGGCTCAGTGCGGCCCGCAAAAGCCTCCCCGCGGTTCACTTTGAACCAGCCTTCGAATCCGCCGCCCCAACCTCATCGGTGCCAACTGCAAACACTCCCGTTCAAAAAAAACTTCGCGGGTTGCTTTACCTGATCCGAAACGGGGGGATCGAATACGCAATCAGCATCCCGAAATCGGACAAAGAGTGGCGGTCGCTACGATGTGAAATCATCGCTTGGCTACAGAGCGACCATCAACTCGAAACAAAGTATTGCCGAAGCGAAGACTCGCTCGGCCTAGCAACAGCTTGGTTTCAGAAGCATCCGAAGATTCGCAAACGCCTGATCACACTTGAGTCGATCGATCAGGTTCCACAAGCTTGGGATGCATGGCGTTCTCAATGGCTACTCCCTGCAAATGCTTGACGAACTCTTCCATCCAGAGAGCGATCCACGCGCCTCAACAAACAAAACAATCCAAACCACTGAATCAAAAAAGGCCAGCGGTTCCGCTGGCCTTTTATTAGAAATTCATTGAAGCTCGTGCTATCAGCTCGCTGGTTATCACAAACGAGGCTGGGGCCTGGAGTTCCTATTAGACTCCATCACCACCGGGGCGACGGTTTCCTCGACCACCACCTTGTCCGCCAGGGCCGCCTTGTCCACCAGGGCCGCCTCGACCCCATTGTGGCTCAGGGAACTTGAACTCAGCACCCTTCAAAGCTTCCATGTCGGTCTTTTGCTTGTCGGTCAAGATCGCCTTGAGCTTGTTGTCGCTCTCTTCTCGCATTTCACGCATCTTGTCTCGCATCTCTGGGCTGAATCCACCTTGGAACAGCTCGCGCATCTTTTCTTGGCTTTCCTTTTCAACGTCCGCCATCTTGGCCTTCTGCTCGTCGGTGATACCCAACTTTGCAGCAACCATCTTGCTATTGATCGCTCGGAGATTGTCTCGCTGAATCACCAATCCGACCAAACGATCCAATTGCTTCGGATCCAGAATCTCCTCCAACTTGGATTCCGACTCAGCCATCGCTTTGCGCATCTTTTCCATGTTGGCTTGCATCGCAGCCGGATCAGGCTGCTGCCCAGGTTGCGGACGCATGCTCTGCATGCTCTCCATCATCGCCTTGCCCATGTCTTCGAGCTCTTTGACTTGGTCGTCGTCCAGTTTCAATTCCTCACGGACTTCTTTCATCATGAGAAGACCGGAGGGACCACCCCCCATGCCCATCCCCATGCCCATACCACCCATGCGTCCACCACCAGCACCGCCGCGGCCTCCGGGGCCTTGAGCTACAGCTGAAACAGCAAGCGCACTAACGACACACGCCGCGAACGCGATTCGAGATAACATCTTCATGATTGGCATATCACTGAGCCCCGGTTGAGAAGATTGGAAAATGATGCGACGATGGTTACCAACCCAAAATAACGTTTTTCGACAACCATCACGACGGCTAGATTTGGAATCCTACTTATGTACTTCCGATCGGCCGCTTCGGGATTCTAACCCAACACCCAAGCATACGTTTCGCGGCAAGAAAGAAAATTTATATGGAAACCTCGTCGGAAGCTCTTTCCCCTGAGAAACTATTGGCAATGCGTGATGCGATGCTCGGCCAAATGGTCTTTTCCAGAGACTACACACTCAACCTGATCGCCAATGTACCGGATGAATTGTGGCACACACCCGCGAAGGGGGTTCCGACCCATTTCGCTTGGCAGATAGGACATCTCGCCGTAGCCCAATATGGCCTGATGCTTTTCCGGCAGCGAGGCAGGGCCGAAGGTGACTTGGATCTAATGCCAGGATGGCTCAGAAAACGCTACGCCCGAGGAAGCGTTCCGTCGGAGGAAGAAACGCTCGAGGCAACCAAGTCCGAAATGCTGGAACTTTTGGCCAAGATCCACACAGCCGCGATGGCATTCGTTCCTACAATGTCCGCGGAATCCTTGGCGGAACCGACCGACATGCCCTACACCGCCTACCCGATCAAACTCGGAGCGCTGCTTTTCTGCCCGCTCCACGAGTCGATTCACGCGGGCCAAATCGGTTTGCTCCGCCGTGCCCACGGACTCGACCCTGTTCGCTGAAAAACCGATTCGCTGAAAACGGCAATTTGACATCGCAGGGAGTTCCAACCAAATTGCTTGCTTAATGAACGCCCGAAAGGGGAACGCCACCGACAAGGCCCACCTACCCTGTTCCGCCTCTACCCCCTGCACGGCATTAGAACACTGCTCTGTCTTCGAATACTGCTCTGCCTTCGAACACTGCTCTGTCTTCTCCCCCCCGCGATCGGCTATAACCAAGCCGCCCACCGCCATGATTAACATTCTGCAATCTACTCTTGGAAGATCGATTCCACCATGGAAGGTAAAGAAGACCGCGAGATCCCGGAACACCAGAGCTACTCCGTTAAGGACAAGCTGGTTTATGTGGTTTTTCGGCTTTTTATCGCACTGCTCCAGTCGATGTCGATCGAGCGCTGCCAACGTGTTTGCAGCGTATTGGCATACATCCTGACCCACCACGTGAAGATTCGCCGACGGCTCGTCGAGGAAAACCTGCAACTTGTTTTCCCCCAATGGACCTCGACAGAGTCTCGCGATGTCCAGCAAAAAATGTGGGAACACTTGCTCCTTATGGTCTGTGAAATAGCGCATGCCCCCCGAAAAATCCACCGCGAAAACTGGCACGAGCACTTTCTGATCGCCAACCGTAAACCGATCCTAAAAGTCACTTTGGACCAACGCCCTAAGGTTCTCGTCTCCGGACACTTTGGCAATTTCGAACTCGCAGGGTTCGTAACAGGGATTTTTGGTATCAGCACCACCACCATCGCTCGCCCGCTCGACAACGGATTCATTCATGACTTTGTCAACCGTTTTCGATCGCTCGGTGGTCAACACCTGCTACCGAAAACCGGCAGTGCTCCTGCGATCGAAACCCTTTTGGAAAATGGCGGAGGACTGGCCCTCCTGGCAGACCAGTATGGCGGCCCAAAAGGTTGCTGGGTCGATTTTCTCGGTCACCCCGCTTCCTGCCACAAGGCCCTTGCTCTATTCACGCTCTCAAGCGGTGCTCCGATGCTGGTATGCAGCAATGTCCGCACGAAAAAGCCTCTGCAATTCGAACTGAAGGCACTCGGAATCGCAGACCCCAAAGACCCCCAGTGCCCGGACTCCATCCAATCTCTCACCAAATGGTACAATCAGTGCCTTGAAGGTGCGATTCGCGAAACGCCTCAGCAGTACTGGTGGGTCCACCGACGCTGGCGTGGAGAACCACCCAAGCGCGCTCGGTCCGCTGCTGCATCAAATACCGCGGCTGCTTGATTTAATATCGCAACTGAACGAAGTGCCTGCCCCTCTACCGCTGCTCACAACTAGCAAACCGCTACTCACGCATAGCAAATCCAAGACACCGTTGACGAAGGAACACTTTTCTTGACCAAAGTTTATCGAGGCCTCGGTCTCGCTTGCACCTACCCCGAAAACTGGCAACTCTCGGAAGAAACCGTCGCGGAACACGCGGACCAATCAACGGTCGTAGGTTTTAATCTGCAAAGTCCTACCAGCGCGTTCATGTCGGTCTACCGCTACCCTCGAAGCGTATCTCCGGACGAAGCGATCGAGGAAGCCACCAAAGCCATCGCAGCCGATTACGAAGGTATCGAGCTATCATCGTTCGCACCAGAACGCGAACTCCTCCACGTCGACCTTGCCCCATCGCAACCGAAAAGCGCCCCATCGCAACCGAAAAGCGCCCCATCGCAACCGAAAAGCAACGTCCCAAACGCCAGTCGAGGTACCGACTTAAACTTCTACTACCTCGACCTCCTCATCACGGTCCGATTGATTTCCTTCCAATTCGCTCAGCATACGTTCCTTGTGCAATTCCAAGCCGAGGACCGCGATTTCACCTCCATGGAACGGGTCTTTCAAGCCATGCTGATCACCATGATCCAGTCCTTGCAAGCTTCTCCGGAGGGAACCGTTGCTGAATCTACCTCGGACCCGAGTGAGCAGGATTTAAACCCGTTCGCGATCGACCTCAGCCAATTCGGTACTCATGGCGAGATAAGCGACAATGAAGACGTCGGCGACGACGGTTGATCGGAGAGAAACTCAAAAGTCGCTCCGCAGAAATAGAAAAGCCTCACCCGACAGCGGTTGGTCACGCCCGAAATCCAACCAAAGCCAGGTGAGGCAAGTTCTTTTTGATTGATTCATCTCATGGATCAGCACAGCAGCCTGCCTGCACCCCCCACTGTGACGTAAATGTACCCCATCCATCGGTGCTTTGACACAGCAGCCAACTTCTTTTTTAGAAATTTTCGAAGGTTTTCTTGTTCGGTTCTGAAAACCAATTCGCCCCACCAATTCGACCTGATGAAAAAACGTTCAGCGAGGGTAGCGGATGGCCTGGATCCAATCGCTGAATTAGCCGCGATGTGCATGCTCATTGCGATTCTAGAGGCAACAACGACGGAGACTGGACGGAACTATTAACGACACAAATCCCAGCTCCAGCCTGCGCGACTACGGGATCCTACCGTGCTCGTAATCGTAATCGTAATCGTAATCGTGCTCGTGCTCCTGCTCCTGCTCCTGCTCGTAATCGTAATCGTAATCGTAATCGTAATCGTAATCGTAATCGTAATCGATTGGCTCGCTCGCATGGCAGCATTGCGATGTCCGGTACGGCTGGCAGACTGCATTTCCTGATCTCGTAGGCTGTCCTTCTTATTTCCATTCGCCTACCCGGTCGCAACTTCCAATCCGACCAGCGCATCGACCATAACGGAGTGATACAATCGCTACGTCGATCGAGCACGAGCGCCGCTTCACTGAGTAGGAGTAGGAGTAGGAGCAGGAGTAGGAGTACGAGCACGAGCACGAGCACGAGCACGAGCACGAGCAGGAGTAGGAGTAGGAGTAGGAGAAAACAGCTGGAACAAAGCAATGAACCTAAGTTGCCGGTTGGCTGCGCTCAATTTTAGAAACTTCTCTGGCGGCTATTCGGTGATGGTTGCCGTTGGATCTGCAGGGGATGACTCAGTCTCGCCCAATCCACTCCTTGCCGACCCATGGAACCAAGACCTTGGGCACCCGGATGGAACCGTCCGCTTGCTGATGGTTCTCCATCACCGCAATGATGGCACGGCTAATCGCGATAGCGGTACCATTCAAGGTGTGCGTTAAATGGGTCCCTTTTTCACCTTTGACTCGGTAACGAATGTTCAACCGCCGCGCTTGGTAGTCGGTGCAGTTGGAGGTGCTGGTGACTTCACCCCACTCCCCACCCGTTCCGCGCCCTGGCATCCACGCCTCAAGGTCGTACTTGCGATACGCAGGACCACCGAGATCGCCAGTGGCCGTGTCTACAACCCGGTAAGGAACCTCTAGCAAATCGAATAACTCGCATTCGATCTCTCGCAACTCCTCGTGAACAGCGCTGCTATCCTGAGGCTGCGTGAATGCGAACATTTCGATCTTGGTGAATTGATGCACGCGATAGAGGCCTCGCGAAGCTCGCCCTGCCGCACCCGCTTCGGTCCGGAAGCAGTGGCTGATTCCCACCAATTTCAATGGCAATTGCTCCGCCTCGAGGACTTGGTTGGAATACATCCCTCCTAACGTGATCTCGGCGGTCGCCACCAAGTTCAACTCGGTGTTCTCGATGCTATAGATCTGGGTTTCGGGCCCGCGGGGAATGAACCCGATACCATGCAAGATTTCCGTATTGGCGACATCCGGGGTCGAAATCGGTACAAAACCCTTACGAACAAGGTGGGAAACAGCAAATTGCTGCAGTGCCAACTCGAGCAGCACTGCATCTCGTTTCAGAAAATAAAACCCGGCACCCGCAACACGCGCCCCTGCTTCAAAATCGATCATGTCGTGGAGATGCCCCAACTCCAAATGATCTTTCGGCTTAAAGTCGAATTGCGGAATCGGTGTTTTGCCTCGGGCAATCTCAAGATTCGACGCATCATCCCCACCGATCGGGGCGTCCGGATGGGTCATGTTGGGAACACGCGCCAAAAGGCCATCGATCTCACGTTCTAATTCATCGTGTTCGGCTTGCGCTTTCTCTTTTTGCTCGCGCAGCTTACGCCCTTGTTCTTTCAGTTGCTCACGCTGCTCCGGCGTAGCCTTGCCCATCTGAGCGCTGATCGCGTTCGCTTGACGATTGTGCTCCTCCGCCTCGGAAAGCTTCGCCCTTCGCTGCAACTCCAACTGCACGACGCGATCGATCTCTGCCGGAGTCCCGCGATGAACGCAATTCGCCTTAACAGCTTCCGCATTGTCCACTACGAATTTTCGATCCAGCATGTTTGGTGTTTGGGGGGCTTGAGGAACACTTCATGAAAATACGAACACGGGCTACAAACACGGGTGACGAACACGGGCACCGTCCTAACCGATCGGCCACGAGCGAGCCGATTAGCCACGTACAACCCGCAAAGTTTATCCAATTCCCAGCAAGTTTGGAAACGGCGGTTTGTCTCGGCACGTAAAAATATGCTTGTCGCATCGGTCAATCGGCCGGAATCTCTTAATTGCCAACGGTTTCATCCAAAATCCGCTACCGACGAATGCGTTCTTGCCGAGAAAACACGCAAGCGCTGTCACAAGCCGCGCGTCGACGATCGCGTTGGATCAGCGATTGCACCAGCCATGGAAGGTGGTCTTCGAAAATTCCTTGATATCAGGAAGCCCCCCATGAAACTATTTTCAGTCACGTTCGCTCTCTCCGCTTTCGTAACCCTCACCGCTGGTATCTGCTACGCTCAAGACCCCGGACGTTCGGGATCGGCTCCGATGCCTCGCGCTCGGTTCGAAAAGTCGCCAGCCCAAAACTACCTGATGATGCGTGCTCGCCAAGATTCCGAGAACCGATATGCCGTGATTCGTCAATACGAAGCCGCTGGATTCAACTTTGGTCAACCAGAGATCAACGGCAACTTCTTCTACTCAGCTGTCACCCCCCGCACACGACGCTTCGTCGCCGTGCAAACCTACACGGTCATCCCAGGAAACGAATACGGTTACTAATAGCCCCAGATCGTTGTTCCATCTAGCAAAACGAAAGTGGCCTCGTATTCCTGCGAGGCCACTCATTACGTTATCGATCGGTACGACTTCAGGTCCAATCCGCTCCGACTATCCAATCCGCTTCGAATCAAAGTTTCTTAGCCCCCGAAAGCGGTCGCCAAGAACCGATCGCTGATGGGTCACTCCGTCGTTTGCAAGGTCATGGACATCACTACCGGTGCGGATGCATCCCGTCCCTTGACCAAGCTGATCTTCTTGAGCGATTTCCGTTCCTTCGGTTGCACGCTGAAGTACCGAATCTGACGACCTGCGAGGTCGAATGCGAACTCGCTCTTTGGAACATCCACGCGGCGGATGTAATCCGCAAAGTGCTCTCCGTTGATCAGTTCGTGATCCTCCGTCGTATCGTCTTCATAGGTGATCCGAACGATCATACTCACCGACCCCTCTCGCGTCGCAGGGAAGGACCAACCTCCGACACCACTCAAAAAGTGGATCGCGACCGCTGGCGAATTGCACACCACATCGACGCTCTTGGGCATCTTGGGCGCCATCTTCCCGTTGGGGCCATTGAGCATAATGGCATTCGGGACCTTGCCATCCTGCGGATCGACCAACACAAAAGGAACCCCTTTGAAGAACTTCGGTGTCCAATCTGGGAAGACGAGTCGCTCTGCTTGTCCATCAGGATCGAAGAACATGCCGCGCGACGTGATGGAGGTTGCTACCCCAGCGATCGACAGCGGCACATACTTGCCTTTGCTGGTCAAAAACTCAAGCAGATCTCGCATTTCATCCCGTGTCATCTGACTTTCGAAGCCTTCGGGCATCAGGGACTTTTGCGAACCGCTCAACCGTTCAATGTCTTCGCGAAGCACTACCTCGCGTTTGCCTTGGACGTTTACGATTTCGATCGATGTCTTGCTCTCACCGGCCATCATCCCGGTCACGATGTTTCCATCCACGGTTTGAACGTTGTACGTTCGGAAATTGCCTTCGACACTTCGATTCGGATCGAGGATGTTGATCAGCAATTCCCCCTTGGGATGAACCGCCATGCCTGTCAATTCAGGGCCGATAGCGTTTCCGATATCCCCATGCTTATGGCACAAGGCACAATGCTTTTGATAGACAGCTTTTCCTTTGGCGGAATCCCCGGACTCCGTGGTCAGCGGCATCCACGCATCGACCACCTTCTGGCGGTCCGCATTTGGAATCCCACCGCTGTTCTTCATCATCGCGATCGCTTTTTCACGGATCTTGGCATCCGGGTGATCGCGAAGCAATTGCCGCTGATCCAACTGGAGATCGTTGATGGTGAGCTTGCCACCCTCGATCGCCTCGATCAACTCGCGAGTCATCTCTGGACGCCCCAGAACCATTCGAATGCTGTTTCGTAGAAAATCCGGTGGCATCGACTGCGCTTGCTCGAGCAACTTGCCAACCATTCCGTCGACCTTGCTACCTCCGAGCGCAGCAACCATTCCAGCGGCGAAATCCGGGGTCGACTGCGCGTTGACTTGGGAGAGCAGCGACTCCAGAACTTTTTCGCTGGTGGGCTCGAGCAAGATCATCTGCTTGGCTGCGGCCAATCGCTGTGTTGGATCCAACTGTCCGTCATTGACCATCGTGAGCAATTCAGAGCGAATCTTTCCAACAGCCTCTTCGAGTTTTCGAACTCCAAGTGAACTCGCCAATTGGATCACTTGACCTTTTACATCCAACGGCAGGTCGCCGGATAACCAATTCGCGACAAACGCATCGCTGCTCTTGTCGGACAACTCAATTCGGTAATCCTTGGGCCATCCACGGACCAATCCAGAAATCACACTGGAGATGACTTGTGGGTTGGATTTTGATTCGATCAGCGCTGCTATCGAATCTGCTTTTAGCTTGTTCCGCGCGGCATGTTCGGCAACAATCGCCAATCGTCCCGCGAGTTCACTGGAAACATTAACCTTTTGAGATGCAAACCTAGGCAGCAGGTCCGCAGCATGGGTTGCAGCAGCGCTGGTCCACGCATCCAACAGCCAACGATCGGTCGCTGACTCGGAACTGGCGATGATCGCCTCGGCAACACCCGGTGTGCCGGCTGGGCAATCTGCCAACTTCAAAAGTGCCGCCAACTTGACCTGCGGATCCTCGGAACTCAAAAGTTTGGACTCTAGAACCTGCGCCGCGGACGCCTCGCTCGGTACGGCTGCAGCAACTGCATTGCGAGCAACGCCAGCGCTTGGGTGACGCATGGATGCGCCAACCAAGTCGCCCGACCATTGGCCGTGCGCTGCCAAAACCCAGATCGCGTGGATGGCACCGACATTTAAACCTGCATCGTCAACACTTTTGTTGTTCACGAGAGCTTGCAAAGCCGCAATCGTTGCAGGCTCGAGCTTGCTTTTCTCCACAAGCAACCGTTGGGCGGAACGCCGCCAGAACATGTTGGGATGCTGAAGGGCTGCAACGATGGAGTTCTCACTCGCTTTTGCCAATCCACCACGCACCAACGCGTCCCCGCGGCTTAACTCTTCCGTCGACATTCCTTCCGAGCCGTTATAAACAACGCGGTAAACCCGACCGTATCGCTTGTCTCGCAACTTGGTCTCATAAGCATTCCCTTTGCCTGTCTCGAAACCTTGCGGCGTTGGGTTGTGCTGAACGATGAAGTTGTACCAGTCGAGAACCCATACGTTTCCGTCCGGGCCAACCTCGGCCATGATCGGAGCCGCCCATTCATCGTTGCTTGCCACCAAATTGAATGGGCTGGTGGAGCGGTAGCCCGCCCCATCGCGGGACAGCACGAAACTGCCGACCAAGTGACCGGTGGGTTCGCATACGAATGCTAAACGGTTCCACCAATGCTTGGGGTAGTTCCTCGCGGTGTAGAGAGCATGCCCAGCTGCGGCCGTGTAACCACCATGCCAGTCGACTTGTCGGACGTTCTCGGTCACCGGCTCAAATTTGAATCCATCCGCAATGTTGCTGAGAACCTGCGGTGACCAACCGGTAACACGTTCGTAGTATCGATTGGGGATCGGCATAAAAATGCTAGGGTTCCCGTTGGCAGTCGATCCGAAAATCAAACCTTCTTCGCTGATCCCAAAGCCCCACGTGTTGTTATTCGTCGAGCGGACAAACTCGAGCTTGCTAACCCGCAGCGAATGGGCATCAAATTTTGATGTAGCCGTCGTGTCCGTCGACCCGTCTTTTGCAATCGCGTAGACCGGTGCCGTGCTCTTCGACGGGGACTGTTCCAATGCAAACCGCCAAAAGCCTTGACGGAATCCTTGCTGTTTCTCTCCATTGATCACTGGGTACGAGTCGTTGTAACCTTGCATGGCCCAAATCCAGTTGTCCATACCATATTGGAAGTTGCTAACGCCACCGTGCGTATCACCCATCGCCCAACCGGTGATCAATTCCTGCTTCATATCTGCCACATCGTCGCCATCGGTATCCTTCATATAGATGGTTTTGGTCCCGTCTTGGACCAGAACACCACCGCGGTAGGCGACAATCGCGGTTGGAATACTCATCTCAGATGCAAAGACAGTGAATTTGTCCGCTTTGCCATCTCCATTGGTGTCTTCACAAACGCGGATCCGATCGCGCCCCTTGCCAGGCACTTGCAGTTCATTGGGATAATCGACTGTTTCGCAAACCCAAAGCCGGCCCCGTTCGTCCCAGTTCATCGCGATCGGCTTGCCACCCAAACCTGCGATCCCCTTGTCGGCTTCCCCGTCGAGCATATCCTTTTCGCTCGCCCATAGCTTCACATCGAATCCTTCTGGGGCTATGTAATGCTTCTGCGACTCGACGGCCGTGATCGGGTTCTGCATCCGGCTCTTGCGTTCACCTTGAACGCCCCATTTTTCGTTCGGAGTGTAATTCGGGATCTCCTTGCCGACGTCGGCAAAAGTGAACTCGGCAACATCCTTGCGAGCGGCCGTCATCTTGGGAATATCGAACCGACTCGGATCACTGTAGCGCGGAATCGTTGACAAATCGCGTTTGCAGGCCCACGTGATCCCGCGAGCCACGAGGTTTTGGAATCCCTCATTGCCCCACGTATCCATATTGTGCCCCCACGCGGTGTAGAAGACTCGGCCTTCTCCATGCGTACGGACCCATGTCCACGGCTCAGCTTGGGTTCCTTCGGCCAACTTGCCTTGTCGGCGCTCTTCGAGAACGATCCGATCCTTCGTGTTGTGCATGTGGTGAATGTACGTTTCATCCCAACTTTCAAAGCCACTGAAGCCTTGCATGATCGGATGCTTTGGTTCCACAATGCGCGTCGTGAATCGCTGACCACCGTGCTCTTTGAACTGCGCGCCTACCAATGCCACATACGCATCAGAATTTCGGAAGCAAAACGATGCGCAGTGCAAAGGAATAATCCCTTTACCAGAAGCGACATAATCGAGCATCGCCTTCTCTTGATCTTTTCCGATCACGTCGATGTTCGCGTAGATCAGTAAACCATCGAACTCATTCAGTCGCTGCTTGGTCAGTGAGTTCGCCACATCTTCCGAGTAGACGATCTGTATGCCGTACTTTTTCATCGCTGGCTCGAGCACTCGATACAGATCCGAAGGCCGATGGTGCCCCTGATCCCCAAGAAAGAGGATTCGAATTCCCTCTTGCCCAACCGCAACCCCGCGTGAGTGCGTCCCAGAAAACGCAACGAGCATAGGTATTAACGCCATAAACATGCGGAATAGACTCCGCCAAGCGACAGACCGACCGAATCCTGAAACGTTCATTTTTTCTTCTCTATGTAGGATTTGCTCTTGGATTGTTCTGCTGCGACTCTTTCTCTCTGCTGAAACACAGTGAGGATGATCCCCGCCATGGTCCCAAATCAGTGAGAACCCGAACGCGTTATTTACCAAGCGTAAACGCTGGTAACTTGACGATCTGGCCACCGTTGACAGCGCTTTGATGCGCACAGATACCAACACATGTCCAGTTGGCGGATGTTACCGCATTGGGCCACGGATCTCGGTCGTCGACCAAGGCACTCACAAACTCATGGACCAAATGGGGGTGCGACCCACCATGCCCACCGCCTTGGATGAACGAAAGGTGGTCCGCATCCTGAATGGATTGAGTGAACTGACGGATCGGTTCTGGAAGTAAATGCGCATAGTCAGGCACTTCGATCTCCTCAGCGATCTCATGCTCGGGCTTTTTGGCCGTGTGCAAAATGTGCGGTTTGCCTTCGACCAGCGACCACTCGAAGCTCTTTTTGGTCCCGTACACATCGAAACTCTCGCGATATTGTCGCGCGGTATCGAACAGGAACCGCCAAATGTGGGCTGCAACATCGCTGTCCTGAATCTTGATATGGCACGATTCCACAGCGAACGAATTGCCCGATTTCTTAGCCAAATCCGGACGGATCGTTCCGGAACCAAAGCACGAGACGTATTCGGCCAACCCGTTGACCAAACCGAGCACAGGCGAGACCACGTGCGTGGCGTAATGCATCGGAATCATTCGCTCCCAATACTCTGGCCAGCCGTCCATGTCTTGAGGGTGCGACGCCGCCATATATTGGATTTTGCCAAGCTCCCCCTTCTGATACAGTTCTTTTAGGAACAAAAATTCCCGACTGTACACAACCGTCTCAGCCATCATGTACTTTTTGCCAGTCGATGCGACCGCTTCGCAAATCTGATCACACTCTTCGATCGTAGTGGCCATGGGGACCGTGCACATCACATGCTTACCAGCCTTCAATGCCTGAAGACTCATCCACGCATGGTCAGGAATCGGCGAGTTGATGTGAACGAAATCGACTTCAGGATCCTCGAGTACCTTCGCGTAATCGGTATACCTCTTAGCAATCCCGAAACGGTCAGCCACCTCATTCATTTCCGCTTCGTTGCGTCGGCATACCGCCACGACTTCCGCATGGGGATGACGTTGGTAAATTGGGATGAACTCAGCACCAAAGCCAAGTCCGATCATGGCCACTTTGACTTTCTTAGTCATGCTTTTGCAACACTCCAGAATAGAAGAGGGTGGGAGGGACTTTCGAACAGCCTTTCCGGCCAGCCTTTCCGGCTTCATCGATGCCTATCATCATCCCCGTTTGCTAGGCAAGTCGCCATGCAAAATTGCGCAAAAAACATAAGCTTTTTTACAGCTCCGATTGAAACCTTCCCCCTCGAAGCTTACTGATTCGAAACAAAACGGGACGGGAAACGATCCGCTCAACCGTCCCAACTCTGCCCGTCCCAGCGGACCACGCGTTCCAGCCATTCGACCAGCGCATCGGAAAAGAGTCGCAGCAATATATCTCCTTTGGAGCGACTCGCTGCATCGGGAATCCCGATATAGCCAGGTGCTGTCCTATCCGCTGTCTTCCATGCTCGCACACCGGGTCGGAATGGGTTGCCTGGATCCACCGGGATCAATTCTTGGTAATCGCCAACCAAATCCGGGCGTATCGACAAAACCATCGATGTCTCCCATTCGCACGCATGCCCCATCTCACGCTGCACGATCGAAGCATCCTCTTTCCATGGCTCCACACCGAGCCCCCAATACGTGGTCATCAACAGTAGCAAGTCCGAGCGATTGGCGTACTTCTGCCGTACCTCGAAGGTCGCTTGCTTCGCCGGCACATCGTTCCCACCGTGACCATTGATAAAGACAATGCGACGGAAACCCTGCGAAATCGCATTTTCCATCAAATCGCTTAGCAAATCCAAATAGTTGCGGGGTGACGACGAAAGGGTGCCGGAAAAATCCAAGTGGTGATGGGAATTTCCAAGCCACATCAACGGGGCGAACAAGACCTGATCTTTCAGCCGTTCCGAAACGCTCTCCATCAACTTTGACGTGATCAACGAATCGGTCCACACGGGCAAATGGGGACCATGCTGCTCGATTGCAGCGATCGGAAATACGATCGGTGTATCCGGGGCCAAGGAACGTATTTTTGGAGCACTCAATTCTGCAAATTGCACACAGCACCTATCCAAAAGCATTCAGTAAAGAACCATCAAGGAACAACCGGGTCCGTAAAAAATTAGGGACCTCGCGACCCTATTGTAGCAAGCCTGCTCGGACAACGGACAACCCGAAACACGTCAATACGTCGGCAATCCGATATCTCGGAGCATTCCTCATGGCACAATTGCAAGAATCCCGGAGTATCGCTTTGAAGCTCCACAATTCTGCTTTCTATCCTGCTACTGCGACTGCGACTGCTACTCGATCGAGCACGAGCACGAGCACGAGTACGACAAAATAGACTGCAGAATAGACTGCAGGATAGACTGGCGATGTGGCGTGACGGAAACGCTACCTAATCTTTGGGGATCACGAACTCCGTCGGCAAATTCGCTTGATTGGAGTCCGCCCAAACACGCGTCGTCATCTCCAATTTTTTCTTACTCGGCGTTGCGGGGTCATCGATCAGCACCCACACCACCTTCTGGTCCTTTTCATTCGGAGCTTTGACCGTCGTCACCGGATTGGCGCGCCGAGCTAGAGCCGTCAGCACCTGCCGCAGCGGAGTCTCCTTGAAATCAAAACCGCGAATTTGTTGATTCCTCGTGATCCCCTCTTTCTGAAAAGCACCGCCATTGATGGCCATCGGCAATGCCTCGACGCCGCCGGTATGACTGTCCCGAACTTCATTCGAAATGGCTTGCAATACCGCTTCGAGAGATTCCTGCTCGAGCTTGATATTGATCTTTGCTTCGAGCAACTCGTCGGGCGTTTTCGAGGTCGTCGGAGTCGGTTTCGCTACCGCGACTTTGCTCGTCGTCGTACCGCTATCGGCCTGCAACGCCATCCAACTCGAAATGGTCATGTTCAGGACAGCTTCGCTCGGCAAGTACGCATTGATCACCACTTGGCCATCCTCAGACGCCGCACGCGTGTAACTGACCAACTTGCGCAGCATTTGCGGGTAGCGGTTGGCAAGCGCCCTCCAATAGGGATCTGCGGGCTTTGCGGTAAATCGCGACTCCATCTCATCCGGCAACCCTTCGAGTCGCTTTTTGGCTTCTGCAGCATCGCGAAACGCGCTTTGCAGATCGTTCCCGAGCGTCCTTACTTCGACGTACCATGCCGGTTCCAAATGAGTTCGAATCATGAGTGCTTGAACATTGTCATCCACAAACGATCGGAGCAACGAGAGGACTCTGCCCGAATGCTCGCCCATGAGGAGTTTGCCATCGCCATACAAGAAACTCGGAGCCGCCAGCACCGTAACATCCGCACGGCTATCGGTTGCCTGAAGCAGCACTTCCATCTGCCGTCGAAGCGGCCCCGACTTGCCTTGATTCTTTGCCAGTTGTTCGATCAGCCCGACGGGGCCAACCGTAATTCGCTTCACCGACGCATTCGCATCCGACCGCAATTCATCCCCTGCAATTGCGACCTGCTGGCCATCGATAGGTACGATCCAAAACGTCTGCGCGGGCCCATTCTCGGAGGTAACTTTCTTTGGTTCCATAGCCTCCGAAGCAACGATCCGCTCCGAGAGTGGCTTACTGTCCGCATAGGTGAATCGGACCACACGCTGGAAGGTTGAGATTTCAGCACCTGGATACCACGCAATCGCTACCGAATCGAGCCCTTCTCGATTCACCCATTCGAACTCAGGAATCGACGACGCGTTCCCTTGAACGCTTTGCCACCACTGAAGCAACTGATCGACGGGTTTCTTTTGCTCAATCGCCGCCCCAGAAAGAAAAACCAACGTTTCAATTCCCATCGGTAGCATGTCCGTCGAATACGGTGACCCGATCATCGGAGGGGTCCAAGGGGACTTTCCGTCATCTTCCTTCAATGCAAAATACTCAAGCATCGGGTCGATCGCGACCCGCTCTTTTCCTGCTTCATTCGCGATGCTTGGAACAACCGTTTCGTTCTGCGCGACCGCCCCTTTGTTACGCTCCTGCGGCTTGATCTTCACAACCCCAACACTGGTGTTTCGCAACACCAACACGAGCAACAGCATCATCAGCAACGAGCAAATAAACACCAGCGGCATGAACCATACCGGCCTCTTCTGTTTCCGCTTCCCTTTGACACCCTTGCTCCCTACCTCCGCGACCTTCTTGCCTTTGGTCTCTCCGTCTTTGGAACGCGGCTTCTTTTTTTTCTTCTTGGCTCCACCCTCTTTCACATCCAAGGCATTGAGTTTATCGAGCACGATCGTAGGCTTGCTACTTCCCGATCCAAGCCCCTTGTCCGCCCCCCCAACCGGCACATCCTGCGAACCCTCAGGCTTCGACTCGACCAATCCCCCAGACTTCGACTCCCCAGCAGGACCGCTTGGTGTATCGCTCGCACCTTGAACGCTCGCCGACGCGTCCAAGTTGACCTGCGTCCTGTCTTCAGCGACGACTGGACTTTTCAGGTCCGACGAAGGCTTGGATGCGCCGAGGAGCGGATTCGATATCTCCACCAAAGGAGGGGTCACGGGAGGATTCTTAACTGGCGGATTGAAATCTCGCTCTGGATCCTCACTTGCGGTATTTATTGCAGGAACACTGGTTACCGTCGAACTCTGTACCAACGTTGCCACCGATTTTTTAACGCGGGTTGTGCTCTGTTCCGACGAACTCCCTTTGGTCTCGCGCCCAGACTCCTCAGCAGCTCGCACCGCATTCGGATTGCGTGTGACAGATTCGCTGGTACCAATTGGTTTTTTACCGGAGGTGATTGCCTTGCCGCCATCCACCTCGGAGGGACTTGGCTTCGATTCAACAGACTTGCTGTCGGCAGACTTTGGAGCCGTCTTGCCAGGCAAAGGGGTCGCCACATCCACTGGCGATGCCTCACGGTCCGTTGCCTTCTTACTCGTTGCGGTCAGAGCGAAACGTAATGCATCGAGCAAATCATTCGCGTTGCGGAATCGGACGGTTGGTGATTTCGCTAAGAGATACATCAAGCATTTTGCTAGCGGCTCGTTGAGACCATTGGGCATCAATACTGGGATCTGCGCGTGAAGCACCGACCATTTGGTTGGCGGAGCGTCGATTCCTGGCTGGAACGGCCATTGGCCCGTCAAGGCACGGTACCAAACGCATCCGAGCGCATACAAGTCGCTTTGCACGGTCGGTTTTGCTCCGGATCGCGCTAACTCAGGAGCCGCCACAGCGTATCGATCCTGCTCGCCTCCCAATAACGATGGCGTCCCAACTCCGTACGCCGACGCAGGGGGGAATAGCGGGTCTCGCAAAAGTCGGTACTCACCCACGGATGTGCACTGAATGGCATCGAGAGAAATCCGGCCATGCACCAATCCCATTTCATGCACTACCTGCAAACCGGTCGCAACCTCGCGAACCATCTGTGCGCATGCTTCGCTATCGAGTGGCCCATCCATCAATCGCGCGGACAGAGTTGGTTCATTGGTCCGCGTTCCGGCCACGAATAGATGCTGAAGCGTTGCGCCCGAAACGTTCCAATCGTCCAGATACGCTGACTTCGCCTTGCAATGCTCCTCGGCCCACATCAGACTCGGCGGCCAATCGTGCATTGGCCCCGAGACTAAGTTCGAGGCTGCTATTGCAACAACCGTGTAATTCGATTCGGTATTTTTCGATTCGGTATTTTTCGACTCGGTATTTTTCGACTCGGTGTTATTCGACTCGGTGTTATTCGACTCGCCCCCTTGCCCGCCGGCCCCCCCCTGCCCGCCGGAAACCCCTTGGTACCAATAAGGCCCCCACTCCGACTCCAAGGATCGAACGACCCGGATCGACCCTAATTGAACTGGGTGGGACATCCCTTTGTAAAGCACATTCGCTTGGTAAGGTGTCAGGTAGCCTTGGCCCACCAATTCCTTCGTGAGCCCCCCAGGATCCGACAACGCTTCTTTGCCCACGGCGGCAGCAACGCTTTTCGCCCATCGACGACACTCCTCGGGCGATGCTAAGCCCGAGGCGTGGATGCGTTCCCAAAGTTGTACCGTCGTCGGCTGCATTATTCGCAATGTTCCTTCAATTCCGATTGTGCCGTAAATGGGGACTCATCCCTCCGTACCCACGCCGGTCCGCTGGGATCATCGCCGCCCCAATCGAATCCCTCTGCCTGAATTCTGCCTAGCATACCCCATTTTTGGAAGACCCGACCGTTCCAGCATCCGATGGTAACTCCGTGATGGAACCTGACGGTTCTCTCCAACAACGGCCCCCAACAAAAAACGGCCCGGGCAGGATGGGAATGAACTCTCAAATCATAGTCAAACCAAATGCTGCCGAGGTGGCTTCGGCCGTCTGCGAATGGCTTATCGAGGCGATTGAGAACGCAATCCAGGAACGGGGCAAATGTAGCATCGCTCTCTCCGGAGGATCGACCCCGAAGCTTCTCTACGAAAAGATTGCTGAAAACGAACTGCATTGCGTGGACTGGTCGAAAGTGGCTTTGCTGTGGGGAGACGAGCGAAATGTCCCCCAGGATCATGAAGATAGCAATTATGGAATGGTCAAGCGAGCATGGCTCGAGCGCGCTGAAGCAACCCGGCAACCGCGAGCCATCCCTCAAGTATACCCAGTTCCAGTTCAAACCAGCGCCCCCGATCGCACTGCCCATGAATACAGCGAAACAATTAGGAAGGTGCTGGCCGAAAGCAACGATAACGCAGGGCCAAGCAGCAGCGCAAACCCCTCATCCATCAGCGATCGCGTTGCGAAATCCGATCTCCCCCAAATCGATATCGTTTTGCTAGGACTCGGCGATGACGCCCACACCGCCTCCTTGTTTCCTGAAACCCAAGCCCTCCAGGAAACGGAAAACCTCTTCGTCGCGAACTTCGTTCCCAAGTTTGAAGCTTACCGGTTGACCATGACCCTGCCCCTGATCAACGCCGCAGACAAAGTAGCGTTCCTGGTCTGTGGTCCGTCCAAACGAGCCGCGATCGATGTCGTCTGGCACGGGCCTCGCCAAGTGGAAAAATATCCCGCGCAAGGCATCCATCCGGCGAACGGGGAGCTTCTATGGTTCCTCGACGTGGCAGCCATGCCAGAACGCCGACAAGGCTAACGGGTAACCGGCAACCCACCAACGAAGTGTGGTATCCATTCACAAATAAATACCGTGATCGTGCTCAGTGAAACGGTGCTCGTGCTCGTAATCGGATCGAGGGAACCATGACAGAATATCTATTTGACAATGACCGACCTGATGCCTATCGCTTTTCGATCGAATACGTCGCGAATGCTTTTGAAACCTCGCGGTCGTTTGCGAAATGGCAATGCGTCGCTTGAACTTCGTTCATCGCTCTAGCGTGCCCGCAGTGCTTGGCCCACCCAATCGAACCCGACCTCCTTCACCCATCGCTCCTGCAACCAGCGACATACGGGTCCCGCCTCCCCCGTACCAATCGATTCTCCTCGCACACTCGCTGCATGCCAAGCACAACCCGAATTGCCAAGCAGGAGCAGTTCCGCGGCCGAAGCCAATTCCTCGAACGCAACGTCTCGAAAAACGACCGAGTCACCCCGTTCCCTGAGCCACATCTCGACCACTTCCAGCGAAGTCCCGACAACAATACTCTCCTTGGGTGGTGAAACGATCTCACCACTCGACGTAACCACCAGCACGTTGGCAACCGAAGTGTCCGAAACCAAACCGTTCGACGTGCGCAAAAGACCCAGCGATGTATCTCCATGCTCTGCGGCTTCCAGGTCCGCAAGAAAATAGTTCAACCGACTGCGAGACTTGATCGATCCCGGCAAACACTCACCCGCACCCGACGCGATCTGCGTCGGTACCAAATCCACACCCTCCGCCAACCAACCCTTCATGCGCCGCCAAGGCAACGGCAACAAATGAAGCATGCATTGGACTCCTCCCTCCGAGCGGTCCATCGACCCAGGAGAAACAACAATCACCAAACTCACATCCCCTTCGCGATCGACCAATTCACGATTCAGCTCAATCAATCGCTCGAGCAAGCCCGGGAATTGGGGCAACACCGCCTGAAAGTCGATGTGGAGCAGATCCATGCCACGAGATAACCGGTGCAGATGCCGATCCAAGGTCGAAAACATTCCGCCCGGCAACTTGCCTCCAAACGTTCGAATCCGCTCCACCAAAAATGCACCGTAAAGAGATCCGTAGTCGAGCACAGACCACGACATCGTATGGAGCGTCAATTCGTCGAACCCTTCCGTTCGAGAATCCCATCGCAAACCTACGCTATTGAGAAATGCAGGATCCAATCGATTCTTTCCAGAGCAAAGTATCAAGCACCGTGCCGAAGTAAGGGCACTCGCCATAATAGCTTTTCTCGCTATGGGTCGTACCGATCACCGAACCGCAATCGTATTGACGGATCTTGGATTGTCCAGCCAACGGGACCGTAACCCGCGGATCCGCCGTCCCCGACAACCCGACGAAACCCGCGAAACCCGCCGCGACCGGGCGAGATCCACCATCCAAAAATCGAAAACGACGAAGGATCGGATCCTTCGAATTGTAAAGGTTCACCATCGCGTCAACTCGGTCGAGAGCCATCCGATGTTTTCCGTTGCTCATCAGCCAGGTGCGATCCAATGCCGGAGCCACTAAACCAACGCGATACACCGATTGGACACCATCGTCGGGCGCAACACTCCTATAAGCAAACCCTGGAATCGATCCGCCCGATGCCAAATGCAGAGCGCCTGTTACCGATCTCGCTCCAAAGGAAAACCCAAGCACGCTGACTTGGGAGTGCCGACCCAGTTTCTCAAGAATCCACGCCACGTACAACGCTTGACACTCCGCGGATTCGGCATTCTCAAAAACATCATGCAACGGTTTGGACTCGCGCTGGCTCGGCCATGAAAACATGATCAACCGATACGGTCGTCCTGCGCGTGGCTTTAAGTAGTTATTGATGATCAAAGCGCGGTTGAGCGAATTGCTGCGTTCCATAAAGTTGCCGTGCACATACAGGATCGGCAATCGCCCATCATCCGCCAACGCTGCATCGAGCGAGCCCCGCGTCCAACCCAATCCACAATCGTATCGATGAACGTCGAAACCGGGATTGTCGGTGTTGATGCACCGAAAACGGTCGGGCAAATGCCGCGTAGAAATCTCCCACACCTCGGCCATGTCCTCCGAGGAAATTTTCGAAAGTCCGGATTCCGTCGCGAAGACCTCGGCATCGCGGACCGACTCCGAGTTCGACGCGTTCTCCAGTGCCCCAGTCCCCAAGTTGCTTGGCACTGCAGTATTGCTTGGCACTGCAGTATTGCTTGGCACTGCAAGCGTTGCTGCGGTAGCAGCTGTCGCAGGTGCAGGTGCTGTAGCAGCAGATACATCAACTCCCACATCGGCGAGCAATCGCTGGTGGAGCAACGAGCCAACGCACAACACAGCGATTAGCGATATCGCTACGCATCGCTTCGAGCAACCAAGAGTGACGTTCATAGTGAGCCTAAAGCCACGAGGAATGACGACCAACCTAAGAGCAGAAATCCTATCTGCAGCCGCTCCTCCGATGAACTGACGCGAAACTGTAACACTCGAATCGATCGCGAGCGTTAGGAAAAAAAAGAGGATTGTCGAAAATTTTCTGGGTTCCGTTTGCACGACCTGAACGGTGACGTAGAGTTGCGGGTCAAAAAGTCGCCAGGCCTTGAGATATCAAGCACCCAGGCCAGATTTCTAGGGTCACCGTCGGATGGCCCAAATTCTCGGGGGAGAAAAAGAATGATGAGAAAAACAGCACTTGTGACCACGGCGTTCGTGCTCACACTCACCGGTTGCAACGCCTGCAACAGCATGCGCCAATCCGTTACCGGATTGTTCCGCGGCTGCGGTCGAGCCAACAACGTCGGCGCTCCTTGCGATGCGAGTTGTGAAATGGGAGCCGCAGCACCGTGCGACCCATGCGCTCAATCGTCGGCTCACTACGGCGGTTACGAAGACGCAATGGTCGGAACATCCTACGAAGGGACTATCAGTGGTGGCTACGCAGGAACGCTCGACGGGGTAACCATCGGCTCGCCCGCAGGTTCCACGATCAGCTCCATCCCATCGGGCAGCACCATCCCATCGGGATCCTACATCGGTTCCCCGACTCCCGCGGCCGCTCCACGCACAGAGATGATTCGCCCCAAACCCGCGAACTAGATCCCAAGCTGAGATTTCTGGTCGGACGCGGTCACTTTACGACTTCTCGTGAGTTAATTCCTGGCACAAAATGCGGTAATTCCAATATCGCATTGAAGTTAGGAATAGGAAATCGTGACCAGCGAAACTGCCACAGTCGACAAATCGGGAGAACGCGTCCGAAGGATGTTCGCGGAGATCGCGCCTCGCTACGATCTCCTCAACCACGTCCTTTCGCTGAACATCGATCGGTATTGGCGGTGGAAAACGCTCAAGCTCCTCAAGCTGCAGTCTGGGATTCCGTTTTTGGACGTCTGCACCGGAACAGGGGACTTGGCAATCGCCGCGTCGCGATCCCTCAGAGCCGAAACGGAAGTCGTTGGAAGCGACTTCTGCGCGGAGATGCTGGATTTCGCTCGGAAGAAACAATCAAAGCTCGCGGAGCCCCGTCCCAACCTGCGATTTGTCGAGGCGGACACGATGGAACTCCCGTTCGCCGATGGGTTTTTCCAAGCGGTCTCGGTCGCATTTGGCCTACGAAATGTTGCAGACACCAAAGCCGGTCTCGAAGAGATGAAGCGTGTATGCCGCGATGGCGGTACCGTAGCAATCCTTGAGTTCTCAAAACCAAACTTAATCGGCTTGAAGCAACTGTACGAGTTCTACTTCAAAAGTGTCTTGCCCAGAGTCGGCAACTCCGTCGCTAAGAACTCCAGCGAAGCGTACCAGTATCTACCACAAAGCGTGAGCGAGTTTCCCAGTGGTGAGCAGCTCGCAACTGTGCTGCGCGAAGTGGGGCTGAAGAATGTTCAATGGCGACCGATGACGTTCGGCGTCGTCACGCTCTACACCGGTACCAAGTAAAGCAACACGGAATAACGCAACACGGAACGCCGTTCGGGGCGAAACGATTCTCACGCCATGACTACCACGACTCACCTTCCGATCGTTCTCGCGATGACTGGAGCTAGCGGTGCACCGTTCGCTGTGCGGCTCCTGCAGCAATTGACCCTAGCGGATCGCAAAGTCCATTTGCTGGTCAGTCCCTCCGGAGCTGCAGTACTGGCCCAGGAATTACATCTGGAATTGGGGACGAATCGGTCCAACGTATCCCCCCTTCTGTCCTACCACTGGCCCACGGAAGCGAATCTCCCTCCGCAGGCCAGCATCTGGCACCCATTGTCACCCGCAGAAATCGATCGCTGTGCGGCCAACATCGAACTTCATGATTACCGCAATTTCATGACACCAGTCGCTAGCGGTAGCCATCTTACCGAAGCGATGATTGTCTGCCCCTGTTCCGGAGCAACCCTTTCCGGTATCGTGCACGCCGCTGGGAACAACCTCATCCAACGCGCCGCGGACGTTCACTTGAAAGAGCACCGCAAACTAATCCTGGTGCCGCGAGAAACGCCTATGTCACCCTTCCAATTGGAAAACTTGCATCGTGCCGCTCAAGCGGGAGCGATCGTGCTGCCCGCAATGCCGGGTTGGTATCACGGAGTCTACTCCCCTGTTGATCTCATCGATTTCATCGTCGCTCGCATCCTCGATCACCTCCGTATCAACCACCAACTGATGAAACGCTGGGCTGCCGAACCTATCGATTGCAACCCTCAGCACGCGAGCTCGGGAGATGAATGAGAGCCGGTCAAGATGAATGCGAGCCGGGTAAACCGAAGGGAAACGATTGAAAATGTGGGAACGCTGCCGACGGTTTCTGGAACTCATACGATTTAGCCACACGATCTTCGCGCTCCCTTTCGCAATCCTCTCATCCATCTGGGCTTGGATCGTCCCCACCAATGGTGCGTCCGGCGAACCACCAGCCTCCTTCCGATGGACCGATCTCGCTGGGATCCTGGCATGCATGGTGACCGCCCGAAGCTTCGCGATGGCAATGAATCGTCTCCTCGATGAAAAATTTGATGGTGAAAACCCACGCACTGCCAAACGGCATCTTCCGGCGAAGTTGCTAGCGAGATCCGAAGTGATCTGGTTCGCGATCGGCTGTGCAGGTCTCTTCGTCGCCTCGACCTTGCTCTTCCTCCCCAATCGCATTCCTATCCAATGGAGCGTCCCGGTACTTGTTTTCTTGATGGGTTACAGCCTCGGAAAGCGATTTACCTGGCTGGTCCATTTTTGGCTAGGGATCGCTCTCATGCTCGCCCCGATCTGCGCGTGGGTTGCCATCCGTGGCTCTTGTGTCCAAACCGACATTACCGATCTCTACCCTGCGATTGCGCTCGGATTGGTGGTCATGTTTTGGGTGACCGGCTTCGATATCATCTACGCCTGCCAAGACTTCGAATTTGACCGTCAATCCGGACTCCATAGCATCCCGGCAAAATTCGGACTGCGAGGCGCCCTGAACATCTCGAAAATCCTCCATTTGGGCATGTGGGGGATCGCATTTGGAATGACATTTTGGTTCCCCCAGTTGTCTCTGGGATGGATTTTTCGGGCATGCTTGGTAGGGATAGCTGGTCTGCTGATCTACGAGCATTCTGCGATCTCTGAAAAATCACTCGATAGGATGCAGTTGGCGTTTTTCCAACTCAATTCCATCATCAGCGTCGTTTTTTTGGTGGCCGGGTCCGTAGACGCTTGGCTGAGGTAACCGTGAACATTCCAGCCCCATCTGTCCCAATAAAAACGAGATGCCGCCACTGCAATCCGCCACTGAGCGGCCAATTCCAAAGCAAAACACTCAACCTTTTGAGGGTTTGCCGGAACGGTATAATTCGAAGCCTCAGTGGAACGTCTCTACGGTGAAACGTCTCTACCCGACTTGAAACCACCGTCCCAAAACGCCAGGTTTTGACCAGCAACAATCCCCCCGCAAAGAACAATCATGACTCCTGCTACCCGCGACCGATTCAATGCGATTCGTCAAAAAGTCGAACAAGGGGGACGCCTTAATCTCGATGAGGGGATTTTCCTCTATTCCCCAGAGGTTTGCCTGCACGAGGTCGGCGAACTGGCGAACATGGTACGGGAGCGGATCAATGGCAATGTCGGGTACTACAACATCAATACCCACCTCAATCCAACCAACGTCTGCATCTATCGCTGCCGATTTTGCGCCTTCCGCTCCGACCTTCGCGATCCCAAAGGGTACGTGATGTCCGACGAGCAAATCCTGGCTCGTGGCAAAGAAGCGGTAGAAAATGGATGCACAGAGATGCATATCGTAGGGGGCCTTCACCACAAACTCGGTTACGATTGGTACAGGGGCTTGATCGAAACGCTTCACAACGCATACCCCAAATTGCACCTCAAAGGCTGGACCGCAGTCGAAATCGACTGGTTCGAATTCCTCACCAAAAAACCTCTCAAGGAGATCTTGATGGACCTGCGTTCAGTGGGTCTCGGAAGCATGCCAGGAGGCGGCGCTGAGATTTTCCACCCGGAAGTCCGCGACCAAATTTGTGAGCACAAAGCGAACTCCCACAAATGGATCGAGATCCACCAAGCCGCCCATGAAATTGGCCTGAAGACCAACTGCACCATGCTGTACGGGCACGTCGAACAGCCTTATCATCGCATCGATCACCTGCTGCGACTGAGAGACCTCCAAGACCGCACCGGTGGGTTCCAGACCTTTATCCCTCTCGCATTCCATCCAGAAAACACAAAACTTTCCAACATCAAGAAGCCTTCGGCATTGATGGATCTCCGCACGATGGCTATCAGCCGCCTCATGCTGGACAACATCCCTCACATCAAGGCATACTGGATCATGTTGGGAATTGGCACTGCCCAAACAGCGCTTGCCTACGGAGCCGATGATATCGACGGCACCGTCCGTCATGAACTCATCTATCATGATGCTGGCGCAACGACGCCAGAAATGCTCTCTGTCGATCAAATCCGCCAACTCATCGTCGAAGCTGGTCGCGAACCAGTCGAACGCGACACGATTTACCGACACGTCCATCGCGATCCAGAGGACTTTAAAAACTGGAGCGTCGGTGACGAAGTCGCCGTCTCAATGACCGTCTCTTAAACAATATCCCGCATGGTCTTTCGTCCAAAAACTTTGGTAAACCTCTGGTTATCGGACTCCCCGACTCCGGAATAACCAGGTCCGTGAACCTATCGGCTGGCTGTAGGCACCATGGCCTCACAGAAGTACACTGGGATATCCCACTGGGACATCCCACTGGGGTAACTCGCTGGGCTATTCACTGGGATACACGACGCATCGCACTTGCCCATCGTTCGCGTTGAAACCTAGATACCCTTCGGACATGGACTCATGGATGCTCGGCATAATCGGGATGCTCGCTTCGTTGATAAAGGCATCCAAATCTCGTTGCTTGTACTCTGGCTAGTTGCCTCAACATCCGGCGGACTCCGCAGTCAATCTCCTGGCGAGAGCACTCCACCACCAGACACCTTGAACTCGCCAGCAAAGACTCCGCAGTACGAGTACTTTGAATCCCATATCCGACCCGCCCTGCATCAACATTGCTTGGCCTGCCACAACGAGAAAAAAACAAACGGCGGCTTGGCTCTCGATAGCCGAGAAGGCTGGATGAAAGGAGGTGATTCTGGCCCTGCGATCGTTCCCGGGAAACCGGATGAAAGCCTTTTGATCCGCACGATCCGCCATGGGGAACCAGGGCTGGAGATGCCTGCCAAAGCCCCCAAACTCGACGAAACGGACATCGCGAAATTTAGCCGATGGATCGAGCAAGGTGCAATCGACCCGCGCGAATCCCCAGAACCCATTACCTCCTTCGGAGATCAATCAACCACGGATGCTCAATGGGAATCGATCGCCGCACAGCGTGCCAAATGGTGGTGCTGGCAACCGCTCCCTTCCTTGCCCATTACCCCAGAAATCAACGTCCGCGGCAGCCAAGCCATCGATGCTTGGATCGGACGCGAACTTTCCAAACGGAGTGTACCCCACTCCCCAAAAGCAGACCGTCGCACTCTCATTCGACGCCTCAGCTTTCAACTCCGTGGTATCCCACCGTCGCAAACCGAGGTCGACGCGTTCCTCAATGATCCCGTAGACGATGCATGGATAAAAATCGTCGACACCATGCTCTCCACCGACGAATTTGCCGAGCACTGGGCACGACATTGGCTCGATACCGTTCGCTATGCAGAAACCCACGGATCCGAGGATGATGCGTACTTACCTTTCGCGCACCGCTACCGTGACTACATCGTTCGTGCCTTCCACGACGATGTCCCAATTCATCGCCTTATCCTGGAAAACCTCGCTGGGGATCTGGTCGAGCCGCGATGGAATGAACTTGAAGGAATCAATGAATCTCTGATCGGCCTAGGGTTTTACCGTTTCGTTGAGTTCAATCAAACGCCAGTCGATGTCAAGCGCGAGGAGATCGTCGTTATCGATAGCCAAATCGAGGCGATTGGCAAAGCCTTTCAAGGCATCACGCTATCGTGCGCCCGCTGCCACGATCATAAATTTGACCCGATCTCCGACGAGGATTATTACGCGATCTACGGGATTCTTCGGAGCACTCGTGCCGGGTTACCCATCATCGATCGACCATTCGCATTCGCGCAAACCGTCGACGAGCTATCCAAACTGCAACAACGCGCTCGCTCCCTCGCCGCTTCCGATTGGGACCGCGATGTAGCGTCGTGGCCTTCGGAAATCGAACGAGCTATCCACGAGATCCAAACCCACTGGACCCCGGAAACCAAATGGGAGGAACTTGAGAAAACAATCCCTAACGACCGATGGACGAAAGCCATCGGCAAATGGGTTTGCAAGCCCAAGGAATCAAGACTCTCTGAATCCAAGCTCGCTCCGCTAGGCCCACTGCTGATTGCAAACGATTCCAGCGATGTCGAACAGCAATCGATCGCATGGGAGCAATCGATCCGCAACGAATTGGCCCCCCGCGACATCACCCCCGACTCAATGACGCTGCTCTTTGATTTAACGTCCACAAACTCACTGACCAAAGCTTCAAAAACGCAACTGCTGGAGAATTGGCGCATTCAAGGATCCGGAATGCCGACGTCATTGATCGGTGCGAAAACGCACTGGTCGATCCTCGGCTCCGCAGAAGACCCATTTTCGATCCTCGTGGAACCAGGCTATCACTCGAATCTCTACTCCGATCGGGCCACTGGCAGTCTGCGATCTCCCGACTTCACCGTCGATGGCGAGGCGATCTCGATCCTTTGCCGAGGAACAGCAAACGCCCGAGTCCGACTCGTGATGGAGAACTTCCAAGGGGACTCGCTTCTGTTTGATACGGTCAACCCGAGTTTGAACTCCAATTCATACCAATGGGTCACCATGACCATTCGGCCCCAGTGGCGAGGACTGCGCGCTCATCTCGAATTTCTGACACGCGATGCGAAACCCTATATTGGCATCGTCAAGGATCCCAAGGCGATCAACGCGTCCGACGGTCGTTCCAGTTTCGGTGTGGCGAAAGCAATCATGCATTCCCGCGGACTCCGAATGCAACCACCTCATGCAATCCCTCTAGAACTGGTGGAATCCCATCCGCGTTCCACAAGTGCATGGATCGAGGCACTCCTCACTTTTACCACAGCCGCCATCGATCGGATGGAAAGGGACGAACCACTTCCAACCGATGCCGCTTGGCTAAATACCCTCATCAGCAACGGGCTTTTGCGAAGCAACATCGACTCGTCCCCGGAACGAAAACAACTCGTTGACGAGTACCGCACCATCGAAAGCCAAATCCCAGTTCCCAAACGAACACCTGGCGTCTTTGAAGACAACCTCGCACTGGATCAGGAATGGCTTTCGCGCGGAGACCACAAGCAACCGCGCGGCACCGTCGCGCGTCGCTACCTGAAAGTCCTGGGCTCCTCCGACTCCGAGTACCAATCCTCGCAAAGCGGCAGGCTCATGTTAGCCAATGAAATTGTCTCTCCCACGAATCCACTCACAGCGAGAGTCTATGTCAATCGCGTCTGGAATTGGCTCTTCGGCGAGGGCCTCGTGCGAACCGTTGACAATTTCGGTCGCATGGGTGAGCCGCCCAGCCATCCTGAATTGCTCGATCAACTCGCCATCGAGTTCATGGAAAACGGCTGGTCGAACAAACAGTTATTGCGAGCCATCCTGACCTCCGAAACATGGCAGCGCTCCTCGGTGGAATCACCCGTCGCTCGCGACAAAGATCCCGGCAATCGGCTTTGGTCCCACGCGTCGGTACGCCGACTCGATGCCGAAGCGATCCGAGACTCCATGCTCTACGTCGCGGGGTCTATGAAACGACCCGATGGCGGTCTCGGTACCGCCAATTACTACCGCCAAGTACTAGAGCCGAACAAGCAGTCTCCGCCCGGACCGATCGATGGCAACGGACGGCGTTCGTTGTATCTGGAGGTTCGACGCAATTTCCCTAACGAATTCCTCCTGACATTTGACTTCCCACGACCCGCGGCCCCGGTCGGAAAACGAAGTTCTACCATCGTCCCAACCCAAAGCTTGGCCTTGATGAACGATCCCTTTGTGATCCATCAATCCAAAATGTGGGCAGATCGAGTCGTTCGCGAGAACGCATCCGAAACAGCCAGGATCAACGCCATGTACCAAGCCCTCCTTAATCGTCTCCCATCCAGCGAGGAGATGGAATCGGCGGAACAATTGATCAAGCAACTTACCGAAACAAATGCTCCGGAACTCGCATGGTCGACGCTGGCCCACGCCATGTTCAATTTGAAGGAAACGATCTTCGTCAGGTAACCCTATGAAAAAATTTCCTACTCGGCGAAAGATACTCCAACACTCCGCGAACGGTTTCGGTTTGCTGGCCCTATCCTCGATTCTCGCCGAACACGTTGGCCTGCGCTCCGGCGTGGGAAGGAACGGAGCATTGGCTGCAGCATACGACCAGCTTGGCGATCCAACCTCCACCGGTCTGCATCATCCTGCAAAAATCAAAAATGTAATCTTCCTGTTCATGGACGGTGGGCCTTCGCAAGTCGACACATTCGACCCGAAACCACTCTTGCTCAAAGAGCACGGCAAGCCATTCCCGGCCTCGATCGATGCGACGCAGTTCGATCAGAACGGAACCTCGTTCGGCAGTCCGTTCCAATTCGCTCCGTATGGAAAATCGGGCTTGGTGATGAGCGAACTGTTCCCTCACCTCTCGAAACTCGCAGACGATTTATGCGTCATCCGCTCGATGAAGAGCGAGTTCTCAGAACACTCCCAAGCGTGCATGTTCCTGCATAGCGGGAACCCGATCCAAGGCCGACCATCGCTCGGTGCCTGGGTCGGTTATGGTCTTGGTACCGAGAACAAGAACTTACCTGAGTACGTGGTGGTCAACGGGGGACTGCTTCCCATCGGCGGCCCAGAAAACTTCTCCAATGCGTTCTTGCCTGCCATCCATCAAGCGACGATTTTTGATGCGTTTAGCGGGGGGGAAACGGTCAGCAACATCTCGCCAGCAGAGCCGTTGTCAGTGCAGCGTGCCATGTTGGATTTTGTTCGCCAACAAGATCATCGCTTCTTGAGGAATCCAGCAGGACTATCCACCGAAGAACAGTGGATCGAGTCGGCGATTCAGAACTATGAAACCGCGAGCGCCATGCAGTTAGCAGTTCCGGACTTGGTCGATTTCAAAAACGAAACACACGAAACCCATTCGCTTTACGGGACCGACTCCGCCGATCCGCTACTCGCTCAGTACGCCCGACAATGCATGCTCGCCCGAAGACTAGTGGAACGCGGGGTACGTTTTGTGGAGATCACTTGTGTCAAAGGGATTCGCTTCATCGCCCCGTGGGACGACCACGAAAATATCGAAGCGGGACATCGGAGAAATGCCAAGGTGGTCGATCAGCCAATCGCAGCCTTGATCGCGGATCTCAAGGCTCGAGGATTGCTTGACTCGACCTTGTTGGTGTTCGCGGGCGAGTTTGGGCGGACGCCGTTTGCTCAAGGTGGCAAAGGCCGCGACCACAACCCTCAAGGATTCTCGATTTGGTTGGCTGGAGGAGGGATAAAGGGGGGGTACTGCCATGGAGCAACCGATGAATTTGGTTATCGGGCGGTAGAGAATGTCGTCACCATGCATGACTTGCACGCGACGATCCTTCACCTGCTGGGCATCGACCACGAACGACTCACCTTCCGATGGGGAGGAAGAGACTTTCGATTGACCGATGTCCATGGAACTGTGGTGCGGGAGTGCCTTGCTTAAACGTCTATCTTGCACGGCCGTCCGATTTGGCTAGACGTCCGATTTGGCTAGACGTCCAAGTTTCGGACGTCCAACGCGTGCTTCTCAATGAACTCGCGTCGTGGCTCGACTTTGTCACCCATCAGTACCCGGAACATTTCGTCCGCAGCCGCAGCGTCTGTCAATTCGATCTTGACCATCGTACGGTTGTTCGGATCGAGCGTTGTCTCGCGCAATTCTTCGGCATTCATTTCACCCAACCCCTTGAAGCGAGTGATCGACAAACCGCGACGCCCTGACTCTCGAATCGACGGCAGCAATTCGCGAAGGTCTTCCATCCCGATCGTGTTGTCTTCGCGATGGAGATAGAAACGGGAGTCGGTCGAGCCCGTTCGATCTTTCGGAATCAATTCCGAAATTCCGAATCCGAACTCGGCGAGATCCTTGAGGCCCGCATTGATCGTTCGCACTTCGAAGATTTCCGTAATGTGAGCAGCTTTCGGCGATGCCTCATCGGTTGTTGGCTCCGAATTGACCACCTTGGTAATTTCCGAAGTGCTGGTCTCCACGACAATCTGGCGCCTGGCCAGAAATTCGTCGAGTTTGTCGCGAGTCACGAACCAATGATCTTCGGGGCCTAAGTCGAGGTGGAAGACGGGCAATCGGTTGGTCTCCGGATCCATCCTCTCCGCATGGACCTTCAAAGAAATACCTCGTCGCTCCAACGTTAAAATGGCTTCTTCGAGCGACGCGAGGGATTTGCAAAGCGAACGCATTCGATCCCCTTCGATTTTTGCTCCATCCTCGCCGATGAAGTAGCTATCCCCCAACCCCTTCTCGAGCAGTTGTTGCTTCATCTCTTCTTCCGTTTGAACGTAGTAACGTTCTTTCTTACCTCGAACCACTCGGTACAGCGGTGGTTGAGCGAGATAGACGTGCCCACCTGCCACCAACTGGTACATTTGGCGATAGAAGAAGCAGAGCAGAAGAGTGCGAATGTGCGAACCATCGATGTCGGCGTCAGTCATGATAATGATGCGGTTGTAACGCCGCTTGGCGGTGTCTTGATCCGCCCCAATCCCCGATCCAATCGCTTGGATCATGCTCATGACTTCCTCATTCGCCAACACCTTGTCTTCGCGACTCTTGTAGGCATTGATGATCTTACCTCGCAAAGGCAAGATGGCTTGGGTTTCTCGGAAACGGCCCCCCTCGGCACTTCCACCTGCCGAGTCACCTTCGACGAGGTACAGTTCGCATTCTTCCATTTTATTACTGATGCAATCCCGCAATTTGCCCGGCAATCCGCCGCCACCGAGCGCATCCTTACGCTTGCGAAGCGCATCTTTTGCCTTGCGTGCAGCTTCGCGCGCCTCGGCAGCGAGAAGTCCCTTGCGGACCAGGAGTTTGGCGTTCTTGGGATTCTCTTCCAAGTATTTTGACAACCCGTCACCCACTGCCGTATTGATGATGCTCTCAACGTCGCTGTTTCCAAGCTTCGTCTTGGTTTGGCCTTCGAATTGAGGATGGGGCACACGAACCGAAATAACGCAGGTCAAACCTTCGCGGAAATCGTCTCCGGTCGGAGTCAAATCCTTGAACAAGTTCTCTTTCTTGCCGTAGTTGTTCAGTGTTCGCGTCAAGGCAGAACGGAAGCCCGAGACGTGCGTACCGCCTTCGATGGTATGGATATTGTTCGCGTAGGATTGCAACGTTTCGGTGTACTCCTCGGAGTATTGCAACGCGATCGAATACCCGATGTTATCCTTGATTCCGTTAATCACGATCACATCCTTGTGAACCACATCGCTAGCTCGGTTCAGAAACTCAACGAACTCTTCAATGCCTCGCTCGTAGTAGAACTCGTCACCTTGGTTGCTCCGTTCATCGCGGACGCGAATGCGGACACCACTGTTCAAAAATGCGAGTTCTTGGAGACGTTTTGCCAATGTGTCGTAGAGAAACTTGGTGTTTGGGAAAATCTGCGAATCGGGCTTGAAGGTGGTCTTCGTGCCCCGTTTGGTCGTCCCTCCGGCATCGCGTACTGGCCCCGTTGCAACACCTCGCTCATACGACTGTGTCGAAACCTTGCCATCGCGGAAAACCTCCACCTCGCACCACTGCGAGAGAAAATTCACAACCGTCACACCGACGCCGTGCAATCCACCCGAAGTCTGGTAAGCCTTCTTATCGAACTTGCCACCGAACTTGAGAACCGTCATCACACCCTCCAAGGTGCTGATATCGCGTCCCATTTTTTCAGAAAGGTCCGCGTGGCGTTCGACGGGGATACCCCGACCGTCATCCTCAACCGTCACCGACCCATCAGCATTGATGGAAACGGAGACCATCTTTGCGAATTGCGCCATCGCTTCGTCGATGGAATTGTCCACAACTTCATACACCAAGTGGTGCAAACCTTTGAGCGTGGTGTCCCCGATGTACATCCCCGGACGGGCACGAACGTGCTCCAAATCGTTGAGGAACTTCAAATCCTCCGAGTTGTAATCAGAGCGATCAAGCCCCACATCTTGCGGGCTTTCGTCTTGTTGGCTTTCGTTCGAACTAGCGTTGCTACCTGAATTTGAGCTGTCGCTTGGTGCGTTCATCGAGTTCCTGAATGTCGGAATAGCGGATTCGAAATAACCAAACCGGGATTTTGGTGCGGCACGCGGCGCGCCGTTCCCCCTCGAGATTTCCTCCATCCCAAGGACCCATCACTATACCAAATTCCCCGACTTTGTGACCGGGCTATCCGGTCGAATTGGCCTCTCATCCGCCGCTCACCCACCAGCCGAAGCCTCCTCGTACGTCACCGATGACCATCGCCGCTTGCTTGTACCGATTTTTCCCGATAGCGTTCCAATGGTCTCTATATAGCTGTTTCGATACCTTTTTTTATCGATTGACGCATTTGCTGAAAGGAATATCATGGGTTTGGAGACAGCAACGATCCATCCGCCCTTGCTCACTCACCTCGCTCCCGATTCTCAGACCTCTATGAGAGTTTCCTTGAGAGATGCAAAGGTGTTGGCGACGAAATTGGAACCGATGCGAGGATTGGTAGGACGAAAGAGGTTACGCCTCGTAATCACTGGGGATTTGCCGCTGCAGAGTTCGGATTGGGTTGCTATGGATTGCGCTGCATCGCTTTGACGATTTCAACCGCCGACAGCTTCATTCAATCGCCGACAGCTTCAATCGCCAACAGCCTGGAAAGTCCAGTCAAAATCTAGCCGACGAATCATGCACGCAAATCGACCTCAGCCTTCGTTTCGCTGTTGCAAACTTCGAGAAAACATCAACGCCCCAGTATTAGAAATCATAAAGCCGCGGACGTCGGGTCTTAGAATAAAACACAAATGAAGCCACCAGAGTTCCTCCAACCTGTTGAGTCCTAATCAGGAGTAATTGCACCTATGGTAGATATTGAACGAGTGATAACACTCGATGAATTAGTAGAAAGCGTTCCCGAAAACTTGATCCGTCAAGCCGAATCGAGGAAAAGCATTGCCGACGAATCCACCACCGAAGCCGCTCACATCGCAAAGGAAAAGAACATGTCAAAAGATCTCAGCAAAGCACAACGCATCCGAGCATTTATGGAGGCGAACCCACAAGCGAGAAACAAGGATGTCGTCGAGGCCTTGAAGCAGTACAAGGTAACGGCTGCGGATGTTGCCAACGTCAAGAGTATCTCCAAGCGAGCATCGGGCAACGCCCCCGCGCCCCGCGAATCGACGCGAACTCGAAGCGAACGCGTGGATTCCACGGCTATCAGCTCCCCAGGGGCCAGCATCACCCTACCCGAACTCGAGGCAGGTGTCGCATTCGTGAAAGCTGCAGGATCGATCATGAGAGCCAAGCACTTGCTGATCATCATCGAACAAATCAAAGCCTGCTAGCTGCCTTGTGAAAGCATGAACTTCGTCGCGTTAGCACATGAACGCCACGATCTCAAGCGGACGCGGCGAACTCTGCTGCAGCAAGTGTATTTTGCAATAGCATCGCGATCGTCAACGGCCCGATGCCTCCAGGAACCGGTGTGATCGCGCTCGCGATCTCCTTCACCGAATCAAAATCGACATCGCCGCAAATTCCGTCCCCTTCGCGATTGATCCCGATATCGATCACCACAGCCCCAGGTCGAACCATCTCTGCCGTAATCGCTCGCGCCTTGCCAATCGCGACCATCAATATCTCTGCTCGCCGCGTGACACTCGCCAAATCTACCGTCCTGCTGTGAGCACACGTCACGGTTGCATTCGCATTCGAGTCTCCCCACGGCCCACTCTTCTGCAAACACATTGAGACCAAAGGCTTGCCGACGATATCACTCCGCCCCACAACCACCACTTCCTTGCCCGCAACATCGATCCCACACCGATGCAGTAACTGCATCACGCCATGAGGCGTGCAAGGCAAAAATCGGGGCCTTCCTTGGGATATCAAGCCAACATTCTCAGGGGAGAACGCATCGACATCCTTGGCCGAATCCACACGGTCCAGCACGCGGCGCTCCTCCAAATGCCGGGGCAATGGCAACTGGACCAAAATCCCATGGATGGCATCATCCTGATTCAATCGATCCAATAACCCCAACAACTCCTCCATCGTCGTCGACGCAGGCAACCGAAACATACGACTCTCGATTCCCGCTTTATGACACGCGATCTCCTTGTTCCGAACATAGACCTGACTCGCAGGATCCTCCCCGACGAGAACAGCAGCCAAACAAGCCACCACGCCGGTCGTTTCGCGGAGCCGCAAAACACCCTCCGCAACCTCCATCCGAATCTGCATCGCTATCGACTTACCATCCAAAATTGTTGCTGCCATCGTTTCCCCAATCCTGAAACCACTCGCCAATCACAACTGCACGCAATATTAGCCAATCAGATACATTAGCCGATCCTACGCATTAGCCGATCCTATACTAAGCCGCCGTCAGCGAAACGATCGCGACACCTTCATCATGCCTTCGCTAGGATTTCGCTCAGCCCAGAGTTCGCACACCCCAGAGTTCGCACAGCCCAGAGTTCGACTGACGTATCCCTCCCAAGAACTCTTGTTATATAATGTGCGGCACAGGAAGCGTAGTGTCGTCCACCCTGTGCGCATTGATTTATGCGCATCTCGACTCGGACAGACGCTCCTCAACCAAGAGCTACGCGATCCTGCCAGCCACACCGAACCAAACTCTACACCGAACCAAACTCTACACCGAACCAAACTCCAAGCCGAACCAAACTCCACGCCGAACCGGGGGCACTCCCGTCGGCCAATAGGGCATCAAGAACCAATGTCAGAACCGACCACATCCTCCGTCGATAAGCCTTCAGCAGAAAAACTCAGCGCTGTTGAATTGATCAAGGATACCAGCCGATACTTGAGAGGCACCATCAAGGAAGAACTTTGTTCCGATTCAACGCATTTCGGAAAAGACGATCTGCAACTCCTCAAGTTTCACGGTACTTACCAACAAGACGACCGCGAACAACGCGGCGGATCCACGGAGTCGGGGAAAAGCGAAAAACTCTACAGCTTCATGGTCCGTTCCCGCATCCCCGCAGGCATCTTGACCGCCGAGCAACTCCTGACCCACTTGGACATCTGCGATTCGATCGGCAACTCAACACTGAAGATCACCACTCGCCAAGGCCTCCAGCTGCACGGGATCTTGAAAGACAACCTGCGCGAATGCATGCAAAGGATCAATCATGCACTCCTCTCAACGCTCGCCGCTTGCGGGGATGTGAACCGAAACGTCATGGCATGCCCCGCACCCTACCGAGATAACATTCGCCCCGCCGTTCAAAAACTAGCTTACGACCTTTGCTACCACCTCGAACCCAGAACCAAATCCTACTACGAACTCTGGCTGAAGGACTTGGACTCCGGCGACGAAACACTCCAAGGTGGCAGCGACGAGGTCGTTGAACCGATCTATGGAAAAACCTACCTGCCTCGTAAATTCAAAACTGCAGTCGCTATTTCCGACGACAACTGCACGGATGTCTACACCAATTGCCTCGGATTCATCGCCGTCGTTCGCGACGGTGAAGTCATCGGCTACAACGTGACTGTCGGTGGCGGACTGGGAATCACGCCGAGCGCAAAGAAAACCTTCCCTCGCCTTGCGACGCGTATGGCGTTTGTAACCCCCGAACAAGCCGTCGCTGTGGCAGAGGCGATCGTCAAGGTACAACGTGATTTCGGCTACCGCGACGACCGCAAGCGAGCCCGCCTGAAGTACTTGGTCCATGATCGCGGCATCGAATGGATGCGCAGCAAAGTAGAGGAGTACTACGGCTCCAAACTGAGCGACTGCACTCACGACGATGTTACCGAACACCGCGATCACATGGGTTGGGACGAACAAGGAGACGGACGTTGGTTCTACGGATTCAATGTCGAAAACGGCCGTCTATACGATGATGACAACCGCGCCTGGAAAGCAGCCCTCCGAGATATCTGTTCGGAACTGAACCCGGAGATCCGCCTGACCGCTCATCAAAGCGTCCTCTTTTGCAACCTTCAAGAAAACGAGCGGAGCAAACTCGAAGGCCTTATCAAGAAACGAGGCCTTCCGCTCACCGAAGAGATATCCAACGTCCGCCGCTGGTCGATCGCTTGCGTGGCCCTACCTACCTGCGGCCTCGCGATCACCGAAAGCGAACGGGCCCTTCCAGGACTCCTCGATGTTATGGAGAAAACCCTAGAAGAACTCGAACTCGATAAAGAACTCTTCACCGTCCGAATGACCGGCTGCCCGAACGGATGCGCCCGCCCCTACAACGCCGATATCGGCCTGGTGGGCAAAGCCAAAGGGAAATACACCGTCTACGTCGGTGGTGCCCGGCTGGGAACCCGCCTCGCATTCATCTACAAGGACCTAATCCCTCTCGAAAACATCACCGATACCCTCAAGCCTCTATTCGTGGCGTTCAAATCGCAACGCGAAGGCACCGAGTCGTTCGGTGATTTCTGCGCAAGACTCGGCCAGGAATCGGTCCAAGCAATCTAGCGACTATTTGCTTCGCTCATGACTGCTTCGCTCAAGAGTGCGGTTGGTGCGTCACGTACCAACCGCTCCAGCGGCGACAGAAACACCATTCTTGTCGAACGCTCTTAAGTCGATACTCCTCAGGCGATACTCTGCAGGCGATACCGGGAGGAACCGAACTTCTCTTTCGAGATTTCGCTTCGCAGCAAGACGAAAAGTGGCCTCCGTGCCAACGATAGACGACATCGCAATGCGCTATCGACCCCGAATCCTTGGGGTACTTTCCGTTCGTGCTACAGGACCGCGTTCGATTCATCCATGAATCGAACGCGATACGCGGCGGAGCGAATCATCACCAAGCGTACCTCGAAGCGAGAGGGGAGCTTCGAGGTAATTCATGCTGGGAAGCGGCATGCATCGGTGCTACCGCAAAAAACAGCCGGTGCCACCGCAAAAACAGCCGGTGCCACCGCAAAAAACAGCCGGGCCACAACTAAGCTGCCGCCAAGGACAATTGTCCAGCCCGTGCTTGGATACCCTCGATAAACTCTTCGAAGATCCGAATGTCGAGTGCACTCGCTGCGGGCGACTCGGGATGGAATTGGCAGCCAACCACGAACCAATCTTCGACTTTGCTCTCGATCCCTTCGATCACGCCGTCTTGGCAGCGAGCGGTAACTCGGAAGCTATCAGCCAGCCGATCGATGGCCATATGATGCCGGCTGGTAACCCGGATCTCCCCTTCGCCGTAGACTCGGCCAAGGATGGAATTGGGCTCGACCACCAAGGAGTGACGATGGTTTGGATCCTGGGGATCGCGGTGGGGAATCGCGTTGGGCAGGTCGACTGGGATATGGTAGAAGAGATTGCCACCTTCGATCACGTTGATCAACTGCAAACCAACACCGATGGCCAGCAGATTCATGCGGCGGTTGGAAACCTCCTGAGCCAATCGACGATCGAAATCTTCGCGGCGAGGTTCCATGGGCCGTACCGAGCTGTGCAGCATGTAACCATCGTTACGTGGATCCAAGTCCGCGCCACCGACTAGCACAAACCCATCGAGCATGTCGAGCGTTCGCTCGAGACTGTCATGATCGGTGGTGGGAGGGAGCAACACTGGGATCCCTCCTGCATTCACGATCGAATCAAAGTACCCAGAAGCAAGATAACAATATGCGGGCGTGCCTTGTTGTGCACCTCGATAATCGCAATTCAGGCCAATCAGCGGCTTGTGAGCCATCGTCAGGATCCTCCTTTAGACTGAAATAAGTCGCATGTTGGGATGAGCCACAATCGGTACCACCCGCGGCCAGAGCACACTTCACGCGATGCGGTACGCCGCATTCAAGAATCCCCGCCCTCAAACCTTGACCAATCACTCCACCCGTCGAACGAATCGCTCGTGTGGTGTCTCGGATGAACCCGCAAAGCCCCCGTGCAATCCGTGCACGAATCACCTCTTGGTATCCGCTCTCTGAGAGATCTTCGCGATGAACGCTAAACCATTGCGTCCAACCCGTAGAGCCCTTCCATGGTCCAGATGAGTTGCTGATCCTTTGTCGAAAAGTGATGCCGTCCGTTGGTGATCCCGACATGCCGAATTCCCGTCATGCCGTTGGAATCAACTCATGATCGTCATCGATGACTGAAAAGCCGATGGATGAAAAGCCGATGGTTTGAAACCCATCGATGACTCACGAGAGGGCGTAAGTTAGACAAGCGTTTCGCACAAATCAATCATCACACAACATTTTGCGCCAACTTGAAATGCTAGCGCAACATCGCGTGCTAGCATTCCCCTGCAATCCATCGTTGTTTCCCAGGGAATTCGCAACTGGCGTGGTTTCGAGTCGACACGCTACTGGGACTGACGCAATCGGAACAAGTCATACATCGGCTTGGCGATCTTGTCGGCCGAAGCGTTGGATATCTCCTCGGTGAGTATCTGATCAAGTTGTCCCTGAAAGATCTTTTCGGCTTGCCCACCATGAAAATACGCAGGTTCTTGCTGCGTAGATCGCATCGACGAGAGGACTTGTGCGAACAATGTTTGCCCGACAAAGTCGGTAAATGCCTTTTCCAGCGCATCGTCCCCACTACCGACCGATGGGCCTTTACGATTGACCATCGGAGCCCCATCGCCAGCGCTCTCTCTGGCCTCGATTTCCAGCGACGACGCAGGCTCACGTGGCCGTTCGTTTTGCGACATGAGATGATGGAACTGAGACCCAAAATCCGATTCGATGGCACGATTCTCGCCATTGCTGACATGGGCCAGGGCGCCCGCTTGGGGAGACTGCAACAGCGTGCTCTCTATCCTTGCTTTCGCATCATTCATGGGACTCGACGCGAGACTTCGTAGCGATGCTATATCCATGATTTTCATCTCCCGAAAAACGCGTGTTCGACATTCGGCCCCGCCAGTGACAACGTCCGTGATAAACCACGATGGGGCTATCGTTCATCATTCGACGACAACATCGCCATACAGGTTGCCTTGACGCTTTAACGCCTTAATGATCGCGATCTTGTCTTCGTTGGTAACGTTCAGCGCATTGAGCGCATCGACCAGATTTTTCAAGGTAGCGGGGGGCGTTGCGCCATCTTTGGAACTGACCCCGACAAAAGACCCCAAGGCCGTCGAACGTGTCGAAATACTGAGGTTTTTATGCGAAATCGCGACGGGTGCAACCAGCACGTCCGCTCCGATGATCACCGTCCCATCCCGCTCGTTGATCACTACACGCCGGGAGTTTTGAATGTTGATCAAATCGATATCCAAAACCATCGAGACGAACTGAACCGGACGATCTCGATAGGCATCAGGAATCCTGACCTCAACGTGCGCTTGGTCGATAGCCTTAGCCAATTTCGAACTTTCATCCGCCACCGCCGGACCCGATTTGGAATAACTCCTGCTCCCTTTTCGCAAGTGATCATTGACGACATCTTCGATGTACTGCGACTTGTTGAACGACGCATGATCCGGATCGATCACCAGCGTGATTTTGTCATTGAACGTAAACTGTGTTTTGATCGCTCGCTCTATTTTGCATCCATCGACAATCTTCCCGGTGGTCGGGACCCGTCGATCGTCCAGCACGATGGGACCTTGGGCGAGCGCAAATGTCTCCGGCCGATCCGCTCTCGGACCGAGCAACTGCGTCAACAGCAGCGTCCCTCCCTCCAAACTCTTCGCATGCGTTGCACTGATCGTGCAACTCAGCTTGTCTCCCTGCTCCGCCCCCGCCGGCGGCACCTTGACCGTCACGAATACCATCGCCACGTTCTTCGCATTCGCCATTTCCTTGTCCAACAATCGGCCTTGGGTGTCGGTTGCCACCGGGGCTCCAAAATTTTGCAACGCCCGAGCGAGCGCCCGCATCATTGTCTTGTTTCCATCACCGTCGCCGGTTCCTTTAAGACCAACCACAAAGCCAACGCCTTGCAGCACGTTCTCTTCCTGTCCCTTGAGTCGGCATAAATCACCCACGGTCAGTTCGGTATCACCCCACGCCGGAACCGAGAGCGCAGATAGCCATATCGCGGCAGATACACCCAACAGTCGTTTCGCTACATTCCCCATGGAAATTCCTCTCCGTATTGCGATCCATCGCGGATCGCGGAGCGTGGGTCGTCAAAACCACACCTCAACTCAGCCACCGACCCGAATGGGATGTACCCGATATCCAATCTAGGTTTCGAGAGAAAATGAGCCACTTAGTCAAAGGGGGAAAGACAGGGAAACCTAAACGGATACAATGAAATTCCCGGTGTTGCGGCGTAGGAGGGGCCGATTCCTCTCGCTAGGTCCTCCATCGAGGTATGCGCCTGCGTTTAAAAAACGTTCGTGCCAGCCCGAAACCTGACAACCGTTTCTCACTTTGCCCCCTAGCCTCGCCGTCACTAATCGATCCAAAAGATACTGGAAGCCAACGAAAGCACTGCGAAAAAACAGCACTCCACGCGATCGCTAGCATTTCCAGAACTCCGATGGGCCGACCGCTGGCGAGACGTGCTGATTCCCTATCCAAGCGACCTCCACTTCGGAGCGAAAATATCCCCCTTTGGAGCGAACTTCAATGGCTTCCGACTCAAGGCTTAAAGAACAATTGCCACGGCTGACCGATGCGATTGTTCAGACCTACCACGCCTCAGACCGGATCAACCACCTTGGCCACTGCCCGCTCCCCAAGTACGAAGTCGTCGTTCAAATCATCGAAGACTTGAAAGATATTTTTTATCCCGGTTTTCGACGCCGAGAGGGACTTCATGCCGGCAACGTAACGTACCACGTGGGAAACCTGATCGACTCCCTTCACGATCGACTTACCACCCAAATCACTCGCGCCCTGATCCACGCCGATCGCGTCAATGGCCTTCGCGTCGAAGGCTGCCGCGAAGCGGATGATTACGAGGCCAAAGGGCAAAAAATCGCAATCGCTCTGCTCGAGCAAATCCCAGAACTTCGTGGACAACTCGCCAAAGACGTCGATGCCGCATACGCAGGGGATCCGAGCGTCTCCAATCGCGATGAAATCGTCTTCTGCTTTCCAGGCCTCGAAGCGGTGACCATCTATCGCATCGCCCACGAATTGTTCCGCTTAAAGGTTCCGTTCATCCCACGGATGATGAGCGAATGGGCTCACAAACAGACGGGAATCGACATCCACCCAGGGGCTCGGATCGGCGAGCATTTCTTCATCGATCACGGCACCGGTGTGGTCATCGGCGAAACATGCGATATCGGTGATCACGTGAAAATCTACCAGGGCGTCACGCTCGGTGCGCTCAGTTTCGCTACCGATAGCAACGGCGAATTGGTCCGCGGTACGAAACGTCACCCCACCATCGAAGACCACGTGGTGATCTATGCCAACGCAACCATCCTCGGCGGCAAAACCACGATCGGTCATCACAGCGTCATCGGATCCAGCGTTTGGGTGACGTCTACCGTCGCCCCCCACTCCACCGTCGTTCTCGAAAAGCCTAAGCTCAAAATCAGAAACGGCTCGGTCGACGACGCACTCTTTGATATGAACTACCAAATCTAAAAAGCGAACCCAAAAGGCCGCTTTCGGGGAATGTCAGTACTGCGAGACGGCGGAACGTCTAGACATTAACGCTGCCGCTGATCGCTGTTTGCAACGAGCGGTACTGGGATTTGAGCAAGGCGACTGCAACCGAATGCATCCCTTGGTTTTTGGAGATCTGAGTGATCTGCGTTTCCAGATTATCGTCGCTGCCGTCATGATAGACGACCTGCTTGGACGCGTCTCGAACCTCCTGAATGGCTTGTTCCTTGGAAAGACGCATTGGCTCTCTCGATCCGCTTAGGCCTGCTGACTCGCCCGGCGAAACGGAACCAGCTCCGCCCTTCGCCTGCTTGAGCATCCCCTTGAGACTCTCCTGAAAATCGTCGACCGAAAGATCCTTGGTCTTGTAATCCGGAGTGTCCATGTTCGCGACATTCCCGGCCAAGATTTGATGCCGGCGCTCGGCAAATGCGACCGTTTCCTCCAACGCCCGGTTCACGCCGCTGTTGAACATCGATGGAAACATCGTTTTTCCTCATGAACTCACAAAAGGGAAGGTCTTGAAGCACAAAACCGATTTGGGGATCAACCTGCCCGGAACATTAACCTGTATAGGACAACGCCCCGCCGTCCGCCTGAAACTCGCCTCCGGACGATGATTCATAGGCTCGGGATAGCCGGGAGGCATCGGTCACTTGCTGCAACTGGCTTGCGACCACCTCGCGCTGGAGCGCCATGTTGTCGATGGCTCTGTTTTCCATGACCAAAAGCTCGCCCACCAACCGATCGCATCGTGTTTTGACCGCTTGACACTCCCGTCGGCGTTCTTCCGATCGCCAAATCCGCTCCTCGGGATCCTCGGAAGCATAAGGAACCAGATCGACCTGGATCTCCATCAATGTATCCATCAATCGCTGCTTCCGACCCAGCAACGACATCAATTCGGACAGCTCTTGTCCGGAAACTAAGTCCGATTGCTGGATTGCCAACGAATGCAATTCCGTGAGCAACCGCAATTTGGACTCCATCAATTCGTAAAGCTTTTCCGTCGTGGGCATGATTGAAACACCTCATAAAACTCAGTTCGCCGGAGTGTCCCTCTGCTACGGATTAACACCCGTACAGGGACTCGGAACCGTTGTCGCCGAGCAACCGCAGATTCATGACATGTTGGGAGTAGCAAAAACCGGTGGGCGTGCCAATGGCAACATTCCCGGCCCCCCTCCCCTACAAACACCCCGACCGACAGTTCCGCCAAGAACTCCAAATCAAGTCTTCGATATCAGCCACCCAAGATTGGGTAGTACTGCCTAGAAGTTCACCAATCGGCTACAATTCGAATCGAAATGCTATCGAGGGGCGTAGGGCCCCGTTGTTCCTAACGATCCGATTGGGCTTATGAACCAAAAACCTCAGGAATTCAAAGGCAGCACGCCAACGCCCTCCTCCACGCGCCGTCCAAACGGAATGTGGTGGGTTCTGATCGTTCTCACCGCGGTTTTCGCCATGCTTTTCTTAGCAGGCTCGCCGCTGAGTTCGCGGATCGACTATAGCTTTTTTCTCGAACAACTCGATCGCGAGAATATCCAACGGCTCACCGTCTACCCGACAGCCATCGAAGGAACGTTTAAAGTCGCCCCGGAGCGCCCGATCACCTACGACGCCTTCGACAAACCCGTAAAACCCAAATCGCTGTCCGACGGTACCCTGGAGCGGCTCAACCGTCGCTTCGAAGTGGTCATCCCCACCGATGGTGAAGTCCGACGCGAACTTTTTGATCGGCTTGAGAAACTTCGAGCAAAAGCCCAATCGACAGAAGCCACCTCGGGCCAAGAACCCTTCGTTTACGATGTGGTTTCAACCAACAGTGCGAACACGCTCTACCTGCTGCTCTCCTTTGCGTCCCTCTTGCTGCTGGGCGCCGGTCTCTACATGTTCATGCGTCGCTCGCGTGAAAACATGATGGGGGGTGGGTTTCTCAACAGCTTCACACGCTCAACCGCAAAACGATTCGAGCCCAGCGACCAGCATGTCACCTTTGATGATGTCGCGGGCCTCGAGGGTGTCAAAGCAGACCTCAAGGAAATCGTTGAGTTCCTGCGCTCTCCGGAAAAATTTCAAAAGCTCGGTGGTCGTGTGCCCAAAGGGGTCCTGCTGAACGGCCCTCCAGGTACGGGCAAAACCCTTTTGGCCCGTGCGGTGGCCGGTGAAGCAGGGGTTGCGTTCTATTCGGTGAACGGCAGCGAGTTCATTCAAATGTTCGTCGGCGTGGGTGCGTCCCGCGTTCGCGATCTGTTCGCCACCGCCAAAGAAAACGCCCCCGGCATTATCTTCATCGACGAAATCGATGCCGTGGGCCGACAGCGTGGCGCTGGACTCGGCGGTGGGCACGATGAACGCGAACAAACGTTGAACCAGATCCTCAGCGAAATGGATGGATTTTCCCCCAGTGAGTCGGTCATCGTCATGGCCGCAACCAACCGCCCTGACGTGCTCGACCCCGCACTTCTTCGCCCCGGTCGATTCGATCGGCATGTCACCGTAGGTCGGCCAACCCTTAAAGGTCGCCAGGAGATCTTTAAAGTCCACGTGCGCGATGTCCCTCTCGACAACGATGTCGATCTGCATCGACTGGCCGAAGCCACCGTCGGACTCACCGGTGCAGACATTCGCAATATCGTCAACGAAGCTGCATTGTGGGCCGCTCGGCACGACAAAACCCGCGTCGCCATGGAAGACTTTGACTACGCTCGCGACAAAGTCCTCATGGGGGCAAAGCGCGAAGAAGTCATGCTCCCGACGGAGAAAGAGAAAACCGCCTACCACGAAGCCGGACATACCTTGGCCGCGTGGTTCCTCCCAGGTGCCCAGCGGGTTCATAAAGTGACCATCGTTCCCCGCGGCCAGTCCCTCGGAAGCACCCAAATCCTTCCTTCCGAAGACCGCATGAACATGTCCGAAAGCGAAATTCGAGACCAACTCGTCGTTCTCCTCGCAGGCCGCGCCGCAGAGCGGATCGTGTACGACGAAACCTCCGTCGGCGCCGAGAACGACCTCGAACGAGCGACATCGCTCGCTCGACGGATGGTCTCCCATTGGGGCATGAGTATGAAACTCGGACCTGTTTCCTACAAACTCTCCGATAGCGACCCCTTCCTCGGTCGAGAAATCCACCAACAACGCCAGTTCAGCGAAAAGACCCAAGAAATGATCGATGCCGAAATGGGAGATACTCTCCGCGGTGCCGATCGACGCGCCATGGACATGCTCCACACTCGCCGCGAGGAACTCGAACGCCTTAAAGACGCATTGATGGAACGCGAAGAACTCGACGAGAACGAAATCACCTCCCTCATCGGGCAAAGCATCCACGCTCTCAAGAAAGCGGAAAACTCTGCCGTCGAACAGCCTCTGGTCGCCAAAGAGACCGCTGCGTCAGCCGTCGACAATACCCCCGCCCCCATAGGGCCTCTCGGGGCCGGATGACCCAATGCCTCGCAAGAAACCGAACAAGATCCGGATCGAGTTTCGTAAAGGACACCAGTCGCAACCCAGACGCGGTGACTTGACCAGCGACTACGAAAAATCCAAAGACGAAATCGATACGGTCGGTTCGCAACGGGTCAGCGGGAAAGGAGACCTTACCCGCAGACGCACTGTCCGCGGTGTCTCCACCACACCGAGTGAAAACGATACCCTCGGCAACGTCACCCTCGAAACATCCGACAACGTTCTCCGCGGTACGGTGCTTCGAGTTCACGGAGTCGAATCGATCGTCTTGCTCGATGATGGCAAAGAACTACGGTGTGCCGTCCGACGTGTTCTAAAGAATCTCGCCACCCAACAACGCCATGTTGTGGTCACCGGCGATCGCGTCGATGTCGAACCCAACGGAACCGATCAAGGCTGGATTGTTCGTATCGAGAACCGCCGCTCGGAACTGAGCCGAACGAGCAAGAAACGTCGGCACGTGATCGTCGCAAATGTCGATCAACTCCTCATTGTCACCAGCGCCGCTGAACCGTCGATCAAACCCAATCTGATCGATCGGATTCTCGCTACCGCCGAACAAAACCATCTCGATGCCGCGATCTGCATCAACAAATGCGACTTGGTCGATACTGTCGCACTTCAACCCTTGATCGGTACCTATGCCCAACTGGGATACTCCGTCATCCTCGTCAGCGCTGCCCGCGGCTGGGGTATCGATCGGCTCAAAGATCTTACCAAAGACCGGATCAGTGTTGTCGTCGGCCAAAGCGGTGTCGGAAAATCCTCCATCCTCAACGCTATCGCACCAGGACTCAACCAACGCGTCCAAGCCGTCAGCGCGGAGAACCAAAAGGGAAAACACACCACCACCACCGCCGAATGGTTCCCTCTCTCCTATGGAGGCGCTATCATCGATACCCCGGGCGTCCGCCAGTTCCAGTTATGGGATATCGTTCCCGAAGAACTCGCCGGATTGTTTCGCGACATCCGCCCCTTCGCCTCCAAATGCAGATACCCCAATTGCTCCCATCAACATGAAAACCAATGCGCCGTAAAAGATGCGATCGCCGACGGGCGCCTCGACGCTCGCCGCTACGATAGCTACTCGCAAATGCTCGACCAACCCTTTGGTGGCTTCGTCGAGGAATCGGACGAAATGCCGCTTCCCCCCGCTCACCAGAACTCTCAATTCACCGATTCCGACGAGAACGATTTTTCAGAGGACGATTTTTCAGAGGACGCATCCGATGCTGGCCTTCGCGATCAGGCTGAGCCGGAGAGCACTTCCGACGACGATAGCGACGAATAAACCTATCCGAATAAATCTATCCGAATAAACCTATCCGAATAAACCTATCCGAATAAATCTATCCGGGTAAACCTATCCGGGCTTATCACGTGCTAGGGATTCCAATCGTGCTCGTCGTACTCTGTATCCAAATGCCCGGATTTGTTGATCGCTAACAAAATCCGAAAAGCCACCATCAGGCTGAAAAGGAAACCGAGCAGGCCGATCAACGACAGGTCCTGCAGCCCGAGCGGCCCGCCGTTGATGAACAGCAACGGAGGGACTTTCGATGCCATCAAGATCGAGGAACCCAAGAGCAACGAGCTGGTCAGCAGCCCCAGCACCAACCTGTTGATCGAAGGGCTTAAACCGCGATGCGTCAGATGCACATCAAGCTTTCCAGACTGGACCAACTCCATGACGGAACTGATTTGAGACGGTAGCTTCTCCACCAATCCCTCCATCTCGACGTACAGTCGCCGCATCCGCCTTATCTGGCGACTTGGCGAAAAACGACTGCGCCACAGCTTCTTGAACATCGGCTCAATCGCCTCGAGCAAGCTGAATCTCGGGCTGGTCTTCGAAATGGTCCCCTGCAAAGTCACCAACGTCTTGATCAACAACCCTAGTTGGCTCGGCAAAATGATGCGATGCCGGTGCAAGATATCTGTTAAGTCGTTCAAGGCGCTCGCCAGATCGATATTCTCCAAAGGCTGGCTTCCATACGTGGCAATCAGATCGGTCACGTCGTTGGATAGGAGCGAATCGTCAATCGTCGGCGGTGTCTTGCCTACCCTCTTGATCAGCGAAGTGAGCAACCCGGAATCCTTAAGCGCCAGCGCCCAAAGCATTTCTTCAATGTTCCCCCGCAACCCATCGTCGATACGGCCGACCATGCCGAAATCCAGCAAACCGATGGTTCCGTCTGGCTGGATCAAAATGTTTCCGGGATGCGGATCGGCATGATACAAGCCATGAACAAAAATCATATCGACATAGATCGCAGCCACCCTGTGTGCGAGCGCATCCAGATCAAGATCGGGAAACAATTCGCGATTGTGGACATCGTTGATGGAGCGTCCCTCCAACTGATCCATCGACAACACGCGTGCGCTCGAATGCGACGCATAAGGTTTCGGGATTAGGATTCCAGGAAAGTCTTTAAAAGACTCTCGCATCATCAACAGGTTGGCTTGCTCCTGAGAAAAACTCAACTCCCGCTTCAACGACCTGGATAGTTGATCCACGATCGAACGAGGTTGCCACGCGGCCAGTTCCGGCATTCGCTCAGCCAACGTCGCAAGCCCTGCGAGGACTTCCAAATCCTCATTGATCTTTCCACGAATATTCTCATGCTGAACCTTGACCACCACCCGTGTTCCGTCGGGCAATTGTGCCGTGTGCGCTTGTCCGATCGATGCCGAAGCCATCGCGTTCTCGTCAAAGCAATCAAACGCCTCGGCGATCGGCTTCTTCAATTCCGATTCGACCACACGTTTCACCGAATCGAAGGAATCGGCTGGAACATTGGCTTGGAGTGATTGCAACTCCGCCGCCAAATCGGATCCCACCAAATCCGGACGCAACGACAGAACTTGACCAAGCTTGATGAACGTAGGTCCTAATTCCGTCAAAGCCATCCGAACGCGGGCTTCGCGGCTATAACTCGCCAACGGTACCCCTTGATCGTCTTTGATCCAGTCCCGAACGAAATCAACACGGAGCGTGCTGAGCCAATCCGCTAATCCATAACGACGCAAAATCTGAATGATTTCGCGCCAACGCCTGATGTTGCGATAGTAACGGGGCAGAGAGGTTATCTTCATTTCGGTTCGCCACCACCCAAGTTCGGCAGGGGTGGGAGGGACTTGCTCGGTGAATCCTGCCCACCAACCCCTTGCTTCGAGGTGATCTCATCGATCATCTCTTCCGCATGCTTGCGATACTCCTCCGCATCCAACTCGCCAATCTCATCCATTCGATCCAGCGGCGCCAACCCGGATTCATCCTCTGTCCACTTCGCCGTGATCGTGTTTCCAAGGTAATTGACAATCATCACGTTGTCTTTTGGAACGAGCATTTGCCGGAATCCTTCACCTCGGATGGCGGGCATATCGTGCTTTTGGAACAGCAAGCGACCCGTTTTGATGTCCACCAACGCCACGCTGGTGAAATCCAAGTTAACTCCGCGAATCTTCGTCAACGACAATCGCCGTACGAACACCGCGGCAGGAGAATTGCGACGCTGACTGATCGGAAACATGAAATGCTTGACCCGTTGGGAACGTTCCCATACCGGCTTGCCATCCCGAACCGAAATCGCAAACAACTTTCCAGCGCACGCCGCTACCGATGGATCGTTCCTTTGGGATGGATTCACGATTATCTTTTCCAATTCCATCGAACCGGCATACGGTAGCACCAAAGCCACATCCCCAAAAACCTGAGCGGTGACGATGCTGAACTTTCCTTCGACATCCACCGTGTAATTGAACTCCTGGTTGGTTTCAACATTCCAATAGTACATCTGCCCATCGCTGCGCATCGCCGCGATACCGTACTCCCCGACCAATGCGAGGCGAGTGTCGATGGTATGCTCCCTCGAGAGTATTACCTTGCCATCGATCGGGTCGATCAGTCGTAATTTCATCTCGCTGGCGCGATCCCCGTCTTGGGCTCGCACAGGTGCAAAAAGCCACCTCTTTCCGACCGTCGCCATCGGCAACCAGCCATCTTGGCCGCCATCGCGACTCTCAATGATCATTCCATCTCGAATATCGATCTGAATCAGCTTCCCGCTCGCAGGATGAAAGACGTGCAACACGTCCTCATTATGGACGAACGATGCATTACGGAAGCCAGTGACTCCCCAAACCTTATTCCCGGTAATCGCGTCCAGACAAACCAACTCATCATTGTTGAGGATGATCACTCCCGATCGCGAGACCGCCGCAATGCGAAACGCTTTCTTTTGAACCGGTAGCCCCCAGGCATTCCGCTCGATGCTGATGACTCGACCGCGACCTCGATCGAACTCTGGCGCTTCCTCTCCATACGAGTGACGCCAGAGTTGACCATCTTGTTGGCTGGTGTACGCTTGCAACGTATCGATGGCAATCAACTGGTTTTTCAATTCGATGTAAACCAAACTATCGACCGTGTGGATTCGAGGTACTGTCGATCGATCGAGCGCGCCCATGTCGACCATCTGCTGGAACAATTCACCCGTCACTGGATTGACGAACTGCAAATTCCCAGCATTGTAGTAGACTTGCCAATCTTGAAACGCATCTCCGATCGACTCGACGGTGGTGCATAGACTCGACGAGTCACTCACAGCATCAAACGCTCTGCCGTTGGGGTTCTCGGTAAACTGCGTGGTTACGTCGACGCGACCTCTCGGCCAATCATGCGGGTCCGTCGCCGATTTCGCAGCCGCAGCAAATCGCTCCAACTGCGCAGTGTCGATCTCGGTCCTCATCGCGAATTGCCGCGATTCGGAATTGATCTTTTCCATCATCTGCTTGATCGCAGCAATGTTTCCCTCAGCATAACGAAGGGCCAAAAAAGGCCGCGACGCACGGAGATAAAGCTCGGCCAACGCCAATTTCTTTGCTGCACTCAGTGGCGCATTATCGGGCGTGCGTTGTTGAAGCATCCGTTCGGCATCGATCGCGCTGCTGCTAGCGATCGCTTTAGCCGCTAGGATTCGAAGCGGCTCAGCAAATTCTAGCGATTGAAAATGATCCAATCGCAACCTCAGCATGCTCCCATCTTTGATCACCGCAGGATCCAGTCGCGACTGAACCATCGGCCCTAACTTGCTCCACGCCCCCTCCGGAATCTTTTCGACGCATCGCGCAATACGGGTGGATAGCCATCGGTCCTCCTGCACGGTCCACTGTGCATTCAAATCGATGTCTTGGCCATCGCTCATTTGATCGATCCGTCGATTCAATCGCGTGTCGGACAACTCCACCAATTTGACAAACATCTCCTCCCAACGCCCTTGCTTTTCCAATCCGTGAATGAGGATTCGCAAGTACGACGGCAGATCGAGATCGAGCGTCATCTCTTGGTACTTTTGCACTCGATCGACGTACTTGTCAAAATCACGGCGCAGGGCCTCGGTCCCAACCTTGACCAACAGCAACTTGACGTCGGGATCCTCCGGGGACTTGTCTCGGGCTTTTTCCAAAAAGCCCAACGCACCCTCGATATCCCCCGAAGCCATCGCCAACTCACCTTGCTTGACCCAGCCTTGAACGCTGTCCCCATCCTCTTTAAGTTCTTCGAGCAACTTGGTGCGGAAAACATCTCGGATCGAGTAGCAATCGAGTTCGAAGGGGCTCGCTGAAATCAACCGATCCCCGACAACGATCAAATTCCCCAGCGGTTTTTCTACTCTCGCACTACCGAGAATTTGCCCCTTCTCCATGTCGAGCTCCAGAATCTCTTGCGTGGAGATCGGAAGGTAGAACTTGGAGCCCGATCGAACACCGCGACCGACCACTTGCGCATCCCCAGGCAACGGAACCGCCGGCCAAGCAGCTTGGCCCGTTTTCAAATCGACCCCAACCACCGAGGAGGCTTGGACGAGCACCGCAATGTTGTCCCATGCTCCTGCGCAATAACGAAACAACGATTGCTCGTCGTACCCATACTGCCACAATTCATCTCCGTCGGTCAACGAAACACCGTAAACCGCATTGCCATTGGGTGGCGCGAACACGGCGACGCCGTTATGCAACAAGACGCTCGTCTCCACCGATCGGGGCAACGTAGGATTCGACTCCCGCAAATCCATCCCACCGATGAAATTAAACTGAGCGCCGGGGATAATGTTCGGATTGAGGGGGTATTTGAATTGCCAAAGCAACTCGCGAGACCCAAGATCATATGCCACCAAATATCCCGACAAGGTCGGACATACAACGATGGTTCCAGAGACGGCGGGGCTCGCACCGTACGCTCGCCGCTGCTGATCGATCGAAATGGTGTTCCCTTGATTGGCCGCGATGGGCTGCCTCCAAAGGAGTTTCCCTGTATCGCTAGCGATCGAAGCCAGAAAAATCTCGCCGTTGAGTTCGATCAAGCAAAAGAGTTCTCCGTCCTGCGGTAACGGGGCACCCAAGAAAAGCGCCTCGGCCAACTCCGGTGCACTCAATCCGGTCGGACCCCCCACTTCCCAAACCAATTTTCCTTGATCGCGAATGCTCCATGCCTGCAACACGTTGTAGGTTTTCATCCCGAGATTCCGCGCGAACCTCGCATTGGGGCCTTGCGCGAAACTCTCCGCAACATCCAATGCCGGCGATTCGCTGATGCTAAACAACCGCTCCCCATCGCTGGCGATCTGGCCAATGGCGGTCTCACCCCAAACACGCCGAACCAAGTAATCAGGCGCTGACATCCCCAGAGAATATCCATCCTTGCCAGCAAACCGATCCAACGAAAACCCGAGTGGCATTCCACTGAAAACGCATGGCCAACCGATCCGTCCGGACCTCGCGTCGATCGCCAAGATGCGTTGGTCGTAGGTTGGCGTGATCACCCAAGAATCAACGCTGATCGGGTATCGCGAAGGAATCAACACTGACTTCCGCTCAGCAAGCTGCTTCTTCAGCGTCCGATCCAGGTTGTCTTTATGCTGAAACGATTCGTGCAGTTCCTGGTGCCATCGCAAAATAGGGAGCGGCAATCCGGCAAGCGTGTTCGCATTCCGCTTGGGATCCCCCCCTGGATACGCCGGACGATCCACAGTACGCGAAATGCGATCCACGGAATCCGTAGCGAGAGACTGCAAGATCGCCTCATCGGTCGTCTTATCGTTCCATCCAATTTTGGAACCGTTCCAGTCCAGCGACACCGAAACGAAATTCTCACGAGTCGTCGCCAACGCTTTTTTCGCCTCCGCAGGCATTCCCGCAACACGATACGCTGCAACCGTCATCACCCCCAACGAAGCACCGTACCGATTTCTCGCCGATTCCATTCCCAGCAGCCTTCCGTACATCCCCGCCGCTTGGGCTGTCTCCCCATCGCTCAGCGCGCGTTCCGCCAGCAGCAGCAACGCGTCTTGGCCTGCCGTGGTGAAGCTATATCGACTGGACAACTCTCTCAGCACGTCCCAACCCGATCGCTCGACCGCTTCCTCCAACAATTGGGAGGCTTTCACGCCGTACCGCAACTCGACGACTTTGCGTCCTTCGTCCGGCATGGTCGCCAGCAATTCATGGGCCGCGCCCAGCACGGTCCCTTCGACGATGGCCGCCCCATTGCGATCGCGAAATATAAAATAATCTTCACCCAAATCTCGTCCCGAACCGCCATCCTCGATACCGAGCAATACTCCCAGCGCCAAACTGGCCTCGCTCCATTGCTTGCGCTCGATCGCATCCCGAGCATCTTCCAGTAGAACTTCGACCTCCCGAGGGGCCGGTAAAAGCACCCCTTCAGTCATCGAAAAACGAGATTGGAAGCCTTGCCCGAAACAGGAGGCAATCCCGAACATCATTCCAAAACCGATGGCGATGCACACACCAATCCGTTGGATCATCATTGAGTTGTACCTGAAACCGAGTTTAAATCGAATCTGAGAACGCCTGACCTCCCTTAGTTTATCCGATTTTGTATCGCTTTGGATGGTTCTGCACCGACGCGAACCCCGCAAAGTCGAGGAATCCTATCCCCTAAATCGATCCGAAAAGTCTATAAAAAAACCTAGGGCATCGAGGATTCCTCAATGCCCTAGGCTGTTGAATGATGTGGATGCTTCGTCGCGATGATGGACGATCCGGATTACTCGGACCATCGAACAACCGGACTCAGCCGATCCTTCAATTACTTGCTCGGTGGCAAGATAACTGCATCGATGATGTGGATAACACCGTTCGATGCATCAACATCGGTAGCGATGATCTTCGCTTCGTTGACGTACGCAGCCTTGTCCTTGACCGAGATCTTTACGCTGTCACCTTGGAGGGTCTTCGCGCTCTTCGCAGCAACTGCGTCTTCGGAATAAACACGGCCTTCGACAACGTGGTACTTGAGGATAGCAGCCAGCTTATCCTTGTTCTCTGGCTTGAGCAGCGACTCAACGGTTCCCTTAGGAAGCTTCGCAAACGCTTCGTCGGTTGGAGCGAAAACAGTCAGGGCTTTGTCGCCACTGAGTGCATCGACCAATCCAGCTGCCTTGGCAGCAGCCAAAAGCGTAGCAAACTTGCCAGCCTTGGTTGCAACGGTTGGGATATTATCTTCGCTAGGAAGAATGACCGCATCGATAACGTGGATGACACCATTGCTGCAAGCAATATCGGTGGTTACAACGTTCGCACCATCAACTTTGACCTTACCGCCGTCAACCTTGACGTCAATACGTTGACCGTTCAAAGACTTGGCACCAGCGAGTCCAACAACGTCCTTGGCCATAACCTTGCCAGGAACGACGTGGTACGTCAGGATCGCTGCGAGCTTAGCCTTGTTCTCTGGCTTGAGCAACGTCTCGACGGTTCCCTTGGGAAGCTTCGCGAATGCATCATCGGTTGGAGCGAACACGGTGAAAGGTCCTGGACCCTTCACGGCATCAACGAGACCAGCAGCGCCCAACGCAGCGGCCAACGTCTTGAACTTGCCCGCTTCTACTGCGGTGTCCACAATGTTCTTATCGAAACCAAAACTTACGGAGCTCGCCAATCCAAGCGCAGCTCCACACACCAACGCAAAAATCTTCTTCATCTTACGACACCTACCCAATACAAAAGGCTCATTACACAACAACCAAAACGGGTTGAGCAATTCGACGCGAATGTCGAAGTGCGTTGCAGGAACGTGTGTGCGAATCCCGAACGTCACACTGTAGCGCGATGTCAAGGTGAATCTTGAGAAATTCCAGAATGACTTCCACCCAGAACAAGCCGCCTCCAAAGGGGGGCTTGTCGACAAACTATAGTCCCAAGTGCGCGACGAACGAGGTCCATCGATCTGTTCCTAACAAGCATCGCGAACGCACGCAACGATCATCGAAGTCATTTGTGACAACATGCTGCTAGTAGAACAATGTGGTGCTAGCAGCATGGAATGCTTTACGAAGCGAATTTGGTCGGCGACTAAGACCACCAAGGTGGAGAATTGCAGCAACCATGACAACACCGATTCAAGCAATTGTTTTCGGGGCATGCGGCGGAATCGGCCAATCGCTGTGCCAATTGATCGCAGAAGCCTCAGGAACGGCATTTTTGGTGGGACGCTCGATGGAGCGACTCCAACCTCTCTCCGAGCGCTACGGATGGGCGTGTGCCGTCGCCGATGCGCTGCACTGGGATCAAGTTGAGTCGGCCATCGGGGAGGGGGAACAGCAACTCGGTGGATTCAATGCAGCGATCAATCTCGCGGGGTCGGTGTTGCTCAAGCCACTTCACCTCACCAGTCGCGCGGACTGGGACTCGGTGGTTGGAACAAACCTCACCACCGCCGCGGGGGTCGTTCGATCCGCTGTTCCAAAGATGTTTGCCAACGGGGGTTCGATCGTGCTTGTCAGTTCTGCAGCCGCATCGATCGGCTTGAGCAACCACGAAGCGATCGCGGCGAGCAAAGCTGGCATCGAGGGCTTGGTCCGCTCCGCGGCCACGACTTACGCGGCAAAAAAGATCCGCGTGAATGCCGTCGCTCCTGGTCTGGTGCAGACAAACCTCACCCAACGAGTCTGGAACAACCCGCGGAGCGCCGAGGTTTCGCTGGCACTCCACCCTCTGGGTCGATTCGGCCAGCCGGAAGATATCGCCCGAGCCATTTTGTGGCTCGCCAGCCCAGACCAGGGCTGGATCACCGGCCAAATCCTAGGCGTCGACGGCGGACTAGCCACTCTGAAAACAACACCGATCTAGAGTTTGCTGTTAGGCAGAGATGGGCAACCACGCAAGCGTTGAATCGCGGGCCACAGTTGTTCACTTCCTCATTTACCGTAACTTGCTCAGTTTGCAGCTATCGCAACGCGGATTATCGAAATACGGATTGATGATTACAATGAGGAGGGTTTACTCAACTTCTCAGTCCAACGCTTTCATTTCCATCGGCCTCCACTCATTCTGTGAATGCGATCTATCTCGATAACAACGCGACTACCTCTTTGGATCCGCGCGTGGCTTCGGTTGTCAACGAACTGATGAACGAACGGCTGGCAAACCCGGCTAGTCAACATGCCTTTGGACGGACCGCCCGACGGATCCTCGAATCCGCTCGCGAGGAAATCCTCGAACTCGCCGGTGCCCGCACGCAAGGCATGGCCAGCGACCAATTGCTGTTCACCAGCGGCGGCACCGAATCCAACAACCTGGCCATCTTCGGACTCGCCCAACAAAGGCCAGGAACCATCGTGGTTTCGTCGATCGAACACCCCAGCGTCCTCGCGGCCGCCCAGTACTTGGAACAACAAGGGCGAGACGTCCTATACCTGCCCTGCGACTCCTCGGGAGTGATCCAGCTGGCCCCGCTGACCGAACGCATTCAACACGCTCCCGACTCCATCGCTCTCGTCTCCGTCATGCTCGCCAACAACGAAACGGGAGTTCTGCAACCCATCCAACAAATCACCCATCTCTGCCGACCCCATGCCATCCCGGTCCACTGCGATGCGGTCCAAGCCATCGGCAAAATCCCGCTCAGCTTTCGAGACCTCGACGTCGACGCGATGACAATCACCGCGCACAAATTGCACGGACCCGTCGGTGTCGGTGCTCTCGTCCTACGCCATTCCGCCAAAATAGCGCCTCATCACTTCGGCGGATTCCAACAATTGGGGCTTCGACCAGGTACCGAGTCTCCGATCCTCGCAGCCGCATTTGCCACTTCTGTTTCCATCGCGATGGCGGAACTCACCGAAACCAACGCACGCATGACGCGCATGCGACAAAAACTCGAACAATCCCTCATGGCCGACCTGCCGAACGCATCCATTCTGGGGATCGTATCGCCGCGATTACCACACACGACGAGCATCGCGTTTCCGGGGATCGACCGACAAGCACTCCAGCTCGCCCTCGATCATGCCGGGATCGCATGCAGCACCGGTTCCGCCTGTGCAAGTGGCTCGAGCCAACCCTCGCATGTCCTCCAAGCCATGGGATTACCCACCGACGTCATCCGAGGCGCCGTTCGATTTAGTTTGTCCCGCGAAACGACCGACGAAGAAATCGAGTCGGCTCGATCGATCATCACGCAAGTGGTCCGGCGTCTTGCCCCGCGAGATTCTTGAGCCTCGCCCAAATCGGTAAATGATTGTTCCATCGCCCCCCGAGATCACTCGGACTCGTCGTACGCGGCTGCTTGGTCCCGCCTACTCGCTTTAACCAACCCAAAGGTCGCCCCGCCCAACACGCGACTCCCCAACTGCTTTCCCTGCTAGTTCGGCAACTGCTAGCTCCGTCACTGCCGCTTGGCTCCTCGGTCGCTCCCAAAAACGTCTCGACTCCAGCGACCGCACCCACGCCGCTAAGCGAGTTCCCCTCGGCGTACAATCCGGCAGACGCTTCCTCCAAAACAAAGGATTGCGTGGGCCGAAAAAGTGGCGACTGCAACATCGCCAACGCATGGCTCGGCTCCCAATGCTTCCCGACCTTGAGCATCCCTAAGGGAAGACTCATCCCTCGATTCACCCCCTCGATGGTCTCAAATCGCTCAGCGATCCAATTCGCCAAACCATCCTCCATCATCAGCAATTGCCCATCCCTGTGTTCAATTTGTAAACGGAGTTCACCTAGTTCCTCCATCAAGTCGTTCGCATGCTGCCATTCCTCGCGCTGCAATTTGTTGCTCTTGGAATCGCCACTTCGCTTGGAGGTGGGTGCCCCATGTCCGCGACGTGAATCATCCCGCTCTCCCCGTCTCCGTGCGCTCGTCCCAGCGGAGTCGCCGCGTCCACTCTTCGCCGATCGATACTCCACCACCTCAGACTCGGAAGCATGGATACCCGGTGTACTGCTCGTCGCATGAAGCCCCTCCGGCAGATCGCTTACCAGCTTCAATACCGCAACAAAACCTCCCGCGCATCGATCCCGATGAGGCCATAATCGGTAGCCCCCACAACCCATCGGTGATTGCCACTGCTCGAAACCAGGAACGCTCTGCGGCTCCCAAGCTCCCGGATACTCCCGCATCAGCCATTCGATTTGCGATTCGTTTTCTTCCATCGAAAAGGTGCAGGTCGAAAACACCAACAAGCCACCCACTTCGAGCAATCGAATCGAATGATCCAAAATGCGTTGTGCCCGCGCTGCGCAATAGGCCACTTGGGTCGACGAAAATGCGTTCTCGTCATGTTTGGCTCGGCCGAGCAACGTTTGGCCGCTGCAAGGAACGTCGAGGATCACCTTGCTAAACGCACCGCGAAACTTCGACTCGAGCGTCGCCGGGTCGTCGTTCGTAATCGCGTAGTTCGCACGGCCTGTTCGGGCGAGCGAGTATCGGAGCACGTCGACCCTCGAACGGATGACTTCGTTCGCGACCAATACGCCTCCACGCCCCAACCGCTCTGCAATGGCCGTCGATTTACCACCGGGGGCCGCGCACACATCAATGACACGGTCACCTGGTTCAATCTGTGCCAACTCGATCGGCAACAAGGACGCAGGGTCCTGAATGTAGTAGTCCGCAGCTGCGTACTGCAAAAAGCCACCCGGACGCACGTTGGAATCGATCAGTCGTCGGCCCACCTTGGACCATGGGACCACTTCCCATTCAAAGGGAAGCACGACATCGCCGCGATCTTGCCGTACTCGGACCCCGCGGGGTGGGAACTGACGGATCGACGCCGAAAAATCGGCGATCTCCGATCTCCCCAGCAAGGACTCAATGCGATCGATCATCAGGGCTTTCCAAAGGACCAAGAGCCAACAAAAGGGATATCATACCGCAGCAGACAAAAATGCGATCAAAATTCAATACGGTAGAATCTCCCCCAGCAATGGCAAGAATTAGGTACACTAGGAGACCGCTTCGGCCCCGGCTGTGGGCCCACACTGGCCCCGACAGACCGCACGTTCGCCCTCAGGTCGCTGGAACCGATCCCAAGCGTTTACTTCCACACGAAACCACATCTCGTAACTTACACCGGACAGAATCCATGGCAGGCACAACGTTTTATGAACCGATCTTAACCCCCGCCAAAACCATCGACGGCCGAATCCCAAAGCGAGAAGAGGTCCCAAGCGGCGACTCCCTCTGCGATTATTGCACTGCGAAATGTTGCCGCTACTTTGCACTCCCGATCGAGGAACCCACGAGCGAACAAGATTTCGACTTCATGCGTTGGTACCTTCTCCACGATCGGGCTAGCGTTTTCGTCGAAGACGACGTGTGGTATTTGCTCGTCCATACCACGTGCAAACACCTCCAAGCCGACCATAGGTGCGGAATCTACTACACCCGTCCCCAGATTTGTCGCGACTACTCGACGAACAATTGCGAGTTCGACGAGGACGCCGTTTACGAAATGTATTTTGAAACGGCCGAGCAAGTCGCCGAGTACACCGAGGCCCGATACCACAGCGACGGGCCCTCCATTCGTAGCCGCGAGCCAGAACTTCTGCCAGTTCTGGGCTAAACCGCTGGGCTAACAACTTTCCAACCGCTTCCAACCAAAACGAATCCGATGGCACTCATCGAACCACGAACCCTCAAAGGCTTCCGGGATTTTCTTCCAGCTGCCATGATCCCACGCGAGCAGCTAATGGAAACCGCTCGCCGGGTTTATCGTCGCTATGGATTCTCTCCCATCGATACCCCGACCCTCGAATACCTGGAAATCCTGACCGGTAAAGGATCCGAGGAAACCGATCGCCAGATGTACCACTTCACCGATAACGGTCGACGCAAAGTCGGCATGCGATTCGATCTCACGGTGCCGCTCGCTCGTTTCGCCGCTCAACACATCCATGAGCTGGGTACTCCGTTCAAGCGTTATCACATCGCTCCGGTGTGGCGAGGCGAAACACCGCAGGCAGGCCGCTTTCGGGAGTTTGTTCAATGCGATTTCGATACGATCGGAACGACCGGTGTCGTCTCCGATATCGAGACCGCGTTGGTAATCCACGAGCTATTGCAAGAGATCGGTATTGAACGGTTCCGCATTCGCATCAACAACCGACAAATCTTGACGGGCCTACTGGAACAACTCGACCTGAAGCATGCATCCACCGCGGTGCTTAGGGCGCTCGATAAGCTGGAAAAGGTCGGAGCCGATGCGGTTCGCAAGGAACTCTCGGACGCAAACATCAATGAATCCCAGATCCAACAGATTTTCAGTTTTGCCTCGATCCGAGGGGATGCAGAGTCTGTGCTCAAGCAACTGTCTGGTCAGCTTGCGGGGAACGAACTGGCCCAAACCGGGATCGATCGATTGAATACCATTCGCGGTGCATTGCAAGCCGCCGGGGTTTCGGCCGATCACTTTGAGATCGATGTTTCGATCGCTCGCGGCCTCGATTATTACACAGGCGTGGTGTTCGAAACGACCCTCGGCGACCTCCCTGAAATCGGCAGTGTCTGCAGCGGTGGCCGCTATGACAACCTCGCCGAACTGTTCACCAAACAACACTTGCCAGGGATCGGTGCATCCCTCGGTTTGGATCGGCTCCTTTCGGCTCTCGAAAAACTAGGCCGCATCCCGACGAACCCCTGTGCCGCGGATGTCTTCATCCCGCTCTTTGACGCCGATCGCATCAATGATTACTTTGCCCTCGCAGCCTTGGTAAGGCAATCCGGACTCTCCGCCGAAGTCTACCCGGAACCCAAAAAACTGGGTGCACAACTCAAGTATGCCGACCAGAGGGGGTTCAAAGTCGCCTTGGTTGCCGGTTCCCGCGAACTCGATGAAGGCATTGTGCAAATCAAAGATCTTCGGAACAAGACCTCCGCCGATAGCCCTTGGAAGAACGACCCGAACGCGTTCATCGATGCCGTCAAATTGGTCTTGAGCATGAACCGCGGAGATCTCCTCGCGGCCAATTCGTAGCGGTTTGACCGGTTTGATGAACCTGCAGGCTTAGCAGGCTGTTGAAAAACGGGAGCGGCACGGCGCAAGCCGTCCGGTAAGTCTGGTTTTATCAGGAGAAACCGGGCCGTTTGCGCTGCACCGCTACCCGTTCCATCGTTTTTCAACGGGTGGTTAGCCATAGGTTGATTCCGTCCAGCGGTCCAACCTCAGAATCGGAACTCATCCGCATCCGCACCGTATACCGGCAGGTATCTGTAATACACCTCGAGGATCAGACACGCCATGCAGGTCCCGTAGAAGCGCCCGCCGATTTTATTGGAGTGGTCATCATCGAACCACCAACTCCCGCGCATATGCCCGTTCGGCGTTTGGGTGCGCACGAGGTAGTCACGCATCTTGTAATTCCAATTCTTCCAAAGTGGCCCGCCGTACTGAAACATCGCCTGCGTCGCGTAATAGTCGTAATACATATCGCTCCGCGATGGCTCTTGTTTCGCCAAGTATTCAATCCCCTTTTCGATCGCCCTCGCGTCCTTCGATTTGCTTCGAAAGATCTGCAAGAGCACGCCGATCGCGGTCATGCTTTTGCTCGGTTTGGCCGAACGGTACTTGAACATAAACTCACCAGACCGCGTCTTGTCCAAAAACTGATCGACCGCTCGGATTGTCTGCTGCGGCACTACCAGTTTCGCGGCGACGGCACTCTTGAGGGCCATCACCTGCCAACCAGCAATCGATAAATCTCCGGGTGTCCCGGGATGGTAATCCCAACCACCATCTTTGTACTGGGACAACACGATGAAATTGATCGCAAGCTGGCACGAATCTTTCAGCTCTTTGGCTTGTGTCATCTGATAGGCTTCGCACAACGCCAACGTAGCGATTCCATGTTCATACATCTGCGCGGACGCTTCGGTCCCCACCCAGTACGCGGAATCCGATTTCGTCCTCAAGCTCTGTTGCAGGAAGTAGATCCCCTTGGAAACCAACGTGCCGTACTGTTCGTCGTCGGGAGTCTTTCCAGCACCGAGGAAACAGAGGAGAGCGAGTCCGGTCGCTGCGTACCGATAAGGGTCCTTGCCCGAGCAACTCGGTTCGCACTCGCCGTTGCACGACATGCCGTACATCATGCTCCAGGAACCGTCATTCAGTTGATGTTCTGCCAAGTACGCCAGCGCGATTTCGACGGCGAGTTCGCTTTCCTCACTTCCACCGTTCTCCTTGGCCAGACGCGTTCGATTCTCCTTGGTTCGCCCACTCAGAGACATCTCGGCGAAACCCATACTCGACCCACCACCAGCGGCAACCGACTGCCCAATAACACCCGCAATCGTTTCTGCCACCGAAGGATCAACCGACTCAACAGGTTGCACCGATTGAATCACCGCTTCGATCATCGCCGGTGAGGTGAGACTCGCTTGATGGTCAACCGCGAGCGATTCCTGCGCTTCGATCGCGGAATCGGAGATCTCAAAGGTTTGCAGTTCGCTCGGCTCGGCATCCCCGGACTCGATGGTCAACGATCCGCCTCGATTTCCGGTCCCGAGTCCCATCGACCACGCGGCCAATACCAACAGCGTGGCAAGATGCAAAATGCAGCTGCACAAGCCTGCGATCCAATCGGATTTTGGCCTCTCGGTTTTTGGCCGATCGGGGTAAGGTTTGCGGTCTAGCACGATTCGACGAACGGGAGGTTGTCATCCCGTACACGCATATGACACGAAAGTCCATAACGCTTCATCTTAACCGCCAAACTGGTACCTGCGGGAAAGACATAACGATTGAAACGGTTTTTCCATCAGTTCGATATGGGTGAGCTGCATCCGGTTCGGAATGTATCGAATCAAACCGTGCCCGACGACCATAAGTGATCTACGGGATCCCGCTGAACAGTCAGCATCAGCCTTTTCGAACCAAGACTTCGACCGCCAATCCCACCATGCTCAACGAATTAAAGAGACCATGGACAACCACGCACGGAACAATGCTCCGTCGGACTTGGTACAAACGTCCAAGGACAGTCCCGAGCACGATTAGCGGTACCCAACTCACCCCGTATCCAACGTGAGCACCTCCAAAGAAAACACCACTCAAAATGGCTGGCCACCATGGAGCGTATGCACTTACCTCCTCACGGTCCGCGACTATGCTCCCCGCCCCAAGAAAGATCTTGAGCGGATTTCCGCCCGATTGGCGAATACTATCGAACCAACCGATCAACAATCCGCGAAACGCATACTCCTCCCAGATCGGAGCGCAAACAACCGCACCGAAGAAAAGGGAGGGCAGCATGTACGGATTCTCTTTCATCGCATCGACCACCGGATGCTGATACTCAACACCTAGCAAATTGTTCACCACCGCAGCGACAACCATCACTAGCGGCGTTACCCATAGGAAGACCAAGGCACCGATCCAAAGATCCCGGAACAATTCCCGATTGACCAATCCGAGTTGAACTGGAGAGGTCCGAGTGCGCAGCAATAGCACGAGCACGGACAGGAGTGCTCCGAGCAAAAGAGCCAGTGTCAAGTATGGGGTTAGCCAACTCGGGGTTTCGATGGCATCTCCCTTTTCAGCAGCTGCACTTTTTACATTTTCGACCGCACTCGCTTCATTACCAGTCTCAGTTCCGACGTCGCTGCCAGTGCTGACTGAATCGACGACCTCGTCTTGTGGTTTCTCATTCTCGCCTTGCAAATCCTGTTCGACATTCGATGCGGAAGCGGCGAGGGAGGCTAGCTCCGGCGCGGCAGCGTCGCTAGGAGCACGTACAGGGTCGTTAGGAGCCCCCACAGGCGGCCTGGCTTTTCCCGGCTTAAACAGGTCCTGCCCCGTTACCACCTCGAGCGTGTACAGAACCAAACCTTGAGCCAACACGATGCAAAAGAAACAGGCGATCAAATCGACCAAACCGATGCGTGAGGCATGGTCGTCCCTCTTCCAACCGGACCAGGAAAGGATGGACCGAAAGTTACTGAAGACACCGATCCAAACGCAGAACGATGCGAGCATCGCTCCGATAATGAGAAGTGAAAACGCAGCTGTCAGGTACAGTTGCGTAGGATTCATGGATTCTGCGTCGATCACACGTGGGCCGAAAGGTTAGAAGTTGAAGGTCAGCCCGCTGATACCGCGGGCTGCAGGAATTTCGGGAGTTTACTTCACAGATGCTGTTGAGGAGGAGCGCGCTGCAGAGTTGGCTCGCACGACCAGCATCACGTATTCGATAGCAGACACGACCGTCAGCAAGATCGCTATCCAAAGAATAGCCCACGTTGTCCACGAGAGCCAATCCGGACGAGGATCGCTGCTGATCAGCCAGAGGCTCGCTACGACCGCCGCGCATTGGGCTACCATTTTCCACTTGCCAAGTTGCTTGGCGGAGAAATCGCCTCCCTGCCCCTCGATCATCCCTCGCAAACTCGTGACCAACAGTTCTCTCGCGACAACAACGGTTGCCATCCAGGGTGCGATGGGAGAGCCTTTAGCGCCGACCAATGCGATCATGGCCCCGCAAATGATGACTTTGTCGACGAACGGATCCAAAATCCGACCCAATTTGGTGACTTGGTTGTATTTCCGTGCCCACCATCCATCGACCCAATCGGTCGATGCGGCCACGACGAAGACTACGGCTGCAGGCACCATCATGCCCAGCTCAATCATTGCACAGACGAGGATGGCGAGCACCAATCGGATTGCGGAGAGAGCATTGGGAACATTCCAAGGGGATGGTGCTGTTGCCGGAGCCGGGTTGGTCGATCCCATCAGTTACTTCTTGTTCTCGAGCAATTACTTAACGAACGGAACTGGCGGCGACACCCACCAAATCGTAATTCTTGTAAGAAACGATCTCGCAATCGGCCAGCGCACCTGGCGAGAGGGGGTTTTCGGGTGTGGCGGTGACGAAGACGCACGCGTCGACATCCGGCGCATCGGCATAGGAACGCCCCAACCATACGTGGTTTGCCTCATCGACGGCTTTGTCGATTAGGACCGGCAGCGTTTTGCCGATTTGGCTCTCACACCAAGCGAACGCGTTCTTTTGCTGCACAGCCATCAATCGATTCCGGCGTTCTTTTTTGATGCGCTCCGGCAGATGATCGTCGAGCTTGGCTGCGGGGGTGTCGGGTTCGATCGAATAGGTGAAAACGCCAAGCCGTTCGAAGTGAAGTTCGTCCACAAATTGTTCCAGCTCTTCGAACTGTTCGTCGGTCTCTCCGGGGAACCCAGCGATCATGGTGGTCCGCATGACCAAATTCGGAATGCCTTCTCGCAGCTTGGAAACCATCTCATGCGTCGACTCTCGCGTCACGCGTCGAGCCATCCGCTTCAACATGGTATTGTTGATGTGTTGCAGGGGCATGTCGATGTAGGGAACAATCCGTTTCGCGGAGGCGATCGATCGGATGAGTGAGTCGTCGATGTACATCGGGTAAAAGTACATCAGGCGAATCCAATCCAGGCCTTCGATTTGATCGAGTTCCTCAAGCAACCCACGAAGCCGAGGTTCGCCATAGATATCGATTCCGTAGTAGGTGGTGTCTTGCGCTACCAAAATCAATTCCCGGACACCCTGATCCGCCAATCGCTTGGCTTCGGTAACCACGTCCGCCATCGGTTTGCTGGCATGCTTGCCCCGCATTTTCGGGATCGCGCAAAACGTGCACAGTCGATCGCACCCCTCGGAGATCTTCATGTATGCGAAATGGGGCGGGGTGACTTGAAGACGCATGTGGTCGGACAAGGCACGGATCGGGGCCGGTCGAAAGACCGTGCGTTGTTCGTCCAATCCATCCATGATACGACCGACCACGTTGCTGATCTCGTCGCGTCCGAAGACACCGACCAATCCATCGATTTCGGGGCGTTCCTCGAGCAGCTTCTCATGCTGCCGTTCCGCCAAGCATCCGGTGACGACCACCCCACGAATCTTCCCGGCCCGTTTCAGTTCCAGCATTTGGTCGATGGCTTCAAACGATTCCTTGCGAGCGTTCTCAATAAAGCCACAGGTGTTGATCACGACAAAATCCGATTTCTCCGGATCTTGGACCAACTGGTACCCGCTCTGATGGAGGATGCCGAGCATCTGCTCGCTGTCGACCAAGTTTTTAGGACAGCCCAAACTGATCAAGGCGTAGGCGCCTCGCTTGCCACCAGGCACGTCAGGATTGGCGGGCAACGAGGAGGCTTGGTCGTTATCGATGATCGGGAGAGATCGCATGGAACTTTGCAAACAGAAACCCAGTAGTTAGTGAAAGACCACTTGGATCATAACAATCCACCGGAACTCAACCAGCGGAAATCCGGCCGAGCGACGACGGAACGTTCGAAATCGCAGGGTTTTTCCAGTCGTACCGGTTATTCCGAGGATGCCAGATCGGTTTTTCCCCCTGTACCGGTTGTGACTCAACCGATCTGCAAAAAAGAAATCGAATGCCGTCTAAATCGATTTGACGCGCCCACCGATGGCCGATGAACCAACCGTCAAGAAGCGTCACTATGGAATGGTCGGCGCCGTGGCATGAAGGACTTCCTTCCAGAGGAAGCCCTTCATCGATATTGGACATGGATGCCACGTCTAAGGATAGACGTCAAAAGCAAGGAGCTTTTCAGTGAAACATAAATTGATTCGCGGGTTGGCGCTGACACTGGGAGTTTGCACGGTTCCCGGCATCGCTTCAGCGCAGTATTCGATCGGCACCCCGACCGTCGGCGGCGCCTCGGCACCAACACCCACTGTTGGCTCAGGTCTTTCCGGGGGGGCGTACCTGCCTCTCACACCCCCGAGTGTGACGGTACCGCAAGTCACGGTACCGCAAGTGACAGTACCGCAAGTCACGGTACCGCAAGTGACAGTACCGCAAGTGACAGTACCGCAAGTGACAGTACCGCAAGTGACAGTACCCCAAGTCACAGTGCCTCAAGTGACAGTACCCCAAGTCACGGTACCTCAGGTACAAGCCAACCAAACACTCAGCTTTCCAACTGCCGTTCCTTCGGCAACCTATAGCCCGGTTGGTTATCAGCAATATGGCGCTGTTGGGACCGGAGTCCCCGCTGGCGCGGCGCAGATCTCGTCGCCCAATCCCTATGGGAACCCAGCCTCGCTACTAACCCAGCCTGTGGCTCCTCAGGAAGTCGTCTCTTCCCCATCTATTGAGCAATCTGGAGCGATCTCGCAACCTGGGGTCGGCTATGACCACAACCATGTCGATGGGAATTGCTCGACGTGCGGGACTGGTACCTTTGATACGAGTTGCGGTGCGTCGTCCTACAGCCTACCAACCCAGACGCTTTGTCCCTGGATTTTTGGTGCTAACGCGTTGCTCTTCAATCGGGCCGACGACGAGTACACGCGGCTATCGTACGATTCGAACATGCCTACCGATCCATTGCTTTCGACCAGCGATGTACGCATGCCCACGACAGGTGGGTTCGAATTGATGGGCGGGCGGTACTTCGGCTGCGGCCGCTATGCGATCGTCGGGAGTTACTGGGGATTGTTCTCGCCCGAGCAGTCCTATACGGTAACCACACCCGTCGGTGGTAACCTCCGATCGAGTTTGCCATTCACCCTCCAAGGCCCAAACATCGGTGCGACCCCTTATGGGATCACCATGCCAGTTGAGAATGTCTACAACTGGTATGACGGAGCGTGGGCCCACCAAGTCGTACGGGACCAAGATTTCCAAAATGTGGAAATCAACTTCTTGTCGTTTGCATTAGGTGGCGGTGCACGCCAGCCCTACCCCCTGGATTGCAACAGCGGTTGCGGTACCGGTTGGGGTAGCCGGCACCAGAACAAGCACTCCGACCCATGCAATCCGAGCATCAGCAGCCCGACAGGGCCCTGCGCTCCGTGGTATGGCGCACAGTGCAGCAAATTGCGACTGAACATGTACGGTGGACTTCGCTGGTTCCAGTTCCGTGATTACTTGCAATACGCAACCAGCGAAACCGATGCGATGTTCGGCTCGACGGCAGATGATTTCTACTACAGGAACAATGTCACCAACGACTTGTTCGGTGGACAACTCGGTGGACTGGCCACATGGTGCACCGGCCGCCGCATCAACCTGTGGACGGGTGCCAACGTTGGGGTGTACAACAACCACATCAACTACAACTCCTACGCTGGAACCACGACGGATGCAGCGACGGTCGTCTCGACCAACTCGTTCAACGGCCAGCCATACAACTTGAGCAACTCAACGAACGATGTCGCAATTCTCAGCGAATTGACATCGGGGGTAGGGTTGCGTCTCACACGAGGATGGACCGCCAACATCGGATACCGTGTCATCGGAGTCTCAGGCGTAGCAACCGCCGTAGGTCAAATCCCTCGCGATTTCTCACTCTTGAATGATGCATCGCGAATCAACAACGACCGGAGTTTGATCCTCTATGGATGGACACTGGGAGCCGCGTACAACTTCTAGAAACGCTAGCTAGAACATAGTCCCTTTTGGTGAGATGCACGCTCGCATCACACGCCTCGCACCGCGACCAAAGGGATTTGAAACGGCCCGTTGATTCAGTCAACGGGCCGTTTTCGTTGGAAAACGCAAAAAACAAACCGCCGAAGGGGAAACGTCGGACCTTGGGCGGTTCCCGAGTTTGCGTATAATCTAGGGAGTGCTTAGAAACGAAGGATCGACTACAAGGTTCATCCCGCAATCTCGGCCACCTCGACGAGGACGAGCCATCATCGGGGGACCGCCTTCGATAGATCGCCTACAGACACACTATTTTTTCCCAATGACAAGCCAGCCAAACGATCATTCCGTGGCGATTCAACCCAATGAAAACGCGAAATCCCCGCTCTTTCTAGGGGTCGATGTCGGCGGCACCGGGATCAAAATCGGCCTGGTAGATAACGTCGGCACAACGCTCGGTTTTGTCTCGATTCCCACGGAGGAACCGAAGGGACCCGACGATGCGATGCGACGCGTCGCTGCCGCCTGCGATACGCTACTGACTTCGTTGGGCTACACCCGCACCGATGTCGCCCGAGTGGGACTGGGCACCCCAGGAAGCCAAAACATCGCTAAAGGGCTGCTGATCGAACCGCCAAACCACCCCCATTGGCACCATTTCCCAATCGTCCAATCGCTCGAGGAAAAACTTGGGCTCAAGGTTTCATTCGCCAACGATGCGAACGCTGCAGCGTTCGGCGAGTTTTGGATCGGGACGGGAGAGCGGTTCCACAGCATGGTACTCCTGACGTTGGGTACCGGTGTCGGCAGTGGAATCATCATCGATGACCATTTGGTCGTCGGCCACAACAGCTTCGGCGGAGAATGCGGGCACATCATCATCGACCCCAGCCCCACCGCTCGACGGTGCGTTTGGGGGGGTGGACGGGGGCATTTGGAAGCGTATGCCAGCGCCAGCGCCGTCGCGGCCCGCGCCAAGGAGGAACTGCTCGCAGGAGCGTCGAGCATCCTCGCCCCAGAAGCCCAAACCGTGACGGCAAAGCGCCTCTATGAAGCCGCCTCGCAAGGGGACGCATGGAGCCTCGGCCTGATCGACGAAACCGCAGACTACCTGGCTATTGGGATCACCACCATCGTACACACCGTCGACCCAGGCTTGGTCGTCCTAGGTGGCGCCATGAATTTCGGCGGGGCCAAATCCCCCGTGGGCCAACGCTTCCTACAACGCATTCGAGACTCGTTCCGTAAACTGAGTTTCGAATACGTCGCTGATGGAACCACAATCGACTTTGCATCCCTCGGCGGCGACGCCGGTTACCTCGGAGCGGCCGGGATCGCTCGAACGGAATACCAAAAGAGTTTATGAACGGAAAAGACCCCAAAAGTATCGGGGAAATCCCCCTGTCTCGCATTCGAAACTTTTGCATCATCGCCCACATCGATCACGGCAAAAGCACCCTCGCAGACCGCCTCCTCGAAAGAACAGGTACGGTCGAAATCCGCCGGATGAAAGAACAACTCCTCGACGCGATGGACTTGGAACGTGAACGAGGGATCACGATCAAAGCCAAAGCAGTATCGCTCCACCATTGGCACAACGGCGAACTCTACGAGTTGAACTTGATCGATACCCCAGGTCACGTTGACTTCCAATACGAAGTCTCGAGATCCCTCACCTGCTGCGAAGGTGCACTGCTCCTGGTCGATGCGTTCCAAGGCGTCGAAGCTCAAACCGTTGCCAACGCCTACTCGGCCATGGACCATAACCTTAAGATCATCCCCGTCATCAACAAAATCGACTTGAATCATGCCCGCGTCGATGAAGTTACCACGGAAATGGAACAAGTTCTCGGGATTGATCCCGATGATATCGTGAAGTGCTCCGGCAAAGCTGGTATAGGTATCGATGAACTGATCACTGCCATCATCGAGCGAATCCCAGCCCCCTCGGGTGAGACCTCTGGTTCCCTCCAAGCGATGGTGTTCGATTCCCACTACGATGATTATCGCGGAGCTATCACCTACGTCCGCTTGATGAGCGGCGAAGTCAAACGGGGAGACAAGGTTCGGTTCTATCGCGCTGGGGTCAACTACGAAGTCCTCGAATTAGGTCAGTTCGTCCCCGAGCGAAAACCAGTCGATAAACTGCGAGCCGGTGAAGTCGGGTATCTGATCTGCAACATCAAGTCCCTGAAAGATGTTCGCATCGGCGACACGGTCGTGCATGCCAACGACACGACCGTCGAACCGCTCGAAGGTTACCAACCACCCAAGCGGATGGTTTACTGCGGACTCTATCCGAGCGATGGCCAAGACTTCTCTGAACTTCGGGATGCCCTCGAAAAACTCTCGATCAACGATCCCTCGTTCGAGTTCGCACCCGAGACGAGCGAAGCACTCGGGTTCGGGTTCCGTTGCGGATTCCTGGGCCTGTTGCACATGGAAATCATCCAACAACGGCTGGAAAACGAATGCGATATTGATCTGGTTCAGACAGCCCCGAACGTCACCTACGAAATCGTCAAACGGGGCGGTGAAGTCCTTGAGATCCATCGCCCCCAAGAAGTACCGGATTCCGGAGAAATCGAAGAGTTTCGCCAGCCGATCGTACGCGTCAACTTTGTGTTGCCCACCGAGTTTATCGGTGTCGTTATGAAACTCTGCCAAGATCGCCGCGGGATTTTGCGAGGGAACGAATACCTGAGCGGTACCCGTGCACTCGTCAGCTACGACCTGCCACTGGCAGAGGTGATTTACGATTTGCACGATAAACTCAAAAGCGTCACCCGCGGCTATGGCACCATGGACTACGAGATCATCGGCTACGAAAATGCCGACCTCGTACGGATGGATATCCTGGTCAATGGTAAACGCGTCGACGCCTTGAGCGTCATCTGCGATCGCCGCGACTCCGACCGGAGGGGCCGCGCTGTCGTCAAGAAACTCAAGGAGGAAATCGACCGGCACATGTTCGAAGTAGCCGTACAAGCTGCCATCGGTGCTCGTGTGATCGCACGTGAAACGGTCCCCGCGATGCGGAAAAATGTGACCGCCAAGTGCTACGGTGGTGACATCACCCGAAAGCGAAAACTATGGGCGAAACAACGTGAAGGCAAGAAGCGGATGAAGTCGATCGGCTCTGTGGATATCCCGCAGAAGGCCTTTATGGCGGTGCTCGATACCGGAGCCGACAACAAGTAAACCGTCGCTTCCGATGGCAGGAGTTTCGAAAACAGGAACGGATTCTTCATGGTACGCGAACGCAAAATCTCAGCCCAAGAACCCGACGACGACGACGATTCCGATCGCGACGCCAACGGAGCAACTGGCCCTGAACCTGGATTCACGTTTGGGACGCTTGGACCATCGGCTTCCAATGCGGCCCCTCCCGAGAACGACGCCATCCTCCGACCTCGCTCCATCTCGGATATGGTCGGACAACGCGAGGTGATGGACGTTCTGCAAATCGCCATCGACGCATCCAAGAAGCGAGGCGAACCGCTGGGGCACATCTTGCTCGACGGCCCACCCGGACTCGGAAAAACGACCTTCGCAGTCTGCATCCCCAGAGAACTCGGCGTCAAGGTCGACATGGCCAGCGGCCCGAGCTTGAAAGCCCCCAAGGAAATTCTGCCGTACCTGACCAACCTCGAACACGGCTCGGTCCTCTTCATCGACGAAATCCACCGGCTTCCCAAACCGGTCGAAGAGTTCCTCTACACCGCCATGGAGGATTTTCGAATCGACATCGTCCTCGGCGAAGGTGTCAACGCTCGTACCCTCAATCTGAAACTCCAACAATTCACCCTCATCGGCGCCACCACGCGCGCCGGGATGCTCAGCGCCCCACTCCGCGATCGATTCCATATCCGGCAGCACCTCGGGTATTACTCCGTCGACGAACTCGTGGAAATCATCAAGAGAAACGCAAAGAAATTGAATGTCGAAATCTCCGACGATTCCGCTGCGGAAATTGCGAAGCGCTCTCGAGGAACACCGCGGATCGCCAACAGCCGACTGATGTGGGTGCGCGATTATGCCATGAGCAAATCCGACGGAAGGATCACGAGAGATATCACCCACCGAGCTCTCGAGATGGTCGGCATCGATGAAATCGGACTCGATAAACAAGACCGCCGCTACTTGGAAACACTAGTCAATGTTTTCAACGGTGGCCCCGCAGGCGTCGAAGCCGTCGCGCATACCATGAGTGTGTCCGCCGATACGCTCGAGGATGAAGTCGAGCCGTTTTTGCTTAGATCGGGATACATCATCCGGACGCAACGAGGTCGATGCGCTACCGCGAAAGCTTACGAAAAGCTAAAAATGAAGACGCCCGACAAGAAGCAAGGCGATTTGTTTTAGCAAACAAATTGGATCATGTCGTCGCGCACTGGACTGGGAAGTTAATTATCGATGAATCGTAGCGCGTCATCTCTCAGGTCGATGATTGCGAAAATGGGTTTGAGTTAATATTCCAAAAGCCGGGGCGAGTTCATCTCACAATCCCCGCTTTACCATTATCGATCCTCCGATGAGGTCCAGCGCATTATGGACTACATGAATCCAAACCTACCCCGCGATCTACCAAGCGTTACGATCCCAAACGTCATTGCAGACGACGCATCGCTAAAAGGGTATGGCTTGCTCGTTCCCGATAGCCCCCAATCGTTTCCGATCGAGATTGTCCGCTGGCCTGCGGTAGGATGGCGCCCGGTCGATGAAGATTGCGGCGATGAAGCAGGCACCAAGCAGGGTGAGTTCTTTTCCCATTGGGATGGCGATATCCTCTTCGGGACCAACCAAGCTGTCGGAGGCAGTTACGTACTCGGTTACAACCAAAGCCCAGAGTCTGCTTCTACGGGCCATGCCAGGGATCCACATCAAATCTTGATCTGGCACTGCAACTACCACCCGGATGGTGGTCAACTCTTCTTCCCTATCGACCGAAAACCCTTCGTTGTGCCCCTTGCGCTCCCCGGAGATGACCGAACTCCGCAAGACTTCGTGTGTTTTTGGTTCGATGGCACCTGTGGGTTGTACATTCATCCCAATGTATGGCACGAAGGAGTGTTTCCAATTCAAGGATCACAACGTTTTTTTGACAAACAGGGTGCCGTGCATGCTAGGGTTTCGATCGATTTCGCAAGAGAGTTTAAGTGCCTTCTACGAGTCGATATAACGTCACCAACAACGTCACTGACACCAAAGTCATAGGCGGACACCGTTCCTAAACGAATTCGATTCGCCTCACAGACTCCGTCGTCGCCGGTTACCCAGGCTATCCCCGAATACGAAGTCGGAAAAGGCACGATCGATGTCCACCCACGGATCCGAACGGAGAGACTCGCCTTCGCCACCACCCTCACCTCCGCCAGATAGATTCGAATTGATGTAATTGATCACCACCAAAACATCGAGCGCTTCGATAAATCGATTGCCATTCACATCCCAATAAGGAGGCGGAGGACTCTCAGTACTCCCCAATTCCCTCGCCCCATTTCGATTGATTTCGTTGATCAAAACCAAAACATCGAGCGCAGATACGACTTGGTCATTGTCGACATCTTCGCGCTTCACCTGGTTTTGCCATGGGGACACTTGTTTTTCCAGAGAAAAATCAGCTCGCACGCTTCCGCCAAGCGAACTCACATTTACGCTTTTTGTTCCATTCGACGGTTGTACCATTTGGTACCCGCTATCGGGTGGAACGATTTGAACCGAGTAACTTCCAGCAGGCACCCCAGGAAATTGGAATGCCCCAGACGCGTCTGTAATCAACTCACCAGGAAGACCATAACTTAGTTGATCAATTCCGATCATTGTGTCTTGGTGGCCATAAACAATAATGCTGGTGATCAATTCCAACGGCGAATCGATCTTCAAGTAGACTGACGCCCCTTTGGCGAGCGGTTCCGACTCCGACCGAACCACTAACTTTCCACTGGCATTGTAGCCATCAATTCGAGCGATTGAATCGCTCTGTGCACCGATGACATGCGCCGATACGGAATTGGTGCCTCGTGCAAAAACCAATTTGAGCTGGGTATCTTGGCCGCGAAAATATGGGACATACCCCGACGCAGACCATGTGTACGGTTGAAAAACTCGACTCCCTAAAATCGCGCTGCTATCCGGCAAAACAGAAATTCGCCCGTCTGCCTCTTGCCCAACGCTTGTGAACGTAACACCGTTGGTCGAACCAGTGATCAACCCTTGGGGCAAATCGTCTGGTCGGATGGTCGTGGTCGTCCGCGCAGGCTGACCATTGGAATCCAGCAATCGCACGGTCGTTCCTGCAACCCCCACCTCGATCGTTTGCCACACTCCATCTTTGTTCAAATCGTTCCAAACAAACCCGGAAATCCCACCCGACTCGGTCGAACCAAATGCGCCCGACAGAGTCCCGGAAAAGAGATTGCTGAAAATCCCGAGCTTGGATTCGACCGCTCGGATTTCGATCGTACCTGCTGTTCCCGATGGGACCGGAATCTTTAGGTTCAAGCTAACTTCATAAGCATCCGGAGAAAGAATCGTGATCCATGAACCGCCGTTGATTCGGTACTCAATTCTTCCAACCTTATTGAGCGTGATGTCGTTCTGGTTTCCTGAACTATTCAAGTTCGGAAGCGCCTTGGCTCGTGCGGTTCCTTGGAAGGAGTACTCCCCTTTGGAAATGTCCAAACGCCCTTGTCCACGTAACTCCAGCGGCACATCCAACACATCGAAAATTCCATCGCCATCGGAGTCTTGCCATCCGATATGTGCAAGTGTCGCATCGGCAGTCGTGATGTTGGTGAATGCCCGTTGTAGCGATTCGGAGTCCGACATAATGCTGTCGACTTGCACAAATCCAGAGTTGGGATTGGCGTCGATGGCATTGGTGTTCTGCGTGTTGTAATACCCACGACGCTGGTAGTAGTTCGCCCCACCGTTGTACTCATCCCGAGCCCAGAACATGTGGCCCGTTTCATGGGTAAAGGTCGACACGGGGCGGGTGGAAGGGACGACTTCGAACAGACCACCGGCAAATGAAAAAGCCCGGCTGAAAGATCCGTTGGCAGCAAAGGCCCCATCGGCGTCATTTTGCGAGTTCACCACAAAGATTGAAAACGACCAATCGGTTTGGAGCTTGAGTCGCTGGCTGTTATTGAAGGCCCTCACGTTATCTTCGAGCAACGCGTTCTGGGAAAAACCGCTCCCCACTAAAAACTCGGAAACCCAGAGGCTGTAGTCGTCCGACCGTCGCGAAATCGGTTCGTACCCCGATTGGAACGGCGCGTCGACGTAGGTCCGATCGATCACGAAATCGAGCGAGTGCTGACTGGTTTTCTTTGCCAGCAGTTGCCGCCACCAGTCCAATCCCGATTCGATTTTTGTGAGAACGCTGGCCTTTTGATCGGCGGTCCAATTCTCGGTGCTCGGGTCGATCTGCCCGTTGCTCTCAATAAAGACGGGGGTCACTGCGATACGCCCCAGCATGAACTCGCCCGTATCCTCCGGCGCAGCCCCGTAGGGCAATCCAGCCATCAAGGCTCGGGTCTCGAGCGATTCGAGTGTTAGTTTTCTTCGCATAACTTCAATTGTAGATGGCTCGCCCCAGAATCCATCCTACCCGTAGAGGCAGCCCTTCTTAGTAAGGTGTCTGGCCTCGCGAATGTAACGAAAATACAGATCCTGCGGGCCCGGACCGCAGCATGGATCCATCATGGATGCTTCAACCACCAATTAGGTTCCCAAAAAGGGACAGGCGATGCCAGATCTTGCGATAATTCTTAAGCCGAAACTGGCTTTTCCTTAACGATTTCTTCTCCGGAGGGCTCTCCCTCGCCACATATCTCCCTCAAAAACCTGGTCCACGCATACCTCATCAAGGTCGACCGATGACCGCCAACGAGAATCCTCCTCAATCGCTAAACCGCCTCCGTTCGACAAATCGGTTCGTGCAGCCTCATTGATGGGGGATACGGTGAAATCCCATGAAGCCAATCGCACCGCAATCGCTGTTGGATGCGGAAGCAGAAAACCTACCTCTCGGGACAATGCGTTACCTTCCACATTCCTTTTCATTTCAATGATGGGCAATACGTATCGGCCTGACAGATCGGAGCCTCCTTCACCTTCCTCGGACGAACCAGCAGGTGGAATCGTGATGTTTCTCAGACTTAATAATCCGATATAAGCCCTCATCGAGGTAATGTCGGAGACCTGAACCAATCCATTCTTGTTGAGATCCAGTGCGCTCGATACCGCAGCAGTATTACCAACTTCAGTGCGTATGCGCGTCACATCAGCTACCTGTAGAAGATACGCACCTCCGTTAAGCGTACCTGTCGTTTCACCGAGAAGGTGTCCCACATAGAAGGACCTATTCGCCACCAATCCCGTTCGCGAATTCGCAAATACCTTAACCTGCAACCAACAGTTCATGATCGAATTATTGGGCCATTCCAATCGAACCCGGGCTGGTGTTGTCGAGGTTCCCGCGGTCACAACAATGGTTGACGGTACAGGTGCTGCGCTCCAAACACTCGGTGGATTACTGGCCTCGTCAAAAATCCCAGAAGGACTAATTCGAAACGAGAAATCTGCAGACGTTAAATTAGTGGACGCCAAGCCTGCTACGTCGAGAACCATTCCATTGATGCCATTGATCGTGTTGATTAAATTCGCATAGGTCAACGTCTTTGAAGAGCCTCCCGACTGCAGTACCACTTTCGATGGATCCAACGCATTGTCTACACTCGTGTTCGCGAATGCCGAATCGCGGTAGTAGACCTTGGTATTAACCACCGCAACCAAAGCATCGAGAGCAAAAGTGAGCGCGGACGAACCGCGGTTAGAATCCCTCGCGGAAATAGTCACCGATTGGTTACTCATCGCACTTTCAGGCACATAACTCCAACTCCAAGTCCCATCGTTGTTCTTGATGATGGTCCCCAACGATGCTGTCAGTGTCACGGTATCGGCAGGGACGTCACTCCATGTTCCGGAATTAGTGAGCGTTCCCAACACGGGACCAGAAACGGCAGTATTGGCTACCGTCAAAACCGGCGCACGGTTGCTAACAAGGTAGGTGAACGAAACCGTTTTTGCAGCCCCAAGTTCATCCGTGATGGTCAAATCGACCACCGTCTCTGGCGTATCGTTACCAACCGCCAAATTCCATTCCCAGGTCCCATCGTTACGCCGCGTCACTGCACCTATCGATGCAGAGATAACCACGGAGTCGTCGTCCGGATCAGACCAAGTCCCCGTGTTGACCAACGTGGTACCTTCGAACCCTTGGACCGACGACTGATCCAAATTCAAAACAGGATCGCGATTCTTGATCACGCTCCCACCGACGGTAAATGAGCCAAGCGAACCATAGTCGGAATACCCGTTATCTCCGCTGATCGCCGCTTTGCCAACGCCATCGATCTCGATCGAATAAATCCCCTTGGCCAATGTTCCACTCCAAACCGTATCCAACCGATTCGTCTCATTGATGGTGGAAACAACTGTTCCCGATGCGTTCAGCAATCGAACTTGAATATCCAGATTCGCTTTGCCATCGGAAAGCTCAAACGGTGCAACATTCAAGGAAACGCTTCCTGCCTGCGTGGCGAACCGGAACCAATCCTTATCGGTACGCGTCGCGATAACACCTGATCCGGACATCGCCCCCGACGAGTCAACTGCCAAGGCCGTTGCGGCGGCTTGCACATCCGCGTGATCGTCCGCCAAAAAACCCACTCGTCCCGCGATAATCGAAACGTCATCCTCGGTTTGATTGGCAGACGTATACTCCCCCTTGCTCCATTGAACCAAACTCTTGTTGTAGCCAACACCCATGATCGGTGCCCAACCGGTTTGCCCTGTCCCATGTCCTTGATAGTAAACCTCACTCGGCGAGTTTCGACCATCGTGGCTCAAACCAAATGCATGCCCGACTTCATGACTCGACGCTTCTGCAATATTCTTCTCATTGTTGCTTAGCCGATTGTAAAAAACCCATACGGGGCTTCCGTTGGTCCAGTCCCAACTCCCGAGGTAAGCAACCCCTCCAGCGTTCGGAAACCAACGCTGGCCTGTCGTACCGTCGATATCCGTACTGACGAGCACTCGAATCGCCTGGCCACCTTGTCTAAAAAGATTCTCTCCCGGATTCTCGGTCGTAACGTCCACTTGGAACGGACTAAAATCTTCGGCAACCCGCGCCCATACGTTGCGGATTGCCGACAACTCCGCCGCGCTGTAATTTTGAAAATCGGAATCGGTACTAAACGCCGGTGCGTTGATCGTGTTTCCCGTGTTGTAACTGCCCGTGTAGTTCTGGTTGTTCCACGTCGTCCCTGTGACTGACTGCCCATCGAAATCCAAGTAGATTTTCTTGGCAGCAGAGGGATTGGAATGGTAAACCGGCACATTGAGAGCGAACGGACTGATTCCACCGTTATTGCTACCAGACCCGAATGGCATCGACCCGCCGCCATCTGAATGGCCAGGCTCTGACATCACGTCGGGTGGCAAAGGATCGAGGTAATAGGCATTCCCGAATGAGTCATACCGCAAGTAGTCATCATGATGTTCCGCATGACCATGGGATTCACTCCCTGAGTTCGCAGCCAACACAACTTCGGTACTGTTCGAGCTTTTCCAACCATCACAACATGAACTCGATGGATCCGACCACAGAAACGCGTCCGCCGCCAACAGCCTGCGTTCCGTTAGCTGCTCAAGTACCAAACGGCGAAAACAGGATCGACGAAAACGCGAACGACGCACGCGACAATGGATCATCCGATTGCCCCCGCCGACCTCGATCAGTTCGTGATCGATGCCGGGTCGATTTGAGATTGGTATTGGTGTTAGAAAAGTATCTCAGGGGCGCGATCCACAAGCGGTGAGGTCAATCCATGACTGCACCAACTTTGCTGTCAGAGGATACTGGAATGGAGAACGGGTTCGCAAGTACCTTCGACAAAAATATTGCATTCCTACCCGCAGGTCGACCTCGACCGCATCCCGCTACCTCCCACCGAAAGAAGACACCCGCATCCTCTTTCGCTTCGCGATACGCTCCTCAACGGAAATCCAATCAAAATCATACGACATTAAGAGATCTTGGTTTGTTGATTCGATCTGCCGCTCAATCGGTTTCATGCTATCCGATTGCAGACTCAAGCCAACCGCGACAGTTGCTTCCAAGGAGTCCAAGAATGTGAAGGAGCTGAACACGTTATCAAAATCATGCGCCGAGCAATCCCTCACCGAATGCGTAGGACTGGTTGAAAATGGACCTGTTGGCCCAAGAACTTCAGCAATCTCCTCCGTCGCCTCACCCTCTTCGTTGGTACCACCGGCTGGGATGGTAATGTTCCTTAACGCCAGCAACCCTACCGATGATCGCATGGCGGTAATATCTGAGACTTGGACAAGTCCGTTTTTGTTGATATCCAAAACACTCCCCACGGGCGCTACCGAACCCACCGCCGACCGGATTTGCGTCACATCGGAAACCTGAACCAAGTAAGCTCCCCCGCTGAGCGCACCTGTTGTTTCGCCGAAAAGATGCCCGATGTAGTACACTACCGGTACGACCAGCCCAGTAGCTGCATTCGCCTTCACTTTCAACTGCAACCAACGATTGGCGATCTCATTATCGGCCCATTCAAGTCGGATCCTTGCAGGGCTTACCGCCGTACCAACATCCACGATGATCGAACTAGGACTAGGTCCCAATTCCCAACTACTAGGGGGATTTTGCGATTCGTTAAATGCCCCTAACGGACTTACTCGAAACTGAAAATCGCCCGCGCTCAAATGGTTCGACGCCAATCCAGCGACGTCAAAAACCAATCCATTGATTCCTCGCGAGTTATTGATCACATTGGCGAAGCTCAAAACACGGGACGTTGTACCGGACTTGGCAAGCGACTTACTCGGATCTAGCGCGTCGTTAATACCATTAGACGCAAACGAGGAACCTCGATAGTAAACTTTCGAATTGACCACAGACACCAGCGAGTTCATCAGGAAACCGACGCTGGACACCCCCCCATCCTCATCGCTTGCGGAAATGGTGACCAGTTGATTGGAAAATGCCTCTGTGGCAACCATTGTCCACGACCACGTACCATCGATGTTCTTCACGACGCTTCCAAGCGATGACGAGAGCACCACCGTGTCGCTGACGACGTCGCTCCACGTTCCCGCATTAACCAGGCTGGTCAAGACATTGCCGGAGACGATTGGCGTTGCAACGGTCAAGACGGGGGGTTGGTTGATAAAACTGTAGGTAAAGCTTTTCGTAGCTAGACCTCCCAAGCCATCTGCCGCAGAAATGGTGACTGTCGTCGCGCCAACATCATCCGCTCCAAGCAAGCTCCAACTCCAGGTACCATCGGCATTTTTCACAACCGAACCGACCGAAGCACTCAAGGTAACCTGGTTTCCAATATCCACATCTGACCAAGTCCCCGAGTTCGACACCGACTCTCCCTCGTTCGCCGAAACAGAACCCGATGAAACGGTGAGAACTGGATTCGAGTTGATGATACCGTCATCCAAATTGACAAGCGTGATATCCACTGGATTCGTATTTCGATAATAGACGTCATCGCTCACGATTGGCAAAGTCATCAACGAGTAGATAATATCTCCATCTCGAACCCAATCATCAACGCCCCGCAGAACCACCGCCTGCGGGATGTCCCAAGTGGTCGGGGTGAACACAAGTTGTGTTACCGACAATGTAGCTTCCGACAAATCCGAACAAACCAAGGGAAGGACAACATCCGAAGTCGGGCGGGTTTTGAGCGAAAAAGAAATCGTGGTTGTGCCACCCGACTCCGTAGTCACCAATGTTGACGCAGGCTGAATGACAACACCAGGTGCTGTGTAATACACCTGCAACTGTGGGCGATCACTTAAGTTGGTCGACTCCGACGAGGCGATTCCCATGCCGTTCACACCTCCAACCCACGGCAAAACCACCCAGCCTAAGTTGGCAGTTTTTTCCCAAGTCCAATTTTGAATGTCATCCGTGACATCAAAGTTGTTCCGTCCGCCTTGCACAAATACTTTCAAATCAGACGACCCAGCTTGGGCACTCGAAAACCCATACGCCTCCAAATCATTTGCCTGAATTCCGGAACTCCATTGATTCCAGGTATTGGGATTGGGCCACGTCTGCTTGATCGCATGAAAACGCCCTCCATTTCCCGGTGCATCCCCTGCGACACTCGCCAAGGTCAATGACGCCGCATGTACTGTCGATCCAAACGGTATCTTGCTGCCTGTGGCACCATGGATGTCGCTGAATGCAATCAGTAATTGCTGCTCATTATTGCTACCTGGATCCGATGCATCCACCCAAAGTGTCGATGGCGTAGTGCTGTAGTCCGACGTGGGAAATGCCTGCCGAATATACGTATCTCTGACTCCCGTATAACCGTTTGCTCCTTGCGAGAACGTGCTGATCATGGTCCCATTGGGAACCCACTCGATCTCAAGCGTGGGACGAAGCGACTGATCGGTTGCATCCGAGGACAAGAAAGCCCAACCATCCGTACGACTGTCCCAACCTTGAATCAACCAGCCCAGGTTGGCGGCCCCATCCGCCCACGCCTGCAGATCGCTTGTTACCCCGACGATCGTGATTCCTGAATCGGGATCACCAGTCCCCGATACAGTCCCCACCTGAGAATTGTATTCGGATCTTGCCACCGAATTATTATTCCGAATCGGACGATTACTACTATTTAGGGTTGTAGGTATCGAGTTCCATGTTGCAGTTGCTGGATTCCAATCCGAAAGCATACGATAGAACCCAGCACCATCGCCTCCATTGGATGTCCAAAGATTGAGCGTGGCAGACACAATTCTCGCACCCAGCGGAATTTGCCCGTCTGCTGTCCCAAATAGGGAATCGAATCTCAACAAACCAACAGAGTTGGATGATCCCCCGTCGTAGTCAATAAATAGCGATTGCAACGCGCCATTCGTAGTCGCCGGGCTTGCTTGACTCAACTGCGTATCGGATGCCGAAGTGTAGTATCGAATTCCATTATCGACACCTTGCTGAAAACTCCACCTCCTAACCAGCGACTGCTTGACCGAAAGAAACTCTGGCCCAACCGTCTCACCGGATGCGCTCATCGCTTCAAATCGAACCTTGCGTAACGGCGGTTCGATCCGAGTGCTGGTGGTCACGAATCCCACAGCTCGCATTACAGCACTTGCTATATCCGATGTTGCCGCAGCATTCCACGAAATCAACACAGATGTGTCATCGGTTCTCGCATAAGTCCCGACGCTAGTATTTTCGTAACGCACTTCGTTTCCGACTACGCTTACTTGACCAACTCCGGTTCCAATGCTTCGAACCAGTATCCTATCCCCTGATTGCGCATTCTCGACAATCGAGATCGACAATTTTCCACCCACCAAACTTGAAGAGTCGACATCGATCAACGTGCCGCGGAGAGCGAGAGAACTCGCCGGTCCACCCACCGAATATTCGAACTGCGTTTGATTCAGCGCAACCGACGGCGGATCGTCCACAGGATTTACAACAATCCCTCGCTGTGCCGACACGCTCATCCCCCCCTCGCCATCAAACACCATGGCGGATGCCACCCTTGTCCTCGTATCAGGGGATTGCGACAGGTTCTTATAGCCAACCCTTCGCAGCACTACCTGAACTTGGTCTCGCGTAGCATTTGGTAACAAAGAAACCGTGAAATGCGATCTGCCACCACCACCACCCCACACGCCGATTTTTTGACCATCTACATACACATCGTTTCCAAGAACGGCCACAGGCCTTGCTCCCTGCACGTCGGGAATGATCGAAATCGAATCGCTACTGCTCCCCCCCTCGTTCATTAAGACTCGGAGCATTCCGCCACCCATGGTTTGTGAATCGGAGTCGACAACGGTCGCATTGGGAAACAGAACCACCGGCGCCGCATCTTCGGTATAGGAGACGACCCCAGTATCCACGGTGACACTTGGCCTAACATTTCCCGGAGAAGGTGGAAACCAACGGACTGTAAGGCTTGGCCGATCATCGATATTGGATGCCTCCGATGGGGCAAACGCCCAACCGTCCGTACCGCCCGGCCACGGCAATATGGCCCATCCATTATTCGCTGCACCCAAAGACCACGCCTCAACATCTCGCGAAACATTCACCTGCAATCGCTCGTCCACAGGGACGACCGGCGTCAAAGCAATACTTCCCACTTGAGATTCAAAACCAGCTCTAGCCTCAATATCGTTCGCTTGAGTCCCATTGACCATCGTGTTCCATGTCGAAGCATTGCTCCAAGAAGCCAACATTCGATGCATTTTCCCTCCTGCACCGGGGTTGTTAGAGTCCAAGGTCAATTCCGCGTCTTGTATCTGCGAACCTAACGGAATCCGCCCCGCAGTCGTACCGAAGAGATTGGTGAACTGAATGAGAACCTGGCTCTCATTGCTTCCCCCAGAATCTTTGGCGTCCACCAACAAATCGGAGGCATTGGTTCCATAACTCGTCGTTGGCGCAGCCTGCCGAAGCTGCGTATCAACAGTCCCCCCATAGACCACACCGTCGATCGCTCGCCCGGTTTGATAAATCGATTCGCGATACCCCGTCGGCCACGGCGCACCAAAGCGACTTGCGAAATCAAAGCTCCAAGAGAACTGACTGTCCGCATCTGTTTCATATTCATTCCGAGTGGGCGAATACGTTTTCACATCGATCCGATTGGAATCGGGATGAAACTCCATCCATCGCATCCATCCATCACCGCCGTTAGCGCGAGATTGAAAATCAACCACCATTTCGAAGACATCTTGGTTCGCGATGTTCTTGGACGTTTGCTGGAACTCTCCGTGAAAATGCCCGTTCATCACGAGAAAAATCTGTGGGTTTGGATAAACCAACTTTTGGAATACTTGTTCCCCTGTATTGCCAGAGTTTGGGGTACCACTCCGATTGCCTTGGATCGAGTCCTGGCGAGACTTGCTGTAAGGATTCAAATAGGAGTGTGTCTGCAAAATCGTTGGGACTGCCGGGTACAAATCCATAATCGATTGAACCCAGGCAATATCTGAGTCCAAGGCCTCAAATTGCATGGTCACACTCAAAAACTGATAGCCGCCAGCGGAGAATAGAACCGCATGGCCTCCAACTCCTGAACTTCCCTCCAAGTACCAACTCCGCCCCTGATACCTCGATGGCCCAAAAAACTCGTTGTACCGTGAATTGCCGCTGGTCTTATCGGAAATCGTCACGTAATCGTGATTCCCAATGAGAGCTGTATAAGGAATCAAGCCATCCGGGGACGTCGCCAACGAGCCATCGAGCTTATCCATCGCCGCATCCGCACGCTGCCACTCCGTCAGATTCCTCGTTGCTCCCGACTCCCCATTTTGTACGATATCCCCAAGCTGTGACACGAACACGATAATCTTGGAGATTCGATGATCGAGTACCCATTGTGTTTGTGCGTTGAACGTGTCCGGATATCCCTCGGAGTAGAACTGAGTATCCGGTAGCACTGCGATGGTGAATGGATCCACCGCCATCAGCGACCTAGATTCGAGACGCTCAAACCCAAAGATTTGCCGCATCTTTTGCCTACGTCGCTGGATGGACCTACCAATCCAATATCGAAGCATCCCTCGGCCTGACATCCTACACTCCAGAATAAAAGTGGGGCCCCCTTGGGCCGCCCCTGCCCCCAACTCTACCAAATGGTACTAAACGTATCGTAACCAGCCACAATCTATCCAAAAAGACCGATGTTTTTACAAAAAAAGGCAGCCCCCGCGAAGGGAACTGCCTACAAGTTTTACGAGATACGGCCTTCTAACGACGGCCTCGTCCAGTGAACTACGACTTGCGCCGTCGAAGCCGGTACGCCATGCCACCAGCCACGACGCTCACCAACGCGATCGACGATGGCTCAGGAACCGCCGAGGACGAAATCGTGTACGACAAACTGCCAGCCGATGAGGTCGCAATCTGATTGAATCCGCTATCGATCGCATCCAATCCACTCAAACTCATCGAGTAGATACCATCGGATGCACCCACCGTGCTCAACGTCACTTTCGCAAGCAACGAATTGCTGGTGCTCAATGTCACCGCACTGTTCGCAATCGTCGAAAAATTCGCTGTGATCGCTCCGGGTGCTGTGAACGAACCCGCAAAAAAGCCAGCGTCGTTGCTGCCAGGCTTCAGCAACTCGTTGCTGCCTGACACCATCCGACCTCCAGCGCCCGTGCTCGAACTCAACGTGATCGTAAAGTCCGATCCTAAAAAGGACTGCGAAGCCGTCGTCGATCGGACCAAAATATTGAAGACTCCAGCGCTCGCACTGCCGTTGGGAAGGCTAGCGCCTCCGGACGGTGTCTCCTGTTCCAGAGAAAAAACCAAATCCGCTCGGCTGACGTTGGTCATGACACCAACCGCGAGAAAAATCATTGCTGTTACCGAGGCAAATCTCACAAATATACTCCTTGAAGAATGATCTGCTCGGGCGTTCCCGCTAGGAGAATCGCCTCCGCCCTGTTTGTCAAACATGTTGCTTCGAATTCCAAGTAAATTCACACAACCCATCACAAGAACTTAACGCGACGCGCGAGTGGACTTGTCCTTGCGGGAAAGGCCCTCAAAAAACGCATCTACGCTGCTGTAGTCCACCGCTTGCTGACCTTCCGAATCCTGCGAAGATGCTGCTCCGACACCCAGCAGGGCTGGGCTAGAAACCGCCAACGCTACTGGCTCGACGCGCGCCGCTTGAACAGCGTAATTCCGATCGGTCAGACGGCTTCCTATCGTTCCTACCGATCCCAGGCTCTCGGTCCGGGATGGCATCACCAACAAAGGCAATTCCGGAAGCGGGGTCGGAGTACCCTGACTGCCATTACCGCTACCCTCCCCTTCGCTACCAGAGCCAGAGGCGGGAATCGTGATGTTACGCAGTTGACCTACTCCCACGAACGATCGCATCGCCGTGATGTCGCTCACCTGGATCAAACCATTCTTGTTGATGTCCAAGACGCTCGATACCGGTGCCGTCGTCCCTACCGCTGGACGTATCCTGGTAACGTCAGCCACGGATACCGAGTAAACACCGCCGCTCAATGTCCCATTCGTCTCTCCAAACAAATGTCCCACGTAGTACACCTGCGGTTCTCGCAATCCCGTGTTCGCATTCGCTAACAACTTGATTTGCAACCAGCGATTCGCAATCGCATTATCCGCCCATTCCAGGCGTACGCGGGATGGCGTCGTTGCGCTACCTCCACCTACAGAGATCGACGTCGGGCTCGCAGCATTCGACCAACTGCTCGGGGGATTTGCGCCCTCATCAAACGCTCCGGTAGGACTTACTCGGAACACGAAATCGGTACTGCTCAAACTGCTCGACGCCAAGCCTGCTACGTCGAATACCAAGCCATTGATACCGCGGCTGTTATTGATCAGATTCTCATAACCCAACGTTCGTGCCGCAGGACCCGATTTGGCCAGTACCTTGTCGGTATCCAACGCTGCATCCACGCTCGTGCCCGCAAAGCTCGATCCCAAGTAATAGATCTTGCTATTGGTAACCGCAACCAGTGCATCGATCGTGAACGATACGCTCGATGAACCACCATCCTCGTCGGTTCCCGTGATCGTTACCGTCTCACCCGTGATCGCAGCAGTCGTCAGAAGTGACCAGGACCACGTTCCATCGGCATTCTTCGTCACCGTACCATTCGATGCACTCAATGTCACCGTATCCGCTGGAACGTCGGTCCATGTTCCGCTGTTGGTCAGCGTTGTCAACGCATTCCCCGTGACATTCGCCAACGCCACGGTCAATCCAGGTGCCTTGTTCGTTACCGTATACGTGAACGATACGCTACCAACGGCACCGGCACTGTCCGTCGCCGTGATCGTCACCGACGTCGATGCCGTGTCATCCATACCGGCAAGACTCCATGACCACGTCCCATCGGAGTTCTTGGTGATGCTTCCCGACGATGCACTCAACGTCACCACGTCGCCAGCATCCGAGTCCGACCACGTTCCACTGTTCGCGAGCGTCGTACCCTCAACACCACTTACCGATGCATTCGATACCGTTATCAACGGTGAAACGTTTTTCAAGATCCTTCCTGGTGATCCGATATCCGACGTGCTGAACACCGTACCAGTTGGCTTGACTGCACCATCCAGACCAACCCTAGCAGAACGCCAGTTTGTTCCGACACTGTTGTCGGTTGTAGTGTCGTAGAGATAGATACTGGACCCAGTGCTGTAAGCTGGCCAAATCGTGCCATCTTCGGCAAAGTTGGCTGTATTGAGAACATTCCCAGAGGAATCTTGAAGTGTCAGGATCTCATTGGTATCGGTTGGATTATTGAAAAGCCCACCCCGACCTTTATTGGATCCATCGTCCTCCATAGACCAATCCAAACCTACGACCAAAGAATCGGCAGGAACATTCCAACTTGTCCTGAACGTTGATGCTGGAATGAGCCCGAAGAAGCGATTGTACAAAACAGCAACTTGGCCTGGTGCCAATTCCGTTCCACTCTCAATCGAGCCCCAATCCTGCTTGTCTTCGTCGTCGAGGCGCCAACCACTCAAATCCACCGTCGAAGTTCCACGATTGTAGATTTCTAACCATTCGGTACTTTGCTCTGCACCTGCAGGATCGTACATAATCTCGGTGATGATCACACTTCCGGTTTCGTTATCGGTGACCTTCGTCAATCCTTCCGATCCCACGAAGCCAGAAGCACTCGAGAGGATCTTCAGCGGACGATCACCGCCGAACTTCGTATTATCCAGAACCGTAATCACAAACTCCACGGAAGCCTGACCATCAGGAATTGTCACCGATGCAGGTACCGTAGCCCTGCCGACGTCGGAGCTGGTCAAGTTGACAACGACCGCCCCGGAAGTCCCAAGATTACGGGAGACAGTACCAGTAAAGGTACCCACATTCTCCGCAACCGAAGCGGGCAGAGCGACCGCAAGCGTCGCCGCATCATCCGTCGTGAATGTTGCAAAAGCGGGGTCCGTCAAGCCTGGGAATTGTAAACCAACGGTGTCTCCCTTTACTAAGATATTATCAATAGCCCACCACCAGTCATTCGTCCCGGTATTGCTGAACCTAAATGTCATCAATCCTGTATCTGGGTTCGGCACGGACACAACTCGACGTTCATTGACGTTGACCGCCGTGGCGGTTCCCAACGTATTGCTCGAATCGAGCGTAAGTAAATTGCTCCACGTCGCACCGTTGTCATAGCTGACGTCGAGCATCCCTTGCATGTTGTCCGGTGTATAAGGAACAAAGGTACCACCACTTTCCGGCCTGAAGCTTGAATCAAATTCCAGAATCACGCTGTTTGGCTGGACCGCATCTAAGTCAATTGCCGCAGTCGATATTTTGCTGTTAAACGAATCGCTACCACGGGCATAATCTTGCCATTCGTCGGTTTCCGCAACCGCGATCGTGCCTGAACCAAGCGCGAAGTTCGCGCGGCTCTGACCGCCTTGAGTCTGCCAAAAACTCTTTGCAGCCATCGTCCAACCGGTCCATTCCGGAGCCCCTCCAGGAGCCATCAAACTGTTGTCGACAACCCACCCCCCAGGTGGCGTTGCCGAAAAATCTTGACCATTGGCGGTCAAACCATTCATTTCCAAAATCGCCGGCTTGAGTGGTACCAATTCGAAATCCTGACTGAGCAAGGTAGTTCCGCTGGAAAACGTTTGCAACGTGCTCAACACAGCGCCACGATCTATCCGAATCGAGAACGATTTCAGACGCGTCAAATCAATCGACGGATCGATAGTCATCGTGTCACCGACGATGGTCACATTCGACGAGTTGACACCAATCGTAATCGCTGCTTTTCCATCGTCTGAGCTAACGATATAGATCGATCCGTTGCCCTTTCGGATGCCTTGGTCAAATTTCACGACAATATTGCTACTCACCCCTACCCCAGTAGCGCCATTAGCCGGTGTAATCGACACGATTTTTGGAAAGTCGTCGTCGTCCACTCGTATTGTTCCGGGAACATTAAAGTAGTCGACAGCGGTCGCGGTGATAGTCACCACCTGCGGTCCATCCGGGGCCGAATCATCCACCGCGGTAATCGCAAACGTCACCGAAGATTGCCCATCTGGAATCGTCACGGTCGCAGGTACTGTAGCTTCCGTCGTATCGCTGCTGGATAGCGATACCACCAATGCACCTGTGGTAGTCAAATTCCTAGTTACGGTCCCGACCGCTGTTCCGCCGTTTTCACTCATCGACGCTCGATCGACGGTTACCGTCAATGTGGGAGCTTCCGCGGTTCGAAAATTCCAAACAGTCGGGTCGCTAATTCCTGCGAATGGAACACCTGCCTTCTCGCCTCGAATGGTGACGTTATCTACCGCCCACCACCAATTGTTTTCCCCTTCGCGGTACGAGAAGCGAAACTTCATTTGTCCCGAAGCCGGACTGGTCAAAGCAGCATCAACCGTCGCACCACCGATAAACTGACCAAACGTATTCGCACTGGAAACAACGATTCGATTGTCGCGTGCTTCATTCGTGTTGGCTGCGTCGCCAAAAAACAACAATGGTCCCCAGGAAGCACCGTTGTCGTAGGAGACTTCAACTTGGCCATACTGCGGAAGTTCTGGGTAAAAGCTGGAATCAAATTCTAGAACGGCTGAACCCGGGGTAATTCCTGACAGATCGATTGCAGGCGTTTCCAAGAAGGTGTTCATTCGTCCTGGGTTGTGGGTCGTGTCATCCCACGCATCCGAGTCCGCGACGGCAACCACTCCTGATCCTCTTGTGAATCGGCTTCGACTTTGGTCACCCTCGGTTGCGATCCATGAATTCTTGTCCATGAAAACCCAACCGTTGAAGTCAGACACGCTCCCACCCGGCATCAAGGAATTATCAACTCGATAACCGAGCGGTGGCGTCATGGTGACATCCGTTCCGTCTCCGAAGGGTTCCGTCGTGAACGGATTTAGCTTCAGCAGATCGAACGCCTGCGTGTGGAGTATCACGTTCGAGGTCAAGTCGGGGGTGTCAGAGAGGAATGCACCGTCATCGATAAGAATGTAGTAGTTGGTTAAACCGAAGAGATTGATCGATGGGTCGAAGGTGACCGACGCACCGCTAACGGTTACCGCAGCGCTCGTAACGTCGATCTGCTCAGCCGAAACGTTGGTGGACGCATCCACGATGTAGATGTAGCCGGTGCCCTTTTTGACCGCAGTGTCGAAACTGACAGAAAAATTGCTCTTATAATCCACATCGTTAGCGTCATCAGGAGGCGTGAGCGAGACGATCTTAGGGCCTTCGTCATCGGTCACTTTAATCGTTGCCGACGATGCAGCGTAAACGTCCGAGGTGGCCGTGATCGTTACCGTCTGAGTCCGGTCACTCAACAAATCGTCAACCGCCGTGATAGGGAACGTGATCGACGATTGCCCATCGGGAATCGTTACGGTAGCCGGGACCGTCAATTCTGTCACATCACTGCTGGTCAGTGTGACAACAACATCGCCCGTTGGCAAATTGTTGCGGCTTACCGTTCCCGTCGCGGTGCCACCGTTCTCACTCATGAATTGCTTGTCAATGGTCAATGTTAGCTTCGGAGACTGAGGCGTAGAGAAATTCCAAAACGTCTGATCCGACAAGCCGGTGTAGGGGACCCCGACGATATCACCGGTGACCAAAAGGTCGTCTAGCGCCCACCACCAGTCGTTGCCTCCCTCGGTGTAGTACTTGAACAAGAGACTTCCAGACGACGGATTGGCGACAGAACCAATGGCGACCCCGCCACCCGTCGTTGCACCGGTCACCAACCGCTCATTCAGATTCTTCTTCCCAAACGGCGCGTCATTGTCCGTATTCGTTGGATTCAGTTCCAGCAACTGCGTCCAGTTTGCACCGCCGTCATAACTAACAGACAGTCGTCCGATCTGACTATCTTCAGGCCGGAAGCTCGAATCGAAGGCCAACTTGACCGAGTTGGGAGCAACTCCCGCTAGATTCACAGCCTTCGTGATCAGAGTACTTTGAAATGGACGAACAGCACCTGGTCCATCATCGTATTCATCTGTATCAGCGATGGCCAACGTTCGATCGCCTAATGCAAACTGATCACGAGCTTGATTATCGGCTCCGATCCAGAACTCTTTACGCGCAAACGTCCAACCGCGCCATTCAGGCGCCCCAACATCAGCCATACTCGCGTTATCAAGTCGAGATTCAAAACCCAAAGGAGGCGTTGGCGTCCAGTCGTTGCCAGTTCCGTTAGCCTCAAAAACCTTCGGTTTTAATGGTTCAAAGTCAAAGGATTGAGTCAAAAGCGTCGCATTGGACGTCGGCGTGCTCGAAGTATCGATAAACGCTCCATTGTCGATATGGACAAAGTACGTGTTGTCGAGTTCGAGATCAAACGGAAGATCAACGGTTACTTTCGAACCGGCAATCGAAACGCTGGAGGAGGTAACGTTCACCGTAACCCCCGTGGTACCTGTACCTTCACGCACAACGTAGATATTCCCTTGACCTTTGATCACTGGCTCGTTGAAAGTGAACTCGAGATTGCTCGACAAAGGAACATTGGTCGAACCGTCCAGCGGGCTTACGCTCAAGATGCTCAACGCCATCAACTCGCGGGATTCCAATTGCTCAACAATCTGCCGACGAAATTTCCTGCGCAAGTCCTGCTTCGAACGATTTCGTTTGCGGAACGCAGTTGCCATACCTTCTTTCCATCGACTCCAAGTTGAACGTCCAAAATGACTCATCACCGATCTCCTGCGAGTAGGACAAAACCGAATAAAACGACTTTGCGGATTGTGCGCGATGATTATTAATTGCTTGCTTTGATTTGAAGCGATTTCGATGAGGGAAATATGAATAATTCGGAGACTACAAAGCCCCATCGCGGTGCACTTGCGCATTAAACGCGATCACAATTCGCTCGCGTTGGCCGTGGTACGGCAACCCACTGTGAAGAAGTTGTGACGGAAATATTAAGAGAAGCCCATTTTCAATCTCGGGATCAAAGTAGGGGTGCAAGTAACGGTTGCCCGAATCCCTGTAGGCTCCTCCTTGCCCAATAGGACAGTAAAAACGACTGCCCCCGCTCGGCGCGGACGAGGAGGTTTTCTCATAATCACCTACATCCAGATAGAAAATCCCACACCAACTACACCCAAAGTGCCAATGAGCGTCATGGAACCCACCCTTTGTGGTGACGTGGTACCAACTATCTATGAAACGCACTCGGTACGATTCCCAAGGTTCTGATTGCGAATGTGCAACGCTAACCGCTTGCCTGAGTGAAGTTTCAATGAATCTCACCAAGTTCTCCAATCCCGGCAACGCAAAGGAAAAAAAATCGAAATGACTTTCGTACAATCCCTCCGCAGGCTTTGTGCCGACCGCGATCTCGCTTTCGATGAGGCGTGTCTGACCAGCACTCCGCTCGAGGATCGCATCGCAAAGCGATCCCCGGTGCTCTTGATAGTCCGACCAAATCCTAAAAAACAACATGGATGGCCACAATTGGAGCCCTTGTAAACTCTGAGAGTAAGTCATGAAACGCCTCCGGTATAAACGACGCCCTACGGAATATTTTCCAACCGGAAACCTTTTCCCCTTTTCGCATGAAGCCTCCAGCGTTCTCTTCGTTAAAGCCTAATGAATTCCAATGAATAACTCGCAACGAGATGGTGAGTCCCAACCCTTCCAAGTCTCCCAGATCTTTCCAACCCTATTGGGTCAGCTAAGAATTGCAGATCACGATGCATGGGATCGGAGACTCAAGACTCGAATACTGGAACGCCAAGCGAGCACATCCAGTGAAAATTACGCCAATGCCGGTGGATGGCATTCTCCCTCGGACCTTCTCGACTTGCCTGGAGAAGAGTTTGACTGGTTGAGAAATACGATTGCATCAGGAGTAAACGCAATGGTTCAATCCACCTTCCGACTACCGGAAGTGAGTTCGAGAAATCAGGCACCAAGGGGAGCTTTTCAAATAGTCGCTTGGGCCAACGTCAGTCGCCGAGGACACTACCATCGCCTGCACAATCATCCTGGGAGCGCATGGTCCGGTTGCTACTATTTAACAGGGTCTAACGATTCGAAATCACTCGCAGGTTCTCTGGAACTTTACGATCCACGACCGTTCACAGAGATGGTTGACGTTCCAGGAACCCCCTACGGCCAACGCTTGGTGATTCGCCCGGAAGCAGGACTAATGATCTTTTTTCCAGGATGGCTGTATCACTTTGTTCATCCCGTCGACTCGGACGAACCTCGAATCTCCATCGCCTTCAATGCTATTTGGAAACGCGCATGAGTCAAAAACAGGATGTCGAAAAACTATTCGCTATGATTCAGTCAAGCCCTCTGCTCTTCCCGCTGAATTGGGATAGACAAACCGACCTCATTACCATGTTGGGGCTTCAAGAGTCAGAATACGAACAAGCAAGCTTTCTCGATGAACGCATTCTCTGCGAAAAAAGTGTCACTGGAACTGTACCTAGAGCGCTACTTCAAGAATGCCCTTTGCATGATTCCAAACCATGCAATTTCGTTTTTCATATTTCGCACTGCGGTTCTACTCTGCTTTCACGACTCCTAGGACTCCACCCCGCATGCTTCGCGTTGCGCGAGCCAAAAATCTTGAGGCAGCTTGGTTCACCCGAGGATTCGGACGCCAGATGGATTTTCAAACTTTTATCGCGGACATTTCATCCCCATCAATCTGCGCTGATCAAAGCCACCAGCTTTACGAATGAATTTGGCGGCGAATGGCTCAAGATTTTACCCGATTCTAAAGCTATCCTTATGACACTGCCCCTAAGACCTTTTTTGGCGGCGGTCCTAGACGGTTCATCAGTAGATATCCAATCACAAAAAATCCATCGATGGAATCGATTGGTGGATTTAGGGATCACCATCAACGCATCTCCCGAGACATTGAGTCCCGGACAAGCCGCAGCGATGAGCTGGCTTTGCGAATCGCTTTCCCTCCATGCCATTTATCAACAGTTTCCCCAAAGGACAATGTTCCTAGCCTTCGATGAACTGTTAACACAACCTCAGGAACAACTGAGCCGAGCAGCGGAGTTTCTCGGATTCGAGCCGCCATACCCGGTTTGGATTGGACACCCAGTTTGGGGCCAATACTCAAAACGACCAGAAGTTTATTACGATTCTCAAATGCGCACGACGCTTTTGACTCACGCGGAACAACTCTTCGAAAACGACATTCAAGAAGGAATCGAGTGGTTGCAGTCGATACCGAACCTCGAGGTTACTGGCTTGCACTACGAACGATAGGCAATTCCCCAGCGATACTCTCGTTACTCTCTTTAAAATCGTAGCCCAATGCAGAAGCCAAAGTGGATGCTACCTGCGACTGAGTATACCTTCCGCCGCGGTCGATACCGCTTGCTTGTAAAGGAACGCCAAATGCCGCAATCCAAATACGTTCCGATCCCGACAGAACGAGGCTATGGTTTTTCCATCCTTCTCGACCATCCCCTCGCCCGTGATCTGTCGTAATCAAAAACAAAGTCTTGTCTCGGTACGATTCGATGGACTGTGTCGCATTCCAAATCTCTTTTAAAAATTGATCATTCTGTCGCGCGGTCAACAGGTACAAGTCGTAACGCCCTGCGTGCGCCCAATCGTCCGTTTCCCCCAACGAAACAAACATAACTCTCGGTTTCGTCGTCCGAATCTCCTCGATCGCTCCCAAAGTGGTCAGCGAATCGTACCTCACTCCCTCAAATTCATGAAACAAATTTTCGGCAATGAAATTTGCAGCACTCAGTTTGCCTGGGTCTCCGACGGTCAACGGACTCCAACCGGCATTGACCGGTATTCCACTTCGTTTGTCATTCACAATAAACGGGAAGACATCCCACGATCCGTATGCGGCAACCCGTTGCTTGAACTCTTCCTTGCGATGCAACCATTCGAGGACAGTAACATTTCGGTTGTACCGTTTGTCGTTAGAGTTCACCCATGCGTCCGCAAATCCACTCAAAATCTCGTTGTATCCGGGGTAGGAGAAATAGAGACCGTTCGTAACACGTACCTCGCTATCCTCCTCCATCGAACCAGCGACCCAACCCCCTTGCTTTTCTATCATTTCCCAGAGAAATGGCATTAGCACATGACGACGCTCAAGGGCATCTTCCCTCCAAAACTGATTCGTACATGCATCGACATTCTTGACGCCACACTCTTTAACAATCAATCGCTTGTCGGCACCCGAGAAAAGCTCCTCTCCTCGAAACCCGTCCAAAGTTATCAGAACGATGTTATCGACCTTCGGCAAAAATGCTTGCGACTCTTCGTAAACCGCCTGCCCAAAGGATTTCCCGAAGCAAAGCAACGAAACGACAGCGATCCAAATACGGCAGTAAAAAACCATTTTCGCCATTTCAGCTCAACGTGCTACTAGGGTTGTGATCGGGACTTTCGATACACAATCTGGTCGAACAACATCCCCTCCAGATCGTACGCTTTCAATTCCAAGGTCCCGCCATTGATACTCACAAAGACAAAATGATGACCTCGCTTTACGTTATTTTGGAAAGGAGGACGAATAGGACCCGCCTGCTCCAACCCTCCTCCACCACCACCCGTGACCATGTAGACAGTACCGCCACTTTCGACAACTTTTCCCTGATGAATCGGCCACGTTCGTTCATAAGAATGTATGTGCCCATTCCAAATGATATCGACTCCGTACTTGTCGAATAACTCGCACAATGGACGTATTCGCTGGTCTCCCCAAGTGCTCTTGCCTTTCCAAAGGTTCCCATAATCGTCTTCATCCGAGGAATACGATGGATGATGGTAACTCACAAATGTCCAAAGTATTCCCGATTTCCCAGCGCTACGCTCCAGCGCCAACTGCTTCAGTTCTGCCTCCATCCACTGGTACTGCTCGCTTTCAGGTCCCACCTTCTTGTTCGAATCAAGCATAAAGAATTTGGCATTGCCATATTCAAAACTGTAATAGTACTCGGGCGGTGGTAATTCCATGTACCGATAGTAGTGGTCTGCATTCCGCTCGTGATTTCCAAGCACGGGGTAAAAGGGGGCTCTTGAAAACAATGGGTTCATGCTGGCAAAAAACTCGTGCACCCACTGGTCTTTCTTGAGCCCATCATCCACCAAGTCACCAGGTATGATGGTGAAATTCGGTCGTAACGCCCAAGCATGCTTTGCTAATCTTCCATTGACCTCAGGATTTCCCTGGGTGTCACCCATAACCGCGAAAGCGAATGGGGTCTCGGGTAATGAGGCAGTTTGAAACGATGAATGTTCCGCAACAATTTCACGATCGCTACCATCTTCCTTGACGACGACCTGATAAAAATAGCCCGTCTCCGGCTTAAGCCCCAACAAGTCGGCAGCATGGTGCAGTTTATCCACTGTGCGACACTCAACCTCCTGACCAAACTTAGCCGTTTCTCCATACCGAACGGAAATTCGAGAAGGTCGACTCACTTCGCACGCCACGCACATTGAATCCTTCGTTCCAAACTGCAGATATGGCTTTACCAAGAACTGAAAATCACGTGAGGGATCGAGAACAGGAGGCAGCGTCGCCCAATCCTTCTGATGCTCAAATTCGTGCGCTACCCAAGCAGGCTTCGCTGCCAAATCGTAAATCGCTATTTGAGACAGTCGACCACTAAGCACAAAATGCTCGTTGGAATCCGAGTACGCACCAACTACCAACTTGCCTTCTTCTGGATACAAGATTTTCCCCGACTGGATAGACGACTCGCCATCCAATTGGCCATCAACCCAAATCTGCATCACCTGTCCATCGTAAACACCGCAAAGGTGATACCACTTTCCTCGTACAATCGGAGTCTTTCCGGACAAATAGGTTAGCTTACCGTCGCCGTCATCTGCACCAACCGTAGACAAACCAAAAACGAAAGCCTCTTGGTTGTAACCTAGCATCCACCCAGACTCTGCATCACCGTTATCTTGAAATGCTGAAATAACACCACCAAAAGGTAACGTCTCATCAACGCTTACCCATGCCGAGACGGTCAATGCATCTGTTGGCAACAACTTACGAATGCTTGACCAATCTCCTTCGCCACGCAACGCATTATTTAAGCCATCAAATCGTAAACAAGTTCCACGACCTGCACTCTCAACACGAAAGTCACCTTCGCAATTGAGATCAGGACCTGCGAGGGACTTCAATACTCTCTGATCGGTACGAGACGCATCGAAAAGCCAGCTGCACCTCGGGTCTGGACCTTCGTGGGCCCACACCAAGTCGCAATTCACAAAACATGCCCAGACGGAAAGCACTGTCGATATACACAGCTTACTAAAACATGCGAGGCCTTGCATTTCGCGCACTCCGATGCTGTACGAACACCCAAAAAGCTCCCTAGAAAGCCCGTTTATAAAGGATTTATTGATCTTCTGTCTGCACAACTTCCCCCTGATTCCTCGTCCCAAAAGCACTGTAAATCTTGGGATCGATTTGCTGGGAAAGGAAACGGACCGATCCATCGGCATAGCAGAAGTTCGCCCCACCCGTGTGTCGCGAACCGAAGCAAAACTCATACGCAGCAAAACCAGTTTGCCCAGGAGCAACACGTGGCGAGTTCATCGGAACTCCCGTCGTCCCCAAATGCTCAGACATATCCCCTTGGTTGTTGGTATCAACGTCGTCTCCACCAAATGCCCAGTGATCTTTACGTCCAAAGTTGTCTCGATTGTTCTCCCGATTCAATCCCATCTCAGGAACATCGCGCACATCAGCTTCCGCTTCGCCAATGGCAATCGTGTTGGATGTACCGTCTGTGATCGCTGACATCTTCATTCCAGAAATCCCCCAAGATTTCCCATTGAATCGGATCCGCTGATGGGCCATCTTGTTGACGAAAACACCATCGAGATCGTGAATCACTTCCGTTGCACCAGTCCCCCCCCACGGTGCAGTTGCAATCTGTCGCCGACGATCGGTAGCAAGCAAACCCGATACACAGCCAAGGTAATTGGTCGGGGCCCTTTTCTGAACGATCCAGTTATCTCCCGAGATGTCAGCGGCCGAATCGGGAAAACTCGATGATGGACATCGGAAGGAAGGCAACCGCTGTTCGCAGACGTAAATGTTTTTGAAAAAGCGGCTGTAAGCCCGATTATTGAGCGCCGCATCTCCACTGATACCTGGAACCCCAAATGCCCACTGATAGTTACCTTCACCGTCCTCTTGAAATGTCATGATCTCATAGAGTGTCCTCTGTTCCATGTACGGTAGGATCAAGCTGTGCCAAGCGGTCCCAACCTCAAACTCGGCAGCCAGTGGATATGCTTTGATTGCTGACTCGAAATTCTGCACAGACAGCCCAAGTTGCCTTTCGTTATTCTGACAACTCATCCGCCGGGACGCCTCACGCGCCGCCTGCACGGCAGGCAACAGCAATCCAACCATCACGCCAATAATTGCAATTACAACAAGCAACTCCACCAACGTAAATCCGGCTTTGCGAGACCCAATACGCAAAAATCTAGACCAATTCATCTTGCTTCATCTCCTTGATTGCCACCAACCACACGGTATTCGAAAAAATTCACTTTCCCGTTCTCCACCTTCGAGAAAAGCGGCGTAGTCCCAGGCGATTCGTACTCTTCCGGAAATCGATTGTAAACACCGCCTTCAACTTCGCTGGGCTTCGCCTCAGGTCCAATAATCTTTCCATCCTTCGATACCCATGCAACCAACGTCACTTTGTACTTCCCAGGCCAAATACCTATCTCACCTTGAGGATGCAGAATGGAAAACTTGCCGTCATCCTGTGTCAACCCAAACCCATAACCGTGCCGGTCTGGATTGAAGATCTCAACATCAGGGAAAAAACCGACCTTGCAGTTGGATACCGGCTTGCCATCCAACAGAACAACGCCGCTTACCTCCGTCATGGGTGGCTTCCCACATCCGACCGTAAGAGTGCAAAGTATCGTCAGTAGAAAAACACACCTTAATTGAAAACCCATTTCCCGAACTTCCTTATTCCCGCTTGCGAGTGTTCGTTTTGCAGATTGCTTAAGCTATCATCCGAACGATTAATTCATACTTCGCTTTGATGAAATATTGATGTGGGTTCAATGACGAAATCTCGACGAAAAGAATGAAGTAAGAATGCTAGGAGTACGTAACCCAGTTGGATTCGACGTAGCAAGCACCACGTCGAGTTGATGAGCTCAAACAAAAAAGGCAGCTCCCGCGAAAGGAGCTGCCTACAAGTTTTAAGAGATACGGCCTTCTAACGAGGGCCTCGTCCAGCGAACTACGACCTGCGCCGTCGAAGCCGGTACGCCATGCCACCAGCCACGATGCTCACCAACGCGATCGACGATGGCTCAGGAACCGCCGAGGACGAAATCGTGTACGACAAACTGCCGGCCGATGACGTCGCAATCTGATTGAATCCGCTATCGATCGCGTCCAATCCACTCAAACTCATTGAGTACGTCCCATCGGTTGCACCCACCGTGCTCAACGTCACTTTCGCAAGCAACGAATTGCTGGTGCTCAATGTCACCGCACTGTTCGCAATCGTC
>CAITIE010000083.1 GCA_903892355.1 uncultured Pirellula sp. | reverse complement strand
GCACCGATAAAGCAATTCAGGCCGTCGGCCAATTCGAACTTGGTTCCATCGAGGAATCCCCCGATGATCGAGATGCACCGGATCCGGTGCGAGTTGAAGCTGTGATTCATGGTTACCCCTGCAATCGATACAAACAGAAAAGTCGTAGATTGCTAGCATTCTCAAGAGGGGCAGTGACACCTCTGGTCACACCAAGATGGAAAATAGAAAATTTGTGCGGCTATTTTCGGGCGACAGAACTCTGTGCCAGGACTAGCTGTGTGCGACGGGTTGAAGTGCCTTGCGGGAATCACACTCCTCTCGAACCGGAGAAGAGACCTCTCTCCGGACCCCTCATCGAAGCAAGACGTTGGTGCCGAGAGACGGGAATCAACCACCGAATTCGATCTCCGAGATGCTTTCTAGCAGAACCGGAGAATTGTTAACTGTACGTCTGGCACTTATTCGAACAACGTGTCCATTCGGAGTGAGCTATCGAGCTCAACTAGCAACTCCAGCATGGCTCTTGCCGCTGTTTCGCTGGAATCACCAGTTTGCATGGCTTGATGCGCTGATTCATTTAGTTCTTTTCTCGCAGTGACAAGCTTCTGTTTTAGCAATTCGTCGATTAACCTCTTTTTGACCAAATCTGAAGCAAACTTCTCAAAGGAACCAATTGTCAACTTGTTTGATTTCAGCTTTCTTCGAGGTTGCAACATTTGCTCGATCACGTTTGAAGCAAAAGTCCGGCAAGGGCCAAAATGCCCATCTCGGTACAGATCGATGCACTGGCGGATCTGATGGTCAAACGGACCGCCAACCCTGTTGTAAGCTTCATAAAATGTGAAGAGCCGATCGCCACGGGAAACAAGTGTCTTTTTGTCGGTATTCTTGAGAGCTGTCGTAATCGCTTGACGCCGAGCCTTTTCGTTATTGCAACGAGGTTTCGTTTCCGCCTGCTCTTGCTCTTTGTGCGCTTTCTCAGCTCTAGCTTTGCGATTCCCTTCTTTCGGTGGCCTTTCCTTTTTCTTCTCGCCAACCATCGGTGACAGCCCAGGCTTGCGATTCAGACCAACCATATCCATATCGAGTCCCTGGCGATGAATCGCTAGGTAATCGCTTTTTCGGAGGTCAGATAAGCCGATGGTGATCGCAAATGGAAATGCCTCAGGTAGTCGAAGGAGTTGTTGCGCCTCGATTTCGTTCGACTCACTTGCGTTCAGCAATGCTTCGAGCAGCCACAGCTGAAGCCCTGGCGAATCGCTTTTCATCTTGTTCGCTGGCAGGAAGTGCCCCTGAGAATCTGTAGACCGCAGTAGCTCCCAATCCACCAATGTGTTCAGTAAGTATCGCGCTGCCAACTTGCACGTTGTACGATCTCCCCAGCCCGCCACGATTCGATCTTGGACATGTCCCGTCGTGAAATCGTCTTGAAGAGCTAACAACCTTCCAATGACTTCCACTCCGTCTCGGAAGAATGGATACGCAAGAGCCGTCATGCCCCAGTGCAACCAAATTCGTTCATGCCCCGAAATCGTTGGTAGCAGCTTAATAGCTCGATCTCGCAAGTGCATTCGCTCGCGTGGGATCGTACTCCATACCCGCAAGATGATCGCAAGTGCCTTGGCTCGAGACTCTTTGCTCGGGAGAGAATCGATCAACTGCTCGTTCATGAACGCACGCAATGAATCGTCATCGTGCCCAAGCCCGAGATGATCCAATGCAGCGTCCAACCAAACTCGCTTCAGTTTCCTGTCGAGACCAACAACTTTCTTCATGTCCCCTCCTTGGTGATGGTCACGAACGGCACTAAGACTTCTTCTATGGAAATCCCGCCGTGCGATACCACTTGATCGCCTTCATTCGTGAATGCCTTCAGGCTGCCTGGAAACAAGACAAAGCGAGATGGCGGCAAGCCTTGATTAGTCCAACGTTGCGATTCAGGAAACTTGGCGGCAACCTCATCTAAAAACTCGATGTTGTCGTAAACACGAACTCGCTTGCCCTTGGTCTCGACAAGAACTCCCTCCTTGGGATTTCCGATGCCTGCCGCGGTCACATTGCCGTGGTCGGCCGTTAAATAGATCACAAAACCTTCGTGTGACAATCGTATGAGCAACTGTTGTAGGTGCCCCTGTTCCGCCCACAAACGAACCTGGTTGTGCATGCCAGCAGTCTGCAGTTGCATACCGTGCATGATGTTGTCAACCTTGTTCCAAATAACCCCTAGGACTGCAAGCTGATGATTCTCAAGTGCAGTCTCTAACGCCGGATCGGTGGGGCTATCTAAGTTCGTCACCAAATCGACACTGGCTCGCTTGACTCCTTGGTCTTCCCAGAATCGAAGCCAATGGGACTTTTCCTTCGACGTGGTCCCCAAAGAATCAGGGAAATACAGCGGAGGCTCGCCAGCGAAAATAGTCTGACGTGTAACCGTAGTTAAAGTCGGCACCCAGGCGAAAGCGGATGACTCATGGAAACGCCAAGTGCTGTCGTTTATTTCCAGGTGCTTCTTCAGCAGTAGCCATTGGTCAAGCGCCAACCCATCGAGAACAACCAACGCGACTTTCTGTTGCTTCTTTCGACTACGCTCAAATGCCATGTACCTCGATATTTGATGCACCATGACGGGTGACTGCTGGTACGGCAGATTATGTAACGCCCCGTACCGATGCATCATCCAATTACCAAATTGATTCTCTACCGTTGCGTGTAACGCTGCCCACGACGATCGATCCTCATCACTGAGCGTCTGATCCCACTCCCAGCGCAGAACGATCAATTCGGCCCAACGGTGCCCGGCTTGTTGCCATTCCTTGTGAGATGCGTCGGCGGCGGGTATGCTAGCCTCGAACGCTTTCTTCAAACCGTGGTAGCGGCGAACCGCGTCACCGAGTGGATCTTGTTGTATTCCAACGTGCGCCCAATCTGGCACCGCATTCAGACCTGGGGCTACAATCGGCGACAGCGAACCCTCAAGAAACAGCGTGTCGACGTAAGCTCTAATGTCCTCATGCTCGAATGGTATACGAGAATTCGATCGCGATTCAGATACCATTGAATGCGTCCCTCCCTGCATTCCTTCACCTCCAACATCGCGCGGCGCAAAGCCCGCGAGGAATCCTCTCCACTCATCTTGGACAAAATGCAGGAAGTGGTCTCGGCTCTTCAGGATAGCCGGCATAGGCCAATCTGCGAACTTTGAATTGTTTTTCAGGCTTAGTTGCAAGTGATCGACCAGCAGGTCCGGCAGTTGCACATTTCGAGAGTGAACCGAGAGTAGAATCTTCATCAGATCCACAGGAGTGCTGATGAGCGCTGCCACGATTCGGAAGCAGTGCATCAACACAAAGTCTTTGGTCTCTCGTTCCGACAACGAATTACCATCGATCGTAGGGTATGCCAGGGCAATGGCATCTAAGAGTGAACGATCGACCTTCTCGATCACCGAATAATTCAGCTTGGGAAAGAGCTGATGCAGAGCAAAACTCAGATGCACGCCGGCCCTGAGCAGGTCGAACGGCAAATAGTCCAATTGCTGTTCGCTCGAGCGCAAGACAACCACCAAGTCCGTCTTCTTTCGCTTGTCCCACTGGCTGCGATACTGCGACTCGTAGGCGTAACGAAAGCTGATCGAATCATCAAACGGGATCAGATCAAAACCACGTTCACGAATCGCTGAGAGCATGCCTTCTTCGGTGAGCAAGCCATCAGGGTCGGCCACCAGCGTCAACCTCGATACCTTGGGTTTGAAATGCTTCAGAATGGAGTCACGCCAATTAGCCATGGACTGCCTCCACCCGCAAAATCAGGACGGGAAGTAGCTCGGGCATGATCTGCTCACGCTTGCGCAAAGCCTCAGTCCAGACGCGTACGTCTTCTTCGAGCAGTTTCGTGCGATGTTGACGAACTTGGGACAAGCCGATCTTGCTGAGGGCATCGCGGCGCATTTGGAATGCGTATTCCCCTTTTTCTCTTTCACGCTTTAGTTGTTCCTGGTGGCGGTCATAAAGTTCGCGATAAGCATTCTCGCCCAATCGTTCGGCATCAGTTCTTAAACGATCGTAGATGGCTCGAGATTGATCCGCTTCGACATTGCCGACGAGCTCTACCGCGGGCCCCTCTTCCATCAGCAAATCCCAGATATGCCGCGCCGTGGTAGACAGATTGCGTCCATCGTCGTGGTGAAAGATGGGAATAATCTTCACGTGGCGAAACGATTGACCGGCGGTCGCATCCGTGGCCTGATCGACAATACCAATCCGCCACAAGGACCAGTAACCGACAACACCTTCCGCTAAGTCGGCGAAACGGACTCGTGGAATCGGATCAGTCGCCGATACGCGAGGTAATTGCGTTACCAAACGGCGGACGCGTGGCTCTTCCAGGCTGATGTGACGCAGGCCATTGTCTTGTGCATCGCGACTGCGAAATGAAACGCGATCCATCTGGTGGCCATCCGGCCAGCGCAGCGAATAGGAGAATAGGTCCTTGGTAACCTTTCCGCCTTTGCCCCGAAGAAAAGCCGTTGTCATTCGTTCGACCCAAAATGGCAATGGATGCTGACTCAGTTGCTGGGCTAACTGAGGATCAAGAACCGTATCGCCGTAAAAGGATCGACCGCTCCTCTCATACTCCGCCTGTTCACGAACTTGCATCGCCAGTGCATTCAAATTCGAATCAATGTTGTTGGGATCGATGATCGCTTGCGCATAGAACTTTTCGAACATCGCTCCATTCTCTGTGGAATCGAGCACATCTTGGGTTTTGCTGACTCCGAATTCTTCAAGGATCTTCGAGAGCTTTTCCTCAAGTACTTCGCGTACTCGCAGCTCCACGCTCTCCTCGAAAATCAGATTGAACGCCTTCACGGGGTGTTTTTGGCCGATACGATCGACGCGTCCAATCCGCTGCTCGATCCGCATCGGATTCCAGGGCAAATCGTAATTGATCACGATGTGTGCGAATTGCAGATTCAAACCTTCGCCACCGGCATCAGTCGAAACAAGAATACGAGCTTTCTGCGCAAACTGCGTCTGGACGTCTCGCCGCGCGTCCAAATCCATCGAGCCATTCAAACAGACGACCGAGAACCCATGATGTTCGAGAAACTTCTTGAGCATATTTTGGGTCGGCACAAACTCGGTGAAGATCAGGTACTTGAGTTCAGGATTGTTCTCAGCACGCTGATTCTCATAGAGAATCTCCAACAGCGTTTCGGCTCGCGCGTCTGGCCCCTGGGCTTGGCAACGGCGAGCGAGCTCGAGGAGCAAAGTGACCTCTTCTCGCTCATTTTGCAAACCAGTCATTCGCCTGGCGAGTAACTCATCAAGCTGCTCTTGGCTATCTTCCTGGGATGGAATTCCGAGCCTATCATCATCGTCCGAATTCTCACCATCCATAGGCTGAGTCGCGTAGGCCATATTGGCTGATTGCAGTGCATCAAGCCTTTTTTCAAGTGCCGATGCGACCGCATAAGTGCTGCTAGTCACCAGACGCTGCATAAGGATCATCAAGAAGCCAAGATATTGGCGGTTTTGCTTGATCGCTTGGTTGTAGCCAATGCGAACATACTCGGTCACCGATTCATACAGTTGTCGTTGCAGCGCATGTTTTTCAACCCATCGCACAGGCACAAGCTTGGTCGACCTGGGCAGGAACAACGGCTCACCTTTTTCGTTGATGGTCCGTCGCTTCTCGGTGCGAATGACAAAGGGGGCCACCTTTTCTTTACGAATGGGAGCGGACGGAATGAACTCTTCCTTGTCCAGCAATGCCATGATCCGTTGAAACCCATCCGTTTTGCCTTGGTGAGGCGTAGCAGATAGAAGTAACAAATAGGGAGCGGCTTCAGACAATGCTTTACCCAAGCGGTATCGAGCCACTTGCTCGGTACTGCCACCCAGTCGATGAGCCTCGTCACAGATAATTAGATCCCAACCGGCGTCGATCAAATCTCCAATTCGTTCCTGGTTGTAGGTTTCGAGCTTTTCATTGGACCAACCGCGACGCCGCTCGATCGGTTTGATTGAATCGACCGGACAAACGACTTGATCGAACTGTCGCCAGACATTCTCCGCACCCGTCAGACTGCGATAGCTGGAAAACTCGCTAGGCGTCAGCAGTCGGAATGACTCGCCGAAGTGAGTCTGCATTTCTTGAACCCACTGAGTCACCAATCCCTTGGGCGCCACCACAAGAACGCGTTTGACCAAGCCTCTCAATTTCAGCTCGCGGAAGATCAACCCCGCTTCGATCGTTTTGCCCAAACCGACTTCGTCCGCCAGCAAGAAGCGAACGCGGTCGCCAGTGACTGCCCGGGAAAGAGCATGAAGCTGGTGAGGCAGAGGAATGACGCCGGCTTCGAGCGGTGCGAGAAGGACGTCTTGCGTTAATGCATCCGCAACCTTCGCGGCGGAAATCGTGTAAAGGATCTTGTCCAAGCTGATCTGTTCGTCTGCTTGAGCAGCCGACAGCGATTCCGCAGGTACACGTTCCATCGAGCCCAGTCGAGGCACCCACACCTGGTACACAGAGCGACCCCAGACGGTTTCCACATCCAGGATACGAACCGATTCACCGTGGACAGCACTGAAAGCCCAGTCGCCTACAGCGAACTGCGAAGGGGGGACATCATTCATTACGCTTCCCCCGACCGCATCAATGCAGCGTCAAAATACATCAGCAATGCGGGATCTTCTTGAACGATCGATTCGGGGACGCGTTTCGCCATTTGAACGATGGTTGCGTAATCCTGCTTTTGCCACGCATCCTTAAATCCGGCGCGTAACGCTTCCGTGCGAAAGACTTTCAGCTTGCCTTTGACTTCCAGGTATCGTTGAAACTCCTTCAACAGGCTGCGATGACGCAATTGCTCTAGGTCAGCTTCCTTGTTCGGGTCCGGGACAAGCCAGTTGCCTTGATCGTCCTGGATGAAGTTCTCTTCGAGTAAAGTTTTCAACTCGAGCGGCGCTTCGTGCTTGTCCCAGGCAAGCATTGTTTCCTTCATGAAGAGCGGTTGAATGCCTTGGAACGTCATGGGCTTAGCGGCCAGCTGTTGGCGTATCCACTGGATAGCAGACCGTTCATCGGTGACGAACAGTTCAAGCTGCTCAATCTCTTGGACGCTCAGACGTTGGCGATCGTAGTCGGGGATCTGGTCTGGCAAGAAGAACATGCCATCTCGTGTGGGATAACGCTGCATCAAACCGGTGTAGAAAGCCGACGCGGAAATCGGAATCGTGATGCCGCGTTGAACGTGAAAAGCGATCATGCGATCGAATAGCAAATGCTTTTGTCTCTCTGCAATCGTCTCGGCTCGACCTACTTTGGCAACAAAGACGGGCAGCTGACGCAGATGCTGCTCAACAAAGCACCAGATCCCATCTAAATCACCGGCCTGCAATGAAAACTGTTTCTCAAACGCCTCCGTTGGCTTATACGCCGAGATTACCAAATCCTGCTTCACAGCATTGACGCTGTTGACTTGCTTGGGAGTGCCTTGCTTTTTGTCCAAGGTACGAACATCGGCAATAACGAAACCAGCCTCAATGATCGACGCCTGGATCGCATTCCAAACGGCGTTTTTCGAATTGTGAAACTCGACCGTCATCCAGCGGCCGGGTTTCAATACGCGATGGAACTCGCACAGACACTTTCGAAGACTTTCCTGGTAAAAAGCCAAATCTCGCTTCGTATAGCGATCGACGATTGCTTCCGACGCAACGTTGGTACGGAGACGCAACCAGCCTTCCCAAAGCATATTCAACTGGCTGTAATTCAGGTTGTCACCGAAAGGCGGATCGATGAAGACGTAGTCGACGCTGTTGTCGGGGATTGACGCGAGTCGAGCACTGGAACCGCAACCTACGAAATTCCAATGTCGGAGCGACTGGTAGACCTTCACAAAATCGCGGAGTTTGCCTTCAAGACTCTTTATCGGATTCGCTTCGGCCAACAAGGAAGCCACATACAAAGTCCCTGTCATCGGAACGTTGCCGCGTTTGCCCAATTGATAGGTCGTTAGAAAAGAGCAGAGTCGAACCGAGATCGATTGAATTAGGTTCAGCAACTGCCGTCGATACTTGCCATCGGCGGCGGCGATCATTCTGGAAATCGTGACAAAGTTGCGAGGCGTGTAGTAGTGGTGAAGGTGAGTTAGGCCGTCTGTCTCGTTGCCTGCCGACAAGCCACCAGTCGGCATCTCGAAGGGACTCAGAACCGTGGGGTCCTTTTCTAGTTGAACTGACGAGATCAGCACTCGATCGGCATCGTCCAAGAGCTTGGTGCAATGCTTCTTACCCAACGTGTACTTTATTGACACCGGCACGCGTTTCACACGCTGAACGTTGCGATTCAAAAGCGGATCGAAAACGGTTTCATGAAAAGCTTCCAGTGAACGTTTTGTTAGCCGGATACCGCAATCTGGACACGGAAACTCATCACGGACCGAAAGCGGCTCAGCGGAAGTGTCCACGGCGTGCTCAAAGAAGACGATCTCCTTGCCACATTGCGGGCAACTCATCACCTCGGACCAGACGCAGTAGTTCATGACTCCGTTCTGATTGGCGTCATCAGTGAAGATAGACTGCTTCGACTCTTGATGAGCTGTACGATAGAGCCAGCCACACTCTCGTTCGATTCGCTCCAATAACGCATTGGCTTCATCGAGAAAGTCGTCCGGGTTGACTTCGACGTTGTAGTTGTGAGCAATAAACGTGGCGGCTGGACTTAGGTCATTGAGAATCGCAATGCGGCGTCCCCACTGGACGCCGGGCATTTCACGTTCGATAGCAGCTTTCTCGTCAGCGGGCAAATCGTCACAGAGCGAAGCTCCGACACCGGTCATTCCAGAACCGCAGAAACCATCTAGAACGATGTCTCCGGGTTTGGTGTAGTGCAGGATGTACCGCAAGATCGCTTGATGCGGCACCTTTGTATGGTAGCTGTGAGCCATGTAGATCGTGTCGTTCTTGCCGACCGATACGTCAGAAGCAAATGGCTCGCAGCGATAGCCATCGTCTGCCATATACGTATTACCGTAATGCGCGATCATATCTCCAAGAAACGGATTCGGAGACGCTGTGTAATAAGGCGGGTCAGACAGAGCCACGATCTCGTCGATGTCGCCGATTGGAAAGCCCTCGATGTTGCGTGCGGCTGCATCTTCAAGCTCTTCACGAAGCTTACGGGTAAAGAATTCGCGTCGTGCTTCATCGTCTGCAAACGTCAAACCAAGACACTCGACCGAACTTGGTTCGGTCGAGTGCTGTTTGGCTAATGCTAAGCTGGTTTGCTTTGTTTTCATCTGCACCCCAAGTTCGTTTGACATTGATGCCAGTTCTAGTATTGATCAATCACCTAGTAACAGCGAGGCATTATCGAAATACATCAATAAGGCTTGGTCTTCCTGGATGACAGCTTCGGGAACTCGCTTTGCAGTCTGGACAATCGTGGCATAGTCCTTCTTTTGCCAAGCATCGGTGAAGCCAGCTCGAAGCGCCTCCATACGAACGATCTTCAGCTTACCCTTCGTGGACTGGTACTCTTGAAATTCCTTGAGTAGCTGGCGGCGGCGTTGCTGTTCTAGGTCAGCCTCCTTTTTAGAGTCGGCGGCGCGCCACGTTTCGTCCTTATCCTGAATAAAATTCTGCTCAAGGATGGTTTTGAGCTCCAACGGCTGCTCATGCTTGTCCCAGACTCGCTGTGCCTCGCGCATGTATATTGGCTGCAACTCCTTGTATGAAAGTGGCTGTTTGCCTAGTTGCTGTCGTACCCATTGAATAGCGCTCTTCTCGTCGCTGACGAACAGCTCAAGTTGTTCTACAGCGCCAACTTCCATTCGCTTACGATCGTACTCAGCTACCTGATCTGAGAGGAAATACATTCCATCTCGTTCAGCAAATCGTTGTCTGATCCCTGCATGAAACTCAGGAGACGACATCGGAACTGGAAAACCTCGCTGGACATGAAACGCGACCATACGGTCGTAAAGCAAGTAGCCCTGCCGCTCACTAATCTGCTCTGCCTTGCCAGCCTTGGAGACAAAAATCGGTAATTGCCGTAGGTGCGTTGTCGTGAACTCCCAGGCGCCTTGATCAGACCCAGCATGCGTTCTGATCTTTTCCTCAAGTCCGCCGTTCGGCTTGTATGCAGATATGATCAAGTCTCGTTTTACCGTATTGCCGCTAACGACCTGCTGAAACGATCCCTGCTTTTTGTCGAGCGTACGTACATCCGCGACGACGAAGCCCGCATGCTGCAGCGCTTCTTGAATCGCGTTCCAAACACTGTTTTTGGAATTGTGGAATTCGACCGTCATCCATCGACCAGGCTTGAGTATCCGATAATAATTACTGAAACAATCGCTCATCATTCGTTGATAGTCGAGCAAGGTCTTCTCTTTAACTCGATCAACGATGACTTCATTCTCAGAATTAGTTCGTACCCTGTGCCACGACTCGACAAGAATATTTAAGTCTGAGTAATAGATATTCTCACCAAATGGAGGATCGGTAAAAATATAGTCAATAGAATTGTCTCGTATTGATACAGATGAAAGGTCCTGGGTCGTGATTAACGTAGTATTAAGCTGCGTTCTATACGTCGTGAATGCCTTCTCTAATCGCTTAAGCTTGTTTTCCAGATTGTATTTGGGCGAGCACTCAGAAATATGGGAAGCAACATAGAATACTCCACTCATTGCGCGATTCACCTGGGACCCCCCCAGCCTGCCGTGCATCACCGGCTGATAGCGATTTAAAACAGAGAGTCCAGAAATTGCCTGTTCAACGAAGAATATTAACATATTGCGAACTCGTCGATCTCGAAGAGTTGCCGCTTTTAACCATAGAGCGTTTAGTGTATGAGCTGCTCGCTTCAAGAAGAAATGATGAATATGTGTAATTTGACAGGGCTGCATGCGCCCCACTCGCTTCATCTGCATTTCTGGAAGTTCAAGCAGTGGCACTTGAGATGGGAATGGTAACGCAGAAATGCGCTGCAATATATCCAAGTCATTGTCATCAGGTGCTTTTTCGTATTTACCATTTCTCACCTGGTAATTGATTAAAACTGGTACTCGCTTTGGAAGAGCATTAGGTCCGCGAAGTGCGACATCGAATTGCGATTCGTAAAGTAGCGTCAGGGAACTCTTGTCTGTTTCGACACCACAACGTGGACAAGGAAACATTTCACGAACGAATCCAGTTTCAGCATCAAGCGCTTCATTGGTAAATATGATTTCTTCACCACATTCGCACGCAAGCACCTCGCTCCATACGGTGTAGTTGACCTTTCCTTTTGTATTTCCTTCAGAATGCTGCGTCTCATACATCCATCCAAGTTCATTCTCGACCTCGCGTAAAATACGAACTGCTTCGCTTTTAAACTCTCGCACATTAATCGGCAGTGCGTAATTGCTGGCAATAAATGTCGCTGCAGGTGCAAGGTCATTTAATATCACGCGACGTTCACCGAGTTCCGAGATTTCCGCAGTTTTCGTTTTCCCGCTTTGATCACTCGCGTCTTCAAGGATCTTGCCCTTAGCGTCAATTCGGTATCCCAGACTCTGTACTTCATTCCTGTCACCGCACAATTGAGCGGCAACACCCGTCATTCCGGTGCCACAAAACCCGTCAAAAACAACATCTCCAGGCTTTGTGTAGTGCAAGATGTATCGCATGATCGCGCGATGTGGTACTTTGGTGTGATAAGCATGAGCAGTATAAATCGGGTGAGTTTTGCCTTCGCTCACATCGGATGTAAAGGGTTCTCGATGGTATTTGCCTTTCGAGTCATACTCTGTACCATGTATCTCGATGAAATCATTGATGAATGGGTTCGGGCAAGCTGTGTAATAGGGGGGGTCCGACATTGCTATAATGTCGTCGTCCTCTGCGATTGGAAATCCTTTAATCTTACGAAACTCAGGGTCTTGAAGTTTCTCACGTAGCCTTGCTAGAAAATAAGCACGACGAGCTTCATCGCTCGGAAAGGTCATCCCTAAGCACTCGACGGGTTTAGAGTCGTCATAGCTGACTTCGAAGAGTCGATCTGAGCCAGGCGCGGCCGGCACTAGAGTTTCTTTAAAGAGAGTTTCTTTTTGAGCTTTTGCTGACTTCTTTGCCATGCCAATTAACCTTCCATTAGGATCGTTTTGCGTGCAATTTTCTCGATCGCAGCAGCGTCAATACTGCCGTCGAGCCCGTCTTCGGACGTGATGACTCGATCGAGATATCCGTTGACTTCGTACCACTGGCGTTTTCGCTCCCACGCTTCGCGATAAGAGGGGATCGCCAACATTCCTAAATGCTCCCAATAAAACGTGTCACCTTCAAAGCTGACAGTGAAATCAGGGAGCCGGAAGTCGTGTGGATCATCGCGCGATACAAGCTTCAGCTCGTATTCGTAACTCGCCCCAAGTCGCGACAAGATGTCGGCGATGATGACCTCCGATTTGGAGCGAACCAAGACGCCTTTGCTGGTGCGGTGGATCAAGTGGCTCGGATAGTAATGCTCGACATCGTCGGGGCGTACGGCTAACACGAACAAGTTCGAGTTGCGCATCAGCGTGTCTGAGGCGGCTGGATTGCGCAGCGATTCAAGAATGCGAGTGTCGCGTTCGAGCAACAGGACGATCTTCTTTCGGAAACGCGTCAGTCCAGTGTAAAGCAGCTCGCGCGACAGGGTCGTGGCCGCCGAGGGAAGCACGAGGAAGACGTAGTCGAAGTCGCTTCCTTGGGACTTGTGAACGGTCAGCGCATAAGCCAGCTCGAGGTTCTCATCGACTTGATTGCGGAAGTATCGATACGAGACTTCTGGTTGCGTTGAGTACTTTACGTCGAGATAGTCGGAGTGGGTGTAAGTGACCAGTCCGATCTCACCGTTGGCCACGTAGTTGAGATTGTTCTCTCCAGGCGGCCAGGCTTTGATGCCTCGGTTGAATTTCTGCATGACTTTGTCGGTCCAGACAATTCGCTCCTCACCGAATGGTTTTTTATAACCTTTGGCCTTCAACAGGCTGGCGCGGTACTTCTGTTGTACGCGGCGGTTGAGTTCAATCGTGCCGTACTCGTGGTTGCGTACGGGACTGAGGATCTGCCAGTGTTCGGCGTGTGTCGGCTCTGGACGTTTGGTATCGCCGACTCCCAGACTCGTGTTGAGCGAGCCGTATGCGTTCGGATCGTCGGCGACACCTAACAGCTGCTTCATGCGGGCCGCGAGTACTGCTTCCATCTGCCGAGAATCGTTCCAAAAGTGGACTTCCAAATCTCCTTCGACGTCTTGTCTGGCGGCTCGTGATAATAGTGCGTCATCATCAGGACCAGGTTCTTCGCGTAGATAGCCGTCGGCCAATTGAAGGGCGAGGCTGTTGTGATCTTCGTGCCGCGCTCGTTCGGCTAGCTTTGCCAAACATCTGCGCCGCTGCGGATCTTGTTCCAGCCAAGCGATGATATCGACGAAAGGACGTCCAGGGCCAATCGGTGCCAGTTGGTTGGGATCGCCGACCAGAATCAGTCGTTGCACTTTGTTCAGATCGAGTGCTCGCATCAATACGCCCAGCAGGTCCATGGGGATCATGGATGCTTCGTCAATGATGACAGTCGGCGTTCCGCGTTGTTTTCCTCCTTGGTAGCGGAGTTGAAACGTCTCGGGGTTCAACCAGTCGTGGCGCATTAAGAACTGGTGGATTGTAAAGGCATCGCGCACGCTGCCGTCGTCGCGCTTGGTTCGATCCATCAAACGGACACGGGCTTTACCCGTGGGGGCCAGTAGCAATAGCGGCTGTTTGCCGTGCAGTTGTTCCAAGCCTTTCAGGAAGACTTTCAAAACGCTGGTCTTACCCGTGCCGGCTCGGCCGGTGAGGATGCTGAATCGCCGATCGTAGAGTGTCTTTAGCGCCAGGGCTTTTTCTGCTTGGGCTCGCTTTTCGACTTCCTCAGGGAGATCAGTGCCACCTTTGCCAAATTCTGATTTGAGAATCTCTTCCCAGTTCCAATCGTTCGGTGCAGGATCGTTGGTTCGCGCGACCATGCGACCGAGTCGGCCACGCAGTTCCGTTTCCAAGTCGGCTAGATAACTGAGTGCGACCGTGTTGGGCTTGTTGTCCAATTGCAGGTCCAGACGCTCGCGATAGTACGCAGCTTGCCCACGGATCAAGTCTGGATCGGGTTTGCATTCACGACGCTCGGGAAAGAGCGTTTCTATCTTGGAGACAAACTGGCCAAAGGTGATCAACGTATCACCGGCGTCAGCGGCATCACGCATGACTTGAATGCCAGCAGCTCGTACTCGGCGCGGGTCGTCGTGCGGACAATCTTCGATGTTGGTTTGGAAGTGGGCAGCGGCTCCTTCAGGGCGCATGCCGCGATCGATCGTCTCCAGTGCAACCGGTGGCGAGCCTTCTCCCCCTTGGTCTGTTTCGTAGATCAGGTACGGGTTGGCAATGAGTTCTTCGTCCGAGGCGGTGATTCCCGCTTGGGCTCGCTGATTGGGATTGGCGATGCGGGCGACTTGGTCGGGTGTTAGCTCAAATCGCAACAGACGCTTCAAAAGATCGCGACGCGATGGTGTGTACGAGGTCCAGCGGCTGGCGGCCGTCTTCATTCCCTGAACATAGCGTGGTTCTTCACAGGGGACGCGGCCGTCGAGGATCGCTTCGACATACTGCCACGCGTTGTCTCCTTTGGCAAACCGCGGCGAGAGGACTTGTCGCTGAAAAGAAGTCCCGAGTCGATTTCCCAGATATTCCAGGACGCTGCCTGCGCCAGGGAATGGCCCGCGACTGGTCCATACTTCGGCGAGGACATCGTTTAACCACGCGATCTGGTTTTCCCAATCGCCTGGAACGAGGTTCTCCTCGTGAATAGCTTGAACGGATTGCAGCAATCGCTCGAGGACTCCGACCGCTACGTCGTCGGAGACGTGATCGGAGACGAACGAGAAGCTGGCCATGGCACCGTCTGGTACTGGGCATTTGATGCGATCCAGCGAGTGTCCCTTGCGAAGGTACTCCTGGTACGGCAGCCGAAAGCCTTGTCGGGGGAAGTCGTGGGTGACGCAGCGTGTCCACACCGGTTGCTCTTCCGCTCGGATTCCTTCCACATGACGAAAGAAGACTTGGTCGTGTATGTGCGCAATGCGGCCGATGCCAACCAGCAATCGCGTTACTTCTTGATCGACTGGATTGCCATGGTTGACATAAAAGAACACCAGCGAGGAGGTCGGTTGTAGTTTTCGCCAGAAGGCGTCGAGCAACTTGATCTGACGATTGGCTTCGTAGATCCATCCGGTGGTCTTCTCAGGATCGGATGGGCCGGCGATCTCAAGATTCTCGTCGTCGATGATCTGACGAAAGTTCTCTTCGCGCATCCAGCGGTAAGGAGACGGGAAGAACGAATATGGATGTGCGTCCTCGGTGACGGGCGCAAGGTTGCGACCATCGATCGGATCGAAGTGTGTGATTGTGAACTGCTGGTCCGAGAATACGTTGGGATCGCGAGCACAGGGAGGCAGCCGGCCATCCAATTTGCCTAGCCATTGGCCAGCGTTCTCTTCTTCGAAATCGTCGTCTCGGGGTGCCTCGCGAATGTGGCGCAAGGCGATGCAGGAGCTATTGCCGCGTGGATGGTCACAGAAGCGACCATCCCAGCCTCGATCGTGCCAAACGAGTCTTGTCGATAGGTGCGTAGTCACGTTGCCCCCTTCGCTGCCCAATCGGGCAGAGGTTGGTCAGTGACTAAGTTCGTAGCACACCGGGGAGGTTGGTCAGTGTCTAAGCTGTTGTCGAGCGGCTGACATATCATAACTGGCCCCCGGAAGCGTCGCCACGTTCGATGACCAATCGAACCTTGGACTGCTCTTTTCCGCTGGTGATTGACTGAATGAATGTCGCGAAACGGCTTTGAATCTGCTCGACAGTGCACGGAGCGCCACCGTCACTTAGCGTGTTCAGGAGTTCGGCTGGCTTGATCGAAATCGCGATCAGTCCGGACAACGCCGTCTGCATTCCCTGAACGAGCTCGTTGGAGATCTTTTCCGGCAACGTTTTGGACTTCACGAAACTGGAGACCGCTTCTCGTTGCTCTTCGGGGAGGAGTTTGATGCTTTTTTTCGCAGTCGGATCGTCTAGGTTCTCGAGGAGCGTGCTGGTCCAGTTCTCAAGTAAGCTATCGAGCTGATTGTCGATTTGGTCCAGGATGGCGACACCACTAGCACCTAGATTCTCTTCCTGCGGACGGAAGTTGCAGTGGGGACAAATCGGCGATGCGTCCAGATCGTCTTTGACCAGCGTAAAGCACGTTTGCACTTTCACTAACTTGGACTGAAGTTCTGTCAGCGCGGCATGCGGCAGAAGCGAGACGCCAGTCAGTTTCTTGAGGCTCTCCAGTCTCGTGTCCTTGAGCAATTCCTTCTTCTTTCCGTCTTCGTTGGCTCCGAGTCTCGCCTTCTTATGAAGATTGAAATAAGCGGTCTTGTAATCGTCCTTCACCTTTTGAAGTGCACGATTGATCTTCTGACGGAAGTCAGGAGCGTTACGCGCCGTCGGGTCCATGAGTTTGGCACGCCAATCACTGCGAACCGTTTCCATTTGAACTCGCCAGGGATCTTGCGGAGGCAAGACCGCAGCGGCAGTGCTCAAGTAGCTGGTAACTACCGTTAACTCTTGGACCAGACTGTTCAGATCCTGCAGTTGTTTGATCAGGTCAAGCGTCGAAGTCTGGGCCTGGATCTCCAAGGTGCTCTTCGAGAAGTTCTTGAGCTTGCCAGGCGTGTTGAAGGCTTGCAGGCCCTCGAGGAAGTTCTTCAGATCGTCGAGCTTTTGTCGCTGCTGATCACGGTCTTCGGATGGGATCAGCTCACTGCCCCAACAGGGAAGTCCGGTTTGAACATACTGTGCGACGGTCACTACCTTTTCGGTGATGTCGTTCGCTTTCAGCTTGAGTTGCTTCACAGCTTCTTCGTGCGTGTTCTCATTCCGAATCAAACCCTCGGCGAGCCCGAGTAATTCGAAGAGAGCAACTAGCTCGGCTAGTGGAAGTCCCTTGGGCTTCTCAACATGCTTGAACGCAACGAGTTGGTCGAGTGGCGTCTTGGTGGCTTCCGATAAGTTGGCTGCATCGAGTTTTTTGCCAGCGACGCTAAGGGTAAGATTGCCGTTCTGGACGAGCGATGCCAGCACGATCAAGAGGAACTCTGGCTCGAGCTGGAATTGGCATTCTCGCTCGACATCATTCTTGACGGTGATCAGCTCTTTACGATTGACGACTTGGCCAGGTGGTTTGCCGTCAAGCTTTTCAAGCACGACCTTTGCATAGCGCGACTGCGTTGGTTTCAGCTTCTCGCCATCAAGCAGTTCAAGTCCATCGAGAACGGCTGTCGCCAAGTTGTTCTTAACTCCGCCGGCAATCCAACGAATCGAGTCTTCAGTTGGTTGCTTCAGATTGCTGGCCGTAAGTCGCACCGTAAATGTCGGGTACTGCGGATAGCGATCGTTGAACGACTGTGCTAGGCATACCGAGCCGGTGAGCTCCAACAGATCTCGCACCGCTGCATTGCCGGTCTTGTGCCCTTTGAGCCACTCGACCAGCTTCTTGGGTACGCCTTGATGCACGACTTCAAACGATGTCAGCATGTTGGTGCGAAGCCATGCGACCAATGTCTTCAGAAAACCATCAGCTTTGTCTTCGTAGACTTTCTTGGTTCCGCTGCTCGCTGATGCTGCCATCTCGCGAGCACCTGCATATAGGCGCAGCGAGTTGAGGAATGCCTCGTCGCGTTGCGTTAGCTTGAAAAACACTTCGTCAGCGAGCTTCTGGTCTTCGTAGTGCGGTGGCTCGAACGGTTGGATGAAGTACAGGTAAAAGTCACGCGGGGGTTGGGCTGTGGATCGTTCGTTCGGAGCGCCAAAGAACAGATAGCCACGCCGCGTGATTTTGTGTTCTCGCCATTCGATTTCGTGTTCCCAGATCTTGTAGCCACGAACATACGGTGGGAGATCCGTCAGTTCCAAGACGCGTGTGAGTGCATCGAAGTAATACTGGTCGAGCTGCGATTCGGAAAGGAAGTCTGCCTTGTCTTGAATCTTGGCGTCGTAGTCGATCGTCTTTTGAAGATCGAGGTAATACTGATCGTTGTCGGTGTTGTGCGTGATGAACTGGCCGCTCATCGTGCGCATGATTTCCTTGAGACACGCTTCGACGGTGGTTCGGAGGAAGTCGCTGGTCTTCTCTGGGATCGGTGCATACAAGCACATGCCATTTTGAAGTTCCTCTGCGGTGGGACCGATCTTTGCGCGAATGTCGTCGGTCGCTAATCGCTTCACAGACAGACCATGAACGATTCGCATTGCCAGAGGTTTGAGATTTGGACGTGTGAATGCGTTTTGGATCTGCGACTCGACAACCTTGCTGACGTCCATGACTTCGCGAATTTCCGGGACAGAACGCTGCACCGCGTTCGCTTGCAGGAAATCCCAGTAGGAGTCGTAGCTGATCAGTCCCGTTTCGTCCTTAGGAACGTCGTTGTTGTAGCAACGTTTGATCTCAGCGCTGAGTGTCTTCAGAATCTCGCGTTTCTCAGCGATCGAAATGGCTTCGAAGACTTCAAGGTAGGTTGGGTGCACTGGGAACAGACGAACGTACTCTTCAAGTCGTTCCGCCATGCCTCCGTACAGATGCGTGAACTGTTGCAGGTGCTCTCGAATCTTGCCTTTCTGCACGTCTGTCTTTGTGAGCAAACGTTCGGAAACAACATAGGCAACGTCTTGTCGAACAATGCGAGCTTGTTCGAAACGGTCTTTGACTCGACGGAGGCTTTCCGCAACAAATTGAAACGTGGGGTTGTCGAAGAGTGCTTCTTGTAGGCCCGCGATGAACCTGAATCGAATGAGCTTGCAGACTTCGCCGATCTCGCGAAGGAAGCCAAGGTCCAGGATGATTTCTTGTTGGTTGCGTGAGCGAAGGTAGTCCAGCAATTCGTCGACCACGAGGAGCAGCCCATGATCGGGGTACTTCTCGTTGAACTGCGTCATCAGATTGGTCAGGTCGTCTTTGTTGCTATCGACTTGTTCGTCTGCTGGGAAGGTAAACGTGACGCCTTCATTGGCCATGAAGTCTTCCAGCCGACCACAAATGATGTTTCGAAGACTCTTCTTTGACGCGGGAAGCTCAAGTCGAATTACTTTGAACTTGCCATTGATCGCCTTCGCCGCTTTGGCAACGTTCTTGTCCTTGACGTCCTTGTGCAGGTCAGCGTGCTCGGCTAATCCGGATAGAAGCGACAACAAGTGGCTTTTACCGGTTCCGTAATTACCAACAATCAGGATGCCTTTGTTGTCGGCAGGCGTTTCGAATTGCAAGTTGGGAATGACCAAGTCGCACAACTGCTCTGACATTCGTTCCGAAATAACGAACGTTTGAACCAATTGCTTAACGGCCGCAAGAGAGTCAGCTTGTTCAAGCTGAATGACGGATTCGATAGGGTCAAACTTGACTAAGTCGCTGTATTTCATGGACGTATCTATTCCTTAGTTGTTGTCGCTTGTGGATGCTGGTACGACGATGGCCTCGATTTGCTTGAACTGAACAAACTCAGGATGCCCTGGCTCGGCATACATGAGTGTGTTGTTGTTGAAGCTGCCATTCCAAGTAGCGACGATCGTTCGATTACGACTTGCCCCTTGCAGCAAACGAAGTGGCTCAAGTTCAAGTGCGGTATCAAAAAGTAGTTCTATGTTGTCGAGGATCACCACGTCGCCTTCGACGCTTGCGATCACTTCTTTCAGTAGTTTCTCGGCCTGACGGGATCGTTGCACCCGAGTCAGGTCAAGCAGTCGTTTACTAAGTTCCAGGTTCACATTGATGACCGGGTATCCGTGAGCACCTGCGAGCGCCTGAGTCATCGCCGTTTTCCCAGTCCCTGGCACGCCGGCAACGATAACCAGTCGGTAGTACTGGTTTGCAGCTTGCGCAACCGCTTCTTCTAACTGCGTCATAGCCCTGCTTTTTTCTGTTTTGGATTCGACGATTGATCCATTCATCTCGGCTTACCTAACTCGAATGATTCACTTGCTCCACCTGATCGCACCCAGTCGTCGACTTCGTCACGTTTGAATTTCCAAAGGCTACCCATTTTGTGTGCAGGCATCTTTTTGCGTTCGATCCACTTGTAGACCGTATCTCTCTTGATCCCGAGGTAATCCGCGATTTCTTCGACGGAAAGCCAACGGTCTTCAGTCACTATCTTCATTTTTGCAGCTCCTCACGCAGCTCCTATAAACTGCGTGGAAATCGTTTCCTCTCCAGGACGCTTGTCCAATCCATACGAGTTCAACCGGAAGCATCATAACAGATTTGCTAGCATGCAGAAGCTGTTCAGCTGTCGTCTGATTAGATGCGTAGGCTAGGAAGACTTGGAAGCCATACCCGAAGATCGGCCAACCGAGTGACACCTTTGGTCACTCGCTAGCATTTTTTGAGAAATACTGGCTGGTGCGCTTTGCCGCAGAATGCGGCATGAGAAAAGCTGATGCGATTACTCGCCAGCCTGTTTGAGGATCCGATGCGCGACAAACATCCCCACCGAGTGCGGATAGTTCGGATCGATGTTGAAAACGTGCGTCTGGCTTAGAAGGTTGGCCAGCATAAGGTTGTCCTTGCGGCTATGCCATTCGCCACGGATCCAACCGATCCTGTCCATCAGGCCTTGGGCGGATAATTCAGTGACGATCAGGTACTCGGCCCCTTCGCAATCGAGTTTCATTAGGTCGACTTCGTCGATCCCGAAGTCCGTTACCTGTGTCCAGAACTGCTCGACGGTCAGCGAGGGCACCTCGATGCCAAACTCGCGGAATCGAGGCTCAAGCGATTCCCAGACGTCCGGAACATAATCGGCGACCCGACTGTTCGATACGGGGAACGACAGCAGGCACTTTCCTGGTTTTGGCGAGATCGCTGCGTTGATCCGCAGCAACTGCGAATCGGGAATGTGACTGGTGTTCTTGGTCATCAGCTCAAAGCTCTGCGGATGTGGCTCGACGGCCACGATTTTGGCCTTGGGCCAGTAGTGGTGGGCCATAACAGTAAAGCTCCCCACATGCGAGCCGACGTCAAGAATCGTGCGGACGTTATGGGGACGAAGGTCATTGATACGATACTCGTCATGAAAAACGCAGTTTGCGAACTGCACACTCTCGGGCTCGATATGGAAGTCTTGCCCATAGATTTTGTAGCAAACGGAAGTTGTCATCGGTGATTCCTTTCGTGGTCTAAGCGGTCGCGAGGGATGAAGTGAATTGGCGCGCAAACTCGATCCGTTTCGCTGGCGGACAGTTGGCCAAGTGAATGACCTTGGCTGTCGGCACCAGCTCTCGGAAATTCGGCATCCAGTACTGGGTGTTGAATTCGGTTGGCAACTGGAAAAATGGCAACCCGCGAGCGTTGTTCTGGATCCAGAACTGCTCGGAGCAGTGGGTCGGAAAGAATGGATGCAACGGTGGTTTCCAAATCGAAGCGTGCTTGCGATCGCACATCACAATTCCGCTGTTGAGAACCACTTTGCTGTAGTCCATGGGGATTTCCTGGGATTCGAGGATGTTGCGACGCTCGTCGAAGACCCACTCAAAGCTTGGCAATTGACTCCAATCGTCGTGCATCGACACATGGCCCGCAGGAACGACATCGAATAGATCCGGCGTCTCTTCGGTCAGAAACACGTCGGCATCGACATAGAGGGTGCGCTCGTAGGATTGGGCGAACGGCTGCACCCGAAACTTCTCCAGTCCCCACCAGTCCTGCGATGGCTTGGTGATCGCCACGAAATCGGCACCGATCCGTTTGGCGTAGGCTTCCATCAATGGGCCGGTATACCGTAGCAGTTCGCGAAACGATTCTCCGGTGGCCACGGTGATCAGCAATCGCGACTTGGTCGGATCGATTGCGTCGACCGTCGGTTTCCATTCCACTTCGGGGATAACTTCAATCGGCATCCGTTCGTATTCCAGCCACGACCCTCGCCAGATCCCTTCGTAGTCGCGACGCAGGTGGCAAGTTGGTCGATCGAGTCGGGCGAGCGTCAGCACGGGCTGGCCATCAACATGATTGACGTGCCAGAGGCGTTCGCACTCGGCCGCACCTTCGATGACTTCGCGGTTGGGCCCGAGCTTGATCACACGCTGGTCGTAACCCACGCGTCGGTAGAGAACACGAGTGTTGATGAGCTGTTCGATCGTTTCGGTTTCCATGATCGTCGGTGCCTCGTTCTTCCAAAGGTTGCCACTCCATTTGCTGGCCAGGTCTCGGACGAGCTGGAAGCAGAGTTCTTCATTGGCCAGCGAGTCCACGAATCGATTTCCTCCGAATCGCCATTTGTCCTGGCAACGATGCTGGAAAACGATCTGACCTCGGAAGTCGAACTGAACGATCGTGTGGACGTTCCATCCAGGTCCGGCACTGGGCATCGCGTAATCGAACCCCAAGCGTCGCCACCCAAGGTGGAAGCACTCTTTGTCACCGTACACGTGCTGGAACGTGAAGTCCGAATGCTCGGCGTAGAACAGCGACAATCGCAATTCGCGATCGCAGCGTCGTTTGTCTATGAGGTATTGCCCGGATTCGAAGGCTCGTTCGTGTTCGGCCACTTCGGGTTCGGCCATGTCCATCATCCCGAAAACTTTCCAGACGCCAGGCTTCAACGTCCAGCACGCGTAGTCTGGCCAGAAAATCGCGCCGTGGCGTTTGTACTCTTCACAGTCGAATAAGTACGTCGGATCGCACACGACCCCATTGTCGGCGTCCAGGAATAGAACCTGGGCAAACGGTGAGTGGAGCGTCGCGTAGAGTTTCAGTTCCCAACCGCAAAGGATCCTGCAGGGATGCTGTTTCTCGATCTCTCTGGCATCGATGCATTCGACACCCAGTGGTTCGAGCAATCGTTTCATGTACGGATCCATCTCGGTGTCACCCAAATACCAAAGCTGGATCGGTAGCGTGCAGCCAAAATGCCGAAGCAGATTCACGTTGACCCACACGCTCGGGAAGTACTTCAAACCTCCCCCGGCAATGACAACGCCGCGTTCCTGAGCATAGGTCACTCGGCTTGGCATCAGATTATCGACATACTGGTCCACCAATCGCCGATGGGCTTCGATCGTATTGTCCCAAGTGCCCCAGGCGTTGGGCCAAGGTCCAGGTGGGCACCGCTTGATCAGTTCAAGCATCGCTTCGGGAGTCAGGTCGGGGGTAGCTTGATTGCAATTAGCCATGGAGCTTCTCCTTGGATTCGGCGTTGTGGGCAGCGCGGATGACGTAAAATCCGATGATGGTCAGAACAAACGGGATGAAACGGATCGGTGGAACATGGACGATCCACCGCGTGAGAATCTCAGCGGATAGAGTTTCGTTGTTGCGCAGGCACTTGCGCACACCCATCTCATTCATGCGCGACTTCGTGGAATGGCATCCGCAGTTGAATTTGTCTGGAATGAGCCATCCCAGGCACAACCAATTGAGCGTGCGCCGAGTCTTTTCGATCAAGAGTTCCAGTTCGGTACCGGCTCCCTGTGTGGGAGGTTTGATGCACTCAAGCAACTCTGGCGTTGGGAGCATGCCGACAAGCGTTCGATACTGGATCGCTTTGCTGCAAGTCACTGAGTTCTTTGCACGTGGCGTCGATTGCTGAATACAAGCCGCGCATGCATCTTGGGCGATCGGTACTGGCACTTGGGCCAGATCGGAAGATATCTGGCAGTAGCCATCTACGTTGTGTGGGCAGTTTATTGATTCACTCATTGCACACCTTGCTCGCATCCTGTGTAAACGGTCTGCCCCACATAAGAGCCTGGGCTCGTTGGCTCATTCCCTGCGCACACGCAGACGACTTGGAACGGTCCCATGGGGGTAACGCACGGATCAGGGACCGAGACCGGCATCCAGCCGATCCCATTCCACTGGTAGTAACATGGGCAACAGCAACCGCTCGACGAACCGGAACTAGAGCCGCTTGCCGAGCCACCGCTAACGCCGCTCGAGCCGTACGATTGACCCGAGCTACCAACACCACTGGAACCGACGCCGCTGGACCCGACTCCAGATGAGCCCGAACCGGAACCACTCCCAGATCCGGAGCCCGAGCCACTCGAACCGGAACTGCTGCCGTTGCTGCCACCACCGGATGGCTGGCTACCAGAACCACTGGGACCGCTGCCGCTTGGGCCAGATCCGCTACCACTTGGTCCCGATGATCCGGACCCAGAGCCTGAAGGCTTGCTGCCACTTTGCGATCCAGACTGCGATCCGGATTGGGAGCCGGACTGCGAACCCGATCCGGATCCCGATTGGCTACCTGATCCGCTTTGGGAGCCGCTTTGAGATCCACTGCCACTTGAGCCGCTGCCCGATGTTCCAGAACCGGATGAACCACTGGATCCAATTGAGCCACTGGATGACGAGCTACCCGAGGAGCCAGAGCTGCCCGATGATCCCGATCCGCTGGAACTGCCTGAGGAACCGGACGAACCACTCGAACCCGAGGAGCTAACGCCGCTGGAACCTCCCGATGATCCACCGCTGGATCCCGACGAACCCGAAGTGCCCGATGAGCCAGAAGAGCCCGAGGAACCCGAGCTACCAGAGGACCCACTTGAACCCGACGAGCCAGAGCTACCACTCGACCCGGAGCTGCCCGACGAGCCGCTTGAGCCGGATGATCCACTGCTACCAGACGAGCCACTGGATCCGGAGTATCCGCTGGTCCCTGAGCTGCCGCTTTGGCCGGAGGAACCAGAGCTTCCGTGGGATCCAGGTGGATCGCCGGATCCAGATGGTCCGCTGCTGCCGCTCGATCCCGAGGAGCCGCTTGAACCCGAAGAACCTGACGAGCCACTTGAGCTCGTCGATCCAGAGGAGCTCGATGAACCGGATGATCCACTGCTGCCCGAAGATCCACTCGAGGAAACCTCGCAGCACACAATGGCGTAGATTGGCAGGTCGGAAAACCCCACATAACGCATGAGGTAACGACCCATCTGAGGAAACTCACAGCTAGATACTGCATACAAAGGTTCTCCATCTACCATTCCAAGGAAATGTCCGAGCTGGCGTTTGGGACCAAGCCCGGATCGTTGTTGTGTACAAGTTGCCGCGTACACCGGCAGACCTTCGACCGAGCCACTTACGGAAGTGGCGATGTAGCGACGTGAATACAGGGTCATTTGTTGGCATCCACCACCTTGCAATCGAAGATCGTGCTCCAGGATTTCGAAGCAATGTCGAACTTCTGGACCACGCCTGGGTAGTAACCATTGCCATCGGGGATGTTGCTCGTGATGAAAACGATCTCTTCGTAGTTGGCATCATCGAATCGGATCACTGCCCATCGCACCGCGCCGGAAGATTCAATCCAAAGCACCGATGCTGGCCCGTGAGGAACGCTGCGCAAGTAGCCGTTTTGGCCAGCGACCGTTTCAGCACAGGTGTAAGCATGGGTACCGACTGAAACGCGGGTGATGACACATCCGCCCATCGCTGCAGTGCCAATGAAGTTGTTCTTCAGCGGTTCGAGCAGTACTCCAAAGCGTGGTCCAGTGTTGGCACTCGGGACCAAGCCTTGGAAACTGATTTGGCGTTTGAATTCTCTGAGGTTTGCTGCGGGGGTGATGATCGGTGTGCCGAGTGCGACGATTGAGAAGCGATCGAGGTCGGCTCCGGTTTGGTTGCGTACTTTGGCCAGTGTCGTTTGTCGTGAGGTTCCTTCGGCTTCGGCGAGTTGGTCATGTCGTTGGTTCTTTTGTTGCCGAGATAAATCCACCAAAGCATTCCAGGCTTCTGCCGGAATCTTCAGCGGATCCCCTGGCTGAACTTTGCGGAACTGGTCCCCCATGGATCACACTCCAATTCCGAGATTGCTGAAGTCTCCATAGGGGTAAACTTGCTCGACGTAGGCTGCCACGGGGCGTTTGATTAATGCCTTGGCCGTTGCATCTTCGTCGTCGATGAAGCGAACCCAAAGGTACTGCCAACCTTCCTTGGAAACGCCTGCGATGTCTCCCAGGCTTATACCAGCGACATTGGGACTTGCAGCGAATCGAAACGTGATCTCCCAATCGTCCAGACCACGCTTCGATCCACTTGCTCCGAGGAACAGGACTTCTCCTTTGGCAAACCCCTTGAATCCTGAACCGTTGACTTTGCCAGTGAGGTTGAACAGCGCGAGCTTGTACGCACCAGTGACAAGGGCTTTTTCGATGTAGTGGGTCTCGGTGAAATTGAACACCGGAACTGTGATGTCGGTCCCTTCGACCCGATCATCGGTAACCCCGATCGCTCCGAAGAAGTCGGGCGCACTGAAACCTGCAGCAGCATACTTACCCACATTGGAGATGCTTTGTGAGATATGCTGCGTTCCACCTCCGGTGTCGAACGAGTACTGCGACTCGCTTTTCCATTTGACGTAACGAGCGGTTCCTTCCCAGACGCCATTGCCCAAGTGAACAATGTGGTAATCATCCAAGAACAGATCGCCGACCTTTTCGGGAACCGTCGACGCCATGAGACTCTTGGCGACCGAGTATTGCTCGGTGTTCATGATCATGTAGACCAGATCATGGGTCGGACTGTCTTTGCTTTCGGTCGCTTCCTTGGAGTCGAAGCGTTCGATAATGATGGGATCTGCCATATTTGCTCTCCTATCCAAAGACCAAGCCACCACGTTCGGCTTGCTGCAGAAGTTTCTTGGTGTTGGTAGCGACCTCTTCGCTAGCGCGTGCGGTGCGTTCGCCAAGCGAATCGGATCCGAGGTTCATGGCGGCGATGGGATTGAAAGTTCCCACGACATCCGTTTTCTTCTTGGTCTCAGCGAGCGCTTGATCCATGCTGCCCAAATCTGGCAAGCCAAGCGCAGACAGGGAGAATTTGCTCGTTGAGCCGAGAGAGGTTTCGGCACGTTTCTGTGCTGCTTCACCCAATGCGGCTTTCCATTCCCCCTTGGCCTTCTCAAGCTCGGCAGCAGAGTCGGCCAAAGCTTTCTGGTTGGCAGCTGCAAGAGCCGATTGCTCTTGGGCCTGCATGTCCGAGAGTGCCGACTGGGCACCTTGGCGATCTTGCTCGATTTGGTTGCGAGCCTTCTGACGTTGCTTTTCGCGATCGAGGATCGTTTGGTTTTGAGAGTTGTTGATCAGGTCGTCTTGCTTTGCGATCTCGTCGTTGATCTTGGCAATCTCAGCTTCGGCGTTGGTATCCCCAAAGAGACCTTGGATGCGGGCCCATACCTTTTGAAAGAACCCGCTGAATCGGTTCCATCCTTTTTGCAGAAGGCTGATGAGAATCGTCCAACTATCGGCGATGAAGTGGGTGGTTTCCAGCCAACCGGTTTGCAAACCTGCCCAAGCGTCGGTCATCAGACCTGCGACGCTGTAGACCGCGCTTTGGAAGATACCGATGAAGAATCCTTTGAAGTCCAGCCACTTCGACTGCAGGAACGCGACTCCACGTTGCCACTCCATTTTCAAAGTGAGCCAAAGAATTTTGCCAGCTAGTGCGATGTCTCCTGCTGCGAGTGCATCGCCGATCCCTTTCCAAGCTGCCAGTGCTGTATCTTTGAGTTCATTGAATCGCTCCCCCAGCCACTGCATCGCTTGCGTACCTGCTCCGCTGGTGTAGACGAGGTAGCCGACCAGTGCCGTTAAACCAGCGATGGTAAGACCAATCGGAGAGAGCAGTGCTGCGATCGCGGTTCCAAGTATCGCGATTCCTTGTCCGATCCCCACCAGTACTGTGGCAGCAGCACTAAAGACTGTGCCGAGTCCAACGGCTGCTGCTCCCAACGCAACAATCGCTGCGCCCCCAGCTGCGATCGCCATGCCAACTTTAAAGACCGTGACGATCAAGTCTTTGTTGTTCTTGATCCAATCGCTGGTTGCCACCACGATCCGAACGGTCGAATCGATCATGGCCGAGAGGACCGGCTCCAATGCCGATCCGATTGTAAAGACGGTCTTTTTGAGTACTTTCCAAAGAACATCGATGCGATCACCGAAGGCTTCGGCCGCTTGGGCATCTTCGGTTGCCATGGTCAGCCCCAGATCGCGGGCTTGTTGCTGAAGTTCCTCGATGCCCTGCGCGCCATTCTGGAGCATGGGTAGCAATTGCGTGCCTGATTTTCCAAAGATTGCCATCGCAGTGGCGGTTTTGAGTGTCGGATCGGTGATTTGCGACATCCGATCGGCGATTACCTTGAATTGCTCGTCGGGCGATAATTTTGAAAGTTGCGCTACACTGAGCCCCAGCGATGCGAGGGTTTCTTGAGCCGCTTGCGAACCGGATGCCGCTTCGAAGAGCATCTTTTGCATCTTCTTTAAGGATCCTTCGAGCGTCCCCATGTCTGCACCGGACTGCTCGGCGGCAAACCCCAGTTCCGATAGAGCTTCTACCGACACGCCTGTGCGCTGGCTCATGTCGACCATATCGCTCCCCATGTCGGCAAATACCTTGGCAGCACCAGCAAGTGGGGTAACGATTCCTGCACCGAGCATGGCCATCTTCGTCCCGATCCCTTGAAGACTCTTGCCAAAGGCGTCGAGCCGCTTGGCTGCATCGTTGAGTCCTTTGACCAGACGCGAGTCTTTGGTGTAGAGTTCGATGTAGGCTGCACCGGCTTTGATGCTCGAACTAGATGCCATGACTATTGCAACTCACTTTGGCGATCGATGAAGACGTGTTTCAAGGCTTCGATACCAACCATCGTGCGATGTTGGATTCGTTTCTTTGCGTGCGGATTGAAATCCACTGGGTGGTAGACTTTCGAGCGTTTGGCATCGCGATGGATGTTGGCAAGCATCGCCAGAACGCTGGAGGTGTGATTCCAGAGAACTTGGCTGCGTGCCTCCCCCATGGCGATTAGCTCTCGGAGGGTAAATGGTCCTGGGTCGATTCCGAGGACTCCGGCCAAGTGCCAGACGAGTTGATCCACTTCTGCGCTTCGGTTTCGGGGTTGATCGAATCGAGGATCTTCTCCGCGTGGTTGAGCACCTTGTCCCGAACCGCTTTGCCCGCTTCGATCGCCTTGCGAAGGCTCGCCCTGGCGCGGGCATCTGGGAAAAAATCGATGAGTTCCTCAACAAACGCATCGGCAGCCTGAGTAATGACATCCCCGGAGAGTGCTCTGCCAAAATCTTCGTCAGAGATCGATTGCTTGTCGGCTTGGTCTTTGCACAAGCAGTACAGCACATCGGCCAGCGTGACCGGATCGGAAACGAGTTTCGAGAGCGACTTGAATCCGTCATCGACCAGGGCGTAGAGATCGATACCCAGCAAGCCACGGATCCGTTTGACCGCTGCAACGTTGATTGCAACTTCCCATGTCCGTCGGGCGTTATCCACAAAACTGTGCATTTTCTAAAACCTCACGAAGCAAGTGAATTCAGACGGAATTAGGCGACGGACATCCAGGAGGGTGGATTGGCCGAATAGGTTGGCTTAGCAGTCACCGAAACAGTGATCGCCTCTTCGAGGGCTTCGTTGCGCGAGAAGCTTGCGATGCGGAAACTTGCTCTGAGCCCTTGGGAACCGCTGCTTCCGGCACCGGTGATGAGTCCGTCCATGACTGCGATTTCAACGGTTGTGTTATTGAGAAACGCATCGCGGATCGCACCGAAATCCGAGTCGGCGGTGTCCCATACCATCTCGAATTCCAGCGACGCATCCTTGAGCGTGCTTACCGTGGCTCTCCATCCGTTATTGGATCGGGTTGAAACGTCGGCTTCACCGGTTTCCAGGTTGAGGGTTAGGTCTCGGACATTTCCAATGAGATCCCAGGTGGGAGCTGCATACGTCCCTGTGTTGCGGTAGAGCTTGGCATCGAGTCCTAGTTTGGCTGGCATTCCTGTTTCTCCTTATCGAATGCTGCCTGCCCACATGGGAGGCAGACGGTCTTTGACTTTTTCTAGTGCGGGTCCCATGAACGGTCGTTTGGGGTAATGCTCACGACGAAACTTGCCACCAAACTCATGGGCTTTGCCTGCGGTGGCGATCACATCGAAATCTGGTCCGATGAGTGCCACGCCGCGCTGTTTGTCGATTGCATACATGATCGAGCGTTTGAGTTGACCTCGACGTGTGTTGGGTGGACTGCCTGGCATTGCAGCTGTCTGGCGTCTACGGATGGAGCGACGAGCCACCAAACGAATGGTCGCAGCCGCATGGCCAAGGCTTTTAAAGTTGCCTTGCTGCGCCTTGCGCTTGACCTTGTCGATCGATTTCTTTGTGGTGACTTTAACGTCGATCATGGTTGTCCTTACGGTGCGGTGAATCCTTGTGCGTTGACGTAGACCGCAGCACCGGTGGTGATGCACGCAAAGTTCAGCGCCGTTGCGGCTGTCGTTTTAAGCGGGTTCTCGAAGATGATCTCAGCCATCGGCGCGTTAGCAGGCAGGTGGCCTCTCCAAATGACCGTCGCTCCGTCCTTGAGGACGATTTCCGTGGCGACTGCCGAGTTGTTCGAAAGTTGCATCGAGCAGATGTAGCGACGCAGACCCGCACCCGCTGCAGCAACCAATGCGACATCGGTCGTATTGATCACTCCACCAGCGATGGAAGCATACGACCATTCGAGTTCGGGGATTTGCCAAGGGCGCGTTACCAGTACACCTTGAAGGGTGGAAACTAGGTCCGCGACATCTCCTGTGGCAACGCTGGCATACGCTGCGGTCAGAGCACGAGCAGCCATCCGAACGGGGTTGCCGGCAATTACCGCATCGTGGGCCGCTTGACCGGCGACGTTTGCTGTGACGGTTCCGATGTTGGTCGTGGTTGCGGTCGCACCGGTGAGGATCACGCCTAGACCTTGTCCGACCACGGTTTGGCCACGACCTGCAGTGATTTCAGCAGTGAGCTCGGCGTAATCCTGGCAGTTGATGAATTGGGATTGGAAATTGATGTTGGCAGCCGGAGCTGCCGCCAAGGCAATCTGCCCGGAACCGGTAACATACGCTCCGGAGAACACAGTACCGATTAGGTCGATCGTGTTGGCATCGATCACGGTGGCTGCGTAATTACCACGCAAGGCTGCCCCGTTATTGGTGACACCGTTGAGGTACTCGACCCAAATCGTCGGCGTTCCGGTGTATCCGTGAGCGGTCGACGTCAGGCGAATGACATTGCCGGGGCCTGCCACCGCGTTGGAAACGGCCTTGAACCCTTGATGATTCATCGAGCGAATGCGGATTTTGTAGACCGCGGTTGGATCTGGAATCTGCTGATGCCGCACATACGAGTTCGAACGGCCTCCGGTCGAATCCATCGCGCGGGAGTGGAAATAGCACTCGTCGGAGAACGGTTCGAGTTCGAGAATTGAATAGGTCGCGGTCGTAACGATCGCAGATGCTGCCGATGCGATAGGTACCAAGCCACCGTTCTGCACGCTGTAGACCATATTGGTCACGGTCGTGTTGGCAGCACCACCAATGTCCATGTTCAGGCTGTGCTTGCCATCGGGGATACCGGTATTTGGATCTACCGAAACGGCTTCGATGATGTGGTGCGTGTTGGCTTGTCTGGTTGCCCCCGATTGAACTGCAATCATGGCTCGGAAGGGAATCGTGAATATTTCCTTCGAGAGCAGCTCGGCATATCCACCTGCGGTTGTTCCGGATCCGATGGTCAGTACACCACCGGAGACGCTCGCCGTGGATCCACCGCTGGTGGTTAGTTCCCACAGGTCCGTCAGAGTTCGAGTCCAGGAATCGCGAAACTTCTTCTGGATCGATTTGACTTTGAACATGTCGTCCACGTCATCCAAGCCAGGAATCTCTCGGGTGACTCCTCGCGAATTGGTGAACTGCATACGGAATGGGCCAACGTCTCCGGTGGTCATCGGTTATCTCCAAAGGCGGAACGTGAGAGTCAGGACGCTGGTGAATTGACGGAGTTCTTGTAAATGGTCGGGCGCATAGACCGGGAGGTTTTCCACGTTGGTACAGCGAGCCCCAGGAAAGCTTGAGAGCGGATTGGACCGGAAGTAGTCTCCGATCTCCTCGACCAAGAGCATTAGCGAATCGATCACGACGATTTCATTGGATGTTTTCTTTTGGACTGCAACATCAATCTGGTAATCGAAGCTGTCTCGCGATCGATCTAGCGATGCGCTCGTGATTCCCTTGGGGACCACCGTTACCTTGATCTGAGACATTCCTTGCAGATCAAAGACAGGCAAGTAAAGCCGCTGCGCAGTGAATGGCTGACTGAACGAATTGCCGTTCAGCTCTGCGGTCACTGCATCTGCAATTGCGACGATATTTGCCGGCATTACTCGATCCCGATCTGTTTGGTATGAATGCGAAGAAGTCTGCGGTGAGGGTCCGACCATCGCCAAGGTGGCTCGCTCCCAGGAGCGTTGACCTCATAGATGTAGACTTTGCCGTTGTCGGTTTCGCGGATCGTGTCACCACGCTCCGGCAGGATCTGCGAACCGGCGAGTACCAAATCCTCAGGTGGAACTAGAAAGTCACGGTCAGTCCATTGCATGTGAACGCCACCGTAGCTGTCCTCGAGTTTCATCAGCGTCCGGCCGATAATGGCCGTGACGCTGGTTTGGTTGGCTCCCCTCAGATAGACCACCGTGCGAGATGCATGGGCCTTGAGCTGGTTGGCGAGCCATTCTTGGCCTGCACGAAGCATGTCGGCCATGGCGAGGCTCCACTTAGGATTTGATGTCCGGTGGGGACTTGCCGTTTTGCTCCATGAGCTTGAGCAGCTGTTGGTACTGATCCATCAGCTTCTTAAACTGCTCGTCGTCCAGCACAGCGTTTCCGCGTTGCTTCCTGGCATTGCGGATTGCTTGGAGTAGAAGCGGCAGACCGTATTGCAATCCCAGCAGCAATGCGATGCTGGAACCTGCGGATGTTGCGATCAAGCCACCCGGAGTCCACTGCGGTCCCAAAGGCAAGCGATCGCGAATCAGTCCGGAATCGTTCGGCTCTTGGGGTGCAGGCTTAAGCTTCGGTCGATCAAGAATCGAGTCGATCACATCATCTTGCACCTGTGTTTGGGCTAGCAAACCCATGGGCCATTGCAGTGGTTCGCCCAGCGTGGTCGAGGGAACCTGGACGATTTGTTCGTAATCGCTAGCTTCTTCAACTTGGCAACTGACTTCACGAGTGCCTGAAGGTAGACCCTCAAGCGTTGTTGGCAATTTGCCTCTCATCGCACTGAGTAGAAACGGAGTCGATTGGCCAAGCCCCTCGCCACCACCAGCCCAGGTAAGTAGACCGACGACACGTGGGCCTTCATCCGTGTAATCGATCAGGCTCGAGCCGCTGCGTCCCCCGATGGCCTCCGGTTTCCAAGAGAGGATTTGACCTTCTTTGCGATTGAGCCGTAGAACCTGAAGGCTTGGCCATTCACACCTTGGGCTTCCGAAGGTCGTCACCGACGATTGGTTGCTTGGGTAGCGATCAGCCAGTGGGATCGGATCGACATCTTTAGCAAACGCTCCGTTGCACTTCAGTAGCGCGAAGTCGACGCTCGTGCCTCGACCATAACCGGAAGCGATGATCGTTCCGGTTCCTTTCTCGCTTGTGCCGTTGGTATTCCAGCGTTCGACGTTGACGGTTCGGCCACGCGTGGTACCTGCCACGTGT
>CAITIE010000082.1 GCA_903892355.1 uncultured Pirellula sp. | reverse complement strand
GCCTGGTCTTATTGTCTGAAGCGTTTCCGTCGGATCGCACCGGCCTACTATACGTGTCTCGCGGTTTTGGTTCTGGTCCGCTCGCCCTGGAAAAGCAGTCAGATGCTACCGGACGCGGGAACTCACTTTTTGTTTGCCCATAACTATTGGGAATCATTTTTTTATAGCTTCGCGCCACCCTTTTGGTTCATTGCGATCCAGATGCAGTTCTACTTGGTTTTGCCGATTCTATTGACATTAATACTGGCGATCCCGTTTGGGTTTCGAGGACGAATTGCATTTACCATACTCATGGCCTTTGTCGCTTACGGGACTCATTTCATATTGATGTCGGGGCGTTTTCCAGGGCCACTTGGAGATGATTTTGTCGGTTGGGCGCAAATGCATCCGCTCTGTTCTACACATTCCGTGCTAGCGCATCTTCCTCACTTGGTTTTGGGGATTGCAGTTGGCGGAATGCTGTCCTTTGAACCGAGAAGAGAGAATGTCTTTATGACCTCAACGTTCTATGATTCTTTTGTTGGTGTAGTGGTTTCAGCGATCCTGGTCATTTTGTCGTCACCGTTGCAAAATTACCTATCGCTACCCTTTGCCCGATACTATTTCCCGTTGGTTCCAGTGCTCATTGGATTCGTGATCATTTTCACGCCGCGAGGAAATTGTTTTTTGCGAGTTCTTGAGTGGCGCCCAATTCGCTACCTTGGAATGATCTCATTTGGGGTTTACGTCTATCATTATCCAGTCATGTCTGCTTGGTCGAAGCTCTTTGGAATTGCTGGTTTTACCCCGGAGACGCAATGGGTGGTTTTCGCACTTATCACTTGGGCAACCAGCGTAGCAATTGCTATCGTTTCATACGAGACTTTGGAGAGGCGTTTTCATGGATAGCCTTGGTAAAGTCGACCGAAAAAAATGATTGGATAACCAAGTAGTTTTAACGGGTCTCCCGGATTTTCGTAGTTTGACCCTATGTCGTGATTTACGACGCAGTGGCATTCTTGCGAACATCACTTGCTACCATGTCAAAGGTTCGAAGTCGTTGGATTTTCAACCGAATGTCTAAGGCGAGAAACTGAGAAAAAAACGCATGTAACATCGGTTTTGGCACGTATCGCAAACTCGATGACGTTTTGAATAGCAAGCCTAGCCTGTTTGTCGGTTTTCATCGATGTTTGCGTCAAAATGGGCTAGGTTCAATGAAATTCCAACTACGATGTAGAATGGAAGAAAGAGATCGCGTGCGATTGAAAGATTTAGTCCAGTGTAGCCAAAAATAGCACATACGCACGCGAATCCGATCCATCGGTAAGGATTGCTTCCCCGCTTTGCGACTTGAAATGCATGTCGAAATGCACAAACCATCAGCAGGAGGTAGAACGCTAGCCCTGGTATACCTAATTCGACGAGCATTGATAACCATCCGTTATGCGCATTGATCTGACTCAAGTTGGGATTTTCTGAAACGAAGCCAGTGTTGAATCGACCTAATCCGGTTCCGATGGCGTAGGTTGAAAGTGGTAGTGACAAGGCTATACCGTAAACTGTAAAACGGCTAAAAAAAGTCTCCGATGCAGGACCGTTTTCAACAATATCCGTAAATCTTTCGAAATACGACGGTTTGAGTTGATTAAGTAACCATAAAAGCCCAGGCGCAATAAAAAGTATTGCTGGTAGTGTTTTCCATGAAAAACAAATCAAAACTCCAACGAAGGAAAAAGCAATACCAACGAAACCCCCGCGATTTTCCGTTTCAAGGATAAGATAGAAAGTTAGCAAAGCGAGCAACACGGAAAAAAGGCGTTTAAAAATATGCCCACGGGTCGAACTGACGATAAGGAATGGGATTGTCATAACTGCGAAGGTAGGAACGTCGTGATTAAGATGAAGATTCTCTCCAACGTAGAATCGCCTTAAGCATAATGGAATCGCTAACGATAACGCGAAGCAGTCGACTTCCCAAACTCTCAATTGTTTTTGCGATAAAATCGGTACGACTGATAAAGCAGAGAGTGCGTGACACCATGTGCGTAAGGGAAATGAGCGCGTCGAATTAAGGGTTATCGAGTGAGAAAACTCCGATATACATACCCATGTCATGAAAGAAACAATTAGCCAAAATTCAAAGGGCGGTAGCTTGTACGTTCTAAATCCTTTTTCCCTGTTTGTTAAAATCGTACCGATCAAGACGCTTAACGCTAACCAAAGATTAATCCCAAGGTAGTGATTCCAAATATTTTCAGAACTGTATCTATCGAATGAATTTGCAAGGATCAGGCAACCTAAAATCCCTAAGAGTGAACTAATCGGCGTCATGAGTACTAGTGATAATGAAGCGGTCACTACTGCGATATAAAAACTGGTAAAGGTTGTTTTGGGATTTACGTGGAATCCACTTTGCGCTAACCAGTTCTCATATGAAGCACTTTTCGGCCATAGAATAATAGCAGTCAAACTGAGGACTACTAGAAATTGTAAGGCTAGGTTTCTGGCCAATTCCAATGATGCGCGGCGCGTCTGGTGTGTGTTGGTAGCATCATGATGATTGGTCTGTCGTGCTTGGGTCATTTTCGCTCACACCTCCTGCCGCTATTATCCCAATGGGTTCTAGATTCTAGGTAGCTCTACAGTTTAATACCAGAGGGTCGTTGATCATAAGAGTCCGAAATGTCACGCTCCGGAAGTTCCATCAATAGAGCTTATTTGAGGCTGATTGCCTATGATTGCATCATCGGGTTTTTTAAGGGTTTTATTTATCCCGATCGTTTTTCTTGCGCATTCAACGGATAGTTTCGCGCAATCTCCAATCAATGATGCTGATCTACGGGAAGATGCGGATCAAATACCAAAAGAAGCTATTTCGGATCCGGAGGTGATTTCGATATTGGAAAGGCTAAGGATTCTCAAAGCTAACCAAAGTAAACTAGGGCCAAAGCACCCTTCGTTTGCAACTATTCAGAAACAGGTATCAGAGACTGCGGCTCGGTTGAACGTGTTGTTGGGGAGATACCGCCATGATTCCGAACCCGAAATTCGTAATGATTTTCAAAAAGAGTCAGGTTCCGTCTCGTCAACAGATATGGTGCGAGTCGACGATGGGGAGAAGTCAAGGTTTACTAAGAGACTGGACCCCATGGCTCAGTTGCAGCAATCCGCGATTCAGTCACGACAATCCAACTGGGGATACTGGGGGAGCAATCCAGGAACTTACACGAATTCCAAGGAGCACACGAACCGACTCGTGCCCATTTATACATTTGGGGGAAATCTTTCACGTTACAAGGGACCTGCGAGCATCTATCGGGATTCAGAGAAATTGAGGCAACTCTACGGACGAATTCCGGACAATACATTGAATCTAAACGCTGAATATATTGACCTAACGGATCTATATCATTTGCAAAGACGCGCGATCGAAGTCGACGGGAAGAAGTATGTGTTTTTAGTCATTTTCGATGGGCTTGATTATTTTTCCCTGCTTGCTTCGGCTGTTTACAAATCTGGCGAGGTTTCTTACTCTCAAGGAAGTGGGAAGGGCTTGGTCTTTCAAGACTATGAAGGTTGCGAAAGGGACTATGGTTTTGCAGTGACATCTCCGTACTGTAGGGAGATAGAGGCCGACGTTAATGCTCAGTTACTTCTCGGCGTACCGACGCGATTTGGTGGTTACGATTCCAGGTACGGGGGGGGGGCTCCGTGGGATGGTGCTGTAGATATTGACTACTTGCTAGGTCGAAGCCGACAGGTAGAACATGCCGTTACGGACTCGGCAGCGTCAGCGTGTTCGATGGTGACCGGGCGGAAATTAGTAAATGCTACGATCAACATATCTCCTGATGGGAATGAATTGGAAACGGTCGCACGTTGGGCCCAGAGAGAGAAGGGGTTTGCGTTAGGGGTTGTTACTACAGTACCGTTCTGTCACGCAACTCCCGCGGCGGCTTACGCTGTAAATGTCTCGCGCAATGACTATCAGGATCTAGCGCGGGATATGTTGGGACTACCGTCGATCTCACATCGTTCCCAACCTCTTCCAGGAATGGATGTTGTCATCGGGGGTGGAGCATTAGATGAATCTTCCGCACAAACGAGTCAAGGATTTAATTATGTTCCTGGTAACCCGTATATTTGCGAGTCCGACCTTGAGCGAATTGCCTCGGAAAACTATGTGATTACTCGTCGGCAACGCGGAAAAAATGGAACGGAGCTTCTCAGGAATGCGGTGATTGAAGCCATTCAAGGAGAGAAAAGGTTGTTCGGACTGTTTGGTGTCAAATTCGGTCACCTGCCATTTCAAACAGCTGATGGCGACTACGCGCCGGTCAGCGGCTCCCAATCAATCGAGGATATTAATGAAAACCCGAGCCTTAGCGATTTTACGGACGCAGCGATCAGAAAACTTCAGATCGACAGCGATGGGTTCTGGCTTATGGTTGAGGCTGGAGATGTAGACTTGGCTGCCCATGATAATGACATTGATCGCCTTGTAGGCGGTGTTTTGCAGGGTGAGAGAGCAGTTAAGTCCATTTTCGACTGGGTTGAAGCAAACAATGCTTGGGAGCAATCGCTAGTAATAATCGCTTCGGATCATGGGCACGCTTTCCATTTAAAAGACCCTAACCCAATCGCGGAAGCTGGTAGGCCGGGACATAAATGATCAGCTGAAGATTGGAGCCAGGGATTGAGAGCTGAAAACGGTTGTGTGGGATTTAGGCTTCCTTTTTTCCTTTTCGCGGCGTCGCTTCTCGGTTGCGGACAAGAAAATGAATGCTTCTAAGGGAATTTTCGTGGCTAACTCTTCTTAGTAGTATATCGTTCTTGCCGCAGAAAAACAAGATTCGAACACGGTGCAATAGGGGTAGAGTCCCTCGTCGTTATATTACCAGCGTGTTTAACTGGGGCGGCGTGTTTAATTGGGGGATTCCTTTAGTTGCCACAACCGGCGGCCTTTTGCGAGAATCCCACCAGAGACGCTAGTACCGTTCGCGCATAGTTTCCATAATTACTGGAGGGGTGGGGATGCTCGGTAACTCATAGTCGTGGCTCTACCTGCACGAGTCATATACAATTCGGTTTTAGCTTTCAATTAAGAACATCATGTCGGGCGATTTCTCTCTGCTTTTTCAATAAGTGTTGAAAAATAAGGACCCGTCAGCGGCGGTTTTCTCACGATTTGCCAGTCGGATCGGTTTACGACAGTCGGCAGTGTTTGTTTCATAAATCTCTGAACATCGTAAACAAACCATAAATGTTTGGTGTCGTTTGTTTTCTGTTCATGAGGAATGTTGTCGAGTATCTGACAATCGCGAACCACGGTTTGTGCGAGCCTCGCGAATTGTCAAAACAAAACCTTGCAGAACTGTCACGCCAAGGAGGCCCGAGACTGCGATTTCCATCCCTCGCTGTTCCATCGACTGGTGCATGTATGGATGATGGTTTGTATCGTTCTATCCGTGGAATCCGTGCTATTCGTGGTTTGTTAATTTATTCGCTTGATTCATGATGCATAATCGGATATGGAAATCCGTGTCAACGCATCAACCTCTGAAAATTTGCCGCCGCCGTTTGCTCGTTGGCCGCGGCTCGCTGCTCACCATCCCGCTTGGAATGCGGTGATGGTGAATGGGCTTGGGCACAAGCCCTATAATCTCGCAGCCTTCTCTGAGTCCGGCTCGCTCGTCGGTCTCCTCCCCCTCTCGCTCGTCCAAAGCCCCCTTTTCGGCAAATTCCTCGTTTCCCAACCTTACTTGAACACCGGCGGTGTCTGGACGGACGAACAGGATGTGGCGGTGGCACTCGTCGATCAAGCGGTGCAGCTGGCGGATGAGCTCGACGTGAAGCATCTGGAGCTGCGCCACGAGGTGCGAGTCGAGCATCCGAGGCTCACGGCGGAGCGGACCGACAAGGTGCACATGCGATTGCCGCTACCCGAAAACGCGGAGGCTCTCTTAAAATCGTTCAAAAGCAAACTGCGCAGTCAAATCAAAAAGGCGGCGGAGAATCCATTCAGCTGCGAATTCGGCGGTCGGGAATTGCTTGCTCCCTTTTATGGATTGTTCGCGACGAATATGAGGGATCTGGGGACGCCGGTTTATTCGCGACGGTTGTTTCGGGCGATTCTCGACGCGTTTGGTTCGGAAGGGGCGGAGTTGTGCGTCGTGCGATTGGACGGGCGACCGGTGGCGGGGGCGTTGCTGATTCATGATCGGGATAAAACGGAGGTGCCGAGTGCGAGCAGTCTGCGCGCGTTCAATTCGACCGGGGCGAATATGTGGATGTATTGGCGATTGCTTGAGCGGGCGATCGAGCGAGGATCGACTACGTTCGATTTTGGCCGGAGCAGCGTCGGGAGTGGGACTTATAAGTTTAAAGAGCAATGGGGAGCGGTGGCGCATCCTGCGGTTTGGCAGTATTACGTGCGGCGAGGAAACCCCGCGGATATGCGGCCGGATTCGCCGAACAAGCAGCGGCTGATCAGGATCTGGCAGCGGTTGCCGGTGTGGCTTACGAAGATGGTAGGGCCGGGGATTGTGAGAGGGATACCGTAGGGGAGTTGTTAATACTTTGTTCTTTGTTCTTGGTTCTTCGTGGTTAGTCAAAAAACAAATCGCCCCAGGCTCTTCTTGGCCTCCATTCTGCATTTTTCATTTTCCATTTTTCAATCCCCATTTTCCCTAGCACCAAGAACCAAGAACGAAGAACGAAGAACGGAATTCGCTTTCCACCGGGTTTATCCCGATGGGAGCAGCAATTGGCAGCTACGGCCGGTTCACACACCCTCGCTTTTTTCGATCCGTTGGGGCTTCGCCCCAACGAAGAAGTGGAATGGGGTAGGGATGTGCCTGGTAGCTGCCAGTCGTGGCTCCACCGGCACAAGGCCGGTGGAGGCCGAACATTGCGATGATTAAAGCCTGCCGATCTCTACGGCACTAGGCCGGTGGAGGGCGATAATTGCGGTGATTGAAGGCCGCTGATTAGCCGAAATGCGTTAGCATCGGTTTATGCACGAGGGCACGATGAATCGAGGAAATCTAGGGATTTGCTGCTTTTTCATGCTTCCGCCTTCCGCTGGGGGGACCCCAGCGGTGGCAACAACCGACCGCTACAGGCGGTTTTCCGACATTCTGTTTTTTCGATTTATTGGGGCAGGATTGCAGGGTAATTGTCAATCGTGACTCCACCGACAGAAAGCCGATGGAGTCCGGACAAAGCGGTTGTTGAGGCCCTTCGATAAGCCCTCATGCGTTAGAATCTGTTGGTTTTCTATCTCTCTGGCATCAGAATCCCTGAGGCTATCGACCTTTTTCCCTGCTACTGCCTCACAGTGGGTTTATCCCGATGCGGGCAACAACTTACGCAACCGGCGGTTCCCGCTTTGCTCGTTAAGCCCATTAGGGCAGAGTTCCAAAAATAGGGCGGGAGGGTTTTTGGAGTAATTGCCAGTCGTGGCTCCACGTTCACAACGTCGGCGTTGGTCAAGGCAATGCGGAGGTTGAAGCCATTCGGACAGCTCTAATGCATTAGCAGTCGCTTATTCGCAAATGGAACATAAATGCAGGGGTTGGTAACCTACTTCCCAATTGATGCTTTCCTGCGGTGGCTCCCGTGAAGTATGTGACAAGCGGGCCGATCGAGTAATATTCGAGATTTTGCAAAAGTCGATGAATAGTTTTCTGCATGGGGGCCAGAAAAGAGCCCCACGGTCCTTCTCGCTCTAAATTTCCCAGTGATTTCGTGAAAAGTCGTTTTTTTCCGAATAATCGTAAAATCCATCCAAAACGTTTGACAGCAACAGGAAACGTGGTTACCATACTTTCCTGCGACAGTCCAAAGGGGACGACCGTCGAGTCCTCGGTTCCAAGAACCGCAACAAGATTTAACACGCCTGAGAGGTGGTCACCATGGTTAGGTTTCTGAGCTGTATCGTTCTGGTGCTTTCAATGTCTTGGAGTGCGAATGGCGCACTTCTCACGTACCAATTTAGTAATTCTATGTCTGCCTCGGGCGTGGACTTCAATGTATCGACACAGGACAGTACTAGGAGTGGATTTATACTCACCACAAATGATCTTCAGTCATCGACAAGCGGCGCGACAGTGAGGGCTTACATTGGTGCCAAGTCGATTAGTACGGTGTTTGTCGATAGTGTTTCCTTTGATGGTGTTCGCACTGGTGGTGCGACGGTGAATTGGACGTTATCTCTCTACAACACATGGTCTGCTGCGACCCCAGGTGTTGGTAACTTGGTGGGTTCTGCGTCTGGGACTTTCGTTACGCAAAATGGTTATTCGATTCCTTTCACCACCCCAGGGCTGAATGGTCAGTACAAGATCAATCCAAACGCCCAAATGATGGCGGTTTTGACGTTAACGAAGGATCCGTCGAGTCCCGGAAGCTTCCCGTCGATCTTTTTCGACAACCTCGCGTTTAATGGGTCAGCAGTTCCCGAACCAGCGTCTGTGGCTGTTTTCGGTTTGGTCGGGTTGGGGCTGGTTGGACGACGGCTTCGTAGTCGAGTTTAGGTAAGACTTCTAATCGTCAGTCTGCTTGAACGAATGAAGAAGGGTTCCTTTGGGGACCCTTTTTTCGTCTGTAAATTAGATGCGGTTTATGCTCGGAGTTGTGGTAGGCCGGGCCGTTCGGTTCGTTTGTGTTGTAAGGAACTTAGGCCGTTGGTTTGTTGCGGAAGTCTCGGGGGTGTTGCCCATCTTTTCAATAGCTGCCTCTTGGTTGTTTGGTTCGTGGAAACAAAACAGCATAGATTGTCGGCGAAGTGCACATCAACCATCAACGAGCAACCAGTGACATGCATAACGAAAAATCGCATTGGACAGAAGGGGCCTTTGGGGTGAGTACCGTCTTCATCTAGAGGTGCTATCGATATTGCTGGACCTGTTGCGGGGTGCGGTTATGAGAATGTTTGCCAATGTCCTATGTTTTCTGAAGGATGCAATTGCTGTTTGGCCCGAAAGCCATGATTTGGCAGCAAAGTCGAATGAATGGTTATCTCCGATCTCCGCAGTAACATGTCGAGTGTAGCCTGATGCAAATCGTAAAGACAAATTGCCGTTGAAGTTTTCTCGTTTGAGCTTCTGGGTTTTTGCTGGTTTAGAGGCCGCGAAAGATTTGAAACCGGATAATCCTCCTTTCCGCGACAATCTGTCTAACCGGCATGTGCGGCCGGAAACTGGTGTTTAGCAAACGATGGGCCCTACTTTCGGATGGTTTACTGTTGACCTGAGAGGCTGGCCGCTTATCCTTAATGTTGCAACTTTGTTGGAATTCCTAGGAATTTGGTGATATGAAGAAACGCCGTAATCGAGTCACCGTTCGGAACCCAGACTCAACGCCCGAAAATGCCAATGCTCGTACCAGTCTGTCCCTTGGACCGGATAAGTCGTCAGCCGCGAGCGTGACCAAGACAACAGCCGTCGAACGTGCCCCTTTGATCGTTAAGGAAAACTACACGGGGCCTGTCGTGCCGCGGTCCATGCTGATCGCTGCCGCTGTGGTTTCCGCAGCGATTCTCATTTGGTCGTATTGGCCGACATGGGTGAGTCTCGTCACTCTTTGGGAACGTGAGCCTGATTATTCCCATGGTTGGTTCGTCATCCCAATTGCCGCTTATCTGCTGTGGAGTTTCAAAGACTCCATGCCGCCATTGCGATCCACATTGAGCTGGGGTGGATTGGTAATGTTGGCTTGTATCGCTTTATTGCGAGTGTTCGCTCGATTCGCGTATTTCGATTTTCTCGATGGGTGGACAATCCCGTTAACGGCAATTGGTCTAGCATGGGTATTCGGAGGTAGGCAATGGGCGTATTGGGCACTGCCGGCGCTCGGCTTTTTGTTCTTCATGATCCCACTTCCATTCCGGATTGAGAATGAGTTGAGCCAGCCACTTCAGTGGATCGCCACCAATGCCAGTTGCTACACACTCCAATTGCTTGGGCAACCTGCGATTGCAGAAGGAACAACGATCCTACTCGGGGATCAGATCTTGGAAGTGGAGCGTGCATGTTCGGGGCTGCGCATTTTCATGGGTGTGTTCGCCCTCGCTTACGTTTACGCGGTACTGGTTCGTCGCTCATGGTGGGAGCGTGTGCTCCTCATCCTCGCAGCGGTCCCAATCGCTCTTATCTCGAACGCAGCCCGGATTATCGCGACTGGATTATGTTTCCAATGGTTCAGTGGAGAAACCGCCCGGCACTTCTCCCATGACCTTGCTGGTTACGTGATGATTGTTTTTGCAGCAGGCCTCTTCGGCCTGACGCTCCTGTATTTACGTTGGTTAGTCCAAGATGCTCAGACAATGGATCAAGCATCTCTCCAACGAGTATAAAACGCCCTGGATGTACGCATGCGACGGATCGCATCGGCATCATTACCGCCTGACGAACAGCAAAAATGAGTGAAGTAAAACCCGTTTCCGGTGAGCTGATCACCAATTCACGCCCGATCGAAACTACCCCCATTCGGCGGCCCGTCAAGTCGGTGGCTCGAACCAACGAGACGAAGCTGCCGACCATGGATTTCCCTTTTTTCTGGGGGATTGTCCGGAAGGGATGGATTTGGATCCTACCCGTTGGACTGCTTATTGCGAGTTTAGCGTGTGGTGCAGTATTGGCGTTGTTTTTGCCAACCTATGAGGCTCGGTTTCGACTCGAGGTTGATCATTCCAACTACGTTGTCTTCAAGTCGGATAAAAGCTACACCCCTGAGTTCGTGGAGTTGCAGAGGGCAATTCTTTTGGGGAACAGTGTGCTCGACAAAGCGATTGCAGATCCTACGATTGCTGCAATTCCGAGCATCGTAAAGTCGCGAGATCCCGTGGCAGCCCTAAGGAAAGAGATCAAGGTTCAGCCAGGGGCTGGGAATCGTCTCATCGATGTCAAGTACTTGAACCAAGATCCGAAGTTGGCCGCATCGGTTGTCAATACGGTGGTCGATGAGTACCTACGAGCTCGGAGGACCATTGAGCAAATCCGAGCCTCGAATCAAGAGCGAAACGTATCGGCCGCATTGACGAAGGCGGAGTCCGAGGTAGAAGCTGCCAAGCAGCGAGTTCGCGACCTGAGCATGCAGGGGGTCAAGGGTGACACGGTCGTCGGCGAAACAGAATCGGGACGGATCGATACCACCTACCTGGACAATATGCGGATGGAACGGATGCAACTCGCCAGCCAAATCACGATTCTCGAACTGAATCTCGCAGAGGCGAGATCGGCGTATGAGCAGGACCTCAAATCCAACGATGATGAGAAGGAGGACGATGAGAAGGGATTGTCCATCTCGGACGAAGTTCTGGACTCGGATGTCGTGGTTGTTGCGGCGAGGAATCAATTGACGGCTGCTGAGAAGGAATTGCTGGATCTTAAGGCAAGCACGAATGTGGGTGAAAGAAACCCTGTTTACATCAGAGCGCAACGAAAGATCGAAGTCCTCCAAGCGGAGTTGGAGCGAGTGCGCGGTGCGAGAAGCAAAGAATTGTCGTTTCGAACCGCGGTCTCGACTCGCGATACACGCCGAGACCGCTTAGAGAAACTGAGCGATACTATTGCTGAGCTAAAATTGAAGAAGGAAACGCTCGAGAATCAAGTACGTGATTATATGACTTCTCTCAAGCAATCGAGCGCGAGTTCGGTAGATTTGCAATTCGCCGAAGCCGATCTCGAGGAGTGGGCATCGATTCGATCGACCGTCCATGATCGACGTATTCAACTGCAGACGGAACGCGAAGCAACGGACACAGTTCGAGAACTTGAACGCGCTGTAGCGCCGCGGCTCCCGGTGGAGGACCTCCCTTACAAGCAGCTAGGAATCGCCACCGTAGCCGGGCTCACGCTCCCGTTTCTCCTCGCTGTTCTCCTCGAATTGCGGTCCCGCAAGGTCGACGATGCGAACCAACTCGAGTCTCGCAGTCACTTGGCTGTTCTCGGAGAGATTTCAACCATTCCGGTCGCTGCGAATTCCCGGATTGGGAAACGAAAGTCCAACCATTCGAGGGAACTTAGATTGTTCGAAGAAAGTGTCGATTCGCTGTCGACGAATCTGATCCTTCGAGAAGATCTCCGAAACTCTCGCGTGTTTGCAATCACGAGTGCACTTTCGGGCGAAGGGAAGACGAGTGTTTCTTGCCAACTCGCCGTGAGCATTTCTCGGGCGACCGGAAAGAGTGTTCTTTTGATCGATGGCGACATGCGTGCACCCGACGTTCACCACGTCTTCGGTCGCGAGATGACAGCTGGGTTGGTTGGGTACCTCAATGGCCAATCGGATTGGCGTCAATCGGTAGATCGCGATTGGAGTGAATCGGTTCATATACTATCGGCTGGGCATCTGAAGGGAAGTCCGCACAGGTTGCTGAGTGGCGGTCGGCTGGAAAAATTGATCGAAGAAGCCCGCCAGGAATACGATTTCATTGTGATGGACACGCCGCCAGTTTTGCCGGCGAGTGAAGCGATGCTTTTTGCGAAGGTAGCTGACACATGCCTCATGTGCGCCCTACGCGATAAGAGCCGCATCGAGCAACTGATCCAAGCGTATCATCGTTTGGAATCGGCCGGCGCACGCGTTGCTGGGTCGGTGTTGTCAGGCGTTCCAGCTCGCGAGTACGCCAGCTACTACGGCGATTACTACGCTAGCAAGGTATGATGGGGGAGGCTTTAGGCGATAGGCTATAGGCTATAGGTTGAGCAGCCGGGACCCGCGGCTAACGCCTTGCGGCTCACAGGAGCGGAGAGAACGAATCCTTGGCTGGCTGTTTCGCCTCCATCGGCCTCGTGCCGGTGGAGCACAGACTGACAGCTACCAGGATTGACCAGACAAAAGACCACGCCGCATTTGTGAGCGGCGATGCGCTAGCGGCCGGTGTTTGCGGACAGCCGGAACCCGCGGCTAGCGCCTTGCGGCTCACAGGAGCGGAAAGAACGAATCCTTGGCTGGCTGTTTCGCCTCCATCGGCCTTGTGCCGGTGGTGCGACGACTGACAGCTACCAGGATTGAGGAGACAAAAACACAAATCAGTTTTTGTGAGCGGCGATGCGCTGGCGGCCGGTGTTTCTAGGCTGGAGGCTTTAGGCTTTAGGCTATAGGTTGAGCAGCCGGAACCCGCGGCTAGCGCCCTGCGGCTCACAGGAGCGGAAAGAACGAATCCTTGGCTGGCTGTTCCGCCTCCATCGGCCTCGTGCCGGTGGAGCACAGACTGACAGCTACCAGGATTGACCAGACAAAAAGACAACGCCGTGTTTGTGAGCGGCGATGCGCTAGCGGCCGGTGTTTCTAGGCTTTAGGCTTTAGGCTATAGGTTGAGCAGCCGAAACCCGCGGCTAGCGCCTTGCGGCTCACAGGAGCGGAAAGAACGAATCCTTGGCTGGCTGTTCCGCCTCCATCGGCCTTGTGCCGGTGGTGCGACGACTGACAGCTACCAGGATTGAGGAGACAATGAAAAAAATGCCGTTTATGTGAGCGGCGATGCGCTAGCGGCCGGTGTTTCTAGGCTGGAGGCTTTAGGCTTTAGGTTGAGCAGCCGGAACCCGCGGCTAGCGCCTTGCGGCTCACAGGAGCGGAAAGAACGAATCCTTGGCTGGCTGTTTCGCCTCCATC
>CAITIE010000081.1 GCA_903892355.1 uncultured Pirellula sp. | reverse complement strand
TGTAGTTTGCGCTGTAGGCAGGTGGGGTACAATCCCGGCCTGAGCAGCTAAAAATCCGCGATCACAGACCCTTTCACGACAAGGGACTGTCGTGCTACTTTGGGCCCGCAATGTAGAGCAGTTGTCCCCAACTGCTCATCGCCAGCAGCTAAAAATGATTACGACAATCGTCTACTATCAAGTTGTTCGCTGCGCTCGAGCAGGCTCGCGGTCGGATCTTTAGCAAGATCCACCACATACTCTTCCCGTTACTCTTCGCGCCTTCGCGCCTTCGCGTGAGATTGTTCGAGGGTTATGGGCCGGCTATCGCGCAGCCCTTCACGACAGAGACTGTCGTGCCACTTTGGTCCGCAATGGAGAGCCGTTGTCCCCAACTGCTCTCGCCAGGAGCCAAAAACGATTACGACAATCGTCCACCATCAAGTTGTTCGCTGCGCTCGAGAAGGATCGCGGTCGGATCTTTAGCAAGATCCACCACATACTCTTCCCGTTACTCTTCGCGCCTTCGCGCCTTCGCGCGAGGTTGTTCGAGGGGTATGGGCCGGCTATCGCGCAGCCCTTTCTCGACAGAGACTGTCCTGCTACTTTGAGCCGCAATGGAGAGCCGTTGTCCTCAACTGCTCTCGCCAGGAGCCAAAAACGATTACGACAATCGTCCACCATCAAGCTGATCCATTCGCTCGAGCAACTGCTACACGGGTACGAGACGACCTAGTCCTTCTTCTTTCTAATCGGCCCTTTGGGTGGATCCTCAGGTGGGTCTTGCGGACGATCTTTGGAACTGTCTTTCGGAATGTCTTTCGGCGGAGTTCTCGTAGGAGTTTTCGGCTGCTCAGGAGACAGGATCGGGGTCAATTCTTTCACAAAGTCTTGCGCGTCGCGAAAGCTACGGTAGACGCTCGCGAACCGCACGAAGGCGACTTCGTCGAGCTTTCGAAGATACTGCATGCAAAGGTTACCGATGTCCTCGGAATGGACTTCCCGTTCGTAATTATCGAGGATGTAGGATTCGATCTCGATCGCAAGACGCTGGATCTCTTCGGCGTTGATTTTGCGTTTCCAACATGCGAGCGCCAAACCGCGTTCAATTTTAGCGCGACTGAAATCCTGGCATGTTCCGTCCCGCTTGCGAACTTGAAGCAAGCCTTCCACCCGTTCGTAGGTGGTGAATCGGCGTTTGCAGTGATTGCAAAAGCGACGCCTACGAATTGCCCGGCCGTCCTCGACCAAGCGAGAATCTCTCACGCCATCGTTATCGTTGCCACAGAATGGGCATCGCATGTAACCCGCCGCGTCCGTTAAGGAGTATCCTGAGGAATTTCGGTTCGCACACCTGCGCGAGATTGTCGCATACCTGAGGCAGGAATCAAGCCACTGCGTGCGCGGTGTTCCACCTGTGGAATCCAGCGAGTGGAAGCACTGCGATTGGTCGCAACTATCCCAAGGGGAACTGGCATGAACCACGAACTATCCGAAATGCGTACAATGGTGGGGAAATCGCTGTTTTGCTTCCCCCCAATCAGTTTTCCGACAGAACTTGCTTGATTACCAACGATTGAATACCGACGATGGAACCGATGAGCCAATCCGAACCAATTGCGAATCGAATGGGAGAATTGCAGGCTACGCCCCATTTGGGTAGCCAATCAAATCTGGGTGCCGAAGGGGGAGCCGGGGTGGAAATTGCCGATGGGCGAGCGAACCCCAAACCGTCGTACCGCTATCTTATTTTCGCGGGCTTGTTCATGCTCGTCGGCTTGAGTTTTTTGATCTTCCTCGGAAGGGAGAGAACGAAAATTGCCGGGCAGCCCATCGGTGACTTGGATTTGAAGCCATTGCTCAATGTTGAGAAACGGCTTTCCAACCAAGACTTAATGGGCAAATGGGTTGTGTTGCATTTTTGGGGGCCGTGGTTCCCTCCGTGCGCCGCTGAGCTAGAGGACATCGCCAAGCTTCAGCAAAAGTATCAAGACAGCACCGAGGTCGCTGTCATCAGCGTATCGTGCGGTAGCACGTCGCCAGAGAAACTCGATGACCTGGATTTTGATACCAAACGTGTGATGCAACTGATCGATGGCCGACTCCCTGTCTACTGCGACCCGACCGAATACTCGCGGGTCCAAGTCGCCAACTTGCTCGGCCGAAAAGGTTTTTCTTACCCTACGACTTTGTTGCTCGATCCGAAGCTTCGAGTGGTCGACTATTGGGTTGGGGTAACCAGCGAAGGAGCTATCGATCGCGCGTTAACCTCAGCGATGAACAAGCGAGGAGTGAAATCGAGCCCATGACCCAAGCGGGGATCAGGCCAAAGATCGGCATCACCATGGGAGATCCGACCGGGATCGGCCCGGAGATTCTCGTGGGAGCACTGGCGTCAGGCCAACTGGAACAGGAGTGCCACCCGATTGCAATCGGTCGCTCGAAGGTTCTTCGAGCAGCCGCCTCAACGATGCGAGCTGAGATTGATATCGAGTCGTTTGATTCATGCCAACAAGCGATCGATGCTTCGCTGCAGCGAAACGGGAAAAGGGACCGCACTCTGTTTTGTGTTGAGACAGGGCTAGCGGAAGCGGACCTTGCTACGGAGCCAAGAATCGATGCGCGTGGTGGCCAAGCCGCCTATGATTGCTTGATCGCCGGAACGCAACTTTGTTTGGATGGAACGCTTGATGCCATAGTAACCGCACCACTCCATAAAAAAGCATTGCAGTTGGCGGGTCATGATTGGCCTGGTCACACGGAACTGCTCGCGCATCTTTGCGGCACGCACGAATCGGCGATGATGCTGTACCTGCCACCGTGCAACCTCAAACCTACAAATACCGAGGAGACAACAAACCAAGCGGAGCCTTCAATGAAGCCACACCGCGGAGGTCCAGCGGGGCTCGGCGTCGTTCATGTGACTTTGCACATGGCCCTTCGAGACGTATTCGCCAATCTGACAATACCAGCCATCTCGGAGAAAATCGACTTGGCTCACGCGTACTTTTCGCGTTTGCGGAAAGCGATGCATTTGGTCGATGAGCATGGCAGCACGTATCCCCGCATCGCGGTCGCGGCATTGAATCCGCACGGGGGTGAGCATGGACGATTCGGCGACGAAGAAATCCGAATTATCGAGCCCGCGGTGCGACTGGCAAAAGAGCGAGGTATCCGCGTCGAAGGCCCTTTGCCAGTGGATACGCTAATGCCAAAAGCGGTCCGCGGTGAGTACGACGCGGTGGTGGCTATGTATCACGACCAAGGTCACATTGCGTTGAAGTTGCTCGACATGTACGAAGCGGTAAATATCACTTTAGGGTTGCCCATCATCCGTACGAGCGTCGCGCATGGGACCGCCCACGATATCGCGTGGCAGGGGATTGCAAAATCAGGTGGGATGACCCAAGCTATGTTGGCTGCGGCGAGACTGGCTCGAAGCCGCGATTAGCAATCCGAAGATGATTGATTGATCATCCTTGATTAATTCTTGCTGGCCATTCGAGTGTTCTGGATAACATAGAGCTTGGGATCATCGACGATCCAGTCGGTGCTCCAATCGCGTCCGTTGTCTCCATTGACCACGTTGTAGAAGAACGATCGCAGTTCCTCGCAGCGGTATCCATAAGGCATCGCGGTCGCGATGTAATCTTCGCGTGACAGATCTTCGATGCCTTGACGAGCAAAGTAATGCACCAATCCATCTGGAGTAAAGGACAATCCGAGCGTCCACCATCCCGTCTCAGGGATCTCAGGGCCCATAAAGTCACCACCGCTCCGATCGGCACGGACGCGGAAGTATGCGTAAGGCACTACTTTCCCGTCGACTTGCTTGGTCCCGCGTAGAATGAATAGACCAGGCCAATAAACTTCGTCCTTCTCGGCCTTGCTCGAGAACAAGAATTTGGTCTTGTTCTCCATAATGGTCGTCTCGACCGCCGCGCGGAATGCAAAGTGAGGGCCGTTGCGGCGCTCCCATTGATCCAATGGTGGGATGAAGACTCGGGTCGTGATGTTTGGTGACTGGGAAACTTTCAAGGTTCCCCCAAGTCGGTACTGGACGTTGCAAATGAAGTCGTCCTGGTGCATCTTGTGACTGGGGCGATTCGGGATCCCTGTGAACAGGGATCGCATCAGCATGGAGCCTTCGCTCCCGGCAAGCCCGCCAGGTGGAGTCGGCACACGCTTCACGATATCGGGATGCCCTCGTTTCGCTCCTTCGTACCAGCGCCCATTGTGCGTCTTGCCCATCGGCATCCGCTGGTTCTCGTCGATGTCTTCGGTGCTCTTTGGATTGTTCGGGACGTATCCCCAGTCTTCATCCTCAAAATCGTCACCAACTTGTTTGAGCTGGACCCCAGTTCCAGGAACCACGATTTCGCTCCGAGATTGAGCAAATGCGTTCAATGCTAATGCCGACGAGAAACAAACCGCGGCGGTGGCGAGAACAGGCCGGTAGGACGATTTCATAATCTCTGCACCAATAAACCAATGAAAAGAGGTTAATTGGTCGTATCGGCAGTCGTCGTCGGAAAAACCGTCATTTCCGTTTGAGCTACCAAAGTGAACGCAGATTGCGTAAGTTAACACGCTGTGAGGTGTCGATTTACGTAAATCCAAATGGGAACGGCTGTCGGCGGGCAGCACTACGGAGCATGGCTCCGAGAACCTAAACTCAAAAAAGTGGATTCTATGACTAAGAGCGAATCGGACTCCAAAGAATCAGCTTCCAGCGAACTGAAAGATTTCGCTTCCGTTGAGCCGATCACTCCGGATGTAACGAGTGGCAGTTACGGACGCACGATCGTCGGGCGATTGGGGGAATCGGGCAAGATCACCGCTGTGTTTGTGATCATGGCAATCGCCTTTTGGTTCGTCTCTAAAAAGCTCAAAGGAGTGACGTGGGCTCAGGTGGAGCAAGGCTTTGAGATTTTGCCCACCAGCCACATTATTGTGGCGGTCCTACTCACGGCCGTAAATTACGTGATCCTGACCGGGTACGATTGGATCGCCATTCGGTACCTTAAGAAAGACTTGCCATTGAGAAAGATCATGGCAGGAGCGATTGTCGGATACGCATCTGGGAATGTCTTGGGATGGCTCTTCGGGGGAAACATTGTTCGCTACCGGATGTATTCCAAGTGGGGCTTCTCCACGTTTGAGATCATTGCACTGGTAAGCATCCTTTCGATCACGTTCTGGCTAGGCCTGTTCTTGCTCGCTGGTGTCTCGTTCTTGGCGTTGCCCATTCACTTGCCACCTGATGTGGCAGAAATGCTCAAGTTCGAGTCGAAGCTTTGGGGCGAGGTCTCGTTATCCCAGCATTTGCTCGGCGTTGTTTTTCTGTCCTGCGTTTTCGCCTACCTCATCTCATGCGCTTTCATACGTCGCCCGATTCGTTTTAAAGAATACACATTATCTCTACCTCCAGTTCGACTGTCAGCGATGCAGCTTTTGGTATCGGCCGGAGACTTTCTCCTTGCGACAGCAACCCTGTACGCATTGCTACCCCCCGATGTTGTTGGCCCTGACAAAATCAACTTTTCCACGGTCCTGATCGCGTATTTGACCGCACAGATTTGCGCCGTACTAACCCACGTTCCTGGCGGATACGGTCTGCTAGAAGCGATCTTACTGACATTCTTAGAGGGTCCAGAAGCTGACAACAAAGGCCCCATCGTTTGCGCGGTGATCCTCTTCCGGGTCATTTACTACCTAGTTCCATTTGCAATTGCGTCCGTGATCTTCCTCGTCAACGAGGCTCGATCCGAAAAGCCAGTGTCGGATGTGGCGGATGGCATCTAGCGAAATAGGTCTACACCTCATGCGGGACTTAGAAAACTCCGCATGGCAACACTCGATGCAAAACGCGGTCCGGTCCGTATCGGAATTGCTGGACTGCCTGGGGCTTCGCCCTGAAGACTTCCCTAGTCCAATCGATCTTGAGAACCCATTCCCACTATTCGTCCCTCGCGAGTTCATCGCGAGGATGAACCATGGGGATCCCACAGATCCCTTGCTGCTGCAAATCCTTCCGACCAGTGATGAGCGAGTTCAAACGCCGGGTTACGGGCACGATCCTGTGGGCGATCAACACGTCGAACGCGCCCCCGGATTGCTTCACAAATACACCTCGCGTGTCTTGATGATCGCTTCGGGAATGTGCGCCATTCATTGCCGATACTGCTTTCGCCGCCACTTCCCCTACGAGGAATCCCCGAGAAGCAACGATCAATGGCAACCAGCACTTGATCTCATCGCCAACGATCCATCGATCCACGAAGTCATCCTCTCGGGAGGTGACCCTCTTTCGCTCGGCAACCAGCGTCTAAGGGCACTGGGAAAATCGCTCGAATCGATCGGCCATGTGCAGCGGCTACGAATCCACACGCGTTTCCCGGTGATGATCCCAAGCCGAGTCGATTCCGCGTTCTGCGATTGGCTTGCCTCGAGCCGCTTGACCAGTTGGATCGTGCTCCACATCAACCATGCCAACGAAATCGACCAGGCCTTGATTCAAGCGATTCGAGCCATGAAGAGGACAGGGGCATCAGTGCTGAACCAAGCGGTCCTGCTGCGCGGTATCAATGCCACGGTTGCGTTGCAGCGGGATCTTTGCGAGAAGCTAGTTGATGTGGGTGTGCAACCCTATTACTTGCATCAATTGGATCGAGTCGATGGGGCTGCACACTTCGAAACGCCCACCCCTGTCGGAGAACAAATCGTTGACGAACTCAGGAAATTACTCCCAGGATACGCTGTTCCCCGACTGGTACGAGAGGTTTCAGGGGAACCGCACAAAACCGTGCTTCGTTAGCGCTGGCAATTGGGTTTGTAACCGCGTTTACCGAGCCGGCTTAGAATGGCTATGGTTTTGGCTCGTATAGTCGGGAGGGTGGCTCGCCCCAAAACATCCGGGCGTTGGTATGATAAAGCGGGTGATGGCCGGACTGTCGTTTCGCTTTTTATGGGCCCCATGGTTTCTTCGTTCGAGGAATTACATAGCGTCCCCTAGGCATTGCATTCTTGTTGAGCCATCCCATTACGCAACACCATCGATAAGGAAATAGATCCATGAAGGCCGCCTACTTCACACAGACTGGTGGTCCAGAGGTAATCCAGGTTGGTGACATTCCCCCACCGGTGCTTCATAACAATGGGGTCCTGGTCAAAGTGCGGGCGGCATCGGTCAATCCGATCGATACTTACATTCGCGGGGGCGCGAACTACTGGCCGCTTCCGAACCCGTATGTCATCGGATGCGATTTTGCTGGTGAAGTTGTCGCGACCGGATCTCATGTAAAGCAATTCCCAATAGGCCAACGCGTGTGGGGCTCGAATCAAGGCTTGCTGGGCCGACAAGGAACCTTTGCTGAGTTTGCGGTGATTGACCACGAATGGCTCTATCCCTCTCCGGATGCTGTGAGCGACCAACAGTTAGCAGCGGTCGCTTTGGTCGGCATCACCGCACATCTCGGCTTGTTCTCGCGAGCGCACCTGCAACCCGGCGAAACCATTTTTGTGCGAGGTGGTACCGGTGGCGTTGGATCGATGGTGGTCCAGATGGCCAAGGGCATCGGTGCGCGAGTTATCACCACCGCCGGAAGCGCGGAGAAAGCGGCCCGATGCCGTGAATTAGGGGCGGACTTGGTCATCGAATACCAGCGGGAGGATCTTGGCGAATCGCTCCGTCGCGCAGCCCCTGATGGCGTCGATGTTTTTTGGGAGACTCTTCGCGAGCCAGATTTCGATTTCGCGGTCGGCTCTTTAGCCCCGAATGGACGGATGGTCGTGATGGCAGGTCGCGATGCGAGACCCGCGTTTCCAGTGGGGCCATTCTACGTCAAGGGCTGCTCGGTCCTCGGGTTCGCAATGTTCAAGGCAACTCCGGAACAGCAAAAACTGGCCGCAGTCGATATCAATCATTGGATGGGTGCTGGAAAATTGCATGCGCAAATCGATCGCGTCATGCCTCTTGAGGACGCAGCCGAAGCGCATCGATTGCAGGAGTCAAACACGCTTGCGAAAAGTGGTGTGTTGCAGGGCAAGCTGGTACTTCAGATCGGTTGATACGGAGATGGTGTCTGCAAAGGATTAGGCAACACAATATCACGTACCACGACGGCAACAC
>CAITIE010000080.1 GCA_903892355.1 uncultured Pirellula sp. | reverse complement strand
CGACGTGGACTTCGCGCGTAACAAACCGTGCGGTGACGACCGAACCTTCGCCGTCGGCGATCGGTGGGCAATCGTCGATGGAGGTGACCATGGCCAAACCGGAGACGTCCAACTCGGGCAGATTCAACGGCAAGAGTCGCCCTGCGCAGACACCGTTAGCCAGGATCCACGAGCGGGGACGAATGATTTCAGCGTCGACAATGCCGCCATCGCTACGTTCGACCGTGATCGAAAGCTTGGCCCAGGTGGCTTGGTCGGGTTCTGGTTGCGGGCCGACTTCCCAGCGATTGGGGTTCTTGGTGGGAACCCGCGCTCCGATCGGCAGCGATTCGATGGGGACTAGCTGCTCGGTGCGCGTCGCAGCGGACGAATAGCGATCTGGACTGAGCCACGGCAAATCATGTGAAGGTGCGTCGAGCCAACTAGGGTCGGACCAGTGGGAATCGATGCGCGGTGCGGTACCCGGCAAGCTCGACACGGTGACGGGCGTCCCGGCAACGAAGCAGCCTCCTTGAATCAGTTTCGTCGCAATGCTTGCGCAGCGACCCGCGTCGTCGTATTGATTGTAGAGCTTCCAGACCATCGTTCCTTTCTTAGCAATCGAGGTTGGTGCCGGAACGAAATTGGCAGCCATGTCTCCAATGAAGTAGGATGTCCCCTCGTAGTCAACGTAATCGCCCAGGAACGGATTGTGACTTCGGAACCAAGCGCTCGCGCCCAACGTGAGGTTGTCGCCAAAGCCGGATGCAAAGTTGACCTGTTGATCAAAAGCATCTCCTCGCTTTCCACCCAACTTCTCCACGAGATAGTCCATCCAGGTGCGACCACTACTGCCAATCGAACTCGGGTCAACATAACCGGCCGGTTCACGGGTTAAATTGCCATCGACGTCTCGACGCCCCTCCGGAAGTGGGATCCCATCCAAGCCGGATTCGTAGACACTGCGAGGGTCCCAGTTGGGCTCGAAGTAAGAAACGGTATCGCTAATTGGACCACCGAAATCATCGCCGTCGACTCCCATCATGTGGATGGTCGAGGTCACCGTCGTCCTTCCCGTCTCGAGGATGCGAGTGGTACTGGTGACCATTGGCATTCCGAAAATCTTCTTCTGATTGATGTGCGACTGCACACCGGTCACGATGACGCGATCGTCCCCGGAAATCGTTGGAGGAGGATCGGTCGCGTTCGGGTTATTCGGATCAAAAGATGCCTTCGCTCTGGCTGTTTGGTGATAGCGGGCAAATCGCACATCGTTGAAGCGATCCTCGACTTCGGGAAGAATGTACTGACGTACAAATGATGAATCCGCCGAGTAACTGAAACTCTCGGTCGCGGAACCGGAGGATCCACCGGTCGAATGGACCTCGCCGTCAGCACCGAGCGTGCTGTCGATCGCCCCCTCGCCGTCTTGGAGCATGGACCACGAATCGCGGTTCTTGAACGTGATTTTTTCAAACGCTGGACCACCCGAATCGGAGCGAGCGGGACTTTCGGGAAAGAAATTGACCACGGTCAAGTCATTCGAGTAGCTCGTCGATTGCAACGATTTTTGAGCCCCCTCGCGATGAGCGGTTCCTGATGTTGAAGTGATGTTCTCGACAACGGCCTCGGCTTCCAGTTTTTCATACTGCCGTTTGAACTGATTGTCGGTTTGGGTTGCCGACCACGTGTTGGAACCTGCTGGCGAGGTCATGTGCCCCCAGCCCGATGTCGTGACGTACTCAAAGTTCACGGACGCGTTGCCGCCGTCGACATCGATTTCGGTCTTGTTCTGGTTGGGCGAAAACGAGGCTTCGTTACTACTATCCAAGCCGACGCTCGCACCGAACGTATCCTCGGCATTTGCAGCAGCCTTACCCCTGACATTTCGGCCCGCAACAATCGTAGAACTGAACCCGTTGAGCTGATCTCCTTCGAAGTGTCGAAGGACTTGTGCGGAGTTGTTATCGCCGGATTGGCTTAGTTTGTCCTCCATTTTTTTTCGCATTTCACCGGACAACGCCGTCAACCGTCCGTCCGACCGCATGCGCCCCTGCATCGAAATGCGCTGGTCGCCGGAGGATCGTGTGTTGGAGTTGGTATTGGAAGAACCCGCAAAGGAGTGCCCCACGCCGGTGGTCGGAGCAATTATGGGTGGATCGTCTAAAGGAATGTCGTCGTTACCACCCGTGCCGACCAAACGCAATCCACCCGTCGGACTGTCGTCGAAGCGTCCGAGTGCTGGAACGACGGAGTTGATGTTGCCAGAGCTGGAGTTGTAACCAAATCCTGATGTCAAACCCAGATCGATAGAACTGAGACGGTGGTTTCCGTAGCGAAACTCGGTTTCGATATCCGAACCGCTGGCGCGCGAAGCATCGGGAACGATGGAGGGCGTGCCAGACACATCCAACGAGCCGCCTGTCGACACGCCGATGTTGAAGCCTGCCGAAATCGACATTCCGCTTCGGAGATTGCGTGGCACCGGAATCGGACCATTCGGGTCGGCGGTTCGTCCCTCCACCGAGCCATCCGATCGCCACGTGGGATCGACGTAATTGGGATTGGGTTCCATGCTGGTCGTGATCGACGCGATGAATCCAAGCGTGCGTGTGTCTTTCGAGGAAGAATGGATGGACCACGCAACACCTGCTGCGGGATCGGTCGTGATTCCGCGCTCCGCATGGATCGTTACGATGATCGATGAAGAACGGCCTGCTGTCAGGGTTGCTATTCCTCTACCCGAGACCGTGTGCGTGGCAACGCGCGTAGTATCGGTCGATGGCTCGGGGACTAGATTGTTTGTGATCGTTGTCGAAATCGACGCATTGAAGGCCATGACGAAGGTCTCCGTGATGCTCCACTGCGTCGCGCTGTTCCAAGTTCGCGAAATGGAGTGCACCCAAGAGAGCCCAGGTTGTGTCAAATCTGCATTCTCGGGCGTGGTTTGTTCATTGAACCCACCAACAAAATTCGCGGTATTGCCTGAACTCGTGAAGCTTGGTGCGTACTGGTCAATGCGAAACCCAGCGCCAGCCAATTGCAACGTCGGCAGTCCCTGCGCGGGCAATGCGAGTGGGCTGGTTGGCGCGTCACCCTCTCCCTCGGAGGTTGCACCATTCTCATCCACGAACGGAGCAATGGTTGCTGCTTTCGAACCGATGAATCGGCTCAGATCCACGGGCAGCACATCCGTCCCCGAAGCAATCGGCTGAAATAGAGCGTTGGTGCTCGGGTTGGAATTGATGTTGGCACCCAACCAAATCGAGGATGGATCGAAACCAGCACTTGTGTTCCCATCGTTAGAACCGTTGCGAAACGGGCTGGCCAAGAACTCTTTGCCAAGATCGCTGTTGAGATTCGATGGCCACGCGGAGGTGATTTGGCGAACGGCTGTTGCCGGAGCGAGAACAGACGATAGCCCGCCAACTGATGGTTCGGCCTTCGCGATGTTTGAAGACCAATCCTCCCAGGCGGCATCCGAGACTTCCTGTGCGTTGAGGCTATTGGTTTCTGCCGCATTGGCAGCAACCGTTGCTAGTGCACTGGAATACCCTCCGTCCGCCGAGTTGCTGTTGCGGTCAAGCGACTTTGCAAACTCCAACGTCCGTTTCGAAAAAGTATCCAGAGCATCTCGATCGCTGATGTCGGAACCGAAACGAACATCGACCGCGTCTACGTCCGGTGGGGAGGTCAGTTGACGCTCCAGCGCGTCTCCAAGGAACAAATCCGAGGCCATTAGATGCTTGTGCTCAAGCCCTTCCAGAGCAATAGTACGAAGCCTATTGCTCTTTGCCCGTTTGGTCAGAAGAGATTTACTGACGAGACGATGGAGCCGCCGAGAAAGAAGCTGCTTTCGCATGTAACCGCCTCCGTGATGCGCATGTTGTGATAAGAAATTGCATCAAATGCAAAATAGTGCAAATTTTGCAGAGAGCGTCGACAACGTAACAAAGCATAAATTGGAGGTCAAGCTTTTCCCTGGAAAAATGGAAACGACGCTTTCGAGTGCACAGAGCGTGGAGTTTGGTTGGCTGTGCGGGAGAAGGTCAGCCGAATCACGTTGAACTGAAGCTGCGGCTCCTCGACGATTGGAGACCGAGCCACGAAGCGATTCGATTCGTAAGGACAACTGTCTCAGCGTCTGCGCACTGGCCGCAAAATGGCCATTTTCACAGCGAGTGTGAGCAGAAAACGAGCATCGACGTATGAGCAAATCAGTTATCCACACAACGTGTGAGACCAATGCCCCCCTGTGAGCGCGCTGGCAAGATAAGCTCGACTGCTAGTGCCGAGTTCTCGGACACAAAAGTGCTAAATGTTGTGACGCGGAGCAGGGCACT
>CAITIE010000079.1 GCA_903892355.1 uncultured Pirellula sp. | reverse complement strand
TCACGTTTTTTCGTCTGATAAACAATCTCAAATTTCTTTAATTGCAATTTTGCCTAGATGACATTTATTTTTTCCTGGCAACGGCTAACAAACTGCTTCCCAGCCCGATTGACTTTCCTCGCATCACCCTCGCGGATTCGAACTGAGTCGCCTTCTGCAATACAGCCGCAACCATCGAGCTAGACGTCGAATGCTCTCGCTTAGCAACCACCAAACCCGTTTTTCGCCGCAATCCGATCATACTCGGTAATGTGCGCACCAAAAATATAGGGGCCACAAGGAAGGAGAAAAAGTAAGTGCAATAGCACATGTCGTAGCCTGTTAAATTAAGCACAGTTTCCAGCGACTTCTTCGTGTAGCGTCGATAATGGCCGGCGAGGGTGTCCTCACTGGACCAGAGAAAGCGTAGGGATGGCACTGTTATGAGCGCAAGGCTACTAGGCTTTTGGTATCTGCAAAGGTCTTCGAGAAATGAATGATCGTCCTCAATATGCTCAACCACGTCGAAAAGTCCAACGTTTTCAATGCTTCCCTCCAAAAAACCCGCATCCTGCAACGTCGACTGCACCACACTTTCTATACCGCGGCGTTTCGCGTTCAACGCACCATTTCGGCCTGGTTCCACCAAAACGCAAGATTCACCGTGATCGGACAGATACTTCGTCACGACTCCATTTCCGCCACCGATGTCGTACATCCGTGTTCCAGCAGCATATTTCGCGTACACGCGTTGGATCAGATGATTTCGATGGCGAAACCAATAGGATGATTCCTCGACCTGAAAGCAAATGCTATTTCCATCCTCGGGGTAGGATATCGAACTCGAACTGGCTGGGATCCATATACCCTCATCATCCAATTGCAAACTCGGTGCAATACTCTGCAAATTAAACTGAGTTGATTGCTGGTGCATCGCTAACTCGCTTGAACCGAATTGAACTACCGACTTCTGTCATGCAGTAGATACTGCAAATACTCCGCGTACTTACTCTTCCCCATCGCTTTCGCGAGAATCTCCACATTCTCGGCGGACAACCAACCGTTATCCCAGGCGATTTCCTCCAAGCATGCGATCTTGAGCCCTTGACGCTCTTCGAGAGCCTCCACAAAGTTGCTCGCCTCAATCAAGCTACGATGCGTCCCTGTATCCAACCAAGCGAATCCGCGTCCTAATGGCTGAACTCGCAAATCCCCTCGCTCCATGTAGACACGATTCAGATCGGTGATCTCCAATTCGCCCCGTGGCGATGGCTTGAGATTTCGGGCTATTTGGCAAACATCTGAATCGTAGAAATACAAACCTGGAACCGCATAGTTCGACCTGGGGTTCGAAGGTTTCTCCTCCAACGATCTCGCAATACCTGTATCAAGATCAAACTCCACAACCCCAAATCGCTCCGGGTCCCGGACTGGATACGCAAACACGGTCGCTCCCTTTTCCTGATCTCCAGCGCGCTTTAGCAATGGTCGGAATCCCTGTCCGTAAAACAGGTTATCTCCTAATATCAAGCAACTTGGATGCCCATTAAGGAATTTCTCTCCCAAAACAAACGCTTGTGCCAACCCATCGGGTCTCGGTTGCTCGCAATAGTCGAGTCGCATCCCGAACTGGCTACCATCGCCAAACAGACGTTCGAATGCGGGAAGATCATGAGGCGTTGAAATAATCAACACTTCCCGCATCCCACCGAGCATCAGCACTGAAAGGGGATAGTATATCATGGGCTTGTCGTAGACTGGGAGCAACTGCTTCGACACTGCTTTGGTAACCGGATGCAATCGTGTTCCGCTCCCGCCCGCCAGGATAATGCCTTTTCTATTCATAATGTTAGTCACAGTATTAAATCAGGATCTGTAGCCAGATCCACTACGGGTTAGATAACCCCTGACGCTCTAGTTTGTACGCGCCCGATAGGATCGATTGCCACCATGTTTCGTTGTTGAGATACCACTGGACGGTCGACCTAAGCAACGCATCGTGATCGCTGTCCGGTTCCCAACCTAATTCCCGCTTGAGCTTGCTCGCATCGATCGCATAGCGCATGTCATGCCCGGGCCTATCCGTAACGTACGTGATCAATTCCTCGTAGCGTTGGCCATTGCCTCGCGGTTTCAGAGTATCCATGATTCCGCAGAGCTTTTTCACCAAATCGATATTACGCATCTCATTGTTCCCACCCACGGTGTAGGTCTCACCGACCTTACCACCAGTGACGACCGCTTCGATCGCCTTGCAGTGATCCAATACGTGCAACCAATCTCGAATGTTCTCCCCTTTGCCGTAGACGGGGATCGACTCTTCGCGAATGCACTTCAAAATTACAACTGGAATCAGTTTTTCTGGAAACTGATACGGCCCATAGTTGTTGGAGCAGTTGGTCACCTGGATCGGTAAACCGTACGTATGATGCCATGCTCGAACCAGATGGTCCGAGGCCGCCTTGCTGGCCGAGTAGGGCGAACGCGGATCATAGGCGGTTGTCTCGGAGAAGTAGCCGGTCTCCCCCAGGGAACCGAAGACTTCATCGGTGGATACATGCAGGAAACGAAAATTCGCTGCTCGGTCCGGAGACAACGAGCGGTAATACCCAAGGCTCGCCTGAAGGAGGTGATAGGTGCCAACAATGTTGGTTTGGATGAATTGCCCCGGGCCGTCGATCGAACGATCGACGTGACTCTCTGCCGCGAGGTGCAACACGCAATCAGGTGCAAATTCCAAGAAAGCGGACGATAATCCAATACCGGTCGCGAGGTCCAATCGCATAAAACGGTAAGCATGATTGGTCTCAAGATCCAACAGTGAACTCGGATTACCTGCATAAGTCAAGGCATCGATGTTACAAACCATATGACCGCAACCAATTAGATGCCGTACCAAATTCGAACCGATGAAACCAGATCCTCCCGTTACTAAAAACCGCATGGTTATTTTTCTGTTTTGATCGAAGTCTTCTAAACGAAGACTCACAATATGCAGCGGAATACTTTGCTTTTTAAGCCTTCACAATGCTGGCAACGGCACCGACGTCTCGCATCGCGTTTCGCGTGTCGACGATCATTTTTGCCCAGAGTCCCAACTCGGCATAATTGACATTATTATGGGCGGTTGCAATCAGCACCGCGTCGAAGCTAGAAATCGTCTTTTGATCCCAGGCAACGCATGTTGTCCCAGCCCAGTGACCATGTTCGCGGCTCGGACGAATGACGGGTATGTACGGATCGTAGTAGGCTACATCGACCCCCTTGGCATTCATTTTGTCCAAAAGCACATAACCAGGTGATTCCCGGTCGTCATCCACGTTCGCCTTGTACGCGAGCCCGACGAGCAAAACTTTGCTTCCACGGAGCGCTTTGCCTTGATCATTAAGTGCATCGGCGAGACGGTTCATCACATAATCGGGCATGGATGTGTTCACCTCGCCCGCTAATTCTATGAACCGCGTGGACATTCCGTACTCGCGGGCTTTCCAGGTCAAGTAAAATGGATCGATGGGAATACAATGTCCGCCAAGCCCCGGGCCGGGATAAAACGCCATGAAACCAAAGGGCTTTGTTTTTGCGGCATTGATCACTTCCCATACATCAATTCCCATGGCGTCGTAAACCATCTTCAACTCGTTGACGAGTGCGATATTCACTCCGCGGAAGATGTTCTCGAGAAGTTTGGTTGCTTCTGCAGCACGACAGCTCGATACAGGAACCACAGTATTCAATGCCGAACTGTAAAGCTCAGTAGCCCGCTTCAAGCACTCAGGCGTCAGGCCCCCGACGACCTTGGGAATTTTTGCAACAACGCTGTCTGGGTTACCTGGATCTTCTCGCTCCGGCGAAAAGGCTAGATGAAAATCGGTACCCGCTTTCATCCCCGAGCTCTCTTCGAGAACTTTACGGAGATCCTCATCCGTAGTGCCTGGGTACGTTGTCGACTCGAGTACCACCAGCATACCCCGTTGTAGGTGAGGGGCGATCGCCTTCCCGGTAGCTAGAATGTAGGAGATATCCGGTTCTCGATTTTTGTTCAGTGGTGTTGGGACACAAATCACGACTGCTTGGCACTTGGAGACTTCCGAGAAATCAGTGCTCGCTCGGAACCTGCCTGCGTTGACTTCTTCGGCGACTACTGTCGATGGAATGTGGTGGATGAAACTCTCACCACGATTCAGTTTCTCGACTTTCGCCTTATCGATATCGAGTCCGAGGACAGCATTTCCCTTGCGGCAAAACTGAAGCGAGAGGGGTAGTCCAACGTAACCTAAACCTACGATTGCAATCATTGACTAATTTTCCTCGGCAATCAGCGAAGCTCTGAACCTGTCGAACGACTCAAAACTTTAAATTGGGGTTAGACGCTAGTGGCAATAGAAGAAGGAGTTGCTAGGGGCTAGGTTCTTTGTTCTTCGTACTTGATGCTTGGTAGCTGTCAGTTGTTGCTCCCACCGGGGTGAACCCGGTGGAAAGCGATGCGCGGTCGTGTGGGTTTCGGCTCTGCCTATGACCTTAAAGCTTAAACCTTACGGCTCTTCTGGCCTCCACCGGGGTGAACCCGGTGGAAGGCCGGCACTGGCAAGGAATGATCAGGTAAATTGCGGCGAATGACGTTGGCTCGAGGATAAACCGATGCTAACGCAGTGCGGCTGATGGATCGGGAGGTTTACTGCTCGCTTCTAGCTAATTTCTGCTAGCAACTTTTCGGTTCGACAGCTGGGTTTTTGCGGTTGGGATGGGCTTCGCCCCCGTGGGTGACACTTGCGTGTCATCCTGGCATGCCTGCTGCCAATCATTTCTGCTCTTGTTATCTCTCAGTCGTTGTCAGTCTAACTTGTCAGTTCCTTCAACCAAGCAAATTAGCCTGCACTCGAACCCTGATTCCATCTCTCCGTCCGAATATTCGGAATAGTTTCACATCTGATTAAAAATCAGGTTTTTGCCGTTCGGTTCGACCGGGACGTACGTCCACAATTCCAATGCCATTCGCAATTGCGAAAAGCTTGGCGTGCAAACGACTTACCGTCTTACAGTCCAAGGAACGGCCGGCAGCCTGGCCGGCACTCACGACGAGCACGTCGGATCCGATCGAAACGGTACAACCGTTAGAACAGTTGCAATCGTTCGCATGCGGGTCGTTCATGCGCGGTCGCGGGGTAGCTGAAGGAAGCCAATCCGAGGCCGCGGGCGCGGCTTTCAGATCGTCTTCCATACGATGTCCCTTGATTCTTCGCATCGGATCGAACAAATGCTAGACCTAAACCGTTGGTCCAATTGCCGCACGATTGGCGAAGCTTTCGGGTAACGCTCGGGCTTCTATGGGTTAAGCGTTCGAGCCCCTATTTTGGGGACAAAAATTTCGGGATTTTGTGGAGAAGAGAAGGATTGGTTCTTGGTTCTTGGTTCTTCGTTCTTGGTTCTTCGGGAATGGGGAATGGGGATTGGGGAATGGAGGCTGAGAGGAGCCGGAGAGCATTTGGTTTTGGACTAGCCGCTTGCTACTTTCTTCTAGCTACTGTTCCGGGATAAACCCGGTGGAAAGCGATGCGCGGTCCTGCGGATTTCGGCTCTGCCTAAGACCTTATATCTTAAACC
>CAITIE010000078.1 GCA_903892355.1 uncultured Pirellula sp. | reverse complement strand
TAGATTGCGTTAGCCGCGACATAGTAAAGATCCTTGCGTACGAGGGGAATCGTTGATCGAACGCAAAAACCTACACGCCGAATACTAGCCAGGTCGGAAAATTCTAAGATCGGCCAGTGTACGCTCACCGAAGGAAAGCAATTAAGCAGCTTTTCTCCAATCAAAGACCGCTTCTCCAATTCTCATATGTCTGGATGGTACCCTACAACTTTCTAAAGAACTGGAATCCGTTGACGTGGGAGCCGGTGATCGCGTTGGCGACCGCCGTTAGGGACTTGAATAATTGGCCTTCGTATTCGAATCCGTTGCTTACGATCAGCACGCGGATCTGCGGGCCCTTGTACTCTCGATGAAGCATCGATCCCGGAGGTGGCAAGCGCTGATCCAAGGCAGGTCGAGATTGGACGTCGGACGTTACAAGTCTTGGTTGGATCGTTTCGCGTGGGGGTGTGACGCGCACTTCGGAGTCGAGCGCCAACTCGGCCGCTCGGGCCCTGGCTCGCTCCGAAAGGTCACCTTCGGCGTTGGCTTGGAGTCGCCAAGCGATGCGTCGGATCAAGTATCGTTTGTTGCGGCTCCGGCATTTCTCCGATCATGGCTTCTTCCTAATGCCTATCGCCTCCAGCCTATCGCCTGTTGAAGATCCGAGAACGATTGATTCGACATGGCATATCCCACCGGGTTGGAGAAAACACGACCTGGGACTGACCAAGCTCACCCGAGTTATGTATGCCGTTTGGGAGAAGATGGGCGCAAAGATTCGAATGAGAAAGCAACACAGATGAGTGTAGAGCCGCATGATAGGTAGTGTGGTAAGGGTGCCCGGCAACGGGCAGGCTTACCTGATTTATGCGATTGGCGGCTTTCGTTTACGATTACCGAGCCTTGTTTTCCACCTTGAGTGTAAGGTCTCAAGTCTCTCTTTGCTGATCAAGCCGTTCTCGGCGAGATTGGCCGATATGTAGACGCCGAATCTCTCGACATGAGTTGGGGATTGTGTTTCCGTATCAGGGATTTGCAAATCGCACGGTAGGCCGGGGGCGCCAGCAGATTCTTCACAGAGAGTGGTATTTGGGTCTCCAAGTGTGATCGTGACATTCGCCCAGACGGACTCTGCTGCAATCGATCGAATTGACGATGCATCAATGCAGCGAAAGCGAATCCAGACTTCGTGCCTGTCGGGGACACGAAAAACGCTCGCCGATTCCATCCCATGATACGTGAGCAGCAGTTGTTTGATTTCGTCCAGAGAATCTTGTTCTGTCATTTGTTTACGAACGAGCGTCCGCACTGATGGAAACAGCAGACTAGCAATTGGGGCCAAAACTATCGCATAATGCCACCGATGACCCAGCGGCGGCAAGTAAAGTTTCTAAAAGTAAAAGCGGTTGAACCGCGACTCCGGTTCACGGCTTTGGTACGCCCGTCATGGGCATTGGTTTGTGGGGTTTAAGTCCCCTGTGCGAGATAGGTATCTCTAGGGTCAGTATACCAAATGACCACCTCAAGGGAACAAGCACGAGGTGAAGGCAAATCGGAGGGGCGAACTAACTTGCTCATCTTCGTGGAACCGCCGCCGGACCCCTGTGCGTTGAACTAACGCGGCCGGACCCGCATGCCGTGGTCGTGGTGGGGAGGGTGCCCGGCAACGGGCATCCTTACCCGATTTCGGCCTTATTTCGGTGGTAGCAATTCAGGTGGGATGGCGGACACATCTCGATTCCGGAGAGCCTTTTCTTTCGCGACCAGACGTTCTTTCACGTCCATTCCTAGTTCCAGCTCTCTTCTCAAGATCTGAATTTCTAGCGGGAAAATGTTCTCAAAGTAGCTATCTGCATCAGACGCCCCTATTTTCTTTTCGCCATCAAGTAACCAGTTCAAGCATTTGATTTGCATTTCAATGTAGCTCAGGTCTTTGTTCTGCTCGAGCCATTTGGCAATTCCACCAGCGTCATCAAATGGAGTACCTTCCCAATATGGCTTGGGGTGACTTGTGCCGTCCCGACCCTTCCGTTGGTAGCCGTACTTTGAGTAATTTCTCGGACGGTCTTGCAACTGGAAATAAATATTCCACATACATGCGTCACCGACAGAGTTAGCCACGTAGTGATTCCGGAAATTGATGGATTGGCGTTTGTCCTCAAGGTGCTTAACTAGAACAGGGAACGCTTTGATTTTCAATTCGGTTAGCTTGCCGAATGCGTCCTGAACCTTCTTAAATCTTTGTGCATACTCCGGAGAATTGTCGGCCACTCCAGGGCTGAGCACCGGTTCGTTCGATGCTTTCCCTTCGTTAAGCACCAACTGGTCAACAAGTTCCTCTGCGCTTTGCAAATCTTTAGCCGTGATCTCCAAGGCAGAATACTTCGTGGTGAGCTCTTTTGACGACTCTTGCGCAAAAACGTGTAGATGCAAACCGAGAATGAGTAGGATGGTAAGATTAGTGCGGCTATTCATTATCGATCTTCTTGGACGAACGCTACGCTTCAGCGGGCCGGCGCGAGATGCAATGACTTCGTGACCGACCCGACCGCCGGCTCCGTTGCACGCAATTGGTACGCCCGTCATGGGCATTGGTTTGTGGGGTTTAAGTCCCCTGTGCGAGATCGGTATCCCTAGGCGATCAGTATACCAAATGACCACTTCAAAGATACTGGCACATGGTTAAAGCTGCTGCAGAGGGGCCAACGAACTTGCTCATCTTCGTGGCACCGCCGCAGCACTCCTGTACATTGAACCACCGCGGCCGACCCGCATGCTAGGTGGTGGAGAGGGTGCCGAAAACGGGCCCTATTACCCGATGTCGTCATTCCTAGTTGATTAGTTTTTGATTTTCGATGTGCGTCCAAGGACCAATACCAGAGTATTGTCGCTTGGGTCCTTGAGGAAGGAAAGCAGAATGGCTTGATTGTATTTAGAGAGGTCTACTCTGTGAGACACTCCATGCTCAGTGTAACGGCATGCCTTCTTGTTCGCACCTTCATTCAGCACGACGTCTCCAGCGCTCGAACGATAAAACGGTGGTTTTGCGTTACCATACGTCTCTAACAATTCGTACTCGGAATAGTGGCTGTTGCTTTCCAACACTACGTCTATCGAGGCAAAATACCTTCGTGTTTGGCGACTGCAACCAAAAACTGTAAACACCGTAACTAAGAAGACAAGAATGATGTAGCCTTTTGGTTGCATTGCAAGTCACATCCTTTATTGTCGATGAACGGCTATGATGACCGAGAGCGAGGAGTTAAAGTTGCAACGCATTCTCGCCATGATCGAGCACTTGGTTCCATCATTTGGTTCGCCAATGTTCGTTCTTGTATTGTTCGTTTCCGTGTCACTTCGCTAAATCGTTTAATCGGGAAACGTCATCTTTGACAATGATCTCAAACGGAGTACAAATCCGATCACCGTCCTGGTCAACAGTATATTTTGCGAAAGGCTCCGAGTATAGCTGGCCTATGTAACGGCCTTGACCGTCCGGTTCGAACTTGATTGCCGTGCCACTTTGTTTCTTCGTTGTGCCGTCCGTCCATCCAAATTGGACTGTGTATCGATCCCTCAATGAATTGTAGTGTACGTTAGCAACCTCAGAAGAGGCGATGTCCCGAGTGGCCATTAAGATTTGGTGCTTTACGCTCCCGAAACTGATTGGGCGAGCTTGATCTAGCTCTCGTTGAATTGACTCAATCTTGGCCTGGGCGTTGAGGAATTGTCGACGAAATGAATAAGCATTCAACATAGCGGCACAAAATGCAGTCGCGAAGAGAAGGTTGAGTAAGGAAAAGCGAGCTTTCATTGTTACCCCATCTTTTGCATTGTGTTTAGTTGATCGATTTTCGTCTTAATGGCGTCCGCATTACGATGGTAGTCAGGATGCGCTCCAATCAGTTGAAGAGCTGCGGCCAGTGCGTTCCGTTGGTCGGCATTCAGCAGGTCGCTCCAACCGGCCGGGCTTTCCGGTGAACAGTATAGCCGATCGATGAAGCCGTAAATGTGTTGGTCATTTAGTTCCGTAATCAGAAACGCAGGCAAATGGAAGACAAATCCGCGAGCATCTATAAAAAAGGGAGCTGCATAGCAACGCCTCATGCGTTCGATCGGTATTTTCCGCCAGTTTAGTTTCTCATCCTTGCTACGAAGTTCTTTGAGCTCTTCCGGAGAGGCGTAATCATCCAAACCCTGCGATTCCCATAGGCCTAGCCCATCGTCGAGTTCGAAATCCGCAAAAGCAGCGGTCAGTCTGGATATAACATCATCGACTGACGGAGCGAAATCGCGGATCCAATTCTCATATGCATGAATCGTGTCAGTGTCGAACCGCCGATCCACGTAATTTCTCGACATATAGCTCGTCGATGCGGAAACAGCGATCGTCAGACATTTGGAAAACTCCTCGATGGGGTAACGACGCCGATGACCGAGCGGCGGCAAGAAAGGTCTCTTAAACTCAAAGCGGTCGAGTCGCCACTTAGCTGCAATGGATTGGTACTCCCGTCATGGGCATTGGTTTGTAGGGTTTAAGTCCCCTGTGCGAGATAGGTATCTCCAGGAGATCAGTATACCAAATGACCACTTCAAGCATACTGGCACATGGTGAAGGCAGCTGCAGAAGGGCCAACTAACTTGCTCATCTTCGTGGAACCGCCGCCGGACCCCTGTGCGTTGAACTAACGCGGCCGGACCCGCATGCCGTGGTCGTGGTGGGGAGGGTGCCCGGCAACGGGCATCCTTACCCGATTTCTGCTACTTTGGTACTGCGATTCTGCCACAAATCAAAATCAAGCCGGTGCTTTACCACACGCTCGCGACCCCAGGTCATCATAAAGTGAGAAAGTCGCTCCATGGCAGTAAGTCGGTCAACTCTGAAACCCAGTTTTTCAATAACTCGCAAACATCGGTTGTTTGAAGCAAAACAGCAAGCGATGAAAACAAGCCTGGGTTGCGATTCAAAGCGTGCTGAGATTAGCAGTTCTAGCGCACGAACCATAATCTTGCGTCCCCATAACTCGGGCACGATATTCCACCCTAGTAACACAGTCGTGTCGCCAACGCAGCTAGTCGAATATCCCTGCGAAATATGACCAGCAAAATTTCCGTCCACTAGTATGCATGAACACTTCCAACCGTTTCTGGGAATGTCAGGACCAGATTGAAATAAGGCATTTTGCGATTCAGGACTCTCAAGTATTGATGGAGCATATTGCATGCCACGAAGCCGAGGATCTTTTCGAAGGGCAAAGATCTTTTCTGCATCTGCCGGAATGTACTCTCGGATTGTTATTTGCAAACCAACACCCTTTCGCATAACGTTTCGATTCACCCAGCGGCGGAATGGATCATTGATTTGTCAGCGCACCTAACCGCCGCTTGGGTGCAATCGTTGGGTACGCCCGTCATGGGCATTGGTTTGAGGGGGTTACCCGGAAACGGGCAAGCTTACCCGATTTATCCCGAGCTGGTGGACGTGGGATTGCGAAACATCAATTCAATTTTTCCAGTGCTGCGATCAATGTTGAACACGGCCTCAGACCGACTGTAGCCTTTGCCGTTCGCAAGTCCTCCCAACTCAATAGATCGCGGCTGTTCGTACTAACCAACGACTTTTCCATTCTGAACAAAGACGACCAGCACGACTGAATCAGAGGACTCAATCTGGGTACTGCTGAAGTCAGGCCACGAAAAGCCCAACGCATTCTCTACCGACGCGGGGCTGGCATAGCAATCGAAGATGTAGACCTGGTCCCACGCGAACGAAGTGTCGGCCGCGAAATCGAAGAATGCCGCGTTAGATGTCACAGCCGTTTCTAGTCGAGATCGGGTCGAAGGTCCCACCCCCCGGCCACCGTCACATCCGGTGAGTGTGAGAAGTATCGCAATGGAGGCAATCGATCGCACTAACATGGCGGTATAACAACCTGATTCAGCCAGCCCGGACACTGACCAAGTTGCCGATCTATTTTTAACTTGGAATTCGTCTTCTGCCATGATGCGCGCTTTATCGACGAACGCCTGGCATCAGCGATGCCGACGGATAGAGCTACCATCAGATTTCGGCCGACCGTCGGCTTCGGTTCAATCGGTTGTTCGTCTTTTCTCTTTGCAAATTGGCTAAGTGCCTTAGCCATTCTTTGTGAATCGATTGATCAACGACGACTTTTCCCCTAACAACTTCATGCACGGTGGATTTCCAGGGTGTTTCGTCGGTATCGTTTGGCACTAGTGTTGATGGATACTTGTCGACATAAGCGAAGCGTGATTTCTTGGTTTCGAAATTAGAGCGATGAAGCATCGGAGCCAGGATCTTCGCCAATCCCAATACTCCGGAGGTCGAAGGCAGTGAAAAACGTACTGTACCAGCGTAAATCCGATAATTCCATGAGACAGCACAGACCTGAAACTCCATTCGTGGTTTTGTACCTTGAATAATCTGTGCTCGTGTAAGCTCCCTTTGTACGCAGCAAAAAGTAAGGTCCATATCACGCCACTTGTTCGATTCCCACATCAGGCAAGGATTCGTGCCATCGCCGAATGGAATTACCTTTCCGGAACAAGTCCCCCAATCAAGTTCGGTTGAGAGCGTCTGGAGCATTTGAACCATCGACAATTTAGGCAAAGGCAAAAACTTCATTGTGCAAAATGACTCCTTCGACGAACGGCAACCATCACCGAGTGGCCGCAAAAAAAATTTCCAATGTTGAGGCACGGCGCCCAGCCACTTCGGTGCATGGGGTGGTTATGAGCCCTACATTTTGGCTGTTCAAACAACGCTAACGCTTTATCGACTCCTGAATATAGGACGTGAGTCCTCTGTTATCAGCTTCAGAAAGATCCTCAGGCAAAAGCGATTGGTCTGTCTTACGTATATCGTAAACGACGGACCAAAAATCTTCTGGTTTAGTGCAATTTAGCTCTTTGAGCAACATTGATGCAACTGCATTTGAAGTCATTCCTGCACAATGAGTTTGGTCCAATGTATAGGAAACGTCTTCGCGGTTTCGCCAAATTTCAATTGTATGATTTATCAAATTTGCATTCAAAAGTGTTCTGTGTTGATCTGCGGTTGATCCTTTTGATCTCGCCGCAAAAGTGCTAGCTTCGATGGCTGCCCCGATCATTCGATTTGCCGACTTCATGGTTTGCCTCTGCTGCAAATGCAATTGCGGAATGGCAAGTCTCTGGCTTCGTTCGGTTGCCCATGCCAAAATCAGTCCCACGATCGCAATCGTTACTAACAGATTTAAGAGACTAAATTTCATGATCCTCTCCGAGCGAGACATAACGCCGGCGATCACGCAGTCGCCGCCAAAAAACTATGATTCAAATTCGCGGGCAACCGGCGACTTGCGTGCATCGCTTTGTTCGTCCATGGTTTGTGCTTTCCCTGTTTCCAGTTTCGTTGGTGCGGACAGCGCAGAAACACATGATCGGCGAAAACCAACGTAACCAAATGCGATGGTCAAAAGACAGTATACCGCAATCGAGATGGGGCTTGCACCATGTTCGAGCAATTTTGGAGTATCGAGGTAGCGG
>CAITIE010000077.1 GCA_903892355.1 uncultured Pirellula sp. | reverse complement strand
TAAAACCTCACGCCTGTTCGAAATCACGAAAGAGCAGCATTTTGCAGGGTTTCCGAGCACGGGACTCGTTTGGGGTGAGTCCCGTGGTTTAGAGCCTTTGGCCCCGATTTGAGCCTTTTTGGATGGCGATGGGTGTCAACAGCGTCCCCTGGTTTGTGTAACGGAGAAGCTCGACGAATCGCAAAACCCCTAGATTTATTGGGTAGAAATGCAAAGACCCGCTGGGGTGAACCAGCGGGTCTGTTTGCTTCGAGCCACCTTGTGGTGACCAAGTTAGTGGAGGCGGCGTCCTAGACTCGCAACCTTGCTATGTTTTTGGGAACTGCAGACGAACCATGGAAAACACTGGTAAAGTTGACAATCCAGTCGATTAGTTAAGAGCCTCGGCGTAGCTAGACCTACTGTGGCGACTACGAGTGCTGATGTCTCGAACGCTACGTTCCGCTCCTAGTGCCGAGTTCTCGGACACAAAAGTGCTGAATGTTGTGACGCAGTGCAGGGCGACTAAATATCGCTTCCACGAGATCCAGACACAACCTGATCAAATCAGCCCTTTATGGACTAATTCCTGTCTGATCCCCTCGATTAACTCAGATTGAAAAACTTTGTACAAACGATTTGCATCGTTGTGCTTCGAGCTCGCAAGCCAATCCATGAATAGCTGCACCGAAACCCTCCAAAAATACGAGTGATCGTCGGCTACGCCACATTTAATAAGACTTGGAAGGTTATGCACAAACTCAATCTCCTTCTCGGACCAAACCGAATCTTCGATACGACTGGCATCTCTCGCGATGAGGAGTGTGTAGTGCAGCAAGTCAAGGTAAAGTATCGTTAGTTTCTCATTCATAAATGCTATCATTCAGTGAAGATCTTGACGGGTAGTTCCTTGATCCCGGCGTTCAATGCATTCTCAAAACGGGTAATACCGTCCATGATCTCGTAACGGCCATCTGTCCTCAAAATCACCTCAATCGGATGTGTGTACTTTGCCATTTCGAATTTCCCCTGCGCAGCCAGTTTGGCTGCGTCTGCAAAAGGGCGTTGTCCATTCGGAACTAGCTTCGAAAGAGGAACCGTTTTCGTTCCGAGATATGCATTATGCACCAGCACGCCCAGTTCGCCGACTTGGTAGACGTGCTCGCCATGGACTTCAATATTGTAGACCGGCTGGGTGACTCGCGAAAGGGAGACGCTCAAAACGACCGCAAGACCATCGAGCCCTTGCAAGGTCTCACCGTCGGCTAGCTCAGCTAGTGGCACCCATTCCTGGCGATCGACTGACCAGACGGGGTGGATGGTAGTCCCGGTGATCGTTTCGACAGTGCCATCCGCACCTAGCACATCCACGCTGGCTACGACGTGGACTTCGCGGGTGACAAACCGTGCGGTGACGACCGAGCCTTCGCCGGATGCAATCGGTGGGCAATCGTCGATGGAAGTGACTAACGCTAGCCCGGAGACTTCCAGTTCGGGCAGATTGAATGGTAGCATGCGGCCTGCGCAGATGCCGTTACGTAGAATCCACGAGCGTGGACTAATGATCTCGGCGTCGACAATGCCGCCGTCGCTGCGTTCGATGGTGATGGACACCTTGCCCCAGGTCGCTTGGTCGGGCTCCGACGTCAGCGTTTATCAGCGGTTCAAGAAACCGGACCGCAAGCCGCCCATCGGCTCGTCTAATCAGTGAAGCTTGTTCCCCACACCTGCGACGAACCTTATCGCAGCCGAACCGATAAATAGTTCAGGCTGTCCAACCAAAAATCTTCTGTCCCAAGGCCATTCCCAGTGGTATAGTTATTAAATACCGCTGACAACTTTCAACGGAGCCATCGAATGAACCTACGAATTGAAGTACCTTCCAATCTAGAACTTCTTCTCCGCGAACGCGCCGAGGAAGAAGGGGTTCCTGTCGAGGCAATTGTCTTGGCTGCGGTTATCGACAAGCTCAGAAATACTACCGCAGCCTCACCTAGCTACACGGCTGATCAGTTTTCGAATTGGCTCGCTGCTTGGGCGAACCGGTTCCCGAAGCTTGATCATGTCGTCGACGATAGCCGGGAATCAATCTACGAAGGTAGGGGAGAGTGAAGGTTCTCGTTGATACTAATGTCGTTGTCCGAGCTGCTCAGCCAAATTCACCAGACTGGCCGACGATAGAACAAGCTCTTTCGAAGCTCATCGGATTGGGGGGAAAGCTCTGTCTTGTTCCTCAAAACCTCTATGAGCTTTGGGTTGTCGCTACGAGACCTACGAACGCCAACGGATTCGGTCTAGACGCTTCTGCGGCTACCTCAATGATCGACGATGCATTGACCAAATTTCAATTGATGCGGGACGAACGGGGGATTTTCGACAACTGGCTGAACCTGATACAAGTTCACCAAATCCTAGGGAAAACAGCCCATGATGCAAGACTGGTCGCAGCCATGCAGCGGCATTCGATTTCGAACATTCTTACCTTCAATAAGGGCGACTTCTCACGGTTTCCCATCTGTGTCTTCTCCCCAGCAGATATTATTTCGGGCGTGATTCCAAAGTCTTGAAGATAATTACTGTTCGCATCCTGTAGGCCGCTGATGGCCGTCGATCCCTACCGTATTACACCTATTTTGATCGCTCCCAAACGCAAACAGAACTGCTACGACCATCGCCTCAGAGACGCAGTGTTTCACCTAGGTCAGGCAACAACTGTACGGTATCTGGACATCCCACGCTCGACAATCCATGGTTGGAAAAAAGCTCGAACCAAACCGGTCGTAACGCTCGTAGCCCCCAATTCCTACGTCGAAGAATTGGAGAGACGAGTGCACGTGCTCGAGCGACGCACGGCAAGGTTGGTCGCGCTGCTCCGATTGTGCATTGTCTTGCTTCGACTTTCGGGATTTTCGCTTGTAAGCCGACGACTCCCTAACGGGGATGACAAGCAAAAGCTACTCCGCTCGATCGATCATGCAAGCCGATTCGTTCGGTTACCTCGATTGCTTCAATGGATCGGGATCTCTTCGACGCGATACTACGACTGGAAGAACTCGCAAGAGTGCGGGCTGACCGATGCGTCGTCGTGTCCCAAGTCTACACCGGGGCAAATGACCTCAATGGAGTTGTCTGATATGAGGCTCATGCTGGAGTCCGAGGACTATCGACACCTAAGTATAGGATCAATCGTTCGCCTAGCCTCTCGTTTGGGCAAAGTCCATGCTTGCTCTTCGACTTGGTATCGTGCGATACAAAGTGGAAACTGG
>CAITIE010000076.1 GCA_903892355.1 uncultured Pirellula sp. | reverse complement strand
CAACCTTTGAAACCAGCAAGGGACCGGTCGGATGAGGTCCACACTCCCGGTTTCAATCCAGTTCCAACATCACCTAACACTTCCAAATCAGTTCCAACTCAGGAATCCAAAAAACCGATCGAGCCTTTGGTGACCAACCCTATATTGGTACCGACAGTCTCGGAAACCGTTGCAGCCAAAACTCCACCGATACCGAAATTGCCCGAAGCCACGCTCGTTGCTCCAGCCGCGACGGTGATCGCTCGTGAAACTCCTGCGGCTCGCGAAGTTCATCCGTTGGACGCGCCGGACGATCCACGGGATCTCGCCAAACCGGGCAAGCGTGGGTTGCCTCAGGTCAAGGAGTCGACCAAGGCTTTCACGGCTGAGATGATCTGGGCATTCATGGAGAAATCCAATATCCGTTGGATGGAATTGATCGGTGCGGCACTCGTCGTGATTTGCTCCGCGGGGCTTGTGATTAGCCTCTGGCACAAGCTAAGCGAAACCAATCGGTTTTTCCCCTCGGCTGTTTTCATGCTCGCCACCCTCGCGGTGCATGGAATGGGGCAATACACATTGAAAAAATGGAAGCTGCGGGATACGTCGCGTGGCATTCTCAATATTGCAATGATGCTGATTCCCATGTCGGTCATGACGGGGATCCTGCTCTCGAAAAAAGGGGGCAGCTTGGAACTCGGCCTTCAGTTCTATACAGTCCTGACGATCGGTGTTTTGATCTACGGGGCATTGGCCGTCACCGCCGCAAAATCGCTTTTCAATTCGTCTTGGTTCCCCGTGGCGGCGACAACCATCGTTTCGAGCCTATCCCTGGTACCGCTCTACATCAACTGCAACACAGAGACTGGCTGGAACCGGATTGAGTTCCTGTTACCGGCGCTTGCGATGCTGGCGGTGTCGGTCTGGGATTTATCGGTCAGCGCCGCCTATCGACGATTGCGAACCGAAGGGTACTACCGCCGGCAGATCACCATGCTGGCTCAGATGCTGTTCGCTTCATTCTCCGCAGTCGTATTTTGGTGGTATCTGCGCCCATCCACCAAGCCTGAATTTCCTGGCCTTTTCTGGGCGCTCTTGGGTGTCTCGGGAACGGCGTTGTCGGTTTGGGGATTCGTCAATGGAAAACTGAAACTGTCGGGGAATCTGTTCGGTCTCGCACCGGCATTCCTAGTGTCCACAGACTCTGAGCAAGATCGTTATCTGAAACCCGGCTTGAGCAATGCGAGCTCTATGGTCGTCGGTTCCTGGGTTTTCGGGATCATTGCTATCCTGATGTCCTCATACTCATTAACGCGAGTCTTTGACGATCGCACCGCGCTCATCACCCTTCTCGCAGGCATGGCATTGTGGCTGGGAAGCTTTAGCTGGATTGCTCGCAGTCCGCTCAGTTCGGCTATCGCCGGATTGCTCGTTGTCATTGTTGGCACGTTGTCGATCGAGCGTCTAGGGTTCGGTATCCAAGAACTTTCCTGGGCTGACTGGATCTCGTTCGAACGGGTCGTGTCTCTGGGCGTTGCGGGGGCGGTTGCTGCTGCCATCGCGACTCTGGCACAGCCTTTCTTCCTCGCGATGGAAGGCCATCGAAAGCCATTCTTATCTCTCGGACCACATTCCTGGCTCGATCGCTGGAGAGGGCGGCTCAAGGATTCCGAGATCGCCAGCTTCATGATCACTTCCGGAGTGGGCAGCGTCTTGACCGCGGCGATTTTATCCTTCGTCGCGACATTGGTCCCAGCAGGCAGAACTCCCTATGGCGGTACCTGGGCTCCGTTACTCGTCCTTGCTTACGGCATTGCATTAACGATCGTCGGCTTGCTCAAGATCAAATCGATGCCGTACTTGCTCCCGGTTGCCCAAGGCTTAACCGTATTTGCCACGATCCGTTTGTGCGAGTACGCAGAGCGTATCCCGGAGTCGATCCGCATTCTTCCGGAATATCAACGGTCCGCGTTGGGATTAACCGGTGTCGCTTGCGCGTGGGCATTGATTTATGCGATAGGTTCTCGCTGTCGGCCATCATGGAAAGTACTCAGCTACACCGAGCTAAGCGATTTGAAGGGGTCGAAGGTCTTCCAATCGATGGGGGATTCCTCAAGTGCTCTCGCCTTTTTGTCATGCCTCGTGATGTGGCTCGCCAAGGACCATTGCCATGAAGCGACCATGTGGGGGTGGTGCCTCCCCGTCACCCTCGCGTTGGTCTGGTTTGCTAGGGAAAAAACTTGGTTGCGAGAGGGGTTCCTCGGTTCCATCATGCTCTGGGGCAATGGTGCTCTCCATGATGCCGGTCATCTCCAAGGTTGGTGGGAAAACCTCGACTACTTCTCCATCGCAGGCCTGCATATCCTACTGACCACCATCCTGCTTTTCGCGTTCGAGAGATCTTTGAATGCAGGACGAAAGACACTGCCATTCTCACGTTGGTTTCAAGGTGATTCCGAATGGGCCTTTGACAATTGCAATGCCGTCCTTTGCGTACTGCTTACGCTTGGAATCGGCCTCGTTTCGGCAACGTTGTTCCTCGCCACATGGAGTCTAACCGACTGGGCGACCATGGATGTGCGATGGATCTCAGCGACCGATCATGGACGCACCTTGCAATTCGCGATAACCATCACCACCTTACTCGTTTTCAGTGCATGGTTGACCTGGTATTCCTCGCGAGCTCGCACGTTGGGCTGGATTCAATTCTGGGGAGTAGTCCCAGCGCTCTGTGCAGCCATGTTCTGCTGTATCGGAGCTTCTGCGGACCATTCCGTTTTGATCTCACTCATCGCCATGGGTGTTTTCGGGGTCGCGCAAGCGTTCGCGGGCGGTGTTCTCTCGAATCGTCTCGCGAAGTACCAATTCATCGCTTCGGGAGAGTCCACGGAGGCCTTGCCCTCGAGCGAACGATTCGATTCGTGGCTTTCTCGTTTGCAAAATATCGGATTTGGAAAGCTTATCACGGTGTCCGGGTACAGCACGGTTATGCTCGGCGCTATCCTATCGCTGATATCGATGCAGTCTCTATGGGGCAATTCGGATTTGGGCGCAAGCTGGCTTCCTGTGTTTGTCTTCTTGTATGCCTGGGGGATCTTATTCGCAGGCTTGGTCGGGATTCGAACCAGCCAGTACTTTATCCCCATCGGGCAACTCCTCGGAGTACTTGCGACCATAAAACTATGCGAGTCGACCGGTTGGGTGCCGCAATGGATCCTCGATGCCCGCCCGATGCAAAGCTCCGCGATCGGAGTGTCGCTCCTAGCGTGCGCGTGGGGGATGCTCTACGCCATAGCGTCGAAAGTTAGGATTCCAAAAATTAGTCGCGACCGAGAAGTCTATCAATCGGCACCATGCTTTCAATTCCTTGGCGAATCTTCGATTCTAGTCGCGGTGATTGGCCAAGCATTCTTCTGGTTGGCAGGCAAAGAAGAGCACTTGCGGCTGGTGACTTGGATGGGATGGTGTGTACCACTTGCGTTCTTATTGGTGTGGATCGCTCGAGGACGAACGTATGCAAGAGAAGGAGCCATTGCGGGACTTTTGCTTTGGGGACAAGGTTCCACGCATTACATCGGGCATACGTTCGGATGGTGGGAAGGTACTGGTACGTTTGCGATCGCGATGATCCATGTGATTTTCGCGTGCGTATCTCTATTCGCGATTGATGTCATATCCGCACAGCTTCGCAAGAAACAATCGCTTGCTCCTTGGTTGCAAGACAATTCGGAATGGGCGTATGGAGTTACTAATACTCTCCTACTTTCCGTGCTGACGCTCGGAATCGTGTCGATCGGTATTCCTCAGCTAATAAACGGTCTGGTGGATATCAGTGACCAACCGATTGGGTTCTTTTGGCATCCGAGCGCCGATATTGAAGTTAGAAATGCATTCGCAACAGGGATGCTCGCCTTGGGACTGTTCGCAGCATGGTTGTCCCGGATTTCTCCGAGGATGGGTTGGGGCGATTTATCTGGGACGCATGGATTCGTCCTTTGCCTCGCCGCTTTGCTGTTCAGTTTGATCGGCTCGCCCGCCCAAGGCATCATCGCCACGCTCTGGGCTTTTGGGGGCCTCTCGATGGGCACAGAGGCGTGGTACTATTTCCGAGGTCGTTCAACGGCGATGGAGGCGAGACGGGAATTACTGCAGTCTAAATCGATGACTGATGGCATCCCGAGGCTCGTATGGCAGGACGTATTGAAGGCGGTGTCTAGCATTGCCTTGATGACAATAACCGTTGTTGCGATTTTTCTGGCATGGTCCGGTTCCATCTCGCCCGATTTGCAATTAGCAATCCGCGGTGACGCATGGGCAGCCACTGAGACGTTACCTCGTATTTTCTCGCTAGCCACTTGGATGGCTCCGGCGATGCTCATTGCGAGTTGGCATTGGCTGCTCGCTACGATTCATCGACGGGAGAGCCTTGCGATTCAATCGCCGGGATTTATTGCAGCAATACTGCTGTTCTTAAGTTGGTTCTTCGTGCTGTTCCATGGTAGCAATACGTTGTTTGGGCAGATCACCCTCGCCGTGAAGACGCTCTCTGGTGCGTTCGCACTTTATAGTTTGGCGACACAGCTAATTCCTATCACCCTTTACTTCAGGAAATCAACAGCTTCAGCTGATCCGGATCTACGTCTCAGCATTCGCGATGAAATACGTGCGAAATCGATCAAAGACGAGTCCTTTGGATTTATCGATGCCGGCTGGAACATGGCATTCATGAGTGCCTGCTGCCTACTCGCCCTCGTATTCTTCGCGTTTACGGACAACGTATTCAACGCGGTTGCACCGACGCTAACCAAAGACATCGTCGACATCAGTACCTTGGTGGTGTTTACGCTTTCGGTTACTGCAGTGCTATTCAACGGCTGGCTGCATCGCGTTGGAGCAGGGCCGATGATGATGGTTGCGATGGCAGTTGCCGCCCCGTTGGTACCGCAGTTGGACTGGGTCAAGGATTATCTACTTCGCGGTTGGGGGGCGGCCAAGGTTGCGAATGGATCGTTCTATAAAGCAGAACCGTTGCATGCCATGCTCATTCTTTGGCTCATTGCATTGGCCGTGGGTCTGTTTCGGCCCGCCAACAGACGCGAGGGTGCGCAGATTACGGCTTTCGAGAATGGGCTGTGCAACGTGCTCGCAGTCATCGTAGGCGTGCTTGGTATGTGGCAAGGAAGCGCCACCAACGCATGGTGGACCTGCGCAATCCTGTTCCCGTTGTCTGTGCTTATACTCTTAAGCGGTTTGGTTCGCGGGTGGGTCGGCAATGGCCATCTCGCCGCTGCCATCGCTGGTGCTGGAATGCTTTTGGTTCGAACAAAACCACCCTTCAGCAATTTCAATCCATTCATGCTTTGGGACGTTCTGGTTGGTCCGCTTGTCATGGGGTTGATCAGCCTCGGATGGATTCTCGTAGCCCAGTGGCGAAAATCGCAAACCCCCGAGGGCGAGGAATCTTATTTCAAGCTACCGAGTTCCTCGGGATTCACTGTCGATCAGACGATAAGTCTGCATCTGCCTATCGCAATGATTTTCTGGAGCCTGCTCGCTCTCGTAGCTCAAAGGGTCGGCTACACCATCGAGAAGACTGAATTTACGATCGCGTTCGTAGCGGTACTTGGATCGCTCTGCCTGGCATTCGGTCGGATTTGGGATTGGCGATCGCGCATGCGAGGTTGGTCGATCTACCTGAATTGCTTGTCAGTTGCCTTTGTGATTGCAATCGCGATCAACCAAGCCTATCGGATGAAGATCGACGATGCATTCTTAGTGTGGGCGATCTCTGGGTTGATCGCGATGACGACGATGGCGGTAATGCTCCGAGAGTGGTTGCGTGAATCCAACTCTCTGATTCCCATGCTGCGACTGGGATCGTTGGCCCCTCGGCAAGAGGAGTTTGAACGAGCGCGTATTTGGATGGTTGGCTTCCACACGGCCATCGGGTTTCTGATTCTGATTCCCACGGTCGGAATGGCCTTCTATCATCCCGAGGCGTTCACGCGTCGTTTGACGTCCCTTTTCCCATGGATCATTTCCCTTAGCATTTTGCCGATTGCGACGGAGCTTCGACAAAAGTCACCTCGTGTGCTGGCATTGATGCTGATCACCTTTGGCGGCTATTTGGTAGGTTGGTCCGATTTCAGTTTGGTTTCATCGGAGGCTGGTTGGTGGCAAAACCATTTTATCTACGCCTACTTGCAACGTGCATTCGTGATCTCGATCGGGATCGCTTGGGCCTATCGCTATGCTTCGCAGTGGCTAAGGGAAAAACTGGATTGGGGAACGCTGTTGAACCGTGCCAGCATCAGCGCCTTGTGCGCTGGTGGTGCTTTGGGAGTCGTGACACTTGGATTGGAGCGAGGGTTTTCCGCGAACGCGCTACCCGTCTTCGTCGGCTTCAGTAGTCTCGCTGCGTGGCTGGGACTAATCCTTTGGACTCTGCAAATAGCGATGCGTCCATCTCTCAATCAACCCGAGTACAGCATCCCAATGCGACGCCTCTCGTTTTATGTGTGCGAAGTATCCATGTTCGCATTTGCACTAACGCTGCATTTTCATTATCCCGATTTGTTTGGGGGTATCCTTGCAAAATGGTGGCCGATCGTGGTTTATGCCATGGCGATTACGAGCATCGGAGTGGGAGAATGGTTCCATCGCCAGGACCATCCGGTACTTAGATTACCGATGTTCCACAACAGCCTGCTATTGCCATTAGTTCCCTTGGTAGGGGTTTGGTTGCCAAACGCAGCCGAATACTCCATCGGATGGAAGAACGAGTATTTCTATCTTTTGCTTCTGTCGACTTCGATGGCGTACGGTGCCCAAGGCGTCCTGCGAGGAATGACTTCGTTAAAGGTGCTCGCTGGAGCCTTTCTCCTGGTTTCCTTCTGGAGTGCCCTTTCGGTCAACGAAGGGTTGAGCTTTACCAGCCATCCTCAACTCTGGATCGTACCACCAGCGATCGCAGCATTGATATTCGTCGAAACCAATCGCAAGTTCCTATCGACGGAAGCGTGTGCCGCGACACGATACATTGCAATCCTTTTGATCTACTGCAGCAGTACGGTCGAAATGATGATGAAATCCTTTGAAGAGATGAACGCAGCTCCTCTGGTTTTGCTGGGACTGGCCTTGGTGGGGATGGCGTTGGGGATCGCGCTCCGAGTGCGAGCGTTCCTCTACTGCGGGTCCGTGTTCATCTTCATCGCATTGATCGGGATGGTTTGGAATGCCCAAAAGGCCATTGGAAGCGTTTGGCCATGGTGGGTCTTTGGAATCGCTACAGGCGTGTTCCTTATCGCTATCCTGGGCTACTTTGAGAAGAACCGCTCAAAATTCCTCTCCTATGCTGAGAAATTAAGAGGCTGGCAACCCTAACGCGGAGCCTTCGTTCTAACTTGCCCTTTTGAAATTGTTAGAATGCAGACCCAAGCGGGGAAGCGAGTCTAGGGAAACAAAATCGCTGGATAGCTTAGAATCTCTGGAAAGCGGATTCGTCCGATATTTCGTCACGTCCGAATGATGCAATGAATATTCAGCCATATCGATCGCCGGACCAGCATTGGCCACCGAAAATGACTCCTTGGTGGTTTTTTTGCGCTGACTTTTTGCGCACAAATGCACTTCGTAAACAGCAGATACAAAGCGTGGAACTGAGAGGTCTGGAGCATCTCAAGGAAGCGATCGCTCGCAAGCAAGGTATCTTGTTGGCGCCCAATCATTCCTTTCATTGGGATTCCTACTGCCTGCTCGAAGCAGCCCGGGCGACCGCGTGCCCATTCTATTTCATGACGGCATGGCAAGTCTTCCACCAGAGCAATTGGTTCGATCGTATTTCGATGCAACGTTGTGGATGCTTTAGCGTGGATCGTGAGGGATCGGACATGCAGTCGATGAAGACAGCGATCGATATCTTGCAGAATCGTCCACATCCACTCGTCATTTTCCCCGAAGGTGACGTCTACCATACCAACGACTGCGTCACTCCGTTTCGCGATGGTGCCGCGGCGATCGCGTTGATGGCCGCCAGAAAGGCTGAACGGGATGTGGTCGTGATCCCAGTAGCCATCAAACGCTGGTATCTCGCGGACCCATCCCCGAGCATGCTTAAAACACTATCGAAACTTGAGACACGTCTCTACTGGCAACCAAAACACAATTCTCCCATCCCGGAACGCATCCTTCAAATCGCTGATGGCCTGCTGTCGCTCAAGGAACTAGAACACTTTCAAACAACCCGTACCGGCCCTCTCCCAGAGCGGATCCGATCGCTCGCCAACGATGTCCTCGCTCGAGTTGAAGCTCGATATGGAATCTCGCACAGCGTTGCCATGCTTCCAGAGCGAGTCAAGGAAGTGAGACGGCGAATCATCCAGCAGCAATCGGAGCAAGAGAGCAAACTTTCCGACGCCGATCGCCAGCGCCTGACGGCAGACATGGACACCATGTTTTTCGTGACTCAGCTTTACAGTTATCCTGGCGACTACATGACCAACAAGCCGAGCGTGGAAAGGATTGCGGAAACTGTCGACAAACTCGAAGAGGATGTGCTCGGTGCACCCTATCCGAGCGTTCGCGGACCGAAAAAGGCAATCGTTCAAATCGCGCCGCCCATCCAACTCCCCAACGGGAAAGAGAAAAAACTCAGCGCATCCGATCTCACCGATCAAATGCACACCACCGTTCAAGGCATGATCGATGCATTGAACGTAGAAAACGATTCCAAATAACCACCGGTAAGCCATCGCCGCAGGCAAGGAGCGGACTGGACCTATGTTTGCACTGAAAAACATCTCGAAGTCCTTTGGCGACTTGCAAGTCCTTAAGCCCACCAACGTTGAGTTTTCGGTGGGTAAATCCACCGTACTCATCGGCCCCAGCGGGTGCGGCAAGAGCACCATGCTGAGAGTCTTGGTCGGCCTCGTTCAACCCGATACCGGAACGGTCCGATTCGAAGGGGAAGCGATGACCTCGCAGACTCTCCTCGCCATGCGGCGCAGGATGGGTTACGTCATCCAGGATGGCGGATTGTTTCCACACCTGACCGCGTTTGAAAACATCAGTTTGATGGCCAAGCATTTAGGCTGGGATGTGCCAACGCGTCAATCTCGAGTTTCAGAACTCGCGGATTTAACGCGACTCCCCACGGCAGCATTGAAACGCTATCCCGCTCAGATGTCCGGCGGACAACGCCAACGGGTTGGCATCATGAGGGCGTTGATGCTGGACCCACCTGTCCTTCTCTTCGACGAACCTATGGGTGCGCTCGATCCGCTCGTTCGATTCGATCTTCAAGAGGATTTGCTAAAAATCATCCGAACGCTCAATAAAACATCGATCATGGTCACCCACGATATGGGCGAAGCGGGGTTTTTCGGCGACCAAGTCATGATGTTGGCCGAGGGAGAGATCGTGCAGCAAGGGACACTGGACGAGTTGATTCATCATCCTGCCAACGAATATGTCACTCGCTTCATCAATGCCCAGCGAATCCCTCATGTGTAAGCGGAACACCGAAATGACTCAACGCACCCCTCTTGCAACGCCGTGTATTCTGTTCCTCACCACCCGATGGATGTCGATCCTGCTTGCCGTAGTCGGGATCAATGTCGTAGCTGCGGGACGCGGTCTTTCGCAATCGAAATCCTCGAGCCAACCGACCCTAAAAATCGGGTCCAAAGCGTTCACCGAGTCTGTCGTTCTCGGCGAATTGCTGTCCCATCTCGGACGCGATGCAGGGGCTCGCGTCGATCATTTGTCCGAGTTGGGGGGGACGCAGATCTTGTGGAATGCCCTTCAATCGGGCGAGATCGATGCTTACATCGACTACACCGGCACAATCCAGGAAGAGATCCTCGCCGATGCAGCGCGTCGAGGAGCCCACGTTGAGACGGAATCGGAAATGCGAGAGGAACTCGCCAAGCGAAACATCTTGATGTCGGATCGCGTTGGCTTCAACAATACGTATGCATTGGGAATGAGGGAGGATGTAGCTAACCGGTTGGGGATCCGAAGAATCAGCGATCTAAAAAAACACCCGGAACTGGAGTATGGACTCAGCGATGAGTTCATGGAACGCCGCGATGGCTGGAATCAATTGGCCAGTCGCTACGGTATAAAGACCCGTCGAATTCGCACGATGGACCACAACCTCGGATACCGAGGACTCGTTCACGATGCCATCCAAGTTACCGATGTTTATACGACCGACGCTGAAATCCAATTCTACAAACTCCGAGTCCTGGAGGATGACCTTCGCTTTTTCCCAACCTATTACGCTGTCTTGCTGATGAGAGCGGATCTCCAGACGCGGTCGCCAGAAGTTGCGAATGCTCTGTTGAAAGTCCAAGGTCTCATCGATCCGGTGAAGATGTCGGGAATGACTGCGATGGTACGCCTTGAGGGTAAAAATGAAACCTATGTGGCTGGCGATTTTTTGAACAGTCAATTGCTCATGCAACTGGAATTGCCTTCGAACACGCTAGGAGCAGAGTGGCGGCGCGTCGCTGACCGACTGGTAAAGACAACACTAGAGCATTTGTTCTTGGTAGCGGTATCGCTGACGCTCGCGATCCTTGTGGCGATCCCATTGGGAATTATCTCGGCCAGGAACGAGCGGGTCGCCAACGTAGTCTTAGGCGTTGTCAGCGTGATTCAAACCCTGCCCTCGATGGCGTTGCTCGTTTTTATGATCCCCTTGTTTGGACTCGGTCCAGTTCCGGCCATTGCGGCACTTTTCTTCTACAGCTTGCTCCCGATCGTGAGAAACACCTACGCTGGGCTTCGCCAAATCCCGTTGGCAACACGGGAGTCCGCGGAGGTCTTAGGGCTCGAGTCCAAATCTCAACTACGATTGGTGGAGTTGCCACTCGCATTGCCGTCGATTCTCTCTGGAATCAAGACGGCGGCAGTGATCAACGTTGGCACCGCGACCATCGGAGCCTTGATCGGCGCAGGCGGGTACGGCGCGCCGATCCTGACAGGGATTCGTCTTTCCAGTATCCCGTTGATCCTCCAAGGAGCGATCCCCGCTGCGGCGATGGCCGTGCTAGCGCAGTGGGCGTTTGGAAGGCTCGAGAAGAAATTAGTTTCACCGGGACTGCAACCCCAGTCCTAGTCCGAAAATGGCAACCCCGTCCGGTTGGCATGAATTGCGGAACGAATCCCATCGGAGCGCACAGCGTCAGCGCCGGGTGGAGATGCGATCGCATTGTTCGTAACTAGGTTTCGATCATGGTTAGTGTCGAGTGGGATTGGATTCCAACATCCATTCGCTGCTTGCTAACACACATAGGGCTCGGATGGGCATGCGGGCCATAGGTTGCTACGAAACCGTTAGGGTTTGGGAATGGTCTCGGCGTCTGAACCGTTATTTACATCGGTCGGATTCCCCACTTCGACTTGATCGATCCCAGGTTCAAAGCTCAGCAACGTCGAAATCAATTCAATCGATCCAGCTGGGATGGATGTGGGATCGATGATGGCCGTCCTACCATTGAGTTGAACACGAGCTTCGGCGCCTGCGATCTTAGTAAGGCGTGCTTGCAATTCCCCATGGAGCGGAACCGTTCGGATCGGTTCGGGCGAGATTCGGGACGAATGGTCCACCGAAAGTCTGGGGTAATACATCCCGGTTTTGGGTTGAGATGGCAACGGGCGATTGATGCGCGCGGCCTTCGTTTCCACCTTCAGGTTCTCGACGGCACTCGCCACTCGACCGATGCCGAGAGCTTGACCCGAACCGACGAATCCGTCGAGTTCGGTTCGGTTGGAGCCGACGAAATCGCCTCGTGCTCGGTTGCCCCGGACAAATCGCCCCGTCTTTTGAATCCCCCCTTGGGTTGTCCCTAAGTTAATTCCGCCCGGTCCGATGGGACCGCTGTTGGCAGAAGGGCCCGTGAACGAACCCGCACCGATCCTGCCGCTGGGGGCTGCTTGCTGGATGTTTCCGGGGGCGTTGCCGACGGTACGGTTTCCGATGAGTTGGGCCGAGGCGGTGCTCGGCCACTGGTTCGATGCAGCGATGGCAACGAGCAGCAGGATGGACTTCCATGCGAGGGAACGAATCCGGATTGAGTGATTGCGATGGACCGAGGAACTCATTATTCGTCTCCCGTCGAAGTTTGCGATTTTGCTGCGACCGCTTCGCCGATCGATTCACCCATTCGGATCCAATGGGGATCCTCGTTCACATTGACTAGCACCCTGTCGCTCAAGATCTCAACGACCGCGATGTCGTGCAACGCAAGGGGCAGGTTGCTACCCGCTGGCACTTTCGATACGGTACCACGTGCATCGGCGGCGAACCAAGCCTCCGCGATCCCGTCCCGGTTGGTCGTAATGGCCCTCAACTCCACGTCGTTAAGGGCCTTGGCAAACCCTCGAGCGAATGGGTTTCTTCGGACGAGCGGGGTGGGCGGCTTGAGAGCTAATTGTGCGTCCGGCAACATGCTCCAATCCCCTAAATTCGATTCGTTCGTCGAAGATTCCATGCTGAGGACTTGGATCGAAAGATTGATATCCAGTCGCCCTTCGTTTCCGATAGGGTTCAGCGTCATTGAGCGAATCTTGTGCAAGTGCCCGGCTTTTCGGAATTGATCCATGAAATCAGTAAACTTTGCCAAGGAAGCTTGTCCTCGCAACGAGTAGTCGATCCGATGACCAACTCGAACTCGTTTTCCTTTTTTGGTTCGGGAACGGATTTCCAACGGGACGGGCTGGGATGCATCGACCGATGTCGCGAGGAATTTATTCCGATCCACCAGATCCAGCAGCCATTCCTGGTAGGAGGATCGCGCCAGCATTGGATCGCTGGGCAATGCTCTCGCGGAGTATTCGGCGAGGCGGCGACCGATCTTCTGCGACTGCATTTGCTGCTGTTTGGCTTCGTTGATATCCTCCGTCAGCGTGTCGATTTTTTGACTCAACGCAGCCCGCGGTTCTTCGATCCAGCTTCGATAGAGCGCATCGATTCCGTAGAGGCCGAACACGGCGGAGCATGCCAGTAACAACCACTTTATTCGAGGTGTCATCGGTCCACCCTCATTGTTGCTGTATCGGTTGTTGCTGTATCTGTCGACGCAGGTTCTTCCGCGGAAGGGGCAGATTGCAGGTCTTCAGCAGGCCGCTGGGCTTCATTAGACCGCGGTGCGGTTGGTTCAAAAATCTCGGGCGAGTCCGGTTTGCCTTCACGGTCATTTGCTGTCGGGTCGTTTGCAGTCGCCTCTGCTTCCTCGGTCCCTTTCGACTTGGCGGATTTTCGATCGCTGGGCGATGACGTCGAGGGACCATACAACTTCGGGCGAGGTGGATCGAGATCGAAAGTGATATGGGTATCAAATTGCCATGGGTATTCCGCCGAGTTGGCATTCTGGCTGATCTGTTTGCTGACCGCGGAATACTTGGCTCCTCGGATTCGATTCTCAAGATCCGAAATTGTCTCCTGCGTGTTCGCTTGGACGGAGATATCGATCGACGCACCGTTGCTGCTGGAGCTGGCGGTCAACCGTCGTACGGACGCATTGGAGCCTTCCGGTAATCGCGTTGAAAGTTCGGAGAGTTCGGTAAGCCAGTCGACTTGATCCGACAACCATCCTTCGACCGCTTGGACTTGGTCCGATTTCTCAAGGTACTTCGACGTCAATTTGGTTGCGTCCCGAAGCTCGGTTTCCAGTCCATCTGCATCGGATTGCAGTTGCCAAATGTCGCTGAGGAGCAAGTAACCTCCGATCGAAGCTGCGGATGCTGCAAGCACACCCCAGCCCCCCCAACGTCGAAGCAGGCTCTGGGGTGCGGGAGGTCGTTTCGGATCGAGCAGATTCACCGGGAGGCATTGTCCGACGAAATCGATCGCCGCGCCTGAGTTGGCCGCGGACGTGATGCGGGTGTCCGCGGAGGTATCGCTTTCATCGCGCTGCACATCCCATGCTGCGAAAGGATCGAGAGGCGTTACGTTGATCTCTTCATGCGCTTTGAGCGCCACCGTCACTGCCGTCGCAAACTCTCCGGTCGCAAAGAGGAACCAACTCTTGGGAAGCTCCGCGATCGGTTGCGGCAGCAGGGTCAAGCAACGCTGGGTCTCCAACCATATTTGTTCGGCGACCCGATCGGCGTCGTCGGTGCTATTTCGAATCGAACGCAGAAGGAGCGGTTCCACCCCTCGGCAAATCGTCAATTCGGTTTCACCAGGGTAGAGATGGATCAATACATCGAGCGTATCGTCGGGCAGATTTTGCTGCCGCAGCAGGCTCAAGGGACCCAAGTGCCTGGACCCGATCGCTTGAAGTTTGAAGCCAGCTTCGGAACATTGTGTCTGGATCGACCCGAGCTCTTTCTGACTGAGCGCGAACGCGAGGACTTGAACGCCCACGGTTTCTACTTCTTGAGAGTTGGATTCTTTTGTTCCAGCCGCTTTGCTTCCAGCTGCTTTGGTGCCATCCTTCGACGCGTTCGTCACATAATAGTCAATGATCGGAGGTTCTGGGGTTTCCCCCAACTGCTGCTCGACTTCGGCAGCGACTAACGCCGCAATCTCAGATCGCTCGGAAGGAGGAAGATTGAGACTGATCAGGTCCAATTCTGGGCGGGAAAGGAGCACAACCAATCGGGATACATGAATACCCTGGGTCGAAAAATGGTTGGCGAGTGCGACGAAAGGAGTATCGGGTGCGGTGTAAGCAATGGCGCCGAAATCCTTCGATTGGATCCGCTTGGATCCAGGAGTGATGACGAAATAGTTGACCGACTCGCGATCCCAGTGCATGAACGCGACGCGACCGCCGCTCGGCTTGGTGAGCGATCGGGGACTTCGAAGGCTTTTAAGGGAATCAATCAGTTTCATTGGGATGCATCCATCAGGGACTCCGATGAAAAGCCGCGGTCCCACGGGTGCCATATTTTAGGGTTCCGTAACGAGGCGGGGATTTGGCGAGCATCGATGGTTACGGTACATCGATACACAGGGGATGGAGACAGGGTTGAAGGATTCTCTCGGAAACCGATCGATTGGACCGAATAGACATCGCTTCGATGGGTCAAAAACGGCTCAATCTCTCGGAATTTTTGGATGTCAACAACACCGTTTTGGAGCAACCAAGCGATCGATTCCAACGCTTCCGGTGTCGCGGCCAAACTGCGCCGCTGCTGGACCATGCGCTGGGCCAGTTGAGCATCGATTCCGGGGACACCCATCAATACCTCAACGGGTGCATCGGTGATATCGACTCGGCCTTCTCGCACGGGTGCTTCGACGATGGTTGTTTCCGACAACCACTTTCCAAGGTAATTTCGAACCTCGCCGCTGTCACTCGAAAAAGGGCTCTTCATCACCTTCTTTGGGGACCTTGCCGATTTTCCACCCGTTGGCGACCCGCTCGCGGAGCTATTGCTCTGGGATGCCCCCGATGACGATGTTCCTGCCGTCGAAGGAATATCCACTGTAACCGCGAAGAGGTCCAACGGACTCTGGAGTTGAAATCTCGCGGGCGTATTCCAATCAGGAACAAATTCACTTGCGGTTATGGGTATATCCGAAGGTGGCGGTGCTGGGGAACTCGAAGTCTTGTTCGTTGTGGAATCCCCCAAACGAGAATCCGAAGATGTGGTCGACGGCGCGGCAGCTTTCGCAGGAGGGGCACTCCCTGGGTTTGTGTTCGCTGCGTCCCCTGCATTCTGCGTCGCTGCCTTCGGCACGACAGATGTCGGTGTACCCGTAGACTGCCCACCGATAGCCTTCGTGGAATTCGGTTGCCCCGCGTTTGGTCGAGATGATGGACTGTTCGCGGGTTGGGAACTGTTGGCGCTCGGCCCGAATTGTCGGTATGCAATGACGAAGTTGGCAAGATCGGCCGGCATGATCGTCGTTAGTTGTTGATGCAACTGCTGCAAGTTCGGCTGATTCAAAGAGATTCGCGGGCTGCCGTCGCGGCGTTCATTCCGTTCGCCTTGGGACCAGGTTAGGTAGCGTTGAAGCGGTCGCCAGCGGGACTCGGTATTGGTCGATGGTCTCGTCGGGGTAGTTCCGCCTCGATCGAACCGAGATAAACGCTCCAACAGTTGGACTTCGATAGGATCGAGCCGATAGTTTTGGTTGAGATCGCCACCGAACCATAGGGAACGCATCCGGTCGAGCGATGATTTTTGTTCGCTCTGCAATGCGCTGGATTGCGTTGAATTAGCCTGCATCGCATTGGTATCGTTGCCGAAAGCTTGAGGGCTGTTCGTGGGTGCGGTCCCACCGACTCGTCGTACACCTAATTCGCTGAGCCATGCATCCGCGGTCTCCTCATCCATTCCTGGCAACGCAAGAAGTACGGTTCGGAAGTGACCTGGACGGGTTCGCTCCCACTGGAGCAAGGTCGGGATCGAAAGTTTTGCAGACTCGTTCTCCAGCCCCCACTGCCAAGCAATCGTTTCGTTCTCACCCAGACTGTTGCTTGCAGTGGAGGTGGATACGGATGCAGCGGACATGGAGTCCCCTTTTGTTTCCTCATCGGAAATAGCGGAAATGAGACCGAACCGCCATGCCGTGTTACGTGCCCCTGCGGTCGTCGGATTCGCGGCCATCGGGTTTGTGTCGCTTGCCATCTCTTCGTCGGGATCGGTGATTCGACGATAAATCCGTTCTCGATTGTTGGGCAACCGGTTCTTGGATCGACGCGAAAGAGGCTGCTCCAATTGATATGCGGCATACTCGATCCCGCTCAACGCGGACAGGCGAGCTTGGACGAGCTCTTCCTGAAGCCGTGTTAGTCGGTATTCGCTTTCCATCACGAAGGTGTAACGGTAGGCTGCAAGGGAAATGAGCATTACCAAGACAACGATCACCAGCAAGGTGACACCACGCCTTGCGGGACCGACCGGGCGGGCTTGAGAGAAGCGATAACGCTGCGACGATTTCTTCCTGGAATGGATCATGGAGCAAAGCCTCCCGCGCCTTGGGGCTTTCGTGGCGGCGGCATCCGATTGCCTGTTTCGACGATGATGACGTATTCCTGTACCGAGGAATCCATCAATCGCTCATTCATCGAACTGAGCTGGCTTGCATCGTCGGGATTTAAAACGCTGGTCCGCATGGTGTCGGCTGAATCCGATAGATCTCCGTCAAAGGTATTGTCGAGCGACTCATCCGATTCGGCGTCAGAGGGGCTCGGTTTTTCGGGTGCCTTAAAGTCAGCTCGGCTCGGGAAATCGAAGGCGATAGCGATCGCGAGTGGAACGCCACCGCGTTCACCGCTGCTCCATTCGGAACTCCACGAATTGCCATCAAAATACTGGAACTCAGCTTGGACCATTCCATACAAACGAGTCTCTTTCAGGGGAGGGATGAACTCCTCATCGGTGTCTGCTGTGCCACGGTAGAGGTCCGCGGAGGAGAGCGTCCGTTCCGACATCGGCCCGCCTGCTGCGGGTGAACCGGATGGAGAGAGCAAGGAACTGTTGCTGCTCGGTGTGCGAGCCACTCGCGCGAGCGACTGCGACGTTAACCATTCGCGCCGCACCAATTCGTATTGGATGTCCTTGGCTTCAACGAGAGCGTTCTGAGAGCGTTTGCTCGAGGTGCGAATAGGTTCCAATCGATATTCGACGTCGATGCCTTCTTCGGGCCAAAGAGACTCTCTCGCTTCCTGCACCGCCAATTCGCCTTCGGATGCGAACAAGGAAACGTTGCGCTCTGCGGCGGCGCTGGTGGCATTGGATTGTTCTGGAGAGGAGACCAAGCGATCGAAGAAGCGAATGGGATCCAACGAGGGGGCGATGGTCGCTATAAATCCTGTTGCGTCACCTTGAAAATTTAGCTGAGGCCCTGACGCTCCTCCACCGAGCGACGATCCATTGCCGACAGCGGGGGCAGTGGGCATCGAGGTTCGCACCAAATGATCCATGTCATCGGCCAGCCACGCTCTGGTGGTGCGAAGGACTCGCACACGCTGGGTGAGCTTCCAGCTCCTCTGCTCTGCGTCTTGAAGTGACGCCATTAGGGACCAGCCGAGAAGGAGCAAGACGCTCATCAGACTCAGCGCGATCATCAATTCCAACAAGCTATACGCCCGCACCGATCTGTAGGGGCCTAAGGACGGCTTTCTCTTCCACCGTGGGGATTCGTATTGCGAGGACCGGATCGGAAGTAGGTCGTTCCCGGCGCAGATCATGGGAAGCCTCGCGAACCGGCGGATGCAGGCGATGCCATTCCATTAGGGTCATTGGTTGCTGGTGTTTGGATTCGAATCCAGCGAGTTAACGAAATCATTGGCTCGCTACTATTGGTCGCCACCGCATTGTTGGTGGCACCGTCGAATAGCTTCACGGTAACACGTACCAACGACGTGGTTCTTTGCGTCGTGGAACTGGGGCTAGGACTAGGAACGGGTGCTGACTCTGCGAGTTGCGGAGGCTCGGAATCGTTCCAGTCTTTCGAGTCCTCCTCGGCAGTAACAGGCTCGACGGAAATCTGGTAGGAACGAGGCGGCGGGCCAGTAAGTTCACCGGTATACTTCGCGGTCGTATCTCCAGCGGTGATACGGGCGATCGATTCGTCGAGGATCGATTGGGCTTGGACCAGCGCTGCGATGCGGGCCTCGGAGCGATTTCCGTAGCGTGTGCCGAGACCAATCAGCGATAGGAGTACCATGGCGCTGCCGGCCAAGATCGCCGTCGCGATCATCACCTCCAATAACGAGAACGCTCCGCGGGACTTCGAATCCCGCCCGATCATCGATGGATCTCCAATTCACCTGTCGCCGAAGAGAAGGAAACCTTCATGCTCTCGTGCGAGGTTTTGTCCCATAGGGTGATTTCAACATCGCGGCTGTGGCCTAGTGAAGTGAGGGGAAGCCACCATTCATGCTCCGCTCCGTCGAGCATGTCGAATCCGGTTTCGGTCGCGTCGACCTCGGCGGCAGAGTTCTCCGAAGATGCGAATTGCCCATATCCGGTGTTCGCATCGCGCGAACCTCCCGATAGCGCGGTCGCGTCGTCTCGTTCAAAGGATGTACTGTCGCTGCTCGGAGCATCTTCCCATGTCACATCGGTGATGACGATGTTTTCGGGCAATTGCCATACCTTAGGTGCGACCGCGTTGGTTTGCGTCAGAGGATTCCCGGAGCTCGGAGATAGCGAATTGGGTGTTGTAGGGCTAGCAGCCTCGACGGCATTGGATTCGCCGAAGTTACCGCCAGACGCGTTTAGGTCCGACTCATCGGCCGCAAACGCATCGAGTCCCCCAGACCGAACTTCGCTTTCTCCTTGGCGGAGTTGAATGAAGACAGGAGTCCCAGTCGTCATCGCTCGGTACCGACTTTCATCGATTGCTTCTCGCAACTTCTGGGTCGCTTGGCTCAATCCAGCTCGACGCAAAGGCTTTTGCAGATTTGGCCAAGCGATCGCAAGGATGCCGACCATCACCACCAGCACGATCATCATCTCCAGGAGCGAGAAGCCCTGCCGAGAACCAAACATCGATGGCTGAGCAAATCCGATGGAGGAGCAGTCCCTTCGGTGCAAGCGATGGTTACTCATTTTCTTTTCGGATCGCAATTCGGATCTCCTTGTGGACTGGCGTTACACCCGGGGAACGAGCGTAGTGTTGTCGCGACTAGCGTTTCTTTTTGCTTGATCCAGCCTCATCGGAACCTTCCTCAGAGCTTGCTTGGTTGCTGATGTCATCGGCCGTTCCAGGCTGACGGTCGGGACCGTGTGAGAAGATGCGAGGGAAATCCGAACCGCTTCCCGACTTTCCATCCGAGGATTCTTCGACTTCGTATTCGTATTGGAAATCTCCGCCCCATGGATCCTTTGGCAATTTGCCACCCTCGATGTAAGGGCCATCCCAGTTCTTCGCAAGGGCTTCGTCCTCGGGGGCGGTAACAAGCACTTCGAGGCCTTCTTCGGTCAACGGAAAGGACTTCATATCGACGGCGTACATCTTCAAAGCGGATGCCAGGTTACCGATTTGAACTTGGGCTGTCCTGGCATCGGCTTTCTTTTGGGTACCCAAAAGTCTAGGGCCGATCATCGCGATCAATCCGACCAGAATGATCAAGACGATCATCAGTTCCAAAAGGGTGAGGCCGCTGCGGCGAATCGAATTCGAATTGCGTTTCATGGGTATCAGATCCTGTTAAAAAGTATGTTTGGATTCGTTAGGGATTAGCCGACGGAGGAGTTCATATCGAAAACCGGCAGCAACACGCCGACGATTACAAAGAGGACCATTCCTCCGATAAAAATCAACATCATGGGTTCGATCATGCGAACCATAACTTCCAGTTTGCGTTCGATACGCCCATCGATCCGATCGGCGATTTTGACGAGGACTTCATCCAAGGTGTTGGATTCCTCGGCGACGCGGATCATGGCCATGACTTGCGGCGGAATCAGTCCACTCGCAGCGAGCGGTTTCGAGAGGGAATCGCCTGCCGTGACGTTCTCGGCGGATTTCATCATCGCTTCCGCCAGGAGGATATTTCCGGTGGACTCACTGCTGATTCTCAAGGATCGCAGCAATGGGACTCCGTTTTTGAGCATGGTACCCAACACGCGGCAAGCTCGGGAAACAGCCGCATCGTGGAAGATTGCTCCAGCAATGGGGGTTTTTAACTTTACTTGATCGACGATTCGACGGCCGGTCGCAGATTTCATCCACCGAACCAAGGCTACCGTAAGGCCTGCGACCCCGAGGATCACGAAGAGTCCATAATTCATGAGCGTATGGCTAGCGCCGAGCAGGATGACGGTAATGAGCGGCAAGCCCGAACCGGTCTGTTCCAAACGATCGAAGAACGGTTGGAATTTCGGCACGAGGAACACAACCATCGCCGCGACGATCACGGTGCCAGCGACGCCTAGGATGATAGGGTAGGTTAGAGCCCCGATGATCTTGCTCCGCATTTCATCTTGCTTGCGGAGAAAATTGGCGGTTCGTTGAAGGGCTTCCTCCAGAAACGCACCTTCTTGACCTGCTCGAATCATGCTCAAGGTGAGTTCGGAGAAGATGCCGGGTTCCTTTGCCATCGCCGAGTCGAGGCTATCCCCTTGCGAGACCGATTCATGGATCCGAAGGCATGCTTCACTGAGGCGTGGGTTTTCCGTGGCATCGGCGAGGATCTTAAGCGACTCCAGCATCGGCACGCCATTGGTCAGCAAGTCGGCTAACTGGGCGCACAAGTCTGCGGTCTGCTCTTTGGTGATTCGGACAGGAAGGGAAATCTTTGTCCATGCTGGACGGGACGCTTGGGGATCGACCAAGGTCATCGGGAACATCGATTGCGCGCGGAGCTTTTGCATCGCTTCAGCGCGGCTCGAAGCTGCAATGACGCCTGAGCGTCGTTCGCCTGTAAGCGATTTTGCGGTGTACGCAAAGTCAGTCATGATCGCTCGCTCGGGCTAAAGGTTCGCTGAGCCATATCGATGGTTCTCATGGACACGATGTCGCCGGGTTCCGGAGTGCTAGTCTGCTTTCGTGACACGCAGTACCTCATCCACCGTTGTGATGCCTCGGAGCGTTTTATTCCATCCGTCCGTCCGGAGCGTCTCCATTCCGTTGCGTATCGCTGCTTGCTTAATCACATCCGACGTGCCAGCTTGGGTGATCAAATGGCGAATCTCTTCATTGGTGACGAGCAATTCATAAATCCCCATTCGCCCGCGGTATCCTGTGCGTCGACAGCACTCGCACCCCACGGGTCGGTAGAGGATCAACTCGGGATCGGTTCGGGCTTCCAACGGAAAGTCGTCGGGAAGCTCTTCTTGGGTGGGGTGATAGGGTTCTTTGCATTCTTCGCACAGGACACGGACCAGACGTTGGGCCATAACTCCTTCGACGGTGCTCGCCACCAAAAACGGCTCGACCCCCATGTCCCCTAAACGCATGAACGCACCCGCTGAATCATTGGTGTGCAGCGTACTGAACACCATGTGCCCCGTGAGTGAGGCTTGAGTGGCATTTTCCGCTGTCTCGAGATCCCGAATTTCACCCACCAGAATCACATCGGGGTCGTGACGCAGGATGGCTCGAAGGCAGGCGGCAAAGGTAAGACCAACTTTGGAGTGGACTTGGATCTGATTGATCCCTTCCAGCTGGTACTCGATCGGATCTTCGGTGGTGACAATTTTGATGTCTTCCGACTTGATTTCGCTCAGGGCGCTGTACAACGTCGTCGTTTTTCCCGAACCGGTGGGGCCTGTGACCAGGACAATTCCGTGGGGGAGCCGGATTAGCTTTTGGAATTGGTCGTATACGGCGTCCGGCATGCCGATCCCCTTTAAGGAGAATTTGAGATTCGATTTATCGAGAACCCGCATCACCACGCTCTCACCGTGAAGCATCGGGATCACCGAAACACGAACATCGATTTCTCGTCCGGCGACGCGGAGTTTAATCCGACCGTCTTGAGGCACTCGCTTTTCGGCGATATTCATTTTGGCCATGATCTTCAGACGGCTGATGATCGCAGCGCGGAACTGATTCATCTCGGATGGAGTCGGCTGTCGTTGCAAGACGCCGTCGATCCGGTGACGGATTTTCAAGCCGGCCTCTTGCGATTCGATGTGGATATCGCTCGCCCGAGCCTCGATGGCTTCGCTGAGAATTTCGTTGACCAATCGAACGACCGAGGCCTGCTGGGCTTCTTCCGCATCCTCGAGGCTGTCAGGGTCGATCCCCTCGAGCATTTCAACATCGCCAGTTTGCTGCCGCTGCAGAGCGATCAATCCATCGATGGTTTCCGAACCCACACCGAGATGCCGCTTGATCAGACGCTGGATCGTTTCCGCCGTCGCCATCACGGGACGAACCTCGACCTCGAGCGCCGATGCAACCGAGTCGATGGCTGCAAAGTCGAACGGATTGCTCACGGCCAATCGCAGCCAGCCATCCCCTCGCTCGATCGGGAAAACGGTGTGACGGTGTATCAGTTTCGCAGGGAATCCTTCCAGGGAATCGCCGGAGAGTTCCAACTCGTCCGACTCAAGCCAATCGAGTTTCATCGATCGGGCGCTGGTCGCGAGCAACTCTTGGGTGTTGTTAAAACTCCAGCGTTCTACGAGCTGCTCAATGGTCGACCCTCCGTTCAAGCAATCCGCGAGTTCGCGAAGCTTGACCGAATCCAGCAACGGTTGCATTCCATTGGGATTGGAAATCATGGGGATCTATCCTTGTGAAAGCAGAAAGGTTCGCTCCGCGAACTTTGTGGGGTGGGGTGTTTGGCAGGTGGGGGGAGGGAGGAAGTGACAGAGCGTCGAAAGCGGTATCGAACTTGAGCCTGCATCTTGGTGCCTTGGAGTTAAGCGAGTGCAAACTGCCTGCTCAATTCTTCGAGGAGATCCACATGCGGGTGACCATCGAACCGGCTTGAAAAAAGCCGTCATTTCTAAATTAAAGTATCGTTGAATCATAGCGACAGGTCAAGGTTGCGCTGTCGATGCACGGGTTCTGCATCAGTAAAACTTGTCGAAGCAAGACGGATCAGTACCCGATTGCGGGGCAAATTCAGGTAGGCTAAGCATTTGCCTTTTGGCGAGTTTTCAAGATAACGGTAGGAATTCCGCCTTTGGGCGAGACGCAAGATAACCCTGAGGAACTTAATTCCCAAAGGACATCGCAACGAAGGGGTGCATCGCGATCGTGCTCGAAGCCGCGATGGTTGTAATCGTCAGCTGCGATTCCGGCTGTTTAGGCCCTTTCGCATTTTCCCGCATGGGGTAGCTATCAGTTGTTGCCCCCACTGGGATGAACCCAGTGGAAGGCGAAGTGGCCAGTGGAAGGCGAAGTGGCCATTGGAAGGCGAAGTGGATCTTGAGGTTGGCGATTTAGCCGTAATGGTTGTAGTGCCATAGTGGCTTCGGTAGACTCGATTCTTGCTTATCGTTTCGTTCCCGTAAATGCAGCTGTGTTCAAATCGAAGTATTCGAATGATGGAGCATGGACAAACTCAGAATTGCAGTGGCTCGAAGGGCAGGTTAAGAGCTTGATGGTTTCATCCTTTAAAATCGCTGATGCCCGCATTTGTTGGCTCCTGAAATTGCTACTTGGTCTCTGCCTGACGCTTGCGGTCACGGGCTGCAATCGCGATCACTCAACAACCAACGTGTTTAGCGCCGATGACAACCTCAGTTCATCTGCAGTCTCAGAGCTTCCTCTTGTTTTCCGCCTTGGCAAGCCGATCAGCGATCATCAGGCCGACCGGGAAAGATGGATCGAGTTTGCATCATGGGTCGATGACGAACGCATCGTTTATTTGTCACGAGGCAGTGTGACGTGCATCTCCACCAAGGACAGGCGCGTTCAATGGGTTGTTCGTGCTGTCGGAAAAATCAAAGACTGGAGTGTTTCTCGAGGAGCGAAGCGATTGGCGATTCTAAGCGATAACTTCGTGACCTCGGTCATCGATTGCAGTAGTGGCAAGATTATTGTTTCGGTGGATAGCGACCGTCTGGCACAGGTTCTAGGGGTAGAGCATGTGACGCCGACTCATGTTGCGATTTCGCCGACGGATGGCAGACTATTTGTCTGTTCCTTTTCTCAGCACTATGGTCGCAATGGCTATATTCTCGACTCCTCATGCACAGAACTGCTGTCGACATTCGCCGTCGACGCTGCACCTAGAAGGCTATCTGTTTCGCCGAGCGGTCGCCGCTTGGCTGTTGTCGCTGCCGAAGACGTGTTGTGCGTCACCGATCTCATCGAAGATCGTGATGTCTTTTTTCAAGGGAGTAGAGTTCGAGAGAACTCGGGTTCACGCACTCGCTCGATCGACTCTCCGTTCTTTAGTCACCTCCACGATAACGACGGTGAGGAGTTGGTCTACTCGTTGGACAACAGTTGGGGCACGGGTGAGGTTTTCATCCACAACATCGCCACGAACAAGGTCCATTCGTTTGACGGAAAAAACGGGCATATTGAGTTGGATGTCTCGTTTGCGAATCGTCGACTTGTGCTCACGGGTACATCGACCGATTTAACCGTACTCGATTTTGACGGCAACATGATCGCCGAAAGAAAGAATGCCGCAATGAATCGAATCACCTCGGTGGAGTTTTCCCCTTCGGAGGATCGCATCCTTATCGGCAGTTGGGACAACACACTTGCGGTATTTTCCATGCGTCAGGGTGGTCAGTAAACGTGAGTTGCGGACGGGGATGCAGGTTCCAGCGTCCCGGTGCCACTTGCTTACACGCGTGGCTCGGATGGGGTGAGCGCTGACGCTTTGGATTCGCGGAGCGAATCATGTCGGAGCCCTCAGCGTGAGCGCCGGGTGAAGGTGCGTTT
>CAITIE010000075.1 GCA_903892355.1 uncultured Pirellula sp. | reverse complement strand
GTTTGGGCTTTGGTAGATTGCGTTAGCCGCGACATAGTAAAGATCCTTGCGTACGAGGGGAATCGTTGATCGAACGCAAAAACCTACACGCCGAATACTAGCCAGGTCGGAAAATTCTAAGATCGGCCAGTGTACGCTCACATCGACAGAAGCCAGTTGCCCTTTGACGATGTCTTGCATCGATTTGATGCGCCGGCGGATCGTCCGCTCGTCGACTCCTAGCTGTTCCGCAATTTCCTTTTGAGTCTTGTTCTCCAAGAGAAGGTCGAGAAGTCGCGAATGATCCGAATTTAGCATTGAATGGATCTCATCCAACAATTCATTGGCTTCGGTTACGGAAGGGTTCGTGCTTAGATCGGTCTCAAGATCATCGAGCGATATTCTGGTCCGTCCGCCACCGCGTTTGACAGCAGTCTCGCGTTCCAGTGCCCTCGCCAGTTTTCCGCGAACGAATGTCGCCAGGATGTTCCATGCGGACGCCGTGCTTTCGAGCTTGATGGATGGGTTGGCACCTGCCCTTGTGACTCGGAAGAAACTGCCCATGGCAGACTGAACCACATCTTCGGGGGCAATGCCGTCGCGATACTTGCGATTGAGTCTAGACGCAACCAACGCAACCAAACGGACCTCGTACCGGGCCAAAAGTACGCGAGCAGCATCCTGTGAACCCGATCGCCACATTTCGACGAGTTCACGGCTGGCTCGGTTCGTCAGATTCGAATCCGAAATTTTTTGAATTTTGATGTCCGCTTTGTCGTCCAGATTCTCACCTCCTCCGGTACCCACTCTGTTTTCCACAATTCTAACCTGAGGATCTCCAATATGACGATGGTCGTAACTGAGCCATGCAAAGGCTGCAAAGACAAGGCTTGCTTGAAGGTTTGCCCATGTGATTGCTTTTATGAGGATGCCGATATGGTCTACATTCATCCAGATGAATGTGTCGACTGTGAAGCCTGTATTCCTGAGTGCCCTGTCGAAGCCATTTTCTATGAAGACAATGTGCCAACGCCGTGGCTGCATTACATTGAACTGAATGCCAAGCGTTCGAAGGAATGTCCGCCCGCTCAACCTAAATAGAAAGCACTTATCGATTGATTCGCACTCGATTCGTTTACCTATTCGCCGCCACAGTTGTCGTTATTGCAGGCCTCGCATCACGAAGATACCGCGGGCAGTTGCCAGCGTTTTTGGCTGAGTACGCCGGCGACACACTTTGGGCGTTGATGCTGTTTTTGTTGGTTAGCACGCTACTTGCTGGTCGGCCGGTGCTGGTGAGGGCGGCGATCTCGCTAGCTCTCGCTTTCCTGGTCGAGGTCAGCCAGCTCTATCACGCCCCGTGGATCGACTCGATCCGTCAGACAACGCTGGGTGGGCTAGTTCTGGGGTTCGGATTTCTCTGGACTGATTTCGTTTGCTACTCGGTGGGCATTGCAGCCGGCTCGCTCACAGAGTGGGGGATCGGGCGCTTTCGATGGCCAAAATTGGAGAAGGTTTCTGGCCGTTAGGATTTGCTACCGCTGTGTTAATCAAAACCATCTTTGGAAACGGAGATCTTGAGAGTTCTCAGTAGAGATCTGGGGTGCCGGAGGGGACGGCTCGCGTTTCTGTCGTTGCCCGGTATCTCTGTTTCCTAACTGAGATATTTGGGGCGGGCGTTGCGAACGCGAAAAAGGCCCAAAACGTTGGGTAGAAACGAAAAACGCCGGGCGTCGATCTCTCGTCGTCCGGCGTTAACTTTTTGGCGTTTCTTCCGTAGAAAAAACTAAGGCTCCCCCGGGAGGGCTCGAACCTCCGACACGCGGATTAACAGTCCGCTGCTCTGCCGACTGAGCTACAGGGGAATTTCTTGAGGATCCGACAACCAACGTCGCACCCGCCCCCGCAATTCAAGGGGCTAGGGCTTCGCTCGATGTCACGAAACCTCGTATCCTCAAGAGGCCTGATTAGCTAGGTTGGTTCACCCATTCCCGCTTCTGTGTACCACCTTGAGGTAGACAAAAACTGTACATGGTTATCCCGGTCGTGGCAAGCCTCATTCGCCTCGCCCTGCAACTCACCCCATAATCCAACGCTGCACAACCCATGCACCCGCGAAAAACCCTACCATTCCACTCACAAGAGTTCCCAATCCATACCCCACCGCACCCCAATATTGCTTCCCATGCATTAAGTCGACTAATTCCATGGCAAGGGTCGAAAATGTCGTGAACCCACCACAAACCCCCACTCCCAGCAAAAGGATTCCCGGATGAGCCCGATTCGATCCCCCAAAAACCGCCATCAAACTCCCTAACACGAAGGAACCCAGCACATTCACGCTGGCCGTCCCCAACAGGGAATTGGCACCCGGTAAATTCAACGCGACAAGCCTGCCAACTCCATAACGGAGAATGCTCCCAAACGCCCCGCCAACCCCCACCAAAAAATAGGGGTGCGTCAGGAATGGCATCAACGTGCCGGCGTAGGAAGCCACTGACTGTATCCAACCGCAGAAATGCATTTTGGTCGCCCCGATGCCTGTCCGGAATAGATGTATGTCTGGAATATCCGCGCAATCCCGCACCCACGAATTGCCCGATACCCACGAATTTGCTGTATCAACGCAATACGCCGTTCACGGTCCAACGGAACCTCGAACCTTTGCCCATCGCCTCCAGCAGCAACAAGCCAAAAAGTATACAGGGGTTTCCATATTCAGGGCCCTCCCAAAACCGCTATCACGCCCCTCGGGGCTTCCTAATCCCAGACTAGGTCGACGCGCTTGATCCTGGACCAGGTCGACTAGGACTAGAGGGACGAAACCATGGCTCGCAGTTTCCATTCCTTCAATTCTTGATTTTTCGGTGCCTCCAAATATCGTCAGATCTGGCGATGGAAGCACTTTGGGGGGGCGCGAACGCGTCCACTCTGCTGCCCCGCTTTGCTTGGTAGGTCCCAAGCGTTCATTCGTCGGTAGGGAGGCTGCTGGTTCTCCGAGCATTTTGAAGTCACCGTACATTAAGTCGCCGTACATTAAGTCACCGTACTTTGGAGTCGCTAAGTATGCCGATTGCGACACTCGATCACCCCGTTCCCCGGTTGAGACTGATTTGTCTTTTTGGGCTCGCTGTGTTGGCCGTAATGTCATCGAACGCATTGCGTGCGGACATTGTTCTCAAGGTCGGGGATGTGCAAGTCCAACGCACGGCACTTCCCGATCGTGTGCTCGTTCCGATCATTGCCATCAGCGATGACCCGAATTTGAAGCTATCAGGGTTTAACCTAAATTTCGATATTGGAGGTGATGGGCAAGCACCCCTTGGTACTGGGATCGCACTCCCTGCAACGCTGCCGGATGACCAACGGCTCATTGCTACCGGTGGGGAATCGAACGCGCGGAATTGGTTCATGATGACGGTCAACGCAGCCAACGGCGGCTTGACGTCCTCCGATATCTTGATCAATGGCAATTCTCCAGAACTCGCAACCGATTACAGCATCTTTGGCAATCCAAATGCATTGACCGGTGGCAAGATCCTTTTCAACCTTGCTTTGAATCTCAAGCCCACCGTGGCGAACCAAGTTCTCATCACGATGCCATCCGAATTAGGAGCGTTGCCTTTCATGACCGATCAGTTCGGAAACGCGCTCGTCGTAAACTACTTGCCAGGCTCCATCACGGTTCTCAATTCCGTACCCGAACCGGGCACGATGCTGCTCCTTTCCACGGTCGCATCCTGTGCGATGGCACTCAGGGTTCGCGCTCAACGAACCCAAGGTGCCTGAACAGTTCCAACCGCTCGTCCGTTTCCGTCCGCCCCTTCGCTTCGCCATTCCCGGTTCGGCCCTGTCCTAGCGATGGCCCTGTCCTAGCGATGGCCCTGTCCTAGCGATGGCCCTGTCCTAGCGATGGCCCTGTCCTAGCGATGGCCCGGGTCCTAGCGATGGATTGCACTCGTATCGGATTGGAAAGCATTAGAAAAAAAGATTCGAGGAACCGTTCGGGGCGATTGATTCTGTGGCTGATTACGCGGCAAATCTGTTATGGAGTTTCGTCGACTGCGTGTCCGGGACCTGGAAAACGTGGTGCGAATTGGTAGAACATGAGTCGTCAGGATCGGGCTGTGATCCTTTCCCCATCCTCCTCCCTCTCGAACACATTTGCCGGAGATTCACATGACCAACGGACCACTCAATCGCAAACTGAAAATGGGCTTGGTAGGGGGCGGTCCAGGGTCCTTTATTGGCCGTGTTCACTCGATCGCCGCGTGTTTGGACAATCGAGCCACGTTGGTTGCGGGCGCTTTCAGCAGCAATGCGGAACGCTCCAAAGCCGCAGCACCGGACTACGATGTTTCGCTCGATCGGGCGTATCCGTCCTACGCGGCGATGTTCGAAGCCGAAGCGAAGAAGCCGGTGGGCGAACGGATCGACTTCGTTTCGGTGACAACACCGAATTCGACGCACTTTGAAGTCGCTAAAGCGGCTCTCGAAGCGGGGTTTCACGTTGTTTGCGACAAGCCGATGACGTTCGATTTGGCGCAGGCGGAGGAGCTGGCAAGCATTGTCGACAAATCGAAATCGGTTTTCGCGCTCACGCACAACTACACCGGGTATCCACTCGTTCGCCAAGCGCGCGAGATGATCTTGAACGGAGAGCTCGGTGAGATCCAGGCGGTCCGAGCGAACTACATCCAAGGCTGGCTGCGTACCCGGTTGGAAGACCAAGATCAAAAGCAAGCGGCGTGGCGGACCGACCCGGCCAAGAGTGGCGCTGCAGGATGCTTTGGGGACATTGCAACCCACGCGTACAACCTCGGTCGTTACATGACCGGTTTGCTCCCCTCTGAGATCAGCTGCCACTTGAAAACGTTCGAGCCAGGACGCAAGCTGGACGATTATGGAACAGCCGTGATTCGTTATCAAAATGGTGGATTGGGAACAGTCACCGCCAGCCAGATCAGTCACGGTCGAGAAAACGATGCCTTCATCGAGATCGATGGTACCAAGGGTTCGCTGTCATGGCGTCAGGAAGAACCCAACGTGTTGGTCGTCCGCCAAAACGGTCAGCCTCATCGCCTTTATACGCGTGACCCCAACTCCCCCTTCATGAACGCCAGTGGTCGAGGAGCTTGCCGCTTGCCTAGCGGTCATCCAGAAGGATTCTTCGAGGCGTTTGCGAACATCTACTGCTCGGCGTACGACGCGATGATTGCTGCGTCGCAGAATGAAACCGTAGAGCGGGTGAACACCGTTTATCCCAATGTCCACGATGGCGTCGAGGGGATGTACTTCATCCAGCAATGTGTGGCCAGCAGCGCCCAAAATGGTGCTTGGCTGCCTCTCAACCACCCACGCGTTCGGAAGTAGAACCTCGGCTCGTTCTGTCCAAGCAGTGATTGGTTCTTAAACCTACAACGCACACGTTTCGGCTTTTTTCGGAGATTGAATTGAACGCGAATATTGTATTGCTGCCCGGCGACGGGATCGGACCTGAAGTCATCCGCGCAGCGCATCGAGTCTTGGTGGCGATCGGAGAGAAGTTCGGTCATGCGTTTCAATTCAATGAGCAGATGATCGGCGGGATTGCGATCGATCTGTTTGGAGATCCTCTTCCGGAAGCGACCGTGGCAGCGTGCAAGGCGTCTGATGCGGTTTTGCTCGGCGCTGTCGGTGGGCCTAAATGGGACGATCCGAATGCGAAGACACGTCCCGAGGCGGGATTGCTGCGGATTCGCAAGGAGCTGGGGCTATTCGCGAACTTGCGCCCTATTGTGACGTTTCCGGAGCTGCTCGATTCGTCACCGCTCAAACGAAGCATCATCGAAGGGACCGACATCCTGTTCTTTCGAGAGTTGACGGGCGGGTTGTACTTTGGGCCCTCGGGTTGCGAAACGCTTCCGGATGGTCAGCAGCGAGCCTATAGCACGGCTGTTTATACGACCTCCGAAGTGGACCGCATTGTTCGCATGGCAGCCAATGCAGCACGAGGTCGACGCAAGAAGCTGACGATGGTCGATAAGGCCAACGTGTTGGAGGCGTCTCGGTTGTGGCGACGGGTCAGTGCCAAGATCATGCAAGAAGAGTTTCCGGATCTCGAGTACGAAGTCGTTTTGGTCGATTCGATGGCGATGCACTTGCTCAGCAGACCTACGAGTTTCGATGTTGTCGTCACCAGCAATATGTTCGGAGATATTCTGACCGACGAAGCGTCGATGTTGCCAGGGTCGCTCGGGATGTTGCCCAGCGCGTCGATCGGCAGCGACGGACCGGGGCTTTACGAACCGATCCACGGTTCGGCTCCCGATATCGCGGGCAAGGGAATCGCTAATCCGTTGGCAACGATTCTGGCAGCTGCGATGCTGTTACGGCATTCGCTTCATCTCAACGCCGAAGCCGAATGCATTGAACGAGCGGTCCGGAAAGTTTTGGCACAAGGCCACCGGACGGCCGATTTGGTACCGCGTGGGACGCCATCCATCGGCACCGATGCGATGACCGACCGAGTTTTGGACGCGCTGCACGGATCTGCGTGATAAGATAGGTTGGGCCTATAAACAATCCAACAGGCGTGCGACTCGAAACCGAAGTCCGTTGGTCCCGTGATCGGTCAGCCGTGCAGTGATCGGCCAGCCTGTAGAAACTCGCAAGATCCCCTCATGAACGACAAATCCGCCATCGCACGATTCTGTACGTTCTGCTCCATGGTTTGTGAAGGGGATGCGGAACGGAGCGGTTCGGAGATGGCTTCGGAATCGTTTTGCTCACGTCGGAATCGAGAGCACGATGTACTGCAAGGGATGCTTCGATCGCGAGGAAGATTACCCGATTCGCTAGCGCAAGAGCGTTCATTGGCGAGGGCGAATTCGATCCTCGAAAAGGGGCGTGACATCTTTGTCACTGGACGGATCCAAAGCGTCGAGACGGCACGAGCGACGGTCAAGTTTGTAGAGCGGGCTAAAGGAAGCCTCGATCTATGGGACAGCGAAGCAGCGTTTGACACCGTACAAGCGATTCAGCGATCGGGATTCTACGGTGTCTCGTTAGCGGAAGCGCGCGAGAGCACGACGTTGCTCATTATCGTCGGCGATGATTCTTTGTTAGAAGAGTACCCGCGGCTTCCGGCGGCCCTCTCGGCCGGAAGAAGCATACCTGCGTTGCTGTTAGGATCGTGGGGTGATGAATCCATCCACGCATGGCGTCAGGCGGGATTTGATGCGTTGGCTGTTGATTGCGATGTGCAAGGAGTCCCGCGATCGTTACTGCAGGCCTCGCGTTCGGCGACGAGTTGGCCATGGGAGAGTCAGGTTGGTGATTGGTTGCAGCAGGCGAGTTTCACGACGGTCTTATGGTCCAATCGAAATCTTCAAGTGGCCCATGGTGATTTGTGGATCGAATCGATGATGGAGTGGATCGCAAAGAGGAACAGCGATCGGAGATGTGCCGCGTTGGCGTGGGGGGGACTGGATGTTGGTTTTCAGCAAGCTTGCACGTGGCTTACAGGGTTTCCTGGTCGCATCCGCTATCGAAAAGGTGTGCTGGAGTACGATCCGACAGGTTGCCGAGCGAAAGCATGGCTACAGAAGGAGGCTGCTGACAGGCCGATAGTGGGCTATAGACGGGTTCGCAGTCCAGTGCTTGTGTGGGTAGACGACACGGCGGGCAGTATTCCGCCACCTGTACTGAGTTCCGGGGTACCCATGATTGTGGTTTCCCCTGCGGGATTGTCGGGTACCGATCCAAAGACGATAGGGGAAGAGATTATTTGGTTGCCGACCATGCTGCCGGGAATTGAAGTGCCCGCCGAGTTTTTCCGCGGGGATCAGACATTGATGGTGCACGGAATCCAAGGGGCAACGTTAGCGGCCAAGGACCCCGAGGTTGGCAATACGCCAACGATGGTAGCGGGTGATTGGTTGCGGAGGTTCGTCGCTCGATGATTACCAAATTACGTGGCGTCCGTATCGTCGATGGTTTTAGTGCGGCCGGCGGTTTTAAAACGGCCGATGGTTTTAAAATGGCTGATGGTGTTGTAAAGAGCGTTGAGAATGCAGACCTTTACATGATCGATGGTGTTCTCTCGCGGGTGCTACCCGATGGCAAGAAGATCGATGCCGAATATGCGTTGCCCGGTCGTACGGTGATGGCAGGCGCGATCGATTTGCACACCCACATCGGTGGTGGCAAAGCCAATCTCGCGAGGCTGCTGATGCCAGAGAGACCGAGAGCGACAGAGCCGATGCGAGCCGACAAGCCGTGGTTGGGGCCACTGAGTTGTCCGGTACCCAACACTTGGGAAACTGGTCGACGGTATTTGCAGATGGGTTACACCGCCTGTTTTGAGCCGGCGATGCTTCCGGCCAATGCCCGGCAATCGCATGCTGAGATGCGAGACACTCCGTGGTTGGATACCGGAGGCTATGTCGTCTTAGGGAACGACCGGATGCTGCTCGAATGGCTTCAAGCGGGTGTCCCGCAATCGATGATTACCGACTATGTCGCCTGGATGCTGACCGCGCATGCTGCGTGTGCGGTGAAAGTGGTGAATGCGGGTGGGATCGATGCGTTCAAATTCAATCAGAAAAAGCTCGATGTCGACGAGAAGCATCTCCATTTCGGTGTGACGCCTCGACAGATCCTGCGAGCGCTCGCGATTGCGATCGAGGAACTTCAGTTGGCACATCCCTTGCATGTCCATTGCAGCAATCTCGGGGTGGCAGGGAACATCGCGTCCACGCTAGCGACAATCGATGCGGTCGAGGGACGGCGGTTGCATTTGACCCATGCCCAGTACCATTGCTATGGCAAGGAAGGGCCGCATGGATACAGCTCTGCTGCGGTAGCATTGGCGGATCGAGTCAATCGTACACCTTCACTGACCATCGATGTCGGCCAAGTGCTCTTCGGACAGACGGTGACGCTATCGGCGGACACGATGCATCAGTTTGAGCATCGGTCGTTGGCATTGCCGCGGAAGGTGATCTTTCAAGATCTCGAGTGTCAGGCGGGCTGTGGAATCGTACCGTTCCGATACCGCGAAAGTCAGTATGTTCATTCGCTCCAGTGGTCGATCGGGTTGGAGTTGTTCTTGCGAATCACCGATCCCATGCGTGTCTTTTTGACCACAGACCATCCCAATGGGGGCCCGTTCACCGGCTATCCTCACTTGATTCGACTATTGATGGACTATGACTTCCGAATGTCGATCTTCGATCGTTTGCATCCCGATGTGAAGAGCACGAGTCCGTTGCCGAGTCTACGACGAGAATACACATTGGCCGAGATCGCAGCGATGACGCGGATGGGACCGGCACGCGCCTTGGGTTTGGAAAACCGAGGTGTGCTGAGCGATGGAGCGATCGCGGACGTCGTGGTTTACCGTGATGAGTCCAATGCGGAGTCGATGTTTTGCGATCCGGAGATGGTGTTCCGGCGCGGGATACTGGTTTACAGGAATGGAGAGTTCCTGGCGGATTCCGTCAAATCGACGATCGTCGCGGGGATGGCCGATAGCGGTCGAGGTGCGGATTGGTATCGTTCCGCAGCGAATCGAGCGATGTGGCATCAGCGTTATGGATATTCGCCGGATATGGTGATGGTTCGAGGCGAGGAGTTGACGGATGAAGGCCGCCTCATCGAAGCCAATCGAGTGCACAGACTGGTTTAAGTGGTCAAGCCCACCGTCGCATTCCCGGAAAAAGCTTGAGAGACGAGCACGAACTCATCGAGGGGCATCAGCCGTATACTATCAGCCGTATACAAAGAAAAAGGGGAACTCTGTTACCAGGGTTCCCCTTTTACATGTTTTTTTGAATCGACCCGTGCAGCCCGAGAGGCCTTAGAGTCGAGCTTAGCGATTCACGTTGCTGGGCAGTTCCGTAGCGCTGCGAGGATATGCTGCTGCGCCAGGAGCCGTACCACCTGCGGGTGCTTGGTTGGAGAAATCATAACCGGTTGGTCGAGCGGTGCTACCGGGCCGGTAGGATGCGGGACCGGTGTAGGTTGGAACGCTCGGAACTGCTCCGCCACCATAGGCGTTTGGCATGCTCGAGGCTGGTGGCAGCGACGGAGGCAACGAGCCGGCACCGTAGCTGACTGTGTTCATTGGCACGCTATTGGTACCCGCGTTGGGAACGTATGGATTGGTATTAGGGATACCGTTAGGTACGACACCGGGGGCAGCTGGAGGAAGGGTCGCGCCATAGGCTACGCTGCCAGCTGGTGGCAACGAGTTAGGACCAGCAACGCTTTGCATTTGTACTGGGTAGCCTTGAGGAGCACCGTAGGCAGTAGGTCCGCCAGCATTTGGTCCACCAAGAGATGGTCCACCGCCAACTGGCCCCGCGGTAAATGTACTGGTCGGTGGAGCACCATAGCCGGATGGTCCATTGGGATTTTGTGCGACGAGAGGAACAGGAGTTCCATAGGGTGGTGCAGCGCCTGCCATCGGTCGCTGAGGCGTGGTCGCATAATTGCCAGTGCTGTATCCGTTCTGCGTAGCAGCAGTACCTGCACCTGGTGCATTCGCCAAGCCACCGGCCGCATTAGGTGCCGCTGGCTGACCGTAAGGGCTCGTGACCCCTTGGCCATACGGCGACGAAGGTTTGGTATTGTTCAGCGCGGTGCTATTGATCGGTGACGGAGTGCTCTTTGTCGAAGGGCTGGTCGGTGCACCATTCGATGGCATTGCAATCGAAGGACCGGTACCGGCAAGTGTGCTCTCAGATGGTTTGCGAGTCCAGGAGAACATGTCAGACCCTGGCATTTTCCAACCGCTCTTGCAACCTGTTTGGGTGCCAGCGATGACCGCCAAAACCATTCCTAAACGAATCCAATTCGGTAAGCGACTGCGCATGGCTATCAATCCTTTGGTAGCTGCCGGGTGTGCGATTTGAAAGTGCGTTATCGTTCGTATCGGCACGAAAAGTCGTTGCCAACAGAATAATCGTTAAATTTTGCCAAGATCCCCCGACTAGGGTTTCCTGATCGTTGGGAGATAGTCAATGCTCACGGCTCGCGTCAATGGCAATAGCAGACACTCTTGAGAACAGCGGCAGTGCGAACAGCGTTGGAAAAGTGTGGCGATAGTTGCAGTAGCAACCTATTCGAGCACTCGCAGCGAGATAGCGAACGAGCAGCTATTTCGCGGGCTAGGAATCCCCGTCGCGATCCCCTCGGAGATTCAATTGCAGGAATGCAGGCAAACGTCGGACGCGTCCGGTCGCATCCACACAACCGATCTCACTGCGACCAGACACGATGAGATCTCCACCGCTGGATTCCTGCTGGCTGGCCCCTGTTAACCGAGTTTTCGTAGCCTCGAGTGCCGCTTCATCGCGTGACGCAGCGCGAGGCCTGACCAGTCGATAGTGGTGTTCGATTCGGGCGCCGTGGCAATACCCTAGCCTCGTCTTTAGGACAAGCAAATCATCGAACACGGCGGGAGCATGAAAATCGACGTGCATCATCCGGACGACGAGCATCAATCCGGTACTCTCGAGTTCTTTGTACGAGATCCCCGATGCGCGGAGCATTTCCACGCGGCCTCGTTCAAAGTAGCTGAGGTAATTGCTGTTATGAACTCGCCCTTGACCATCGACTTCATGGTAGTGGACTCGAATCGTTGTTTCGTGCTCAGAAATCATGGGGACCGCCTAGTGCTCCTTCCAAGTACCTCGTTCCAGGTACTCCGTCAAATTCTTTGTGCTTCAAAGACCAGCCTATTAGGGGGCCAGTCGGATTGGGGTTGGGAATTCGATCACGAATTTGGTGCCGCGACCGACTTCGCTTTGAACACTGATCCGTCCACCGTGGGCTTCGATGATTTTCCTCGTGGTAGGAAGTCCGAGTCCGGAGCCTTCGGGTTTGGTCGAGTAAAAGGGTTCGAACATGCGCATGGCGGTGGTTTCATCCATTCCGCATCCTGTATCGATCATGTCCATGGCGACACCCTTGGGGGTGATGTAGGTTTGGACATAGAGTTCACCGCCATCGGGCATGGCTTCGATTGCGTTCTTGACCAGGTTGATCAATGCGGCTTGGAGTGCGCTGCTATTGAGTCGAATATTGGGGAGATTGGGATCGAGCAGTTTGTCCAGATGGATGTTCTGTTTATCGGCTTGGGGCTGGAACAGATTCAGCACAACAATAATTTGGTCGTTGAGCGAACCGACTGACAATTCCATGTCTTGCATGCGAGCGAAGCGTAGAAAATCACGAAGGAGGTTTTCCATGCGGTGGCATTGCTGCCGGATCATATCCACTTTCGAAATTGCGCGGCGTTTTCCGGGCCATTGGCTTTCCTCGAGTTCCTCGCACAGGAGATCCGTATTCATGTGGATCACCGAGAGCGGATTTTTGATTTCGTGAGCGAGGGAACCTGCGAGTTCGGCGAGCTCATGGTACTGGCGTCGAACCTCGTCGATCGTCTGTTGTTCTTTTAGATCATCCGAGGTAGTGTTCATGCGAGTAGCCACTCAGCAAAGGATCGGACCAGCACGCCGGAGCCTCCTGCATCGGCCCATGGTTTCGGGCTATCGTAGAATGCCGGGCCGGCGATATCGAGGTGCGCCCAGGGTGTTTCGGCGACGAACTCCTCGAGGAACTTTGCAGCGGTTATAGCGCCACCCCATCGCCCTTCGCCAACGTTCTTGATGTCGGCGACTTTTCCAGCGATCTGTTCGGTGTAGAAAGAGTGCATCGGGAGTGGCCAGGTATGTTCGCCGCACCGCTCTGAGAAGGACTGGATTTCCGATTGCAGCTTGCTGTTGTTGGTCATCAAGCCAGCGACTTCGGTTCCAAGTGCGACCACGCACGCGCCGGTCAGCGTCGCGAAGTCCACGATTTGGGAAGGCTTTTGATCGAGGGCAACATTGAGACAATCGGCCAGCACCAATCGGCCTTCGGCATCGGTATTATGAATTTCGATGGTCTTTCCGCTGCGAGCGGTAAGCACATCCCCGAGCTTAAACGCATCGCCGGAGATCAGGTTCTCCACCAAGCCGAGCACACCGACGATATTGCGTTTGGCTCGAAGCTTTGCCGCAGCGTTGAGGATCCCTAGGACGGTGGCGGCACCTGCCATATCGCATTTCATGGTGAGCATACCATCGGTCGGTTTGATCGAGTAACCGCCGCTGTCAAAGGTAACCCCTTTGCCGACGAGAGCGAGCGGTTCCGCGTCGGGCGAGGAACCTTGGTAGCGTAGAATGATGATCCGTGGATCGCGGACCGATCCTCGGGCCACACCGAGGAGTGCACCGCATCGTTCCTGTTCGAGTTTTGCTTTATCCCAAACCTCGATAGAAAGACCGCAGTCGACGGCGACGGCGCGCGCCTCATTCTCAAAGGTTTCCGGGTAGAGGTAATTTGGAGGCAGGTTCACGAGCCGCCTAGTGATATTGATCGATTCTCCGATCGTTTGCCCGGCCCGCAGTTGTGGATCGCTAACACCGACCCATTCAATAAGATCGGGTTCGATGAGCGATTTCTCAGCGCGAAAGAGGTCTTGTCCGACGCATCCCACCATTGAACCGGCAACAGCGGCGCGGAGTTCGAGCGGAGACGCTCCCAGGCCAACCAATCGCACGGTACCTCGTTTGCGGGTACAGATGGTTTTCATCGCTGCGCTCGCTGCGCGGAAATGGATATTGTTCAGTCCTGAGGTCCGCGATCCGGTACCTACGATCGCCAAAAGTGGACTAGCGATCTGCGGGGGGCCGAGCAGCACGGTGACTTTGTTAGGTTTCGTGGAGATTTCGCCACTTTCCAACAACCGGCTCAACCAGCCTTGGGTGGCGGTAGAAAGTTGTTGGATTTCCTGGCGTGCTCGCCAGTCCTCATCGGCGGCTACAACCAATGCATCGCAAGGGGTTTCGATCCAGTCTGCAGAAAACGATTCAATCTTCATCGTGGCCATTGGTTTCTCGTCGTAGGATGATTTTTACTCATTCGATACGAGAACGAAGTCCACGTCAAGAAACCCAACTGTGGCCGCTGGGGGGCAATCGGATTTACCTCGATTTACTCCGATTTAGGTCGTTTGGCCAAAGCGTTGTTGACCGTGTGGATGTAGAACTGGCCGGACGGTGTCAGCGGAGCGATCAGGTTGTAGTAGAGGATGTACCAGACTGCAGCGATCCCATCGCGCACTCCGATTTTCTTTCCTTCTTCGTAGGTTCGGCCGTAGTAAGAAATCGGGACCTCATAGGTTCTGGCGTTGGTTTTGCAGATCATGGCCGTGATCTCGACCTCGAGTCCAAAACCTCGGCTGGTAAAATCCAGAGGCACGATCACTTCGCGTCGGAAAGCCTTGTAGCATGTCTCGATATCCGACATGTTTCGGTTGGTCAACAAATTGCTGAGCAACGTTAAAAATTTGTTGGCGACATAATGATAGAAATACAGGACGCGCGAAGCTTTCTTGACTAAGAAGCGGCTTCCATAAACAACGTCGGCAACATCGTTCATGATCGGTGCGATCACGTCGGCAATCTCTTCGGGATCGTATTCCAAGTCGGCGTCTTGGATGATCAGAATCTCACCGGTCGACTCGGCGATGGCTCGAGCAATAGCGGCAGTCTTGCCCATGTTACGCGGTTGCTGGAACAAGCGGACAGAGGGATGCTGTGCAGCCAGCGATGCGACCACCTCCGCGGTTTTGTCGGTGGACCCATCGTCGACCACCAGGATCTCTTTGCTTTCCAAGGAAAGTGCCAGGAGTTTGGACAGCACCTTGTCGATGGTTCCTTCTTCGTTGAATGCAGGGACGAGGACAGTCACTTTTACCACGATAAGGTCCCGTTCTGTTTAGTCCGCTGCTGTTCGATCCGCCTTGGTCCAATCCATACGGAGCAATTCATCATTTGTTCAACGTATTTCATAGCGGTGGGGCTGGCTGTTGATATTGCTGCTGGATTGGCAGGGCGTTTAACGGTGCGAGTATGCATCCACCAAGCTCAAACCAGCATTCCACGCGCATCGACGGGAAGTTGATCGAGCGTTTCCTGTTCCAGCAAGTAGAACGAGTTCTGAAGGTTGACACTGACGCATATGTGGTTGGGGATGATCCATATACGATCGCCGACCCTTGGTGGTTTTGATGGGCTCGCTTCGGGCAGTACAACCTCACCATGTTCTTCGCTGAGACGTGAAATTTTCGCATCCGGAAATTCGACGACGTATCCGAAGCCCGAGTCGGCATCGACGCAGTTTCGATCGCTCGAGAGGGTTTTGCTCCCTGCGTCAACGATAAATTTATTGCGGCTCGGGGTGCTGACTACGGTGGCCAGAACTCTGGCCGCGCAATCGTCCAAAGTCGCGACTCCGAGTCTGACTTCGTTCATGTCGTTGTAGATATACGTACCTGGTCGTATTTCGTTCAGAAGGGGATTGCGATGGGATTGCATGGCGGTGGGAGTCGATCCACCGGATACGATCGGAACCGGGATAGACCGGCTTTGGAGTTGGTCGATGACCTTGGCGAGCGAGTCCGTGTAGGCGTACCAGACCGAATCATCGGCGGATGGCAGGATGTGGCCTGGGAAGCACATCACCCCCCGAAAGTCGAGATTTTTCTGCGAAGCGACAAACTCGCACAATGCGATAGCGTTCTTGGGATCCTCGACACCGGTGCGGAAGAAGCCGACTTCTAAATCGACCAGAACGCCGAGTTTGCAAGATTGCGATGCTGCGGCATCCTGCAGTGATTTTGCGGCAGCTAGGGAGTCGATGCCGATCGAAATGCGATGGGATTTGCCAAGCGTGGCGATACGGGCCAAACGGTGGCTACCGACGGCCGGATAGGCGATAAAGACGTCCGAACAGACGCGGCTCATGATTTCGGCTTCACCGACCTTGGCCACCGTCAAACCGACTGCCCCAACAGCAAGTTGTCGTCTCGCCATTTCCAACGATTTATGGGTTTTCGTGTGGGGACGAAGGTTGAGTGCGTGGTTGTTGCAATACGATTGCATGCGGCTGAGGTTCCGATCGACGACACCTCCGTGCACGATCAGGGAGGGGGTTGGGTGGTCGTCGGGAGGGGGTAGCCATTCCATACGGTAGCTTTCGTGGGAATCCAGAGCTTTCGGGGGGAATCCGGGTGGTGACAGGACTAAGGTGATAGGACTAAATCGTTGGTTGGGGTGAGTCTGAATTGCTCACGCCGAACGTGAGTACAGTGTGTACAATTCCCAGCATGCAAACTAGTCCCATCACAGCACAAAAAGATACCGAATCGGTCCAAAATACCGGACCTCTGTACCACTGTGTCTGCGGTCACGAATATCCGGTAGATCCGCGGGAGGGTGGTCAGTGCCCTTCGTGCCTGCGTCGGATCTCGGGCGCTGCCATCCAAAACGCGATCAACGCGACAGTGAGCATCACGGATCTGGATAGGACAGACGAGTTTCATCACTTTGAAGTCGACCCCGAAGACGACTTAGCCAACAAAGTATTCGGGCACTTTCGACTCGACCGACGGCTCGGTGGGGGCGGTATGGGCGCGGTGTATCGAGCGCTCGATATGTCACTGCAGCGCTATGTTGCTGTCAAGGTCATGCAGAATCGCAATGTGTGCAGCGATTCTCGTTTGGATGCGACCTTGAGAGAGGCCGTTGCGCAGGCGAGGCTGAATCATCCGAACGTGGTAACCATCTACTACGTAGGACGCCAGGACGAGGAGCCATTCCTGGCCATGGAATTATTGCCAGGGCCCACGTTGTCCGAAAGGCTCAAGAGCGAAGGAGCCATCCCTTACGAAGAGGCGATCTTGTATGCCATTCAAGTTGCATCTGCACTCAAGCATGCGGCGTTGTTCGATATTATCCATGCCGACATCAAGCCTGCGAATTTGATCATGGCCGGAGATGGTCGAATCAAACTCTCCGATTTCGGATTGTCTCGGATCCAAAGTGGGACAGAGACGGATACCCCAATCGCTGGCACGCCGGCGTACGTTGCCCCCGAGCTTTTTCGAGGGGAAGGATTTAGTCCTCAATCGGACATGTATGCGCTCGGAGTAACTCTATTTGAGTTGGTATTCGGTCGGATGCCGTTTGAGCTAAAGGGTGAAACGGTCCGACAGCGACTAGAGACCCATTTGACAGCCGCCGTCGATTTCCCCACTTCATGGCCTGCGAGTGTGCCTCATGAGTTCCGAGCACTGATCGAACGACTGTTGGCAAAATCCCCAAAAGACCGTTACCCCGACTACGATGCTCTATTAACCGACCTACGAGAAATCACACCGGTCAGTACGACGCCTGCCGGGTACGCTCCGCGCGCGATGGCTTTTGTCGTAGACCAAATCGGTTTGCTGATTGCGATTGCGCCGTTTGCTGTCGCGATCTTTTCGATCAATAGTTACGCCAGTGCAAACTCGCTCAATTGGCAGTTGTTTATCCCGATCATTGCTTTTGCGTCGCTGATCGTCCCCGCGTTGTACTTGATGGCCATATATCGAGGCTGGAGATCGTTGGGGCGATATCTATTTCAATTGCGGATCGTGGAGGAGCATGGACTCCCCCCTCGCAGCGAACAGTTGGTGCCACGTGAAGTCCTTCGGAACGCCTTCGCTTGGTGTTTTCCATTGGGACTTTACGTTTCACTTAGGTCCGAGACGTTGGCACAAGGAATTGAGTTCTTCCTAACCTTGTTTCTGGTGATCAACACCATGACGTTGTTCGTCCTCAAGGGCAGACGAGCGTTGCACGATATCTTGTGCCATTCCCAAGTCGTACTTGCAGTCAATCGGGAATGATTCTTACTTCCCAGCATCGTTATTTGATATTTGATTCCCCTTTTGATCCTCGCACATGCAAACACTCCAGGTTTCCCTCGATGCTCGCAGTTACCCTATCCACATAGGGCGTCCTGAAGCAAACGAATTTGGCCACATGCTTCGAGACGCGGTTCCGAAGTGCTCGAAGATCATTATCGTGCATGACGAATCGGTAGCGAGATTTGCCGCCCGAAACGCAATGGTGATTGCTCCGGACTCACGAAGCATTCACTTGGTGTCGGTTGCTAGTGGAGAAACCAGCAAGAGTGTTGAGCAGTTGGATCGATTATGGAAAACAATGCTCTCGCTCAAGGCAGATCGTCAATCGGTTCTGGTGGCAATCGGTGGCGGAGTGATTGGAGATCTAGTTGGGTTTGTGGCATCGACGTGGAATCGTGGGGTGCGTTTTGTTCAGGTACCGACGACATTGTTAGCGATGGTCGATAGCAGTGTGGGAGGAAAAACCGGTATCAATTTGCCCGAAGCAAAAAATGTGATCGGGGCATTTTGGCAACCGAGTTTGGTTTGGGTCGATACTGCGAGTTTGGATTCACTCCCCGATCGCGAGTACCGAAGCGGGTTGGCGGAGGTTGTGAAATACGGCGTTATTCTCGACGAGGCTTTTTTTCGAAGCCTTGAGGATCGGGCTAGCGACATTTTGGGCCGGGACGATTTCGCAGTAACCGAAATCGTCAAACGATCGTGTGAGTTGAAAGCGCAGGTGGTGGCGGCTGACGAGCGTGAAACGACGGGCCTGCGGGCCATCCTCAATTACGGGCACACGTTTGGGCACGCGATTGAAACTTTAGCCGAGTATGGAACGTACCTTCACGGGGAGGCCATTTCGATTGGGATGACTATGGCTGGCATGTTGGCGTTGTCGCTCGGTCGGTGGACTGCAAGCGACTTGGAGCGTCAGACCGAGCTTTTAGCGAGGTTTGGTTTGCCTACCCGGATTGCTCCCGCGATCGCGTCGAGGTTTTCGCATGCGGCGATGATGGACGCGATGTTGCTCGACAAGAAAACCTCGCATGGGCGACTGCATTTGATCCTGCCATCTCGAATCGGTCACGTCGAAACGGTGGTTGATGCTCCTTTGGAATTGATCGAAGATGCGATCGACGCTTGCCTCGGTTGATTGGTATCAGCTAAAAATCGACCGGATCGGTTCCCCCGTGGAGATCGGCAGCGGGCGGCCTTGAGTGTCGGCCACTTCGGCATGGGGGTCGATCCCTAGAGCCCAGTAGAGGGTTGCTGCGATATCTTCCGGGCCAACAGGATCGCGAGCGGGGAATGCACCTTTGGGATCGCTGAGACCGTGAATGGCCCCGCCACGAACACCACCACCGGCCATCATGACTGTGTAGCAATCGGGCCAGTGCCCACGTCCTTTTCCATCGCGATCGCCGATGTTGGGGCTGCGTCCAAACTCCCCCATCCATAGAACGAGGGTATCATCGAGCAATCCACGCGATTCCAGGTCCGAGATCAACGTAGGTACGGTTTGATCGGTCGCGGGCAACAATCGTTCGCGCAGGTCCTTAAAGTTTTCTTGATGTGTATCCCAACCGTCGCTACCCTTGCCCCCGATGCTTTGCGAGAAGTAGACCGTAATGCACCGAGCCCCCGCCTCGACGAGCCTTCGGGCCAGCAAGCAGGACTGGCCATAGGTGTTTCGGCCGTAGGCATCGCGCAGTGCGGAGTCTTCGCGGGTTAGATCAATCGCATCGCGCAGGCTGGTCGAGGAAAGTATCTGCAACGCTTGTTCTTGGAGCGAATCCAGTCCTCGGGCGTCCGCAGACTTTTCAATCAATTTGACTTCGCGGTCGATCCACTGCACCAAGTCGCGGCGTCGTTCCAGACGAGACAGATCGACGTTGGAGGGTAGTTGCAATTCAGGAAGGGCGAAATCGGACGAGTTCGGGTCGGCTTGGAAGAAGTACGGATCGCACTGTTTCCCGAGAAAGCTCGCGTGTTGTCCTGGAGAGACGGCGCCATCGCGCAGGATGTGTGGGTAGGCGATGAAAGAAGGAACACCGTTGAAGCCCTTCAGGAATTTTGCGATCGAAGATCCATAAGCGGGATAGAGTTCCAGTGTATCCCGAAGGCGGATATCGTCGGTGGGTGGGCGTTTCCCTGTCAGCGAGTAGTAGCACGCCGGATTATGGTTCTTCATGTCATGATGGACCGAGCGAATCTGCGCCCAGCGATCCAGTTGTGCTCCCCACCGTGGCAGGTACTCACAGACAGGTGAGCCAGGGACAGCCGAGGAGATGCATTGAAACTCACCTCGAATGCCATCGGGTGCATTCGGCTTCATATCGAACGTATCGATATGGCTTGGTCCTCCATACTGATGCAGGAAGATCACGCTTTTCGCTCGCGGTTTGCCTCGGCGGTCCTCGTTCTTCGAGCCATCGCCCGTGTCGGTATTGCCCGTGTCGGTATTGCCCGAGTCGGCATTGCCCGTCGCGGGCGAGTTCGCAAAAGCCCCGCCCCATGGATTTTTGAGGACACTCGCCAATCCAAACGCACTCACGCGGAGGGCCGTGCGACGGGACACCATCATTCGTCCAAACTCATTGCATCCGTGGTTCATCGGTTAACCTTCGTCAAGTGTTTGCAAAAGGGATCAGCGGAGCATGACAAACTCTTTGCTGTTGAGCAAAGCCCACAGCAGATCCTCCATGGCACGGCGCTTTTGGTAGAGCGGAGCGGTCAAGTTTTGGGTGATTGCGAGCGCGGCGTCTTCAATGGACTGCGGCTTGTCCGTTGCGGTATCCAGCAATTGGATAGCTCGCTCCATTTCCCGCGGAGAGGGTGGGCGGCAAAGGGTTACCAAAAACAACTCTTCGACGAGATCGAAGTTGCTCCGTTCAGAACGGATCAAGGCATCGATTCGGTTTTTGGCATCGGTCAACTTATCGCGTACTTCTTTGCCATTGACCAAGGCCAACGACTGACCGAGTGAGACTTGGCTGGAGCGTTCGCATTCACACACCAGCAACCGGTCTGGCTTTCCAAAGGTGGTTAGGAACCCCCGCTTCTTGGGCACACCCGGCAAACGTATTGCTCGCGTGTTACGAACGGCTTCAGGAGAATCATTCGGCCACTCGGAGTGGACCCCGGTGGCATCAGCGATCGCATCGAGCAGGACTTCGGCGGACAATCGATGGATGGGGTAGGACGCGAAATAGATCGATGGGTCGAGAGATATCATTTGAGCGACGTTCCCATCGGAACTTCGGGCAAATGTTTCGCTGGTCAGGATGATGCGGGAAAGTGATTTCAACGAGTGGTTCGATTGCTTGAGTTGCACCGCGAGGAAGTCGAGCAGTTCCGGATTGCTCGGCGGGTTGGAGTCGCGAAAATCGTCGGGGGGGTCGACGATACCGCGGCTAAAATACTGAGACCAGATTCGATTCGCGATGTTTTTATCGAACTGATGGTTCTCATGCGTCATCCATTGCGCGAAGTCGTTTAGGACGGTCGTCGTGTGGGCTGGCTCTGTGTTGGTTGGCTCCGTGTGGGTTGGCTCCGTGTGGGTTGGCTCCGTGTGGGTTGGCTCCGTGTGGGGTGGCTCCGTGTGGGGAGTATCCGATGTGGTCGCGAGGGTGGTTTTGCTGCGTGTGGCAGCCAAAGGTTGCGGTGATACCTTGCGAGATCGACCTGGATGCTGAATCTCGGGAGTTCGATCGAGCAACGAGATGACTTCATCACCAGTGATGATATGTTTGTCCAACTCATCCTTGGGTTTGTTATCGATTTGTTTTCGATCGATGGTGGTGAAGTATGCGGCGACGCCGTAGTAGTCGTCTTGTTTCCAGACATCGAAGGGGTGGTTGTGGCATTTCGCGCATTGCATGCGAACGCCGAGGAAGACTTGGGTGGAGGACTCGGCAGCGACAAACGGGTCGCGATGCGTTCGATGGAAGGAAGCGGGCGGGTTGTCGTAGGTACTGCCGATACTGGACAGGAGCTCAGCCACCCATTCACGGATTGGTCGATCGCTCGCGGATTGTGCTCGAAGCCAGTCGTGCAGCAGCCCTGTGCCTTTGGGGCTCATTACTTTCTCTTCGTTTCGGATCAGGTCGCTCCAACGCATGGCCCACATGAAATCGAAATCGGGATCTGCGAGAAGTCGATCTACCCACTGGTTGACTTTGTCCTGATCAGGGTCCTGAACGAACGCTTTGGATTCGTCGACCGTCGGTAGGCGACCTACCGTGACGAGGAACAGCCTTCGAACCAGCGTCCAGTCATCGGCTCTAGGTTGAGGAGGGACTCGTAGTTGCTCACATTGCCGACCCACGATCACATCGATTGGATTTATCGCGACAGGATTTGCAGACACGGTGGACGCCATCGATCCTTCGCCCTGCTGCGTCGTCGTTTTGGAATCATCCAGAAAAACGATGCGTGCAGCAGTTCTACCAGACAGATAGGTAACCCCTAAACTCACATCCATGCTGCTGGAGACGGTGATGTAACCGAGTTCATCAACTACGATTCCGGTTGGTGTGCTGGGCTCGATTCGAGACCAGCGCGTGACATCGCGTACGGAGCCATCGTGGAATCGGGCCAACACGGCAATCTGTGCATTGCGCTGGCTTCCAGACACTAGGATTTGTTTGGGAACAACTTCGATCGAAGTCAACTCCGGGGATTTGGATGCAGGTGCTCCAGCCGCGATCCAGGTTCGCAGAATCTCGAATTCGGGAGATGTTTCGTGAAATCGAGCACCACCTTGGTGGGCCAATTGGGAAGTGGCTTTTCGGAGCAAGAGACTCTGTTCGGGCTCCCACGGATCGATGCGGCGTTGTCCGTATTCGCGTGTGAGCCGGTAATGGTCAAAATCCGAATCATCGCCGCGCAAACTCAAGCGAAATCCACCCTTGCCGTGCAGGTTGCCATGGCAGGTGCCTTGATTGCAACCGGAGCGGGTCAACACCGACATCACTTCTCGAGAAAACGTGGAGGGAGCGTCGGGTTGGGAGAGGAACGTAGCTTTGGTCTCAAGATTGCGGTAGCGAATGATAACATTCGTGGTACCCGGATGGACGGCACTAATTTTTGGCGGGGCTGGACGTGCGATGTCTGTGTCATGAACCTCGATCGTCACTTCCTCGGAACGGGTGATATCGACAATGGTTCCATCGGCGTTGCAGTATTGGATCGAAAACAGAGCCGGATATTGGGGAGTAGCAACGAGTTCGCTCGGCAGGATCCGCAGGCTCGGGGCGGGTAACGAGGAATCGTTTGGGTCGGCGTGCGCATTCCCGCCTACCCCCCCAATCAAAATCATGAAGATCAGCCCAAAGCGGGCAACACAGATCTGTGTGAGATCGCATGAAGACGATCGGAGTGCAGGAAGTGTTGCCATCGGAAGATCGATGAATGGGGCAGGGATGAATGGGGCAGGGATGAATGGAGCAGGGATGAATGGAGCAGGATGGTGGTCGCCATCGCTAGTGGCTCAGCCTTTGATTGTAGCCGAAACCGGATTTGCGCGCAGAGAAGATCCGCTGCGAGTTGCGAATTTAGCGACGCCTCCGCAGTAAGAATGATCTATCGGACCAATTCGGCCCCGATGGCTTGGCGAACGGTTACAATGGGCCGCCCGTTGACGGTCAAAACCCTTGAAAGCATCAAGAGTTGCAAGTTGGTCCGGCAGTGCACACGTATTCCATGAGTGGGTGTATCCCACGAGTTGGGATTATGGGGCGAGTTCCACGATCGGACGTTCACATTCATTCCGCACATCGCATATTGTATAGGGTTCTATGAGTCGTCCTGATCGTTTTGCAGAAGCTCCCATTTCTCGATTGATCGGATTCCAGGTGGAACCGGCGACCGACGAGGATCGGCAACTCGGCTTGGCGGTTGTTCATCTCGATGTCGATGAGAGACTGCACAATCCCATGGGTCGAGTTCATGGTGGTGTGTTGGCTGCGTTGGCGGATGCGTCGATGGGAATAGCCTTTGGCCGGATGTTGGATGACGGTCAAGACTTCTCAACGATCGATTTGCAGATCCAATACATGCGTCCGGTGCGAACGCATCGCTTGACCGCTAAAGCGCATGTGCGGCAGCGAGGACTGCGCGTCGGTTTCGTCGAATGTGAGATCACCGATTCAAGAGGTCGTTCGATCGCATTTTCGACATGTAGCTGCACGAGTGTTACCTAGCCACGGGTCACGAAACCACGGGTCACGAAACCACGGGTCACGACGGTTCTGCGTCGGATGGTGGAGAATCGCCAACGTGGGGCAATCGATCTGGCTTTGAGACCGAATTCGATTTCTTCAGGTTTGTGTTCGTGCGTTTCAAACGGTGGTGTTTTTCGGGGCGAGTGTGCATCCCCCACTGGAGCGGCTCGTCTTGTTCGTAGCGTTTCCCGAGAGTCAACGCCGTCATGGCTTTGGCCAATTCAAACCCAAGGTAGAACGCATGGGATGAGTCCACGTTTCGAGATTGCGGCATCGCGAGGAGTTCGTCCATCATGAGGAATGGATCTGTGCCGCGGATGTGGACCCCGGCACTGAACAAATGAATTTGATCGCCGTCGATGGCGATACGGTAATTATTGTCTTTGACGGCAGCAGCGGTTGCTGCGAGGGTGTCGGGGGATGGGTGGATAGCATTTATATCGCGCAGGATAATCAGTCGCTCCTCGAGATGCTTTGGCGGGATGCGATGTCGAACTGCGTAGGAGACCAGTCGCCGGGCGAGATCGCACTCCTTCACCGAGGATTGAGCCCACGAGATGACTTGGGTGGTTAACACACTATGGATTTGCTGCTCCTCGCAGAAACCCAGGAGCAGTGTGTTGATGGCAGCCGAGTCGCCATCGGTAAGTTCCGTGATATTACCTATCCCCATCATGATGGGGGCTTCAGGAAAAAGTTCGCGGGTATGGAGGTATCGGCCCAATGAGTTCGCGAATCCGCACCCTATGGGCTCGAGAATGGGATCGAGTCGGAATGGAACATTACGAGCGAGCAAGAACTCGGCCGTAGCGACTAAGCTTGTTGGAAAATCGCTTGGATCGTCAGGAACAACGACGACTTCGGCACCCCAATCCGCGGCGGCCTCTCTATTCTTGCTGTTGACCGACAGGACGAGCGTCGCGCCGGCGCGACATGCAGTTGCAGCTTCCCAAGGGTCGAACGTATCGATCGAGACAGGGACGCCGTTGTCGACGAGGGCCGATACTGCGTCGGCGACATCATTCCATCGCATTCCCGGCTCGCAACCGAGATCGATACGGTTGGCACCTTCGCGAATGAGTTGCAACGATTCGGCGAGAAGATCATCGCGAGAGAGTCGTGGCGCGTAGTTGATTTCGGCGATGATCTCGATGGAATATTTCCCATAATCCTCGCCACGAAATCGTTTCTTGCCAAAGAGAACCGGCAGATCGCGGACATCTTTCGGGCCGCATTCCACGGGAATAGGGATTGCGGCACGTAACTGTTCGAGATGAGGGGTTAAGTAACCCGGTAGCAATACCTTGGTAGCCGAAGGGGGGATCTTCAAGTGGCGCATGAGCCATCTGGGAGTCATCAACGCAGCGACGGTGATGGGAAGAACATCGATGGTATAGTCGAATCCGCGACTGGCCGAAAGTTGCGATACGATTTCGCGCACTGCGGGTTCAGCAAGTTTGCCGGTGACGAAGTGGATCGATTCGCGAGGAGGTTGGGTCATATCATGGCACCGTAAACCAGAAAATAATTTGATCAAGAAGATCCGTTTGGAGTTTCGCTTCCCTCTTGACCGGCACTGCACTTTACTAGAACATGATCACGGCGAGAAGCACTATGAGATGGACGCTTGGATGTGTCGATTTCGTGGCCGGTGTTTCTCGCTTTTTTTTTGCACTGGTTGGGAGCATCCTAAGAATCGCGATCACAGAGATGCGGCAATGTTTCGATCGCGAGGTTGGGTATGATAGAAATCCTTGTCGATGACCCTTGGTTCCTCGTAATCAACAAGCCTGTCGATCTGTTGACTCAGGCTATCGCAGGAATTCCCAATGTGCAGTCGCGACTGATCGAGCAATTGGCGCCGACGATGCCAACGACTCCATTTATTGGGATCCCGCATCGACTCGATCGTATGACCAGCGGCGTGGTTGTCGTAGCAAGAAATCAACGGTCGCTGAGCCTTTTGTGCGCGCAGTTCGCCAGTCGCAAGGTCACCAAGGACTATTTGGCGTGGGTCCAAGGAGACATCGAATCGGATGGGAAGTGGGTCGATTGGATGCGAAAAATTCCGGATGTCGCGCACGCGGAACTTGTTTCACCGGACGTCGAAGGAGCACGCGAGGCCCGATTGTCGTATCGCAAACTAGCGAGGGCTACGAAGGAACCATCCAACACTCCGACTGCGGATGGACGAGAGGCATTAGGGCCGATCAGCTTGGTATTCATCCGACTAGAAACGGGACGGATGCATCAGATTCGGTTACAGTTTTCGAGTCGTGGATATCCCATTTTGGGGGACAGGCAATATGGCAGTTCCCATTCGTGGGGAGTTCCAGGCCGTGAGACTCGCGAACCACCGATCGCTCTCCATGCCGCTCGACTTCAGTTTTTTCATCCTAAGACAGGAGAAAAAATGACTGTCCATGCGTCCCCACCGGATGAGTATCCGTGGTGCATTACCGATGAAATCAAAACCAAATACCTTGAAAGTAACGAATAATGGCGGCCGGAAGCAGACCCTTTTGGGTTCAGCAACGGCTTGCGCGGCTTCCTCCATCCTTGGCTTGGCATGCCAAGTGCTGTAAATTGATAGCACTGAGGCGAGGGGTGCAGATTTGGCACATTCACGTGCTGAGGGTTTCTCGCGAGAGATATACCGGACGCGTCCCCCGCACTTCCAAAAATCCATTGGGTTGTACTTAGAGACAAAATACGTCGAAGAACTGACGACGAGGAGCATTGAAGAATGGGGCAAGCTGCTGAATTTACTGACGCTGGATTTGAATCGGATGTGTTGAACTCGAGCTCTCCGGTTCTGGTGGACTTTTGGGCTACATGGTGTGGTCCATGCCGTCAAATTGCTCCTTTGATCGATGAACTCGCGGTTCAATACCAAGGTTCCGTGAAGATTGGCAAGGTCAACGTGGACGAGAATCCAGAACTCTCGATGAAGTACGGGATCAATGCAATACCAACGCTTTTGCTCTTCAAGAACGGCGAGATTGTCGAGCGATTCCAAGGCGTACCGCCTCGCACCAAGCTTGAAGCCGCTTTGAATGATGCGGCCGCCTAATCGAGCTTGTCTCGATTTGAGAACCGGTACCCGCGAGAGATCGCGATTTTCGAGAGCTTGTCCTACGGCAAGCTCTTTTTCGTTGGCAAGCTCTTTTTACCCCATCTCCCCCTTTCTGCGGGGTTGCTCGCCTTTTCTGCAGAGTTGATTGTCGCAGTTGGAAGCGTCGTGAAGGGGAATGCGTTCGGCGAGCGACAATCCACCAGTGCGCTCGCTCGGAAGCGGGGCGATCTGTGGCTAGGAAGCCTCGAGCGTTGCCACGTGCCAGAAACCGCGGTTATCATGCGTTGTGATCAACCAAGTTGCATGAAAAAGTCGGATTGGCACGAAATTTGTAGTTTGATCCGAAACCGCTTTCCAAGCGTAAGTCAATCTGGCACTCGATGGGTTTACCACGATGCTTTTATTGAGACGAGTCATTCCCAAAGAGACATTCTCCTTGGCTTTTTTGCTCAGCAGTGGTGGCTTAGGTGGAAAGCTGTCGGAGGTTTGAACCAACTCCGTGGGTACCGAACTTCAGGAAAGTATTGGAGTGAAGAACTATGCACAAACCGTTATCAAGTTGGAAATTATTCATCCTCGCCGCAGCGATTGCTGGTCCTATCGGATATTGGATGTTTTCACGTTCGGGGATTTCCCCGTCGCAGGCATATGCGGTCCAGTTGGCGGAATCGAATCAAGCCCGAGCGCAGCTCGATCCGACGCTGGTGGCGCATGCGGAGCAACTATCGAAAGTATTTCGGGAGGTTGCGAAGTCGGTGAAGCCATCGGTGGTGAGCATCAAGTCGTTAGTGGATCGTCCGTCCAGTCCGCGGGCTGGTGCTCGTGGATTGCCTCCAGGTATTGAGTTGCCTCCTGGATTTGAGCAATTTTTTGGTGACGGCTTTGGGGCACCTCAGGAAGAACTTGGTGAGCCGATGCCTGGGGGCAAGGTCCAGGCGGGGTTGGGGTCAGGGGTGATCGTCCGACCGGACGGTTATATCCTTACGAACAATCACGTTGTCGAGGGAGCGTCGGAGCTTGAGGTGTTCCTCAGCGATGACACCAAGTACGTGGCAAAGGTCATTGGTACGGACCCTCGCACCGATCTCGCCGTGCTCAAGATCGACGCGACCGGGTTGGTTTCCACACCGATTGGAGATTCGTCCAAGGCGGAGGTTGGGGATTGGGTGATCGCAATCGGTAGTCCGTTTGGGCTCGCACAAACCGTCACGGCTGGGATTGTGAGCGCAACGAACCGAACCGATCAAGGCATCACAGCCTACGACAATTTCATTCAAACCGATGCTGCGATCAACCCAGGCAATAGCGGTGGACCGCTGTTGAACTTACGCGGAGAAATCATCGGAATCAACACTGCGATCGCTTCGCGCGGAGGTGGGTACAACGGCGTTTGCTTTGCGGTCCCTAGCAACACCGCTTCGCGAGTCCTTTCCGATTTGATTTCCAGCGGCCGGGTGTCCCGCGGTTTTGTTGGGATTCGTCCAGCGACCGTAAACTCGGCTATTGCAGAACAGTTGTCGTTGCCATCCAATCAAAAGGGAGCATTGGTAGAGCAAGTCACGCGCGGCATGCCTGCGGATAAAGCCGGAGTTCGCGTGGGGGATGTGATCATCGATATCGATGGCACACCCATTACGTCAGATTCAGGAATGCGCCGAGCGATTGGAGAAACCAAACCAGGCACCACCGTGAAAATGGGTTTGCTACGGGGTGGAAAAAACATTGTCTTGCCAGTGACCGTAGAGGCACTGGACGAGAACGCACTCGCAGCGAGTGAGCAACAGGCCAAGCAGAGCATGCAAAAACTTGGCGTAGCTGTCGACTCGGTCCCTCGTGAATTGGCTCGCAAACTTGGGCTGGACGATGGCGAAGGTGTGGTTGTCTTGGGTGTCGCACGACGCGGCCGATTTGCCGGCCTTAAGATTGGCGATGTGATCGTTTCTGTGAATGGCAAGAGCGTTAGCAATGCTGAGGATTTTGTTGACGCGGTGAGCGATGTCCGTGAAGGGCAACCGCTGAAACTGGTCGTGAAGAACGAGGAAAGCGATCAAATGATCACGATCCGCTAAGGCGACTTTCAATTCTTGCGATGGACCAAATGTGCGCATAGCAAGTTCTGCCACCATCGTTGAGCGAAAAAACAGAGAGGGGCGAGAGAAATCTCAGTCCCTCTTTTTGCTGGTATGGTGCGAACAATCCGTGGATGGCTTGGCAATTGCTCGAGGGACTTGTTGACCTTCGGTTGGATTACCGCAACGCTCCACCATTGCGATGATCTCATCGGCGATAACTGTCGAGACGGCTGCGACCCTCGTCATTGAGCATTTCATAATGGGGTTCTCGATGATCGTAGTCGACGATCTTCCATTGCCCTTGATACTTTTCGAGAGTGACTCGAACCCACCGAGGAACGGTGCCTTGGATGCCCAATCGTTCTCCCTCTACGACCGCATTCATTCGGACGGTGACCGATGACGGATTACGTGCGGGGGTAAAATCGACGGCATGGAACGACTTGATACGGACTGTTTTGAAATGGATCGTGGGGAGTTCCGCTTTGAGGTCGAGAACCATCTGTGTGGCGTCGGGATGAATCCGAAAAGTCACCTTTGCGACCTCATTGCGTTGTAGTTCAGCAGCGGTATCGAGGAGATACTGACGGATTGCTTCGCGGTCGGTGACGACAAACACATTCAGGGCGACCAGTACGACCGTTGCCAGGAGCAGACCGACTGCACTCTTTAGGGCGATAGGGTTTCCAGTCTGCAACCATCCGTACGTCGTCAGAATCGTTACAACTAGCCCCAACCCACCTAGATACAACGGAGACTCAAAGAGAAACTCGTACATGATGTTTTTTTGCTCCGTATTTTTCTTTCGACCGAGTCGTGTCTTAAATCGCAACCTAGGGTTTTCGGAAGGTTCCAAAGTGGAGCCTGGAGACCCGATTCATCCCGATCGGACAAACGTCCATTTTATTGAACTGCCATGTTGGAAACAATTCGTCGATATTGGATTGGCTTGCTTGTGCTGGTGCTTGTCACCCTGCACGCCAGTATCGTTGGGATCATCCGATACCAGGCTTCGATGGCCAAAACCGATGTTTCCTGCGAGGTTTCTTTGGGAAGTTTCTTGGCGTATCGCGCCAAAGGAGAGCGTCCGATCGAGATGGATTTGCACGCGATCGTCCCAGTGAATCACCGAATGAAAAGCCGACAACTGATCGAGTTGAATCAGGCACAGGTGAGACAATCTCTCGAAGAACATTTACGGCAGATCGATGGCCGCCTGCTCGTCGATCCTTATCTGACCGATTTGCGTTCGCAATTGCTTGAGATTTTGACACAAACCCTGGGTGCATCCTCGATCGAGGATGTGGTCGTCACGAAGATGCACCAGTCATTCGATAGTGCCAATCTCGAGTTCCTAACGGACACTGCTCGCCCGGAACCTAGGAAATTAGTTGCGACGTTAAGAGCGCAGCAAGAAAACGCTGACGACGAGCATGCCGATGCGGACTCCCATGAAGGGGACGATGCCCATGCTTCGGACGGGGATCACGATACGGGTGGCGATCATGCAGCATCCGACTCACACGGGGTGAGTGCTGCGAAATCCCACGCAGCCCCAACCAAGAGCGAAGCCAAGAAGCCCGCTGCCAAAGGGCATGACACCGGCAAGTCATCTGGGCACGGAAAACCTGCGGCCAAGCACTAAGACGTCGGTTCGCAACCACCTTCTGCTGTGTAGGGAATATTCGGGATGTAGGGGCCCAATGCGAATGGGTTGAGATCTTTGTATCCAGAACTCGATAGAAACCGAAGACTCCAACGGCTACGGGTAGTTTCGTGGCATATCTTATCCATTGAGGGATTGTACTTGGGGGTCTTTTGACAGCACGGAAGCTCTGTACCGCGAGTCGCCTAGATCGATGGCTGCACTCGTCAACTCCATATTTTCGAGCATCCGATAATGCGTACCAAGTCTCTCGTTTTGTTAATCGTTGCTTTGGGGTGCGGTGTTGTCGCTTCGGTGGCCGTCAGTCAGGTCATGTTGGAGCAAAAACCCGGCGAGGCGCTCCCTACCGTTGGAGTGATGGTGACGTCGAAAGATGTCTCACCGATGACCAAGCTAGCTGCGGATATGTTTAGCATCGAGCAATGGCCGGTCGACCGGGCTCCGCTAGGCGCCCTTACCGATCCCAAACAGATTGAGGGCAAGTACGCTAAGCAGCGTCTTTATCGAGGCGAGCCCATCCTAGAGGCAAAACTTTCGTTACGGGGTAAGGATCTCGTAGTTCCTGAACATTATCGCATCTTTGATTTGCCCGTTCACGACAGCAATGGGGGAAGTGGTTACCTCGGGCCAGGCGATCGGGTGGATGTCATCGGCTTCTTTGAAAAGGGAACTCGTTTTCCGATTTCGAAGAGTGTTCGGGTCATGCAAAACGTTGAAATCGCCATGGTTGACGGCGTTGCGTTCCGAGACCCAGAAGCCGCACCCAAGAAGGCGAATACCGTGCAGTTGCTCGTTCAAGAGCGACAATATGAGGCCCTCGATACGGCATCGAACCTTGGAAAGCTCAAGCTATCGTTGCGGGCTCCTGATGCAGACCCGAATCTTGTTCCAGTTGCAGACAATGGCGATACGTTCTTGTCGTGGCTGAAAGACAATGAGGAAAAGGAAAAGCAGGCGCCGGCTCCGTCGGTTGTGGACGCCGTGCAACCGGTCGAAACGCTTCCCGTCACGAAGGCACGAAATGAGATGGTGGTCGTGTCACCCAAGGACGTAGCGGTTTATCGATGGTTGGAAGGTCGGCGGCTACCGGTCAAGATTGAGGCCTCCGGGTTGGATGAAGAAAGTCCTCAAGGTTTTTCGGGTTCCCCGATGAATAACGGATGGTCCAACGGATCATCGAATGCTGGGCAACAGCCCTCTCCATTCGCTGGAAATCCAGTGATTTCCAATCCCCAGGCGCCCGTAGACCCCGCAGCCATGCAACAGCCCTCCTTGATTTGGGACCCCTCTACGGGGACTTGGCAATCTGGGGGATTTAAGCCCGTCTACCCCGTAGGCAAGTAAAGGTTACCTATTGAAACGGTCGATCGACCTTTGTGGGGTGTGCGTCTGTTGAGTTTTCTCGTAACGCCACCCTGGGAATTGCCAGCATCAGGGACGATGTGGTGATTTTCGGCCTGGATTTTTCTCAAACCGATGAAGCGGCGGAGCCGTGGCGATCGGTGGAGGGAAAACCAGTGTCAATTTTTGGTTCAAATCCGGTGGATCACAGGGAAGTGAAGCAGTAATGACATCCAGCATACGTCTGAACAATTTCAGGGTGTCATGGATTATCCGTTGGATATGGCACTCGTGCCGGGTGATCGCTGTGGCAATGCTTATCACAGCCATGCTGTGGCAAAGCAGCTACGCGCAATCAAACGTTTCCCCGGTATCTGTTGGTAAAAAGCTCATTTCGCAGAAGAATGAGAAACTTCAGATGATTGTCAGCACGTCGCAGAATGTGACGCTGGAGAAGACAATCGATGTCGCCGTCATCTCGAACGACGCGATTATTCAGGTACAACCGCTAAGCCAAAATGAGGTCCTGTTGTCCGCATTGGCAACTGGGGTCACGCAAGTCGACCTAAAAACCCCAGATAACGAAACCTATTCGATTGAGATTGTGGTTACTGGGGATGCTCGCGAGTTGCAAACCATTCTCGCGCAGCAATTCCCGATGGCGACTCTCAATGTTCTTCCCATCCAGCAGGCGGTGATTGTCTCCGGCCAGGTAACAGCTGACGAGCATGTTGAACAAGTCGTTCAAATCGCTGAACAGTACTACCCTACAGTGATCAACCGCGTCGAGGTGATCGGTGTGCACACCATCATGTTGCAAACGCAGGTGATGGAGGTCTCGCGTACGAAGCTTCGCAATCTAGGCATCGACTGGCAAGCTAACTTTGGGAATGACTTCCTCGTGCAATCGACCAGCGGCTTGATCGGCCGAGGATCCACAACGGGTGCACTCGTCAACGCGAGCAATGAAACGGTCAAATTCGGAATCGTCGGTGGCGACGATAGCTTCTTTGGATTGATTCGAGCGCTTAAGCAGAACAACTTGGCAAAGGTTCTGGCAGATCCGACCGTGGTCGCGATCGATGGTCGACCGGCAAGCTTCAATTCCGGCGGTGAGTTTCCAATTCTCGTGCCGGCAGGTTTAGGTCAGGTCGCCGTCGAGTTCCGCGAGTTTGGGACGCGATTGGACTTCGTTGCCAAAGTCCGTGGCGATGGAAGAATCTGGTTGGAAGTTCGTCCAACCATCAGCGAAGTCGATCCAGGTCGAAGCGTCGTTCTGCAAGGAACGAGCATCCCTGGACTGCGAAGCCGATTCGTTGAAACGGCGGTAGAACTCAACGCGGGTGAAACGCTCGCACTAGCAGGGTTACTGCAAATGCGTTCCGAGTCGGAAACAGTCGGACTACCTTGGCTCTCGGATATCCCTTACCTAGGTGCATTCTTCCGAAGCAACCGTGAGGTTCAGAACGAAGTCGAATTGCTGATTCTGGTAACACCTAATTTCGCGGGTGCGATGCAACCTCATGAAGTACCAGCGGGTGGACCTGGTTTCAATAGTGGCTCGCCTCTCGACAAAGAGTTGTACCTCAACGGGTACATCGAGGTCCCAGCAGTACAAGGGAACGAATACTGCCCACCGGATGCATCAGGGATGATGATTACGCCTGGGGCACCAATGGAGAACCCTGTCCCCTATGGGATGCCGCCCCAGAATGCCGTTCCGAACGGCGAACTTCCGATGACGAAAGCTTCTGGAGTAAGATCCCAGGTAACGACGACCTCGCCTCTGGCGTTTCCTAAACGAGGAGTGGAACCGCCGCTTGCACCTGTTAGGAGTTCTACCGCTCCACGCACGAGTCCAAGCGCGATTCGAAGATAGTTTGGTAGGCATGCGGTGACGAAGGCCTGTCCTTCATCGATGTTTCGTAAATTCGCAATCCATTTTATTTCAATTGGTTGGATGGTTCCATGAGCAATGTTCTCCGTGTGGCTATCGTTGATCCAAATGATCAAACTCGAGAGAGTCTCAAGACGACTTTGCTCGGAATGGATGTCGTTTGGCTTGATGCAGAATGCTCGCGATACGAGTTCTTTTCGGATGTCATTGACCAGTCGAAACCCGACGCAGCGATTATTTCGCTCGATGGAAGCCCAGAGCGAGCTATCGCGTTGATGGAACGGTTGCGAGCAACCTCCCCTGACTGCCATTTGCTGGCGATCTCCAAAAGCACCGACGGCCAATTGATCCTGAAAGCGATTCGGTCTGGAGCGAAGGAGTTCCTGACTCATCCCGTCGAAGTTGAGGAACTGTACGCCGCCCTCGAGCGATTGCTGCAAACCAAATACTCTGGGGCTGACGGCCGTACCCGCGGATGCAAGATGATCGCGATCGCAGGTGCAACTGGAGGTGTTGGCTGCACCTCAATCGCTGTTAATATTGGTTGCAATATCGCGAAGCGCACCGAGAACGCGGTGGCGCTTGTGGATCTGGATCTGGCCCTCGGGGACGCCGACGTATTCCTGGATTCGATTCCTGACTACAGCTTGGTGGATGTCACGGAAAATGTATCGCGACTGGATTTCCAATTGCTTCGCAAATCATTGACCAAGCACTCATCGGGCTTGTATTTGTTGCCCCGACCGGTGCAACTGCAAGACCTTGACCTCATCACCCCCGAAAGCCTTCGAAAGGTATTCGGTTTACTGCGAGCTTCGTTCTCACACGTCGTGATCGACTTGTCGAAATCGTTTAGCCAAGTCGACTTGACGGCTTTAGAGCTCTGCAACGAGTTTGTCCTCATGGTGCAACTCGACCTACCATGCTTGCGAAACATGGTGCGTCTCCTGATGAGCTTGCAGCAAATGGACAACATCCGCGACAAGATAAAAGTGGTTGTTAATCGCGTAGGCTTGGAGAGCGGACAAATCAGTCTAAAGAAGGCAAAAGAAACGATCGGGCGCGAGGTGTTTTTCCAAATTCCAAATGACTACCGCACGATGGTGGAAATGAGGAACAATGGTCAGCCATTGATCGAACAAGCCCCGAAGGCTCTTATCACCCAAGCTGTTTCGCAACTGACAGATTTGTTGGTTGGGGCAGCGGAAGCCCCTGAATCCGAGGAAGGCAAGACGGTAATCGACAAGTCGGCCACGAGCACCTGGTTGAATTTCTGGCCAGGGAAAAACGCAAAAGTCAAAGCGAAATAGTTCACATCATGCGATTGCTGCATAATCGTTAAACCCCTCAAGTCCGCGATAGACGCTGTATTTTCTTTATCGAATACAGATTGCTATTCACGTAGCAACGTCGAGTCAGAGTGTATATCACTACTCAGTCTCAAACGATTCAGTTCCGCGGACTTTTGGATAGCGACTTAGGGCAAGAATGGAAACCCGTCTACACGAGCCAATGACGACCGAGGCAAAGGTTTCTATCAAACTTCCCGAACCGCATCATGATCCATTAGATGCCTCGTCGATTACCGACTCGATCGGACACCCCACCCTTCTACAGCGGATCGATTCCACCGAGGAATTGCTTCACGCAGAGCTAAACAGTTCGTTAGCGGAGCCACCTCCTGCGCCATTACTCACCGTGGTGATACCGGTTTACAACGAAGTGCACACGGTGGCGAGAGTCGTTGATTCGGTTCTGGCGCTTCCAGTCGAAAAGCAAGTGGTGATTGTCGATGACGGAAGTTCCGACGGCACACAACAAGTACTCCAACGTTATCGCAACCGAATCGGCGTAGAGGTCCTCATCCATCCCCATAATCAGGGCAAAGGGGCCGCCTTGCAAAGCGGATTTCGACTGGCCAAGGGCGAAATTATCATCGTCCAGGATGCCGATCTCGAGTACGATCCACGCGATATCCTCAAGGTGATTCAGCCCATCGTCGAGGGCAAATCCAATGTTGTCTATGGTTCTCGGTACATGCAAGGCCACATCCAAGACCCTTCGTGGATGCATCGGATAGGCAATTGGGTTCTGACGACGCTAAGCAATCAAATGACCCGCAGTCGTCTGACAGATATGGAAACGTGTTACAAGGCGATCAGGAGAGAGATTCTTCAGTCGATCCAGATCGAACAGCAGCGTTTTGGATTCGAACCGGAGATCACGGCCAAGCTCGCCAAGCGAGGTATCTCCATTGTCGAAGTTCCGATCAGCTACAAGAGCCGTGGCTGGGATGAGGGAAAGAAGATTGGAATCAAGGATCTATTCAGCACGCTGTGGTGCATCGTTCGCTACCGCTTCGGTGCCTAGGCAACTGCGATCTGAAAATCGAATCGCCCCATCAGTGATTCGATTCTGCTCACACTAATCCGCTGATCTGCGGAGCCCGTCCGCTTCGACTGCAGCGCCTCTAGAGTTATTTCGGAATGGAAACTGCAAAGGCTGCAAAGATCGTGTTGTGGGTTGGATCGAAGTCGTTGTCAAAGCAGACAATCAACAAGCGTTGTCCATTTGGCAAGGTTGGTCCCCACGCCAATCCTTCGGGTTTCTCTGGCGTTTTCTCACCCGACATACCGAACTCCGGATTGAGGAGATCGATCAAGAGCTGCTTTTTGACGGGCCGTATCGAATCGCCAAGTCCTGCCCTTAGGCTTTCGATTTGCGATACGTCCGACGCATCAGCGGTGTCGGCCAAGAAAATCTTTTTGATCTTTGCGTCTACGCCAAATTTACTATCCCGTTCGATGACCAAATAGCGATGGTTGTCGATCGCGAGAACTTCACTGACGCCAGTGGATTCGTTATCTAACGGGTACACCCATTCCGCCGATTTCCCCTCGACGAGGTCGAAGGAAAACCAGCGGGTGTTCAATCCCAAGCATTTGTTGTTTTCAATCCGCCCATCTTGCACCAAGGGACCTTGCATGGCGGCAACCAATCGGGTTTGATCCGGAGTGATTGCAATCCCTTCGAGTCCACGGTTGGAATAGGTCCCGACTGTCATGGGTGGCGAGCGGCGTTCACTCAGTGCATACCGCGCTGGCAATGCGACACTTTTGAGCATACGCCCTGAGCGCTCGAAAATGTCGATGTTCGGTCCGTATTCATCGCTGATGGCAACTCGCTCGCTCCCTAGGCATCGAATCCCCTCAGGGTCGTAACTCGGGCATCGTGCGGGCGATGTCCATTTCTTCAGTTTGTCTAAGCTTCCTGTCATCTGCACACCGTTGAGATCGGATAAGAGATGGGTATCCAGCAATTCGAAACGAATGGAGCCCGATTCGGGATTTACATCCAATTCGATGTCATGATACCGGCATGGAAACGATGCAGCGCCGTCACCAGCTCCGCGATCCGAAAGGACCACGTAACGGTTCTTGGAACCTCTAGAATCAATCGCTGAGAGTCCACCGAATGCATTTACAGGGGTGTTTGTCTCAAGGTTACCGCTCAAACCACTTCTATCTTCGGCTGTGCCCGGGATTTCAATTTTGCCCACAAGAGCTATTTGGCCATATGAAACCGATCCAATGGACACACAAACAGTGCTGGATAACGACAAAGATACCAACAGCGACCAAGTCCGCAGTGCGGTATTGGCCCAACCATGGCTCGTTTTCTTACTCATAACACATTATCCTTAATGACTCGGAAACATTATTGGAATCAACTCTTGCAGTGTATTGATAGCCACGACAACTGCTTCAACGCGGTCGGTTTGAGGCTGAATGCAGAGGAGTCTTGTGGATGGCCATTAAAAAAGGGAGACAGTGTTTCTGGACTGTCTCCCTTCCGTGAACCTTTCGAGCTATTCAGCAGGCCCGATTGTCTTCAAATCGATGCTTAGTCGGGAAGAGAAGAGATATCGCCGTAATCGCGAGTGCACAATGCGACAAACGCTGGACCGGAAACGCTTTGCGCGACGAATTGCACGGAACCATCGCCCATGACGAAGTGAGCTCCACTGCCATGGAAGGAGTAAAACTCCGAATCGTTGGTGCAGTTCAGGAAGCACTGCCCAACAATGGTCGTCGCACCACTGCTGCTTGTCGAGTTTTGCAAACCCGCCGCGTTGGCACCGTCCACACTAAATCCACCATTGATATCGGCCCACCCCCAACCGTCTGCAGTCAAGCGGGTTCCGAACGCAATGTTACCAACCCGAGGATTATTAACGTTCTTCCCACTTACGAACATCGAAGGGCGACCTGCGCCTTCGCCGATTACGATGGTATTCGACAGTCCGTCCACAATCGCAGAGAGTTTCACTCCCTCGGGACCTCGACCCATACCACCCATCACTTCACGTGTACCAATGCTGGGCAAGCCAGAGGCTACGAAGGCAGCGTTCCGGACAGCATTGACGGACCCATAGTCGGAATAACCCCAAATCGGAGTATCGGTCCGCGCGTTGTTGGTGACTGCCGCGTACAGGTTCGAAGTCGGTAGAAGTCGGGGGGACACTGCCGAAGGGCAGATCATGATCGGAATTTGAGTCGTAGTCACAACATCGTTGGAGATGTCAAACCAAGGGCGGCTAAAGTTGTAGCGTGTAAAGCTCGGGCCTTGCTCGATCATCGGCAGGATCATCGCTGGCCACGATTGTTGGAAAATCGGGTTGGTCAATGTGATCCGACTTGGTGGAAGCCGCTTGTAAGCGCTTTCGTAGTTGTGAAGCGCCAATCCGAGTTGGCGGGCATTGCTGCTGCAGCTCATGCGTCGTGCCGCTTCGCGAGCCGCTTGGACCGCTGGCAATAGAAGACCGACCAAGATGCCGATAATGGCAATAACAACCAACAATTCGACCAGCGTAAATCCGCTGCGAACGTTTTGAGAACCTGTGCGCTTCATTGGAAACGAGTCCTGTAAAGATGTTGCTAGCGAGTTTCCAACCATCTTGGCTGGATGCTCGATGACGACCACGCGATGCGTCCCGAAGTTTCTCCTCGCTCGATGGAGCAAGTGTAGGAAGGGTGCCTCGCTAGCTAATGAAGCGATCGTTAAGAATTTATTAAGGTTCGGTTAACGAGCCCTAGCTTTGTTAGGAAAGAGCGTGCATTTGAAGAATCTTCGGTTTTCATTTCTTCACAATCCGTCGATTCTCCCTAGGTATCGCGGGGACCGAATCGGGGTCGACGGACACAACAACCACACCCTTAAACTCCCAAAAGTCTGAATCGCATCGAACCATTTCAGCGGTCGACGTAGACTTGGGTGCTTTCTTCTTTGATGACCGGGACAGCTCGCAGTTTGCTTCGGATCGAGGCCCGAAGAACTTGGGTCCCCTCTCTCGCGTGCCGGACACTTATCTTGACATTGAGCTGATCTTTCGATGGAAGCGATGCGAGCGAGGCGAATGCGATACTTCGTCCGTTGGTTTGATACTTCAGCGGAGAACTGATCTGTTCAAGCGAAGTCCCTTCGGGAAGCTCAACCATCAACTGCACATCGGTATCCGGTCGCGTTCCTATGTTGGTCACTTGAACGGTGTAAGTCGTGATGCCTTGTGTTTCGATGGGGTCGTTGTCGTCGTCGATGTTGAAGGTCAATTCGCTCTGCCCTTCGACTTGGACCTCACGTTCGGCCGGCGAAGCTCGCACGCCTTCACCCTCGGTTGTGAGCAGGAGCGAGAACCGTCCTTCCTCAACCGGTAGTAGGGTAAGCTCGGTTTTTACTTTGGTACCAGCAGCGAGCTCAGCCAGGTTCCATGCGACCGCATGTTGGTCTGGTATGTAGGTTCCTTCATTGTTGGCGCTGATAAAATTCATACCGCGAGGCAGACGCGTCACAATGTAGAGATCGCGGCATACCGCGGTACCAACATTCTCGATCACAGCCTCGTACGGCGCAGGACGCTCGAGATAGCGAATGCGTGGACCGACCAATTGCAATTGCAGTTTCGGCGCTTTGACCTCAATCGGGAACGAAGATTCACTGGTCGCCGCATTTTCGGAAGTAGCGCGGATCATGTTGGATACTTTCCCGGCTTCCAATGCGGTCAGCTCAATTTCAAATCGAAGCGATTCCCCCGGTGCTAAGTCTCCAACGGGCATACCGAGTTTGGTCGCACCTGTTGCGTGTCGAAACAAACTGGGGACATCCTCCTCCAGCTTAACCCCTTTGGCAGTTCCTGTTCCGACATTGGCGACATCGATAAGAACCGTAACCGATCCCCCACCCAGCAATTCCGACGGTGCTGTTTGCTTCACCGACAAACGAGGTTGAGTGCTCATAGTTCTCACCGAAGCTTGTGCTGCGAATTTGACACTCGCAACCGAACCGAGTTCCCCTTCGGTCTCAGGTACCAACTCCATGCTGATGCTGGCTTCTTGACCTGCTGCCAGTTCGCCGAGGTTCCACAGGAGTCCATCGGCACCAGTCCGTTCTGCCTCCGGCGACGTTCGAAGCAGTTTGGCACCTTTCGGAATCGCATCGATGACTTGAACATCAAACGCGGTTGAATTGCCAACGTTGCGAACGATAGCATGAAACGTAGCCGGCACTCCGACTTGGACTTCCGCAGGAGCCTTTTTGTGAATTTCCAAGCTTGGATTCTGAGAACCATCGAATTGCCGAGCCCCTGGGGCGCCGCTACTCAACGACCAACCTCCGTTGCGTCGGGCGTCGTTCGTGTTGGAGACCCCACTGGAAGCGGAATTCGGGTTTCCTGGAGGAAAACTAGAGGATGGAAAACTAGAGGATGGGAAACTGGCCGGTGGGGAATTAGCCGGTGGAAAATTGTTGGTGGCTGGCAATACACCGATTGGACCGGTTCCTGGTGGTGGAACGCTAGTCGAATTCATCGAAGCCCCTCGGTTGGCGGACGGCGTGTTCGCGTCAGCAGTGGCTGGAGCCGCCAGCGACGTTAAGTCGGGCAGAGAGGATGACGGCAACCCATTGTTCAAAGCTGGGATGGATGGTGCTGCTGGAAGCGAGGGCAATGTTGCAGAGGAGGACGGAAAGGCTGGGGAGGATGCTGTGTCCAGCGACGGAAAAGCGGCCGGCGGTAGCGTCGCGGCAGTTGCACTGCTCGAAGGGAGAGGCAACGTACCGTTGGGTACGGGCAAGGGTGATCCGAGAGTCGCGGTTGGACGAGCCCGAGAGCTTTCGCTGCTTTCCAAATCGCGATCGTTCGCAGCAGTCGCAGGCGTGTTTGGACCTACTGCTGGGTTTAGACCTACTGTTGGGTTTGCCGAGCCTGCAGGTGTGGACTGCGCAGGTGCCAACACCGACGGCGCTGCGAGGCCTACGAGATTCGAAGTTTCGAGATTCGGGTTATTGGAGGGGAGTACTGGCGGCGCAACCCGCGTGTCCGCAGTGCTTATCGGTTTTATACTCGGCTTTGCACTCGGTTTAACGCCAGCTTTCACCATTGGCTTTGGATGGGAAGTGCTGGTTGGAGGATCGAGTTCGCTACTTCGTCCTTGCACACTCGGAGTGGACTCGTTCTCGGGCGAACGTCGACTGATAATACGCGATGCATCGAACCGAGGTGGTTCGGATGCGTTCGATGGACTGTCAAACGTCAATGGAACCGCTGGTCCGTTATAAGCCGCGAGCACTGTGGTGATAGCCTCGGGGGTGCTAGCCTCGGGGGTGCTAGCCTCGGGTTCGTACGACGTGGCACGTCCGGAGTAAGGCGGTTTTTTTAGATGCAGCGGGCTAGATTCTGAGTAGTTTTCTTGCGATGGGTCTCCAAGCTCCGCTGTCCCCATCGCCGTCATCGCGACCGAAATGGGGGCAACCGATTGTTTGGCGTATTCCGGCTCTTGCTCGTGAGAAACCGAGTGATTTACCCTGGCATCACGCTGCGCGACCGCCATTGCTAAAACGAACAGCAAGCCTGCGAAGAGAGTGGCTGCGGCGACGAATGCGTATCGCGACATTTCCTAATTACCCTCGCCTTGGACCAATAAAATGACACCAAGTTCGGGTGATATCAAATTATCCCTGGGCGTTGATAGACCAAAAAATTTCTTGCAAGGATCCTGAAAGGAATACCTGACATCCACAAGGCGCCCTCAAGATCATCGCAACAGGGCAGCAATAAGCAGTCGGGGAATGGTGCCGTGAAAAAGAACGCTAGTAAAAAAAGAACGCTAGTAAACTAGTGAACCGAGGGCTGCAGACAGAGCATCCGACGGATAGACAGCGGATCCCGCTCGCCTTAACGAGCAGGCCGAACGAGGTGAGAGATCAACTGCGTCATCGAACAACGCTGGCCTTTCTGCGAGATATTTCTACGAGATATCGAAGTCACCAAATAGACTCAAACCGCGACCATGGTTCCGCTAGTGCAGCCGTCTTGAGAAATCGACGTCGACTTCATTAGAGACTTCCAAACCCCTGGTTGCAGACCTCACGGTCTCCTGGGCTAACTGCTTCATAAAGAAACTCGCGACTTCCCCCCGAAGCGTCACCCGCTCGCCTGACTGCAACACATCGATTTTGTGAAGCTCGATGAATGGACTTTCCGTCAACAGTTTTCTAGCTTGGGAAACAATGTCCTGAAACCCAGAATCGATCATGACTTAACTCCTTGTCACTTAACTCATTGACGGCGACATGCTATGTCGTTTACCTGCTGGGTTGCAGCACGCCGCGTCGAGTGCCAGGCGGTTGATGGGTACCGCCAATCATCGTTCCATATGCGTAAAACTTATGGGTCGCTGGGCTCGTTGTCAAGGAACCTACCGACCATGAAGCTCTTGGAGTTGAAATCGCTACAACCGATGCAATCCGCAAAGTGCCCTCGATCCTTCATGCCCTATTCTCGGCAACTTCAATGCCAGCAATCCCACGAAGGTGTTTGAGTCCTAGATTAAACGGATTGATGTTCGGTCCGCCTCGACCTGAGCCCGTGGTCGAACCAGAGCAGAGAACCTTCGCGGCCTTAGAACTGCGACCGGAGTAAGTATGCCAGCACTTTTGCAATTTGATGTAGAAACACTCTGCTTAGCTGCAGAGGTTGCTGCGGTATTGCTGGTTGCGGCGATTGCGTGGACTCCTCAGAAACCAACGCAGAGCGAATCGGCTAATCCTTCCGATTCGCATTGGGACTGGGAACCGTTCCAACGAGTTTTCGAAAGGGCGGTCCTTGGTATAGGGCGGGGAATTTGTTGTTCCAAGCAATCGGGTATGGAATCCACCCTGAAAGAGCTTTATCAAGACGTGCCTGATCCCTGGAAAGATCGGCTCACAGGGTTGATCAATTCCCAAGGAATGGATCGCTTAATGCAACTGTGGGGTGACCGGGTGGATGCGGAGTCGACACCGAGCACCATCACGATGTTTGCAGTACAGTCGTACGAACAATTGATGTTCCGGCGCGGTGCGATGGTTACAGAGCAAGCCATCCGTCATCTGGGTTCCTTCCTTCTAGAGCAGCTTTCGGGCCGGGCAATACTGAGTCGCTACCAGCCGAATCGTTTTCTTATTTTGCAGTTCGGCTCCGACACGGAAGCAATTTTGCGGGAGCTCAATGATGCCATACAAAAGGTGAACTCTCCCGATTTCTTCATGATCAAAGATGAGTCGGTACCGCTGATGTGCATGTCGCGGACACTGCCATTGAACGCGGGATCGGCTGCACCCGATTCGTTGGTCCTTCAATTGGATGAAACCATTAGCTCCATTTCCGGCATTACACAAAATACTAACGCCGAAATGGCGACTCAGGCTCCGTCAAGTGAATCGACGAATGCTCACGCGGCATCAGGAACTGAGATGAAGGAGGCCACTGCTGCGTCGGCGCGTTCTTCCAGCAGCACCGCATCCGAGAACTCTCCGTCGAATCTATTAGGGGCAGCCCAAGTCGAGTTGAGCGATGCTTCGTCGCGGGCGTCCAAGATTTCATCGGATGAAGATACCGACACATCTGCACGCCCAGCAGTCGTTCCGAGCGAGGATGATTCAGCGAGGGAACGCGGCAGCAAGGTATTCGCCGAGGTCAACGGTTTGGAGGAACTCGCCAGCTCCGCAGTTAAGGCAGTGGTCGATGATTCCTCCGAAACGCCTGAGCGGCCTCGAAGCAATAGCGACGCATCCGAGACCGATCCAAGCTCTGGAACCTCGAGAAAGCCTTCCGCAAACAACTCTGAAGAAGGCATCGATGAAGAACCTTCGCACGAAGTCACCGAGGAAGATTTTTCGACCTTGTTCGACTCGCTGCAATCTCCGAGCGGCAACAGTTCGAAGGCTGTCGGCTTCGATTTTTCCGAGAACGAAGAAGTTGCTGACACCGAAGCATCCCCTGAGGAAATGATTCGTCAATCCCGCGCGTTGGCCCAAAAAACCGGCATGGCCGGCGCCATCCCGATGGCATCAAGCTACACCGACGATATCGACGAGGCGACCACCAAGGAAGACATTCGGACACTGTTCGCCACCGTACGTGCCGCCACACATGGCGAATTTGCAAAAGACCCCACGGTCAAAGCGATTTCAAAAGATAATTTGGACGAGCATTGCGACGTCAAAACATCCGATGCGATCGAAGCGTTTGAACGCGGACTGCAGGAGCCTGAAGAAGAACCTGTAAGCGATCCGAACACCAAAGCGATCGATGAGACCCCCGAGCAAGAATCCGATTCGGAACCAGCATCACGGAGTAGACCAACACAAGAGGCGGATACTTACGAGTCTGGTGTGAGAAAAGGAGTCGGCGACGGTGCTCCGCCGAGTGGCGACGAGGAGATCCCGTCTTCCAAACCCAAAGTACCGTCGGTGGATTCCCTTGACGGAGATCACTTGGTTTCCCCCGAGGAAATCGCCAAGCTGTTTGCAGCCATGAGAAAATAAGGTTGATTTTCCTAGTGTTTCGGGCGTTTCCCGCGGTGGAAAGTTGACACCCCCCTTTCATCTGTCGTAATCTGGATAGAAGCCGTTTCCAACGTCCGCTTTTCCTCGTTCGCCACGGAGCTCTCTGGGTATGTCATCCAAGCACCCGCTTCACCCGATCGCCACTTTTCGGTCCCGGTTGACCTTCGCGATTTTGCTCGGAACCGTCTTCGCACCGTCCGCTTTGGGCCAAGAGGCAGCGCCGGCGACCGCTGCCCCCCAATACAAGGTCAAGCCGATTGATCCGGAACGGTGCAATGACAAGCGGACCAACGAGAAGAAGGATTTGCTGACTCCAGAAAAATTTGATGCCGCAGCGCTCGATAGCTACTATCGCGAGTGCCTTTTCGTTCGCATGACCCAACTCGATGCCGAATCGATGAATCGAGCTCGAAGCGAATTGATGTTTGACATTGAGACCGTGGAGAAAAAACTGAAGGGTTCGCCGGAATCGATCTCTGAGTTCAATCGAGTTCTGGTTCGTAATCTCAAAGAAGTGATCGCGAAGGACCAAGATGGGAAGTCCTACCATCCGTCGGCGAGGATCATTGCAGCGATCGCGGCCGCTCGCTTGAACAAACAAGCGGCCACCCCTCAGTCGGGCGGATTGGCGGATCCAGAGGGTACGAAGATTCTCGTCGCTTTGCTGTCCCCTATCGAAAACGACGGAATGGTTGCTACATCTCTGAGTCACTTGCCTCGGCATTGGCAGTGGCCTGGGATGGACGAAGCGACCTTGGAGAGTGCGAAGGTCAAGTTCGTCGCGAACGTCCAAGCTTTCCTCGCAGCCCAGAAACCTACAGCACGTGGACCGGAAGAGGATTCCTATCTCAAAGAACTCATGATTGAGAATCTTACGATCATCGCTAACAGCAAAGGTGAATCTGCCAAGCAAGCTTTACCGGTCTTGCTATCGTTGGTTCTGCCAGCGATCAAAGATGGGAAGACCGAGTCCGAATGGCTTGTCGAGAAATCGATGTGGAGTCTAGGGCAGTTGAATTTGGAAAACCAACCTCTCGAGGGGGTCGCCACTGCGGAGAAGGGGGCGGTGCAGTTTGTTCAAGCCAGTCTTGAGTCATGGAACAAACGCTGCAGTCAAACCTCGTCGAGCACCGCTGGTGGCTACATGGGCATGGGCGGTAAATCAGGTGGACCTGGTGGTCGTGGCGGTGGACCTCCTGGACTCGGTGGACCCGGTGGTGGCGGTTTGATCGGTGGTGATGACGGTGGCGCACCTCCTGGCGCCGCAGGTGCAGGAGCGAAGCCCAAAAATCCGTTTGAGGATCAACCCAAAGAAGTACGGAACGCCCGGCGCATTTTGCAACAGCGATTAGAGCGAATCCACGTCGGTCTCAATGGCTTCGGCAAGAAATCCACTGCAAACTCCACCCGTGGTTTGATGAACCTCCTTCCCGAAACGGAAAAGGGAAAGATCCAAGAAGTCTTGAACAAGATCGAGGCTCTCCAGGAATCACTGAACAGCGATAAAAACACTGGTTTGAGCGAATTGGTCACGACCACTCGCAGACCGATCTACGATCTCCAACAAGCCCTCTCTGTCATTGTTAAAGATGACTCGACGGGACTGCTGGAGCCTCCCCCACCGGAAACTACGGAAGGGGAATCCGCAGAAGGAGACGGTTTCGGCAGTCCATAGCACAGGGACCGCTAACCGGAACTTTAATGGCGAACTCCAATCCCTCCTTGGGTCGCGACACGGTAGATGACTCCAATCTGCATGTGTTGCATTCCAAAGATTTGGAAAAGACAGAGATTCGCCACGATGGGCTTCTCTCGGTATCGAGCATCACTCATATCGAGCCCGCAAACGTCGATTCGGCCCCGGCCCTACCATCGCCCATCTCCGGTAGTCCATCACTCGACCCGGTGGATTCGCTGGTTGGTCAAAACCTAGACCATTATCGCATCGAGTCCTTGGTCGGGGTCGGCGGCATGGGAGCGGTGTTTCGCGGCAGGGACCAGCGACTCGACCGAATCGTCGCTATCAAGGTCGTTCCGATTTCCAACCGGCGCGCAGATGCCATGCGGCGATTTCGCATGGAAGCCCAGAGTGCAGCTAAACTCGACCATCCGAACATCGCTCGCGTCTATTACGTCGGGGAAACCGAGCGATGGAGTTATATCGTCTTCGAGTTTATCGAGGGTACAAACCTCAGGCAGCTTGTGCTCGAGCATGGCTTGTTAACCGTTGATGATGCGACTCATTTTATTTGCCAAGTTGCCGAAGCACTGCAGCATGCACACGACCGAGGCGTTGTGCACCGAGACATCAAACCATCGAACATCTTGATCGGAACCGATGGCAAAGCCAAGCTCGTGGATATGGGCTTGGCGAGAACAACGGAACTCGATCGGTCCACGGGCGATTTGACGGCAAGCGGTGTGACTCTCGGAACATTTGATTACATCTCGCCCGAGCAAGCCCACGACCCTCGCGATGCCGATGTTCGAAGCGATATTTATTCGCTTGGATGCACGCTGTACTTCCTCCTGACTGGACAACCGCCGTTTCCCGATGGAACGGCACTGCAAAAGCTCCTCATGCATGGCACCAAGATGCCCGAGGACCCTCGCTTCTTTCGCAACGACCTCAGCGATTCCCTGATCGAGATCTTGCGGAAAATGATGGCGAAGAAGCCTAAAGATCGCTACCAAACGCCAAACGATTTAGTCAATGACCTCCGAACGCTTGCGGTCATAGACTCGTTGTCATGGAGCCAGGATTTTAATGACGAGGTTCTCGCGTCGAGCCAGTCCAAGCGTCCATGGTGGGAATCGGCGATGCCCGCACTGGTCAGTTTGTTGGTGATCGCACTAAGCACCATGTGGCTCTACAACGCGAATCAACTCAACGCGATCTTCTCGATTCCTCAGGTGGAGTTCGCGGACGCATCCCCGGAGTCCGATCTCGAGGTTGCCTCGGCACCCAATCCATCGAGCTTGGCTATTGACAATTCCGATTCTGCCACTGCGAAACTCCAAGGCAATGCTGAACCTCGAAGTCGCCCTGGTAACGAGGGTACTGAAGCTAGTGGGCGGTCAGCGAGTGATCCTACGGAACAGAGCAATCCCGTTGGCGAACCAACACGCGATAAGACGGTTGTGATTGGCAAGCCCGGAACTATCGCCGGAATCGACATCGACGAGTCGTCTCTGTTTGCAACCTCGATCGATGAGGCGTTCAGCCGAATCATCAATGACGATTCGATCGGTCGTTTGATCGTAGCCGAACCTGTCCTGTCGGTTGGGAAGCCCATCGATTTGGCTGGTTTGCGCAAAGGTAGAGAATTGCGAATTGAGGCGGCGCCCGGAACACGAGCCAGGATCGTTTTCGATGAATCCTCGATCAAATCACCCAACGAAAGTGAATCGGAATGGTTCGCCGTACATGGAGGCAAGGTGTCGTTTCATCGTATGGATTTCGTTTGGAATGCATCCATGCTCGATTCGCGGCCTCAATCGATATTCGGTTCGGGCTCAGGATCGCAACTCACTTGGAACGAATGCACGATCACTGTGCAGCATCAAGGCAGCCTACCTCTTCCTTCGATCGTGCGGAATATTGGATCCAAAGGGACATTCGATCTGTCCTCCAATCCCGTGGGAGGAGCGAGTACCACGGCCAGAGATTCGGTGACTGGCAGAGATTCGGTGACCGGTGCGTCATCGCTCTCCATGAAGCGATGCGCGATTCGAGGACAATGCGATTGGTGCCATACCGACTCGACCGAACGAATGGATGTCGCCATCGAGCAGTCTTGGATTTCGATCAGCGGATCGATGCTTCTCGCCGACGGGGTAAAGACCCTGAACCGATCCCCAAAACTACGCCTTGAATTGGACCATGTATCGTGCATCACGCTGAGCCCGTTTGTGCGTATTAGGATGTCGACCATGAACGCCTTCCCTATCGCTTTCGTTCGCGTTGCTAACGAATCGGTTTTTGCGGGAGCAAGCACGTTGGTGGAATGGGATGCATCCAATTGCACGGATTGGGGGTTCGCGGCCCAAGCCAAACGAATCGAGGATCTGGGGCGTTGGATCGACCTGCGAGGACTCGATAACTCGTACGATGTCCCCTCGATTTCTCGCTTGGTACAAATCATCATGTCGATGTCGAGCGAAGAAGTGTCCATCGATAGCGATTCGAATCTATTGATGAACGAGCGGGGGATGGAGTTGCTGTCCACTTGGCAATCCGGGAGCCGTGTCGATGGGTCTAAAATGCATTTGCAATCTCCGAAGCTCCGTCCGGGAAGCACCGTCGGAGTGCAACAGGGAAGCGATCCGGAAAAGCTGCCGCCTCTTCCAAACGTGCTCTAGAAACCCGCCACCTGCAGTTGCGCAACCATCTTGATTCGACTCGGAGAGGGGATTTGGGATCGAAAGCTCCCTATTGCAGTTCGACGATTTCCAGGAATCAGGGCGAGTACAACGCCTATTGGGTCCGCCCAGTCGACATAGGTCGAATCATCCATTACGATCCGAAAGCGGTTTCTTGATCCATACGTTTTAAGCGGGAGGTATTTGCTATGCCCGGTGTTCTTATCGGTTTGCTTATTGTTTTCGGGTTCGTCATCCTATTTTTCCTGTACCTAATCGGGCTTTACAACAACCTCGTTGCTCTCAAGAATCGCTTCCAAAACGCATTTGCTCAAATCGATGTTCAGCTCAAGCGTCGCTACGACTTGATCCCTAATCTCGTCGAGACCGCAAAGGGATACATGGGCCATGAAAAGGAGACCCTCGAAGCGGTCATCAAGGCTCGAAATACAGCCATGGCCGCCGGCCAGCAAGCCGCCGCAAACCCAGGAGATCCCAAAGCGATCCAAAACCTATCCACCGCCGAAGTGGCACTTGCTGGTTCCTTGAACCGGTTTATCGGATTGGCCGAAGCGTACCCGGATCTCAAGGCCAACCAGAACATGCTGGCTCTCCAAGAAGAACTCACCAGCACGGAAAACAAGATTTCGTACGCTCGACAAGCATTCAACGATGCGGTGATGCACTACAACACTGCATGCGAAAGTTTTCCCAACAGCTTAGTGGCCGGATTTGGCAACTTCCAACGAGCCAGCTTGTGGGAGCTGACCGCCCCCGAAGAACGAGAGCCAGTGAAAGTAAAATTCTAGGCCACCCCGAGCTTGAACGCGTTTTGATTTTTGACGTATACGTGGATGGAAGCTGGGACGAGGTCTGTCGTGGATTTTTTCGCACATCAAGATCGCGCAAAACGCAACACACTGTGGCTGGTGGTCTACTTTGCAGCCACGGTTGTTACGATCGTGGCTTTGGTCTACTTCGTCATCATGGCGATTCTGGTCGCAGCGACCCAAAACGGCGGACAACCGATCGATCTCTTTAGCTGGCATCCGACAATCTTCATCGCGGTTGTTGGAAGCGTTGTGGCGGTCATCTTGTCGGGGAGTTTGTACAAGACCTGGGAGTTGGGATCCGATGGGAACAAAGTTGCTGTCCAGCTGGGTGGTGTCAAGATCCAGCCCAATACCAGGAACCTCGATGAACGCATTTTGCTGAACGTTGTCGAGGAGATGGCCTTAGCGTCGGGTACCCCCGTCCCCCCTGTGTATCTACTGCCCCTCGAGACGGGCATCAATGCATTCGCGGCAGGCACAACGCCGCAGAATGCCGTCATCGGTGTTACGCGAGGGTGCGTCGAAACGATGACCCGCGATGAACTGCAAGGGGTGATCGCCCACGAGTTCAGCCACATCTTGAACGGGGATATGAAGCTAAACTTGCGGCTGATCGGGATGCTTCACGGGATTCTCCTCATCGCAATGATTGGCTATGTCCTCTTTCGTATGGCTATGGAGATTCCGGTCAGGTCGTCCAGCAAGGATGATGATGACGCGAAAGGCATTTTCGCAATCGTAGCTGGCTTGTTCGCGACTGGCGCGGCCCTTGTCGGGATCGGATATGCAGGGGTTTTCTTTGCGAGCCTGATCCAAGCGGCAGTTTCGAGGCAACGCGAGTTTCTTGCGGATGCATCGTCCGTGCAGTTCACACGAAACCCATCAGGGATTACCGGTGCATTGAAACGGATTGGCGGCTGGAAGCAGAAATCGGTGATGAAGGCGGTCTATGCCAAAGAGGCGAGCCATATGTTTTTTGGCCAAGGCATCGCGGCTCAGTGGTTCCGCACCCACCCTCCTCTCCAAGAACGCATTCGCCGTATCGATCCGAGCTTCAAGGGAACGTTTCCAACGACCGAGATCATCGAACACTCGGAAAGCGACATCGTCGATCCTCGCACACTGGGCTTCGCTCGCTCCGGTGCATCCTCGGCCCATCAAGCCGCCCTCGCTGGGGTAGAGCATTTCGAAGAACGACCCGTTGATGCAGTGCTCCAAGTCGGCAAGCCGGAAGAAGAGCACTTGCAATACGCGTCGCGACTCGTCGAAGAAATCGATGCGGATTTGGTATCCGAAGTCCATGACCCTTATGGTGCCGTTACGATAGTTTGCTCGCTGTTGCTCGCGCCGAAAAGCGATCCCATTCGACAGGAACAACTCAAGATCATCGAACGCTATAACAACAGCGCCTTAGCAAAGAGTGTCGAGCAACTAGTTGAGAAGACCGATGTGCTCCAACCCGAGCAGAGACTGCCTATAGCTTGCATGGCTCTTCCCGCACTCGATCAACTTTCAGACCCACAATTCGGCACATTGCGGACAACCGCGCACGCATTGATTGCTGCCGATAGTCGCTGGACGATTTTCGAGTACGCGATCCAAAGATTTATTACCAAGCGACTTTTGGTTCGCTCAAGCGGAACATCGCGAGCAGGACGATCAGGAACCAATGCCAACGCAGCGAATGCTGCGAGCGACCCCAAACGCATCGCCTCTGCATTCACTGTTGTCTTATCGACACTCGCGCATCTGGGCGGGAACGATCATGCCAATGCAGCGTTTGACTGCGGATGGAGCGCATGGGGAAAGAAAACAGAACGCGTGGTGATTCTTCAGCGAGATGCGTGCACTCTCAAACTTCTCGATTCAGCGCTCGACACGCTTGCGACTGTGTCTGGAGATGCCAAGCGATCGATGCTCAACGCGTTCTCCGAGTGCATCGCCTACGATCGCCGAACCACGATCAATGAAGTCGAATTGCTCCGCGTTATTTCCGATGCAATGGGGTGCCCGATGCCACCGGTGCTCGACTTGGCGCTGTGATATTTGCGGCTAACGCTGTGATATTTGCGGCTAACGCTGTGATACGTTAGGCCTACAAAGCAACAGCGATGCTACCGACCGGAACGAGCAGACCTGCCTTTTGCCAACGAGATCATGGCGACTCCAACAATGATTGTCAGAGACGCGAACAGAATCCTAGGACCAATCGACTCGTTGAGCATCCACCAACCCAGGAATACAGCTACCATCGGATTCACATACCCATACGTGGATACCAAGGTTGGCGATGCGTTCTTCATCAGCCAGACAAACGAAGTGTATCCGATGAGCGAACCAGCGATGACCAAGTAAAGCCATGACCACCAGGACGCAGGACTGATCTGCGACCAGTGAAACGACACCAGTTCACCAGCGAGCCAGCTCGCACCGAGCATCCAAGCCGCCCCGAACAGCATTTGAAACGCTGCGCCGGTAAACGGTTCGGCAGGGTTTGTTGAGTAGCGAATATACATGGAGCCGATCGTCCAGTTCACACAGGCCATTACCAATGCAGCGACTCTCATCGGATCAAGTGCGTTTTCGTCATGGATCCATTCTCCTGGCCCCACCAAAATAACGAGCCCAGCAAAACCGACCATCAGCCCTAGGAGGGTCCATCCATTGGGGCGAGAGCCTCTAGGAGGAGCATTCGTGGTGCTCGACAGCAAGTTCGATCGCAGATGATCATCGTTGGCGGGATCGAGATGACTTGAATTGTTGGAATGGAAAACCATCGCCGCAGCACGCTTGGATTGGAACGCCGCGATGATCCACTCCGCGAGAACGAAAAATACTGGGTTTAAGGAGATCACTAGGGTTGCCATCCCCGAGGGGATCTTTTCTTCGGCCCACGACACCAGGCCATTTCCGCCGAGGAGCATGAAGAATCCACCGATGGCGTTATCGATGAGTTGCTTGCGCGTGATGCGAACCCCATTCCTGAGCCAAAGGAAGACGAGCAAGATCGCGCCGGCAACGGCGAAGCGAGCGCTCCCCATGAGGAACGGTGGAAAGGTTTCAACGCCAACTCGTATGGCTAGGTACGTGGAGCCCCAGACGATGTACAAGGCCAAGAGGGCTGCGAGAATAGGGAGCCAGCCGGGCTTTCCAGATGCGTTCATTCCGAAGGGCTCACGACGAATAAGGCCACTGGTTGCGAGTCCAGAGACCTCCATCGACATAAAGGGTCTGCCCCGTAATGAACGACGCATCGCTGGAACATAGGTACGCCACGCAGCGAGCAACATCGTCGGCGGTTCCACAACGGCGCAGCGGAGTGATATCGCCCCAGGTCCTGGCGTACTCGGGATTCTCGCTTCGTGTGCGCTCGTTTTCGATGGCCCCAGGAGCCACGCAGTTCACCCGTATTCCCAGCGGCCCTAATTCCGTAGCAGCGCACTTGGTCAACATCTCGATGCCACCCTTGCTCGCGCAGTAATCCGATAATTTCGGGAACGGAATGTGATTGGCTCCGGATCCGATATTCACGATCGAGCCGTTGCCAGCTGCCGCCATCTGGCGCCCCGCACGTTGCGTGCAAAGAAACGTCCCCTTTAAGTTGGTCCGGATCGTACGGTCGAAATCCGCCTCGGCCAACTCCAAAAAGCCCGCCCATGTCTGCACCCCAGCATTATTGACGAGCACCGACAAACCGCCGACAGCTTGCGAGCATTGCTCGAACATCGCATCCACCTCGGCGCTCGAACCGACGTCCGCATCGATCGCAATCCCTTGCCGGCCTCGCTGCCGAACCATCCCGAGAGTCCGTTCGGCACCTTCCGGGTCCCGGAAATGGTTCACCACCACGTGGTAGCCTTCGCCCGCAAGATGAGAAGAAATCGTTTGCCCTATTCCCGAACTGGCTCCGGTGACGAGAGCCCAGCCCTGTTCTTGGTCTATTTTCATTGAAAACGTTGCGAAAGTTGCTGAAAGGTGTTTGTTGGGGAGAATCGAATTGCGATATACTGGAAGACTGGATGCCGGAAAATTCTTTGTATATTTCCGATGTCCTCAACGTCCCCCATCCATGCTTTCTTGTCCTAGTCATCCGGAGTCAGTCCATGGGCAAACCCATGCGGGATTTTACCGATTTGTTGCTAACTCGGGGAACGGTATCCCTGGAACAGCTCAATGAAGCCAAATCGATTGCCAAAAAGGATGATAAGCCGGTAGGAAATACCTTGGTTTCTCTAGGGTACGCCACCGGTGAAGAAGTCACCCAGGCGTTGGCAGAGTTCCACCGCTTTGAGTATGTCGATCTTACAACCATCCGAATCCCAGACAGCGTCATCCAATTGGTACCCGAATCGGTCGCCCGGGAAAACAAAATCATCCCAGTGAGCGACGAAAACGACACCATCAAGGTTCTCGTTTCCGATCCGTTCGATATCGAAACTATCGAAAAACTAAGGTTCATTCTCAACCGAAAAGTCGACACCGCCCTCGCCCCGCAAGAACACATCCAGGAAGCGATCAACCGGTACTACGGTCAAGTCGAAGGGGAGTCGGCTGACTCCATGCTCCAGGAATTCACGGATACTCAGATCGACTTCACCGAAACCGAAGAAGACAAGATGAGCAGCGACGAGGGAGGGGACGATGACTCGGCCCCCGTCGTCCGACTAGTCCACCTAATGATCCAGGAAGCGGTTCAGCTTCGCGCCTCGGATATCCATGTCGAGCCTTTTGAAGACCGAGTTCGCATTCGATACCGCATCGACGGTGTGCTCGTCGAACGGGACAGCCCCCCCCGCCGCCTCTTGGGAGCGATCCTCTCCCGGATCAAAATCCTTGCACGCATGGACATCGCCGAGCGTCGCCGGCCCCAAGACGGTCGTATTAAAATTACTGTTGGTGAGAAAGAACTCGATCTCCGGGTCTCGGTCATCCCCACCAACCACGGCCAGTCCTGCGTCATGCGGCTGCTCGACAAGGACAACATCCGAGTGGGGGTCAAGCAACTCGGTCTTGGCGACCGGGACTTCAAACTTTTCACCAGCCTTATTAAACGGCCTAATGGTATTTTCTTGGTGACTGGCCCGACGGGATCTGGCAAGACGACGACTTTGTACGCTGCATTGAACGCCCTCAATCGCCCCGACCGCAAAATCATCACCGCCGAAGACCCCGTCGAATACTACTTGCCCGGAATCAACCAAGTCGAAGTCCGACACAACATCGGACTCGACTTTGCCCGGATCATTCGAGCCATGTTGCGACAAGCACCCAACATCATCCTCGTCGGGGAAATGAGGGATACCGAGACGGCCCAGATGGGAATCCAGGCCTCGCTGACTGGACACTTGGTATTCAGTACGCTACACACGAACGATGCGCCCAGCGCCGTAACTCGAATGTGCGATATGGGGGTCCCCTCCTACATGGTGGCGAGCTCGGTCATCGCGGTCTTGGCTCAGCGGTTGGTGCGAAAGATCTGCACGCGATGCAAGTACTCCCTGAACTTGAGCGACGCGGTTTTGGAGGAGGCGGGAATCCCTCAATCCGTGGTGCCGCTTGCCAAGTTTGCGAAGGGCAAGGGGTGTCCTTACTGCCAAAAGAAGGGGTACCGAGGTCGGATCGGGATCTACGAACTGATGCTGATCAACGGCCGGATTCGGGAGATGATGTTCGCCAGCAAATCGTCGGCAGAACTCCGAAGCGAAGCGATCCGAGGCGGAATGACAACCTTGTTCTGCGACGGATTAAGAAAAGTTATCAACGGAATCTCGACGCTCGACGAGGTTTACAAGTCTGCGAAAAAGACCGAGCAGGAGTACATCGCGATCCAAAAGGTCGTCGACGAAGTCCTATCGGGAGCAGCGGTACCGCACGCGAAAGCCTGATTGCGAAGCCCAACGGCGAATCCTAACGGTCGGATATAGATTTAGATCCAGCAAATCCAGGGCGGCGATGCCCGGCCCGGATTGATGAACTGGCAAGCAGAGGCGGCGCCCGCAGCGAGAGGGCCCCCAACCGGCAGCTTACGCCATTCGGCTCATCGGTTGGCGTGCCCCCCTTCTTCTACGCCAGCCGCAGGGCGCTAGCCGCAGGCTTCAATGTGAGCCGCAGGCTTCAATGTGAGCCGCAGGCTTCAATGTGAGCCGCAGGGCGCTAGCCGCGGATTTCCGTGTCTGCCGCACGTCGCTAGACGCAGGTTTCAATGTGAGCCGCAGGGCGCTAGCCGCGGGTGGTCTGGAATTGCTTGAAAAATATTGCTTGTCGAGCTCCTTTTTTGAGGCCGCGCGTTCAGTCCCAACGCGGCTAGAGTACAATCGAGGTGCGAGGCGAATTCGTGCTCGCACCCGCCGTTGGCACGCAGCGGGACAGTCGTCCCGTAGCCCGACCTTCATCAGACCCGAAACAGATCACGAAATGGCAACAGTTCTCATCGACAAGCTGCTACAGGCAGCGGTTAAGCAAGGGGCCAGCGACATCCACATCGTCGTTGGCCAGCCCCCGGTTTTCCGGCTGCACGGGCGTATGCGCAAACTCGAGACCAAGGTCCTCGAACCGGACGATACGGTTCAACTGATGAAGAGTATCGCTCCAGAGCGTTGCCAACGGGAGCTTCAGGAAGTAGGTAGCGCTGACTTCGGGTTTGCCTTCGGTACTTTGGCTCGATTCCGCGTTTCCATTTTTAAGCAGCGCGGAAACATCTCGATGGTTCTGCGTCAGATCCCCAACGACAAACTCACCCCGGAGCAATTGGGGTTGCCCGAGTCGGTGGTCAAGATGGTTCTGAGGCCTCGCGGTTTGGTCCTTGTAACTGGGCCAACAGGGTCGGGAAAAAGTACCACCCTCGCGAGCTTGATCGATTACCTGAACATCAATCACGACCACCATATCATCACGATTGAAGACCCGATCGAGTTCTATCACGAGCACAAAAAATCGACGATCAATCAGCGCGAAGTTGGCGTCGATGTTCCGAGCTTCTCTGAGGCGATTCGACGCGCGTTGCGTCAGGACCCAGACTGTATCCTCGTCGGTGAAATGCGAGACTTGGAAACGATCTCGGCGGCGATCAGCGCTGCTGAGACGGGTCACATCGTGTTCGGGACGTTGCACACGAACAGCGCTCAAGGCACCGTGAACCGGTTGATCGATGCGTTCCCTGGGAACCTTCAAGACCAAATCCGAACCCAGCTTTCGACGAGCTTGCTCGGTGTTGTTGCACAGGGCCTGGTACCCCGAATCGGAGGTGGACGCTGTGCTGCTTACGAAGTCCTCGTCGTGACTCCCGGTATTGCCAACCTCATCCGCGAAAACAAAACATTCCGTATCGGATCTGCGATCCAAACGGGTGCCAAGTTCGGTATGCAACTCATGGATGACTCGCTGTACAACCTTTGGCGGGACGGCAAAGTCACCGTCGAGGACATTCTCGTGAAAGCTCACCGACCCGACGATTTGGCGAAGCGTATTGTCAACGCGAGACGCGGCATCGAAGACGAAGAGCAAGCCGAGGAAGATTTCGATCACGGAAGCTGATATCGCATAGCCTTGGTTCCCGAAAGCACTTCGGGATAACGGGATAAACATCACAAAACAACACGGCACATCCCGTGTTCCTTTTCGATTCAAAAACCTTTTCAACCAAGCTTACTTAGCACCCGAGGCTCAGACTCCCAATGGCAGCACGTAAAATCGGTCAGATCTTTGTTGACATGGGTTTCATCACCGACGATCAATTGCAGCTTTTGATCGAGGAACAGCAGCAGCAACCAGGGATTCTGTTCGGAAAATTGGCCGAGGACATGGCCCTCATCACCGACGAGCAACTGGCGCAAGCGCTCGGTGAACAGATGAACATGAAGGTGGTTTCGCTCGGCGATACGCCTATCCCTAAGGAACTGATCGAACGCCTCACCGAAACGATGGCGCAACTCTACCGCGTCATCCCGGTGCGATTCGATGGTCATAAGTTGACGGTGGCGACATGCGACCCCCAGAACTTGACCATCCAAGACGAACTCAGGACGTTCTTGGGGCTCGATATCGAGATGGTGGTTGCGACCGAGCGAGAGATCAAAGCGTCGATCGATCGTTTCTATTCCTCGGAAAGCTTAAGCGTTGAGAAGATCGTCGCAGAGCTTGCTGCGGATGAGGAACTCTTTGCGGCAGCGAGCAAGTTGGACACGGACAAATTCGACCTCGACGGTTTAGAAGCATTGGCGGACAGTGCACCTGTTCGGAAACTGCTAAACCTGGTTCTACTTCTGGCGATCAAGGACCACGCGAGCGACATTCACTTTGAACCGTTTGAGGATGAGTTCCGGATTCGGATCAAGGCCGAAGGGGTCCTCTATGAGATGGTTCCCCCGCCCCGCCACTTGGCATTCGCGATCACGACGCGGATCAAGGTTATGGCAAACCTCGATATCGCCGAACGACGCTTGCCTCAAGACGGACGGATTGAGTTGATGGTCGGTGGTCACCCTGTCGACCTTCGCGTCAGCGTCTTGCCAACCATGTTCGGCGAGAGCGTTGTTATGCGGATCTTGGACCGAACGGTGGTCAATTTGTCCCTCACCAAAGTTGGGATGGACGAAAAAACTATGAATGACTTCAGGGTCATCATGAAGCGACCCAACGGGATCGTTTTGGTGACCGGTCCGACCGGATCTGGAAAAACCACAACCCTCTACTCGGCCTTGTCGGAGCTGAATGAGATCCACGACAAACTGATCACGACCGAAGATCCGGTGGAATACGACATCGATGGAATTGTTCAAATCCAGATCGATCATGATATCGGTGTTACGTTTGCATCTTGCTTGCGAGCGATCCTGCGGCAAGATCCCGACGTCATCCTCGTGGGAGAGATCCGCGACTTGGAAACTGCGGAGATCGCCGTCCAAGCTTCATTGACCGGGCACTTGGTCTTTAGCACCCTTCACACCAACGACGCACCCAGCACGATCACTCGGATGAAGGACATGGGAATCCCAACGTTCTTGATCACCGCGACCGTCGAAGCCATCCTGGCCCAGCGGCTCGTGCGGCGGATCTGCTCGAAATGCCGCGAAGAAGTCGAGCCACCTTTGGAGGTCCTCCAAGAACTCGGGGTGGATGAAGAGAAGAGCAAAGCCTCCAAGTTCTACCGGGGCAAGGGCTGCGACAACTGCAACAACACCGGCTACAAGGGACGGATCGGATTGTTCGAACTCATGGTCATGAACGACGATCTCCGGGACATGATCATCCGAAACGTCACCACCGACGAACTCCGAGACAAAGCCGTCCACTATGGGATGATTACCCTTCGCGAGTACGGAACCCAATTCGTTTTCCAAGGCCTGACAACGGCTGAGGAGGTGGTGCGCGAGACCGTCCACGACGGCTAACGTTCCCTGCAACCGGTTCCCCTCCGTGAGCGGCAACGCGCTAGCGGCCGGTTTCCCCTCCGTGAGCGGCAACGCGCTAGCGGCCGGTTCCCCCTCAGCACTGGCAAAACCATCCCGAAAATTCCAAGGCTTTCAAAAAAAGACCTTAAAAATGGACCGATCGCCCCGGTCCGCAAACAATAAGGGTATCCGCCCGCTCCTTTTTGAAACCAGCAACGGATTCGAGCTACCGTCCCGTACGGTGCCCTGTCCACTTTTCCAATCCAGCTTTTCCAATCCAACTTTTCCAATGGCGTTTCGCACCGGGGTACCCCGGTCGCGAACGGAACGACGACCGGTTCGAACTCCGCATCAGCGACGGTGGCGGGGATCGTGGCGGTTAGAGAATCACGTGAGGACGCTTTTTACAGCGAGTAATTGAGGGCTACACCATGCCAATGTTTCAATTCGAGGCGATGGACCGAACGGGCCAGGAGATCAAGGACGTCATTGAGGCCCCAAGCGAAGAGGATGCGCAGAATACCATCCGCCAGATGGGTTACTTCGTTACGAAGCTTTCGCTGAAAAAGGGAGCGACGAAGACGACCACGGCAGGTGGCAAGAAGAAACGCCCGTTCGCCATGGGTGGTGCTAAGACCAAGCACATTTGCACCTTCACGCGGCAGTTGTCGATCCTTCAGGACGCCGGCCTTCCCATTTTGCGATCCCTCCGAATTCTGGAGAACAACATCAAGGGTGGTAGCAAACTCAAGAACGCGTTGATGGATGTCTGCGATGAAATTGAGACCGGTTCGACGTTGTCGGAGTCGATGTCGAAATGCCCCAAGGTATTCAGCCGGTTGTATGTGAACATGATCAAGGCCGGTGAGGCCGGTGGTGCTCTCGAAACGATTCTGCAACGTCTGGCTGAGTTCCTGGAACGGGCCGAGTCTCTGAAGCGGAAGGTCAAAGGGGCGATGATTTACCCCGTCGCGGTCGTCCTCGTGGCGGTCGGTATTTTGGCGGGGATTATGTACGCCATCGTTCCGACGTTCAAGAAAATGTTCGAGGAGTTCGATCTGACGTTGCCAGCGCCGACAGTCCTACTCATCGCAATGAGCGACTACGTCGTCAATTATTTCTGGCTGATGTTCTTGTTGCCCGTCGTGATTTGGTTGATTGGCAAGCTGATCCGGAAATTCAAGCATGGGAGGATGGGTTATGACATGTTCATCATCAAGGTGCCGGTCTTTGGCAATTTGGTGGAAAAGAACATTCTGGCTCGAACGACGCGAACGCTGGGTACGTTGGTGACGTCTGGTGTTCCGATTTTGGAAGCCCTCAACATCACGCGAGAAACGTCCGGCAACGCGATGTTTGAACGGATTTTTTCCAAGGTCAACGACGCGATCCGCGAAGGGGAAACGATTGCCAAGCCCATGAAGGAGAACTCCTACTTGGGGTTCCATCCGATGGCGTTGTTCTATTGGGTTTGGATGGGGATGTTCCCTGGAATCATGATGCTGTCGGTTGCACTGACCGCGGGCCGTGGAGCGGGCAAAAAATCGGACGGTGGGGTCAGCAAGCAGAACGCGGGTGGTTCGACCCAGTTGCTCTTCATGAGTCTCGGCGCGATAGGTATCGGCGCATTTATATGCGCTGCGATGTACATGTTGAAGACACGCTCTCGCGTGATCGACGATCTGGTGGTGAACATGATCGACGTCGGTGAAGAGACGGGCGAGCTCGACACGATGCTCTACAAGATCGCCGACAACTACGATGAAGAAGTCAGCGTCATGACCGAAGGTTTGACGAAGCTGATCGAGCCGTTGCTCATCGTATTCCTTGGGGTCGCGGTCGGCTTCATCGTCGTCTCCTTGTTCATGCCCCTGATCTCCTTGATCACCAGCTTGAGCAAGTAACCCGGCAACACAATCCACAGAACAGCCGTCGGGCTTTTGCTACGGCTCACACGGAATAACTTTTCACTTGAACAATCGTTATCGCGAGGGCAATCGCATGACTCGGCCAATGCATCAATACTTCGGGGCAGGAAAACGGACATTCCGACAAGGCTTCACCCTCGTCGAGCTCCTGATTGTGATCGCGATTTTAGGGATCTTGGTGGGTCTCCTTTCCTGGGGCGTCAACGCGGCGCGCATTTCAATTCTTAAGAGGGCTCAGACCGCCGAGATCGCGAGCATAGCGTCGGCAGTTGAGGCGTATCGAACCAAGTACGGTGATTACCCACCGGATGGGAGTTCGTGGCCGGTAGTGGAGGCACACCTGCGGAAAGCGTTTCCGAATATTTTGATCACCGAGCTGAACATGCTGAATCCTGCGAATTTCGCGGTCAATGCTTATGTTCGCAACGACAATGATTTAACCGGCTCTCATCCATTGGGAGGTCGGGTGTTCGATTCGGCAGAGGCATTGGTTTTCTTCCTGGGTGGTTTCAGCAACGATCCTCAGCGTCCATTGACTGGACCGGGGGGTCCTTTTCGGGCAGTTGGCAGTGCGTTTGTTTACAACACTCAGCGAGAGAACTCGTTCTTCGAGTTCAAAACCAATCGATTGACGTTAAGTTCGGACGGGACCACCTCCACAGACGAAACACTTTACAACGAGGGAGTCGCCAATGATTTATTGCCTGTTTACATCGGCAATGGGCCGACAATCCAACAGGGCGGCGTTCCGATTGTCTATTTCGACAGTCGAACCTACACGATGACTGGCGGCTATTACAACTTCTACATTCCAGGCTTAGTAGCTTCATCTGCCAATTGCGCGAGGCCATTTCTCGCCAATGACGTCAACTCGGCATTCGCTGGAGCGGTTAAGCCGCAGCGGTATGCGAACGACAAAACGTTCCAGATCTTAAACGCTGGATATGACAAACTCTATGGTTGTCAATCGGTAGCTAGCGTGATCTCGAACAACGCACTGTATTTGTTTACTTGTCCCGGTGGTGTTGCCTGCCCCCGAGACACGACTACGGGCTTATTTTTTGCACCTGCGGTGCCATCGGCGATCAAGTACTACCTACCCGAGTTCGGAGCATTGCGTCCGGGCGATGACAACATCTCCAACTTCATCGATGGCCCGACATTTGCTGAGTCTCCGTGATATTGTTCTACGTGAGCGACCATAGGAACGGAATTGAGACCATGATAATTGTAAAAAATCAAAGGATTCGGAGACAAAAACGCGGTTTTACCCTCGTCGAATTGCTCGTCACGATCAGTATCATGGCGACTGTCGCGGGCATGTTCCTTGTCGCATATCGAGGCGCCGCAAGCGAGGCGTCCAACATTAAGACGCAGAGCACGATTCGAAAAATCACGGAGGTGCTCAACACGCGGCTACAGGAGTATGAGAACACTCCTGTTTCGTTTGTTACCCCGATTCCGGGGAATGCAATTCCAGCGCTAACGCAAAATGATGCGGGATACGAACCTGCTACGGTTTTATTAGAGCGAGCCCGGTTATTGGCAATGCGAGAGTTGATTTGTTTAGAGATGCCGGATCATCCAGATGATATCCGTTGGACGTACGCCACGGTTCAGTCGCAAGGCATGCCCACAACGACAGTGCGTGGCACGGGCCTTGTGTCACAGACGAGCGGTGGATTTTTCCCAGTCTATGCACAACTGGGCGCATCCAATCGCGCGATGCGGATCATGCAGAAATTGAGTGTTGCAGGGACCGTTCCCTTGGTACCCGTTCAAGGTTGGGAAACAACCAATGCCAATTCAGAACTTCTATATCTCATCATTGAAGATTCAACTATGAATGGTTCCTCTGCGATGGAGCTGTTTGGTCGAACGGAAGTTGGTGATACGGATAAAGATGGGTTTAACGAGTTTCTCGATGCATACCGTCGGCCCATTCAATGGGTGCGTTGGCCGTCGGGTTTTCCGAGTACTTTACGGTACCATCCGGACTTGCTGGATCCAGCCCTCATTGATCCGGTCACGAAAGTCAGTCGTTTCAGCGGTGATTCGATCGATCGGATGAAGGTCGATCCGGGACTGAGGCCGAATGCTTCTGGAGACGCAAAGGTTCTGATTCCAGATATCGGCACATTTCCTCTGGTCGTTTCTCCTGGTGTCGACGGTGTCTTTGGTCAACGCTTTGAGTTGGATCCATCAACAATCCCGACTCCGGTGAATGGGTATGCCTTGAGCGGATCGCGTTCGGCACGGGATGTGTTTTTTCCGACACCGTATGGAATTGTGTCGACGCCCGACCCCTGGTATCCACGCCCTCGTCCTCCGTTGTCGAACGACGACTTATCGATCTACAGACTTGGGGCCGTCATTAATCCCACGGCATTTAAAGATGACGTCACGAATTTCGACATCAACGGTGCTTCGCAATGATCCAGTCTCATCTTGAAACCAATCCTCATTTTGCGATGGCTGTAGGGATACGAACTCCAGTTTTGAAGCGAGCGTATCGCCGACGTGGCTTGACGCTCGTTGAATTGTTGGTTGTCGTTGGCGTGGTGTCGGTCTTGGCTGCAGTTGTATTGCCATCGGTGAAGTCGGTCTTAACGGATCGAAAATCCAGCCAAGCAGCAATCATTGTGCGCAATTTTGTCGATGCGGCTCGAGCGAGGGCAATTGGCAAAAACAGATCGGTGGCGGTTGTGTTGGAGAGACTGTCGTCACGTGCACAGTGGGATCCGACGGCAAACGGTGGATCAGGAGGCTATGTTTCAGAGACAGCCTCGGGCTCCATTATTTCACCCGATACGAACTGGGTGCCTTATAACTCCTGCATTCGCATGAGTCTCGCCGAGGAACCAATGCCTGTAACCGAGGCGATGCTCTCGGCACCGGTCACGATAACCGCGCGAACCCCCGGAGATGGATTGAATCCTGCCATCCCGAACCCAGGAGGGTATACGGGACAGGATCAGTTGATCGATGCGGATCAAAATGCAGGATGGCCAGAAGTTCGAATCTTCCGTGTTGCATCCAATCCGTCCGTAGATCTTCCCCGTTTGCTAGGTGAGTATCTCGTCAATGGTGCGGAAATCAGTTTCGGAAGCTCCAAACGCCGGTTTACGATCGTCTCGCCTCTCAACCCGAATACGCATCGTCAGCACTTTGCTCCAGCGCCCGGAGGCGATGGATCGATTTGGTTTTCAGTTATGAACGAACGCGGGTTTGAAGGTCGCGGAGAGCGAGCGATAGAACCTTACGAAGAGATTGCAACAGGTACATCGTACACCTCGTTCAAAATCTACAGTCGACCGAAGCCAGTGTTTTCTGAGATGGTGCAACTGCCCCGAGGTATTTGTATCGATCTCTCTTTGAGTGGCTTTGCAGGGATGCGACGAGGTTCGTCAAACACCCCAGCAGATAAGCAAACTTTAATTGATCCGACCGTGGCTGGAAGCTTATCTGATTACCGAGTGCGTTTCGCATCGGATTGGATTGGTAACTCGATGACTCCACTTCTGCCTCAGCAATTGCGGCCGATTTACATCGTTTTCTCTCCTGAGGGAAACCTCTCTCATGTGTGGGCGAACGATCGCAACTCTACGGGTGGAAATACGAACTACACCGGTAATTTGGTCCGCATCGATGCGGTGCAGGATATTTTCTTGCATATTGGCAAGATCGACAAAGTTTCGATGCCTTTGGACCCCTCGCCGCAAATACTGGCTCGTAATCGCTATGGTTTCGAATCTGCACTCGCAGTCGGGGCTCCACAAAACCTAACGGATCTAAACTCGTACATCGTTCGACTGTCTCCCAAGTCTGGTTCGATCACGGCGGCCCCCGCAGTTGGTATCGACACTCAAATCAGTATCCTTGGGCTCAATCGTTCAGAGCTCAACTTTGGTGATCTGGTCGAACTGTCGCGACGTGGCACGTACAACTCCAACGTAACCGCTCAATAATCAGGAGAGTACAGCATGCGATCGAATCGTCGAAACGGCTTAACCCTCCTCGAAGTCATCTTCGCCATGGTTGTCATCTTGGTGGGGATGGTTGCCGTCGGGCTATTGATTCCGCTGGCTGGCCGACAAGCCGCCGATAGTTATCAAACCACCCAAGGACTCGCTTCGGGCGAGTCCGCCCTCGCAGTCTTCAACAGCACCAATATCGTTCAACCCTCCGTGGAATCACCTTGGTGCTTGATCGATGACGTCGGGGTTACCGAACATTCCCTAGGCTCCATGCAACAAGCATACGATCGGATCGCGGAGACATTTCCAGCTCCGAACGATTCCGTCATGGCCGCAGTCGCCCAAAATGAAGCTGCAGGAATCGGATTCTGCATCGATCCGTTGTTTTGGGGATACCAACCCCGAAACGGCAATACAATGCCAACGCCGTTTTATCGAACGCGGTTTCCATTTTTAGAAGACACATCCAATCCTGTCACCTTTGCCTCCGGCGGCAATCGCGCTCCACGATTGCTTCGAGGATCACTCACCGACCCTCAAGCCTCCACGCCTGGAAGCTGGCTCAGGCAACCCGCTGCGATTCGCTTGGCGACCATGTACGGTGGGGATTTGGTACAGCCATCCACCGGAAAGAATAAAGCGATTGGCCCGTTGCGGTCCGTCTATGTCTCAGGTGATACAGGAAACCCGATTGTTTCGAGTCCAACTTCGCCGCAGCAAACATCGTGGCTGATGACAGTGACACCGTCCGATAGTACGCCGATCACTCCACTCAATCGAACGCTAGAAAATTGGGATGGAGGTAATGGGAGTGGCTCGATCAAGGCAAATCGTCCCGTCCAAATCCCGCGTGTCTTCGATGTGGCATTGGTGGTATTTTCGAAGCGGGATGTCCGCGAGGTTTTCTCCATCATGTCGCTCGGGGGCGGCAATTTCATGAACCTGCCGACCGGTGAGAGGGCCTTGAAAGTTACCGATATCTCGTCCGACGCCCTGACCTCCGGGACGTTCAACGTCACCGTCACCGCCCACCCCAACGTCGACGCCAAGATCAAAATTGGCGACTGGATGATGATGTCCCGATTCACCAAACAAGAATTGCTGCCACGGCAGTTGGACCAGTCGAAAGCAACACTGATTTCACGCCAGGTTCATCGTTGGTACCGAGTTGTCGGCGTCACCGGCGAAGATACCTTTCCACGTCTGATCCGTGTGTCTGGCAAGCCATGGGCATGGAGCGAAGGTGAGATCGACGATCTCAAGCAAAGAAACTTGGCATTGCCATCGGTACCGCCCCCACCAGGATTGATCGAGACCCAAGCCGTACTGCTCAAGGATGTTGTTCATGTTTATGAACGGCAAGTCGAGCTTCGATAATGCATAGAACTACGAACATCACTCTCCACACACACGAATTGAGAGAGAGGATTTCAATGAGGACGATTATTAAAGTGAACCAGCTACGACGAGGCAACGCGGGAAATCGCCGGCTTAGTGGACGTGCACGGTCGCGTCACGGGCTGGTATTGCTGCTAGCCCTTGGCATGCTAGCCCTTTTCTCCTTGTTGGCGGTAACGTACGTTGTCGCTGCAAGCTCATCGCGCGCTGGTGCACAAGCGATGAAAGTTCGCGCCAATACGTCGAACACCTCGGCGCGAGGTATGGCAGGCGAGGTTCTGCGCCAAGCACTACGTGGGACGCGAGATCCAAAGTCTTCGTTCTTCAAACACGCGCTGCTCGAGGATATCTACGATGCCAATGCGGTCCGCGTGCAATTCGGGCATCGCATTTATCCGCAGATCAACAACACATTCCTCGATTCCTGGGCACTACGCCTAACACCGACTGCGCCCCAGACTGGCGTTGAGATTGTCAAGCTTTCTCTCGATCCAAGAAATCCGGACCTCCTGGGAGGTCCCGTTCCTTCGTACCGTCTCAATCCGATCGAGAATGCGTACAACACCCGAGTGATGACGATCCTCGAAGGGCCACTGGCCGGCTACTCGTTCCGGATTCTCAAGTACGTAGGTTACGTTCGTAGCAGTCTTGGCTCGGACCCTCCGGATCCAAATACCCCATCCAACCCTACGTACACCCGAAACGATGCCTTCGAATATGATTATTCGATCGCGATCGATCTTTCGAGCGTAAGCGGTTCGCTCGAGGGGCGTTGGAAAAATCCCAGTACTGGTCTTACCGAAAACTTTTCAGGAGATATCGCCGCGTGGCTGAATCTTCCTAACGGCAAAGGACTGCGAAACCTCTTTTACTTCTACGATCCCGCCAGCGACAACTACCAAGGATTCAAGTGCGTGATCAACGGCGCAGCGTTTAATAACGCGGGTATTGGATTTGAGGATGTTCCCGGAGAAGCTGGTTTCGGAAACATCGATTCGCGTCGTGTGATGGCGATTCCCTCCGCCGCAAATCGCAAGATTTCCCCGGCCTTGTTGCCTCACTACGATTACATCCAGCGCACGGACATGATGGCGACCGAACCCGGAACTGGGATCGCTGGAATTCCCACCGTCGGCGATTTGCCTCGTCTGCGGCCGACCCAAAACCTGCTTCGTGGGCAGAGCAACGAAGGCTACGACGTACCTGATTGGCGCGACTTTTGGTTGGCAAATGTTGGCTTTACGAAGAATGGCAACTCCGTTGTTCCGAACATCATCCCGTCATTCCATCGCCCAGAGTTGATCAATTACATCGCGAATCTCTTTGGGGATCCGCAAAACCTCAGCGCAGGCGAGGTGTATGAACTGCTGCGCATGATCGATGCATCGACCGCTCGGGTGATGAACTACAGCTTTGGCAGTACGGTTGAGAATCCCTTTTTCAGTCCTGGTGTAGGTTTCCCCAAGCTGCCGACTGGTTTTACATGGTCGACACCCCAGCCGACGCCCGCCGAAGTGCTTGCGTTGCAAGGATATGTCCGCGCGCTGATCAATGGACCTTGGGATGTGGACAACGACGGTGACGGCATCCCAGAAAGTGTCTGGATCAATCCAAACCTTCCCAGCATGCACTCGCCCGACGGCAAGTTGCTTAAGCCCTTGGCTTCGATCCATATCGAAGACCTCGATGGTCGTTTGAACATCAACCTGCATGGAGATCGCATTCAGGGATCGATTCCGAATAACGGTGTTGGTCAACAAGGCTTCAATGCGTTCACGGATAACGCCGGCTTCCTTCGTGCCGATCTCGCCGGAACCACTCCGTTCTCGATCTCTCAAGGGTTCGGTTTTGGACCCGCGGATATCTCGTTGAATCAATTGTTCGGATTCAATTCTTTGCTGCTGACCTCCTCGCAAACCTCGTTCTCGATCTTTGATGATCGCTATGGAGCACGACGATACCGTACCCGGCCTATCGTCTATAGTGCCGTTGATTTGGATCGTTCTCCGGGACTCAAGGGTACCGGGGCATTCGACGGGGATGATTTGATCTCTGTGCTTCGATACCGTGAAACTCGGTATGTTGATCCTGCCGTGAATGGACAGTATGTGCACGGTCGATCACTCGGCACTCCGATGGGCCGACGAGGCTCCATCGCTCCCGCATTCGATCGCAATGGCAACCTCGCATTCGTGCATCCGACGATTACCGATGCATACCCCGATACTGGTGCCAGTTCAGGAATAGCCTCGGAGCGGGTTGGCGATGCCTACGAAGCGGGTACTGGGATGCAACCCAATGCGGATAGTCCATTCACCTTGGCCGAACTCGAAGCAGTCCTGCGACGGTTCGACGATGATGTCGAAGTACTGCCGGACTACTTGCGAGAGCGATTAGTCAAGGCCGGTTTCGGAAGTACTTCGGAGGTGAATCGGTTGCTGACCACGCATAGCGCTGAACTTCGATACCCTAAGCTCGCAGCTGCGGCAACCATTGCAAGCCCCACCGGCATTATTGCTGAAAAGGATGCAGGCAACCTACTCGGTCTGATCCGGATGCTTCACGAGCAACGCTATCGCAAGAGAACATTGCCAGCAGGTGCTCCGGACGATGACCCACAGTTGTCGCTGGAAGCCCTCTATGAACTCTTTCCGCCCGAGTTCTCCAGCAACCTTCGAATGGATTTGAATCGCCCCTTCGGCAACGGAGTTGATGACGCCTACACGACCCCCAACGGAAACGAAGTCGCGAACGGTGAAGTCGACGATCCCCGTGAATTGCTTTTCTCCAATGAACGGGAACTAAAGATCCTGGCAGGGACCGTCCAAGCATCAGCCGCTTCTGGGTTTTACGATCGCGAACAACGGGAATCCAACTCGGCCAGTCGCCCCTACCTGGGTTCGCGTCAGCTCATGGCTAGATACCTTTACTGCTTGGCTCAGTTGATCATTCCTCGGGATTACGAGTTTCCCAGCATGAAGAATGTCAATGATGCTTTGAATCGCCATAAATTGCGAGCTCGGGCGATCGCCCAATGGGCGGTCAATGTGGTCGATTTCCGCGATGGTGACGGTGCGATGACTCGCTTCGAATACGACATTTTCCCATTCGGTATCAACGATTCCGGGCTGGGGATCAACCGCCAAGCCTACTGGGCTCCCGATCGCTTGATGGTCTACAACGCCAGCAACAATTCGTGGGCACCCGATGCAACCCAACGGCCATTCATCGGTGTCGTGTTTGGGATGGAGAACCCCGAATTGCTCCTTACGGAATCTTTTGCACTTCACGACAAATCGCTTCGTGACACCGATTTAGATGATGGACCGGGCAAGGCTACGAACGACGCGATGAACCCGGATCCGAATATGGATCAGTACCGATTCCCAAAGGGTTCGCTCTACCTCGAGCTTTACGCCCCAAGGACAACCTACGTTCCGGAAGACAAGAAGATCCCAGGCGTTCCCTCGTCCCTCTACGATATCCGTGCCAACACAGCAGTTCGATTGAATATTGGCAAGCTCGCGCCGAGCAGCGCTTACTGGGGATCGCAACCCGTGTGGCGGATTGGGATCAATCCGATGACCAGCCCCGGTTCGGCTGGAGCGGCACAGCAACCCAACGCTGTCTACCAAGATGCCGATCCAAGCAAAATGGACAAACGCGATTTCCAATTCAGCAAGAATGCGGCAGTGGCTGGAGATCCGACAAGCTCTATTCCTGAGGTCAATTTAGGAAACGGATTGCTTACCGATTTCTCAACCATGGCTACCACCGGTCTCGAATTCGAACGGATGATTTGGTTCACTACCCAAGAACCCAATACGTACAACCGAATTCCGAACCTCGAGGGGAACGACAACACCAATGACCAGAATCCCCAAAAACGGCACAAGATCTATTACAACCGAACCCAAACAACCGGCGATGATGTACTCCTCGATGGAGGAAGTTACTTGGTGCTCGGTCCGCGTACCGAAACAGTCATCGGTTCGTTGACCCACAATCCAGATGACGGCACCCCGTGGAGCTCTCGATTGCTCAAAGCATCCATCGGAAGTAATCGGCCGATCAATTCGCCCAGCCACCAAAGCATCACTCTAAAAACAGACAGTGTTCTAACGACGTTGCTCAATGGCGAGTCTGTATTCCGATACAGGCCCGAGTGGTCGAACGCGGTCAAGACTCCGAAGGGGATTGTTTGTGCTGCTGACGTGCCTTCCGAATCTCCCCTTCCCCCTGCAGGCAGCCGATGGGCGGACTGTTTCCAAAATGGCGTCGGTATGAACATCTCGATGCCGAATCCAATCGCCGGCCAAGGCTACTGGACCGCAAATCGCAAGCCATTATCACGACTGAACTCGGACGACCTTTTGTCGGGTCGATCCGACGACCGATATGGCTATGGCGATACACTAATTCCGCCAGATTCTTGGGTCGATTGCAAAGGGGCTCCGGTTGGCAAATTCCCGGATGAACCATTCGACTATTCTGCAACGATCAATCCTGTGCTGAACCCTGCGGGCGGCAATGCAATGAACAAGACTGGAACATACCCAAATGTTCGAACCGCATTTCTGCAACGTTTGGCCGATCCAAACATGCCGTACGATCCCGTGAATAATCCATACATCACCGTCGATTGGATTTCGATTGATCTGACGGTGTTCAATGGCGAAGCTCCACAAGCAGACGATCCGGAAGATAACGGCGGTGGGACAATTGCTTTCCAATCCCGTTACAAGGATGGGGGAACCCAGCAAACAGCTGCGACGAAGGGGACCATTGATACGAATGCGAACCAACCTGCGACCAGGACACCGAAGGATTGGGGATATAGCTACAACTCGGTATCGACGGCTCGGCTACGAAAAACTGCCAAGCAAAACTTGGTTCAGCCCCAACCTGCCGGAGCCGGTCCGCAGGGTGCTCGCTATAACTCGTACTTCATGTACCAACTCGGCTACACCATGCAACAGCCGCCTGACGTTCAGAACAACCAACCCAAACACCACAGCGCAACCACGCTTGGCTATGTGAATGTCGGTTATCGATTTGATTCGATCGCTGGAAGCACCAATGATACGGCAGACCAGTTCGATGGATTCGGACCACCACAAGCAGTCACGGGCAATCCACTGTACAACGGATCGCCTCGCGATTTGACCTCGCTGGTTTGGCTCAATCGCCCATTCGCATCATCGGGTGAATTGATGCTGGTTCCGCTCACCTCACCTGGTCAGTTCGGTACCAAGCATGGGATCGCAAAGTTGGATGCACCGAGGAATCCATTCGATTTCTTGCCATCGTTCCAAAATGCGAACCCAATGGTTACCAACCTAGAGGATGGTGCACCATCCGACCTAAATGCGTTCACGCCACAGAATGACACTCCGTCCACGAGAAACAATATTCGGCTAGGTGGCTACTGGATGCAACGCACTGGGAATTGGCCAACCGGTTCCGCTAAGCCTCCCGTGCAAGCGGACTGGGCCATATTGTTGGAATTTGTAGAAACGACTCCTCCGTGGATCGACTCGGCCAAATTCCTAGATCCAGAGAAGGTGCAAACGGCATCGACAGCAAACAACGTCGCAGCTCGATTCCTGGCGTCCTACTTGCCAGCGAACTACACGGGCAATGGGGAGCAAGACTCACAGCGCGGTGTTTCGATCGTTGCTCCGCGGAATAACATCCCGAACTATGTGAGCGCAGGGAAGATCAACTTAAACACCATGACCATGCAGAGTTCAGGTAGGGTAGAAGCATTGCAAGGGATCGAGCATTTGTTCCTGACCGGAACGCAACGAGCCGGTAGTGTCAACGATTCGATCACCGATTGGTTTATGTTGTCGAGACGAGGTTACGCCGGTGGGACTCCATCTTCATTCTTCGGAGGAACTGCCAATGCAGCAATGGATCCAAATTACCCATCGCAATTCGCAGGTGCCTACCGGTCAGGACTAGCAACCAACCTTTATCCGATGGCACCCTACCCAGGTGCTGCAGATAACAACAACATGCCATTGGTCGTGCAACGAGGTCGATACTCGATCGAGTCAGGCATCTTGCGATCGGTGAACCCGAATCCTGTCGGCGTTCAAATGCCTAGCACCACCAACGTAGGTAATCTCTTGTTCTCGCCGGATTCGGTGATCGGCAGTGAGGTTCCTAACATTCCAGGAGCTGCATCCCAAGAGGTCGACGATGCAAAACGAAATCCATTCACTCGCTACCAGCGTGCGATGCGGTTGCCGAACTTGGTAACCGATCAATCGAATGTGTTCGCTGTGTGGGTCACAGTTTCGCTCTTCGAGTACGATCCTAACACTGGGTTTGGGCGTGAGTATGTGAACGCCTCGGGCGATGCGGAACGTGAACGAGCGTTCTACATCATCGACCGCACGGTTCCCGTGGGTTTCATCCCGGGCGAAGATCTCAACACCGAAAAGACTATCCTCCTCGAACGCCGCATCAACGGCGGCCGTCGGTAGTTCCTTCGAATTGTCGATTGCTTCGCAGTGGTTATCGCTTTTTGCGATAGACCACTGCGTTTTTGGTGGCGCGACCCACGGCGATGATTTCGTTTTGACCGTCGCCGTCGAGGTCCCCAACTGCGAGATCCTCCACGGCGACTTGGCCAGGCTGGACCAACGAGCGTTGCCATGTTCCATCCGACTGCCGATCGTATATCCTCACTCCACAGCGGTGGGGTAACGACTCATCCCGCACCCCGATGACCAACTCGTCTGCGTCATCGGCATCAAGATTCGCGCACGCGACCGCATGCCCCCACTTGAGCTCGGCGTCGATCACTTGCCTCGGCCATAGGGTTGCTTTGCCGCTCGCTGTCGAATTGCTCGCTGGTTCCTCGTAGACCACAATCTCGTTCCCATGCCACGGCTCTACGGTGGCGATGAACCGTCGCTTATTTTCCATAAGGCCCAACCGTATCTCGCTCGATCCCTTCTCGGGTGCTTTTCCTTCATGCCCACTCCCCAGTCGTGTGAGGCTCTTCTCATTGGACTTGCCCTTCTGCGACCAAAGATGGACTCCTTCGAAACTGGCCAGGAGCAAGTCGTCGCGTCCATCTCGATCGAAGTCGAGCACTTGGAAATTGTGCATCACCGGAAGTGAACTCTCGATCGTGCTGTTGGACCATGCCGATTTTGGATTGGAGGGTGCATCCCAACGGGACACGCGAACACCTTGATCATCCCATCCCGGTGCGATTGCATTTCGACCTTTGAGCGGAGCAACAATCAGCTCCTTTTTCTGATCCCCATCGATGTCCGCCCAATTCATTCGGTGAGTCGTCGGCTCATCCTTGGTCAACAGATGATGGGTCCAGAGGGATCGCGGATCGGCTGGCGATTCCAGCCATCCGATGGCTCCACCCGATTTGGTATTGTTCGGTTGCCAATCGTAGCCAACGGCAAAATCGATATCGCCATCCCCATCGATATCATGGGGAGCAAAGCAGACATTGTCGGCGGCCGCATCGAGTGTTTCCCAGATCACATGGGTTTGCCACGTCGGATTCTCTAGCCACAGTACACGCTTGCTATCGACGATCGCGATGTCCAATCGATTATCGCGATTAAGGTCCACCAAGCGTACCGCATAACCAACCGTCAAGGGAACCGGTAGAACGGTATCGCTCCACTGCTGTGCGATTGCGAGGCCTTGGGTGCAAACAATGCAATGCACTAGGCACAACCAAATGAATGCCTGAGGGCGATTCAACGAGCGATTGGGGAGCAGCAAACCCATGAAAGATTCCCTCAATGGATGGAGACAGGCAAAACGGTCCGAGACCAGGAAGGTGGTTGGTAGGAGGGAGTCAAGTCTAATGCGGAGGAAGGGCGGATGATAGGGTGCCACTGGGCAGCCCGAACAGCCGACGAGTACGAGTACCGCTGCGCTGAGTACGAGTACGAGTACGAGGAACAGCCAATAGCGAGCAAGCTTGGCTGCTCTTCGTACTCAGTCCACTTTGCGGACGGTACTCGTACTCGTCATCGTACTCGCTGCTCATCGCAAAACTCGATGATGCAAGGCAACTCCATCACGATCCTATTCGCCTCCCACTGGCGCTCCGCTTCGCCTTCCACTGGGTTCATCCCAGTGGGGGCAATAACTGACAGCTACTAGCCTTCCCCCCTATTTACCTTCCTCCTCGTTGGGGCTTTGCCCCAACGGACGAATTTTTTTTGGGGAGCGTTGTGGTAGCTGCCAGTCGTGGCTCCACCGGCACAAGGCCGGTGGTGGCCCAACATTGCGATAACTTGCGCTGTACATCCGCACGGCTCCGGCCTTCCACTGGGCTTGTCCCGGTGGGGGCAGCAACTGACAGCTACCTCGCTACGCTCAACGCGTCCACATACATCGGTTGGGGCGACGCCCCAACCAAAAAGAAGTTAAGGTAGGCGAGAAGCGTAGCTGCCAGTCATGGCTCCACCGGCACAAGGCCGATGGAGGCCCAACATTGCGATAAATTGCGCTCTACATCCGCACGGCTCCGGCCTTCCACTGGGTTCATCCCAGTGGGGGCAGCAATTGGCAGCTACCTCGCTACGCTCAACGCGTCCACATACATCGGTTGGGGCTTCGCCCCAACCAAAAAGAAGTTAAGGTAGGCGAGAAGCGTAGCTGCCAGTCATGGCTCCACCGGCACAAGGCCGATGGAGGCCCAACATTGCGATAACTTGCGCT
>CAITIE010000074.1 GCA_903892355.1 uncultured Pirellula sp. | reverse complement strand
GTGACCACCAATTGGAAATCCAGGACAACACGGTTACTCGGCCCCCGGTGGAACAATCTTGTTGAAGACCAAGCCACGACGCTTCGATTTCGCGGCTTGCTTTGAGGCTAGATAGCGATCGGCTTCGATTTGGTCGGTCAGCTTGTGCTGTTCCACGCTGCCTGCATCGCCAGAAGCTTTGGCAGGACCTTCCGCATTGGTGCGAATGGAATCTTCGATTTCTGCCATGGGCAAGTGACTCACACGCAAGAGGAACGCGACCAAGAAAGAATGGGTCGGTTGATGTGTGGGTCGATCGGTAGTTGGGTAGAGGTCGATGTGGATCGACGTTTGAAGTTTTAGCAGCACTCATGTCGCTGCATAGAGGCAAACAAGGTTTTCAGAAAGCCAGTTACACCTATGGAACTCGGCCCGCGAATCCCTGTCTTTTGGTTGATTCAAAACCCTACTTTTTGGCCTGCGGCTTCTCACGATGGGCGATCGTCCCGACCAATCGTTCCGTGGTCAGGAACCTTGTTTGGCACTTTGGGCATCGACGTAAACGAACAATCTTCGATTCCCGCTTGCGTGTGTAAACCACATCGAGCGTTTCATGTCCGCACTCGCTGCAGACGAGTCCCCGCTTGATTTCAACCTTTGTCATGGCGATTCCTCTTTCGTTGGATTTCCGCGAAACTAACCCGTGACCTACTCTGGGTAGCAACCCCAGTGAATTCTTTCAGCGCCGCACCTTGCATTGAGGCTGCGACCGCACAACCGACGATGCAATCGAGCCAGTGGTTGTCTCCTCGCTCCGGTCGCGACTTCCATTCATCGACGCTACGACCACGCCCTTCGGTTTTGATCCTGTATTCGGCCGTGAGATGTTCGGCAAAGAGCCGATGCATCTCCGGTGAGTCGCCAAAGAGCGACAGACAGCCTCGATCTCCCAAGGGGACCGAAAGACGTCCGTACAGAAAAGACTTCCAGTAGTTCGTGTCGTAGACAACGTGGCGAACGGCTCGTTTGCCATGGACATTGGGAACACGCCAGTTGTGTCCGACGCGATCCCCAGGGCGTCGCTTGTATTCTGAGAATGGTTGACTCGATGCGCCGACGAACCGACCGTGGCTTGGCATCACGATCCCGGCATGAAGCGATTGTCGAGAGAATTGGTAGATCACATCGGTCGACAAACCCCAGTTGGCATCGATCAAACAGCGATCGATACGCAGTGCTGCTCCGTCATCGCGTTGCCACTCACGCGAGAGTTGTTTGTTGATCAGTACCTCGAGGCCTGCGTAGATGGAACCTTCGAGCCCAACGGAATTCGAAGTCGATGCCAAAGTGCTTCGTGCATCGCGAAGTGTGAAGTACGGACGCTGCTGATCTGGATAAGCCCCATAGTCGACGATGTACCCAGTGAAATCCGATTCCCAAGCAGCCACCACGTAGAATAGCAAGCTTGCTTGAACGTCGACGAACATGGTCAAGTGGTTTGCACCGATGGGGATCTCACCACGCTGCATGCGGTTGTACTTGCTGGAGATTTGATCCGCTGTGAGTTCATCTTCGTTGGCATCGATCTCTGGCAAGGGTTCGTTTTGGTACTCGGCAAAGAAGGCCGCTTCGTCTTGCAGTTTCAGGTTCATCGCATGCTGGATGGCCGACCGTTCGTCATAGTTAAATCGCTCGGGCCAAGCGACCACGGCTCCCTCATCCATCTCGTCGCGATTGTCGGAATAGAATGCGGTAGCTAGTTCGATGTCCCCTTGATTACGCAGACTCTCCGCACGGATTTCGCTGTAGCGTTGCCAGAGCTTTTCGTTTGTTGGGAAAGAATAGACCATCTTGGTTCTCTCCCCGTTCCACTCGGGATGCCGATCTCGGGAGAGAATGTTGTCTGCCATGTCACCCGGGCGAATAACCGTGCAGGGCATGATCCCAGAGATTTTCTTGCCTGGGCCCGCTAGTCCCAGAATCGCACCAGCGAGAATACTTTCGCGCGTGGCGCACTGGGAAAGCGACCTTGCCGATTCGTCGGTTTGAGGGTCATCGATCACTACCAGCGTTGGGCGAGCTGACTTACCATCGGCCCGTTTGTATTTCATCCCTCGGATTCGACCGGTGATGCCGGCGACCTTGATGATGGCACCCGAGGCTGGGCTACCATCGATCGTTGGTAGCACGACCTCTTTGGCTGTCCAGCCAATATGCGTTCGCTCTCCTTTGTAGAGCTGGCCATTGCAGCGGTTGGCGATCCCATCGAGAGCTTGAATCGGGAATACCACCTCGGGATAGTCGGCTAGGAGCAGATCGTTGCCATCAAGTTCGGTCTTAATCGATTCGAGCATGTCGCATGCATGGCCTTCGTCGCTACCGATGAGACATACGAACTCCCGGTGGCCATTGAGCACCGCCCAAATGCATGCGCATTCGCAGACGCTGGTCTTGCCACTACCGCGAGGCATTGCCATCGAGAACAGTCCACCTCGAAGCACCGCTTGTTCGATCCGACCGATGACCTTCAGGTGATCCGGAGACCATGGTAGATGGAACGTCTGCGGGAAGTAGGCCTCGCAGAAGTACCGAAAGTCGGTTTTCGCTCGTGCCTTGCGATCCGGATCGACGATTGCCGGTAGCTCGCCGATGTCGCGACCAGCAAGTGCCATCGCTGCGTTGCGTGCGCGAGCGTTCTCTTTCATCCGCTCGTACGGATCGCCATCGGTCTCTTTGCGAGGTGCATGTTTTTCTTGCACGAGCCACGCGATGTACCGAAGCAGATCGACATGCTTGCCATCGCCGATGCGATTCCCCGCTCGCATCCGATGACGATGGAGCTGTCGATCGGAGAGGACTTCACCCATCGGTGTTGAGTTTAGCAGCCGGCATAGCTCGCTCGGCTTTAGCTTTCTTGGATCACTCGCCACGAGACATCTCCTTGAGCATCCAGGCTGCGTAAGCGACCAGACTGATCGTGCCGTCCTTGTTTTGGGGCGCACCGTCCGCAAGGTCATCTGCGATCTGCTGTTCGGGAATACGGATCTTGGCCGCTGCCGAGAGGAGTTTCGACGCTTGTTCGACGGTCAATCGATTCGGATCGATCGGACTCTTTCCGCTACTCATGCCAGGCTCCCTTCATAGACGTTTCGCACCGTGGCCAACACGTGCCCCACCGGTGCGACTTGTTTCGATGTTCGGCCCCTTGGGCACATGCGTTTTGCACCCCACACGGGCCCAACCGTTGCGTTTATTGGGGCACAGGAAAACATGCAAAAAGACTGGGAAAAACATGCTTTATCGGCTGGATGACTTCCGAACCGCAGGGCTGAATGTGTCACACGCGAACGCAATGGCGATCGCAAACGACAGACCCACCCAACCCAGACGGAGAGACAGAGATGAACGCAAACCAGATCGCTTTCGGAATCGAATTCGAGACCACCCTGCCCAACAGCGACACCACACCGATCGGACCCTACCACCACGGATACCAAGTCCCTTGGTTGCCCGCCGGATGGCGAGCAGAACGGGACGCGAGCATCAAACCAGAAACACCCAACCGCAAGGGATGCGATTTCGTAAGCCCCAAGCTCAAGGGATACGAGGGCCTCAAACAGATCGAAGACGC
>CAITIE010000073.1 GCA_903892355.1 uncultured Pirellula sp. | reverse complement strand
GGGGGATCATTCGATCGCGAATAACTACTCGATGACCTCGGGCGGTTCGATTAGCGTCGATGGAAACCTGAGTATCGTTGGAAATGGCCATATTGTCGCTAGCGGATCGATCACTGATACGGATGCCGCAAAGTTAGTTGTAGGCGGTGACGCATTGTTACAGGCTGGCGGCAATATTACGTTGGCCGATACGGCCAATGCTTCATGGCGTATCGCTGGCGTGACAGCTGTTTCCACGCCAGGCGACGTGAGTGCAGGTCAGGGTGGTAGTTGGGATTCAAATCGCTTGTTGATCGTTGCGAATAACGCAATAGTTTCGGATATCAACGATGTCGCACTGGGTGATCATACGATTGTGAATAACTACTCGATGACATCTGGTGGTTCGATTAGCGTCGACGGAAACATGGCCATTGGCGGAAGCGGCCAAATGGTGGCCAGCGGGTCGATCACCGACACGGATGCTGCGAGAGTAGTCATTAGTGGCGACGCTCTACTGAAGGCAGGTGGGCCGATTACCTTGGTCGATACGTTGAACGCCTCATGGCGGATCAACGGAACCACAACCGTAACGACACCTAGTGATGTGAATCTAGGCCAGGGTGGCAGTTGGGATTCGAATCGCTTGTTGATTGCTGCGAACAACGCAGTGGTTTCGGACATGGACAGTGTCACGCTAGGTGATCATTCGATTGCCGGTAACTATGCGATGACCTCGAGTGGTTCGACTAGCATCGATGGAAACATTGCCATCGGCGGAAACAGCCAAATGGCGGCGGCGAATTCCATCACCGACACGGATGCTGCTAGGGTAGTCGTAAGTGGAAACGCTTCGCTGCAAGCCGGTATCGGCATCAACTTAGCGGACACTGCGAATGCTTCATGGCGGATCGCTGGCGTGACAGCCGTTTCTACGCCAGGCGACGTGGGTCTTGGCCAAGGCGGCAGTTGGGATTCCAATCGAATGCGAATTGATGCCTATGATGCATCCCTTCGAGAGAGCGACGATCTTGTTCTGGAGGTTCTGCGCATACTAACTGATTTCCGATTGTACGCATTCGGTGAGGTAGTCGACAGTACTGCAGCCCAATTGCAGGTCGATGACGAGTTCAGGGTTGTTGCGTCGAAAATTCAGTTGTCAGACGATGCCGGTGACCGCTTGATTGTTGGAGGAGCGGCGTTCCTTCAAGACATGGCCGGGGGAATATCTATCGGCAAAATGGGTTTTGTTTCCTTCGGTTCGATCGGCCTATTAGGTACTCATGCTGAAATTGCTCAAGATACGGAAACGCGGCTGGATGGGGTTCTTCTTCAGTGGTTGACGCTCGAATCCGTACAAAGGATCACTCAGACGGGATTGGACACGGGAGCAGGTGTCTGCGCTGTTGTAATTCATGGAAATGCTCACTTGGTTTTTTCGTCTGCCATAGGTGCCGTTGAGCTAGTTCGGGCTTCCACGAACCCCTCAGTAGTTTTAGGTGATGGGGACTGGATGGACAATTTTATCGGAGGAACGGTTTCAGCCGACCACTTAAACGGAAACTTTCAACTGCGCAATATCGCAGCATCGCCTATTCTTGGGGCATTGAATGGCCGTGTGATGGATCTCGTGGTTTGGAATCCAATGGCTGATGTCGAACTTGGCCGACAATTACAAAACGCGTTTGGAAGTGTCGATCTGATTGCTGGGATGGATGTCTTAACGAATGCTCGGTCTGGGGCATGCCATGCAGTAACTGGTATGGAATCCTGGTCCTTCATCACCAACCCTCATGCAACGGTTACTACCCACGGAATCCGATTGGATGTTGCGGGCGATATGACTGTTTTGGCTGCATCGACGATTCGTCTATCCGATCGGGGCATGGAATCGCTCGTGGTTGCAGGAACACTATCTGTCGTCTCATGGGGAGGTGGCGATATCCATCTAGGTGGAGCAGGACTACTGGAAACAGGGCGCTTAGGAGTCTCTAGCCAGCCAGACGCCAACCGATCCGTTGGAGATGTTCAAATTAGGCATCATGGAGATCTCAGTTTGGTTGAAGCGGTGTTGCCTGCACCGGATGTGCACGCCGTGAATTCACACGCCAAAGATCTGTCAGTTCAAAGCTCTGGAGACGTCGAAGACACTTCGTCTCTACGATTCGATATTGAAGGTGATTTGAGGATCGGTGCCTTTGGAGATATTCGCTTAGCAGACCATATTGCGGATTCCTGGAGCGTGATTGGTGTTGCATCGATTGAAAGCGCGAATGGATCGATTGATGTAGGACGCGGGGGAACCGTTCACTTGGCGGACGTGACAGCTTATGCCCACCAAGGGCGGATCCGTTTTGGCGGTGGGTGGGTTTCTCTCGGTGACTTATCTTTATTTGCTAAACAGATTGCGGTCGATGAGAGTACAAGTACAACCTTGGTCGATGTGTTTGCTACGGAAACGCTATCCGTTAGGAGTATGGGAAGTATTACGAACACCCAGTTTTACGATGCCATCGGACATGAAGGCGTTTATTCGCCAATCGCTGAGTTCTATGCGGCATCGTACGTGCATCTTTCGGGCACGAGGATTGGGGCTGTAGACATCACGGCAATGAGGAACGGTGAATTGATTCCGGACTCGCTGTTTTCATTGAATCAAGTTGCAGATCGAGTTGGCCAAAAGTACTTGGGAATACTAGGTAGCAATTTGCCTCCAGGCATCTCAGCATCGAATCGGCTCATCAGTGGCGAAACTGTATCGGATTTGTATTCCCGCGCTTCATACATAGAATCCATTGGGCGTGATTATGGCGTGTTTTTCCGCAACGCTGGATCGGTGGATATCGGCCATGTAAACGCGTTTGGGGATACAGTAAATATCTTGTTGGAGACGTTGCCAGGTAATTCTCTTGCTATTTCTGGAAGTGTTTCCCAGGTTTATTTCGGTCAATCGCCCGGTAAAATCGTCTTGATCTCTGGCGCCGAACTATCGATGAATCCCGGGGCATCCGTAGAAATTGTTGCATCCAATTTAGATCCTTCCACCCTGCGACATGTGCTACAGCCTGAACTAACTGCACTGGCGTTTGATGGTGGAAGAGGGCCAACTGCAGGTTTCTTTTCAACCCGAGATATTCTCTACGCAGCCGATGTTGCATCTGATAGTGGGACACAAAACGTGCTTCAGCGTGTTGCTACCCAGGTTGGAATAAAGGGTGAGTACGGATTTCAAATCTTGATTCAGTATGCGGATGGTAAATCACAACTTTTTGATAATTATTCGGAGCTCTACGGTTCGCTTCGGTCAGGAAATTCCGCCACTCTGTGGAACGGTACTATTCCTGCCCACATTGCAAAGTCGGATGCGGCCGTAGTAGAGCGAGCAGTACCATTCAGTGATTCATTTTTAGCGTCGTTTCAGACCCTACCAACAACAGCCGTATTCCGTCGTTCCAGTGAGATTTTCATGTTTGAGAATGGGGGGGCACAAGATGCGTCGGCGCGGTTTATCGATTTGACCCCTCAGTCGGATTTCGTGTTGGACGTCTATGCCCCAGGTCGAAAGATCAGTTTGCCGATGCCTAGCGAAATTGTCGTAACGCCGACGATTCTCGTTGCACCAGTTCGAGCATTTCCTGTCATTGAGACAACGTATCCAAGCACCACTGGAGATGTGGAGATACGTAATGTTACTGAAAACGCGGTGGAAGTAATTGTGATTCGGGTTGGGTTCGAAGACAGGAACCAAGACGGTCAACCCGACTCCACCGAGCTTCCGGATCGCGGTGAAGTACAAGTAGTCATGCTTAAGTCAGCAGAGATGCAAGAGATTTTGCGACGAGCCGGCAAAATACCGAGTGTACGAACAGACTTGCTTCACGGTGAACTCGAACTCGAAACAAAGGATACGAAAGGAGTAATGATTCCATCGGCGAGTGATATCGATCGATGGGTGGACGAGTATCGAAATAATCCAAACAAACCAGCAGGAGCCTATGCGATCATTACGTTGGACCCAGCCGTAGGATTCAGGGTGCTCAAAGTTTTCTCCGTTAGGGATTTCGATTCCAAAAACGAAGAGTTGCCGATTATTTCCACGGAGGAAGGTGTCGTAGGCGAGGAGACCAGTTCGAAAAACACAGGGATTGAGGGACAACGCAAGCCATGATTCAGTGCGCCCACTGTAACAAGCAAATCGAATCGATGCAGCCGGAGCGAGTCTGTCCGCATTGTGGCGGAGCGCTTTCAAAACCGGCACCTGGAAACGATCTTGGAAAGACCATCGATGCCTTTTCTGGGACGGCCACCATTGATTTACCCGCCTCTCTGGACATTGTCGGCGATTCTTCAAAAACGCTTGGGGGCGTGAACGGAACCATTGATATGGAGAGCAATGCGTCGTTGGATATCCCCAAAGAAGTGCAGTCGCCCTCTGGGAAAGGAATTACCGATGTTACGGTGATGACGATAGATCTCCCTAAGGAGGGTACCAGGGATCTCGAACTGGATGCGATGACTGCGACCATCGATTCTCAAGGTGGATCGACGTTAGCGACGGGTGCATTTTCGATGGATTCCGTTGCGATTCCTGTCACTGCGACAATTCATTTGAATGCAAAAGACAAGACGATAGGATTGGACGAAAATGCACCGGCGACACCCACAGTTCAACGTGGGAAAAACGCAAAGACTCATGTCGATCCGGAGGTGGAGTCGCCGGAAGAAAGCATTTTAAAGACGATCAGTCGGCGTTCTTTGTCCCGAAGTGACGATCGAGTTATGGGATCAACACCCGACTACACCATTGTGAAAAAACTAGGTGAAGGTGGGATGGGGGTAGTATACGCGGCAATCCAAAAGGCGTTAGATCGCAAGGTTGCTATCAAGGCGATCAAGTCTGGGGTGGAAGTCAATTTTGATGCGAAGAAGAAGTTTTATTACGAAGCTCGCATCACTGGGGATCTAGACCATCCAAACATCGTTCCGATCCACGAGATAGGAACTCAAGACGATGGGACTCTCTTCTACTCGATGAAGATGGTGGATGGGAAGCCATGGCAAGACGCAATTGGCAGCAGGACCAGGGACGAGAATATCGAGATCTTCATGAAGGTGTGCGATGCCGTGGCGTTTGCGCATTCGCGGAATGTGATCCACCGAGATTTGAAACCGGAAAATGTCATGATCGGTGCCTTCGGCGAAGTCCTCGTCATGGATTGGGGATTGGCGATCCAGTTGCCAGCCCAAAATAGCTTTAGCATGAGTGGCACGCCTGCCTACATGTCGCCGGAAATGGCACGTCACATCGTCCCAAAGATTGGAAAAGGGAGCGATATCTACATTCTCGGCGGAATACTTTATGAGATCATCACGGGGCATCCACCTCACGGAGGGAAAAACGTAAGAGAGTGCTTGTTGCAGGCGATGAACAATCAGATTGTTCCAAGCAGTGTTGAGGATCCATTGGTTGACATTGCCCGCAAGGCATTATCGACTGAGGTCGAAGACAGATATGAATCGGTAACGAAGTTCCAGGATGCGATTCGAGAGGTACTAAGGCATTCCGAAAGCATTTCTTTAACGCGTCGTGCCGAGGAAGCATTGGAGCTCGCCGAGAAAACAAATGATTACGAGGGTTTTGCAAGATCCTGTTTCTCGATGCAGGAAGCCATCGAACTTTGGCCGGAAAATCAGTCTGCGGTACTCGGGCTTGGGAAGGCGAAACTAGCCTATGGGAAATCAGCCCTTGACTGTGGCGATTTTGATCTTTGTTTGCAGGTTTTAGATCCGGACAATTCAGAACATGCCTCGTATCGAGAAATCGCACGGGTTCGCAAGGAAACCTTGCTTCTTCGTGAATCCCGTCTCCGTTTTACGCGTCGATTGCTAACAGGGGTGATACTATTTGCAACTGTTGCCCTCTCTGTTGCAACCTATTATGCAAGCATGCAGGCTGCGATCGCGCGTCAAGCGGCCGAAAAGGAAAGGGCTGCTAAAGAACAAGAAACCGACGCAAAGACCCAGGCACAAGCATCCGAACGCATCGCGGTTAAGGCCCTTCAAGAGACGGAAGAGGCGAGAAAGAAGGAAGCAGAAGCCCTGGACTTGGCTCGCACTGAGGAACGGAACGCGAGAGAAGCTGAGAGGCAAGCCAAGGAAAATGAAAAGGAGGCTCGTCGAAACGCTAGAGCGGCATTGTTGGGAACCTACCAATCAAACGTCACGTTGTCTAACTCTCAAGCGATCGGGCTTGAGACAGCCCGTAGTAGCGCAATGATTCGAGATATCGGAAAGATTCCCAACGGCTGGCCTGTGACGGATGGGGGCGATTCGGCATCGAGCATATCAAGTAGTTCTGTTGAATTAGAGCGATCTCAAGTGGCACGGATGTTGGATAATTGGGCGATACAGCGAATTCGATATTACAACAACGAAGACCTTGCCCGAATCCATTCGGACTCTAAGTTGGCAGGGATTGCTTTTGATCGCACGTCTGGTCGCGTAGCGATTGGGGATAGTGAAGGGCGACTTCGTTTTGTTCGATCCTCCGAATCGGAACTGCGTTGGAGTGATGAACCGGGAGTCCTAATCGATGGACCGATGCAGAATTTTTCTTTGTCGCCGGACGGGAAACTGCTAATTGCCTCGGGGGTTGCAGGAGAATCGATGTCGAGGACGGTAATGCTCTCAACGGAAACTGGTCGGCAGTCTTCCGTACCTGGGATTGAGAAAAGAAAACTGAGTTCGGTTGCATTCAGCAATGATGGTGTATGGCTCATTGGTGGAATCAACAGTGGGCTATGGAAATGGCGAGTGCAGGGCGATTCGCTCTCAGAGCCTACGGTGTTGCCGATACGTGGTGATCTGAAAGTCTTGCAACCACTCGAAGGAAAGCTTGAGGATTTCGTTTTTGGATTTAGTCAATTGCCAGCCGCTGGAAGCGTTTGCTTTATTGCGAGTCTCAATGGTGGGAATGTTGTATCCATTCCTCTACCCCCATCGGTTGGGAAAAATGTTTCGACTGCGTGTATGTCACCGAACGGAACGACTCTGCTCCTCGGTTGTACCGATGGAGCAGTTTTACCCGTACCCATGATGTGGTCGGGCCTCGACGAGGCAACGGGAAATTTGAATATTGAAGTGTTGAAAGAGGAGGATTTCGATGCGATCATCGAGACGCATCGTTCGCAGCGACGTCATCAAAGCGCGGTCAATCAAGTACTCTGCGATTCCGATGGTACGGTATTATCGAGAAGCGACGATCCAATCATTCACGTTTGGCAGCTTCGGCAGTCCGATAGGTTGGTTTACGATCGATTTTTGTCCGGTTTGCAATCGGACGTCGCAGGTTTTTGTTTTGTGGAGGGTGGAGATCGAATCATGGGGTTCGATCGACAAGGAGTTGTCATGCGCTGGGATAGGATCGAACAGGAGCGAAGGAGAGGTTCCACCCTTCTCAAAACTCCCGTCTCGATTTCAAGCACCGGATTTGGGCCCGCGAATGTGCCTTGTGTTGTTGATATTAACGGCGTAATTCTTCTAGGTGAAAATGCAGGGTCACCTGGTCTGCGTCGCGGATTCACGCCCCACTACCTTGGGCACACGCCTTACTCACAAGTTGTCGATGCGGCGTGTGCGTCGAAACATTCTTGGGTCGCGACCTCTGCACGGAGAGCCTTGGAATCGAATTTCTACTTAGATAAAGCACAAGACCGAAGTGAAGTCTGCATATGGGACATGGCCACTGGTAGGATGCTCGCGCGACTTTCGATACCCTCCGATGGCCCTGTCAGGCTTGGGTTTATCGCTGATGACAAGGAGTTGATCTGCGGCGACGGAAAATCCACGTGGGGTGTTTCGACCGAAAATTGGACATTGGGTGTAGAGGAAAAACGCTTTGGAACTGTAATCGCTTCAGCGCATCCCATTGAGGGGAAATTGTATGCATTGGTAAACGAATATGGCTCGGTTCGTGTCCTCGACAGCGCGGATCCAGGTTCCTGGGATCGGGAACGCTTTCGCAATTTTGATCTGGCGATTAATAATCGTTTTCAGCCCGTTCAAGCTGCTTGGTCTACGGATGGAAGGAGGTTTTACATACTCTTTGAACACGGTCGGATTGCTAGGTTAACCTGGGATGGGACCGGATTTGGAGGGCTCGATTGGAGTCGGGAGTTTCCTGAACTTGCCGTGGCTGAGCAGGAATTGCGTTGGAGCTATGTTGACATGGATTTATCCAAAGCCATCGATTCTGCAGATAGGCTTCGATTCGCAGTGCGATCGAGTGACAGTAAACGGAAGAGTAAACTGTCCCTGTTGAACTGGGAGCACGATTCCACACAACCTAAGGTAGTATCGTATCTTGAGAAAACAGGGGACTGGCATTATCTGAATGCCGAAGAACAGGCTCTGCAATTCGAATCAGTTAAGTCTGTCGGTGGACTCGTAAAGGTACAGAAATCCGCCGATGGTGCGATCGTTCTCACTGATTCAAGAGGAGTGATCGAGTTGGCGTCCCATCTTGGAAATGAAAATTTCGCAAATGAACCAATGGGGCGAGGTCAATGTTTGGATTCGGTTATTTCCAAAGATGGAAAGATGGTCCTAATGAGGATGGATAATCAGGGGTTATTCGCAGCTGAGTATCTCGATCCAGAAAGAGGTTATTCATGGAGTCCTATTCGACATCGATTCCAAACGCTTCAGTTCATCGGAATCTCAAGTAATCGACAATCGATTTGTTTGATTGGTACTGACAAAGAGCATCGGTCGTGTGCATGCTTGGTTAGTAAACAAGATGACTTGGAATGGAAAGTCACGTTAGAAGTAAACGACGTTCGATGGGCTGTTACGCTTGCCAATGGCGAGGGTTGGCTTTTTGGGGCTGACCACGGGAATGCGGAGATAGTAGAGGCGGATGCTAGCAGTTGGAAGCGTTACCCACTCGAAGTGGAGCCTGGCGCGTTAAGCGATACTGCGCAAGGTCTGAGTGCTATTTGGTTTGCCGAATCAATGGATGGTGAAAGAGGCGATGCATCGCTGTTGATGCTAATTCGGAAAGTGGATGGACGGGAGAGCAGGATTGATTGGTGCCGTGTTGATCGAGATAAACGGCAATTGTTAAGGTCCGATTTCTCATTGGCGAATCAGTCCATGATCGAGCGAGCTTCTGTTTCGCCGAAGGGAAATGTTTTCGTGGTCGGAGATGTCTCTGGAACACTTAGTGTGTGGTTTGCCACGAGACGCTGGGACACTCAGGCGCGTGAACTTTATTCGTTGCCTGGGCATATCGGTGCCAAGGTTACCGCTTTAGAGTTCTCCAACGACGGTACGACATTGCTTAGTGGCGATAGTGATGGACGAGTAATCGGTTGGTACACCGAGGCGGAAGATCAGTAGCCAATTAAGAAACCAGCAATTTTTGATTCCATGAATGAATCAAGCGTTTGAAGTCAGATTCGAATTCAAGGTTGTCATTGGTAATGTCGGAGCGGGATTGAAGGCCTTGACTTTCGAAGCCCAGCGAACGCACGTTTCTGTGAGTACTTTGCGATCGATCGGCTTTGTGGCGAAGTCATCGCAACCGGCGTCCAAGCATTTTTGTCGATCGTCGGACATGGCATGGGCCGTTAGTGCGATTACCGGGCGATTCCAACCCTTTTGCCGTAGCAAACTCGCAAATTTATAGCCGTCTAGTTCCGGCATTTGCATGTCGGTGATGATCAAGTCGAAAGCCGGTGGGAGCAGCAAGTCTCCATCGATAGTCCCGTCGGATGTCAAGCAACATAACGCGGTTCGACCATTGTCATGAATTTGGACTTGGGCTCCGGATTTTTCTAGAAAGAAGCGGATCAGCTTGGCATTGTCTGTTCCATCTTCGGCGAGGAGTATGCGTACGCCGGTTAGTGACTTCTCGATGTTTTGAGGTGGCGGATTCGGGGTTGCGAGATCTGGGATTCGTACCAGGGTGGTTTTCGAGGCATCACTAGCTTCGAAGGAATCAATGTCGCAGGACAAAGCGTCAGTGTCTGGATCGTTTGACAAAGCAGCACTCGGCAATAGATTCTCACGTTGTCTCGGTTCGGAATGATTTTGGAAATCGATTCTGCCAGATTCTTCCCACTCGACGCTGTAGAGTCGACCTGTGGAGATCGTGGCTACAAAAGTGCTTCCTCGACCCCAACGACTGTTTACTTTGACGTCGCCACCTAGCATGTTGGCGAGCCGTTGGCAGATTCGAAGTCCCAATCCGGTTCCTCCGAATCGACGTGTCGTGCTCGTATCAGCCTGAGTGAATGGATGGAAAAGCTTTGAAATTTGCTCTTGAGTCATGCCGATCCCGGTATCTTCTACCTTAAGACTTAGCAATTCTCGGATAGGGTCGCAACTTAGAGAAACCTTGATAGAACCTCGATCGGTGAATTTGATTGCGTTTCCGATCAAGTTGACAGCAATTTGACGTAAGCGGACTGGGTCGGTCTGTATAGCGTTTGGAATCTCCGTTTCGTTGCAAAACCCAAGCAGTAAACCTTTTTCTTGAGCTTTGAAATGCATCAATGAAATAGCATCCTTCACAATCGAAATCGGCGATGTGGAAATGACTTCCAACTGCATCTTTCCGGCTTCGATTTTTGACAAGTCAAGGATGTCATTGATGATGGCAAGGAGGTGTTCACCGTGGCGTTTGATGGTCTTCAAGTGGTCCTTCTGGATATCGATTCCAATCTCGCTTCCAAGTTCTGAGGTCAGTAATTCGGAGTAGCCGAGAATGGAAGTCATCGGCGTGCGGATCTCATGACTCATATTGGCCAGAAACTCAGACTTCGCCTGGCTAGCAGCTTGCGACTCTTTGGCGAGTGCATTTGCTAATTCGTTGGCTTGTCTGAGTTCGTTCTGGGTGGTCTCGGTTGCCTCTTCGGCTTGTTTTCTGGCGGTGATATCTGCTTGGATAAAGAGCAAGCTGAACCGTTTCGTCTTTTCATCGGTGATGACGCTGACCGCGGTATCCATCCATAGGTATGAGCCATTTTCCATCATCACCCTGATGTCTCCTCGCCATACTCCCGATTGATTATTGAACTGCAACAGGGACTCGAGGGCTTCGGGGTTGTTGGGTATCGAAAATAGCTTTGAGATGGGTTTTCGAAGTAATTGCGTTTGACTGTAACCAATGGTTCTACAGAGGGTATCGTTGACATCCTCAAAGTACCCGTACCGGTCGACTCGTGAGATCAGGAAGTGTTGATCGAAAACGTTCTGTATCGATTCCATTTGATCACGAGTTGCGATCAGTTTTTCAACCAGTCTTCGATGCTCGACAACTTTGGCTTGGTGAGTGTTCCAAGTAGCAAATAGTTCCGAGAGTAGCCCTGAACGACTGTTCGTGGATTCACGGTTGTCCCGGATGGAGCTCGCTAGTTCATGTCCTGGGCGCAGGAGTAATCGACTAAGGCGTAATTGGATCAATCCGAAGGCTAGTAGAGTTGTAATCAAGATCCATACCGTGCCCAGCGTGATGACTCGATGATAAAGTTGCTGCTCTAAGCGGGTATCGATGCAGGATGATACGATGTAGGCGGCTTTGGGGTCGCTCGATGCAGCCAGTGAAGTTGTGTAGCAATAGAAGCCATCACTCGTGAAGTACGGCTTCGCTTTGGTGTAATTGGCCACGGCATTAAATAGTTGTTTTGCCGATGATTTGTCCGGTACCTCTTCGATGACAGAACCAACCCAATTCAGGTGTGTTCCAGCGACGATTCGAGAATCGGAGGGATCAATGATGGCCACCCAGCGAAGCGATGGATCCGATGGATTTTCAAGCCAACTTTGTAGGTTTTCGAAAACTGGCTTTTCGGAGAATCGCTTGGCGATCTCGTCGGAAATATTATGGGCCCGTTGCTCGATAGGGCCATAAACGAGATTGTCTGAAACTCCGTAAAGCCCACACGCTATCGCTAGTCCGACCAAGACGATCGGAAGTGCGATATCGAGAGCCCAAGGGGCACTCTTCCGCAGTGGAGTGGGAGTCGGGGTGATCTCGAGCAAAACTGAGTTCCTTGCGGGTTTCTGGAGGATACCAACGAGGTATACGTATACAGGGGTTTCCAGAGTCCAAGAGAAGTTAGGTCGAACTTTGCAAAGATCATGCACCCGATAAACCGGACCATTACGATTTTAGGGGGCGAATGTTCAAGAGAACATTTGTAACGATTACAACGACTGACCAAAGAGCGTGAGGCCATCTGGATTGCCGAGAATTACCGACTCGATAGCACGGTGAGTTGACAACCACGTGCATAGAGTTGATGCAGGGACTTACTTAGGAGAGTCAACAACTCCTCGTCCGAAAGTTCTTTGTACTCATTTTCGAGTATGGGTTTTCCAAAGACGACAGCGATGGGGTGTGGAATTAACCACTTGGCACCTTTGGGCATGCATTCGTAGGCACCAACCACTGCGATGGGAACCAAGGGAACTCCCGAGCGTCGAGCGATGGGAATAAATCCAGGTTTGATTTCCCCAATACGCCCACTGTTTGTTCTCGTTCCCTCCGGGAATAAGAGGACCGCTTCACCTCGTTTGAGACGTTTTAGCATTTCCTTCAAGCCGGCGAGTCCACCCCGTTCTCGATCGATTTCAATAGCATCCAAGACTCGGATTAGCAGTGAAAAAAGTGGGTTCTTGAAAAGCGTGTGCCGGGCGAGATAGTTGATAAAACGGTTGCAGCAGAGACCTACCAATACTGGATCCATGACGGATTGATGGGTGGATAACAACATGGCTCCACCGCGGTCGGGGAGCAGATGGCGTCCTTCGACGCGCATGCGGCAAGCGGTGGTGGCGAAAAGACGTGCGAGTGTCCGCATTGACCGGTAAAAGATTTTTCGGCAAACCCTAGACACGCTCGATTCCTGTCTCTCAGAAGCAAGCTTGCTTGAGGAGGATTGGCCCTCGGTGGTATTTGCATTCGTCATTGCGGACTGGAGTACTGAGTGTTATCGGATTCGATGCAACGTCTTTGAGGAACCGAGTGGTTGCTAGAGGCTCCACGATGTTTTAGGGATTAGTTTGCACTCTGGATCGCACGATCTCAAGCAATTTCTGCAATACTTGGGATTCATCCATGCCATCGGTTTGGACGGTTAACGCATTGGGGGCAGGCCGTAAACCGCCGGTTTCCCGTTCCATATCGTTCTTGTCCCGCTCTTCTTGAAGACGCAGGATTTCATCAAAGTCGGCATCGATGCCTGCGTTAAGCAATTGGAGGACGCGCCTTCGCGCCCGTTCGGCTGGAGATGCGGTTAAAAAAATCTTGCATGGGGCATCCGGAAAGGCAATGGTTCCTTGATCTCTCCCTTCCGTCACGGCATCTTTTCCCTGGATCCACTGGCGCTGCGATTGGACCATAGCGGCGCGAACTTTCAGATTATCCGCGACTTGTTTGATCGCTTTGGTCACTCGAGGGGTGCGAATCTCCTCGGATACGTTCTTGCCATCGAGAAAGACTTCGTCGTCCAAAAGCTCGATTTTGAGCCGTTGAGCTTCATCGGCAACCTTATCTGGCTCACCCAGCGGTATTCCTCGCTCCAGGCAAGCTAGCGTTACGCAGCGGTACATGGCTCCCGTATCCAGAAAGTGATATCCCAACTCTTTGGCGAGCTTCCTGGCAACCGAGCTTTTTCCAGCTCCAGCTGGGCCGTCGATGGTAACGATCATGGGAGGGTATGGATTGCTGGGGGGAATCCTAGAAACTGTTTCGTGCAGATCCTGATCCGACAGATTCTAGTAAAACTCAATGGAATTGCACGGTCTATTTCTTGAGTCTCCCCCGCTCGTTCCAAAGAGATTTATTCTCCCAAGCAGGGCTTCCATGTATGATAAAGCATCGGATAACTTGTCTTTTTGCTCGGGAGTTTTTTATGAGAATCTGGAACCGCATTCTTTTTAGGATGCCTCTCGCCATGATTGGTTCGGCAGTCCTGGTAAGCGTCTTCGTGTTTGGGACTGCTTGGGCGCAGGACAAGCCTGCCGACCCGTCCGGGGTAGCAGGGGCCGCAACGACTACTTCTGAGACCGTGTCTGAAACCAACGCGGCTGCGCAAGACGACGGTTCAGCAGAGAAGAAAACGGTTGAGGAAAAGAAGTCTGACGTAAAATCCGAGGTGGCACCTCCCAAGCCGACTCGGAGTGAGTCAAAGTCGCGGGCGGAGAAAAACGATAACAAGAAACATGTTCGGGTTTTGACCTTAAGCGGTAACTACGAAGATTTGCCATCCCCTGGTAGTTTGAATCCAACCGAGCTGATCTTAGGGGGAGGTGGTAAGACAAAATCATTTTATCGGCTCTGCGATTATCTTGGCGAATTAGAAAGTGAAGAGAAGGTGACGCATGTCGTCTTCGATCTATCGGATGCATCGATGGCGATGAATCCGGCGCAATTGGATGAAATCGACCGGCGAATTGCTCGACTTCGGAGCGGTGGTAAAAAACTGATCGCGTGGTTAGAAAATTCGGACAATACCCATCTATCGATTGCATCTGCATGCAACGAAGTGATCATGGCGGATTTTGGTGGAATCGACATGCCGTCATCGACCATGGAGTCCATGTTCTACAGGGATGCAATGGATCTGGTAGGTTTGCATGCATCTGTGGTGCGAGCAGGCGACTTCAAAGGCGCGGTGGAACCCTATACCAATTCCGTCATGTCTGCGCATCTCAAGCAGCATTACGTCGAGATGCTTGAATCCATCAATGCTGCGCAAGTTGCTAGAATCGCGCGAGGTCGAGGGTTGACCGTCGGTGCTGTCCGCGAATTGCAAAAGAAGAGGATGCTACTGCCAGCAGAGGCTTTGTCCGCGAAACTCGTCGATAGGCTCGCTCCCTACGGCACGATGAAACAGACCATTATGGCGAACCTAGGGGATGAATACGAATGGAGTAAGCCCAAAGCAAAGCCCAAACGCGATGTTTCGATTTTTGAATTGATGTCCAAAGCGATGTCCCCACCGAAAGATCCGTCCAAGCTGAAAGATGAATCCATCGCGGTGCTTCATTTGAGTGGTGCCATTCAAGACGGCAAAGATCCCAGCCCGGGTGCGATTGTTTCCGGACCGACGGTAAAGCTGATCGAGGAACTCAATGCGGATGACAAAGTGAAGGGCGTCGTGGTTCGTATCAATTCACCGGGTGGAAGCGCGACGGCGAGCGAAGCGATTCGGCAATCTCTAGATGCGCTCGCAAAGAAGAAGCCCATCGTGTTTTCGATGGGAGAAGTCGCAGCATCGGGGGGGTATTGGATCACCTGCATCGGTCAACCGATCCTCGCAGAACATGGAACGATCACAGGCTCCATCGGAGTTTTCTCTCTTAAAGTGACTCTCGGTTCACTCCTTCGCCGAGTCGGGGTCCGTGTCGAAACGGTGCATCTGGATTCATCTGCTGCCATGGATTCGATCGATCACGCGTGGACCGAGGAAGAGATCGCTAGGATGCAGAACTTTATCGATCATACGTATGGTCAATTCCTAAAGCTAGCCAGCGAATCTCGCCGCATGAGTGTTGATGCGATCAAGCCCCTAGCAGGTGGTCGCGTTTGGTCGGGCGAGCAAGCCAAGCAGCGAGGATTGGTTGATAATCTCGGAGGATTGGACGATGCCATTGCCATGGTTGCAAAGAAGCTTTCGATCGAAAAACCGAAGGTAATCTCACGTCCAGACGCACCGACAGGGCTCGATCTCTTCAAGTTTCTCGGTGGTTCCGATGACGAGATGGGAGATATCCAGATCGGTACTACGGATTCTGTAGATTCGCTGCTGAGAAGTTTGGAGTCTCAATTATTGGGATTGATGACGCGGCAGGGGTTCAAGGCGGATGGCACCAAGTTATTATTCCGTGCGTTGGCTAAGCCAGAAAGTGGGTTGCCGAAAGCTTGGGCCCTAATGTCTGAAGAGATCAAGATCCGATAGATGGGGCGTCGTTGTTGAGAATCCCGCCACATCCATGCATTACAGCGTGAGCCCCTTCCAATCGTAGAATTGGAAGGAGCCATTGGATGTTGCTCCGGATGGAATTTCGACAAAACCATGGCTGCGACCTAGAGCTGCTAGGTCTCCGGAGCCTTGGTTGGATAGGATCTCGGCTATTCCGGGCTCCTTGAATGTGACCAATCGAAACCAAACCAAGTCCAACGTTTTCTCGTCGCCGGAATGGACCTGGGCTGGAAAAGAGAATTTCAATCCGGATTGGCCTGATACATGGCAAAGCAGAGGGTAGGCGAAACACCGAAAGGTCACGGCAACGCTCACCGGATTCCCAGGAAGCCCCATGATCAATTGACCGCGAGGGCCTACCGCTCCAAGGATAGGTTTCCCTGGACGAATTGGTAGTTTGTGAAACACGATCTCGGAACCGGTAGCTTGGATCGCACCTGGGACGTGATCGGTGTCTCCCATGGAAACGCCACCTGTAAGTAGAATCGCATCGGATTGGTCGAGAGCCTCGCGAATGCGATTCTTAATCTCTTCCGCGTCGTCTTTTGCTTGGAGACGTTCTACCGTAATCCAAGAGTGCGCCGAGAGCATTGTATGCAACAATGGGCCATTGGAGTCTCGGATTTGCCAGGGCTGGAGCAACTCACCCGCTTCGATGAGTTCGTCTCCCGTGTTGATGATCGATACCTTCACCTTGCGGCGAACTTGGAGGGAACGAGATTCATGGAATGTAGCGATCGTTGACGCTCGCGGACCATCGATGAGGCATCCAGGTCCGAGTACCAACTCACCCCGAGAGGCATTTTCTGCTCGGCGTCGGATATTGGTGCCTATCGAATATCGATTCGTAGCACCTTCGATCACGACTTCATGCTCCGATTCGATGCAATGCTCGCGTGGAACCACCGCCTCGGCCCCCTGAGGTACCGCGGCGCCCGTAAAAATCCGAATAGCGGTTTTGGGCTGCAGGGCCATCGGCATTGCCCCAGCTGTTGTGGTCGCTATGACGGGTAATGGTGCCGTACCAATGTCCCCAAGGTGCACCGCATAACCATCCATGGCGGACACATCCAACGCTGGGCTATCCCTAAAAGCAACTATCGGTTGCGCTAGCACTCGCCCCATCGCCTCCATCAAGGTGGCTTGTTCGGGTTCAATAACCGCGAGACGTCCTTGGAGGAGTAGGATCTTATGACGGATCAGATCGACAACAGGAAGGGGCATTGGCACGGCATTGGAGTGTGGCATGAAGCGAAATCACGGACGAAATTGAGCTCTTCGTCGCCGAGCATTATACCGAGTGCCCCATCGATTTCGACGTGAGGTTTACTTCACCTCAGTGCCAACACTGTTTCTATCGCTGGAGCATTCCGCAGAGCCTTGGATGGCATTCGCATGCGGAAACACAGGGATGTATGGAGAAATCCTAGCTTGCCGCCAAGAATAGCTTTCGTTGTCCGCTGCATCAGCCCCGATGGAGCTCGGCGCGAAAGGAACTGGTTGATGCCATTTCAGCAACGCGATTTGCCGTCGGATGTTCGTCAGGTCTTCTTGGATCGATTGCAGCTTTGAGGCATCGCGAGACGGTGCGCTTTGTGAGGGTGCGTTTTGTGAGGGTGCTTGTTGGGGCTGCGGAGCTAATTCGACTTGATGATGGGTCGCGATGGCTCGTTGATGCTCCAGGGCCGCAACAGTATTGGAATATTCCATGCGGGTGGCCATCAATGAGATTTGGTTTTGAAGCTGCAGGTTTTGTTCTGCCATAAGTCGAACTTGCTCAGCATGCGCTTCGCGTTCCTCCATCAACGCCTGGGTCAATTCCAAACGTGCGGTTGCATCAGCCCGTTCCACCATCAGTGAAAGCAGGAGCGAAGCTGGAACGGAAACGTGGGATTTACCCAATGATTGAACCGCCACCGATAATTCCGAAGAAGGTTCGTTCCAAGTCTCAGGAGTAGTTGCTGTGAAATGGTAGCTGTTGGGGACCGGTGGGGCGGCTGGCACCATGATAATTGGTTCTTCTTCACTGCCCACATCGGATTCATCGACCGGTTGATCGCATGCCTTACCTTCTACGCTGCCATCTTCGACTTCGTAGCATTTGTTTCCTGCACAGATCTTATGACCACAGTTAACGATTGGCTCCAATTCCAAATCGGGTACGACGCCATGGACCGCCAGATGCGCCTTGATCTGAGGCTTATTCGTCAAAAGGTCCGAGACCCAAACCGCAAGTGTTTGCGGCTTGCGATTCTTTGTTGACTTCTTAACCAGCAAAGATTCCGAAGCTGAGTCGCTTTGCTTCGACTCACAGACGGTGCAGTTGGCTCGAGTGCTTGTCGCGATAATTCGAGCCGACGACTCCTGAATCTCTGGACATTGGGTTTCGCAACACGAATTCTTACATCCGTTGTCGGCGATACTTTTTTCGGAGATACTTTTTTCGGTGATACCTTTTTCGGCGGTACTTTGCTCGGCGGTGCTTTGCTCGGCGGTGCTTTCGCAAGCAGCATTCTTTCTCGTTGTCACCGAGTTAGCATCCGGCCCGGAGGTTGTGTTTCCCTCTTCTTTGCAACTGTCGCCGTCTTGTTTGCAACTGTCGCCGTCTTGTTTGCAACTGTCGCATATTGACGTGCACTTCAAAGGACAGGGTGACTTGCACTTCAAAGGACAGCTATCGGATTCATCGGCTATCGCAGATCCCCCTGAGAAGGATCCCCCTAAGAAGGATCCACCGAAGAGTGCTGCTGCCAGACCTAGGATTCGGGTGATTTCAACAAATGACGCTGCATCCATGCTCGCATCTCCGACTACACAACTGATGGAAGAAACCCTTGTGCGATGGCGGACTCAAATTGCACATCGCTCGAGGGCGAGGATAGCAATTTGTTCCGCTCGAACAAAGAGTGATATTTATGATCTCGACCCGGTTCTGTCGATTTTACTACACTCCCGGCGTGCGAACCGTCTGGCTGGTACGAGTAATGATGTCATTTTGACTGAGGTAATGCGATTCATGGAAGACCATCGAGTTTCAGACACTGGTTTCGAACGTCCGCGTTCGAAGCGGTTGAGGGATCGAATCCGACGAAGGTATGTCCTAGTTGCGATGCTGCTGTTATTGGTCGTGGTTCCCATTGTGGCAGTCCCCATGGCTCTTCAAAACCGCGACCTCGTCGTCGGTTTGATCAATCGAAACGCCGGGATTTCTCCCATGCGGATCGATTTGGCGTCGATGGAAGGGGGATGGCTTCGTCCTCTGAAAATCCGCGGACTGAAGTTGATCGACGACCGAGGTGCGGAACTGGTCCAAGTTGGCTCCGTGGACACGGAGCTGAATTTGCTCTCTCTGATTGTAAGTCCTCGGAATCTGGGAACGATCACGATACGTGATACTCAGGTATTGCTGGATGTGCAGCCTGGGACAACGAATATCGAGGAGGCGATTAAGCCTCTGTTGGCGGTGCCTGCCGCGTCCGAAAAGCCGACGACTAGCCATTCTCCTGGTCCATCCTACGTGGGACGAATTCGGATTGCAGATGCGATTGTTCATGCTCGGGACAGCGTCGAGCAAACCGCTTGGGAAATGAAGATCACCGAGGCTGACATTCCCCTACCGACCGCAGAGCAGAGCATTCCACCGATGACCTTGGTAGGAGTCTTGGTTCAAACAGCCACGTTGCCGGGTCAGTCTCCGCTAGGTGGCCAGTTCACTGTGAGAACGCAGCCTGTGACCCAAAACCCCAATGCTCCGATGCTTTCAGGTCTCGCCGCGTTGCGAATGAGCATCATTACGCAAGGGATGCCGCTCCAATGGATCAGCCTCGTTAAACGCAGGCTTCCCGATTTGCCTATCGAGCGGGTGGATGGGCACGCGACGGTTCAAGCCGAGGTTGAGTTTCCAGGTGCTAACTCTGTTTTGGCGATTGTGCAAACGGCACAACTCGATCAATTGCAAGTCTCCGCTCCGACCTTGCTCGGCGAACGAGGAGCTCGAATGCAACAGATCAAGCTGAGCGGGGACTTGAGCATGTCGCCGAACCGGATGAGCACCCGTGGTGCCAAATTGGATTGCGATGTCGGGACGATCATTGCTAAAGCGGATTTGGCGTGGCCGATCGTACTTCCCAACATCACCCAGCCGTGGATCGCGGACTCGGATCTGGACATTCAAGGAACATTGGATTTGCCACAGCTTAGTCGCGTCGCCCCTGATCTGCTGAAGATGCAGGATCAAGTAGAACTCGTGTCTGGGGTTGCGTCATTGAATGCAATGCAGCGTAGGAGTCCCCGAGTTGAAAACAACTCCAATGGCTTAACCGCTCCTTCTGCGGAGCCACCGGCCAGCAAATATCAGCTTCAGTTGGGTAGCTTGCAGGCCAATGTGCAAGGAAAGATGATACGTTGGGATCAAGCGCTCCAAGCATCCGTGGATGTTATTGGAAATGCGAATGGAACGCCCAGTTTCAAGGTTGGGTGTACTTCCGAGTTTTGCAATGTTGATGGTTCCGGCGATTTGCGCGATGGTCGAATCACGGCTCAGTTGGATTTGGACAAGATGGAGCAAAGGCTTTCGCAGTGGTTTGTATTGCCACTCGAAAGCTTGGGTGGCTCAGCGCAAGCATCGGTTGCATGGACACTGGATGAAGGGAACCGACTGGCAGCCAACGGTTCCATGCGAACCACCCCAGTTCGAATTGTTCACAAGAACGGCAATCTCGACGAACCGGCTTGGGACGGCGAGTTTGCAGTGATCGCGCGGCTGGATGGGGCTTCTGTTTTACAAGTGGATCGCGGTCAGGCTTCTTTGAAGTCCAACGAAGAATCCTTGGTCGTTCAGATCTTGGAACCACTGTCATTGGCATCTTATGATCCAAAACTCGGTATTGCTCCGGCGGCGGGTCTCCAAGTGAAGTTCAGCGGGGAATTGTCCCGTTGGCAACGGCGAGGTCAACTTTTCGCGGGCATCGATCCCGGTGTGCAATTGGCTGGACGATGCGTACTCGATGCCAGAGGTGCGATCGACACCAAGCATTTGGAGATCAGTCAGGTCGAATGGACCACCGAACCGTTCCGATTGACCAGCGCAGGAACCACGCTTCAGGAATCCCGAATGATCGGGCGTTTTACGGGACGAATCGATACGCAGGACTTGGCAAAACTTCAAGTGGACAACTTGCTCGTGCAATCTGAATCTTTCGCGCTCCAAGCTCAGGATGCGGCAACACCCAATCAAACCATGGGTAGGACTGGGCAAGCTGCGTTTCGAATCGATCCAAGTCGGTTGATCGCGTCGGTCCAATCGGAGCCTTCATCGCCAGTATTACCCGGTGTCTCCCCCGCCTCCGCGCCAGTCACTGTTACCGGAGATATTACCGGACAAATGAATTGGACGCTTGATCCGCAGCGCGTCGTTTGGAAATTGGTTTCGGACGGGAAGAATATTCGCGCGACTCAAGGAGCACCTGCACGCCCCACCACGCAACTGGTCAGTACTGGAGGTGGCGCGGTTGTCGCTGACACCGTTCTCTGGGACGAACCTCAAGTTCGACTTAGCGTCGACGGCGAGTACAACATGGCAGATGGTAATGTGAGCCTGCCTCAGCTGATGTTGCAAACTGAATGGTTGGCTTATGGCGGTCAAGCAAATATCAAGAATGAAAAAACTGGCGTGGAGTTCGATTCTAAAGGCGAGGTGGCGTACGACGCAGCGAGTGTTGCACAACGACTGAGACCGTACACGGGTGGAATGGTTGCGATCGAAGGTCAGCGAACACAACCGTTGGAGGTTTCTTGGAAATCGAGCAAGTCCAATCAATGGGCGGATTCCTTGCAAGCACGATCGAGCATTGGGTGGGATCGTGCAAACGTCGTCGGGATTGAGATTGGTGGAACCGATATACCCATTACCATCGAAAACGGAAAATTCGCATCGCAAGCATCTTTCCCTGTATCTCAAGGGACGCTGCGATGGAATTTGGATGGCGATCTCGCGGCGACTCCTATGGTCATTCGCCAAGCGCCCGAGCGAGTCATCGAGAATGTTGCAATCACGCGACAAATGTGTCAAGGCTGGCTCAAGTACGTCGCGCCATTATTGGCCGATGTCACGAGCGTTCAAGGGAATCTGAGTCTCGATATCGATCGCGCTGAGATAATGCCAACGGCTTGGGAGCGGCAGACATTGGTTGGCAAACTGCACGTTCATGGCGCCAATGTTGGGCCAGGACCTTTGGCTGACCAACTGCTCGGGTTGGTGCAACAGATTCGCAATCTACGCCGTGGAGCCGGTGCAGCAGACGGTGGAGGTCAGCCAACCAGTTGGTTGCAATTGCCGGAACAAAACATCGGATTTGCGGTTGAACAAGGCCGAGTAGCTCACCGCGATATGCAGATTCAAGCAGGCGATGTGATCATTACAACCTCTGGGTCCGTGGGGGTGGATGGTTCTCTGGAACTGATCGCCAGCGTACCAGTTCAAAAGGACTGGGTGGACAAGACGCCAGCGTTGCAATCGTTAGCCGGCCAGCAGATCCAAGTACCTATTCGCGGCACGATTCAGCGGCCACAGTTGGATTTAGCGGGTTTGGTCAACATCGGCCAGAATTTGGCGACATCGGCGTTGCAAGGAGTGGCTCAGAAACAAATCGACCGAGGCCTGAATAAACTACTCGGCCCATTGTCGAATCAGCTTGGACCGCTCCAGCAAGGCGTGCAACAAATGCAGCAAGGAGTGCAGCAGAATCTACAACAACTACCACTTCCTAACCTGCCGATCCCAGGGTTCGGGGCAGGTGGACCATTCGGCGGAGCTCCAGCAACGCCTCCTGTGGGTGGTTTGCCAGCCGTGCCGCCTGGTGGCCAGTAAACACTCGTGCTGGTTGGTGCAGTAAGTACGGATGGAAATGCTCACGAAAAAAGCCGGGGTGTTATGCACCGCCGGCTTTTTGATCGATGTACTTGATGGGCAATTAGCTGGCGGCTTGTATTTTCTCCAGCAATGCTTTGGTCGCTTTGATGCCATCGTCAGGACTGAGCTTGGATCCTTCATACTCGATCCCAACCCAACCATGATAACCTGCTGCCAAAACGATCTTCATCATTTTGGCAAAGTCAATTTTTGTTTCGTTGCCTTGGGCATCAAAGTCATAGCTCTTCGCGGAGACGGCTTTGGCTAAAGGCATCAAGTCGGTGACGCCTTGATAGCGATCGTAATCGTAGAAGTTACCGAAATCGGGAAGCGTGCCACAATTCTCCATGCCGGTGGCTCGAATGGTTTCTGCAAGCCATTTTCCATTGGAACTAAGACCACCATGATTTTCGACGATCACATTGATCCCCAGTGGCTTTGCGTATTCTGAGAGTCGCCGCAGGCCATCCGCAGCGAGCTTAGAACCCTCTTCGTAGGGTTTGTCAGTTTCAGCATTGACTCGAATGGAGTGGCAGCCCAAGAACTTGGCTGCATCGACCCACTTATAATGGTTCTCAACAGCAGCGGTTCGTTTGGCGGCGTCGCTGTTGCCGAGGCCCCCCTCGCCGTCCACCATGATCAAAACATTAGCAACGCCATGATCCGTGGTCCGCTTCTTCATTTCGGCCAAGTACTTTTCGTCTTTGGCCTTGTCCTTGAAAAACTGATTCACATACTCGACAGCTTCGATGCCGAATCGTTCTTTAGCGATTTTTGCAAAATCGAGATTGTCGATCTCCTTGCTGAAAAGGGGCTTGTGGAGTGACCATTGAGCCAGCGATATTTTGAATGGTTCCGCCTTTGCCTGCGCGAAGGCGAGAGGCGAGGAGTTTGCACAAGCGATTGCTGCTGTGGATGCGAGTGAGGTTGCGATGAAATTACGACGGCTGAATGAGGACTGCATAAATAGGCTGGTTGGATTGAAGGACGAGGAAGGCACAAAGGGGATCAGCCCGATTTTATTTTGATAATGACCGATCAGCAAGCAATCTAAGGGATAGAAGAGGAAAAACCCAATGGCAAAACGATCGTTCAAGCGGCCCGACGGTGAGCCACAGCTCGTGTCGGTTTCGTTACCCTGGGATCCGGAACGGGAGGTTCCTCCCGACATGCTGGCATTTTTGGGACGGGCCGACGCCTTGCTCCAAAAGTACTGGGATTCTTGGTACCGTCGCCCTATTGAGCAGTATGTAGCTTGCGATTTTCGAGATGTTTGGAGGGCTCTTGAGGCGTTAGAGACGAATCGGCTCGCGCCTGGAAAACTGTTTTGCGAATGGGGCTGTGGATTCGGGGTGGTTACTGCGATGGCGTCGATGCTCGGGTGGGATGCCATCGGAATCGAAGCCGAAGAGTTCTTGGTCGACGAAGCTAGGAAATGGCTGCGCAGTGAGCGCATCGACGCTGAGATTTGGCACGGGAATTTTCTTCCAACGGGAAGTGAGCGATTGGCCAAACGACAAGCGAACCACGCGTCGCTGTTCCACCAAGTTCCCAACGCCTATTCAGAGCATGACTTGGGAATTGACGACTTTGCAGTTGTCTTTGCGTATCCATGGCCAGGCGAGGACTACTTCCTCAAGGATGTGTTTAGAAACTACGCAGCAGACCAATCGCTGCTGCTGCTGTTTTTAGGTCCGTATGAAATCGAGTTGTATCGGAAGGCGGACATGGTCGATTAGGATCGCCATGTTCTCGCTCTCACGAACGTCGTCGCATGCTGTCTACTAAGCAGATTCGATGGTACCTGTGGTCCATTTCCCATCAATGGATCTCCAGGTGAAACCTGTTGGGTTTTCATTCCTCAGTATCTCTGGCAATCGCGACTCGCGGACTGCGTCGTAACACGTCAATTTTGCGAAGCGAAGCAGGCTGGCTGGAATCCCGACCGCCGTAAATCCAGGGTGGCTGGTTGCGGGATATGGTCCACCATGATTCATGGCGGGACTTACTGCGACACCGGTGGGCATTTTGTCGTTCAATACTCGCCCAACACGTTGCTCCAAAGCATCTGCAATCTTGATGTAATCGTGATCGTCGTGTCCTTGAGTATCGCTGTAGATCGTTCCCGTGAGGTTCCCCTCGAGGGCTTCGATGATCGAGACGATTTGTTGATGCGAATCGCAGACAGCGATGAGGACGGCATTGCCGAAAGCTTCCGTCTGAAAGGTGTGGGGATCGGTCAGCATCTGTGTTCCGGTGACACGCAGTACGGTGTTGGCGACAGCGCAGCGTGGGCCATTGATTTTGGTTCCTCCTGTCAGGAGTTGAGCTCCTGCGTTGGTGAGTACTTGGATGCTTTTGACGAGTGACGACTCTACGTTGGGAGATAGCAATGTGCCCGCAGCGGTTGAGGTGTATTTGTCGACTACCGTTTGAACGAATTGTTCCGTTTCATCGCTTCGGATGAAAAGCAGCAATCCTGGATTGGTACAAAATTGACCAGCGCCCATCAAACCGCTACCGACGAACTCCTCTGCTAGCTTGACACCTCGCTCACGAAGGGCGCCTGGCAAGAACACAACGGGATTGACACTCGATAGCTCCGCGTAAAAAGGCTTGCCGACGCGATCCGCCACGGCCTTGAGCTGAAGCCCAGCTGTTCGAGCTCCGGTATATCCGACCGCTGCCAAACGCGGATCGGCCACCAATCGCTCTCCATCCTCGTGCGAGGTGCGGTAAATCAATTGCACCAGTCCCTCGGGCATTCCGGTCGCCCGTAAGGCCGCGGCAGCGAGTTTTCCGAAATGTTCGGTGGTGCCAGGATGGGACGAATTGGCTTTGGCAATCACCGGATTGCCAGCGGCAATCGCGGCGGCAAAATCCCCTCCGGCGATGCTGTTGAAGGCAAATGGGAAATTGTTCGGCCCGAATACAGCGATCGGGCCGAGAGCACGATAGCAAGACCGAATATTGGCCTTGCGGTCGATGGTAGCCGTTCGCCACGATTCATTGCGTGCGGCTTCAGCGGCGAGCCTGAGTTGATTGATGGTTCTCGGAAGTTCTACATCGGCTAGGCGAGGGGACTTGGGTAACGCAGATTCCTCGTGAGCCAATGCGACCAGGGCGTCTTTCTCCCCTTCGATCCTTTTGGCGTAGTCGTCGAGGAAATCTGCAATTCTCGAGCCAGGTAGATTCCGTGATTCGCGGAACGCGGAAGCTGCAGATGCCAACGCTTTGTTGCAATCGCTCCAGTCGCTCACAGGGAATAAGGAAGGTATAGGTTCACCCGTGCTGGGGTTCGTCGCACGAAAGGACTTTGCAGAACTAGCGACTACCCATTCACCGCCGATTAGGACTGGGCGTGGGGATTCGTTGGAAGTGTTCATGATAGGTTTAACCTTGGACGATCGTGTTGGTAAGTGTGCCAATTCCCGAGATACTGATATCGACGATATCACCTCGGTGGAGTGTGAAATTGCTATCGGGAACAACGCCGGTGCCGGTGAGCAAAAACGCACCGTGAGGCATGTCGTTATCCCGCATCAGCCACTGGACAAGGTCCTCAAGCTGACGAGCCATTTGGGAAACAGAGGTTTTTCCTTCGAAGGCAGCGGCATCGTTTCGAGAGATCGTTAGACTGATTTCGATAGATTCGCGGGGAGGCATCTCGTGTGCGAGTGCGATCCAGGGACCCAGCCCACAACATTGGTTGTAGACCTTGGCTTGCGGAAGATAGAGTGGGTTGTCCCCTTCGATGTCGCGGCTGCTCATGTCGTTTCCGACGGTGTATCCTACGATCTGGCCCCGACGGGAAATCACGAGTGCAAGCTCAGGTTCGGGAACGTTCCATGTCGCGTCCTCTCGGATTCGGAGCAAGCCGAGATGTCCACTGCATCGGCTAGGGGTTGCCTTGAAAAAAATCTCAGGTCGTGGAGCGGTATAAACGCGATCGTAGCAACTCGCCGCCGCTTCGCTCTCTTCCATCCGAGCCTTTTGAGAGCGTTTATACGTAACGCCTGCAGCCCATACTTCTTGATCATCGATCGGTGGCAACCAATTGACTTGGGAATGCTCAATCGGTTCACCCGACGCAGGGAGGCTCATTGAGAGTTCCACTAGATCCGGATGCGAAAGTAGTTCCGAAAGGGAGTGAACCCCTGCGGGCTTGAGATCAAGGGGTGTCACGTGGTTTGCGTGGACTCGGGCGGCGGCGATACCGCGTTGGGTCAGGATACGTGCGAGAGGCATAATACGGCCTTTTTGGAGAGTCTTCGGTCGATGTCGTTTTTAGAGGCTTGCTCGCCCTATCTCAACAACAAGCCATCGATTATGTATGGAATGCACTGGACTGACTAGGTCATGTGCCGGAAAGCATCGCGAGGATCTCGGTGACACGTCGTTCGATATCCGCTTTCTCAAGCGTTTCGAGTGCGTTTAGACTGAAATCGCTCAGCGTAAAACTCGCAACAGCAGTTCCGTGTAGGAGGGCGCGGTGAAGGAGGGCAGGGTGAAAATCAGAAGGGGTCCATGCGGAGTCTCTTGTGCAAAACGATTGGCAGAGAAACCCAATCATTCCTCCGGCGAAACTATCGCCCGCTCCTGTCGGGTCACGCAATGAGTCGGTGGGATAGCCGGGTAGAGAGATCATCACATTGTCCGGCCCTACCGCCAAACAACCGTTTTCACCTTTTTTGAGTACGACCCAGTCTGGACCGAACCTACGGATTGCTTTTGCCGCTCTCACGGTTTGATGTTCACCGGTCAATTGCCTAGCCTCGATGTCGTTGATCAGAAGTCCATCGATTTGTGAGAGAACCTTTAGAAGTTCAGGTCGCGTCGTCTCTATCCACATGTCGACGGTGTCGGCGAATACCAATTTGCGATTTGGGCATTGCGAAATAGTCTGCAATTGGACATGGGGTGCCGAAGCGGCGAGGAAAACGATTTCCGAGTCGCTGAACGCAGCGGGTACGGTGGGTTTGTAATCCTCAAAGCCATTGAGTTCGATGGCGACGGTCTCTCGATCCTGGAAATCGTTTCGGTATCGACCGTGCCAAAAATAGGATTTGTGCGAAAGATCTTTCGCTACGCCTTGGAAATCAATTCCGCGCTGAGTCAATCGTCGAGTAAAATCATCCGGCCAGTCGTGACCCACGCGTCCGACAACGCGAACGGGGGTGAAAAAACTAGCTGCATAGGAAAAGTAGCTGGCGCTGCCACCGAGAACACGTTCTCTTTTGTCCGTGGGTGTCTCGACCGTATCGAACGCCAACGTTCCAACGCATAAAACGCTCATTATTGAATTTTCCGACAACGAGTTTCAAACACGGCACGCGATGTCCAACGCAACCTCTGACGAACATACAGGTGGAATGGGCGTTCGAGGACGAACATGGCCCGGTTCCGACTACTCCCCGCCTTGGTTCCTAAGAAGCGGGCATATTCAGACCGTAATCACCGGATTCTATCGACCTATTGCAACGCTTCCGACGCCTATCGTACATCAGATCCCGATCGGTTCCGATGGGCATATGCTGGTTCATGAAAATTGTCCGAAGGACTCTACTTCCGACACGGCTATATTGCTTCTTCACGGGCTCGGTTCGTCCCATTCTGGGACGTACATGACCAACATCGCACAGACAGTATTGCAGTTGGGTGGGCGTGTATTCCGGGTCGATCTTCCCGGAGCAGGTCGGTCCTTTGAAACAACTCGCTTGCCTCCGCACGGAGCATGCTACGATCAAATCCGAATGTGCCTCAATCACTTAAGCGACCAATTACAGATCAGGAAATGGAGGATTGCCGGAGTCTCCCTCGGCGCGAACATTCTCCTCAAGCTGCTCGGAGAGTCTGAGAAAGATCCCCACCGATTTCCTCTTCACTGCACCGTGGAGCGAGCGATGGCGGTCGCACCGCCAATCGATTTGGCGGAATGTTGCAAGAATATCGAACGGGGCATGAATCGTTTGTATTCGAGTTATTTCATCAAGGCTTTGAAGCGGCAGGCGCGAGAACGAGGCAATCGATGGGAATCGTGGCGAGAGGTTTTGAAGTCCGCGGATTACTCGAGCATTCGCAAGTTCGATGAGACGGTAACTTCGAAACTGGCCGGGTTTGCAAACGCCGAAGATTATTACCGCGCGGGTTCGTCCCAAGACGTCTTGGATCGTATCAAGGTTCCTACCTTGCTGCTCGTTGACACGCATGATCCTATCGTCCCTATTCAATTATTTGAAAACCGTCGCTACTCGCCGTCCATTCAAGTCATCACGACCAATTTCGGAGGCCATGTGGGGTACTTGCAGAAGTCCCGGAATCACTCGAGTCACCGCAAGGGGGCGTGGCAGCGTTGGGCGGATTATTGGATCGCCGAAACATTGATGGACGAAAAGCCTTGGTAAGATCTGACGGAGCTATGTGTTTACAACTATACGCACCAGGAACCGGTTTTTGGGGAACTCAATACAGTGGCTGCGGCCTAGGTCGCGCTGTACGGTCGTTGCCCCAAACCCTCGTTTTTCTGGCTTCGTGCATCATTGCGATATGCTTGGACCACTCGATGGTGCACGGGCAAGGGGACCGCGGTGATTTGGAACCTCAAGACTTTGCTTTGTTGGTCGAACCGCCTGCATCGCTTCGGCCGAGATTAGGCCGTATCGCAGGGATTTTTGCAGACCGTTGTTTGGGTTGCCACAACGATACCCAAAATGATGGGCTGTACTCCATGGCCACACCTCTGGCCATGCTCAAGCCGGGGGAAAGCCAGCGGCAGCCCATCGATGTGAAAGCTGCGAATCCCGAGTGGCCTCTCGGAGAAATGTTTCGTCGAATCGTGTCGTCCGATCAGCAAGAACGCATGCCCAAAGATGCGGAGCCACTCGACTGGGAGGAAATCGAGTCGATTCGTGAATGGCTCGTTACCGGAACGATTGTCGACGGAGCTGTGGACGCGCCTTTGGAGAGTTTTTTAACGGTCCAGCCGCCTGAATCTCCTCGCAGGCTCGAATACCCAAAAGCCCATCCAGTGAACGCAGTGGCGGTGGCGGATGACCTCCATGTAGTGTTTGCTTCCGGCTACTACGAAGTGTTGGTGTGGGGCTTTGATGGACAACTGCGAGGTAGGATCCCCACTCGAGGTAGATTCGTAGCTGATCTGGAATGGAACCCATGGGCCTCGTCGTTGGTGATTGCCTCGGGTGAACCCGGCAAAATCGGTTGGGTGGAGAGTGTTCGGTGGTCCTTGGCGAGCGTTTCCCCCAATGTTCATGATGCGGCAAATTCTCGGCGAGTCGTGCACTGGACCTGCCGGGATATCCCGCTGGATATTTCTGTCAGCCCCGACGGGACACGACTTTGTATCGGCAATCATGACGGCGTAGTCTTGGTCGTGGAAATCAATTCCAACAATATCGTTTGGAAGGAGGCTGCCCATGCAGCTGCGATCACATCTGTGGATTGGTCCGAGGATGGACTTACCCTTTTGACGGCCTCACGTGATCGAACTGCGAAGAGTTACGACGCTCGAAATGGACAAGTCCTCACCAGCTACACGGATCATGAACGCGCGGTAGCTTCAATCCATTCGCTGAAGAATGGTGTGATCACCTTGGACGAGACTGGAACCATTCGGCTTTTTCCTGGCCTGAGTGCTTCGAATGCGAGAGCATCGCGAAATGGATTTCGGCAAGGGACTGACAAACTTGCTGCGACTCAGGAAGTCGTGGTGGTTCCATCGCCAGGTGCGCTGCGCAGGTTCAAGCTTCGCAAAGAAGAAGTTACCGAATCGAAGGGGGAGGACGGGAAGGAAAAGAAGAAGACAAACTATTCGATCGAGAATCTCGACGCATTCGAATTGGCTTCGCATCGGATCGATGACGCACCAACCTCGATCACAGTCTCGGGAGTGGGTCGAGATGTGATCGTTGCCGGCTTCGCGTCGGGCGATATTGTCGTTTGGGCGCCGGAGAGCAATGCCATCTATCGAATACAGAATCGAGCCACTGTATCTCCACCTTGATCGATCCCCGCCTTGATCGATCTCCGCCTTGAGCGAATCCGTCTCCGCACTCTAACGAAATCGCCCCGAGGCAGTCGCTCTTCAAGTTGCGATTAGGGTTTTTTCTTCGTCGTCACCGATCCTGTGGATCGGCCGCTGCTATCCCGGATCGAGATGCGATCGCCACTTCGCGTCGCGCTACCGGTAGATCGCCCGGAAGAATCGCGAAATCGGAGGCTGTTGTTCGATGATTGAGCAGAACCCAGGGTTGATCCCGAGGAGGATCGGAACGTGGTGGAGGGGGATGAGGATGATGGATTGGAAATCGTTGATGAGCCAATAGACCGGCCGCTCGCATCACGATAGGTGACTCGGTTTCCAGAGACCGTTGCATTTCCAGTGACCCGTCCGCTAGCGTCGCGAAAGGTAATGCGATCCCCTTGCCGAACCGAGGAGCCAGTACTTCGGCCACTTGAGTCCCTAAAGTCCGAACGGTTCGCTCCACTTGAAATGGAAGAATGCCACTGCTGGATGGGGAAGTCCGAAGGCGGCTTCGAGCTCGACTGTTGAGCGGGTGATTGCTTGGACGGTGATTGCTTGGACGGTGATTGGCCGAGCGACTGTTCTACTCCGAGAAGAGTGAACGCGACGAGTAGTGCGAAGGGGGCTCGGGAAAGCATGAGAACGATGGTCTCCGGTTGGCGTGAAGATCGAAAGGATTTCGAGTGGAAAACGACGCCTCGCCAATATGTCACTTCGACAAAATTGGCAAAATGCTGGCTGACTGGTTTCCAGGCGACTGCCACCAATTCTTACGGACCGCACTGAGCGATTCAAGCCACTTCAGGTGACACTCTGCAAATGCTATCCAAATCGCATAGAGTTCCATCTGTGTGGCCCGTTAGGCGGGCTCAGAAGAAGCCAAGTTGGCACCCGCTAGAGTGGGGGCGGATCGGTCTGCGACAAACTTCCGGGGAAATCGCTTGGAATTATCCTTTTTTAGCACTAGAAAGAATGCCGAAACCTTTTCTATAGTGAGGTGTTAGTTAATCGAGACGCCCACAGTCGGTTACTCCTAAAACCAATTGCAATCATCGTATTTTTTGTTGTTTGCCTAGGAGGAGTGACGCATGTCAGCTGACTGGTATTTTATGAAGAAGGGGTTTTGGGGTTCATCGAAAACTGTCGGGCCAATCGCTGAATCGGACTTCTTGAAGAAGATCGAGAAAGGCGAGATAGCACCCGAGACAATGGTTTCGAGCACTACAAAAACTCACGGGCATTGGATGCATCTGAAGGATATTCGTGCTGCATACCAATACTGGAAGAAAACGCACCCAACGGCGAATGGAGCTGCTTGAGAGTGCATTCTTTTAAGAAGCGTAGTCTTGACTACGCTTTTTTCATTTAACAGCAATCCTCGAATCGTTCGTGCGGGCACTGCTATCGGACGCACTTTTCCTGCTTTCGGTTTGCCTAGGGCTTCGCTTCAGCAACTACATGGGCTTCACTTTCTGAAACGATACGCGATGCTGCGACCTGATAAAGCTTGACGTTTGGAGCAGTTACCCGACGACGTTCGCTAGCTTCCGCGGCATTTCGATTGCACCTTCTGATGGGATAGTTCGGGTTATGCCGAGAACCCTAAAGAGTCGGCCGCCAACGCTTTTGCATTGGCAACCCCTACGGCCGGCTTTTTGATACACATGAACGAGGTGGCAGGATGTCACTCAGGTTGGCTAGGATGGCAAAATCGATGAAAACGCGTTGGGTTGCTGGTCTCGCAGTGGGGATGCAGTTCGGAGTGACTGCAGTGCACGCGGAAGATCCCGTGCGAGTGGTGCGAGCAGCACAAGGTTTGAGCCCAGGTGGCTTGCATCGATTCGCTTCGAACCAGGAACCGGTGGTGGGCGGTGCTGTACCGCCTGTTACCGAAGTCGCAACACCTGAGGTTGGGGGCGTTGCACCTGTCCCAGCACAGGTTCCCAATGCGGAAAGCTCCGCCCCAGCGCAGCCGAATGCGAGTGGGGTGCCCTCCCAAAATGTGCGGAATTTGGAGCCACTTCGCGTGAAACCGTTGGTGATGCCCAATACATCCCTTTCAGGGATCGGCACTGGGGTTACGCCACAAGACGCGATTGAGGGGCGATTGCCAGACCCGATTCCATTGCCCTATGGGCCGGATCGCGAAGGAGGATGGTTCCTCTCATCGAAGGAGTGGGTTGCTCCCGTGTACTGCCATTTCCCAACGTACTACGAAGACATCATGCTCGAGCAGCACGGCCATGAGCGATGCCCACCATTGCAACCGCTGCTATCAGGCGGACGCTTCTATTCGGGGCTTTTCTTCACCCCTTACCTAACTTACTTGCATCCACCCTGCAAAGAGATTTCGAGCGCGGGAAATTATCGGCCAGGTAGCACCGCTCCTGCGCTTCGTCAGCGAGCCCCCTACGACCCGGGGGCTTGCGGATTGCAAGCATTATCCACCGGGACTGGGGTTTTGCTGCTGCAACCCTAGGGCTGCAGCATTTCAAATGGCATCCGGACCAACCAGCCCGCTACAGGCTTGAGCAAGTCGCTTTCTTGCGGTGTGCAATCGGCGTTTGATGGTTCCAACAGGAGCATCAAAGTTCTTGCTCATCTCTAGCAGGGATTGCTCCTCGAAGTAGAACGCGACCAAGGTTTGACGATCGAGGTCACGCAAGCTTCTCAGCCCCTGATGGACTTGCTGCTTTGTCTCATCAGTCATTGCGGCCATCGAAGGATCGGAGTGACTGACAACAGTCGCTTCGAGGATTTCCTGATCGATGTTGGCCAGTCGTCGTCGCCGAGTCGCCCGATTGATCGCCATTCGAACGACGATTTGGCGAATCCAGCCTGGAAAGGCTTCGGGCGTCTGCAATTGATCAAGGCGCCGAAAGGCCTGGACGAAAACGTCTTGGCTCAATTCCTGCGCTTCGTCCCAATTTCCCAATCGTTTGAAAGCGATGGCGAGGACTTGGCGTTCGAACCGTATGCAGAGTTCATCCATGGCGGTTCGGTCACCCTGTTGGGCAGCCCGGATTACATCGTGCAATTGGTACTGATCGGAATCGGCATTTAGTGCTGCTGCGGACATATCTCATGCTCCATTTGGGACCTGCCATGGTGAGATACCTCGCCGTTGTCTATGGAAGACAACAACGTGGCGTCTGTTGGATGGTGATCCAAAGGTGCTGGATTCTCAGTTTGGAGTGGTCTCTGCCCGTTTCGAATACAAAAACGGGTAGGCCTGAACTGAGCATCAAGCTGGGGAAGTACGTTTTGAGCAATCAAACGATTGAGTTTGACGGCATCTGTTCCAAGGTTTCTGGTCTACTGACCTTGCTGTCGAATCGAGTTGCCTCGATTGACTGTCGCATAAGCTGGTTTTCTGGTATTCGGCCAGAAAACCTCAGTGGTGCTTATGCTCCATTCTTGGGAACTTGAGCAACGCGAGGACGATTTGTTCCTCGTTCGCTTGCTCGACGTACTGGGGTGCGCATCGAGAAGGTGGCGGAGGAGATGCATCGCGTTGATAAGTGTCACGACAGCGCGGATTTGCATCGCAGCAAAAACGTTGGCACATCGTTGAGCACAATTCAGTAAACGCATGGCATCCTCCCTGCACCGCTTAGCGCAGCATGAGATGAAACAAGTAAAAAACGAAGCTTGGCGGTTTTCGCAAAAGGCTGTTAGAGAAAGTCCTACAGCGGTATGGGGCCGCCACTGGATCCTACCCTACGCGATGGGTGAAAACAACCGATCCCTCGCAGATCATCGTAAATTCGATGAGCGTCGATTGAGCATTAAGAGACTGGAAAAACGGAATGGTTCGGGGGGAACCCGAATTTTTTGAATTTTTATTCTCCCAGGGGCCAGTTGGGAAACGGTGGATTGGTGGACTTGATCGCCTCCTGGAAAAAAAAGAGCCCCGGATATATTCCGGGGCTCTTAAGTTTCACGTTTCAGAATACCAGACGTCGGCAACTACGGCCGTGGGCTGGAGACACCCAGTTGCTCTTCTTCCTCAGCCGGAATGATGATCCGCGGGCTTACGGTAAACATCAGCGTGCTAGTTTCGCGACCGATCGCATTGTTCTTGAAGAGTCGGTTGATGTACGGAATCTTCGAGAGCATCGGTGTGCCCCGTTCGGTTCGACCTTCACGGAGTCGTTTGATACCACCCATCAGGATCGTTCCACCGTCTGGAACGCTGACGGTCGTGCTGACCGACGTGGTTCCGAGCGTTGGTTGCTGAACGGTGGTGCCTTCGATGAACTCTTCCTCATTGTTTCGGCTTGCCGTCGGCCTGCCGTTACCATCGAGGATACTCGTACCTGTCTTCGTGCTCTTTCGCCCTTGGAACGTGAATTCACGATCGGTAGCTTCTAAGCGAGTGAACTGTGGCATCAGAGTCAGTCGTACGAATCGCTTGTCCTGAGAGACAACCGACTGCACGTTCATCTGGGTGCCTTCGCTCAGAACCACAATGACAGGTTGCTGTGCAACAGCAAAGTCTCCGACGACAGGATTAAAACCGATAACGAACGGCCTGAAAGCTTGATCGTTGATGGTCCCCATTTGTCCATCGAACATGGTGATCTTCGGAGCTTGGAGGACGTTTTGTCGGCTGTTGCCTTGGGCGGCCTGCAAGAAGAAGAAGAGTTCCAAGTCGCTAAGGATCGCGAGACCGACTTGAGTTCCAGCGGCCAAGTCTGGGTTACCAAACGGTGGGTTTACGCCGAAGCTACCGTTGCGGATCTGGATATCGAAGTCGGTGGTGAGCGATGGGATGGTTCCAGTTGGCCCATTGAGACCGACGACAACGCTCGGACCGGAGTCTTCACGCGGTAAGGTTCGGACGTGGTCGTCGATTTGCATATCGAAGTCCACACCCATCTTCTCGAAGAACGTATCCTGCAATTGGATAAATCGGACTTCGATGGTCACCTGAAGGTTCTGGAGGGCTCGCAGGCTCTTCAGCAAGTCCGCGATTTGCTCGTGGGTTTCCTGAGGAGCGTTCACGATCAAGCTGAGGTTTTGACGGAACGGGTTCATCGTCGATGTTCCCCCCGCATTGGTCCATTGATCCGGCGTGATCGTTGTCTCGATCAGACGCATCAATTCGGTGAAGTTCGCCATCGACGCACCACCGAGCGAGTTGCTCGAGTTCGGCATCACGCTAGAACCGCCATTCATCATAGCCATTCCAGGTGACATGGAACCACCACCCATGGGTTGGGACGATGCGAACTGTGCGAGCACATTGGAGTTTGGATCGATGCTGGCCAAGCGGCTATTCCGCAGGGACATCCCATCCTGTTCGTTCAGGTTGACAGCCACATAATTGGTTTGTGCTTGGTAAGCCGCTTGAAGTGCTCCAGCCATGCCGGTGTTGTAATCCGACACGAAGTTTGGAACAGGGATCACCAAGTCCTTCACGCTGTAGGGCTTGCTATACATTTGTTGCTGCATGAAGCGACGACTCTGAATTTTGACCACTTCATCTTTGATGACGTAGGTCAGGTTCAGAGGCTCGAGGATGTTTTTAAGAACATTCTTGAGCTTGATTTGGTTTCCTCGCAAATCCAGAGTGATTGGTTGATCGGAGCGGAGTCCTTCCTCGGCGATCGATGGTTCATCGACCAAGATGATCAAACCAGTCATCTCTTGGATCGTCTTGAGAGCATCCGCAAGAGGACGTTTGTCAAAGCTGGCCGAGAACGGCTCCTCAAGCATCTCGAGGATACGACGTTCCGAAGGTGGCAGCTTGAGGGACTCATCACCGTACTTGTCTCGAATTCGACGAAGGTCCGTCCATTCCTTGACAGGAGGGAATTGCATCGGCTGATTATCGCGAAGGTAGGTCGCTGAGGATCGCTCGGTGTCCGAGAAGATGTTGAGGAGGGACTCCTCTTTCATCTGTTGGATTTCTCGTTGCTCTTCAACGCGTCGTTGGATGACCGAACGGCCTCGCATCACCGCTGCGATTTCGGAGTTCGGTTTGATCTCTTCAACCTTGCGAGCAATGATTTCCGCTTCCGCATAGCGGGCGTTCTCCATCAACTCGTTATACTCGTCGACCAAGGTTTGGATCTGAGCATCTTCTTTGGCAGAATTTGCAGCTTCCAAACTGATCCGATCTTCAATCTGTCGGTTGCGTTGATCGAGTTCGATCGATGCGCGATTTTGTTCCATCCATCCTTCGACGTTCGAAACAACGCGATCTACCATCGCGAGCATTTGCTTGCGATAAGCACCATCGACGTCCGCTTGGGAAACGCGAGCACGGAGCGCCTTCAGACGGTCGAGTGATTCGTAAGGCTTCTCGTTGACGAGTCGCTCCGCATCGGCGATTTCGCCGGATACCTCTGCGAACAGCCTTTGTTTCTTCTGGATAGCTTCGCGGTTCTCGTTGGGGATCGCAGAGACAGGTTCTGGCGTCGAACGCGATTGAAGGTAAGTCAGCTTGTCCTTGAGTTGCGCGCGAATCGCTGGATCGAGGTCGTCCTTCTTCTTCCATGCATTGCTGAAATACTGAAGGGCGTTGTCGCGGTCACCCAGCGACATTGCCTCAAGTCCTTTTTCGTACCACTCGTTGGCGGTCGAATCTTGCGGAGCGGCAGCACCGAGAGTCAAGTTGCTGCTTGCTGGTGCGACTTTGGACATGTCGGTACCAGGTTGGAAAACCCCAGGCTGAACGGCGGCGTTCCGGTCCGATAGGTTTCCGTTGGTCCCATTGGTGGTTGTCGCGGGAGTCACTGCAGCAGCAGTAGTAACACCAGTGTTCCCACGCAGCCGGATGGCTCTCTCGATGTCCATGGTAACGTCCCAAGGCTTGAGTTGCCCCGGGCCGAATTGGTTGTCTGGTACTTTGAGCGCGTTGGCTTGATCCACCAGCGACTTGGCTGCTGCAAAATCGCCTTTTTGCAACGCGAGCTTTGCAGCGGCTGCTAAGCTTGCTGCTTGATCGCGTGTTGGATTCGGAGCAACCGCTGGCTGAGTTGCAGGAGCAGGTGTTGCTGCTCCACTCGCGCTGGCAGGGCCCGGTGGCAAAAGCCCCGGTGCTCGTGACAGCGCAGCTGCGGCTCGGCTCTTTGTCGTATCGGCTGCTGCCGGTGCACCTGCGGTAGCTGCTGGCGCCGCAGGCAATGCACTCGGTGGCAACGGTGGCAACGTACTCGGGGGATTGGTTTTGTCGTTCGCAGGCTGCTGCGCAATCGCCGCGGTGCTAGCAACGGCTACCACGAGGCCTGCTGGCACAACGACGGGCGCAGTCACCGCACAGGCTGCGGTCATTAGCCGAAACGTCCTTAAGGGATTTAGGTATTTCAACGCGACACTCCTTTATCGCTCAGATGATGACTAAACGCTCGTCGTCTCGAGAAACCTCAGCAACGGACTCCATCGACTGCCGAACGCTTCATGCATTGGGCAGGGACTCCCCCGAAATTGCGGTTTCCCGAATACGTGGAGTTGGGAATAGTCGGCCGCGAAGGATGCGGTCAAGGCCACTTTCGCGGTGATGGAAAGAATTTTTCCAAATGTCAAAATGGGAGAAGACGGATCGGTTCCCTAGATTTCCAAGATCCCCAAGATGGTCTCTTTTTCATTGGGATGCAGTCACTGTCGTGCTGATTGAAGTTGTCGATCCAACAAAAAAGGCCAGCGATACTCGCCGGCCTTGAAAACGTTTTGACATCTGCGACGTTGAATCTGCGACCGTTATCGCATCACAGTTCCACCGATCGTTTGAAACGGAGCTGGCAACCCGACTTGGACTGGAATCGAGCCAGGGGTGGATGGGGCTGGTAGCGCATTTACCGGATTGCTTGTGAGTTGAGATCCCAGCGATCTATCAACTCCGTTGGATGCTGCAACCAATGCAGGAATCGACGATGTCTTCGAATCGCCGGCCGCCATGGATGTCCCTTCTGTGGACGATCCATAAAGCTGGAACTGCTGTTGGTAATAACCCGACTTTCTAGGAATAAACGGGGAGGCTTCTTTGGATGGGAATGGACTAGGTGCAACCGCGATCAATGGTGCAGCGACTGTATTCAAGGCCGCAGAGTCATTCGATGCAACCGATCTATTCGTATTCAATGTTGCTGACGCGAGCGTTGCCGTGGATGAAGTATAGCCCAAGGAAACCGCGGTGTACGAGGTCACATTGCCTCCACCGTCACTCACCCAATCGTTCCATGCGAGTTGCAGTTTTCCAAGTTTCGGGTAGCCGTAATTATTGGCGACCGCTGAGGCCCAATCCTCATCCTGCATTCCCCGCTCGAGGAATTGCACAAACTGCCGCGGGCCACCTTGGGCGATAAGAAACGCACATAAGCTGTAACCTTGAGCGTACAACGGCATGATGTCGCTTGGGTATTCTCGCAGCGCGAAGAGAGTCTTGAACGGAAAGCAGCGACGTTCACTCAGAAATCGCACGAGCATCATATCGTGCTTGCTGCGTTCACTCGCATGTTCAACGGTCGTACATGCTCCCTCGTCGGCCCATCTCGGTACGGGCTTTCCACTCGGTGCGAAATGAGTGGCTAAAACGGTATGTGTCAATTCATGCGGCAAAACGCTGTCCAATATGCGTTCGCGTGTTCCGCTTAGGAACATCTGAATATTGCGAATGGAACCGGCTGCTAGTGTGTACTTCGTTTCACCGCTCGCAGGCAGATTCGGTGAGGACTGAACCATCACTGGGACTTTTTCCATCCACGGAGATAGTTCTCGACCAAGCCAATGCATCGCCAGATGACGGCGGTACTCCTCGGCCATTTGGCCGACCTCGGTCGCGAGTTCAGGGGACTGTGCGAAGATTCGAAAATTCGGGGTCTCGCTTACGAACCGGCGGCCTAGGACTTGTTGTGAAAATCCAGGTGCAACCAATGTCGCGAATAGAGCCAACGCCAAACCCAATGTTCGTGCATCCATGCCGAGCTGTATCTCCTGTTGGGACGACGGGTGGATTCACCTCCTGCGAATCCATCCAAATCGTCCGACTTGCGGCCGGAGTCTAGAAAACCGATTGCTCCTTTCTCCAGTCCAATCTTGAGTGAATCCTTTCAAAATCCGCAAAAAAGATGGCGATCTGCTAGCAAATGGCATGGCTAATCCCACATTCCTGCAAAATTCGGTTTTCCATGGTTTTGTTGGTCGAAACCGGAAGGTACGGGTGCTGTCGTACGGGTGCCGTCGTACGGGCGACCGGCGCCGAGCGACCGGCGCGGATGCTGGGATGTTGTTTCCCATAACGGATGGATCTGCAGGTAATGCGACCGAGAAATTCGCTACTCATCAGTCGAAACCGCGATTGGGGGCTAGCCCTTGGATTGCTACTAGCTGCGTTGTGCGCGTTTTATGCCTACGTGTCGCGGCTGGGCGATGCGACCCATGACGCGTTTCACGAAATGGCCTTGGCTCGCGTATGGTGCACTGCAGGTTCGTTTCCTGTCGACGATGTGTTCGCATTTACGCACACCGTATCGCCAGCCGTGCATCACGAGTGGGGGACAGGGCTCATCCTGTTTTGGACAGCGGAGTTGAGTCCGTTTGGTCTGCATGGCATGGCCGTGCTTCGGATCGTTTTGATCGCGACCCTGGCGGTGTTGCTTTATCGAATCGCTAGGAATGAGGGAGCCCATCCGTATCTCATCGCCGTGTTTGCTCCAGCCGTCTTTCCTATGCTCTGGGTTGGGTTTGGTAATTTGCGAGCGCAACTGTTCACCTTGGTCCTGTTAGCTGCGCAATTGCTTTTGATGCAGAGTGATTGGAAAGGGAGCCGGCGTTGGGTGTTTGCATGGTTTTTGCTCTATGTGGTGTGGCTTAATATTCATGCCGGATTTGTGGTTGGGTTGGCATTGATCCTCTACCACATCGGAATCCGTTGGGCTTACGGACTTTTGTTCGATGCATGTGGCAACCTACGCCTCGGTCGCGTTGTTCATTCTGAGGTCTGGTTAGCTCAGTGGTCGCGAATGTGGCACCATGCGTTGATTCCTATGTTTGCCGTTCTAGGCGCGGGGCTGAATCCATGGGGGTGGAATTACCCCATCTATCTATGGCGTGCCATTACGATGCAACGCCATACGATGCTGGAATGGCAACCATTGTGGATGACCTACGATCCCGTCGTGACGATGATCGCATTCATCGGTTCGTTGCTGTTGATCGGTTATGTAGCGAAGAATCGACGCTGGAATCGACTCCATGGGTGGTTCTTTCTTTGCCTTGCTGCATACATGGCATGCAAACATCTTCGGCATGGATCGCTTTACGCGGTATTGTGGATCGCATGGATGCCTGGCTGGTTGACCGCAACACCCCTAGGACGGTCGATTGTGGCTTGCCTTCAAAACCGCAGGCCGATTGCGATGGTGAGCTGCATGTCTGCGATGATTGTTTTCGCTGCCTATACGGTATCTCAGAGAATCTGGCTGACCACCCTTCCCGATCATGATCCAGATGGTGTTATGGTCTACCCGGTTGCTGCATGCAACTTCATGAATGCCAAGCAGCTTCAAGGGAATTTGCTGACGCCGTTTGTTGCGGGTGGTTATGTTTCCTGGAGGTCGCACCCGGCCATTCGTGTGAGCCTCGATGGGCGCTATGAAGTGGCGTATCGCGACGACGTGCTGCCAAAGCACGATCGGTTTTTTCTAGGCAAAGAGGGATGGTCGGAGTTGCTGGAGGAGTATCCTGTGGACATGATTCTGGTGCAAAACAGCGCGCCGGTACTTGAGAAACTCCAAGGCAAATCCCATGGGCGAATGTGGACTGCGATCCATGCCGATTCAGCCTTTACGCTGTTCGCGAAGAGGGAATACCTGAGCCAATATCGCGAACTTTTTTCGGGGAGCGATCCAGAGTTAGCCGCCGCTCGCGTGGAATAGATTTAACGCTTGAACGTGGGCTGCCACATCGTGGACCCGGAGTATCTGAACTCGGTGAGAGGCGAGAGCCAATGAAACACCGACGGTGCCGAAAGTGCGGTCGATGTCTTTGCTTCCGAGTAATTTCGCAATAAAACCTTTTCGCGAGTGGCCGATCAAGATCGGACGACGCAGGTAATGAAAAACGGAGGCAGACCGAACCAGTTCCAGGTTGTGCTCGTGGGTTTTTCCGAAGCCGACACCTGGGTCTAAGCAAATGCGTTCAGCAGAGATGCCGTGCTCTATCAATTCCCGATCGCGTCGCCGCAGGTACTCCAAGATCTCGAGAACACAATGGTCGTAGGTGGGATTATCCTGCATGGTCTGCGGTGTACCTTGACGGTGCATCGCACACACACCTGCACGTGTCGTCACAGCCACGGAGAGCATTTCCGGATCGGCTTCGAGTCCCGACACATCATTGATGATTTGAGCGCCGAGTCCCATTGCGGCGCGCGCGACGGAAGCTTTCGTTGTGTCGATTGAGATAGGTGCCGACAATCGCCCCTGAAGCTTTTCCAGAACGGGGACGACTCGCCGCAATTCCTCGCCGTCGTCGATGCCTTGGCTGTACGGACGGGTGCTTTCCCCTCCGATATCCAAAATGGCCGCGCCCGCATCCTCCATCTCCAAGGCGCGGTCGACCGCGTTCTGGACAGTGTAAAACCGTCCACCATCCGAGAAGCTATCCGGGGTGACGTTTAGGATACCCATCACCAATGGTATCGGTCCCAGCTCCAATCGATCGCGAGACAGTTGCCAAGCAGTCGCTCGCGCAGAGAGCCAATCGCCTGTAGCGGGGGCCAACGAAGTGTGCGACGGATCTGGCAACGGTGGGGTGGGCATCAAACGTAATTTGGTGTTGGCGGACGGTAATTCTCAAGTTGTATCGTGTTAAACCACCCGATCGTCTTGGTCAATCCATCTCGCAGTTGGGTCTTTGGCTCCCAACTCAAATGTTTCTTCGCGAGCGCAATGTCAGGTTGACGGCGTGTTGGATCATCCGATGGAAGTGGTCGTTTCTCAATCGACGACTTGCTACCTGTTAACTCGATGACTTGTTGCGCCAGTTGCGCAATGGTGAACTCGACGGGGTTTCCAATATTCACGGGACCGATGAAATTGTCGGTGTTATTCATCATTCGGACAATCCCCTCGACGAGATCATCTCGGTAGCAGAACGACCGTGTTTGCTCCCCTTCGCCAAAAATCGTAATCGGCTGGCCCGTGATGGCTTGCCGGATAAAATTCGAGACCACTCGGCCGTCGTAGGGGTGCATCCGTGGGCCGTAGGTGTTGAAGATGCGGACGATTCGTATGTCGACCCGGTTTTTCCGGTGGTAATCCATGAACAGCGTTTCTGCGACACGTTTCCCTTCGTCGTAGCACGATCGGATACCGATCGGATTCACATTGCCCCAATAGCTTTCCGGTTGGGGGTGGACATGTGGATCTCCGTAGATTTCGCTGGTGCTCGCTAGCAAGATTCTGGCGCCGCATCGCTTGGCCATTCCGAGCATATTGATCGAACCCAAAACCGAGGTTTTGATTGTCTTGATCGGATTGAATTGATAATGCCCAGGCGCTGCTGGGCAAGCCATGTGGTAGATCTGGTCAACTTCCAAAAAAATCGGAAGGGTCACATCGTGGCGGATCAAATCAAAATTGGGTTTTCCGATGAGGTGGGTAACGTTGGTCTTTTGCGCCGTGAAGAAATTATCGAGGCAGATCACGTCGTGCCCTTCGTCGACCAGTCGCTCGCAGATGTGCGATCCGAGAAATCCTGCCCCGCCGGTTACCAGGATACGTTGAGTCTTTTGAGCTGGCATAGGATGGACTAGGCATAACGAGGTTCGATGCAGACGATGCCCTTTGGCCCTCGAGTATTACCGATACGCAACGAGGCATCTCAGTAATCCATCCACCGTTTTGAAATATTTCAGAGGGACCCTATCGATCAGCGAGTTTGTTCGGGTTGTATCGACTGGCATCGGTGGACGCTGCTAAAGCAATCCCGGAAGCACGCCTTGGCTGTCACCCAGTTTCTCGAGCGAAACATCCATTCGATCGAGCATGGAGAGCCAAAGATTGCTGATCGGCGTTTCCTTCGGATAGGTGAGATGCCGACCCGTCTGGAGTGTCCCGCAACCACCACCAGCAATCAGGACCGGAAGATCGTCGTGATTGTGTGCATTACCGTCATGGATCCCACTGCCATAGGCGATCATTGCGTGGTCCAAAAGGGTTCCATCTCCCTCTGGGATTTTGCTGAGGCGATCCAGAAAATACGCCAGTTGCCGTGTGTGGAAAAGGTTGATTTGCCTCAATTTAGCTTGTTTGGTTGCGTCCCCTCCATGATGCGAAAGATCGTGATGGCCTTCGGGGACATCGATGAATGGATACGCTTTATTGCTACCTTCGTTGGCCAAAACAAAAGTGATCACGCGTGTCACATCGGCTTGATAGGCCAACACCATCAAGTCGTACATAAGCCTTATATGCTCTTCATAGACAGCGGGGATTCCGGACGGAGTAGGGTAGTCGGGCGTTTTGATGGGTGGGAGTTTTTCCGAGCGTTCGATCCGTTGCTCGATATCCCGAATAGAGGCAAAGTACTCATCGAGTTTGCGACGGTCGTTGATCGCGAGTCGGTTCTCCATCGACTTGGAATCGTCCCGGACAAAATCGAGAATGCTCTTTCGATTGGCATCTCTTTTCAGTTTGGATGGGTCGTTGCTGGAGGCGAATAGACGTTCAAAAACAACCTTGGGATTCACTTCCTTGGGGAGTGGTTGTGTGGCGGATCGCCAGGACATGGTGGACGAGTAGACACAGCTGTATCCTGAGTCGCAGTTGCCCGCCATTGCACCATGCTCGGTTCCAATCTCCAGCGATGGCAGGCGTGTCTGATCCCCGACTCGGGCCGCTGCGACTTGGTCGACACTCACACCGTTGCGAATGTCGATGCCATCGGTCTTAAGCGGTCTCGCACCTGTAAGGAATGCGGAGAGAGCCCTGGCGTGATCTCCTCCGCCGTCCGCGTAAGCTCTCGCGCCATCTGCGGTCAATCCGGAAAGGAGCAGCAGTTGCTTCTTGTGATCCTTGAGCGGTTCTAGGATCGGCGTGAGTTCGAAATCGGCACCTTCCGTTTTTGGTGTCCAATCCGCCATGTTTTTGCCATTAGGTACATAAAGGAAGGCTGCTCGATTCGGAGCCGTCGAGGGCGATGGATTGTCCGATGCCCATGCGTGCATGGGGCCCATGGCCTCCAACCAGGGTAGTGCCAACGAAACTCCTAATCCTCGAAGCACGGTGCGCCGTTCCACCGGAGTACTCTTTATATTGAGATTTCGTTTCATAGTTTCGTCTTTTGCCCTAAAAGGAGTGACTACTTGCGCGGCAGGATACTATAAATGTTTGCAAGGATACGGGTCGGCGGTTTCATGGGTCGGCGGTTTCATGGCTGCAGCCGTCGCCTCTGTTGGAACGCATCGCTTTTCACGATTTCGGCAACGAGAGACCTCATCCTATAACCTTCGTTCGGAAGCGATTCGACAATTTTTTCAACCGTTGGCCGATCGTAGTACTCGACACCGCGCCCGATGGCGTAGGTCAGCATTTTTTCCGTAAGGCACCGAACGAAATCTTCCTTTTTGGCAGCGATGATCGATTTCAAGTCGCTTGGTCCAGCAAAGCGGGTGCCGTCGGCAAATTCTCCTGAGGCATCGATTTCGAACGGCCCGTCTTTCATGCGATATGCACCGATCGCATCGAAGTTTTCCAAGGCGAATCCAATCGGATCCATTTTCGCATGGCAATTCGCGCAGGCCGGGTTCTGGCGATGGACTTCCATTCGTTTTCTCAGTGACGCCGCCGATACATCTTCGGCTTGATTGGGAAGTTCCGGTACGTTCGGAGGTGGGGGCGGTGGCGGCGCACCCAAGATCTGCTCAAGGATCCATCGCCCGCGTTTCACTGGCGAAGTCCGCGTTGGATTCGAGGTTACCGTGAGAATGCTCGCTTGGGTTAGCAACCCTCCCCGGCTGCGGTCTTGCAAGGCAACACGCTGGAAACTTTCCCCCTGAATCGGCTTGCCATCAGGTTTGGTCGGTGCTTGACCGATCCAGTTGCCAGCAGTGTCCGCAATCCCATAGTGCTTGGCCAAGGGTTCGTTGAGAAACGTGAACTCCGCATCGATCAGGTCGAGAATGCTTCGGTTTTCACGGAGGATTGCATCCGCAAAGAGTTCGGTTTCTTGAAGCATGGAGCGTCGCAGCGTCGGACTAAAAGTCGGGAACAGTTTATTGTCGGGCGCGAGCGAATCCAATCGCTGGATTTGCAGCCATTGCGTCACGAAGTTTTGGACGAGCGATCGGGCCCGAGGATCCTCGAGCATTCTGGAGACTTGCGCATCGAGTTCTCCAGCGAGCTTCCCGGATTCGGCAAGATCCAGAAGTGTATCGTCCGGCATGGAGCTCCAGAGAAAGTAGGACAAACGCGATGCCAAGTGGAACGCCGGCAAGGCTTCTATTTCTAATGGAACGCTATCGGTTGGTCCCTGTTCTTCCAATTCCACGCGAAAAAGGAATTTCGGAGAACAGAGGATCGCTTGCATCGCTAGCTGGATAGCCGCCTCCCACTTGTCTCCCTGGTCGATTCGCGATTGGACAAATTGGCATGTTCGGCGGAGTTCTTCAGACTCGATTTTTCGCCGATAGGCTCGCCGTATAAAACGACTCAGAACTTCTTCGGTCTGTTCCGCTTGAGATTTTCCAACAGCGGACTGGAGCAATTTCCGCTGGCTTTTGGGTCGAGTGTCCAGCGGCCCATCGAGCGCCAAAAACTCCACGAAGGCCTTATTGCTTTGTTGAGCATCCGCAGGCTTCATTTGTCCGACGAGAACGCGTTCGCGATTCGAAACGGCGGGTAGCATGACCTCGATGACTTCGGCTTGGTCCGGGCTCGTCCCTTTCACTTCCACCACCTTCAAGATCTTTGCTGGGCGCAGAACATTTCCAGAGATCGCGTCTAGTTCCGCATCCGTGGACGGATCCACCAACCCTTTCCCATGAAGCAGGATGGCTATCTTTACGGGTTGGCCGTCGCTTGATTGGCCATAGGCTTTCGTTCGAAAGACATAATCCCCCTCCGAATCCCATTGGTAGAGGGTGTGGATGGGGCCTTGTTCAAGCCCATCCTTCCCAGCGGTATCGAGTCGCCGATAGGAATTTTCCATCAGTTTGCTCGCGACATCGGCAGATGCTGGTTCGGTGTATTGAGATCCCAGATGCCGTTTAGTGACAGCTGGAGCATCCGGTGTGATGGCTCGATTCATGATGCTATCCGCCGCATCCAAGTAGCGTTCCATCAGCACGGGTGGGAGGCTTAGAACATCACCGATATTGTCGAATCCATACCCGATATCATCCGATGGAAAGTCCGCGGTCGGATCAAAATCCACTCCGACAAGGTCGCGAATGGTGTTTCGGTATTCCACCCGATTAAGTCGTCGCATGGTCACGCGACCAGGGTCGGGTTTCGCATTTTTGTCGGCGTGATCGAAGATCGTACGAACCAATTCGAGAAAAGCTTCCGTCTCGGCGGTTGATGGTCGCGGATTGTCGTCCGGTGGCATGCTGCCCGACTGAAGTTGCTTGGTCACATTCGTCCAGATCTTCCGCTGCTTGATCAACGATTCGGCATCGGTAAAAACCGTGAGTGCAATTTCGGCCTCGGGCTTCTCTGCACCGTGGCACTTGGAACAGTACTTTTCAAGGTACGGGACGCCAACCGGGCGGAAATCCGGGGGCTCGTTTGCTGGAATCGCTTTGGTGGTACCAGCAAGGATAGCCACTGCTGAGAGTATCGAGACGCAAAGCGAACGGACGCTGGAAAAATTCAACCGATCCATCGATAGGTTTACATCGCGAGAGTAATCGAAACGGCCGGCGGGGAGTGGGCCAGTGGCGGGAGGGTGTACAACCCCCTCATTGTACTCGAAAATGAAAACCTTGCATTGAGCTCGTCAAAGCCTACGTTTTTAAAAGCGTGGGCTAATGGTTTCACCGAATACCCGCATGGCAGATTTGCATATCGTTATCCAGTTAAGCTGCCGAATCCAGTGGTGGGATATCCTTAGGCTTTTGCTGATTCCCCTCGAGGCCTGCATTCTTCGAATCAATATTCTTTGACTCAACAGCATCTTCTTCGGGAGCTGCGACGCTTGTAATTTCCAAAGAAGTAGGTTGCCGGAACAAATCGAGGAACCGATCTTCGTACTCGGCAAATACATGCAATCGGTCCAGTTCCCGCTTGAGTTCGTAGGCTTTGGAACGATCGAATGTCGCAGCATCGAACAAGGATTCGATCCTGAGGGCGTCGTCTTCGGATATTCCATGATTTGCACGAACGCTCCCTCCGAGGCCTTGAACGAAGTCATGTTCGGGGGAGTTTGCATCCTCGTGCTCGTTATTTTCAGGGGTCGCATCGTCAACGATGGAATCTTCACGGATGATATCGCCTGAGTCTTCGGAATCCGTTCCGTCGGAAACTGCATGATCGTCGTTGATATCGGATGCTTGTTGACGCATGGAGCGTTCGAGCCTTCGCAGCCATTTGCTCAATTGATCCCCCATGGCATCTGCTTGTTCCTCGAGTTCCTTAAGGTCGAGTTTGAGTCCGATCGATTGCGAGAACACACGTAGGACACTTAAAGAGGCTTTGGGGAAGGGGAACTGCGAAAATATGCTCGGTATTTCGCCGAGGATGCAAGCCCCGTGGAGTTGAGCGTCGGCGGCGGCACCGAGCAGAACACCGTTGAGTCCACCGATGCTTCCTTCCTTGAGAACTGCAGTTTCTAGTTGGATGAAATTGTCAAGCGTCGACGCATCGGTGGCAGCCACGAAGACACGCGAATCGTGTTCAGGACGCATGGATGTCGCCATCGCTGCAAAGGTTGTAATTTCACTCACTCCTAGTTCTTTCGCATGCGCTGCAATTTGACTGCAGAAATGGTACTTGCCCTGGGCCGGTTGAGCTTCGCCGATGAAAACGACGCCATCGCGTTTGCCGTTGGGAGCCCGGTAAATGAAGTAGCGATTTCTCGGCATAACGGCAGTTTGGATTATTCCGTCGATGACTTCGACATGCTCGACGTCAAACAGACCCTCGGCCCGCACCTCTGCGTGCAAGTGCATTTCGAGTTTGGAAATCAAGTAAAAACCGGCGCTGACCGCGACGTTCCCCATTCCGGGCCAGACGGCAACAAACCATGGGTTGTTAAGTTGAAGTTCGTTTGTCATGTTCCGCCATCCTTCAGAGAAAAGCCATCCTGCCGAATTTGTTCCTGCTTCGGTGTTGGACTGGATACCAGCAAACGACGTACCATAAAGCCAACACCGTAAAGCCACTTCCGTAATGCCACCACCGTAATGCGTCGAACCATAAACCGAAGTGCCGCAAAGAAGTCGTTCGACAGGGGGGGGAAAAGCTCCTGTAAAAAACTAGCAAGCGCCCATTGAATCCGTTATCTTGGAGTGGCGGTTCTGCCGCACCTATTCCATGTCGTACCTCTCAGGGCGGTTGATCGCTGTCGGAGAGCCTCCCCTCACACGCACGGAACGCTCGTCTTGCTTAGGACAGGACGGGTCCCGCCTTAGGAATCGATCTACTATGAATTACATGGCCTCAAGCTCCGCGAATCGGGGCGGGGGTGTTGCCATCTGGGGGCAAGACCTGCGCTCGTTAGATTTGGTTGTGGACCGCTTTTTGGAATGGTTGTCGATACGTGAATTGTCGCAGTCAGTCCAACTCCATTTGGGAACAACGAACAATCGACCTTGGGTGCAGTTTGAGTTGGTCCAAGAACGGTTCAACGAATGGACTCCCGAGTGGGATACGGTTGGATTAGCGGATAGGCTTTCAAAGGAGGCGTTGTCCAAGGGCGATCCGCTCGAGCGTGAGATCTTGGTCGCGATGCTGGCGAGCCCCATCACTTTCGAGTTTCCATCGCTTGAGGAATTTGAATCGGCGGTAATGGTTCGCAAGAACATCGTTCACGCAGCCAGCAAAACGTTCTTGTCGTTCGATGCCTATGGTGCAGAGCGACCCGAGGATCATTGGGAATATGATGAAGCGCGAGGCTTTGTGGTCCGGGCGGGTAAATCGGTGATCGACGCCCTTCGGTTGGCAACCCAACCAGGCGAGGCCGGAACGGTGTATTCGTTTTCTTGTTATCGGGCGACAGAGTATGTCATCGCCCTCGGATTGGCAGAGGAAGTCCGTCGTTGCAATCAAACGCTTTTTGAGCAACTGCAGCAACAAGCCGAACTGCGAGCGATTCGCTCAGGTGAGTTCCACGAGGTGTTCATGAAGGAATACGGTTCTCGGCAATCCCCGTTGCCGGCTAAGTATTATGTTCCCGGTGATCGCGTTTGGTTCCGAAATCCAGATGCCGATTCCGCCGATGCACTCGGCTTTGAAGGCTCATGGGTATTCTATCTGGGGAGCGGCTTGTTTACCGATTTCTGGAAAAGGAACAAAGCCTTTACGCTCGAATTGAAGTGCCTCGAGATGTACCACTGGAGGCACTCCACGTACCGTGGTGACGATGGTGATTTGCGAATGGACGAAGCCAAAGTCCAATCGCACATGCGGGCTACGGAGCAAAACCCTGACGAATTGGCTCGTATCATGGAACAGATGTATCGACTGCAGGACTCGAGAGGTATCTACGCCGATGGAGGATGCATCGATCCGTCTCGCGAGTATCCCCGTTGGGTGCGACCAGGAACGACGGATATCCGACTGCCTGATGCCGTTTCCTCGAACGCATAATTGTACGAACGGCTACTTGAACTTTCCCGACTATCCCTCGATGCTGTGTTCTTTCCAAACACTAACTGAGGGAATGAATCGATGCAGATCTCATTGAGCGGCAAAACCGCAGTTGTCACGGGGGCGGCTTCCGGCGTCGGACTGGCAACCGTGCACCAATTCGTGGAGTCTGGAATAGAGCATTTGATCGCAGTCGATTACACTCCCGAGCTGCCAGGTTCTCTCAAAAATCTATTGGAATCCTCTCCGGATCGCGTCCAATTTCTTCGCGGAGATGTGAAAGAGCGATCGACACACGACAAATATGCCGAACTCGCCGCCAGAAAATTCGGGGGTGTGGATGTGTTGGTCAACAACGCTGGCGTTAGTGTTGTGAAACCGATTCACGAACATACCGAAGTCGAGTGGGACCATGTCATGGATACCAATGTCAAGGCACTGTATTGGTCGGCTAAAGTGATATTGCCGATGATGATGCAGCGTCGCTCCGGCGTGATTCTGAATACAGGTTCTATCTCTGGGCACGTTGGAATACTCAAGCAAGGAGCCTACGGACCGTCGAAGGGCGCTCTCCATCAAATGACGCGGCAAATGGCCATCGAGTACGCACCGTATGGCATTCGAGTGAATGCAGTGGCTCTGGGCACTGTCGATACTCCGATTGTTCAGTGGTCTGCAGAGCAATCGGGTAACCCCGAGGCGTTCCTGAAAATGTTGAGGGATAATCATCCAATCGGAAGGATCGCGTCCGCGCAAGAGGTAGCCTGTTTCTACACTTACCTCGCTAGCGACTTCGCGACATTCTTCACCGGATCCATCCTGTCGATGGACGGTGGATTCATTGCGCATTGATTCATCGCAACGGAAACCCTCGCAATTCCTCGAGAATGCTTTTCCGTTGCGAGAGTACCCTTGGAAATGGTTTGGGATTTCGAGAAAGAATCGGAGGGTTGGATCATGGATCTTCGTTTGAAGGGGAAACGCTGCCTGGTAACCGGTGCTGCATCAGGGATCGGTTTAGCGACTGCAAAAATGCTGATCGCCGAAGGTTGCCATGTTGTTTTGTGGGATCGGAACGAAGAGGTGCTCGAGGTTGCGGCAAGGTTACGCGCAGGCACGCAAGTAGCAAATACCGAATCAGCGAACACAGGTTGGAAGGTAGACATTCGGGGAGAAACCGTTGATGTCGCCGACGAGCGACAAGTCCAACAGGCTGGAAAATCATTGCATGAGCGTTGGGACGCCGTGGAGCATTTGGTGCACTGCGCGGCAGTCGGTTCGCGGCGATTTGGATTCCCATTCACCAACCTCAAGCCCGAGGATTGGGTTCTCCCAATGCATGTCAATGTGATGGGAATGGTGTATGTGGCGCACGCCATCGCGCCCAGAATGATGGCTGCGAAAACAGGCACCATGGTTTTCGTGGGTTCGGTCGCAGGACAAATAGGCTCGCAGACGGATCCCCCGTATAGCGCGAGCAAGGCTGCTACGATCAATTTTTCGCAGTGCCTTGCCAAGGACCTCGCACCCTACGCTGTGCGAGTGAACACGGTATGCCCCGGAATGGTACAAACCAATCTCAGCCGAAATGTTTGGGAGTCGTGGTGCGAAACAGTACCCCACGCAGAACGTATTTCCTACGAACAATGGGCACAGTCAAAAATCGACTCTGTAGTTCCTTTGAAACGATGGCAGACGTCCGAGGATGTTGCTGCGATGATCGTCTTTCTCTCATCGGATCGGGCTGCCCAAGTGACAGGTCAAACGATCAATGTGGATGGTGGTTATGTCATGCATTGGTGATGAAGCATCACAATGCTGGTCCCATCATCGCAACCGTGTTGTTCAGCAATCTCCGCACGACGGGCCACTCGGCCACTGCTTCCTGGGTGATTTCATGGGCTTGCCAACGGTAGGATAGTTGACGCTCCCGCAACTGAGACGTCAGCGAGATATCGTGAAAGAGTATGTTGTTTTCATAGTTGAGTTCAAAACTACGACGATCTAGGTTTGCGGAGCCGATCAACGAGATCTCCCCATCGATCGTTAGCGATTTGGTGTGCAACAAGCCACCGACATATTCGAAGATTCGGACCCCAGAAGCGAGCAGATCCGCATAGTAACTGTGACTCGCAGCGGCGACGAACCACGAGTCGTTTTTCGCAGGGAGAATCAATGCTGTCTCCACGCCACGTCGGCCGCTGGCGCATAGCGCTGCCTGCATCGGTTCGTCTGGGACATAGTATGGAGTTGTAATAAGAAGTTCTTTTCGTGCGCTATACATCAACGATTCAAACATCTCCGGCATCGCGGAGTACCGGTACGTTGGCCCCGTCCCGATCGCTTGAGCGACAAAACCATGTGAGAAATGCGCAACTGGTTCCATGATTACATCGGTGATGTCCTCGTCGACGTGCGCCATCCAGTCGGCTGCAAAGAGGATTTGATTTTGACGAGCGATTGGGCCTTCAAAGCGAATCATGGCATCGACCCAAGGTGCATATTTCGCCTTGATTCGAAACTCTGGGTCTGCACAGTTTTGACTTCCGCAGTAAGTAATTCGGTTGTCGATCACGAGAATCTTGCGATGATTTCTCAAGTCGACTCGAGTGAATAGCGGAGCAAAAATCGTTTGGGCAATAGGGAGTGCGACCGCCGTTTTTGTGCCTGACTGTTGGAGTTTCTGCCACTCGTCGGATTGAATCAAGATGCGAGAACCTAGGCCGTCTGCCATAACCCGGCAAACAACCCCGCGCTTAGCAGCGCGCGCGATGGCATCGAGAACCTTGCGCCCATTCTTGTCTAAAAGCCAGATATAAACGATGAAGTGCACATGGTGGGTGGCTGCATCGATGTCTGCGACCATAGCGTCGATGGTAGCGTACGAGTCAGGCAGCAATGTTCCATGGTTCCCCCCGATGGGTTCAAAACCGTTGATCGATTGGCCGACTTGAAACAAGTGATCCCAGGGTGTTTTCAATTTGGGTTGGATGTCCTTCACACGCATGCCGGGGATATCTTGGCATCTGGGAAGTCCTTTTACGACGCGATCCATCCGAGCAATTCGGTTGCGACCGATGCTGATATCGCCGAGGAGGATGTACGCTACGATTCCGAACAATGGCACCGCGATGATGAATACGAGCCAAGCAATACGCGAAGCTGGGTCGCGATGCGGTTTCAGCATCACCCGCATGCACAGAGAAAATTGGATGGCAAAGTGAATCAGTACACTGATCATCGTTACCCATTCGATATACCTCATGCCGATGGCCTTTCAGGGCTAGCCCGGTCTTCGTCGAGATCGACTTCGATAATACGGAAGTCTATTCCCTGGATGGCAGCACCGGGATTCGAGAATCGCATCCCCTCATAGGAGACTCTCTCCATCGAACGATGCGTATGCCCAAAGTACACGTTCCGAGTTCCGCTCTCTGGACCATGACCCGCCCAGGATAGGTATTGGGACACACGTCCCAGAACCTTGGTGTTGCTGTTGGCAAGGTTCGCGACAAGCCGATGCACGCGTGTTCGGACCGCGACGTCATAAAGGGAATGCTGGAATCCAGGAGGCCGGGACCTTAATTCTTCTGCAGCGCGGCGTTCGTCGAGCAATTCATGGAAATCGACGCTGAACGGGATTTTGGCGTCGATGATATCGCCATGGAGGAAGGTGGTGTTTCCAAGACGCAGGATATGAGGGTGGTGCACCAATTGAGGATAGTCGCTGGTCAGTGCCTTCAGCGCACTGATGAATCCAGGGTTTGCATCATGGTTGCCGAGCAAATAATGGATCCGGCATTCGGGATTGATGGCGACTAAGCCTTTGAGCCAATGAAGGCTTTGCTCGATGGTTTCTTCATGGCTTCGATAGCGACTCCACCGGAAGTCAAATATATCCCCACCTAGAACGAACGTATCCGAACAACGGAGCGCATGCTCGATCGCGTCATGGATTCTAGGGGCGGAGCTCCGGTTCGCGAATAAATGGAGATCCGACACAAAGTGGGTTTTTCGTTGTTTCATCGATCGACCGCACGTCCCAAGGAAACGCGGACTCTGTCCGACCCTTTACCAGGTGTAATCCACAAGCAGCTCAAATCTGGCTACGCAACTCTCATTCTACCTCGTCAGCTCCCACTCGCATAACCGCCGATCGCTCTTGGGTACCTTGAGGAGAATGGAATTCCCTCGTATTCTCAACGAACTTCAGGGTTGGTTGACCAGAAACCGGATCGTCGATCGCTTGTATCCCACCTCCATGAGAGAAATTTCTGTGCTGAAATTATTCGAGCCATTTCGATTGAAAGATATCGAACTCAAAAACCGAATCGCCGTTGCACCGATGTGCCAGTACTCGTGTGAGGATGGCTATGTCAATGACTGGCACTTGGTTCATCTCGGGTCTCGCGCCGTTGGCGGGGCCGGTTTAGTTGTCGTCGAAGCGACCGCGGTCTCCGCAGAGGGGAGGATTAGCCCCTCGTGCAGCGGTATCTACCACGATGGGCACGTTGATGCGTTCGCCAGGATCAATCGGTTTATCAAGCAATTCGGCGCGGTACCTGGTATTCAATTGGCCCATGCGGGACGCAAGGGTAGCGCTCAACGACCTTGGGAAGGGGATAGCCACATCCCAGACCATGCAGGAGGTTGGCCGACGATCGCTCCATCAGCCATCGCTCACGGTGGAAATCTGGACAAGGTTCCCACGGAGATGAGTATCGATGATATCCATCGCATTCAAGATGCCTTCGTCACCGGTGCGAAGCGAGCCCTCGCCGCCGGTTTCGAGTGGCTAGAACTCCATTTCGCGCACGGCTACCTCGCGCACGAGTTTTATTCACCGATTTCCAACCATCGTCATGATCGATTCGGTGGTTCGTTTGAGAACCGTACTCGTTTTCTTCGTGAGACCCTCCAACGAGTGCGCAGCGTTTGGCCGGAACGGTTTCCTCTCACGGCGAGGCTTTCTGTTACCGATTGGGTGGAAGGAGGTGTCACTGTCGAAGAATCGATCGAACTCATCAACCATTTCCGAACCGACGGTTTAGACCTCGTCGACATCAGCCATGGTTTTGTGATCCCCGATATTTCTCCGATTCCATGGGGCCCGGGATTCATGGTTCCGATTTCCCACCGGATTCGTGAAGCGACAGGAATGCCCACGGCGGTAGGCTGGCTGATCACGGATCCCCACCAAGCCGAAAAGGTTGTTGCCAACGGAGATGCGGATCTCGTGATGCTCGCTCGCGAGTTGCTGCGCGACCCGTATTGGCCATACCATGCCGCGGTCGCATTGAAGGCGTCCGAACCGCAGTCGATGCTCCCTCCGCAGTACGCCCGGGCAGTCTCCTAGAACGTGCTGGACGGCAGTTCATTTCCTAGGCCCGTATCGCCGAATTTGAATTCGGTACTTTCCAGAAACAGCATCGGTCGCGAGGTAGTCATGTTCGAAAAGAGAGGTGAAGGGTTCATCACACGATTCGCTTTTGGATGGCGGATGTTGAGGAGTTTCGGAGCGACCCTGGCTGTTGTCGTCGTGAGTTTGGCGTTTGGAACCGCAGGCTATTCCTATTTCGGCCCAATGGCTTGGGATGATGGGCTACTAAATGCCGCGATGATCTTAACAGGTATGGGGCCTGTGGAGCCGCATTTGGAAACGAGAGCCGGCAAACTGTTTGCTACCTTTTATGCTCTCTACAGCGGATTGGCCTTTCTTTCGATGGTCGCCATTATCATGGCACCCGTGCTTCATCGTTTCCTCCACCACTTTCATTTGGAAGATGAAAGTGACATTTAGCCGAGCCGATGGAAGATGCTTTTAACGCTATAGCAATGCGTTCGTGGCTTCCGCAACTTTTTGGGGTATGGTGGCATGCAGTTGGTGGCCATATCCAGGGAATTGCAAATGATTCACTGCGCTTAGTTGTTGGGTGAGTTCCATCGCGTCGCGATCCGTGAGAGCGCCACCGGCATCCGGATCCGCCTGGAGTAGTGTGGTTCGACATCGAATCTGTTTAGCGATCGATGAAGGACAGTACCCTTCGAGCCATTGGCCCGCTACCAACGGCTGCAAAACTCCAGGATCGATTGCCTCCAAGCAAGTCGCGCTCCATTGAATTGCGGATGGTTCACGAAGCTCGCCGAGTTTTCGAGACGTCCCATTCTTCATGGGAATATCGATGTCCGCTAAACCGGCAGCGAACTGATCGACCGACCCGCCGGCTTGAGCGACACGCAGCATGCCACGAAACTGTGCTTGCCACGATGTGCCTTGAATCGCTTGGCCCATCGAATGGAACGGCGGATCCTCAAGCACGATCGAGGAGACTCGCTCTGGGACTTCAGCGGCAATAGCCGCTGCAACCATCGCTCCCAGCGAATGGCCCAAGATGGTGACCTCGGTGGCATTGACCGATTCGAGTACTCGTGCAACATCGGCAACGTAATCGACCACGAAATAGCGATCGGCTCGGTCCGAACGGCCGTGCCCGCGGAAATCGAGGGTGACGACTTCCCACTGCGGGTCCAAGTACGGCAGCAACGCTTGCCAGTCTTTTCCCTGCCGTGTGACACCGTGCAACAACAAAAGTTTTGGACCCGAACTCCATGTTCCTGCGGAACCGAGTCGCGGTGCCGTGCCCCAATGACCTTTGGTCAGTGAATCGAAATAGGTCGACACGTCTCAATCTTTCTCGGTTACTTTTTCTCTTGCTTAACGACGGTGGGAAATGGTTTCGCCAATCGTCCAGCCTTGATCAATCCTCCTTGGAGTACCGCGATGAACTTCGAGCGATCCTCGAGAAGAGAAATGTCGGCGAGCACATCTCCATCGACGATCAGTACATCGCCCAGCTTTCCGACCTCGAGCGTTCCAAACTCGTTGCCGCGCCCCATGATTTCAGCGCCTGTTTTCGTCGCACAGGTGATTACCTCCAACGGGGTGAATCCGACGTCCTTGACGAAGAATGTCAGTTCTCGGGCGTAATCGCCATGAGGATTCCATCCGAAACCGTAATCCCCTCCCATCCCCAATCGTCCGCCAGCTCGAAGGATCTTTAAAGCGCTATCACAGCCGCCATCGAGTGTTTCTTGGTGCCCATCGATGACCGATTGAGGCAATCCGAACTCGGGTCCTAGTTCAACACTTGCTTTTTCAAAGTAGAGTGCCGGTACGCAGGGTACGTCCCGTTCCAGCAGCAGGTCGAGTGCTTCATTATCCATGAAGGTTCCATGTTCGATGCAATCGTATCCAGCGCGGAGCGCATTCTTGATTCCTTCGGTAGCCCGACAGTGCCCGGTAACTTTCAACTTGTGATTGTGCGCCGTTGCCACGACAGCATGCATTTCCTCAAAGGTCATGCAAAGGGTGTGATGGTCGTTGGCATCGGGAGAGGCGGCATCGCCCGTGGGATAGGTTTTCACCCACTCCACACCGTCCTTGACCAAGGCTCGGACGGCCTTGCGTGCGTCTTCCACACCGTTGATGATGAAGACCAATCCTTCCATGCCGATCTTTCGGAACTCTGGATTCCAGTCCATGAGACCGCCAGCCGAGCAAATTTCGCGACCACTTGCGGACAGACGCGGGCCAGCGATGAGGTCTTCTTCAATGGCTCGTTTTAGCCACACATCGATATTGAACAAACAGCCTCCGGAACGGGCGGCGGTGTAACCGCATTCCAACGCCAATCGCGTATTCACGGACGAGAGGAGTGATACGTATTCGACGGGGTACTTGATGTCGAGGTCTTCCAGCGCCGCGATGTTGAAATAGGTTGCATGGAAATGGGCTTCGACGAGACCGGGCATGATGGTTCCACCACAAGCATCGATCCGCTGTGCGTCGGGAGGGGGTGGTGGTGCCGATTCCGTGGGCCCCACGTACGCGATCTTTCCATCTCGAAGGATACATGTCCCGTTCGCAATTGGACCCTTGCCGGTTCCATCTACGATTTGACCGTTCGAGATCACGGTGATTCCAGTCGATAACCTCATGAGTAGAGCCTCATTTCTTGTACGGGGAGGAGTGTGGTGGACGTACTAAGCTAACAAATGAGTGGAGGATGTGTCGCACCCACCTTGAATCTACGCGAGGATATTCTTGACCAGTTCGCCGTGGATATCGGTTAGACGGAAATCCCGTCCCTGGAAACGAAACGTCAGTCGCGTATGGTCGATACCCATCAAGTGAAGAATAGTCGCATTGAGGTCGTGCACGTGCACCGGATCCTGCGTGATATTGTAACAATAGTCATCGGTTTCTCCGTGGACCAAACCTCCTCGAATACCCGCGCCAGTCAACAAGGTCGTGAAGCAGCGAGGATGGTGATCCCGACCATAATTGTCAGCGGTGAGGGCCCCTTGGGAGTACACGGTCCTACCAAACTCACCTCCCCAAACGATCAATGTGTCCTCAAACAGACCTCGTTGCTTGAGGTCGTTGATCAATGCGGTTGTCGGTTGGTCGGTATCCTTGCACTGCAATCGAATCGCATTTGGCAAGTTCCCATGGAGATCCCAACCCATGTGGAATAGCTGCACAAACCGAACGTCCCTTTCGGCGAGCCGTCGTGCGAGCAAACAATTGGCGGCGTACGAACCAGGCTTTTTCACATCCGGGCCGTACATGTCGAGGACATGCTGCGGTTCGTTGGATATGTCGAGCAATTCCGGGACACTAACCTGCATTCGGAACGCCATCTCGTATTGGCTGATTCGTGTTTGGATTTCGGGGTCTTCGACTGCAGTAAAATGCTGCTGATTGAGCTCCGCAAGTCGATCTAGTGTTTTGCGGCGCGTGTCGCGCGACATGCCCGTAGGATTCGAGAGGTAGAGGACCGCATCCCCTTTATTACGAAACTTAACCCCTTGATGCTTCGATGGTAAAAAACCGGATCCCCAAAGCCGATCGTACAGAGGTTGGTCATCGGGCCTTCCGGTGCCGAACGACGTCAGGACGACGTATGCCGGTAGATCTTGATTGACGCTTCCCAAACCATAGCTGAGCCATGAACCGATGCTGGGACGTCCAGCCAACTGGGAACCTGTTTGGCAAAAAGTAATTGCTGGGTCATGGTTGATCGCTTCGGTGTGCATCGAACGGATCTGGCACCAATCATCTGCAAGCGTGGCCATATGTGGGAGGATTTCGCTAAACCACATTCCTCCTTTACCATGCTGCGAAAATCGGAATGCAGTAGGGGCTACTGGGAACTTGGATTGCCCCGAGGTCATCGTCGTCAATCGTTGTCCCTGGCGGATCGAATCGGGAAGATCCTCGCCGCGTCGCTCCGCGAGAGCCGGCTTCCAATCGAACAGATCCATTTGCGATGGGGCACCGGATTGGAACAGGTAGATGATCCGTTTGGCCTTGGGGGCATGATGCTGGAACGGAGATGGGGGGGCGTTCTCCGTCGCAACAGGCGTCGCTAGCGCGCTAGGTTCGATAAGCTTGGACAAGGCCGCGAGACCGAGAGTGCCACCCAATCCCCTGAGGAACTGTTGGCGAAGCATTGGAATGGGATTCATGGATTACTCTCCGTCCGATGGCGGACTACTCTCTCATTATGCATTCATCGAGGTTTAGCAGGACATTGCCGCTGAGCATGTATGCAACCAATTCAACGGTTTGGGATACTTCGGAATTGGAGTCTCCATGGCTCTGCAATTGCTTGGCTTCGTCGGGATGGCCTTGGTAGTAGGCGAGGTCTTCCCGCCAACCGGATACCAGAACCTGGAGTTCCTTTACGGTGGGCTTACGGCCGGTTACCAATCGAAATCCAAACGATAGTTTTCCTTCAGGGGTGGCATCGTCGTGTTTCAACATCCTCTCACCGAGCTTCCTCGCCGCTTCGACAAAGGTGACTTCATTCATCAACGAAAGCGCTTGCAAGGGAGTATTGGTGCGCGATCGACTCACCGTGCAAATCTCACGATTCGGGGCGTCGAAGATAAGCATGGTCGGCGGCGCTGCCGTCCGTTTCCAAATCGTGTAGAGACTTCGCCGATATAGTCCGTCGCCTGTGTCGTGGCGATAGTTTCTCAAGTCGCCATAGACACTGGTCTCGTCCCAGACTCCCTCAGGCATGTAAGGTTTCACACTAGGTCCACCTAGCTTCGGAGACAGCAATCCACTCACGAATAGTGCTTGGTCCCGAAGGACCTCGCCGGGCAATCGGAATCGTGGTCCCCGACCTAACCATCGATTGTCTGGGTCGAGTTCGGCAAGTTTTTCCAAGCCGCGGCGGCTCGTCGATTGCTGATACGCGCGGCTCATCACCATGAGCTTTTGAATTCCTTTCATGTCCCATGCATGGACCGGTTTTTGATCGACATGCGCAACCTGAGTTGGCTCCATGAACTCGACGGCAAGCCAGTCCAGCAGCGAGGGATGACTGGGCCACTCGGATTGAGAGCCAAAGTTCTCCGTCGTCTTGACGATGCCGCTTCCCATGAAACGCTCCCACGCTCGATTGACCCACACTCTGGCTGTCAGTGGATTGTTTCGATTTGCAATCCATTTGGCTAATCCGAGGCGATTATTGGGTTCCCCATCGGGTATGGGAGGGAAAATTTTGGGAATCGCAGCGGATACTTTTTCACCGCGTTTGTCGTATTCTCCACGGATCAAGATGAACGCATCACGAGGTGTTTCGATTTCCTGCATGACCATGACATTCGGCCAATTCTTTCGAGAATCGACGATTCGATCCTTGGATTCCTGGAGGCGTTTTTGCGCGGCGAGAATCGGACTGTCGACATTCTTTCGAAAAAACTCATGGAGTTCCGCGCGCTGAGCATCACTCCTTTCGGACGTTGGAAGGGAGAGAATGGTGCGCAACGAATCTGGGACTTGGGATCCACCGATGGCGATGGTCCCTTTCGGAAGTCCCGTCGATGACAACCGGAACCGACCGATATTGTGTTGGCCGAGAGTTTCTTGAACCAAGCGGATGACGATGGTAGCATTTTCTGGAATCGTGATTCCGGATTCCGTCAAAAACATTGCTCGGCAAATCTCTTTTCGAGTTGGTCCGTCGACAGCCCAGCCCTTGGATTTGTCCCCCTGCACGGTCGCTTGGATGTTCCACCCATTTTGCGAGTAATCGGCTTCGGCGTGATTGAATTTGGCGATCAATGGAGCAGTGAGACTCGGTGCGCGGATCTCTGCTTCGACACGCGACAAAACAAAGTTGCCGTTGGGATAGCGACCAAGACTTTGTTGGGGCAAACTCGCATCGGGGAAGCATTCGAGGAGCAAGCCAGTGAATTGGCCGGGAGACAATGGAGCCTTGATCTCGTACACGTCGTGATTCGGATTTTCGCCGCTAGCCAAGTACGATCCATCGCTTTGTTTGGTGAGGTTTGCACGGCTGGCAGCCGATACGGAATCCGCATTGAGGATGTTCCACGAATTGGTGTTCGTAGCGATTTTTTCGCGGAACGACGGTTCCCAAGCCGCCACCAATTCCGGCAGAGATTTTTCCGCTTCGGCCAATTTCGCTTGGGCATCGAGCATGTCTTTTTCCAAGCCGGCTCGTTCGCGAAGTTGGTCCGGGGTTGGAACGGCAAGGACTGGTTCGGTGTTCCGCGATTCACCTTGTAGGGTACCACTCTCAGCGATGTTGTTGAAATAGGAAAAGAAGGAATAGAAATCGCGTTGCGAGATCGGATCGTATTTATGGTCATGGCATCGGCAGCAATTGAGTGTTAAGCCCAACCATGTGATCCCGGTCGTCTCAACGCGATCGATAACCGTTTCAACACGCCATTCTTCGGCGATGATCCCACCTTCGCCGTTGAGTCGATGGTTGCGGTTAAATCCTGTTGCAACCCTTTGTGAATCCGTCGCTTTAGGTAACAAATCACCTGCGATCTGTTCGATGGTGAATTGATCGTAAGGCATGTTGTTGTTGAACGCATCGATCACCCAGTCTCGCCATGGCCATTGCTGCCGCGAACTGTCGACTTGGTATCCGTTGCTGTCGGCGTAGCGTGCCAGGTCCAACCACTGCAATGCCATCCGCTCGCCATAGTGGGGTGAACAGAGCAGTCGGTCGACCACTCGCTCGTAAGCATTCGGGGAATCGTCGCTTAGAAATGCGTCGATCTCATCGGGAGTGGGTGGTAATCCGGTTAGATCGAGGGTCACCCGCCGTAGGAGTGTCTCCCGATCCACGGATGGGGAAAACGAGAAACCAGACGCTTTTAGTCTCTCAAGCAAAAAGCGATCGATCGGGTTCGGATACGCTGTTTCTAATTCGTGCAGCGGAACCTCGGGTCGAACGGGAGTCATGAATGCCCAGTGCCCTTGGTACTCCGCACCCTGTTCGATCCAACGCCGTAATAGTTCTTTTTGTTCCGGCTTGAGTGTTTTGCCCGTTTCCGGAGGGGGCATTACCAAATCCGGAGTGTCGGTAGCGATGCGTTTCAGGAGCTCGCTCTCAGCGGGACTTTCGAGCGATATAGCCCGATTACCGGATTCTCCGGGTTGCGTTGCCAACTCCAATTTGTCGAGCCTCACACCACCTTGGCGTTGACGTTCATCGGGACCGTGGCATTGAAAGCAGTTTTCCGAAAGGATCGGGCGAATATCACGATTGAATTGGATGCGATCTTCTGCCAACGACCAGTTCGGTGCGAGAAGCAAAGCGAACAGGCAGAGAGATGTTGAAAGGGGGATTTCTCCAGTGCGACGGGGGCTGGCCGAATCGATCCACATGGGCAGATTTTATTGTCTAGGTGGGAACATAGTTTGGAAGGCGTCTGCTTTTCAGCAGCACTCATTCTACTACAACACTGGCCTCGGGAATAAACGCAATCGAATTAAAATCTACCGGTGAACATCTCTCCGGTTTCTGGTAGCATTCCACGATGGTGCCGACTGGTTCGGCGTGTTTGTAACCAACCCCGCGGAAGATGACACTCACTCCTATGAAAATACGACGGATTCGCGTCTATCAAGTCGACCTGCCTCTTCATGAAGTGACCTACAAGTGGAGTGGTGGAAAATCGGTGACCGTGTTCGATTCGACCGTGGTTGCGGTGGAAGCCGATGATGGAATGGTCGGCTGGGGGGAATCATGTCCGTTGGGGCCCGCGTATCTCCCCTCCTATGCCTCAGGGGTCCGTGCCGGACTCGCGGAACTTGGACCTCAATTGATCGGCGAGAACCCGCTGGAACTCGATCGCTTGAACCGATTCATGGATGCACGGCTCAAGGGGCATCCTTACGTCAAATCTCCGATCGATGTCGCTTGCTGGGATTTGCTCGGGCAATTCTCTGGGTTGCCGATCTGCACGCTGATGGGTGGCCGGTATGGCGAGGACTTTCATCTGTACCGTGCCATCTCCCAAGAATCACCTGAGGAAATGGCTGCCAAGGTTAGCGGCTACCGGGATGAAGGGTACCGTCGCTTCCAATTGAAAGTCGGGGGAGATCCCGATGTTGATATCGCCCGGATCCATGCAGTGCGAAATGCCCTGCAACCGACGGACAGGCTGGTTGCCGACGCCAATACCGGTTGGACCCAGCATGAAGCGGTCCGCGTCGCGCGAGGTGTACGCGATCTCGACGTTTACATTGAGCAACCATGTGTAACTTACGAAGAATGTTTGGCGGTTCGACGTCAAACCAGTCATCCGTTCGTGCTCGATGAGAATATCGACAATGTCGAGATGTTGATGCGAGGCCGGTCCGATCTCGCAATGGATGTGGTGAATTTAAAGATAAGTAAGTTTGGTGGATTGACGAAAATCAAGCAAGCGAGAGATCTATGCGTCATGATGGGGATTGCGATGACCCTCGAGGATACCTGGGGGGGAGATATTGTAACCGCCGCAATCGCGCACCTGGCTCACAGCACCCCAACTGATTTGTTGTTCACTAGCACCGACTTCAATAGTTATGTCAGTGTGAGTATCGCTGATGGTGCACCGCAACGAGTGCACGGTCGAATGGCTGCCTCGTTGTCGCCAGGTCTCGGCGTAAAACCGAAAATGGATGTCCTTGGGAAACCCGTCGCGGTGTACGAGTAATCCCCGGCATGCTTCGCGGCGCGAGATCCATTGGCAAGCGATAGATTCGCAATCTCGCATCGTATGGGAGTTGTGAAATGGGAACATCGTTCGATACCATTGTGATCGGACTCGGTGGCGTAGGTAGTGCGGCAGCCTTCGCGTTGGCTTCTCAAAATGTTCGAACTCTCGGGATCGATCGGTTTACCCCTCCCCACGCGCGTGGCAGTTCCCACGGCGAAACGCGGATCATTCGAAAGGCTTACTTCGAACATCCGAGTTATGTTCCGCTGTTGCTTCGAGCATATGAGCTTTGGGGACAACTCGAATGCATTGCTGAACAAAAACTCTTTCATCGAACTGGATTGCTCGAGATCGGACCTAGTGACGGTATCGTGGTTCCCGGTGTGCTGTTAAGCGCTGCGCAGCACGGTTTGGATATCGAGATGATGTCGATGTCCGAAGCACGTCGTCGGTTCCCAGGCATCGATGGCGATGTTGCGTGGAGTGTACTCCTGGAGCGTGATGCTGGTTACCTCAACGTCGAGGAATGCGTCGCCGCGTATCTGAAGCATGCGCGACTGAATGGTGCGGAACTCAAAACCGATGAGGTGGTAGTCGATTGGCAGTCTCGACATGGGACGGTCGTCGTTCGCACTGATAAGGATGAATACCACGCGCGGTCGCTTGTGATCGCCGCCGGACCATGGGCGAGCGAAACGCTTTCTCGCTATCGATTGCCGTTGCGAGTTGTTCGCAAGCACCTCTACTGGTACCAGGGTAGGACGCTAGGTTACCGAAAGGATCATGGGTTTCCCTGCTACTTTTATGAAACCCCTCAAGGCTACTTCTATGGTTTCCCGGAACTAGATGGGGTTGGGGCCAAAGTTGCCCGGCATAGCGGCGGAGACGCTGTCCAAGGCCCCATCGACGGCATGCATCCCGTGGACGCCGATGACCAAAATTTGGTCGAGATTTTTTTAAAACAGAACATGCCTGAGATGAATCTCGAGTGCCGCCAGACGAAAGGGTGCTACTACACCATGACCCCGGACGAGAATTTCATCGTGGACTGTTTACCAGATGCCCCCAACGTGACCGTAGTTGCTGGGCTTTCAGGACACGGATTCAAATTCACATCGGTCCTAGGTGAAATCGCAGCCTGCTTATCCAGCGGCCGCAACTCACCTTGTCCTATCGACTTTCTCTCGCTCCATCGATTCGAAGGCACGCGGTGACATTGCCGCGTGACATTACCAGGTGATCTTACCGGGTGACAACATCGCGTTCGCGCTTCTGGTCGGATTTTCTCGTACTCGTACTCAGTGCAACGGTACTCGTACTCGATGGCTGTTCGAACCGCCGCAATGCCAATCTTGGATCGAGACGGTCTCTTTTGTTGCGGACCCATGCGCTGGATCGCTATACTGAATGGCGACGAGTACGAGAAAACGCACGAACCAAGCATTGGACCGAAGTGCTCGATCGGGCGTTCTTGAATTGCGTAGAATCAACTGCTCACACTCGGTCAATGCAACCATTCTGATTTTTCAGTGATCGATGACGTGTGGTATTTCATTAGTGGAGATTAGCGCCCATTAGTGTTCCTCTCTTCGCGGCTTGAATTCAAAGAGTTTTGGAACACTAATCGAAGACAAAATCGACACTAATAACTTTCCCGATTCGACAGGTGCGTTTCAATGGAGACAGAAATTCACTCCAGTACGCCAGAAAAATCAGTGCCACCCACTTACTTGACAATCTGGGTGGTTTGGGTAGCATTTGAGGGCACAGGAGAAGCCAAATGCCTAGACCGTTGCGTGCTGAATTATTTGATCCGAGTGACGTTTGTATTGTCCATTGCGTTCAGCGCTGCGTGCGTCGTGCGTTCTTGGCTGGCGAAGACCCGGTAAGCGGGAAAAACTACGAGTTCCGTCGGGAATGGATCCGTGAACGGCTTGAGT
>CAITIE010000072.1 GCA_903892355.1 uncultured Pirellula sp. | reverse complement strand
CGTGCTCGAACTCGAACTCGAACTCGAACTCGAACTCGAACGTCCCCGCCGCCCCCGCCGCAACGCCCAACCAACAGCTCAGCCGCGGGGGTTCCCCCGCGCGCGTTTCCAGGGCGAATCGATTACGAGCACGAGCACCGCCCGCTAAGGCGGGCTGAGCACGAGCACGGTGACAACCAATCCCGAAAGCATCTCGGTGCCATCGAACACTGGGGGCCAGCCACCCCGATACGGTCCACCCCGTTGACGGTTTCGGAAATGTGGCGTTTTCGAACTTTGCGTGGCATTTGTTGACCTTAAAATCTCGTGCTCGTGCTCGTGCTCGTGCTCGTGCTCGTGCTCGTGCTCGTGCTCGTGCTCGTGCTCCGTGCTCGTGCTCGCTCTATCGTTCCTTCGAACAAACACTCCCTGCATTCCATCGCTGGTAAGAGCCGATCATTCCGGCAAACCTCGAATGCCGAGCTGTAAGCGAATAAGTCCGGTTGTAGCGATTGGCGAAGAGAATGGGCGCCAAGAAATTCTTTTCAAATTTGGTCGACGTAGAGCCGATAAGGACCGTCTCGCAAGAAGGCGTCCCGGTCTAGAGGTCTAGACTGGGTGTACTACGGATGGCGGTTTCTCACTCGATAACTTGAGAGGTCGCGACCTATGTCTATTGAATTTTTGAATGCAGCAATGGGAGTACTTTTCCTAGGAGTATGGCTAATTGTCGGCCACATCATCGCGGTGGATTACATTTAGGGGCAAATGCCGGTTGTAACGGCACGAACCAAAAAGATTAAAGTTCTTCACCTGGTGGGGACTTGCGAAACGTGAGACTACACGTCGGGGACCACATGCTCAAAAGCATGTGGGCTTCGTCGTTGGTGGGCTCGCGTTTTTTGTTGGATGGAGTGCTTCCTCGTTGTCTGGATGCTATCGAATAGCATGCTGTCGAGACCGCCCGTGTCGCGGAGGCGCGTAGCGGGCGTGATCGGATCGTTCTACAATTCGGCTGCGTTGGACGCGTTCGGGGCGACAAGACTATTCGTGGGTTCGAATCATCGCGATGATTTTTCAAGAGTGGAAAGCGGGCTATGCACAGGATACCTCGACTCAAATTCTGCGGTTTCACCCGCATGGAGGATGTGGTAGCCGCGATCGATGCCGGAGCGGATGCGATTGGTTTGAACTTTTATGAGAAGAGTCGGCGTTACATCGATCCTGTGAAGGCAGCCGCGTTGTCGGGCGCGATGGATGGTCGAGTCCAGCGCGTTGGGGTTTTTGTGGATGCGACGCCGGCGGAGGTGGCGGCGGTGGTGGCGCGATGTGCATTGGATGTGCTCCAATTGCATGGTGACGAATCGCCGGAATGGGTGAGGGCGTCGCAGAAATATCCGTCGCTAAGAGGGTTAGGGATCATCAAAGCCCTCCCCTATCGTGGTCCTGAAGATGACCCGTATGTTGCCCAGTGGAGTGCGTACGGCGCGGAGGCCGGTTCGCAATTCGTTGCGTTGCTCGTGGATGCTTATGATCCCATGCTGCGCGGTGGTACTGGGCGGACGGCCCGTTGGGATTTGCTAAGCCCGCGTCCAAGTTCCTTTTTTACGGAGCAAGGCGATGGTGATGCGACCCCATTGATCCTTGCGGGCGGGATACAATGCGGGAATGCAAGGGAAGCCTTGCAAGCCGCGAAGCCCGACGGGATCGATCTGGCGTCGGGGATCGAGGTCTCGCCTGGGATCAAGGATCCGGAGGCGATGCAGGAGATTGGGCGCCTTGTGCGCCAGCATTACGCGCAGGGCTGATGGCGAGAGAGGGAAACGCCCCCTGTTAATCGTTGAGCAACCGCAGCATCAATGGGTATTTCCAAAACTTGCCTTCGTTGGCTTTGATACCGCCGATGATCGGGAAGACGACGGCGATGACACCGAGCGCCATGAGGATGGGGATTCCTATCAAGAGGAACACCAGCAGGCCGGCGACGACACCGTAGATGAATATGCAGAGCAGGAAGTTGAGCACTTCTTTGCCGTGGGCATCGATCTCCGGGAATTCTTCTTTCTTGAGTTGCCAGATCAGGATTGGGGCGATCAGTCCAGCAAAGGGAACGACATACCCTGCGAAAACTGCAAAGTGGATCAGCATGGCCCAGTTGCGTCCGCTCATAGTTCAATACTTCCGTGGATGGGATTGCTTTGGATCGATCTGTCGAGATCGTGGATGGAGAGGATTTTACAGCCTTTGGATGTTCGGTCGTCATGGGAGATTCGACGGGTGAAGGATTGTCTTGGCGGAACTCGTTTCGAAAAGTGGGAAATCCGAGCCAGAAAGGGGATAGGGAGGGGAGAAGGGGTGGTCTTGGCGGGAGAAGTGGGCGATAATGGAGGCATACCGGGGGCGACTTGGAATCGACCGGATGAATTGAAGATTTTGGTGGCATGCCGTGGTTGGTCGAGAGGCCACGTTAATACTCGATCAAAAAAAAGTAACTGCAGAGAATAATCTCGCACTGGCAGCCTAATATAGGCTTCCCAGGTACCCGGGGCCCGTCGGAGGCGCTGGAGTGCCTGTCGCAATTCCGAATCGCCATGCCCCGTGTCTCGCACGGTCATGGTTAAAAAAGCTCGAGGCTGGCGCACCGTACCGATGCCAACAACGAACGCGGTGGGCGAGACAAAGAACAGTTGGCTAAGCATGTAGAGGCTGGATCGGAAGCATCGCGGGACGCGGGTTCAATTCCCGCCGCCTCCATACAAAGCCACTTTGCGAGAGATCGCAAAGTGGCTTTTTTCTTGGGTTTTCGATATAATCTCTCGCTTTCAGCAGTCCTGGCCCCGCACAACGGCGTGTTGATTTGTTGACTTTCGACCTCCCGAATGTTGACTTTCGGGCTGCTGGCCCCGTATGAATTAGTGCGGGTCTGACATTTCGGCTACAGGAGAGAGTGATGCGAGGGAGTTACAGCACGGAGCTAAAGCAGGACAAGGACGGAGCTTGGTATCGTTGGCTTGGTACAGACAGCAAGGGAACAAAACAGCAGTTTCGGCTCGGGAAGAACAAATCGGAAGCCAGTCGCCGAATCAAGCTGATTCAGCAACTCCACGATATGCAAGCCGATCTGGCAAGGGACCAGCAGATCCTCGAAGATGGAAGTCGTAATAGTTCGGCAGAGCAGTCGCTTAACAAGGAAACGCTTGCGAACTATGTAGGACACCTTCTCGATCCATCGAAGATCGCCAGCTGCATGTCATGGCTGAGTCAGAATCGTCCGGAATCAAGCCAACCTCAATCAGACACCAAACTTCAGGCTACTTGGCTGCCAGACTTTCTTGAGGCAGCGAAATCAGTGGCAAAGGGACAGACTCCGATCCTGCCTCGTGCCAAGCTTAAAGTCAATCAGACCGACTCAGTTGTAGAAAGCTCTGTTTCTTACGCTAAGGCGGTGGCGAGACTGAATGAAGATGGCACGAACTTCACCTCCGATTTAACTGCAATCGAGGACGCACGCAACAGCCTTGGAAATCAACAGCAAGCGACTCGAAATATCAAATCCAAGCTGTTCGGTACGGACCCCGATCATGAGCCAACGGGGCAGATGGTCGGGCAAGCCATTGATGCGTTCATCGATCATATCCGAAGCAAGTTCACCCTGCCTGATGGCAGCCTAGTGCCTTGGGGTAAGACGCAGATCACGCAGTTAACGTCATGGAAGAACTATATGTCCGAAGCAACCGAGAGTCGTGACGGGAATGAGTCCAGTTTGATGCTTCTCAATACAGATCTAGCCGACCTCACGGTTGCAAGAGCACAGCAAATGATTCAGGTGATTAGCAAGCGGCCTCTGACGTTCGAGTCTCAAAAAACCTCTCGAATGAAAACAAAGTCGGCCCAGTCTATTCACAAAGTGATCAGGAACTTCTTCGACTGGCTAGACCTTGCCGACGATTGGAATTGGAACGAACCCAGTCGATTCCGCAAGCTGGATTATAACGTACAGTCTCTAACGGACTCCGAGAAGCACATTCGCAAACTAGCGAAAGACAAATGGCGGATCTCCGATGAAGAGATAAAGACTCTATACGGACTTGCAACACCTGCCGAACGTACTTTAATCCTGCTCGGTCTTAATTGTGCTTTTGGTGCGGGCGAGATAGGGAATCTGCGAATTCCATATGTCATATTCGAAGTGCCAGAAATCAATGGCATTCGATTCAAGACGGGCAATGATACCCGCCACCATCTTTGGGCCGAGACGGTTGAGGCACTCGAATGGGAGCTTAATAGACGCTCAACATTCGCTTCAGTACGAAGCGAAGATTTCTTTTTCCTTTCCGAGAAATCAGGTTTGCCGCTTTGGCATCGAACGAAAAGTGGAAACTACAGCAACGGAGTTAACAAGCGTTGGGCAGACCTCATGAAACGAGTTAGAAAGCACCACCCAGACTTCCATCAATACAGTTTCGGGAAGTTCCGCAAAACCGCTGCCATCCGAGTCATCGAAATCGATGATCCGGCGGCAGCAAGTATGCTCCTCGCTCACGGTAGCATATCCGAGGACAAGCTACTTTCGGCCTATGTCAGCATCCCGTGGAAAAAACTCTACGCTGCACAAAAGGCATACGGCGAAACAGTACGTCCCTTATTAGCTATCGATGGCGATCCATTTTCATCCGCCCCCAAAGACTACATCGGACCCAAGGCCCAACAAATCATCGAACTGCATAGTAGCGGTCACGGACCCACAATGATCGCCGATACCCTTGGAATCTCAAAGGCGACAGTCCACAGGCACCTGCAAAGGCTTCAAGCAAAGAACGCTGGAAATGACAATTCAATATCAACGTAGATAGACTCCAGCATTCTCCTGTTGGCATTCCGTCTCACAATCAGCCAGCCTCCACAGTTTGCCGCGTAGCGGCAAACTGTGGATAACTGCTAACATTGAACAAGGATTGATTCCGTAGATACTTCCAATCACGCTGCAATGGTGGAACAAATGCAGCAATCTCATCAGGATTCGCTGGAACCAACTGGACACCCTTCGCTGCCAACCAAAAACCAGCAGATTCGCAAGATATGCTCAGATGGTGCTAAGGTAGTCCACTAGAGTTGGCTAGATCTGACTTGCTGTGGCAATAACTACGAAAATTGCTTTGGCTTGGAGTCAACTTTCGGTTCGAAAGTTGACTCCAAAACGTCTATGGCTTCGCAGATTTCGACTATCAGTACACGCTGAATTTCTGATGTAGCCCAAACGTCTGATGCCAATTGGATCGATCCGATTCAATCAGCCAGCCTCCACAGTTGGCCGCTTCGCGGCCAACTGTGGCAATCTGCTGACGATGAAGTCAAAGGCACTAGGCTCCCATCGAGCTACAATGAGTGCGTTTGCAGGTCAGCAATTCGTGGACTTGCTGTTACGTCCTGGTTTAGAGTGCTTTCCAATCAAGATTAGGATGGACGCCAACTTGGCGGAATTCATCGAGCATAACATCTCGGATGAAATCGCAGTCCTCCCTGAGAGCAAGGATTGCATCGTGTATCGTCGTCAGAAAGATGGATGGTCGTTCTTGAAAGATTCGTTTGCAGACCGTATCAATAATGAACTTTCGCTCGGCTTCCTGCATTTGCTTGGCGAGACGCCGATGGTCCTTCACTTTCATTTGATGAATGTAGGCGGCAACGCCTGGAAACAGTCTTTCAAAAACACTTTTGAGAAATGAACGGTATCCATTTTTGGCATAGAGCATCATGATAAACTCACTCTTGGCTGTTTCACGCAGAATACCGACCCAATCTGCAAGTTGATCGTAGAGCTTGCCTTCTCCGCAAAGAGCCATGTACTTTTCGTCGATTAAGCCACGCTTCCTCGCTGCGATTCCTAGAAAGAGTGGCTGACTATTCTTGATGTCGATCTCACCGAGTTCCCCTGATTGCCCATCTATAGTCAGCAAGCTCCGCAGCGGCTTGTACATGTTTGTCACGTTGGTATGAATTCGTCCAGAGAAATCATCTTGGCTGAACCGAAACTCTTTATCGCTGATCGTCTGCAAGTGAGCCGTGTAGTAGTGTCTATCAGGATGACTCGCAAACAACTGATCGAAGCGAGACCAGTCGACCCCCAATCTCTCCAGTTGATTTTGAAGCTCCACTAAGACAGGTCTATTAACGAACTGCTGATTCGCCTTTCGTAACCGCTTAGCGATTAGCTTGCTCTCGAATCCTATTAGCCGATGTATCTGCTCTCGATAGGGATTAGCGGTCCTATAGCCGTAGCTATGGTCTCCAATCGCATAACCACCAATCCTTTCGACGACTCTGTTGGCTTGGCACCAACGCCATACCTTCGTCCAGTCAGGGATATTAGCTTTCAAATAGTCGTATTTGAGTGCTATAGGCTCATCCCACTTGAGTCTCTGCTCCAAATGCTTCCAGTAGATCAAACCAACAAAGTACCAAATCCCATGTCTAAAAGTGCATGTGTCAGGAATAACAAGTCCTTCAGGAACATATGCTCTGATCTTATTAACAGAGGATCTGTTGCTTTCACACTTCTCATTCGTAAGTCCCTTACCTTCAATGACTTGAGAACATTTCTCCGTCATTAAGGAACCCTCCCCTGTGGTTCCTACTTCCTCCCCTATGGTTCCCTCTTCCTTCCCTTCTTTCTTTGGAGTTCTTTTTGAAGTGATTGGGATGGTTTGTTCTTTTTGGAAAACATAGTACCAAGATCTAGCTACCTGATGGAATCCATTGGCATCAGGTTCAAGATCAAAGATCGGATCAAGGACAAGTCCTAGTTCTGTTGCGTTTCCTATACTATTAACGACAACCCCAGACGGACTTGCATCTTTCGGGACATCAAGCCCTTCTTTGTTCCAGCTAGATCGAGACAAGAACCCTTTCGCTTTGGCTGTGTAGAAGTCCTTGAACACGGGAACATGTATGCCACGATCGCCATCACCGTTACTAAGCGATTTGTCGTTGACTGCAAATGTCTCTATTAGTTCTGGTGTCTCGACCAAATCCGTTAAAACCTTCTTTGGCTTGATCGCAACTTTCGGTTCGAAAGTCGAGTCACCAGAAGTTCTACGACCATAGAACTTTTGACCGTCAGAACTTCTATGGTCGTAGAAGTTCTGTGAGTTGGCTGTTGACTCAGAACTTTGTGTCACAAAATTTGCTTTTGTGCTTTCAGCTTGTTCAGAAAATTGCTCCTCAGAGCGATAACTAGTTGTAGTTGAGTTGGGCATGGCAGTGTCCTTTCGATTTCGAGCCGCCTGTTCCAATCAGGCGGCTTTTTCCATTTAAGTATTATCTCAATAAATGCCTTTAGATGCAAATCTTACTTCATCCTCTTACAGCGTGACTTGATCTGTCTTGCTTCACGCTGCGTGTAATAGCTTCGTCGCACCAATCTGAATGTTGGATGCGGTATCTCGCCAGTACTTAACTTCCAACGAAGCTCGTCGTAAGTAATACCAAGTGACGTTGCCAATTCGCTTGGTGTCACGAGCTTCAATGCTTTGCACACTTTGCGTTGAGGCAAGTTAGCGATCAAAGTTTCGAATCCAAAGTGTGCAGCGAGTTGTTCTAGGATTTGCTTTTCGTCATTCACATTCTTATGTAGTGCGACTTGAACAATTTTCGAACACAAAGTTTGGAACACTTTGTTGTTGCTCAGTAGATATTGACTTAATAGTCAGTTTTGATAAACTACTGCCTCAACGATTCGACTTACAAAAAAGCTACCGCACTGCTAAGTCAAACGACAAATCAAGACGCAACTTAAGAGCACCTAGTGCTTTTCCTCACGCCGTCTCAGCAGTGCCCGTTTCGTTCCTTTTTCCCCATGTACATTCGCAGTTCGTTGCTGCGTTGATTTGCATGGTGGTTTTCAATGTAAGGAACAAGTTATGAATATCGTCTTGAAGCGACCGAATGAAAATCCAGTTGAGATGGATTGCGACCCAGGGGAAGGATACGAAGAGTGGCGAAAACTTCTTAAGGGATGGGTGGAACATGTTCCCTATGATGAAGACATTGATATGTATTTCGATGATGAGGGCAAGTTAAAGCAACTGGCTCCCAACTTCGTTCATCCTCGATATAGGCAAATTGTTGGCAACGTTATCTTTGCGTCGAGGGGACAAGTTAACCCTTGCTCGCTCTCTGAATCGCAAATCGAGCGAATACTACGCCAGTTGTCGCAGTAAGAACACATGCCACTCATGTCTGCCTGGACTGGAATATTCTCAGTCCAGGCAGACAAAGGGATCGATCGATCCAACGCTTCTTTTGATCCAAGACTGATTCTTAGGAAGCCTCAGATCAGCAAGTCAATCGACTCCATTATTTCAGTTTTGCTGCTGATTTGAAATCCAAGTTACTACCTTAATCACACACCAAAATTTAGAAAAGAAGAGGAAAGACAATGGAATCCAAAGCTAGAAAACGAGTAACGTTTCTTCAGAGTGCGTATGCGGTAATTGATGTTGATCGAGAGATCGAGATCGATGTTCCCGCTAACATTGATACTGACAATCTATCCGAGGAACAGATGAGCACTATCATCGAATTTGCTATCGAAGCTGGGTTGATTTCCGAAGAGCAGGCAAGTTGGCAGTCAGATGGCGATTTTTCTTTAGTTGATGAAGAAGTAATCATGACGGAGATTGTTGAAGTAGCTTCGGGTGACGGAAGCAACTTGAAAAAGCAAACTGAAGCCAACCGTTTGAGCCTAAACGATGTGAAAGGCCGTCGCCCGCAAATGGAAGGTGAGCAGCTAATGGGCTGTGCTGGAAACTGGGAGCTTGTCCGCAATCATGACGGTAGGGGTGTGAGTCTCCACTTGCTCAGCCATGGCTGTTGGCATGGGACTCCCAAATTCCCCGCCGAGGAACTGACCATGCTGAAGGAGTGCGTTGATTCAGCACTTCTGCAAATCAAGAAGGACGCACTCATCTCTAGGTGAGTGCTGCAAAAGTTGTAGTTGTCCAATCATTTTGCAAAGCAGACTACTCCATTAGGTGAGTAAGAAGACAACAGGAGTTAGTCAATGAACAATGCAAGTCTGAACAAAAACGAGATCATTGAAGAGGATGGTTTCGTAATTTATCAACGTGCGAAATCATCCAATGTTGAAGTGGCTTGCGACCAGTCAGATCATGATCAGCCAGTACCCGATAGGCAGGTTCCTGATTGGTTGCGTTCGGCAAATGCACAGATCGAATATCAGACGCATCTACTCGCACCTGTTTACCAAGATGGCAAGCCGACTGGCCAATGGCAGGTTTACTTTTTTCGTGACACGAAGAGACGTAACTACATCAATCCACATTCAGTCAAGTGGGATCGACAATTTGATAGCAGAGACGAGGCAGAGGCTTGGATCTCAACCATCATTCAAGCGATGGGAAGGAGAAGCTGAGTTTCGCAAATCTGTCTTTTGAAATTCAATGGAGGAAAGCGGTGAACAAGTTGGAAATAGAGCGACGAGCAAGCACATTTCAAGGTTTAAGAACGGAGAGTCAGCAATGAGTTCAGTTCATAGTAGTGGCGTCTGCCCTCACTGTGGTGGGGAGGCCGAAACTTGTCTTGAGTCTCGTGACACATCAAGCAATAGGCTGGGAGTAGTTGCTCAAAGAGACGAGTATATCCTTGGTTGTTTGGATTGCGGTTATTGCGTAACATCAATGTCGGAGCTTCACGACGATGGGAAATGGTATGAGTACGAGACCGTACTAACTCCACATAAAGATCGTTCGTTAGTTGATTTGCACGATATCTCACCTCAGTTTAGTGGCGATTCGGGTTTGAAAATGTGTCTTGTATTTCGCTACAAGGATGGCACGATGATCCCTGTGGATACGGAAACATTTGAGTGCCTATATCGCAGAGGTGAGAACGGAACACTTATTCCTGTCCGAAAAAACAACAGTGCGGATCAAAACAACAGTGCGGATCAACCTCAGCCGAAAAATGACCACTCCTTAAGGGTGTCTGAAGAGCAGTCTTGAACGGCACATCTATCTGCACCTCGCAGCCGCTCAATTGGCACGGCGGAATGCACTATTTGGCGTCGAAGATCAATCAGGCTGATACCTTGATTGGCCGAAGCGACACGATGGTTGCAGTACCAAGTCTGTAGAACAACGCCATGTTCACTGATCCCTCAGCGGCAAAAGCGAATAGGATTACTTTGTTTTTCGATGTGTCGTTAAGGACAATACTCTGTTTCCCGGATTCTGGAATTGCGAGTTCGTCGTGAGCGTACACGACTCTCCGGCGGATTTACTGGACGGCCGCGTTGCGATGCCGCGAGAGATT
>CAITIE010000071.1 GCA_903892355.1 uncultured Pirellula sp. | reverse complement strand
GGCCGTGCAAGCATTGCGGATCAACGGCCAGACGCTGACCGATGTGTTTACCTACACGGTGACGGACGCTGGTGGGCTGACCGATACCAACCAAGTCACGATCACGATCCGTGGACGGAATGACAACCCGGTTGCGAATGCCGATCAAGGGACCGCAATTGAGTGGGGAGGCGTTTTCAATGCGATGGTGGGGGCCAATGCAGTAGGTAATGTGCTCGACAACGATACCGACGTCGATTCCGATCTCAACGGGGAGACGAAGTTAGTTAGCGGTTTGGTTGCTGGTGGGGCATCGCATGCTAGTGGTCATGTTGGAGCGGTAGTTGTTGGTGAGTATGGTTCTATCACCATTATGGCTGACGGTAGCTATTCATACGTCACCGATGAAAATGATGTGGCTGTTCAAGCGTTGCGACTACTGGGGCAAACGCTGACCGATGTATTCACGTACACTGTGACCGACGCAGGAGGACTCACAGATACGAACCAACTAACCGTAACGATTCGGGGACGGAACGATAATCCTGTCGCGAACGCCGACCAGGGGACCGCGATTGAGAAGGGTGGTGCATTCAATGGTACCGCCGGGTCGAATGCCGTAGGGAATGTGCTTGATAATGATACGGATACCGATTCCGAAAGCGAAGGGGAGACGAAGTTGGTAGCCGGAGTTTTTGCGGGGCAGGTCTCGCAGGCGAGTGGTGATATTGGTGTGAGCGTGACTGGCGTTTATGGCTCGATCACGATCAATATCGATGGTTCTTATGTTTACGTGATCGATGAGTCCAACGTTGATGTGCAAGGGTTGCGTTTGGTAAGCGACACGCTGAGCGATGTTTTTACATATACCGTCGTCGATGCGGGTGGGTTGACCGATACCAGTCAAGTTACAGTCACGCTTCGAGGTGCAAATGACACACCCCATGAGATCACACCCACTGGATTGACGATCGACGAAAATTCGGCCAATGGGACGTTGGTCGGCCAGCTTCATATGGAGGATGTGGACTTTGGTGATGTGGCTAGATATCGACTTATTAACAATGCTAACGGTCGATTCGAGATCGATGCGGCGACAGGTGAGTTGCGAGTGAAGGATGGTAGCCAGTTGGATTTTGAGGCTTCTGCAACGCATTCGTTCGTGGTTCGGGCAACAGATATTGGTGGGCTGTTCATCGATCGCACTTTTGTAGTGAATTTGCTCAATGTTAATGAGAAGCCGATAGGGACTAGTGATCGATATTTTACGACGTACATCGATCGAATCAACGAAGGTGAACCTGGTGTCATCCGCAATGACAGCGATCCTGAAGGGGATGCGATGGTCGCGAGATTGATCACGGCTCCTGCGAAGGGGACGATACGGTTCAATCCGGATGGATCGTTCTTCTACCAGCCTGACGGCGCATACGTCGGATCCTTGACGTTTGTCTATGAGCTGAGCGATGGCTTGTTAGCCTCCGATTGGGTTACGGTTGAACTCGTAATCGATCTCCCGAAGACACTTTCTGGTACGACCTCGAGCGATTCGGGTAGTGGTTCGAAGGAGACTGCGGACGCCACTAGTAACAATAGCAAGACGTTAGCGGAGGGCGTTGGTTATGCCACCACGATTGGAGCGCTTTCGACCTCATCGACGAGTTCGTCAACAGCGGCGGTTACATCAACCGCTGATTCAGCGGAAACTCAAGCTGCAGCAGTGTCTGTTGCTAATGTCGTCGGAGAAGCTACTGTGAGAACCGATACTTCGAACACTGTCGCGGAAGCAGAAAAGACGGTGCAGGCGGTTTCGTTCATTGGTACCTTGGTTTCTGGTGCGGAATCGACCATGGAGGTTCAGGAAACGCGGTTTGAGTATGCAAGCTTGTCAGAGCGATTTGCACGCAGCCGTAGCAGCGATGGGGCACGCTTCATCGATGAGATTTCGAATCCAAATGCCAAGGAGCGAGAAGGCCGACGAAGTGAAACCGATACTTCGATTGAGTTGAATACGACGGCTGTGGTGCAAACTGTGATCGGAACGGGTGTTGTTCTGTGGTTAGCACAAGGCTTCCAAATCGCGGCAACTGTGGTGACCGCAGCACCGGTTTGGACCGGGCTGGATCCGATGGCGATGACCATGGGAGCGGAGAACAAGGGGGAGAAACGGACTCCGCTGTCGGCCGAAGAGAAGCTGTTTGACAAGTAGCGCTTTGGGGGGGCTTATTTGATTGGGAGCGGGTCCGAGGAGCATGTCCTTGGGTGGGTTCTCGCCTTCGGCTCCGTGCCGCCCAATTGGCCGGGGCGATTCATGTTGGGTGCCATTGGGAGTGATGCACCAGGAATCTAAGTCAACGGAGGAATGGATCGCCTTATTGACTGCTTGAGGCGGCAATGCTTGCGTTAAAGATTTGGCTCATGGCTTGTTTTTCTCAAAGGGCCAAACAAGGAGCGTCGAGAATCGACGGATCGCGACGCAAACCGTTCATCGTTCAAGGTTTAGGTCGCTTTTGGCAAACGCGTGGCGACTTGAGGTTTTCGCGCATCTCTCGCCGAAAAGGGAGGCGAATCGTCTTCCCAGCAGCGGGGGATTTCGAGAGAATAGCGAGTTGTGTGAGCGGTTCATCCACGTGGGGATCGCGTAGAACTTTTCCATCTAGAGAATACAAAATCAATGTCCGACGCGAAACTCTTGGGCGAGGCAGATCCTTCGGTGTTGGCTGCATCTGGTCAAGTGGAGGCACCGATCGACGTGGATCCTGCGGAAACGAGTGAATGGCTTGGTTCGCTGGATTATGTCTACAAGAGTCGCGGAGCGGATCGTGTACGTTACCTGGTCAAGGCGCTCGAGAATCGGGCGCGACGTGACGGCGTCGAGATTCCAATCGAGACTTCGACCCCCTATGTGAATACGATTCCGCCGTCGAAGCAACCGGCGTATCCTGGGAATCGAGAGTTGGAACGCCGCATTAAGAGCATCATTCGTTGGAATGCGATGGCCATGGTGGTGCGCGCCAACAAGAAGAACAAGGGGCAAGGTGGGCATATCAGCACCTTTGCTAGCAGTGCAACGCTTTACGAGGTGGGGTACAACCATTTCTTTCGTGGGCGTGGGGAGTCGGGGTACTCGGGGGATATCGTTTACTTCCAAGGCCACGCGTCACCTGGGATGTACTCGCGAGCGTTCGTCGAAGGGCGGCTTGCCGAGAGCAAATTGGAGAATTTCCGGAGGGAGTTGCAGCCCGAGGGTGGGTTGAGCAGTTATCCGCACCCATGGTTGATGCCTGATTTTTGGGAATATCCGACGGTATCGATGGGTCTGGGGCCGATCATGGCGATTTATCAGGCTCGTTTCAATGAGTATCTGAATGACCGTGGTCTGAAGGACACCAAGGGGCAAAAGGTTTGGGCATTTTTGGGTGACGGGGAGTGCGATGAGCCTGAGACGTTAGGTGCAATTACGTTGGCGTCGCGAGAGAAGCTCGACAATTTGATCTTCGTCGTGAATTGCAACCTGCAGCGACTCGACGGCCCGGTACGGGGCAATGGTAAAATCATCCAAGAGTTGGAAGCTGTGTTCCGAGGGGCTGGTTGGAACGTGATCAAGGTGGTCTGGGGGACGGATTGGGATCCGTTGCTCGAGCATGACGAATCAGGCCTTTTGGCGCAGCGCATGACCGAGGTGGTTGATGGACAATACCAGAAATATACGGGAATGCCTGGCTCTTACATCCGCGACCATTTCTTTGGTAAGCATCCAGAGCTGTTGAATCTGGTCGCTAATTACTCGGATGAAAAGCTTCAGAAAATGAAGCGTGGTGGACATGATCCCGAGAAAGTGTATGCCGCGTACAAGGCAGCCGTGGAGCACAAGGGGCAGCCAACCGTGATCTTAGCCAAGACCATCAAGGGCTATGGTCTAGGTGAGGCGGGTGAAGGGCGCAATATCGCTCACAATCAGAAGGAAATGAACGAGAAGGAATTGCTGGAGTTCCGAAGTCGTTTTGGCATTCCAATCTCGGACGACGAAGTTGCGACGGCTCCATTCTACAAGCCGCCCGAAACAAGCATCGAGATCAAGTACTTGAAGGAACGTCGCGCTGCACTCGGCGGCCCGGTCCCTAGCCGACCGACAACCCATCCGACGACGGAAACCCCGGCTCTGGACGAGTATCGCAAGTTCATGAATCAGCAGTTGGATGGCAAGACAATCTCGACCACCAACGGGTTCGTACGATTGCTGGGGCGTTTGGTCAAGGATAAGAAAATTGGCCCGAACATCGTGCCGATCGTTCCCGACGAGTCCCGAACCTTTGGTATGGAGGGAATGTTTCGCGAGATCGGTATCTATGCCCATGCCGGCCAATTGTACGAGCCAGTCGATTCGGATCAGTTGGCGTACTATAAAGAAGCTCGCGACGGTCAAATCCTTGAAGAAGGGATCACCGAGTGCGGGTCGATGAGCAGTTTTGTGGCGGCCGGAACTGCCTATTCGGCCCATGGCATCAACATGATTCCGTTCTACATCTACTACTCCATGTTTGGTTTCCAACGAGTGGGAGATTCGATCTGGGCTGCGGCGGACATGCGAGCCAAAGGCTTCCTCATCGGAGGTACTGCGGGACGCACCACGCTCAACGGTGAAGGTCTGCAGCACCAAGATGGTCACAGTCACCTCAACGCGATGGCGTTCCCTACGGTGCGCGCGTACGACCCGGCGTGGGCCTACGAGACAGTCGTCATTATTTTGGATGGTATGCGTCGCCTCTACCAAGAGAACGAAACCGCGTTGTATTACATCACGGTACACAACGAAGATTACGAAATGCCTGCGATGCCTGAAGGTATTGAGGAAGGGATTATTCGAGGGATTTACCGCTACCGGTCCGTCGAGGTCGAAGGGGCACGCGCACGAGTGCAGTTGTTCGGTTCCGGCGCTATCCTTCGCCACGTGTTGGAAGCTCAAAAGATACTGGCAGAGAAGTATCGAATCGCTAGCGACGTTTGGAGTGTAACCAGCTACACGCAATTGCGTCGCGATGCCCAGAGCTGCGAGCGATGGAATATGCTTCATCCGGATCAGCCTGCCAAGAAGAGTTATATCCAAACGGCGCTCGAAGGTGTGTCCGGCCCGATCATTTCTGCTAGCGACAACGTCCGCGCCGTTGGTGAGCAGTTGATGCCGTACCTCGACCAAGACTATTACGTTCTGGGTTGCGATGGCATGGGCCGAAGTGAAACGCGACCCGCGTTGCGTCGCCACTTTGAAGTGGACGCCGCATCGGTGGCAATCGCATCGCTGTATCGGCTGAGCCGTGCAGGTACCATTCCTGGTTCAGAAGTCGCTCAGGCGATTCGCGATTTGGACTACGATCCAGAAAAGCAGAATCCATTGTTTGCGTAGAGGCAGTACGACGTTGGTGCAGCAGTGCCCGTTGCAACGATCCTGTGTGCACTTTTTCCTTTGATGTTTCAATCCATTAGACGATAGATCAAGCGAAGTTCATGGCTACCGAAATCAAGCTCCCGTCGCTCGGCGAAGGAATCGAATCTGGAGATGTTCTCGAGGTCCTCGTTAAGGTTGGCGATGTTGTAAAGAAAGAGCAATCGCTGTTGGAGATGGAGACGGACAAGGCGACCGTTTCGGTCCCTAGTCCTGCCGCAGGCAAAATCCTTTCGATCACGGTGAAAGAGGGTGAGACGGTGAAGGTCGGCCAGGTCTTTCTCACGATGGAAGCGAGCGGTGTACCTGCCGCTGCGGCTCCGACGGCGCCACCAGCGCCCGCACCAGCTGCCGCGCCTGCGCCCGCAGCGCCCGTGTCGCCGGCGCCCGTGGTGGCTCCTGCACCCGTGGCACCCAAACCGGTCGCTGAGGTTCCTGCTCCAGCACCGGTCAAGCCAGCACCGATTGTGGTACCCCCCGCGCCCGTGGCTCCTGCCGTCACTGCAAACGTGGCTGCGCCCGCTGCTGAGTCGTCACCCTTTGGCGATGATGTAATTCCCGCAGGACCTGCGATCCGTCGGTTCGCGCGTGAAGTCGGCGTCGATCTCGGCGGCGTTTCCGGAACCGGAGAAGGTGGGCGAATCACTCGCGACGACGTGCTCGCCGTGGTGCGTCACGCCAATCAATCGGCACAAGCTCACAAAGGGGCGTCTGCCAGCACCGCGGTTGAAGCGGCGCCGGCACCTAAGGCCAACGCATCGGCAAAGCCTTCCGCCGATGGCAAACCGGGTGTTCCCGCGACGGACGATTATGGTCCTATCCGTGTCGATCGGATGACCAAGATTCGCAAGACCATCGCGAACCAAATGGACAAGTCTTGGTCGACGGTGCCGCGAGTCGTCAATTTTGACGACGCTGATGTCACTGAATTAGAAGCGTTTCGCCAAACCAGCAAAGACGATTACGCATCGCGCGGGATCAAACTCACGACGATGCCTTTCTTGATCAAAGCGATCGCGACCGCCCTCAAGCACCATCCGGCCTTGAACGCGGTAATTGATACCGAAAACGAGCAGATCATCTACAAGGATTATGTCAATCTCGGCATCGCGATCGATACCGATCGGGGGCTGGTGGTTCCCACGTTGAAAAATGCAGATCGGATGTCGATTCCGGATATCGCTTACGCACTCTCGGACCTTTCGTCGCGCGTTCGGAACAACGATTTTGCTGTCAGTGATCTCCGAGGTGGAACTTTTACCATCAGCAATTTGGGCGCCATCGGTGGTACCTATTCGACGCCGATCGTGAATGTGCCTGAAGTTGCCATCCTTTTGGTTGGACGGTCTCGAAAATTGGCAACCGTGATGGATGATGACACCATCAAGCCTCGGCTCATGATGCCGTTGAGCTTGGCGTACGATCACCGATTGGTCGACGGTGCGACAGCCGCTCGGTTCCTCAACGATATCATCGCCTATCTCGAAGCACCCAGTCGGTTGCTCCTCGCGATCTAGGATATTACCAGCTCGACGGGGGCTAGTCGGTGGACAGAATTACGGTTGCAGGGGCTATTTAAAGGCTCCTGCACTCTTTTAACGGAATGCTTCGAAATGGATCGCCCTGATGGGATGTATCTCTCAGATGGACGAAGTGCGTGACTGCCGAGGCTCGCGAATCACCTATCTGCTTATCCTTCTTTCACGATCGATTTGCGTCTGTATTTTTTGTCTAGGGTGTTTCCAGCATGTCGACGGCCAGTCAGTCAGCGATAGGCCTTTGGGGGACGCATCGATCGGGATCGATGTGGATGGGTCCGAGTTGCGTATCAAGACCACGGGGCGAGTGGCGGGAGCCATCGATTCGTTGACATGGAAGAGCAAGGAGTTTGTCGATTCCTTGGACCACGGACGTCAAATCCAGTCGGCTTGCAGTTTCGATGCGATGGATCCAGGCCCGTTTTGGGCCGAGCGTTTCAATCCAACGGAAGCGGGGGCGAGGCTCGATGGCACGGGCCCAACGTCAACCAGTCGGTTGTTTGGCTTTTCGGCTTTGGGACAAGAGATCCGAAGTTCCAATCACATGGCATTCTGGCTAGCTCCCGGGGAATTGTCCTACGGTCGCACCGCGTTGAACCGAGAACGACAATCCGAACATGTGTTGCACAAGCGTATTCGCTTAGGGGCCTTTGAAGATAAGCACATCATCGAGGTGGCGATGACTTTCGAGATGCCTGAAGGCGAACGGCATCGGTTTGCCCAATTCGAGGTGTTGACAGGTTACATGCCCCCCGATTTTTCGAAGTTCTTAGCGCTGCGTTTAGCCGATTCTACATGGTTGCCTCTTGATGAAGGCCCTGGGGAACAAGAATTCCCCGTGGTGTTCTCCACGCCTGATGAGCGATTCGCCATGGGAGTCGTTCTGGTGGGGGGCGGTGGCGAAGGGTATGAAGGTCCCGGTTACGGACGCTTTGTTTTTCGCGAAGAGAAAGTAGTGAAGTGGAATTGCGTGATGCGATTCCGACAGACGCCCGGCATTCTACAGCGCAAGCACAGTTTTCGGGTGCTGTTGGTGGTTGGAGATTTGCGTGATGTCCAAACGGGGATCATCGCAATTCGCCAGGGCGGTGGCGTTTGTTCTTCGGAGCCCTGGCGATGAGGATTAGCGGTGAATAGTGGGTGCTTTGTAGCTGCTAGGCTGTTGGGAAGCGACAGGCTGTTGCGAAGCGAAAACCTCCCAAAGACGGCTGGGGCGGTCGTTGGGTAGTGTGTTTCTACATCCTGAGGATGCGCCGATGATCAACATTGCGACCACGAGAATCCATTCTGTGGAAAGTGATTTCATGATGAAGCGATCGTTGGATCGCGGGTTGTTGAAGGGTTGTATAAAGTGCGAGCCGTTTGACTGCAATCATTGCAGAGTCTTGCGTTGTCCTATCTATCGACGCGACACTTGAGAGAATTTCAAAAAAATTACATCGCCGGCGCATTCGATACTTTGCATGTATCACGCGCACCTCGCAGAAGCGTCATGGTCACGTGGCTGGAGGCTTTTTGTGAAGGGCGCCTCTAAGAAAAATTGAAACTCGGTTTTTAGGATGGGGTACTCTCCATAGACGCTCTTCTCGGAGGAGTGTTTCCCGCTGCCGAACTGTTCGAGCTGCGGGCTAAGGAAGCTCGATTGAGTATCAGGATTCGTAGAGCGACATCGGATGTTCCACGTCGGCCCCAGTTGGATGACACGAGAGATTGTTCAGCTCACCCCACCGCGGGGTAGTGCGGGGGGGCGCATTTCCACTGCGCAAAGCCATTTCGGTTATTGGTTATTTTTATTTATTTGCTTTGCTTTGGTGGGTTGCAAGACGTTGTCGTTACCTGCGATCAATCCAAATGGTGGGACAATTTTTTCCGGGCAGACAACCACGCTGGTATCCCCGCATAATCCCGCGAACGGTTATCCGTCACAAGGTTCCGCGTACCCGACGCCTCCGGAGCCAAAAAAGTGTTTGCACGGTGTTTCCTCGCAGGACGGCAAACATGGGTGCAAGTTATGCGCTGGCAAGCATGCGGATTTGGACGAGAGTCGAGCCCGATGCGGTCAGTTACTGCTAACTCCGACCAAAATCGTTGCTCCCGTAGGAGGCGAGGTGCTGCTACTCGCCGGGATTTGCGGCAAAGACGGGATGCTCGTCACCGGTGAGCCTATTGAATGGATGCTCTCGCCCGATAGCGTTGGCCAGATAATCGATGTCGGGGACGCTGGGAAAGAGAGTCAGAAAGAGCATCATTTTTGGAAAAAGGCATCGGGGCCAACCCTCGGCAAAGTGGATGTGGATTTTGCGAGGGGGCTGACCAGTCGAGAAGCTGGACGAATCACACGTGGAACCGCGAAAACCGACGATGATCTCCCGATTCGTCTGGGACAAACATGGTTGAGTCTGTCGAGTCCGACCGAGGGAGTGTCCAAGGTGACGGTGATGGCACCTGACAGCGAGGCGTGGGATCAACGTCGTCAAACGGCAACCATCTATTGGGTGGATGCGTCCTGGGAGTTCCCCCGAGTGCAGATGGCCCCGAGCGGCCAGTCGATCCAGTTAGTCACCAAAGTATTTCGGTCTGGAGGTTTTGCGCCTGCGGACGGATGGATTGTTCGCTACCGTTCTCTCAATCCTGACATCGCTCGTTTCCTTCCGCAGTACGGCGAGGTGTTTGAGAAGCAAGTCGATCGCAATGGAAATGCGGTGGTCGACGTCGTCAACATGTTGCAGGCAGGTATGATTTCAAAGCCGAATGGCTCAGCCCTCATCGAGGTGGAGGTAGTCCGTCCACCTCAAGGTTCCGAGAATATGCCTGAGTTGCCGATCGGGCGAAGCACGGTCGAGGTTTCCTGGACGTCTCCTGAGTTGACGCTGACGGCGTCCGGTCCTGAGACCGCAGTACCTGGTCAGCCACTGGCGTATGCAGTGACCCTTCAAAATGACGGTATGGCCCAAGCGGAAAACGTAGTGCTGAGGCTGATGGTGCCTAACGGTATGGAGATCAAGAGCGTCACTCCGAATCCGAGTAGCCAAACCGCCACCAATCTCGCTTGGGACATTGGCGTGTTGGGTCCGCGTCAAGCATTGGATGTCCAGGTTATCGTGGAGGCGTTGGCCGAATTTGATGCGAGGGTTGCATTCCAGGTCAATGCAGCTCCCAGCATTGCGAAAGAGGCGATCGTATCCACACTCGTCCAGAAGCCGAAGTTGGCCCTCAGCATCAATCCGGACCCAACGACGACTCAAGCCGGGATCGGGGAACCAGCGACTTTCAATATGAAGTTAACCAACACTGGCAATCAGACAGTAACGGACCTTTCGTTGCTGCTCGAAGCATCGCCAGGGTTAAGTCATATCCGAGATGGCGCGCGAGAAGTTACCAGGGAGATCGGGTATTTGGCGCCAGGCCAAAGTGTTGACCTCTCTGCGCAATTTGTTGTGGAACGCGAGGGCGATCTGTCGGTGAAAGCGACCGCATTGTCTGCTCGCCAAGTACTATCCGCGGCTCAAGCGAATATCCGGGGTGTGGCTGGTCCGCAACGCGTTCCACAAGTGGACGTGGAGATGCGGTGCAGCACTGGAGCGAATGTCATTGCGCTAAATACGGCGACATCGGTGCTGTTGATTGTTCGAAACACGGGCCCGGTTGCGATCCGAAATTTACTCGTATCGATGAAGTATGATCCGGCGTTGGCACCGAGCGGAGCATCGGCTGGCTTTGAGCCAAGCTATGCAAATCAACTGCTGCGGTGGCGACTGGTGGAGTTGCCAGCGGGTGGGTCGCAAGAGTTCCAAGTGAATTTCAACGGAGCGGCACCTACTGCGGATGCGCAGGTGGTCGGTCTCGTGGAGACTGAGGATCGTGCGGTGCGAGTGATGAAGAACGTAGGTATCCCAATTTCAGGTGGTGGGACCGCTGTGGGTGGAGTCGGTGCTGGAGCGATCCCGCCGGCGAGCCCGAGCTTAGGTGGACCATCCAATCCGGCGGTAGTCGCACCTGCGGCAATTGCATCTGGATTGCTAGTAGCGATCGAGCCGGTGGTTAACCAAGTTCGACTCAATCAAGAGTCTCGGTACGTCATACGGATTCGTAACCAAACCGATGCCATTCAGCAGCGGGTAGAGACGCAGATTCAGCTCCCTGAGGGGGTTCGCATGATGGATCTTCGAGGGCAGACGGAATCGGGTTATCAGTTTGACGATACGGGCCGAATCATCCGACTCGATCCAATCTTATCCTTGCGAGCTCAAGAGGAGTTGTCGTATACGCTTACCTTGATGCATCAGCTCGTTTCGGAAGGGAAGATGATAGCCACGGTGCGGTCTGCGAATCTACCGGATCCGGTGAGCGCCGCATCGACGATTCAGACCTTGGCCCCATGATCGAGGGAAGTCGGGGCAAAACTACTCGTGGAGCCAAATGGTACTGAATGATCCGCAGAGTGGGTTACTTCAACGGCGAGAACGCTGTCGGCTTGAGAAACCAACTCTTCACGGCTCCGCCGGCGGTTAATGAACCACCTGCTGCTTGCTCCGATTCGGTCCTCGCCTTTTTCCACGCGTCGTCTTTCCCGAAGGAATCGAAAGAACCTTTGGCGGCATCCTCGCTCTTATGAGTAATAAAGTATACGAGGGCGTTTCCATCGGCTGGCAATTCAGCGCTGATCTCGGCGTTTCCCTTACCGACCGGCGATACCGCGTTGAGTAGTTTCGCCGCAGGCATCGGTTCAGCCTTGGCGATCGACCAGTAGACCACATTGGTCATGCCATGTTTTTGGAACAAACCCAAGGTGTGGTTTTTGAATCGCTTGTTGAGAGCGCTTAGGTTATTGGGGGTTGCAATGTAGGTGCGCAGTTCGAAAACTCGGTTCCCGACGTCCTCCTTTTTGAGCTCTGGGCTGTAGTCGTTGACTGTCAAAAAAATCCTTTCGACACCCTTTACAGGCATCTTGCCATCGATCGCGGCCGCTTTGGATTCCGACTGCCAAGCCGGATCGGCTTGGAAGGCAGACCATGCCGCGTCGCACGATTTTCGGTCAGCATGTTTGATCAACGTTACTACACGTTCGTCGGCGGGGTCTGTCGGTGTCCACGCTCCTACCAGATCTAGTTTGTGGATGGCTAGGAACTTCCTACCGGTTCCCTCCATCAGTTTCAGCATGTCGGCTCGCCGACCGGGTTCGGGTGTGTAGACACGCATTTCGTAGAGTGCTTCGTCGGCACGCAGCGAAACAGCATTCGAAAGCACCATGATGAATAAAGCACTCGCCATCAAAAACTTGGTCATAGGTAAAACTCTCGGGAAGGGGGGAGCATGCCGTAAATCCGTGGTGTCGATCTTAACTTAGCAACAATGCTTTGTGCGGATGCATTCCGTTGCGCAATTACGCAACCTCGCTACAACTCGCCTCGGAACGATCGGCCCTGCGGTTGGAGCAAACTAACACAAAATCGTTCTACGACAAAGCATAGAGAACGGCAAAAATGCCGCTCATTGAGAGAAACTCGCTATCAGTAGAACAGCAATGGGGGGATGGAATCCGCGTATCATTCGTCGTCCCACAAGGTTCCGTCAGCTTCCTCGTCGTCGTCAGAAGAGCCTACAAACGCGTCGATTTCTCGATCGACATGGACGTCGCGCGATGACTTTTTGCGCTGTTTCGGCGATTTTGGAGCTTCATCCCATCCGTCTTCCCTACGAATCTTCTTGGATCGTCCTTTGCCGCCTCCCCCTTCGCTTCCCTCGGCGGGACTGCGCATGGTTTCCCATTGGGCCACGGTGATGGCAACCTCGCGGGCTTGGGACCCATTGTACTCGCCCACGATTCCGTCTTCGGCCATGAAATCGATGAGGCGGGCGGCGCGTCCATAACCGATGCCTAGAGCTCGTTGCAGGAGCGAGCAACTGCCTCGTCCTTCGCGGACGACGATATCAACGGCAGCTTCATAAAGGTCATCCCGTTTCTTAAACGATCCAGGCTTTACCTGCGAATCTTCGTCCTGAGCGACCTTGAGTTGCACGAGCTCCTGAACGAAGTTTTGCTCGCCGGTGCTGCAGTGATCGACGATGGCGTTGATCTCATCGTCACTCAGGTAGGTTCCTTGACCGCGTAGCAACGTGCTCGTTCCTGGCCACAGGAAGAGCATGTCGCCATTTCCGAGCAGCTTGTCAGCACCGTTTTCATCGAGTACTACACGGCTGTCGGTCCGGCTGGCGACTTGGAAGCTGATTCGAGCTGGGAGGTTGCTCTTGATCAAGCCTGTGATGACGTCGACGGTTGGTTTTTGCGTCGCAAGAATCAGGTGGATACCAACGGCTCGGCTCTTTTGGGCTAATCGAATGATGTGAGCTTCGACCTCTTTACCAGCGGTCATCATCAAGTCCGCCATTTCGTCCGCGACGATGACGATGAACGGTAAATGGTCTGGAATCAGTTCCGCTTCGTCGTCGTCTTCAGGTTTGAGTCGCTCGTGCAGTTCCTCGCGTCCGAGTTGGTTGTAGCTAGTGATATGGCGGACGCCTGCTCGGGCGAGCAACGAGTATCGTTCTTCCATTTTGTCGACGGCCCATGCGAGAATCGCCTCTGCTTTCCTCATGTCCGTGACCACGGGGTGCATCAGATGCGGGAGTCGACCATAGCCGCTGAGTTCCACCATTTTGGGGTCGATCATAAGCATTCGGACTTCGTCGGGACGACGCGCCATCAGGATCGAGCAAATGATGGAGTTCAAGCAAACGCTTTTACCTGTTCCCGTGCGTCCCGCAATCAGCAGGTGAGGCAGACTTGCCAGGTCGACCGAAAGGGGCTTTCCTGAGACGTCTTTTCCGAGGAAGAGTGGGATCTTCATTTTTCGGACTTGAGCAGCACCTTCCTCGATGACCTCGCGCATCCGTACTACTTGGCGGCGTTCATTGGGGACTTCGATCCCCACGGTGTTTTTGCCTGGGATTGGTGCGACGATACGGACGCTGGGGACACGCAGGGCGATAGCAAGGTCTTCTGCCAAACCGGTAATTTTGGAAAGACGCAATCCTGCTTCCAGTTCGATTTCGTATTGGGCGATGACCGGTCCGGTTTCGATCTCAACGACACGGATATTGAATCCGAAATTGCCAAAGGTTTGTTCGAGGACTCGGGCCTTGCGCTTGACCTCTTCCGTTTGTTCGTCGTAGGAAAAATCGTCCCCTTCGGTTAGCAAATCGACCCCAGGAAGGACGTATTCCTCGGTCCCCTCTGGCAATTTTGTATCGTTCAGCTCGTTGTAGAGGCTGGTTTTTTCAGCTTCCGGGTCGTCTTGTGATTTCTTTCCGGTCTTCACTTTAGGCCCAGAGTCTTGAGGCGCATGGGAAGCATCGGTGCGTAGCATTCCAGCCTTACCCCTTCCTTTTTTCGCTACGGGCATCTCTTCGACGATTTCCTCTTCGACCTCCTCTGCGTCTCGCTCGGTATCGAACTCTTCCTCTTCGCCGGACGCAGCATACTCATCTTCGTATTCGTAGGCTTCTTCGTCCTCGATGTACTCAGCGTCGGATTCGAGCAACTCGTCTTCGATGGGTTCTTCCGAGTCGTCGGATCCATCCGAATTGAGCATGGATGCTGCTCCAAGGCCCATTCCATGCGGCTTTGGTTTCGGTGTGACTAAGTCCGTCCTGCTGATCGCTTTCGAGGTACTGGTAAGATCTGCGGTGGAGAAACTCGTCGTGGCCCGTCGACCGATTCGGATGGCAGGACCGTCGGAGTCCTGATTGCTGCCAGCAGATTCGTCGTTTTCCGCGTTGATGCTGGGGCTTAGGGAGGCTGGTAAATCGGTTCCGTTGATGTTCGTTTCGTTGGAATCCAATTTGTTCGTAGGGTTGGTTGTTGCGTCGACGAGATTCCCAGCTGCGTATGGTTTTCGAGCAGATTCGACGAAGCTCGCGATTTCCTCGGGTGCAATGGTGGAACTGATCGACGCTGGATTGGTTCTCATCGTCAACGAAGCGGGCAGATCGGATCGGGTCGGAGAAAACGTCCCCGAAATGATTTCACGGTGCCGTTTCAGAGACCATTGTGGAACACCGAAGTACTTGGCTGCGATAATGCTCCCTGTAGCTGCATATCCAAAGTACCGAAGAATGGCGTACTCTGTACTGAGGAGCAGACCACCCACGAAGCAACTCAATACCAGGATCACCCCCCCGCCGTGCGCTAGGTTCCGATCCATCCACAAGTTGGTTAGGGCGCCTAGATACCCTCCACCCCCCATAGGTACAGAGATGTTGGGATGAATGCCAAACCTACCAGGGAGGGTACAAAGGGCAACGAAGACAAGGGTCCAGCCGATGCTGCGTCCCATTGGCGATGCCCATGGTCGTTGTCGTAAGCAGACCACACCTGCCAACGCGGTCAAGAAAAGAACGAAATAGGCTCCGATGCCCGTACCCTGCAGAAGGGCTTGGCTAACGATCGCTCCAACAACTCCGCATGCGTTCTGAATTTTCGTGTTGGTTGGAAACGCTTTCGCGGAGTACCAGGTTTCCGTACCCGACGAAGTTGGTTTGCCAAAGACTCGGGATAGATCGTCCGCCGGGTCATGGGTAATCAGCGACAAACCGATCAAAGCTGCGAGGGCGAACATGCAAGTACCCACCAAATCCCAGCGGACAGAACGTGGATTGGAGGAAGGGTTTTTTTCTTCGGTCATCGCTTGTGAACTTTGGGATGGGAAACGCAACGCGTTCCGCCGTTGCTCAAGATCGATCTTTGCCGGTGGACCAACGGGAGTCCAACATGAGGCAGAGACTGGAAGCGGCGACTTCGTAGGAAAACGATGTCGCCAATCCTTTGGTAACGGCGTTGTGCGCCATCGAAATTGTAGAAAACCGAATCGCCGATGGTGAAAAATCCATTGCCCCTCGTTACAAAAAGCACCTTCGACTTTGCTGGCGAACCGGATGCAATCGATACGATCGCTACAATCCACAGGGCTTCTCGCGGCCCCCAGGCCATGGAACGCACCCAAGATCCTGCGTTAAGAGTCTAGGCTTCCGCGGTTTTTGAGGCTTTTCAGTTCGCATCTACTCTTGTCGAAGAACTATCTGGATGACGATTGCCCCTATCGCTGACTCATGTTGGAACAACGCTTACTGGAAATTCCTGCAAACGATATAGTATCGTGCAGCCTAGTTCCGGCGTTTGAACGGCTTGGCTACGTTGGTTGCTCGGTTTTGCGATGCATGCGAAGTGCCGGTATTTGAGTTTGTCCAGTGTGCGGTTTCGAATGGGGGCTATCATGGACGAAGGTTCGATCGATTTGTCATTCCAACGGGATCTCGTTGGAGAACGGTCGTTCATTGCTCCCAACGCGACGGTTCGAGGTGTCGTGCAAATCGGGAAATCGTGCACGGTGTTGTTCGGGGCAGTACTTCGCGGCGACGCGGACAGTATCCATGTAGGTGATTTCACCAACATCCAAGACTTGGTTTGTGTCCATGCAGATCCTGGTCTACCGTGTCACATCGGTGATCGAGTTACAGTAGGCCACGGGGCGATTGTGCACGGGGCGACGGTAGAATCGGATTGCTTGATCGGGATCCGCGCTACGATTTTGAACGGCGCCGTGATTGGACGAGGGTCTGTGGTTGCGGCGGGAGCGTTGGTCACCGAGGGTAAAGTCATTCCTCCGAATTCGCTCGTAATGGGAATTCCCGCCAAAGTCGTTCGGGAGGCAACGGAGCGTGAACATTCCATGATCGAACGCGGGTGGAAGCATTACGTAGAGATCGGAGCGATGTACCAAAAGCAGTTCGATTCGGAATCCAAAAATGAAGCGTCGTAATTTCCGCCGACCTACTGCTCCGCCGCTCAAACCCGGCCAGACCGAATACGAGTTTGGTATTCCTATCCCTGGAACCATCCTACCCCCAGAGCAGTGGGCAAAAACCGCTATCAAACGGATGGGCGATGAACCGATGGATTGGAATGAGGTCTTTTCTCGGCCCGGTCCCGTGGCCTTGGATATCGGTTGTGGGAATGGCCGATTTACGATTGCCTCGGCCGTAGCTCGACCCGAATGGAATCATATAGCTATCGACTTTTTGCCAGCGGTAGTCCGGTATGGAACTCGACGGGGCAACCAACGCGGGCTCGCCAATTGCCGGTTTGCGGTCATCGATGGTTGGCGCATGTTGCACACTTGCTGTTCGGACCAATCGTTGAGCGAAATCCATATATACCATCCCCAGCCCTATTCCGACCCTAATAAGTCGCATATGAGGATGCTGACGCCTGAGTTCATCCTCCGGATGCATGAATGCTTGGTCAATAGCGGTCGCGTCTTCATTCAGACCGATCGCGAAGCGTATTGGGACTATATCTCTACGGCCATGAAAAGCATTTTCGATTGGCAGCCCATCGAGACGGACTGGCCGGATGGACCCGAGTTTCGCTCGCGCCGAGAAATATTAGCACGCAAGCAAGGCTTGCCAATCTTTCGCGGAATTGCGACTCGAAAGAACGATTGGCAACGAGAGCAATTGGACGAAATCATCTCAAAACTGGCAATGCCAGGTTTTGCGATCGATTAGCCTCTGCCATGCATGCTGCTCAGCCACAGTGGCGTAAGAAGCTCCCCTGGATGGTGATTGAGGGAAGATTCTGTTGCCGCTAGCGAGAGAGTCGCAATGACGGATGGAGCTGGGTAATCCGCATAACCCCTAGAACCTGCCGGTAACGGCAAAACGTTCGCGGTTTGTTTTCTGAGAATGAGGCGATATGCCACGCGGTGTAATCGTCAACGTAAGCTTCATCTGAGGGTTTGCTGTGTTTTGATTTCGAAGTGCGGACAAACGCATCGAGCCGAGTCGATTGAGGATTTCGCTTCTTCCGTTACGTTTCGGGGGTGCATCTCATGCTATCCATTCAGTCAGCAAAGAAGGCCGTAGCCCTAATTGTTTTGTTTGCCGCGGCCATCATGTTCGGTTGCTCAGTCGAGGTGGATTCCTCTTCCGAGACCAGTCTTCGGAAATTGGTCGTCCCAGTCCAATATCGCGGTAGCCCTCGTGGCGAGGTGCTTAAGAGGCTGTGCGCTACTGGCAGTGAACGGAGTGAGATTCTGCTGGGCCAGAACATTGGTTGCACAAGTGACGGCACGGTAGCGCTTCGAGATTCCTTGAAAGCGGTATCGAGTCTCAATCGGGATGGAAGTTACCCTGCCGTTATTGGGATTGATTACGGTTGGGGGGAAATGGACCGGGAAAGCATCCGGGCTGCGAATAGGTTGCTCATAGCGCACTGGCAACGCGGGGGATTGATAACGATCAACTTTGATCCAGGGAATCCATTGACCGGGATACCGGACCCAAATGATATCACCCCGATCGATGTGTATAGGCTTTGTGAGCCTGGTACGGAGGAGAACGATAACTTTGCTCGCCAACTCGAAACAGTAGCGGAGGGATTGCAGGAATTGCAACGCGCGGGGGTGGTGGTTCTATGGAGGCCGATTCATGAACCCAATGGCGGTTGGTTTTGGTGGTGTTCTCATGATCCGGACAGCAATCGATGGACGTCTCCCAAGGAGTATCGGTTTCTTTGGAAGTATATCCATCGTGAACTGACGAAAACCCATGGTTTGGACAATCTGCTCTGGGTCTACTCGCCCGCGGCGATGGTGGATTCGTCGATTCGACCTACCGATTGGTATTATCCAGGTGACGACTATGTCGATGTGATTGGCATCGACCTCTATACGGACCAATTGGATCGAGCGCACATCGATGCACGCGGGGGGTATTCGCGGTTGCGCAAGTTCGAGAAACCCATGGCTTTGTGTGAGATCGGGGGACGGAAGCACGATGGAAGCATGGACACGCATGCG
>CAITIE010000070.1 GCA_903892355.1 uncultured Pirellula sp. | reverse complement strand
GTACGGTTACACGGGCCGTGAGTACGACAAGGAAACGGGTCTGCAGTACAACCGCGCCCGGTACTACGACCCCAAACTAGGCCGCTGGATCAGCCAAGACCCCATTGGCTTCGCCGCTGGCGATGCCAATCTGTATCGATACGTTGGAAATAAGCCTGCGATGGCCACCGATCCGAGCGGGCTGGAGGAGAATCCGTATCTTTTCCTGCTTGACGGTAATCACACTTCAGGCGAAGCGGCAAAGCATTTACATGATTGGAAGGACGTTCTTAAAACGAACGTTCATGGGAATGCGAGACAGGCAAAGATTGCGATTGGACAACTGACTGCAATTGTCGCGGAACTGGAGTTGCGGGAGAAAACGGCAAGAAGGGACGCGGCACAGCCTTACTTCGATGCAGCAACTGGATTGGACAAGTACAAGGCGTTTGACAAAGCGACCGGTTACCTTCCATTTATCCACGAAGGTGTCGATTACATGGATGGAACGGCCCAAAACGTAGTTAGTTTTATCCCCATCGTCGGAGACGTTGCGTCCGAGGTCGGGGCCATCGACCCATCCGAGCACACTGGATGGGGGTGGCAAGGGCAACGGTGGGGCTTTGGGGTTGCGACCGTTTCAGCGGATCTTGCCAGCGGTGCTCATGCCTTAAGGGGAATGAGGGCAAGTTCGCATTTAGTTGGAAGCTTCTCGGGTAGTCGAGTAGTAGTGCTTCGATCATCCGACGAGGTTCTTGAAAATGCTGGGAAGATGAGCTGGGTTTCACATCCTGTTTTTGGCGAAAGGGTGGTATTAACAGCAGAAGACGCGACAATGCGAGGATTGCCCGTGAGAATTTTTCGAGAGTTGTCTCCGCTCGAACTGGATGAGTTGTCCTACGCATACGGAAACATTGAAGTCGGGCTGACAAAGAACCTTGATAGCGGAAGATTTGACGTGCTTTTCGGGCAGACTTCCAACGAGATCAAATTCAAATTGCGGCCAGGTACTGAGGTTTTGTTCCATACACATCCTGGTGGCTCACTGATTCCAAGCTTTGAAGACACAGTTATGCTAAAGACGATGTATGAGTTGAATTCGAGTATGGACCATATTACCGAGACCTCACGTATCGTTGCCCGTTTCGGAGGTTCGAGCGACGAGCTTGGGTGGGGTGTTAGGGTCTTCGAGTTCGATAGAAAGGGTAATACGATGAGCCACAAAGTAATTCTGAGGGTGCTTCATGATTAGCGAGTCGTTGGGCGAACATGCAGAAATGTGGACAACTGCAAAAGACGATTTTTTGCTTGTCTATACAGCCGTGGATGCAGGAACGGGAAATGAGTTGGCGTCATCAGCAATTTTCAACAAATGCGACAAAACGATCACTGTTCTGGAAATTGACAAAGTTGCGCAGGAGGTGAAACGCAAGATGTATGAAGCGGGTGTACCTCTTGTGCCATTATCGGAAGTTCGTCACCTCTTCGAATGAGAAGTCGAGAGCGACCATTGAACGCGTCATAGTGAGATGCGAACGTGACGAAGTAGAAACGCTTCAAGTCCGGCGGAACCTCGGTAGATGTTCCAATGTTGGACGCTCGAAGCGCTTTGACTCGTTGCCCTGCTCTGAGTCACAACATTGTGCACTTTTGTGTCCGAGAACTCGGCACTAGCAGTCGAGCTTATCTTGCCAGCGCGCTCACAGGGGGCATTGGTCTCACACGTTGTGTGGGTGACTGATTTGTGCCGACTTCGATGCTCGTTTTCTGCTCAAGCATGCTGTCAACATCGCCG
>CAITIE010000069.1 GCA_903892355.1 uncultured Pirellula sp. | reverse complement strand
TGCTCACAACAGCCGGCAGGATGGTGTCACCCTACATGCAAAGCATGTCACCAACGTGAGCGACTTTGGCGCTAGCCGTCGGTGTCCCTAGAAACACAAAAACCCGCGACTTCGAGCATGACATTCGTAACGAGCACCAAACCACCGGCTAGCGCCTTGCTGCTCACAACAGCCGGCAGGATGGTGTCACCCTACATGCGACGCATGTCCCCAGCGTGAGCGACTTTGGCGCTAGCCGTCGGTGTCCCTAGAAACACAAAAACCCGCGACTACGAGCATGACATTCGTGACGAGCACCAAACCACCGGCTAGCGCCTTGCTGCTCACAACAGCCAATAGATAATCGCTACGCTTGTGGGACGGTGGTTGCTTTAGAATCGGAACTCGAGTCCGCAAGAGGCGCCATGGATCAGGATGCCGGCGTTGGTCGTCATATCGAGCGATGCCGTCGAAGAGACCTCGCCAATAGGTTGGTTATCCACCGTGGCTAGGCCTGCCAAGTACCACCACTGGTAACCTCCGTAGGCCCAGCAATGGGATGAAAACTGATAGCGCGCTCTCGCTCCCAAACCCAACGTGCCTGCGATGCGAAATTCATCGGCCGAGGTTGCGAAAGTGCTTCCAGATCCGCTTTCCATGCGCCAATCGCCAGCCGCAAAGTTTCCGTACAATCCTGTCAGTCCATTTCCACCCAAGGCAATCCGTTGGCTGATCGGACGCCAAAGCTCGATGCCACCTTGAAGCCCAACCATCAAATTGGTCGTATCGATCCCCATGGAACCGGTATTCCCATTCCTCACCGAATCGAATCGGAACTGCTCGGAATAATCGATGATGCTGAGGCCGAAGAAACTGTTTCCGAGATCATCCGTGATCCAACGCTTGTTCAATTCATACGACCGCAAATTCGCGCGCTGAACCTGTGTGTGGCTCGACGCTCCATTCATGTTCGTCAACCAGTTCGGTTCACTTGAGGAAGCTTGAAGCTGCGATTGGATCGATGACATCGACGGCTCCGAAGCCAAAGCACGATTCCAAACGAGTGAGCCCAAGAATGCAAACTCATAGTACTCCATCGGATCGCTCTGCCATGCCAAACTCACCCGGCTCGCTTGATCGACCCCAAACGTCCCCAACTCGCCCGATTCAGAGAACGTCGTGCTTTCGTCCCCAGCTCGCTTCAACCAAACAGTATCGTAACCCGCAATCCAACGCGGACCATTTGGGGCTGCTACACCTACGGATTGGGATGGTAATGATGCGGATGGACGATTCCCACCCAACGCATTGGGCATCGACGATTGTGTTCCATATGCCCGCGCGTTGTAAGGCTGTGCAGTGTATTGCTGTGCGGTGTAAGGCTGTGCAGTATAAGGCTGTGCAGTGTATTGCTGCGGGCTGGTATCTGGTATCGCGTTGGGAACCAGGCCGCTGCCGATCGGTCCACTGGAAGAATTATTTAGCAAATCCAGCGTATGTGCCGACACGTACGGCGACACCGGTTGCGGTGGGGGCGATGGAATGACGACTCCTGGTGGTGCGTTGCCCGGTGCACTGATGACACGATCGCTTGGACTGCTGGCAGGTCCGGTCAGGAGTGGAACGGGTGGAGAAGGAGACCGGTCGGCGTAGACATAAGGACCACTAACAGGTTGCGCGGGAATCGGAGGCGTGGATGCCGTCGGCGTTGCAGGGGGTGGCACGGGGATCGCTGCATTCGCTTCTCCCGCTGAACGTGCTTCGTATTTGGCTTGGGGAATCGGCTTGGCACCTGGGAAATTCGCTTCGACCACCGTGATGCCGCGTGCCGCGTTGGCTTGTTCCATCAATCGAAGGTAATCGGTCGAGGATAATCCGTTGCCCGGATTCGCGGATGCCGTGCTAGCGTTGGGAAATGCCGGTGCTTGCTGAGCAAATCCAACGGCATCGCTGAGGACGCATAGAATCGTCATGCATGCAGCGAAGAGGCACGCACCAAGTGGTTGCGTGCGAAAGCATCTGGTACGATTGGGGCGATTCCTACGGTTCACCATCAACGCACTTCCACGCGGTCGAGGACGGGTACCAACATCAGTTTGCGAGTCAACTCGAGCACGCATTTCGCTTGTTCTTCCGACCCGACGGTACCTCGAACCATCAAGCTTCCGTCCGCTTGCGATTGCAGTTCGATGTCCGCTTCGGGAACTGCGTTTGAAATCGCAACACGGAGCTGATCGATGTCGGAGTGGCCTTGGTTCGCCTTTTGCCACGGCGCGACCACTTGGACCTGGAACAGCTTAGGTGCTCCACTAGCCGACGAGTGGACTTCGATGGTGGTTTCACCAAGTTGACCAGCGACGATGAAGATGCGTCCATTGCTCGCAAGTGCACGGCAGATCGATTCATCCCCAACGGCGATCTTCGTGATGTTGCCGTCGATCAAGATCTCGCTGGCCGCTTGCGATTCAATTTGAACAAGGGCTGCGTTACCCACTGGGGTTGCTGCGGTGGCCGGTCCACGGCTCGCGACAGGCAACGCCATGGCATTGACCGATCTCGCAGGTGTTTTTGCCGAACCGACGTGATTCGCCGATGAGTTTGGCAGGTTGGCAGGCAAGGTTGGGGTAACCACCGGACGATTGGCGACGGCAGGGGTGAGCACCATACCTCGATTGCTCGAAGTGGACACCAACGAAGGTGTTGATTGGGTTGCTGCTGGCAACGCGTTAGGCATCGAGCTCACCCGTGGTATCGCAGCGATTGGCGAGGTTGTTGGGTTCAAGCCAGCTGGTGCTGTAGCAACGGGTTGTGCTGCTGGAGCCGGTTTATTGGCGAGCAACGAGCTAGGTAGTGGAGGCACCGCTGCAATGGTTGACGAAGTCGCCGGTGCAGCAGTTGCTGCTGGTGCCTTCGATGATGCAGCCTGCGATGGTGCAGCCTGCGATGGTAACGAGTTCGACAGCGATGGAGGAAGCGTCGGAGCGACCGCGGCGGTTTGAGGTGGGAGGGGGATGGGAGCCGAGACGCGTGGGTATTCCGGTACTTTAGGCGCATTCAACACGACGGACGTCGCATCAGGGGTAGCGGTCGGTACAGGTTCCTTGGCAACAGGTTCCTTGGCAACAGGCTCCTTGGCAACAGGTTCCTTGGTAGCAACCTTCGAAATCGTCTCGCCACCGATCCGGATGGCTTGTGGCATCGAAAACGCGTCGCTTTGAGGGTTCGAGGCAATCGATGTTTCTGCAGACGCTTGGGCCGATTGGCTGTCCTCGAGATCACCAACACCCGGTGCTTTAGCGGCCGGCGAGTTAGCAATTTGCGGCGGGGCGACAGTCGTAGTGGTCCCGCTTGGTGGCAGAGCCACCAAAGGGGCGTTTTGCGGTACGGCGACTGGGAGTGGAGTGGACTGTGACGAAGCGACCTGTGGCAGCTTGGGAGTTGCCGGCCGTTCCTCCAAACGGGTCGGAGGAGCAATATCCACCATTACCGACGGTACGGGGCCTTGAAGCGTGGGGGAAACAGCCGCCACAACAGCAGGTCCTACAGGAGCAGCACCCACAGCGCCCGCACCATGAGGTAGCCTGGAATCTTGGAGCGATACAGCGGATGGTTCCGAGGGATGACGTGTGACGCTTGATTCATCAAGTCGCACAACGGCGCTCGCGGAGATCGCTCGTACGGGCTTGGGACGAATCCATTCCGGTTGACGGGTTTGCGCTGCGGCACCGCCCGTGGGTACCACTTTGGTTGCTACCGCGGATGCAGCTTCATCCACCATCGCATGCACTGATGGTTGGGCGAGTGCAACGGGCCGTTGCGATGGAGTCGCAAATTCGTTTTGGATGGTTGTGGTGGATCCGGTCTTCGATGATCCTGCTCCCGTTGCAGGTGCTGCAATTGCAGGTGTTCCAATTGCAGGTGTTCCAATTGCAGGTGTTCCAATTGCAGGTGTTCCAATTGCAGGTGTTCCAATTGCAGGTGCGAGCACGGCAGCAACGATGGGTTTCGATGAGTTAGGTGTTTCGACGGGCGTGTCGCGATGTGCGATCACCATGGCGGGCAAGACCGCTTTGGTGGGTTTGGAGTCCGACGGGATCAATCGAATGCTAACACCATCACCGGAAGACTTGTTCGGCTCCGAAAGCGAAACCTTTGTGCCAGCATCTGACGTCGCAGCTGTGGTCGCCTTTGATGTGGCATTTGATACGGCTGTATTTGCCGATCCTGAAGGTCCCGATCCTGTCCCAACTCGGGAACCGGATTGCACGCTTGGTAGACTTGGTAAGCTCGGGAGCGATGGAGGCAATCGAGGTGCATCGACTTTAGGCAATGGTGCGATCGATTGCACCGCAAAGCTAGGTGCGGGAGTTGCCGAAGCGGGACTGGTGGCCATTGGAGAAACCACGTTCAAATCGGGGACCATTCGGATCCCGACCGCACGGACAGCGGGTACGCGAGCCATTTCAGTGGGGTTTGTTAGATGATGCACCGCATCATCGGCGGTGGCGATTGCACCGACAATGGTCGTGTTCAATAGCAATACAGCGAGCAGCCGTCGACCGTGATGGCGAACTTGATGTTGGGCGAGGCGTCGTAGTCGTCGTTCGAATCGGATCATAGTCGCTGGTCCCCCAAGCGTCCAAAAACAGTATGCAGAGGGAGTGGGTCGAGCAACTATGCACGGGCTCCACACGATCCCTCGTCGTCTCTATCGGACGGAGAGCACCGCGCAGTTGAGTAAAATGTAACGGTTGTAACGAATACTCGGCGCATAACCGCTTTCTCTAAAAGGATGCTAGCGAAAGCCCCCGACGGAAGCAGGGCGGTCCTCCATGAGTTTCGCTAGCATCGCGCAAGTGCTTGTTTTTCCTGGCTTTGCGACCACTCCCCCTTTTTTTGGCGCCTCGTACTAGAGTCTAATTGGCCTAGCCAAAGGGGGCTTATGGTCGGACAATTCCCCTTTTGCGAGTTTGCGGACCGAATACGGGATCCTGAGTAGTGGAACGAAACAATCGATTTTTGATGTGGCTGCTGCTCGGCATGGCCATTTTCTTTTTCTTTTCAAGCATGCGCCAGCAGCAAAGCTTGCAAGAGGCCGCGGATAAGCAAAAGCAATCTGCCGTTCTAGAGAATTCTCGGAAACGGTTCGAAGAAGCGAAACTGCTCGCCGAAAAGATCGCGGAAGAGAACCCGGATGTTCAACTTCCTGTGGAGCCACCGCGCGAGCGATTCTCGTTGGGTAGCATGACTGCATCGGATGGTTATCAGTTCTTAGTGACACTCGACAATCAAGGTGCATTGATCGAGCATATCGAACTGGTGGGCCAGACTAAACCAGGCCATTTTGATTATCGTTCGCTGCAAACCAAAAACATCGGTGGCTACCTAGGGTACTTGGCCCTCGAAGAGCGTTCTGGAGGTGGACTGATCGTACGTGTGGTGCCAGCAGGATCGGCCGCTTCATCGGCGGTATGCGTTCAAGACAAAGCGTTGGTCGGTTTGCAAGTTGCCGATGCGATCACAGGTTGGGAAGGGCTCAATGGGCCCGCGAGCAAGTACCAACTCGACAAGGCATTAAACACCTTGAAACCAGGTGACAAGTTTTCATTCACCGTCGAGCGGGGCGATAACCCGGAAACTGCAAAGACATTCACCTTTGAAACCACGTTGACCGAGCAACCGGTCGCTATCTTGCGCGCTGAGGATGATTTCGAAATCGAGCAAGTCAAAGGAAACACACCGGTCGGTTCGTGCGCACTCACGTTTGCGCGTATCGATGGCAAGGAACTCATCGAGGGTGACCGGACCCTGCTCGGGTTGGAAAAGACTATCAACGGACGATGGAACGCGAAGCCCCTGGAAGTTGAAAATGGGATGGGTGTCGAGTTCACCATGCCGATGGGTGCGTATCTGACACTTGCCGGAATCGATGCCAATCTCGAATTGGTCAAGCAGTACCGGCTGAAGAAAGGTAGCAACGAAACCAAGCGAAGCACGCCTAACGATTGGCAATACCATGTTGAATTGACCACGATGGTTCGCAATTTGGACGAGAAGCCTCACGACATCTCGCTCCGTCAAGAAGGGCTCAACGGAATCTCGCTCGAGGGTTGGTGGTATCCGACCAAGCTGTCCCCTCACTTCTTCTCATCGCCGGGTGCACGCGACGTCATTTTCGGGGACAAGCAGTCGAACTATTCGATCGTGATGACGAGGAACTTGGTCGATAATGCCAAGCGATTACCGCTGGATCCGGACCAATTGCTCTTTGGCCCTCAGGATTCGGAATCGAAGCGAGATTTGAACTTCATCGGTTTGGATACGCAGGTTTTTGCCGCAGCCATGCAACCGTCGGAATCGCATCCCGATTCCATGCGTGGACTTCAGAAGGCCAAGGCCACGGTGTTGAACTCGAGCCTACAGAAGCCCGAAGAGTTCGACAAGAATCGGCAACAAGCCTACAACACCGGCTTTTGGTTCATCACCCCCAAGCAGACAGTGGCGCCCAACTCTGAGTTGGTGCAGTCGTATCGGATCTTTGCAGGCCCCAAAGACCCAACGCTCCTTTCGGCGTACCAACTGCAAGATTCCATCGAGTACGGATGGCCGATCTTCGGTTTCTTTGCTGTCCGGTTAGGGTGGATCCTGCACTTCTTCTACTACGTCATCGGTAACTACGGCATCGCGATCATGATGCTGACAGTGCTGGTACGATCGTTGATGTTCCCTGTCAGCCGAAAAATGGCGATCAATGCACAAAAGATGCAAGCGGTCCAGCCGGAGCTGGCCAAGTTGCGGGAGTTGCTCAAGGACGAGCCGACCAAAATGATGTCGGCTCAGCAGATGTTAATGAAGAAGGCGGGTGTGAATCAGCTTGCTGGTTGTTTGCCTGCGATGATCCAGCTACCCATCATTATCGGATTGTATCGGTGCGTTTCTGTCGACGTCGCTTTGCGACAGCAGGCGCTCATTCCAGGGCTTGAATGGTGCTCCAATTTGGCTGGTCCTGACATGTTCATGGATTGGCATCAATGGATGCCCGACTTTATCTCGGGACGAGGCTCCGGGTGGTTCGGACCGTACCTCAACATCCTACCTATCATCACCATTACGCTGTTCATCATCCAGCAAAAGGTGCTGATGCCAAAATCGACCGATGAGCAGACAAAGATGGCTCAGCAAATCATGATGATGATGACTGTCATGATGGGGGTTCTATTCTTCAAGGTTCCCGCCGGTCTCTGCATCTACTTCATCACATCATCGACATGGTCGCTGATCGAAAGGTTCTTGATCAAGAAGTACACCCCGCAAGCGGAGATCAAGACACTTCCGGATAACATCGTCAATGAAATCATGAACGCCGTTTCCAAGCCCAGCGCAGCGGGTGTGCGGGCAGCTACATCCGCGGCACCTGCGTCGGACAAGCCTAAGACGAAGCCAACCAAGCCACCCGAAACATTGGCGGAGCTGTTTGAACCGTTCTTCAAGAAAAAGAAGGAGCCTCAGGATTCGGATTCCGGCACCAAGAATCCAAATGCTCCGACCCGTTCCGACAAGCGGAATAGCGGTTCCAATAAACGCAAACGGCCATAAGCTGTTTTTGAATACACGGATATAAAACTGCTGTCATATCTGTGGTGTTATGAGCCGCAGACCGGGGCGATTCTTCTGATGACGGTCAGGATCGATAGCGGAATGGGGTTCACGCAAAGACGCGAAGGGAAGAACCGGGATTGGGATTGGTAGAGTTGTGTTATGACTTTCTTATCCTCTTTGCGTCTTAGCGTCTTGAGCGCAGCGGGCGTGAGACTGATGGTTTGTCCTCGACCGCATTGGCTATCCGTCTGGTGCATTAGACCGAGACGCTTCTTTTGATGACGGTCAGGATTGGATAGCGGAATGGGGTTCACGCGAAGACGCGAAGACGCAAAGGGAAGAACCGGGATTGGGATTGGTAGAGTTGTGTTATGACTTTCTTATCTTCTTTGCGTCTTGGCGTCTTGAGCGCAGCGGGCGTGAGACCGATGGTTTGTCCTCGACCGCATTGGCTATCCGTCTGATGCATTAGACCGGGTTTCACGCGAAGACGCGAAGGCGCGAAGGGAAGAACCGGGATTGGGATTGGTAGAGTTGTGCTATGGCTTTCTTATCTTCTTTGCGTCTTAGCGTCTTGAGCGCAGCGGGCGTGAGACTGATGGTTTGCCCTCGACCGCATTGGCTATCCGTCTGGTGCATTAGACCGGGGTTCACGCGAAGACGCGAAGACGCGAAGGGAAGAACCGGGATTGGGATTGGGAGAGACATCGATGGCTAGCGCCAAAGTCGCTCACGGTGGGACTTGCGATTTTCAATCCCAATCTCTGGGCCGGTGAGGATTCCATCAAATTGCCAAAAGGCTGCTTCCCGGCGACAGAGACGTTTCGAAAATGAAATCTCGCTGTTTCCGAACCGCCCGGGAGGATCGATTTGAATTACAATCACACATGATCCATGGGCGATCGATGGCAGGGGTGTCGCTCCAAACTCGCGAATCCCACCTGCACCGTGATCCCCCATCCCACCACCTTCCATTCCATGCCACTCCCTTGGACTATGAACAACTCGATGCTACCTGCACCCGCTTCCCTCCAACACACCCGTCGACCTTTCTTGCTGAATCACTTTTGCACCCTCGCATGCCTTGCGGTTTTCAGCCTCTCGAACCAAGTTGGCTCATCCAATGCCGCGATGGCAGCCCAAGGGGATCAGCCACAGCCACTCATCCAAGCTGGCGACCGGGTGGTCTTTGTGGGCAGCGGTTGGGTGGAACGAATGCAACACCATCCATGGCTCGAAACAATGCTCACCCTCCAAGTCCCCGGTGCGACGTTTCGCAACATCGGTTGGAGTGGCGACACCGTATTCGGCGACGCACGCGCCGTTTTCGGAGCTCGGGCCGATGGGTACCAGCGTCTGATGCGGGATCTGGATATGGCCGCACCCAAGGTAATCATGCTCTGCTATGGCGAGAATGAAGCATTCGGTAATGACGCGGAACGGGCCGAGTTTATCGCCGGCTACCACAAACTCCTCGACGATGTCAAACGGCACAACGCGCGCGTTATCCTGGTGATCCCACGCCAACGCGAAGACGCAGGTAAAGAGTTCCCGAACCCAAAGTACTACAATCAAAATCTGTCCAAACTCGCTGAAGCAATCCGCAAACTAGCCAAAGATCACAACTGCAGCGTGGTCGATCTCGAAAAGTTCGCGCCCAACGAACGCTTTACCAAAGAAGGTGTCGCTTGGAACGACGAAGGCTACCAAAAGAGCGCTCGCGAAATCATGAAACAACTCGGCTTTGCCAACCCACGAGCCGATAAAATCGTCGCGTCCAAGCCGCAGCAGATCGAAACGATCCAAGCTGCGATCCAGAAGAAGAACGAGTGGTTCTTTCACCGCTATCGCCCACAGAACGAAACGTATCTGTTCCTGTTCCGGAAGCACGAACAAGGCAACAATGCGGTGGAGGTAGACCGCATGGAACAGTTTGTGGCCGATGGCGAATCGCAAATCACCAAGTGGCTCGCTGACAACCAGCTAGCTCCCGCCCAGTAATCGTGCACCACCCCGCGATCATCGATTGCACCCTTTCTCAACCCATCCCGCCCAGTCATCACTCTGCCCGCACCCGCGGCATAAAAACGTTATGAATATCCAATCCTCCCTGAAACGAATCCTCCTGCCCACCACGACTTCATGCGCCGTCGCATTGAGCGTTTGCAGCAATGCATTCGCCCAAGACGCATTGGCAACGGAAAAGCCATTGCCGATCCGATGGCAGATCGAACCCCTGACGCTCGATGCGAACGAAGGATGCGCGATCGGCGATATCGATGGCGACTCGAAACTCGATATCGTCGCCGGCAGGAATTGGTACGCCAGCCCACAATTCACCCCGAGACCACTCCGAAACATCGACGACTGGAATGGCTACATCCAGAGCAATGGGGACTTCCTTTTGGACGTCAACCGCGATGGTCGACTCGATGTCATCGCAGGCTCTTTCATTCCCACGGAAATCGCATGGTATGAAAACCCAGGTGCCGAAGGATTGCGATTGGGCCATACATGGAAACGCAATCTGTTCCTCGACACCAAAGCATCCGAAAACGAAGCCCAATTGATGCAGGACATCGATCGCGATGGTATCCCCGATTGGATCGTGAACAGTTGGAACAAGAACAATCCAATGTCGATCGGTCGCTTGGTCGACAACGGCAATCGCGACGGCAAAGCAGCCAGCTACACAATCGAGCATAAGGTAATCGGCAAGTCAGGTAATCAGCACGGCATGGGCGTCGGCGACATCAATGGCGATGGACGCGATGATATCCTGCTCGGGCATGGCTGGTACGAGCAACCTGAGAAACCGTGGGAGGCCGAATGGAAGTTCCGTCCCAACTGGGATATCCAAGGCAGCATCCCCATGGTGGTGGTCGATCTCGACAAGGATGGAAAGAATGACGTCATCGTCGGCGCCGGCCATGATTACGGTTTGTATTGGTGGCGTCAAACCGGCATCAAAGAGGATGGCTCGATCGAGTTCGATAAGAAAGTGATCGACAAGTCTTTTTCGCAACCTCACGCGATCGCATTGGCGGACCTCGACGGGGATGGTCGAAATGAAATCATCACCGGCAAACGCTACTACGCGCATAATGGCGGAGATCCAGGTGGACAGGACATGCCTGAGATCCATGCCTATTCGTTCGTCGATGGGAAGTTTTACAGATCGCCGATCGAGCGCGGGCACGTCGGTATCGGATTGCAGATCGCCACTGGGGACCTCAACGGGGATGGACGCACCGACATTGCCGTCGCAGGCAAAAGCGGTACCTACGCGATCCTCAATTTGCCAACGGCTCCCTAACCGGCTTCTGGGAATTTAAGGTTTCTCCTCGCTCGGCATCCACAGTCCGGTCCATCAGGGCAACACCCATGTCCCAAACAGCCCCAGCGCTCGCAGTCCACGAGACTTCGAAAAAGATCATCGCGAATGTCGAACGATGCATCGTCGGCAAACGAAAGCAGTTGGTGCTGTCGCTCGTCTCATGGTTCTCGGGTGGCCACATTCTGCTCGAAGACGTTCCAGGTGTTGCGAAGACGATGCTGGCTCGCGCGTTGGCCGCCAGCGTCGGAGGGCGTTTCAAGCGGATTCAGTGCACGCCCGATCTTCTTCCTGGGGATATCACCGGCTCCTCGATCTTCAATCAAAAGACGACTGAGTTCGAGTTTCGCCCCGGACCCATCTTTGCCAATATTCTCCTCGCAGACGAAATCAATCGAACGACACCTCGCGCGCAGTCCGCTCTCCTGGAAGCGATGGCGGAATCCAGTGTCACCGTGGATGGCAAGACCCATCGGCTCCCCCCACCGTTTCTCGTCATTGCGACGCAAAACCCCGTCGATCACGAAGGAACGTTTCCTCTCCCCGAAGCTCAACTCGATCGATTCTTCATGAAGTTCACCCTCGGTTATCCGTCGATGGAGGAAGAACTGAGGATGCTCCAGTTGCTCGAAGGCGAGCATCCCATCGACACCCTCACTCCTGTAGCTTCCGTCGAGGAATTGCTCGAAGCCCAGCGACTGGTCAAGCAGGTTTACGTCGATCCGAAAGTACGGCAGTACATGCTCCAAATCGTGCACGAAACACGAGCCCATTCCGATCTTGCGCTCGGTGGTGGCCCTCGATCGACCATCGCGCTATTCCGAGCATCCCAAGCGATGGCAGCCATCCGCGGCCGCTCGTTTGTACAGCCGGATGATGTCAAACGGATCCTGGCTCCAGTCATGAGCCATCGACTGATCCTGCGCCCGGAAAGCCGCTTGCGACGCATGAACGCCGATCAAGTGCTCGATGGCATCGTCGCAGAAATCGCCGTACCCACTCTGGAAGAACCTACACGGTGATCGATGGCTATCGTTCCCATCATTACCTTGCTCCTGCTCTTCGGACTACTCACCGGAGCTAATCTGTTCGCGCTGGGCGTGAGCACCCTCCTCATTGTGATCGAAGTCGCCAGGTTTCTCTCCCGCCGATGGGCCGAGGTGATCACGGTCGAGCGACAACTTCAGCAGAATGAGGTCCAAGTGGGGGATTCGTTCCCGATTGGAATCAAGCTCGAAAACAAGAGTGGTTACTGGATCCCTTGGATCCTCGTGGAAGATCGACTCCCCAAAGCAGCGCTGCGACTCCCTCCGGTAGCACTTGAACGTACCGGCCAATCGATTCGGCTCCAGTCGTTTCGCGCGCACCAAAAGTCCTTGATGACCTATTCCTTGCGAGCACGTCGCCGCGGGTATTACCAAATCGGTCCAGCGATCATCGAAACCGGTGATCTCCTCGGACTGCACCGCAGCTACCGAGTCGTAAGCCAACCGCAATATCTGGTGGTGCTCCCGAAGATCATTTCTCTCGAGGGGATGGAGGTCTCCAGTCGCCGGCCGATGGGGGAGATGCGATTGGAGGAGCGTGGCATGGAGGATCCAACCCACATGGTCGGAATCCGACAGTACCAAGCCGGTGATCCGATCAACCGAGTTCACTGGAAAGCAACCGCGCGTACTGGAATCCTACACACGCGGGTCTTTCAACCCACCTGCATCCAAGGTGCCACGTTGTTGGTCGATATGCATACCTTGACCAACCCTGCACAAAACGAACCGATCCGTACGGATCTCGCTGTGACCGCAACCGCCTCTATTGCCCACATGCTTTACTCGATGAGTCAACCCTTTGGCCTCATCAGCAATGGTCGCGACGCCGCGGACCGGGTTCGGGAAATTGCATCCACGGGAACGTACACCGATCGCGTTTCCGCCACCCAAGACCTCGATATGCGTGCCTCGAGCAGTCGGCTGCGACCCATCGTCATTCCCGCCAATCGCAGCCCGGAACATTTCGCAGATCTTCATCGAACGCTCGCTCGTTTAGAACGTACCGATGGACTTTCGTTAAGCGAATTGATCATGGAGACCGAGAGCCGCCTGCCTCGCATGCTGAGCGTGCTGGCGATCGTGCAGCAGATCGATGAACCCGGTGCCTTGGCCTTGGCCATGCTCCGTCGCCGTGGATTCGCCGTCTCGGTCATCGTCAACCAACATCAAGACCACTTCCTCGAAACGGCCGCTAGCCTCGCAGCCCACCACCTTCCTGTTTTCTCATTGCGCGATGAGGCATCGGTCCCACACCTCTGCCGCACTTGGCTGCTCCAAGGCAACTCCATGGCAGCGGGCCGATAATCGCACCCCGACAGTCACCGACCGGTAATCACGCTATCGCCAGCTTTACCCTCCGTGGTTTTATTCAGTGGGTGCGTTAGCAGTTGGGTCCGCATCTCCGAGTTGATGGATCGTATTGTGGATTTTACCCGAGACCACTTGGTCGCTTCGCGATCGAAAATCGTAGAGGATTTCCATACCCCAAGTAGGCGATAGACCGTCCACCTCGATCCTTACCGATGTTCCATCCTCGGAGAGTTCCGTCTTGATCACCTGCAGCGTTCGTTCGTTGATGTGATCCGAACCGTACCGCTCGCTCCGCTTGAGGTCCCACGCTTTGACGTGCACCCGTTCGGGCAGAACCGATCCTGCGGCGAGGGGCTCTGCGAAACGCAGATGCAATCCGTCGGTACGGGCCGACAACCCAATCGGCAGATGGCTCGGCTCCGACAACTTGCGAATGCGGTACAAACCTCCTGGCGCCGTCGCATTCCCAGCCCACGAGAACATGCCACACGCATAAAGGTGATGGTCACCGGGATGGAAACGCCCCCGCATCACTCCCGTAGGAAAGCTCGGGATCGGTAGCTCGATCATTCCACCTTGACGCAATCCCTCGACCTGCTCATGCAACACCCAATAGACCTTTCCGTAGCCATACGAGAAATTTAGAAGTCCGCCTTGCAGTTCACCCCAGATCGGACTGTCGACCCACATCAACTCTGCGGGCGATCGATCGAATGCGTTCGTGATCCAACACAGTGGCGGTTCCATCGCTGAGTCCGAGGTATCGGTGACGTCGTGGTAACCGAACATGTTGCCATAAAACTTGGGGCCGGTCGCTTCATCGTAAGTCACCCAATTGATTCGGTTCTTCGGATTCCAGAATCCTTCTTGATCGGTCACGATGAACGAGCCGTCAGGATTAAGGCACACACCGTTTGCCGCTCGAAACCCTGTGGCGAGTATTTCCGTCTTCGATCCATCGGGAGAGACGCGAAGAAGAGTCCCATGCTGAGGCACAATCGCTTTGAGCGCATGCCGGCCCGATTTCGCGTAATAAAAATTCCCCGCCTCATCGGTCTGCAGCCCCATCGCAAACTCGTGAAAGTGCTCGGTGACTTGATGATCGTTGTTCAAGCATTGGATGAAATCGGCCTCGCCATCATCATCGAAATGCCGAAGGACCGCGAGTTGGTCGCGACACGTCAAGTAAACGGTATCGTCGAGGATCTTCAATCCCAACGGTTGGTACAAACCGGATGCGATCCGCTTCCAACTGAGTTTTCCGAGTTCACTCTGCTCGTAGACTCGCCAAACATCACCGTCCCACGTGCTGACCCCCAAACTGCCGTCGGAAAAGAAATCGAGGCCGGTGAAACGCATCTGCGCTAGCCATGGGTTTGGCTCAGGGGCCACCAGCGATTCGATCGCAAAGGCCCCGCTCTGGAACGAAACCTTGGATTCTGACTGTAGCACTTGAGCCCAACGCGAAGGTGCATTTTTCAGAAACGGTTGAAGATCGAGCGAGTACGAAAGCAACAGTTCCGTCAATCGAGTATTCCCCGATTCTTTAGCCGACTCGGCATAAGGCTCACTGGTCCAAGCCAGGAACTGACGTTGTGTCTCGCTCGCCGGCACTCGGACCACCAAACGCCCGTCCCGATTTATTAACTCCAACCCCTGAAGCTTTCCATAGAGCCCGACCGTGATGGAATCCAAATAGTGGACCGAAGCGATGTTTTGATCCGACGGGCCATCCAATGCACCGCTCGGCATCACGATTTTCGCGTCCAAGTCTTGGGGCCCGAGATCGGCCAATCGAAATTCCAACGTCTGGGCATGAGGCGCGATGTTCAGCACGCGCGCAAAAGCGACTGGAACATCGGTGCCGGATTCGAGAAGGGTAGGGGACTCGAGAATCTCGGCATCGCCGACCGAGTACCAAACCACAGTGCGGCTGCCATGGTTGAATAGCCCATGGTAGTTCGCCCAGGCTTTTGGCAAGGGACCGTAGCGGCGATTGTCCCGACCGACGACGCGCTGATCGTCGTCCAGCGAGCCCGTCGCGGGATCAGCCCATCCTGGCCCGACCGCGTTGGCAAAGACCGTCCGGCCAACAATGCGAGGATGAATACCATGCTCGCCATTGAATTGAATATCGCGCCAATCGATGAAGCGCTGCTTCGGATCGTCCCCATCGACTCGCCAACCTGCCGCCCACCGCATCGTGTCGGTATCAAAGATCATCCAATCGTTACCTCGGGTGATACCTCCCGGCCCTGGGTCGATGCGCATCGCCACTCCCTTGTAGGCAATGTTGAGCTTGTCTCCTGGGATTTCATAACAGTGGGTCAATTGGTTTCCATAGTCCATCGCACTCCAAACCTCGATTTGACTCGGAGCCGGCCCTCGCGAATCCCCCTTGGGCAATCGCTGAAGGTATTCAGCCGTCAGATCAGCACCCTTGCCGAATCCAGAATCACCGAGCCCCGGATCCACATTGGGATTGGCCCCCATAAACGTCTCTCGGATGTAATGGATCACATCGTATTTCTGTGCCGGCACCATCCACGTTTGCGCTGGCATAAATCCATAGCCGTGCGTAAGGGTGCGATACATCGAGTACGGGTCACTCCCGTTTTTGAATTTCCCTTCGGCGAATCGCAAGGCTGTTGGCAACGAACCCAGCTGATCTTTGGTACCGTGACAATTGGCGCACACGCGTTGGTAAATGGCTGCTCCACGCGATAATGACTCGCCATTCCATTCGCTGATGAAGCCCGCGTGGTCGATTTGAGATTCATACTCGGGGATTTTTATCGCCATGAGACTCAAGTCCGGTTGCAGCGATCGAGCTCGTTCCGGCCCACCATCGCGCACCTCCATCAAGTACTTCAGCAGATCGAGAAACTGCTGGCGACCGGAAAGTTGTTGGACCAGTCCGATAGGCATCAACGACTGAACCGACTGCGAAGAAGACTCAATCTCGGAAGCCTTGACCCGAACGAGTTCGCCATTGGCATTTCGAAGGGACCAAAGATCGTCCCCTTTTTCCACGATGATGCCCGTGATTACTTCGCCTTCGTCGGTCCGGATCGTCGACGATTCGTATCCCTTCCGAATCGTTTTGGATGGCTCCAAAATCGATTCGACCAATTGCTCGTCCGTGAGTCGGTCCGCGATCGCAATCGTTTGGCCATGCCCGAGCCCTGGGCCGGTCGTTGCCGCAGATCCACTTTTCGAAAGGTGGCATGTTGCGCATGCCAACGACGGCTGATAAAAAATCGACGCGCCGCGAACCGCATCACCAACTTCTCGGGCTTGCTCTGCCCACGCCTCTGCCGGTACCGATTTCCACGCCTGTTCATCGGTCTGACCCAAAAGCCAAACACTTAGGATTGGCGATAAAACAAGAAACAGTCCCAAGGGAAGAATGGCTCGACGCATAGCACCCGACGCTGAGAAAACTGAGAAAATAGAGCGGTCACAAAACATGAACGAGGAACCGTTCAAGTGTAACATGCGGACGCCCGAACCGTTTGAGAAAGTCCGCTGCGGACAAGCACACGAGGAGCGATTTGCCGGGCAAAAAGAAAAAAGGGGATTCCATGCAAAAAGCCCGCCACAGGCGATCAATCGTGTGGCGGGCTTCGCAATGAAATTCAAAATCCAAACACTTCAAAACTCTCTTGGGGAAAGCCGATCCAGTTCCCGAGAGAGAAATCGATTTAAACCTCCGGAGTTACCGTGGCTCCACTTTTGACGATCGAGACATTGCCGTGGTTGTCGCAGTGGCCATTGTGCTGATGGTGCAAGTGGCCATCGACAAGGTAATCCACATGGTCGCCGTGAGGCACCGCAGGGTGTCCGCAACCAGGACCGTGAACATGGTCCGCCGCATGCCCGCTGCACGCATGCCCACCTGTGCATGATTCAGGATTATTCGCGTTCACCTCGAGCGCATGCTCTTCAACGACCCCGGCACCTTCTTGATGATGCAAATGGCCATCATGGAGATAATCCACGTGATCCCCATGCTGGATCGCGGTATGCCCACAGTTGGCGCCATGCACATGGTCATGGTTTTCGTGATTGTGTCCCATTTGTTCTTAGTTCCTTTGTTACGAGTCAACGATTACCAGTCAAAAAAATTTGTTTACGTTGTCGATGCCTTTTAAAAACCCAGGCTGCTCCCGCGTCCAACGTCCTGCGGCGCAACCGTGAAAATTAACCGTGAAAATTAACCGTGAGGTTCTTCGGATCCATGTTCCAATCCGTTCGAAATCAAGAGGGCGATATGGTTGTCCGCAAGCGAATAGTACACGTGCTTGCCTTGACGCCGCGATCGAACAATCCGCTCCGATCGCAGGAGCTTCAGTCGCTGCGAAATGGCCGGCAGGTTATCGCTCAGCTTTTCCGTCAACTCTGAAACGCACATCTCACGCTGGGCCAGCAAGGCTAACAGACTCAGCCGACTAACATCCCCAAGGGCCCTGAAAATGGCAGCTGTCCGTGCACAGACCAATGGGTCTGGCAGTTGGACCGCCACGCCATTTTCAGCGTGCTGCTCCCCTAAGCATGCGTGCGTTGGTTCGTTGTCCATGGTCCCCATTCGCGTTACCTGCGCTCCAAAACCCCAAGCACCAATTGGCTGTCCTCAGCTCGCTTCCGATCCATCAATTCGGCCCTGTTCCACCGATCAATCCATACGGCCCATCAATCCACACGGCCGATCAATTCATCAATCAACCAACTCATTGATCGACAATCGATTCTACGATAGTTGATGAAATCGTCAACTGTTTTTTCCGAAAAAGGGACAACGCTGAACCAGAAGTGGTAAGGGGGTAGCTGGATTCCTTTACAATCGGAGCCGATTGAACGATTCCCACCAAGCTAGTGCAGCCAGGCAAAGAAACTCCATGAAAACGTGCCCACACGGTCATCCTGTCGTTCTCCACCCTCGTCTCCTGCTGGTCGCTTTGCTCTTGGTCGGGGGCGGAATTGTCGGTGCAACCTCGCCCCTCATGGCGCAGTCTCCGGAAAAGTCGGCGGCGCCGACGGACGCCGTGAAAAAGTCGGCTGAAAAAGTAGTCGTACTGACGTTCGACGACTCGTCGAAATCCCACTTCACCATCGCTCGACCATTGCTTTTGAAGTACGGCTTCGGCGCGACGTTTTTTATCACGGAGGGATTCGACTTTACCACCAACAAAAAGGACTACATGGACTGGGAGGAAATTCGACAACTGCACAACGATGGATTCGAGATTGGTAATCACACGCGAGATCATTTAGCCATCAACGACGGGAATGCGGACCAGCTTTCGGAGCAGTTGCAAGGCATCGAAAAGCGATGCGCTGAACATGGTATTCCGAAGCCTGTGACCTTTGCGTGGCCAGGAAACGCGAGATCCTTAGCAGCCTTTGACACCTTGAAGAAACACGGGATCCTATTCGCTCGTCGAGGGGGTGAACCGGAATACCCCTATAAATACGGTCGAGGTGTCCCGTACGAACCGGGACTCGACCATACGTACTTGCTTCCTTCTGCGGGCGATGCACGCCCCGATTGGGCTCTCGAAGATTTGATCCGAGCGGTGAAAACGGCCCAGTCAGGTCGCATCGCCATTCTTCAGTTTCACGGCGTTCCCGATACGGCGCATGATTGGGTCAGCAGCCCTGCTGATCGCTTCGAAGCCTACCTGCGGTACTTGGCGACGGAGAAATATCGAGTGATCGCACTGCGTGACTTGGTCGAATACGTCGACCCCAATATTCAACCGTTAGATCCTTTGGCCATCCAACGTCTTCGCGTGGATAAAATCAAAGCCGATCAGCTCAAGTCTGGCGAATAAGCTGGGCGATTGAATCCTTAAACCTTTGACGCGTCCTCTAGCCTGCCATGGATCATCCTCTCATGCAACGCCGAACGTTTTGTCAGACGACTCTTGCAACAGGCGCGTCGATGACGGCGGCCATCGCTGTCCAACCGCTTCAAGCAGAATCACGACAACCCACAGATACAATCGTCCCGTTGGAAAAACCGTTCGGCGACGATTTCCCCAACTTGGACTCGCTGGCAACGGGTTCGTGGTGGGACAAGCAACCCAAGGGGCAAAATCCTCCTCCGACGATGAAAGTCCCGCGGGACCAGACCGTCGCGTTCGCGCTCTACACGCTGGATGCCAAACTTCTCTCGCTTTCGGTGCAACTCTACCCGCTCATGCCGGACGAACCCCGCGACGTCCGACTCGAAGTCCAGCGAGGCGATCAATGGATCGAGATCGCGAAGGGGGCCGTGAACTATCCAGGTTGGGATGCTCACTTTCGGATCCATGACTGGGATGACAGCCAATCCCATCGGTACCGCGCCCGGCATGGTGAATCGGCTTCCTTCGAAGGAACCATACGTCGCAACCCGATCGATCGCGACACGCTGGTCATCGCGAGCATGTCCTGCAATTCGAGCCGCACTACCGGTACACGCCCAGAGATCATTAACAATCTTCTCAAGCACAACCCCGACGTCCTCTTCTTCGCCGGCGATCAAACGTATCGGCACACCGAACATACAGCGGGTTGGATTGAGTTTGGATTGCAATTCCGGGATGTCATGCGAGACCGCCCGACCATCACCATCCCGGACGATCACGATGTTGGCCATCCGAACCTTTGGGGGGAATCGGGCAAACGCGCCCACCGAAATGATGGTTCCGATGGTGGCTACTATTATCCGGTACCGTATGTTCAGATGGTGGAGCGTCAACAAACAAGCCACCTTCCGCCGCCGGCCGATCCAACACCTCTTGAAAGCGGTATCGGTGTTTATTTCACGAGAATGCGATGGGGCGGCGTCGATTTCGCCATCCTCGAAGACCGAAAATTCAAATCGGCCCCTATCGGTAATATCCCGCAGATGGGTCCTCGCCCCGACCATATCAATGACCCCCACTACGACCCCAACAGTATCGACCTCCCAGGCTTGAACCTATTAGGAGAACGCCAACACCGTTTCCTGCAGTCCTGGACCGAAGATTGGAAAGACTCTCAGATTAAATGCGTACTCTCCCAAACCGCATTCTGCGGAGCAGTCCATATGCACGGAAAACGGGACGACCGATTGCTCGCTGATCTCGATTGCAATGGTTGGCCTCAGTCGCAGCGAAAACGTGCATTGCGAGAATTACGGCGTGTACGAGCGATCCACTTATGCGGGGACCAGCACCTTGCGGTCGTTGTCAAACATGGAATCGACGAACCCGGAGATGGCCCGTACGGTTTCACCTCCCCGGCGCTCGTCAACACCATTTATGGTCGATGGTGGCATCCGCTTAACGAAGAACCGGGACCAAATGCCGTGCCCGACAGTCCACTTCCCTGGACGGGCGATTACCGGGACGGCCTCGGCAACCCCATTCGCATGTTGGCGTATGCGAACCCTCAAGCGATCGGTGACGAACGCCAGCGCGCTGACGGCTATGCGATCGCCCGATTCCATAAACCGAGTGGTACCGTGACCCTCGAATGCTGGCCACGATTTGCCTCACTAGATGCGTCCGCCAACAAACAGTTTCCGGGTTGGCCGATCGAGATCGCTATCGACGAAAACGATGGTCGAAAACCAATAGCCTGGCTACCCAAACTGCAGTTTGAAAACGTGAAGAATCCGGTCGTACAGGTGATTGACGAGGCGAGTGGAGAAGTCCTCTACACCGTTCGGGTTCGAGGCGATTCCTACCATCCCCGCGTCTATTCAATCGGAAGTTTCACCATCCGCGTCGGCCGCGATGACCCTCGCATCGCTACCCTCTCCGGTATAGCCTCGTCTCCCGATCCTCAAGACGCTGGGATACGAAACGTCGTTATTCGGTGAGCAGCGCAGCCCCAGCAATCGATCGCTAGCCAAGTGTGATGCGTTACTTTTTATAGGACTGCTCGAACAACTGCTGTTGTGAAGATATCGAAGTCAGGTCGGCTTGGGCCTGCTGCAATTTTTGCATCACTGCATCCAAAGCCTGTTGATGCGGCGCCATCTCTTTGACGATGTTGGCTTTGCTCTCTTGAGCGGCCACCATCATGGCTTGAAGCTCGGCCAACTGCTTTTCCAACTGGCCAATGGTTGCAGCGGCTTGGTCCATCTTTGTCTTCACAGCCATCACATTGGCTTGGTGAGGGGCCGCTTCGGCATTCGCTGCTGCGATCGATTGCTCGAACGCAGCTTTCTTTGCGGCAAGCTCCCCGGCCATGGCGTTGAATCGGTTCAGTTCTTGCTCATTGGAGGCGAGTTCCGCCTGGGCTGCTGCAGCAACGCCATTGGCTCCGTCTGCCTTCGCTTGTGCAGCCGCTGACTTTTCATTGGCAACTTTGAGTTCCGCAGCCAGAGCTTCCAATTTCTGATCGGCGGCAGCTTTGGTTGCATTCAACTCGTTGACCTTCGCCATCGCTGCTGCGTACTCTTTTGACTTCACGTCATTAGCAGCAACGATATCCGCAGCCTCTTTTTCCTGCTGTGCCTTGAGGGTCTGCGCTGCAGCCAACTCGTTGGTCACTTGAGCGACAACCGCTCCCTTGGCTTCTACGACTTTTGCCGCTTCGGCGATTTGGGCATCGAGAGCAGCGGGATCTGGCGGCGTGCCTTCTTTTTGCTTTTGCAGCGCAGCCAATGCGTCGTCCGCTTGCTTCTTCTCAGCGGCGACTTGGTTCAATTGCGCTGTTTTGGCCTGGGTTGCCTCGTTCGACTTTGCCACCTCGGCTTGTTTCGCAGCCAGTTGCGTTGCATAGGTATCCACGGCGGTCTTCAATTGTGCGGCCGCATTGGTTGTCTCGGTGATTTGAGCGACATAGGTTGCGATGAGGGTCTGTTGTTCCATCCATTGCTTTTGAACAGCCGCCGTCTGCGCTGCCTGAGCTGTCAACTCAGCCACGGCACCTTGGGCGGCCGCCGCCAGCTGAATGTGCCTATCCCGGTTGACTGCAATCGCCATCTCAAGAGTCGGTGGGTTTGCTGCGAGTTTCTTTTCATCCGCTGGATTCGCTCGCGTCCAAACACGGACATTTCCTGCCCAATCTCCGGCAACCACATGCGTTGAGTCAACCGTGATCGCCACTTCGTGGCCCGCTTCGACCAGGGCCGGCATCTCACCAGCTGCGTTTCCTGCCGCGTCCCAAACCTTGACTTTGTTGTCGCGACCAGTCGACACCATGACGCCATCGTTCGCGATTGCAATTGCAGCCGCACCACCACCGTGCGCATCCCACGACTTGATCAACTTGCTCTCATTCATATCCCATAGCTTGATGGTTCCATCGAGCGACGCGCTCACCACGGCTCCCGAGTCTGGACGCCAAGCGATCGAGCGAATCTCATTTTTGTGGCCGGCCAAATCCGCATACATCCGGCCCGTTCCCGATTCCCAGATCACCAATCCAGCCGCGCGATCCGCGGTGGCGAGCAAGAGTCCATCCGGGCTAAACCGTACCGCATAAATCCAATCGGTGTGCTTTTTTTGCTCCCACTTCAATTCACCCGTCAGCGTGTCGTAAACTCGGACCATTTTTTGAGGTCCAGCGAGAGCGACCAATCGATTGTCATCACTGATATCTGCGGCGAGGACGATGTCGAGCTCATCCCCAACCTTGGCGATTCGATTTCCGGTCGCTATATCGTGAAGCACGGCATAGCCACCGGCCGAGTGCCGGCCGCCACCGATGAGGATCAGTCTTCCATCGCGCGAGAAAGTGATCGACTGCGGTTCCCCTTCTGGGAATGGAATGATTCCGAGAAGTTGCCCAGTGGCGGAATGGTAGAGGGATACTTGCATCTGCCCACCAACAGCGACGAGTGGCGACCATGGGCTCGCGGCCAATGCCGCGATCGCTGAAGACTTCGGTGTGTAAATTGGCGTTTGCTTGAGAACCGAAACGGGCATCGGCGGCGGTCCTTCTGGTCGCCCAGTCGCGGCAACCGAAATCGCCGCGGCGTTTGCCATCGGCTTACGGATTGCCGAGCCGCTATTCTCTGGCATTCCCTGTTCAATCCACGTCTTGAGCAAATCCAACTTCGCCTGCGGAATCCGATCCTGCATCGGTGGCATGACCGGCTGTTCTTTGTGGGCGGTCAGCGCATAGAGCCGCGACGATTCGATATCACCGGCAACAAGCACCTCTCCACCGCTTCCACCGGTCATGGTGGCTTGGTAATTATCGAGCGACAAACCGCTCTTCTTTGCATTGTTGTTATGGCACGAAGAGCAATGCTCGCGAAAAATCGGCTTGATATGCTCCTCAAAAGTAATCTTCGCTGGTTCCTCAGCCAAAACGGATTGGCAACACAGCATCAGAGAAGCGATGGACCAAGCAGTCGTTCGCATGGAGTTGGTTCGATTGAGTCGCATCGATATCACCGCAACAATGGTTAGATCACCGCAACAAGGGTTAGGTTGAACGGCGGGTTGGATTAGTGGTTAAAGATAAACTCGCGACTGTTCAGGATGGCCCAGAACACATCGTGCATCCCTTGATCGGGATTCGCGGATTCACTGATCAATTGCATCAGACGAGCCCGTTCCGGCTCGGTTACTTTGCGTGACAAGCACCTCACGTAGATACGATCGATGATCGCTTCGGGGGTCAGGCCTTCCTTCTTCCAAGCAGCCAACATGCCTCCTTGGTTGATCTTCCCACTGATCGTGCCACCGTTGATCAAATGGAGAGCCTGGGACAACGACGGATCTGTGGTTGCTTCATCAGCGCACACCGTGGTGCGGGCACTTCGTCCGAAGGTCGTCAGGAAGTAGTTGCTCGTCGCACCGTCAGCGATCTGGACAGCACGTGCACCGAGGGGCAAGCCCCGGAATTTCTCCTTGGTCTCGGTGACCTGCGAAATACAGTCAAGTAAATTCTCCGCAGGGATCCGGCGTACCGTCGCATGGGAGTAGTTCCGAAGGTCTTGCTCGTTGTCCGGCAAGGGGGACGTGGACCTTTGGTACGTTTGCGAATTGCAAATATCGCGAACCAATTGCTTGGTGTCGTATTTGTACTCGATCAGTTTCGCTCCGAGCGTATTGAGCAACTCAGGATTGCTGGCTGGGTTGCTGGCGCGAAAATCATCCACGGGATCGACCACACCGACTCCGGTAAAGTGTGCCCAAATACGGTTTGCAACACTCTTAGCAAAAAATGGATTATCGTTGCTGGTGATCCACTCGGCGAGCAGTGCACGGCGATCTTTGCCGGCCGACTCGGGCTCCGTACCACCGAGGAACTTCGGCTTTACCACTCGGCCTCCGACAGGGTGGTTTACTTCCCCTCCACCGCCATTGAACACCAAAATCTGACGATAATCTTCGCTTTGCTTGCGACCGACTTGGGCAAAGAATGCAGCGAATCCATAGTAATCATCCATGGTCCAGCGATCGAACGGGTGATTATGGCATTGAGCGCATTGGGTTCGTATACCCATGAAGACTTGAGCCACGTTCTCCGACATCTTCAGTCGGTCCTGTTCCACTTGGTAGAAGTTCGTAGCAGGATTTTGAAAGGTACCGCCACTCGCACTCAACATCTCCCGAACGATCTTGTCGATCGGTGTGTTGGAAGCGATCTGATTGATCAACCAGTTGTAGTAGAGATACGCTGCCTTATAGCTGACCTCGTTCTTGCTTTTGATCATCAGCAAATCCGCCCACTTCATGGCCCAGATTTCACTGAACTCTTTCCGAGACAAAAGGGTCTCGATCAGCGCGGATCGCTTGTTGGGATCGGTGCTGGCCAAGAATGCAGTGGTCTCTTGTTCGGTGGGAAGCAATCCCGTGATATCGACCGTTGCGCGGCGGAGGAACTCTTCGTCGGTGCACAAACCACTCGCCGGCAAACGCAGCTTGAGAAGTTTTGCGTCCACCAAGTCATCGATGTAATTGCCGCCGCTCGGTTTGAATTGGAACTGAAGTCCGCTAGGAAGTCCGAGGACTTGAGTACCTACGGTGTGGGTATCGAACCGGGCCATCACGAATGCTTCGCCTCGAACACCGCTGGTGACTCGCCCGTCAAACGCGACGGCCGCAGTGCGCTCGTTGTTGGTGGTGAATCCAGCCAAATCCCAGACATCCCGCTGGGTGCCGTCGGCGTAGGTCGCAACCGCAACCAAACGTTGCTGGGCGCCTTCACCCTCCATTACCGCTTGGTTGGGATACAGATCGACTTTGGTTACCGCAGGGGGCCGAGCCGCATCCGCAGGCGCGCCGGCTTGCAACCATGCGAGAAGCGTGTTGTAGTGCTTGCTTCCTGGCTCGATTTTCTTTCCACCCGTATGCTGCACTGCACCGGTTGCTTTCAGCAACATCAAACTCTGTTCAGGGACCGCCAGATTGATACGACGAATACCGATCTCTCGAGTGATCCGCTGGTAGTCACCTAACGGATCGAATCCGAACAAGCTAAGTCGGAAACCATCTTTGCCGCGAGCAGCCCCGTGGCACGATCCCGTGTTGCACCCGGACTTGGTCAACACCGGCATTACATCCCTCTCAAATCCGACACTGCGAGGGGTCTGCGACTGGGTCACTTCGAGGCTCGCCTTCGCCTCCATCCCGTTCCAATTACCGACCAACTGAGTCGACCCGTCCGCGGCGGGAAAGACAATCAGATTCTCCAGCCGTCCGATGGCAGGGTTTTCAAGCTTCCATTGGACTTGGTCGGAAACATCCACCGTGATCCCGTCGGCCCGTGTGGCCATCGCAATGAAGTGCTGGGAATCGTTCTGGGCGCTGATTCGGATCGCCGGCGGGTAGACCGTCAGCGATTTCCATTCCACAGGCACTGGAGCAACCGGAGCCGGCGGCGTCGAAGCAGCAGGGGCTTCAGCCGCAGGAGCAGGCGTCGCAGGAGCTTCGGCCGCAGGAGGCGGTGGCGGTGGCGATGCCTCTTGGGCAAATAATGGAAATCCCCAAGGAGCGATGGCTCCAACACCAAAACAGACCTGAACAAGTTTTGAGAAACGTTTCATACAATCCATGGTTATTGAGATCTCGCGGGATTCAATCGAAAGTTGGTGAGCTCGAGCCAAATCCTGAACGCCCCATCCGTCGAACTCGATAAGGAGATCTCGACAAAGGCGGAGCGACAAGTCGGATCGGGACTCAGTTCGGCCATCGTTTTGGAGGATCGTTTTCGAGCGACTGCTCTAAACTACGGCTTGCCCTTTTGTTGCCGCAATTGCTCGAGGCGACTCAAGGGTTTATCCGTGGGTGGTGCAGGGGCAGGGGGAGGTGTTGGTGCTGCAGCTGCTGCTGGAGCGGGTGGGGGAGGCGCGACCGGCACATCGATTTGGACTTCGGCGTTACCGTTGGTCTGGGTAATAACCCCTTTGTCGCTGGTAACCGTGCCACGGCAAACCACGGTCTTGTAGTTTCCGGCTCGAACCTCGGGAGGGACCTGCAATGGAAACGCCAACTGCTTTGCATCAGCGGCCAAAGGAAGCTTCGGCGTGGTCGCAGTCGTTCCGGGTGGTACCCCAAGGATCTCGACCTCAATGGTACCTTCCACAGGGCGCTTTAACTCCACCCCAACAATAACATCCACAGGCTTACCTTGCTCTGCCATGGTCTTAGCGAATTTGAACTGAAACAACGCGTCGGCAACATCCAGTTCGATAAACTCCGAGGCGATTGTGATCGGACCATAACCGATATCGGTAGTGGCCAAAACCAGGATCGGCCATTTGCGGATGCCAGCACCATTGTTGGCAGTCAAGTTCATTTGAATCGTCGATTGATCCCCAGCAATGGTCACGGGCGAAGCTCCAATTCCTGGAGGGGCGGTGAGCAATCGCACATTGATCGGCTTGTCAAAGCCCGGATTCCGCTTTGCATTGACCGTCAAGGCCAGCGACCCATTCCGCACGATGGGAACTTGTGGTTGCACAATCTCAATATCAAAGGGAGCCGCATCGATGATGTTCACCGCGAGTCGATCATCCCATCGTCCCCACACGTCGACATTGTTCTGGCCACGTACCAATTGAGACCGCTGATTCAGGAAACCGGTAAGGGTCAACTCTGGTGAAGCGACGAGTGTTGCTGTGAGGTCGACGAGCTTCCCTGCGTTGGCAGCATCGGGTGCCGCACGGAACAGCATCTGAATCGTGCCCAGATCCGCTGCCACAACACTATCGGCGTGGCTCGCACCCGCAGGAAGATCCGGCACGGCGATCCGACCTTCGCCTCCAACATTTTTGCGAACGAAGTTGGTTTCGACCGCCATACGTGCTCCCTTGGGGATGTTCACGACTTGCGACACATACCGTTCCAATTCGTTCACCGTGGTTCCAACTTCGGCAGCAGCCGGGGTGACTTCGACGCGATACACGAAATGCTTGCCACCGCGTCCCAAATGGTCGGACACGCAAACCGCGTACTTGCCATCTTCGGGGACTTTGAAGCTGAGATAACTGTCCGGTCCACCTTGATCGTCGTTGGAGGCCAATCCACCCCCACCCACTTTGAAGATTTGTAGAACCGGGTCCACTTGCGAACGCAATGGGATTCGCGAATGAACATTGATGTCGAGTTGCTGATCTTTTTTCGCTTCGAAAATCCAGTAATCGCGATCGGATTCCGTTTCTAGCACACCATTGAAGGCAACAGGCACCGGATGCGATGTGGGGATTGCGTTGTAATCGGAGTTAGGTTCGGTCTCGAGGACGTTCGGAAGATTATTGACCCGCAGCATGTTGGGGGAGGGGGCCACGAGCGAGTCCTGCTGCGACCAAACACCAGCGACCTTGGTCCGCGCATCGGCGGGGATGTCGAAGGTTTCGGTCCACGTGTTTCCGAGTAAATCGATGCAGGTCGCTGTTAATGGCTGGCCAGGAGGGCCACCCGCCGGCAAGATCGCAACTGGCCGTGGGAACCCACCGACATGCAGTCGATACTTGGAACGGTCGTTCCCACCAAAGCTGCTTTCGCGAACTTCGATGATGTACTTCCCTTTCGCAGGTGCCACCATCGAACAAAGACAGTCCTGTTGCAGGAAGACCGAGTCATCGTTCGCAGTGATTTCAAAACGGTTTGCATCATAGATCGCGACATACGGATCGAAGAAATCGTTCAAGTAGGAATGCCTTAGCCCTTCGAGCTCGACATTCAACTTCTGACCCGCTTCCAAGTCGACAGAAAAATAATCGACATCTTCATTGAGAACAACGCCATCCACGGTGCAGTTGTAAGCGATCGGCTGAGCCTTGGAAAACTCGCTGTTGGGTTCCACCTCAGCGACAGTCGGAAGGGCCGATACGCTGAACAGACGCATGTTGCTCGTCCCGGTCGCGGTCACCACTCGGAAAGCGTGCAATTGCGTCTTTGCGTCCGGTGCAGCGGTGATCGTCACCTTGATGTTGTTATCGTCGACCTTGGTGATGTTACTAGCGGACAAGCCAGGGGTGTAGAAAAGCAACTCCCTGGCATCACCCAACTGCGAACCGGCGATTTGAACCTCGACAGACTGACCTCTTTGAACGCCAACCACAGAGAGCGAGTTCGCCGCCGGCTGTGAGGCCGAGCAATTTACCCCTGGGAAGCACCCAAACGTCCATAAGCCAACGGCGCAACCCAAAACCAAACGGCCTTGAGCTCCTAAAACCGTACGACGCAACGCCGATATCATCACCATCATCATTGACTCGACCTCTTAGGAACGGAACGATCGTGCAGCTTAGCCTGACTACGCCAGGATTTCGTTGATCAAACGGCCGCCATCGCAGATTTCGATCGGACGATCGCCGGGAGCCATCAATTCTTTGTCGGCGACGATTCCGAGCAAGTGGTACATCGTGGTCGCCAAATCCTCAGGCGAAACAGGATCAAACTCGGGCTCCGTCGCGGTGGCATCCGAAGCACCGTGGATCAAACCACCCTTGACTCCACCACCGGCGAGCATGACCGAGAATACCTTGGGCCAGTGATCTCGTCCCGCATCGTTGTTGATCTTTGGCGTCCGGCCGAACTCGCTGCTGACCATCACCAACGTTTTGCCGAGCAATCCCCGAGACTCCAAATCCTCGATCAGCGTCGCAAGGGCTTGATCGAGCGGCGGCACATCGCGACGCATCCCCCCGGCGATTTGGTTGTGCATGTCCCAACCACCGTAGGTAACGGTCACCATGCGCGCTCCAGCTTCGACCAAACGACGCGCCATCAGCAAGCGTTGGCCGGCCGCGTTGCGGCCGTACTTGTCTCGCAGCCCCTTGTCCTCTGCTTCGATATTGAATGCCTCACGAGCAGAATCGCTGCTGATGAGCGAATAAGCTCGTTCGTAGAAGGTGTCCATCGCTGCGATATTGTCCGATCGCTGCTTGGATTCAAAATACTCGTTGACCGCTTCTAACGCGGATCGACGGCGGCCAAACCGCGCCATGTCGACGTCCCCTTGCAAATTCAAGTCCTGGACGCGGAAACCATTGTTCGCAGGATCGGCACCGAGACTAAATGGTCCGTAGCTCGAACTCAAATAGCCCGACCCAGAAAACTCGTTGGGGTTGCTTGGAATCGCAACATACGGCGGAAGATTGTTGCGAGGACCATATTCATGGCTGACGACTGAGCCAAAACTCGGATAAATCAATGCCGGTGAAGGCTTGTACCCGGTGAACATATTGTGCGTGCCCCGCTCGTGCGCTGCCTCACCGTGTGTCATCGAACGAATCACTGTCAATTTGTCGGATAGACTCGCCAATCGGGGAACCGTCTCACTGAACACATCCCCCGTCTTCGTTTTGATCGTGTTCATCTCGCCACGATACTCAAGCGGGCTGTACGGCTTGGGGTCAAATGTTTCCTGGTGAGCAATCCCGCCCGGCAAAAAGACATGGATCACGCTTTCAGCCTTGGCCTCGATAAAGTCGTAGTGCTTCTGATCCCCAAACGCTCGGTTGGATTGAAGGCGGAACATGTCCCCCAACGTCAATCCCAAGCCCCCAACAGCTCCTACGGTAAGAAAACCTCTTCGTCCTAATGGATTGCCCAAACATTTCATCATCAATACTCCTTCGTTTTAGTGCGGTCGTGCTTTCGGTACGCTGGAGGATTCGATTCGCTGGCTAAGCGGTCGACCGCCGATACGTCAAGCTTGTTCGCGGTTGGTTGTTTGAAATAGGTTTGTCGGCAACACAGCATGCAATACGGCAACGCTGCATGCAACGCAGGTTTGGCGTCAGCCTCGATACAGGAAAGATCGGTATGCAAATCTCGGTATGCCGCCCGAGAATCCAAACCAAAAACCGTATCGATGTTGTCACCATTTAGGAGGGATTACAGGCGGCAGTCTGGGAAATACTGCATGCCGGAGGGATCCTCATTATAGTGGATCAGCCCCCCTTTTGTACCCTTTTGTTTCGCCTTTCCCGATCCACAAAGGTATTTATTTCCGCGTTGTCATCATTGCGATTTCATCGCTGCAATCATTTTGAAAACAAAGCCCAGCCCTCAAACACCCAGCCGCCCCCCCAAACCACCGAAACAACGCATCTGACTACGTATTTACGGGTCCGCATTTCATTGAAGGGGACGTATTTTGGCAAAAAGCCCCCATCCCCCGAAGAGCCGGGGGGCCGGACTAGCCTGAATGCTATACTCCCGTGCGTGGGAAGAAGGTGCGGGTCGCTTGTGGGATGACCGTCGCGGCAACTCCTGGTTTTCCGGGGGTGCCGTTCGGCTTACGCCGACTGGCAGATACCTTTCATCTGGCAGTTCGTTGTTCAGCAAAGCAGCGTCGAGCGAGCAATCGGGAACGTAGGCAACAATGGGACACTGGGAAAACATCGGCTTACCGGAGGAATTTGACGGCACCGTCCGGCTTTTTCCATTGCCGAATCTCGTCCTTTTCCCGCACGTCATCCAAGCCTTGCATATTTTCGAACCCCGATACTGCGACATGCTCTCCGAGGCTCTGGAATCCGATCACTTGATCACCATGGCCCTGCTCGAGCAGGGATGGGAATCCAACTTCAACGACCAACCTCGACTATCGGGAGTGGTCTGCATCGGACGAATTATCTCCCATTCACCCACCGGCGATGGCCGACACAACATTTTCCTGGCCGGCATACAGCGTGCTCGTGTTTTGGAAGAAATCCAGGTGGAGACCCCCTTCCGCCAAGCCAAGGTTGAAATCATCGAAGACATTCCATTCGACGATGAAAGCTTGGAAGAAACCTGCCGCGACCAATTGCTGGATGTCTTCCGAACCATGATCCCGAAGGATGCAGCAAACTCAAAAACGTTTTCGGACTTGCTAACCCGCCAATTGCCGCTGGGCATCCTGACAGACGTCATCGCCTACGCAGTCAACTTGCCCATAGCCGTTAAACAGTACTTGCTCGGCGAACCCAAAATCGAGAGCCGTTTCAAAGTCCTCATGGACAACCTGACCACCTTGGTGGAACCAGATGACGCTAAAGAAGAATCGTCTCAAAGCATTCGTCGTGGGTTCCCACCTCCATTCAGCGTCAACTAGCATTCACTGCCAACGAGAATGGCATGGAGCCGAAGCGATGGTTCAATGGGTTCAACTCGCGATCCGGCCAACCTTCACGCTGAACATTCCTCATCCGAGGCAGGAAGCGATCTCGCGTTTTTCATCAATCCTGCTCGAGATGAACGACGAAACACTTTATCTGAGCCATGGGGACTACGCAGAATTTCATCTCGAACCCCATTCGCATCGCCTTTGGTCACCTCACCTCTCCGTCTATTTTCTAGAAGACCACGCGCCCGATCACTGCGTTTTATTCGGCCGATTCGCTCCGCGGCCCAACGTATGGACATTGGTATGGATCTTCTACCTCCTCTTTTTTTGTTCTATCTTTTTCGCCGCTATCTTTGGCGGATCTCAATGGATGATCGGGCAATTCCCGTGGGGTTGGGCAATCGTGATCGCAACCGCGATCCTCTACGCAGGCTTATTCCTTGCAAGCCAAATCGGACAAGCGTTGTGCCATGACCAAATGGATTTACTCAGACATCGACTCGACGATGTGCTGGTGCGGGCCAATTTATCGGGAGAATCTTCGCACGCGTCCATCAACTAAGAAACCCTCGTAACAGCTACTTCCTTCGTGGTACACGACCACTTGAGGATTTGCCAGCCCGTTTCTTCTGGCGAGCACCGACGACTCGCTCTGAGTCCGCCGAGTCTTCTTCGAGCGGCTCTCCAATGCGCTCCTTCGAACGCATAATTTTATCCCGAAGAGCCGCAGCCCTCTCGAACTCGAGGTTCTCCGCCGCGGCGAGCATCTCCTCTTCGAGCGTCTTCAGATACGCTTCTGTGATCACCTGTCCTACCGGGTCGCGACGCACTATATCGCGTGCCCGTTTCCTAGCCTCAGCCGCTTCATGAATGCTGGCGACAATCCCCTTCTTCACCGTCTCAGGGGTAATTCCATGCTCCGCGTTGTACTCTTCTTGCCGCTTGCGACGACGCCGCGTTTCCTCGATCGCGATCTGCATGGAGTTCGTGATCGTATCGGCGTACAAGATAACTTTCGAGTTCGCATTCCGAGCGGCTCGGCCGATGGTTTGGATCAACGATGTCTCACTTCGTAGAAATCCTTCTTTGTCGGCATCCAGGATGGCAACCAGGGAAACCTCGGGCAAGTCCAGGCCTTCGCGGAGCAGGTTGACTCCTACGAGGACTTCGCAGCGACCATCCCGCAACTCGCGCAGTAACTCAACCCGCTCGAACGCGTCAAGTTCACTGTGCAACCAACGGCACTTCACATCGTGATCGGTGAAGAAGTTCGCCAAGTCCTCCGCCAAACGTTTCGTGAGCGCGGTCACCAGCGTTCGGTCTCCCATAGCGACGCGTTGGCGAATCTGACCCAGCAAATGCATCACCTGGCCTTGCGCCGGCACCACTTCGATCAGTGGATCCAGCAATCCCGTCGGCCTGATGACTTGCTCGACGACTTCGCCACCGGTCTTCTCAAGCTCATAATCGCTCGGCGTCGCTGACACAAAGATGACTTGGCCGCTCTTCTGTTCCCATTCTTCGAATTTCATCGGCCGGTTGTCGAGCGCACAAGGAAGCCGGAAACCATGGTCTACCAGTGTTGTTTTGCGGCTACGGTCCCCAGAATACATTGCTCGCACTTGTGGAACCGTGACGTGCGATTCATCGATCATCAACAAAAAGTCTTTTGGAAAGAAATCGTAGAGCGTGTCGGGGGTGGCACCTGGTGGTTTACCGGACAAAGGACGCGAGTAATTTTCGATCCCGGGACAATAACCGACTTGCTGCAGCATCTCGATGTCAAACCGTGTTCTCGCATTGAGCCGCTGCGCCTCGAGAAGTTTTCCTTCGGACTTGAACTTTTCAAGTTGCTGCTCGAGCTCTTGCTTGATCACTCGCACCGCGCTCAAGATCCGATCCTCGGACGTCACAAAGTGCTTCGCCGGATAGATGTAAACTTCCTTGTGCCGGGATATCGCCTCGCCACTCACCGGATTGATGATCGATATCTGCTCGATTTCGTCACCCCACATTTCAATCCGATACGCAAACTCTTCGTACGACGGCCACAGCTCGATCGTATCCCCCCGAATTCGGAACCGACTGCGTTCGAATGCGATATCGTTTCGTTCGTACTGGATATCGATCAGCCGCAAGATCAAATCCTCGCGCTGAAATGCCTCTCCAACACGAATCGGGATCACCATCCGTCGGTACTCCTCCGGAGACCCTAAACCGTAGATGCAGGAAACACTGGCGACGATGATGCAGTCGCGACGACTGACCAGAGCACTGGTCGCAGCCAATCGCAAACGATCGATCTCCTCATTGATCGATGCATCCTTCTCGATGTAGATATCGCGCTGCGGGATATATGCTTCGGGCTGGTAGTAGTCGTAATAACTCACAAAATAGTGGACAGCATTGCGGGGAAAGAAATCCCGGAACTCGGCATACAACTGGGCCGCAAGCGTTTTATTGTGGCTCAATACCAACGTTGGACGCTGAACCGCAGCGATCACGTTGGCCATCGTGAAGGTCTTTCCGGAGCCGGTTACCCCCATCAGCACCTGATGCTTGTCACCATTCCGTATCCCCCGAACCAGCGCATCGATAGCCTGCGGCTGATCCCCAGCAGGTTTGAAACGACTATCCAAATCGAACTCGATCGGACCTTCCAGATAATGCATGCGCGGTAGTCTCTACCAAAAAGTTACTGTCCCGAGGAATCTGCCGCTACGATTGTAAGGCATCGACCAGGGAGTCAATCCGTAACAGATCCCCACGCGACCGTTCCTGTCACTTTTTCGTAGCCGGATCGCTGATGATTCCCGAAGCGGAATTTTGCCCGACACGCACATACGGGGCCAACTGCCTCAATCGCCCCTCCTTAATCCCTGGAATCTCCATGAGATCTTCAACGCTATCAAATCCGCCCTGAGATTGGCGGTAATCCAGAATGGACCGCACCATTTTTGGTCCGACCCCCGGCAACAAATTGAGTTCGGCTTCGCTCGCTCGGTTCAAATCGAGCACAAACGGTGTCCCCAAATCTTCCTCGCGCACGTTCGACGATGAGGCAATCCCTACATAGAGTACAGCCCCCATGATGGACGCCATCGAAAGCCATCCCAACGCCCGACTGCGCGACTCAATCACCGACAGCACTCGAGCTTCCCAGTCGCGATCCTGCACCTCTCGAATCTTTACAGCTCCTATTACTTTTCACTGGGATCCATGGGGGCGCAGCGCACTCAACATGCTGCGCCGATCGACCCGCGCTGATGACTTGGACTGAAGGCTACTTGGAACGCAATTGCGTCAAGACCTCGGATACGATCCGATCGATTACCGCATCGCTCGCATCCGGTGCCACGACCTTGGACAGCGAACTCTTGGTCTGCATGAAATCGAAACCGGAAAGCATCTCCCGAATCCTTCGCTGCGCTACATCGGCGGCGGTGGTTTGCTGCGGGGTGAGCGGCTGGCGAGATTGCCCCAAATCCCAACCTCGGATCTGGGCTCCACGTCGAAATCCTTCAGGAAACTCAACGGTCGCAATCATAGCGTCAAACAGCGGCAACAACCGGTACTGCAACTGCATCGCGCGGTCCCATTGACCCGCTTTGCATGCTTCGTAAATCGCCCGAGTCAACTCGGGGACCACGCCACTCGTGGCGTTCGTACCACCATCGCAACCGACCAAGAGCATCGGGACCAACGCGGCATCCCATCCCGTCAAGAAAAAGAAGTCGGGCCTCAGAGGACGAACCTCGGAGATCATCCGCATCATGTGCGGGATATCCCCCGAACTATCCTTGATTCCGACAATGCGAGGGCACTCCTGCGCCAATCGCTTGACCGTCGCAACATCAATCGGTGATGCAAACAATGGAATGTTGTAGAGCGTGACATCCACCGACACATTGTCAGCGATCTCTTTGAAATAAGCAAAGACGCCATCCGGAGCCAACCGGTAGTAGAACGGAGCAACGATCGCGACCGCACGGCAACCTAGCGCTCCGTACGTATCGCACGCTCGGATCGTTTCTGCGACGTTGGCTTCCGCAGCCCCTGCAAGAATTGGCACCCTCCCCCGTGTTTGATCGACCACCACCTCGATCACCCGACGTCGCTCCTCCGGGGTGAAGCGCACGAACTCGCCCGTGCTCCCGTTCGGATACAACCCGTGGACCCCATGCTCGATCAACCAATCGACATAGCCTCGAAGCTTGTCTTCGTCGAGCCGGCCTTTGGCATCCAGTGGTGTGATATTCGGTGTAAATATGCCTGAAAGTGGTTGGTTCATAAGGGAAACAATAACAGAGAATCTTGTTGGCTTGCAAACGGTTCCTACGATACCGTAAAGGGTACCGCAACCCACCGCCAGTATCGTTTTAATACGATTCTACGCTCGACGAGGGAGCCCACCCTGGACTCCGTCGCAGGCCGACGGTACACCGTGAGTTTAGTTCTCAGCCACGATTTCGCTCGCTCGGCCCACTCTCAAGTGCCAAAAAAACAGCCACAAACAGGAAAATGGATCGCAATCGTTGCAGCCGGACTGCTCCTGGTCGGCTACTCGGCAGCAATGCTACTAATTCCGTCCATGCCGCTGGCCGACCCCTACGGAGAATTCCTACAAACCTCACGACTGGAACTTTGGTTGGTCGACGTCGCCAGCCTGTCCGAGCTCTGGAAACAATGGACTGGCGGCCTAATCTACGCTACATGGCTGGACCGAATTCCCATGCTGCTCCTCGCGTCAGGATGGCTAGCCGTCTCCTGGTGCATCGGCCACCCGATCGCTAAACGGGAATCGCTCGACCAATGGAATGGCCCGATGGCTACTCACGGGTTTTCGATCGCAATCGGCCACGCGATCCTATCGCAACTCACTCTCGTTCTCGGTTGGATTTTCGGACCGCGATCCTTCCTGCCACTCGCCCTATCCACGGTGCTTCTAGCTCTCGCATTGCGATGGCTCTTCGGATCCTTTCGATCGAATGCCGTTACACCTCAAGTCGATAACGCTTCTGCTCGCGATGCGTCCGAATCCATGAGTCGCTCGATTCCTCTTGAGCCTCTTGAGTTTCTTGAGGAACCCGATTCGCGATCCACTGAAAACGATCCATCGTTCGCATCCTCGTGGAGCCGTCGCTTGATCGGGTTATCGGTTGTCGGTTCTTGCTGGCTCGCTGCCATCGCGCTGCTCGGTTCCTGCTTGCCCAGCTACGATGCCGATGTCCGAGAGATCGAGATGCTCTCGACCAAAAAATACTTTCTGGATAACTCGATCGTATGGTTCGACTTCCATCGTGCTGCGAACGGCCCTCAAGGGAGCATCATGCCGGCCCTCGCCATCACTTCGCTGCTAGAAACCTTCAATCCCAGCGAAACACCCGAAGCCATGCTTCGCCACCTCACGTGCGCATGGCTCTCCGGACAAGTCCTCCACGCATCGCTTTGGTTGATCGCAATCCTACTGATTGCGTCGAACATCCGCTCGCGATCCGGTGCGTTGGCCGCCGCGCTGATCGCGTTTCTACTCGTCGCTCACCCTGGGATGCACGAACTGGTCCGGCTCGGGGGCAGGGCAGGGGGGGTAATGCTTTGGATCGCTGCATCGATGGTTTTGATCCAAATGCCAAATAGAAAGTCCATACCCAGCCTTTGCGCGTGGTGCATCGCTACTGGAGCTCTCAGCTACCAAACGCTACTCGGAATCATCGTCGGCAACATTCTTCTTCATTGGGTCATCTACCGCGACCCTCGCGATCGAACAGGTGAACTCCGCAAAAGTCACTCCATTGCAAGTCGATACGGCATCGCAAAAATTGCGATGCTCTCGGTAGCCATCGTTGCTGCGGTTCCATGGCAACTTCGAGCTTACCTGCATGGCCCGCCGCTATCCCACGATTTCCTTCCGACGTTGGCGATTGCACACTCGAACATCGCCATGCTCGGCGCCTCGTTCCGCGACGTAGCCGAGGCATTCCACGGAATCCTTTGGAACTCCATGGCGCATGGACTGTTGCTGATGCCACTTGCTGCGATCGGCGCTGTACTAGGCTATCGCGATCGAAACATTCGCTTCACGTCGATCGTATGGTTGGTTTGGATCCTTCTCTGGTGGGTGTTCACCACCCACCTCGATCGCGATTGGGTTGTCGCAACTCCGATGCTGGCTTTGCCGGCCGCACGTGCGATCCAATGGCTTCGCGAAAGATCTGGCGGCTATTGGCTCTTCCCACTTGGATTGATCTCGCTCGCATGGAGCACCATCGCATTGGCCGCCTGGCCTACCGCCGACCCACGCCTATTGGTGGCCATCGATCGACTGATCCCCGCTTCGATCGCCAATGCTCCGACCAACAACCAAGCCAAAGCGATAAACCGCGATGCAGAACCTGACAATTCCGGGGCAGGGGAGGGCAGGGGGGAAGATCAAGAAGGCATAGCAAAAGACAGAGAGGGTAGGGCAGGGCAGGGGGGGGCTGTGAGCTCGAACTCGGTCGTTTCGCCTCCTTCGAACAGCCTATCAGCCAATCCATCGACCTACCCGATCTATACCGATTGGATCAATCGCTTTCCTGCCTCGCAGAACATCTCCACGATCTCCAAGATCGCTCCCGCAACGGATCGGTGGCTGGTGATCGGAACTGCCGATACATTTTTCCTCACGGTGCCGACGCTGGAAGTCGGACCAGGGGAACTTGGTTCGCTCGAACCGTTGCTTCGATCCAACTTTAGTCTGCCCGACCCACCGAAGGCCCCAGTCGCACCGAAAGCCCCAGTCGCACCTAAAGCCATAGTACGGTACCTCGTCATCGATTGGCGCAGCATCGCCGCTGGCGATCGCATGGCTCGAAGCAATTTCGAGACAGCCATGCGGGACGCGGTTCTCAAACTCGAACAATCAGGTGCGATCTCAAGGGTCCCATGGGATTATCTCTCCAGTGACGCGGAATGTTTTTCAGTAGGGCACTCTGTGCAATAGCCCGAAACAACCCAGACTTCCTTGAATAAACCGGGAGCTACTGCTCAGAGGATCGATCCCCACTCGCGGATTCTGATTTTGATGTCTTCGGCCTTGGGTTATACTGGGGTTCCTGTTTTATTCGTCGTCACAAAGGAGCATTGCGTGCCACCACGATCGCGATCCGGTTTACGGTCTGCTTGCGACCAAATGCGTTTGGACAATACCAATGCAGCGAGCACTCGCTCGCTGCTTTTCACGGCGTTGCATGCCCGCGGCAAATTGCTTTTGATGGTTGGGATCTTGGCTTTAACCGTTGGCTTCTGCGGAGTGAGCTTTGGGCAATCCAACGAAGTTCTCGGGACCACACCGACAACCATCGCCGCCGAAGTCCCCGTCGATAAAAAACAAATGGGGATCGATTTCATCGACCTGCTGATCCGCGGGGGTGTGTTCATGATCCCGATCGGAGTCACCAGCTTGGTTGTCGTGACGTTTGTGTTCGACCGTTGGATCGGGTTGCGCTCGGGACGCCTTCTCCCCAACTCGTTTCGAAAATCGATGACCAACGCACTTCGCTCCGGCAAAGTCGATCCGCGGGAGCTGTATCGTGTATGCAATGAGTCTCGATGCGCCGCATCCGAGATCGCGAAATCGGGAATCGTGCTAGCAGGCCGGCCCCAATCGGAAATCGCCACCGCAGTCACCGAGGCGACCCAGAGACAAGTCGATCGCGCCTATGCCAATGTGAGGTGGCTCAACCTTGGAGCTGGCATCGCGCCATTGCTGGGATTGCTCGGTACGGTGTGGGGTCTGATTCGAGCTTTCCACGATACGACGCAACTGACCGCCGGTCAAAACCGAGCCGACTTCTTGGCGGTGGGGATCTACGAAGCCCTCGTGACAACACTTGCCGGTTTGATTGTTGCGATCCCCGCTGCCATCGCATCCCATTACTTCGAAGGTAAAATCACCAAGGTGTTCGGCCGGATTGAAGAACTGATGAGCGAATTGGTCCGAAGCCTCGAACCGTTCGAAAGCAAAACCCGCTTTGATATCATCGGCCGCGAGCTCGCTGCTCGCGATGTGCGAAAATCTCCAGTTCCCCCGCCAAACGCCCCGCCTGTTTCGCGACGCACGGAATCCCCGTCTTAACCTATTGTGACGTAATCCTATCTCGGCCCCAGACCTTGTCACCCACTCCCTCCGCCAAGTATAGTCGTTTCATGGGAGCAATCAAAAACCTGCTCTCGCGCCCGCGCGGAACCTCGAGGCTCCGGTGCAAGTGGGCTTTGCCTCTCCTACACTCCCAACCCAGGACCATCCTTTATGCGTTACCAACTTTGGATTGCATCCGCATTCGTTTCCACCGCATGCTTTCTATCGAATGCGGCACCTTCGCATGCCGATGAACGCGAAGAACTCAAAGCCAAGATCGCACAACTGCGTGAGGAATCGGAAGAACTCGCAAACAATGGAAAACCTGAACAAGCGCGTCAGCGCAAACGTGAAGCCGCGGAATTGATGGCTGCGCTAGAACGTCAATCGGAACGACAAAATCGCAAAGAGTCGCCCGAGCGTGCCCGCCAAGGGCGTCCGAACGCTGAGCAAGTCGAGAAGCTCGAACGAACTGCGAAACGACTTCAGCACCTGCGAGTCGCTGCCGAAAACCTCAAGATGGCAGAAATGCACGACATGGCTCACGAGGTCACTCGCAAGGCCGACGATATTGAAAACGACTTAGGCAACGCTAAGGAAGCATTTGCGCGTTCGATGCAAAATCAACGGCAACCAGGATTCAATCCACCCGGACCGAACGCTCCAGGGGCCCCGATGGCACGATTCATGGAAGAGAATGAGCAGCTCAAACGAGAAATGCGTGAATTGCGTGAGATGGTTGAGCGTATGGCTGGCGAAATGAAACGTATTGCCGGCGAACTGAAACGCGACCGAGACTAACTTTTTGATGAATAGACCGCGGATCTTTGAAGAATCGAAGCAGACATGCGCGGTATCCCTTTCAGCAAGGCTTATATCTAAAGCTTTTATCTGGTTTAAAGCTCTTACCTCGATTTCAATCCATCGAGGTAAGAGCTTCTTGTTTTCATGGCCCAACGCCTCAGGGCAGGGCAGGGGGGACAGAGCAGAGGGCAGGGGGGGTAGGTCATTCTACGCCCCCGCAAATTCAATTCTTGAAAATCGATCCAACACTCAGGTTTAGAGAATCGACTTCAATGCACTCAACGCCGCATCGTAATTGGGCTCTGAGGTCACTTCTGGAACGATCTCTACATAAACGACTTTGCCATTGGCATCCGCAACGATAACCGCTCGGGTAAGAAGCTTGAGCTCGTCGATAAGAAGCCCAGTTTTGCTTCCGAAATCCCCCGATTGGTAATCGCTACCGACACGCATGTTCTTGATGGACTCAGCGCCACAGAAACGATTCATGGCGAACGGTAGGTCGCGGCTAGCGGTAACAGCGTTGATCTTTCCTTCCATGGCGGCCAATTCACTGTTGAATTTCTTGGTTTGGATAGCACAGACCCCGGTATCGAGAGACGGAACCGAGGAAATGATGGTCGGCTTGCCGGCCAAATCCTTAGGCGTAATGGTCTTCAATCCACCCTCGAAGTAGTGGAGGGTAAAGTCAGGCAAACTACTCCCCACCTTGAGTTCGTCCCCGAGAAGGGTCATTGGGGAACCTTTGAACGTGATAACTCCAGAACGGGCCATGATATAGATTCCTTGGAAATAGAAGGACTTGAATACGACTTACGCCACTCAACGCTCGAGTTGCGATGCTTTTTTCGCGATACGCCCCGGGACTGAACTCGCCCAACCACGTGGCATTGCGAGAGAATGTAGGGGAGTCGCCGGAAAGGTCAATCCTTTCGGATTTTGCGGGTTTTGCCTATAGTACTGAAGATGCGGCCCCCAGGCTCGTACCTCGGCCATCCCGTGTTCGACCCGAACTTTCTGTGTTCGACTCGATGTTCCGAGGCGAAAACGCAGTTCCAATCGAAACGGCATACCAAGGCACAATCGGCATCCGTTTCACTTGCCTCGGCGTTCCCGATGCAGGGTAGGGCAGGGGGGTCCTGATTCCTTTTGCCCCCGCAGTAGCTCAACAAGCAGTAGCTTCAATATGGTCAAGGTTCGCGACTTTCTCGGCTCCTATCGACTCGCCCGACTGATCCGACTCGGTAGCACCTGCCAAGTCTGGGAAGCGATTCGAGACAAGGACAACGCCCACTTTGCGTTAAAAGTACTCCGCCCCGAACAGCGAGGAAACAAGGAGGAAATCGCGTTCCTCAAGCATGAATTTGAAGTGGCCAAAGCAATGAGCCACAAGAACATCATCAAACTCATCGAGTATCGAACCGATGCCGAAACCCCGTTCATCGTTTTGGAACTTTTCAGCGAACTCAACTTGAAAATGGCCATGCGAAAAGGCCCCGAATCCATCGCATACCAGTTGCCGAGCATCGTCGAACAATCCTCCGAGGCACTCTACTTCCTGCACTCCAAGGGATATGTCCACTGCGATATCAAGCCTGACAATTTTCTTTTGAGCCGGAATTGGGAAGTCAAAATGATCGACTTTACGATCGCCAAAAAAGTCAAAACGGGACTCGGCAAACTCTTTGCTGGTAAAACCAAAGTGGAAGGGACGCGATCTTATATGTCCCCAGAACAAATCCGAGGACAAACCTTGGACCCGCGCAGCGATATCTACTCGATGGGCTGCATGATCTATGAATTGATCACGGGCCGCGCTCCCTTTACCGGAAACACACCCAACGAACTCTTGAGCAAACACCTTTCGGCATCGGTCCCGTCGATCCTCGTCGGCAATGAAAACGTGACTCCCGAGTTCAACGCAGTCGTGCGAAAGATGCTTGCCAAGAAACCTGAGGATCGGCCAGATAGCATGTGGGATGTCCTCAAAATGCTCCGAGGCACACCGATCTTTAAGAAGCCGCCTCGCATTCCGGATGTAAACCCGTTCGACGATTTCCAAGGAGGCGGCCGGATCGACGCCCCGACCTAGGCCGTCTCCGTCCACGTCGACCGCGTTCTTCGATCAAGCTTCGGTCTGACTGTGGAGCCCGATAAATTCATTGACGTTTCATCGTTTTCCAAATTAGCACTCTACCAATAACCCATTCAAGATCATGCCAAGCGCAGCAAAAGGCTTTGAATTCGAACAACCGATGCTGGATATCGAAACGCAATTGGGCGAAATCGAAGCCGCCGCAAACCCGTCGGAGGAACAGCAAGAACTGGCTCGCCAACTGCGACGCCGTTGGACCGATACGACGCGAGAGATTTATTCGAAACTGACGCCTTGGCAAGTCGTCCAGGTCTCTCGCCACAAGGACCGTCCTTACACCCGCGACTACTTGAACCTAGCCTTCGATGAGTTCATCGAATTGCACGGCGATAAGTTCTTTGGCGACGACCGAGCTCTTCTCACTGGATTCGCCAAACTGGGGCGCCAAAAAGTCATGGTGGTCGGGCACCAAAAGGGCCGAACCTTTAAGGAACGCGCCGCTTGCCATTTCGGTTGCGCCCACCCTGAAGGCTATCGCAAGGCGATGGCCAAGATGAAACTAGCGGAAAAGTACGGCATCCCAATTATCTGCTTCATCGATACCCCAGGTGCTTACCCAGGGATCGGCGCCGAGGAACGAGGACAAGCTCAAGTGATTGCGGAAAGCATGTTCCTGATGAGCCAACTCAAAACGCCGATCATTTGTATCGTCATCGGCGAAGGCGGCTCGGGTGGCGCACTCGGGATCGGCGTCGGGGATCGCATCGCCATGCTGCAGTACGCCTATTACTCCGTGATCAGCCCCGAGGGTTGCGCGGGGATCCTGTGGAAGAGCCATCAGCATGCGCCTAAGGCGGCCGATGTGTTGCGATTCACTTCGGAGCATTTGCCGCAACTCGGTGTGGTCGACGATGTCATCGAGGAACCCCTCGGCGGCGCCCATCGAGACCATCACCAAATGGCGGCTCGCCTGAAAAACTATCTTGCAAAAACCCTGGAGCAATTGGTCAAAACCGATCCCGAAACACTCCTCGAACGCCGCTATGACAAGTTTCGGAAAATGGGCTCGTACCTTGAGCAGCTCGAAGATGGCACCGTGAGCCAACACGGATATACCTTCAGCGTCTAGCTTCCAGTAACTGACTTCCAGTAACTGACTTCGTTCGAGCATTTCGGCATTTGCCACGCCGAAGTGCAATCGCTGCAGGCCCGGTTTCTAGGGGCCTAGCCGGGTTTCTGCAGGCCCCGTTCACTTGGTGATCTCTGATTCCTTGCTTTCCTTGCTGCGTTACTACTGCATCCCGCTAGGGAAGGCTAGGGCAGGGGGGCCCTGCCCCTTCGCCCAATCCGATAACCCAATCCGATAACCCAAACCGCGCAACCAATAGATTGACGCGCACGTGATGAGGGTTTGCAAGGTTCCTTCGACGAGCGTTTGGATTGCGATCTGCACTGGCAGAAAAGCTAAACTTCCACTCAGCGACTGGAAGCCGAGATCGATCAGGATCGGTCCATCACCCAAGATCGGTATCTCACCCCAGTAAATCTGATTCGCACTCCACCGAAGGCCGGCTGCGACAACGATCCAGAGCACGAGTCCGGCCATTCGGTACGAACCCGAGCGAAGGATCCCGACGATCGCGAACCAATGAACTCCGATCAGCAGACCACCGATTGCTCCCGAAACCCAGATTTTGGAACGCAGCGGAAACCACGAGTACCAGTGAGTCGCCCCATTTGGAAACCCCATATCAACCCAGGGTTTGGCTTCCTCGATCGAAGCGTTAAAGATCACTCGATAGGAAACCGCCAGCGCGGCTACTGCAGCCGTTATCCCCATCAGCCGAATCACCGATAACGCCTTGGTCTCGGGCTCCTCATCACTAACGGCCATAGACCATATTCCGATTCGGGAGACCCACTGAATCCATCGGGCGGTTGTGGCGCCGGCCAGCACAAACAGAACCCAATGAAGAGCGTTCAAAGAGATGACCTCGCGAAGCTGCGAGGGATTGCCTAGGCCTTGGAGCATGATCCCGTTCCAGACTATGAATCCAAGCAGAAGCGAGAATGCAGCGGCGAGACAGTCTGCGATTCGCCATCGCGTGCGCCAACCGAACCAAATGGAGACCACGGGCACCGGGGCGAACAGGATCATGGACGCCAACCGAGCGACTTCATCGGAGCGAGCCAAGTTTCGGATCAGCCAGCCGCACCCCCAAATCACCAAGAGCGTTGCGATGATAGTCAGGACGTTCCGCGCCGAGGGACTCGGCGAGGGATTTTGGGCGGGCTCTAGCGCACCGGAAGCCGGCCCGTCAGCGGGAGGATCCACGGGGCCGAGGCCGGAAAAGTTTGACGGAAGCAACGATGTTTCCTCGGCATTACAAGCGGCACGATCCGAAAACCCGAGTCGCCATCATCGCACGGGAATGACTTGAGCGGAACCGCCGCACAAGGATTCCTGCAACCGCCTGAGGGCTCGGCGGTCCCAAAAACGCAATTTTGGCCGTCAAGCTGGTCAGGCGATTTTGAGCAGAAAACGGGAAACCACGAGAGGTTTTTGCAGCCGCAACGAGCGGCAAAACCAGCTAGCCGAGCACCAACCAACTGGGCGATAACCACACTGTCGGATCCTCAACAACGCCGGCCTTCGCAATTGGATTTGGAAGATTGAGCCCCCGGTTCGCAGACACACAGCGGCTTGCCCCAAGCATTCAAGCAACACCTCCCATCGACCGGCAGGGAACCCAAACGCAACACGCCGCCAACCAAGCCCCACAAAGCCAAAACCCTGTTTTTCCAGGCATTTTTCAAGCCATAACCGAACATAAGAAACATTATCGGACGTTATTTAGGGATGGTTTTGGTGAAGGAGGAGTCTGGGGCGATCGCTTTTTGGTGCGGTCTGGGTCGGAAGCCTTGCCACGCAACCAGACGGCATGACTCTCCAAAGCCGTCGACGGACTCGTGCTCATTTCTGATCCAAACCTGGAAACCGGCAAACCCGAATCTGGAATCCGACCAACGCCATGCGGCCGGACAGGAGCCAAGCCTCCACTCCCGTTTGAACCTTGGGCTCAGATCGACGAGCTCGACCCAATTACGCCCGGCTATTTATCCGCAATCAATCTCCAACGAAAAAGCCTCCGCTGGGAAAATGCGCCGGAAGTTCTGATTATTCTAGAAAATGAAAATCGCCAAATCAGAGAAAATGAAGTGCTAGCAAAGCCAATTGCGATTAGCTAGCTTTTGACGCCTGGGCAGACTTACGGGTTGTAACCAGGGTTCAAATTCCCTCCAGTGCTCGGAAAACTCGCTGGATAACCAGGAGGGTACAAACCGCCCGGAACATTGCCCGGATTCGGATTGCCCGGCAGAGGAGCCGCCGGCGGCGGATTACTTGGAGCCGGTGTATTGTTGGGATTCAACCAGCGGCTCAAGATCCCGCCCGAAGTGTTTCGTTCTCCCGCTGGTGCTTGACCTCCACCCGTCATCTCTTGCCCCCACGCGTTCACCGCCGCGTCCAAACCTTTGGACCAAGGATCATCGCCCCCTGGCAAACCAGGAGCCACCTGCGGGTTGTAGTTTGGATCGCGACTCTGCTCCAACTGCTTCCCGACATTCGCAAGGACCGGCCCGATGACCTCTTTCACCTCGGCCGGCAATACTCCGCCCGCTTGCGAAAGGACTTGGCCAATGTAATGACCGCTCCGTGAGTTTGCGATCGCTTGCTGCTGCGTTCGACCCAACAACGTCATGGCAAACATGGTGATCAAGCAGCAAAGCACGGCACCTTTAATCAGTCCAAAACCTGCTCCCAACTGACGATCGAACTCCTTCAACCGGATTTTGTCGATCGACGAGCTGATCATGCGAAACAACAACCAAATCGCCAAACTCGTTCCGAAATACAACAGCAACATCGCCAAAAACATGTTCCAAGGGGGCTGTGCATTGATCACCTTGGCCACATCGTTGCGGAAATAGCTAGCAACAAAATAACTGGCAATGATCGAGGCCAACGATGCTACTTGCCAAGCAAATCCTTTGATCGCTCCAAAAATCGTCGCGGCCGCGAGAACGACCAACATGATGATGTCGTAGGTTTGCATGCAATTGTGCTTTCTCGTAGTTGAACAGCGAATCGCAGTGGAATAACCATCCTTGCAATCAGCTCAGCAGCCTTCCAATCCGCCGTGCCCGACTATAACCATATGCCATCACCGGAACGAAGGCCAGTTTTCACAAAAGAAGATTCGCTCCGCACGAGCCAATCTTGATTCAACCCATAAGCTCTTGGTATTACCCTGCTCGTAGCAATTACCCCAATGCAGGGGAACCGACCGCTAACGGTATTCCCCCCTGCCCTAATTCGTTCAAGCTCCCCCCTGCCCTATGGCCGATTTCAAAACGCATATTACGGTCAGCACCATCGCCGGCGCGTTGTTCGGCTTGGGGGGATACCAATCTGGGATGCCTTGGGAAAGCTGCGTGATCGCAGGTGGGCTCTGCGCCGTCAGCGGAATGCTACCCGATTTGGATAGCGATTCGGGCATTCCGCTTCGCGAAGCCGTCGCGTTCGCTGCGGCCTTCGTCCCGATGCTGATGGTCAGCCGGCTCGAGCGGGTCGGGCTCTCCCACGAAACAATGCTCCTGATCACCGGCGGCATCTACTTCTTCCTCCGGTTCGGCATCGCAGAACTGTTCCGACGATACACGGTCCACCGCGGGATGTGGCACAGCTTGCCCGCGGCATTCATCGCCGCCCTATTCGTCTTTCTGGTTTCCTCCTCCGAAAACATCAACCTTCGACTTTTCAAAACCGTAGCCGTCTTCATCGGCTTCATGTCGCATATCCTGCTCGATGAAATTTGGTCGGTCGAATTTCGACGAGGTCGTTACGTGTTCAAGCACAGCTTTGGAACCGCGCTCAAATTCTGGGGTGAAAATCGTATTCCCAATCTCATGACCTACGCCTTGCTAATCCTGCTGGGCGTTCTGGCATACCACGACGAAGGGATCATGCAACGATTCGGATACCAGCACCAGCACAACATCCCTCACACGGCGACCGATTGGTTCAACATGGTCCGCGAGCAGTCGGGCAACTGGATTCGCTAACTCCCCTGCCCTGCTCTGGCCCATCACCCCAGCTAAGCATGCTCGCCTCGGATAAGCGCGATCAAGTCCGCAGTGGTTAGCTTGGCTGCACCCTCGGCCCCGTCGAGCACCCCCGCGATCAAATCGCGTTTGGTTTCATGGAGTTTAAGAATCTCTTCTTCAATCGTCTGCTGCGCGATAATGCGATAGACCATGACCGGCTTGGTCTGCCCAATGCGGTGCGCCCGATCGGTGGCTTGATCCTCGACCGCTGGGTTCCACCATGGATCCATATGAACGACATAGTCAGCCGCCGTTAGGTTCAACCCGGTGCCACCCGCCTTGAGCGAAATCAAAAACACGCTGGCATTTCCGTTTTGGAACCGATCCACCTCGATCTGCCTTGCTTTGGCCGGCGTCGAGCCATCGAGATACTGGTAGGTGATGCTCTCCTTGTCAAGCATGGCACGGATCAACTGCAAGTGCTGGACGAATTGGCTGAAGACCAACACACGATGCCCTTCTTCTCGGAGTTGCAACAGCGTCTCTTTGAGCTGATCCAGTTTCGCGGAGGATTCATTCCACGATTCATCCACCAGCCGAGGATGGCATGCCAACTGACGCAATCGGGTCAATATCGCCAAGATCCGGAAGCGTTGCTCTTGATCCTCGGAGGATTTAGCAATGGTCTCCGCTTCGCGGATGGCACTCGCGCGAACCGCATCGTAACGCTTGCGTTCCGCGGGGCTCAACTCGACCATCAGATTCATTTCCGTCCGTGACGGAAGATCGCTGAGCACTTCTTTTTTTGTCCTTCGTAGAACAAAAGGCAACAATCGTTTCCGCAGGGCATCTCGCCGCTCAGGATCGTTGTCTTTTTCGATGGGGCTAGCAAATCGAATACGGAACTGATCCCATGACCCGAAGACACCCGGCGCGACGGTATGGAACAAACTCCACAATTCACCGAGATGATTTTCAACCGGAGTCCCCGTCAGCGCGACCGTCCACTTGGATCCGAGATCCGCGATCGCTTGCGAGGTTTTACTCCTCCCGTTCTTGATCGCTTGCGCTTCATCGAGAACGAGAATATTCCACTCGACTTGTTTGAGTTTCTCGATGTCTCGCAACGCCAATCCGTAACTAGCGACCACCAATTGATGGGGTCCCACGCCACGAAGAAAATCGTCGCGATCGGTTTCGCGATAGAGATGGGCTTGGATTCCAGGAGCGAATCGTTCTGTCTCCCGCATCCAATTGAAACCGACCGATGTCGGTGCGATGACGAGCGATGGTCCCTCCCCTGCCCTGTCGAGCAGCACGCCCAATGTTTGCACGGTTTTACCGAGACCCATGTCATCGGCTAAAACACCGCCTACGCCCCATTCGCACAACCGTCGCATCCACCGATAACCATCGAGCTGGTAGTCGCGCAGCGACGCTGCGAACCCGCCGGGCAACGTGGGCTCCATCGACTGCGCGCTAGCGACTCGATCCAAGCATTCCTCCCACGCCTTATGGGTTTGTATCGGAAGGCGTTGCTGAAGCGCTCGCATCTCGATCGCCGCGGAATGATCGAATTTCAAAATCTTGCGTTCGCTATGCACCGACTCTCGCAGTTGCTTCAAATTCCGTCGCAACTCGGTGGAGATTTTCGCCCATCCCAAATCCCCAACGCGAACGAACTCGTTCCCATCGTTACCCCCCCTGCCCCGCCCCGCTGCTATACCATCCCGGACAGATTCGCTATCATCGATCGCCTCAAGCAATTGCTGGAGGCCGATCGATGATTCTCCCAGCTGGCACTCACCAGCCAATTGGAACCAGTCCCGTTTTCGTTCGATGGCAACTCGCAAGTTTGCGATGCCGATGGTGCCGGCTATTTGCGGCTTGGCTTCGCTCTTAGGATCCCAAAGCACTTCGATACGATTTGCCGTTGGAACTTCGTCAACCGCACTAACATCGACAACCACTCCAGCTTGATCGAAGAGTCGGCCATCACGAGAGTTTTCCTTTAAGGAACCGACGAGTTGCATCGCTTCGCTGAAGTCCTCGATGGCTCCGTCCCAGTTAGCAACTTGGATCCCGAGGCGATCTTGCCACTGCTGGCAAAGTTCGATTTCTTTGGCCGCAGATCGAACCCACTGCGTCGGCGTCGCTCCGCTGCGATCGATGTGGAATAAAGATCCTTGTCCAGGACGATGCAGAATGCCCTTGGCATCGCGCACGCGAAGTCCGTACTCTAAGACTCCATCACGAAAACTTTTAAGTAGCATCACCGGTTTGGCATCGAGCTCCGCGACCGCGATCTCTTCCTGCGGCGGCAACTCGACATTGAGAACCGACTGCAGCATCTCCATCTTTTGCAAAACCGCATCGCGATGCTTGGCTGGAATATCAGCGATACGGCGCAGTTCGTGAAGCATCTCTGTTTGCTTCGCATCGAATCGCGCGACCGCAACTTTTCGGGCGATCTCAGAGACGATCACAATCCCATTTTCTAAGAAACAAACGTTCGCCGAAGGCCATTGAGCTTCCTCGCGAAAACAGAGTCGCAGCTTGCGTGCTTTAGGAATCTCATGGACAACAATGCAGCCATCGCTCAGAATAACTTCCACTTCCCCATGGCCAAGAAACACATTGGGTTGTCCGACGAGAGTTTCCAGGATGTCGATGACTGGCAAATCATTTCCGGCAAGTTCATGCTCGATCCATTTTCGAACGCGTTTATCCGCTTCGCTCAATTCAATCCCGCTGCTCCACAATTCGGCAAACTCGATCTCTTTTGGGCGATTCCAACCGTTTCCCTTTTTGTTCGCGACTTGAAGGTGTGGGGTGATTCCGACCCCCCAATGCAACTCGATGTGCCAGACGACCCGCGAGCGTCTACGAGGAATGCGATCGACTCGAATCGATTCAGCTTGTTCCGTCCACTTGGGTAACGCGATCAAACGATCGAGTCCGTTCAATTGCGTAAGGCCTGGGTCGGGCAAATAATCCACCAATCGGAAGCCTTCGTCGGAAAAGACTCCCTCAGAAACCGTTTGAGCGAGCTCGAATTCCGGATGAGCGAGGTCTTTGCTGACTCGCTGTAGCAAACGCGCGGTATGAGCGCAGTGCCCTCGCCCAGCACTCGCTGGGCACGTGCAACCGCAACCCAGGTTCCAATCGGTCGATACGAAGACTAGGAACTCATCGGTGGGGGTCCGATAGGCAGCTTCAACGATGGTAGAAGCATGCGTTCCGAGGAACTGGATCTCGTCCTCGACAGGCATCGTCAACTTGGCAAGTGTCGCAGGCAACCGGTCCAATATCTTTTGGAAACGTGGTTGCCATAGTTCCGAACGCGTCAATTCCGTTCGTCGCGAAGCGTTTGACTTGGAGTTTTTTCCATGGCCGGCATCTCCAACTTCCGACTTATCAGCGACGTCGGAGCGGTCACTTGCGGGTCGATTGGCGGTACGACTGAGGCCAAACGCACCGAGCAATTCCGACGCTGCTCCAAGCTTTGGTAATGAAAACTCTTGATCGAGAATCGCACGCAGCGCCTCGAGGGAGTAGGAACTAGGAGATTTCTTTCGTCTCGCCAACGTCGGGCCCCATCACCAAGTTTCGACTGAAAAATAAATCCGCAAAACAACGTGTTCCCAAGAATTGTAGCGGCAATTCGAATGGAGTACGGCAAAGGTCGAGTTACCAGCCAGAGCGAATTACGGGTCTCGTTAGCCCAGAGCCCGATTCCAGGAGTATGATTTTTCGAAACTCGAAGATATTGTGGTCGTCCAGAGCAAACTAACGAAGCACTCCAATCCACCCTATGAACGCTGTTATTTCCACCGATTCACTCTGTCGAGCCTTCCACGGCAGGCTCGCGGTAGACACGCTGAACTTAACGGTAGAGCCAGGCACGTTCTACGGCTTTCTCGGCCCTAATGGCGCAGGCAAATCGACTACGATCAAAATGCTGACGGGGCTATTGGCTCCCACCAGCGGCTCGATTCGCGTCCTCGGATGCGACATGCTCGACCCGAAACAATCCTTAGAGGCTAAGCGCCAAATCGGCGTGATCCCTGAAAACCTGGCACTCTTCGACAACCTGACAGCCACAGATTATTTGACCTTCATAGGTCGCATTCATGGTCTCGAACGCGATGAGATTCGCAAGCGTTCGTCGGAGCTTTTGTCCCTGCTGAGCCTCGATCGTGAAACGAAAAAATTGACCATCGATTACTCGCATGGGATGCGAAAAAAACTATCATTAGCCGCAGCTCTTCTATCCAATCCAAAGCTACTTTTTCTCGATGAACCCTTCGAAGGTGTGGATGCCGTCGCATCGTTAGTCATTCGAGATCTTTTGTTGCAGTTCACTCAGCGTGGTGCCACCGTCTTCCTAACCTCCCACGTCTTAGAAATCGTGCAGCGACTTTGCACGCATGTCGGTGTGATCGTCAGTGGCAAACTGGTCCTCCAAAATTCCATGCAGGAAATCCTCGAATCAGGTTCGCTCGAAAAGAAGTTCATCGAAGTTGCTGGCACGGAAAATGGATCCGCTGCAACGCTGGACTGGCTGGATGCCACGGAGACCTCAGCACGCACCAGCCAGACAGGTAGCCAGGTTGCGATTGTTGGACCAACAACCCTCGAAACAGAGAAGACCAACGGTGGGGACGCAACACTATGACCCCTCAGTCTGCCGGCACTCCCCTGCCCTCCCCTGCCCTGCCCTCCCCTAACTTGCCATCCTCTCCCCTACCCTCGAGAGACCAGTCATCGCGGCGTGTTAGCATCGCTGACCAAGCCTCATTGTCCGGTTGGATTCGGACGTGCATTCAGCATTTCAGCGCGATTCTATTCCTTCAATCGCGCATCGTAGCGAACCGCTGGTCTCGAGAATCGATCCTCGGCAAGGTGATCGTTTTTGTCTTCTATTCGGCAATCAGTATGGGGACGATCTTCGCCGTGCTCATCGGTGCCATCGCTGGATTCGCTCTCTATCGAAACGCTAGTTCCGTGGACTACGCGTTGTATGTTTGGAATGGTCTGGTGTTCGCCTTCCTTCTATTTTGGATCATCGAGATCTCGACGGAGCTAACTCGGAGCGATGGGGTCAGCATGGACCGGATCATGCATTTGCCAATTTCCCCAAGCCATGTCTTTTCCCTGAACTACATCCTTTCCTTGGGCAACTTGCCCTTTATCTATTTCACGTGCATCTGCATCGGATTGATCCTTGGCGGATCGATTTCGCATGGCCCCTCGGTCCTTTTGATCGCTATCCCGTTGCTGGCGTACTTGATGATGATCACAGCGCTGACATCTCACTTGCGAAGCATCCTATCGGCGTGGGTCGCCAATCCTAAGCGCAGGCGATTGGTGATGTTGCTGTTGCCGTTTATCGTGGGCGTCACCATAGCCGGAGTTGGTCTGTCGATCAGTCAAATCACCTCCTACATTGCTCGCATTACAAGGCCCAACCTGAATAGCGTCCTGCCCCCGCCACCGACGGTGCTTCCCGATAGCACGTTGCCTCCCAACGCACCGCTTCCTTCGCTCGACGAGAGCCTGCGTGAGGGAAACACGGATGGAAACACGGATGGAAACATCGCGCGAAAAGTCGACGAGTCACTCCCTCCAGAATCCCCGTCCGAAGTCCCGCTTGGATCAGCACCAACCACGGTACCTGCTGCTGACACGGTACCTGCTGCTGACACGGTATCTGCTGACACGGTACCTGCCTCTATTGCGGCATCCTTCAATGAGTTCAAGGGGTTGTTGGACACGGCCTTGGGTTGGCTCGATTTGACTGCCCCCCCTTTTTGGTTTGCGGCATGTGCCGAGTCGGTTCCGAAGTCACCTTGGAAATCGCTTTGTTTGGTTCCTGGGATGCTGGCGATCTCAGCATGGTCGTTACGACGAAACTATGCGACGACATTGCGGTACTATCAGCACGGTTTCGGTTCCGATCCCGGCATGTCCAAACCCAACGAGGTTGCAACATCCTCCCGAGTCGTTAGCCAGACGAGGGTTAGCCAGACCGGTTCCAATGCTGGGCCGCTGGAAAGCTCAGGGGAAAGAACCGCATGGATGGAGCGCACCTTTCCGATGCTGGATGACACCTTGTCCGCCATTGTCGCCCAAACATGGATTTCGATATGGCGAGCGCCTGAGCTGAAGCTACAGTTGATGGGTCCCTTCATCCAGCCGATCATTCTGCTGTTCGTCATGGGTTACTGGAAACCGGCGGCCAATCCGTTTTTGGACACGTTCCTCGCCTTGGGGATTGCAGGATTCTGTCTTTACACTTGCTCAGGCTTCCTAGGCAACTTGTTTGGGTTCGATCGCTCGGGCTTCCGCGCGTGGGTCCTGTCCCCAATACCCAGGCATCGGATCTTAAACGGTCGCAATATTGCCTATGGCATCCCTTCATTCGCGGTAGCCGCACTGACTTGCATCGGGATTGGGATCTACTGGCGCATCCCCTTGGATAAACTTCTCTACTCCCTGCTAGCGATTCTGACCTTCATTCCGGTTTACTTCCTCGTAACAAACCTCCAATCGATCTTGGCCCCGTTTGGATTACCCGTTGGCGGGATCCAGCCCAAGCGTTTCAACTGGAAGGCGGTTGTCATGACCTTGCTCCTCTCGACGTTGATCCCCACCATGTTTTGTTTGAGCCTCGCCCCGCTCGGAGTCGAGTTTCTAGTCAGCCGGTTCGTTCCAGCGATGGCCCCAGTCCCACTGGCACTCCTTCTGGCCATTCCATGGGCGTTGGGTTCTTGGAGTCTTTATCGCGCGTTGATCCGCCCCATGGGGAAATTGCTGGAGCATTGCGAACTCCGAGTACTCGATGTCGTGACCTCCGAAGTCGAATAAGCCCTGCGTTACGCCCCCGAGTCGCATACGGCTGTGGAGCGGTGGTTTCGAGGTTGGGTGTTTTTAATCCTCGATCCCCACGGGTAAGCTTTTGGAAGGCGTGAAGGCTTTTTGCAGCGAGTCCCAGGGAGAAAAGCCCTGGGAAAGTAGGTGCTTTGGGCGATTTTGACATACTCAACCTAGGAGTGATTTGCCAAAATAGCTCATCTAACCGAGCTCCGAGAATCGATACAACCGTCAAATCCCCCCACCGAGGACTATCGTTTCCGGGGGGGAACGGAGTTCCCTCCAGAGTGCCCGGCAATCGACGTTGATCGTTGGACAATGCATGCAATATCCATGCGAGCATGGTCGATGGCGCGGCGGAGATCCCGAGTCGCTGGTTTTTTGATCCTACCCCGATCCTATCGAAATAATGTCTACCGAATCTCTTTCGTCGACCGAGAAGCCTGTCAAGTTTGTAAGCGGAATCACCGTGCGGTTGGTTGGTGACTCGGGTGATGGTATGCAGTTGCTCGGTCAGCAATTGACGAACACATCCGCCCTGCTTGGAAACGACGTCGCAACCTTCCCTGACTTTCCAGCGGAGATTCGCGCGCCGCGAGGAACCCGCGCGGGGGTTTCGGGATTCCAGGTCCAATTTGCTTCGCACGAAGTCCACACACCGGGCGATACGCTCGACGCTCTGGTCGCGATGAACCCTGCCGCACTGGTCACGAACTTGGCAGACCTCCCCAAAGGAGGCTTGCTGATCGTCAACGAAGATAGCTTCGAAGAAAAGGATCTCAAGCTCGCGAAGTTGAACACGAGTCCGCTTGAGGATCCCTCGATGGAAAACTATCGCTTGATCAAAGTCCCGATGACTCGACTCACCAAAGAGGCGGTTGCCGAGTTCGGACTCGGATCCAAGGATGCCGATCGTTGCAAAAACTTTTTTGCGATGGGATTGGTCTACTGGCTCTACGGCCGAAACATGGATGCCACATTGCGATTCATCCACGGCAAATTCGGTGCTGGTAAATCCGTGATCGCGGACGCGAACGAAAAGGCTTTGCGATCTGGTTGGGCCTTTGGTGAGACGATCGAGGCTCTCGGTCATTCGTACAATGTCGAAGCTGCCAAGCTGACCCCTGGAACGTACCGGAATATCATGGGGAACCAAGCCCTCGCGTGGGGATTGCTCGCTGCAGCCCAGCGAAGTGGAAAAGAGGTTTTCTATGCCTCGTATCCGATCACACCTGCCAGCGACATCCTTCACGAGTTGGCTCGGTATAAGAATTTCGGTGTTTGCACCTTCCAAGCCGAAGACGAAATCGCAGCGGTTTGCGCTGCCATCGGCGCGGCCTACGGCGGCCAAATGGGGGTTACCACCTCCAGCGGTCCAGGGATCGCCCTCAAGACCGAAGCGATGGGGCTAGCGATCATGCTGGAACTGCCTCTCTTGGTCATCGATGTTCAACGCGGTGGCCCGAGCACCGGGCTTCCGACGAAAACCGAACAAGCGGACTTGCTGCAGGTGATGTTCGGACGAAACGGCGAAGCACCCTTGCCGGTTCTGGCGGCCCGAAGCCCCGGTGACTGCTTTGAAATCGTCCAAGAAGCTTGGATGCTGGCAACGCAATTGATGCTTCCGGTGGTTGTGCTCTCCGATGGCTACATCGCCAACGGTGCTGAGCCATGGCTCATCCCCGACGTTTCCAAGCTATCGCCGATCAAGATCGAGCACCCGCAAGGAAACAACAATCCGAACGGACCTTTCAAACCGTACCTTCGCAATGAGTTGCTCGCGCGACCATGGGCTATCCCCGGTACCCCGGGCCTCATGCACCGGGTTGGTGGAATCGAAAAAGAAGATGGCACCGGCAACATCAGCTACGACCCTGAAAACCATCAGAAGATGGTCAACATTCGGGCTCAAAAGGTCGCGAATGCCGCCAAACTCCTTCCCCCTCAGCAAGTCCTCGGGCCCCAGAGCGGTGAGCTTTTGGTCCTCTCGTGGGGTGGCACCTACGGAGCGTGCTTGACCGCCGTGCAACAAGCCCAAGAAGCCGGCCGAAGTGTGGCGCTCGCTCACGTCCGTTACCTGAATCCATTCCCAAGCAACCTTGGGGAGATCATCTCGCGATACGAGAAGGTCCTGATCCCAGAACTCAACATGGGCCAACTGAGGATGCTGATCCGCAGCCGATACCTCGTCGACGCGGTCGGCTACAACAAGGTCAAAGGCAAGCCGTTTACGGTGACCGAACTGTTCGAGAAGATCTGCGAGATGACAAAGTCTGCACATCGCCCGAACGCGGTATCGACCAAGTAAACTCGAACAATCGAATAGCCCAGCCCTCAACGAGGACTTCGCGACAACCAAGTCTTCTGACAACACAACAACGACTCAGTTCCTACTGAACCCAATCCAACTAGAGTACGACCAGACATGAGCACCGCACTAAACGTATTAAAAGCTGACGACTTTGCGAGCGATCAGGATGTTCGATGGTGCCCAGGATGCGGTGACTACTCCATCCTGGCCCAAATGAAAAAGGTTCTTCCGGAGATCGGTATCCCTCCCGAACAAACCGTATTCATTTCAGGAATTGGGTGCAGCAGCCGTTTTCCCTACTACGTGAATACCTACGGTGTCCACTCTATCCACGGCCGGGCTCCGGCAGTGGCCACTGGATTAAAGCTCTCTAGGCCCGATCTTAGCGTCTGGGTCATCACCGGGGACGGCGATGCGCTCAGCATCGGAGGCAACCACTTTATCCACTTGCTGCGCCGCAACGTCGATCTCAATATCGTCTTGTTCAACAACCGTATCTACGGACTCACCAAGGGCCAGTATTCTCCGACGAGCGTCGAAGGACAGATCACCAAGAGTACGCCGATGGGGGTCGTTGACCACCCCCTCAATCCGATCAGCATCGCGATAGGGGCCGAAGCCACATTCATCGCGCGTTCGGTCGACAGCAACATCAAGCATTTGGCAACCGTCCTAAAACGAGCTGCTGCACACCGCGGCACGAGCTTCGTCGAAGTCTACCAAAACTGCAATGTGTTCAACGACGGTGCGTTTAGCTATGCGCAAGACAAAGCCACACGGGATGACACCACGATCGAACTCGAGCATGGCAAGCCGATGATCTTCGGCAAGAATCGGGACAAAGGGATCCGTCTGAACGGGTTGTCGCTGGAAGTCGTGGACCTCGCGGATGGGAAAGTCAAAGAAGATGACTTGCTCTTCCACGACGAACAGGCCGACCCGGTACTCGTGTACCTCCTCTCCCGCATGAGGCACCCCGCATTCCCAGAACCAATCGGTGTCTTCCGAAATGTTGTCCACGAGACGTTCGAGGAAGCGGTGCGGGGGCAAATCGATCAAGCCGTCTCGCAGCGAGGCAAAGGGGATTTGCAAAAACTCTTCAACAGCGGGGATACGTGGACCGTCAAGGCGTAATGGATCCATCGCAACCAAATCGCCATGGATTCCGGAAATACGCCCCCTAAAGCCGAGTCGCAAGAGGAGTTCTTCTGCAGGATTCGCCCCATGCTGCAGGAACTCGCTGAAGACCTGATCGCACGCGATCTGCAGTCGAAGATCGATGCTTCCGATTTGGTCCAACAGACCATGCTGGAAGCCTACGAAGATCTTGAGACACTCAAGTCGAAAGACGCTGTCCACGTCGATTCATGGCTGCGGGCGATGCTGGTAAATAATTTTCTCGATGCCGTGCGATACTTTCGCGAATCTCTCAAAAGGAATGTTGCGAGAGAAGTACCCCTCCTACCGAGTCTAAACAACAAACTCGCCGACTCCGATTCCGGCGGATCGCGCCGCGAAAGCGAACTCAAACGCATGCACGCAGCGATGAGCAAGTTACCATCGGCGCATCAGCAGATCCTCAAATGGCGATACTTCGAAGGCTACTCGTATCGCAAGATTGCGGAGCTCGTCTCGCGCGGCGAAGACGCCGTGCGTATGATGGTGAATCGCTCACTCGACCGACTCAACCAAGAAATCAGCAAACTGCAAGACTCATCGTCGCTGTGATCGACTACTTGGTACCCCATTGGTGACTCCGCCTGCGACATAGCAGCGAGGCTTTGCACCCCTTCGCGTCGCTTTACGCGCCAACAGATCGTCCTGAAACGATCATTGCTTTGCTGCCTGAGTAGATCACTTCCAACGGAAGAACCCCGCCCGCATCCCCGTCGATTTCATAAGCGACCTCGGGTTGAACGTTCGCAGCTGTATTTTCCGTCACCAACGAGATCCGAAGCCCCGATGTCTGAAATCGTTTCCAGGCGCCCGACTGCTCATGCACGCCTCGCACCACCATTCCATAGTTCCATAATCCCTGGCATAACCTTCCACCTTGAAACATGCCCACGTCGAGCAATCCATCCGAGATCGATGTCGATTCGATGATTCGAATCCCTGCGGCGTACCGTGGTACATTGAACGCAAAGACCCAATTGGCTGTGACCGACTCACCCCAATTCCCATCGGCATCGCGGCGCTGCACGCGAAACTTTGGCCACCGATACGAAAACATCGCCCGAAGTATACCCATGCGGTAGACCGACCGCGTCACATGCGATCTACGATTCTCGTGGACTTGTCGTACCACTTCGGCATCGAAACCAACACTGGCGACCAGCAGTGTCAGTCGCCCATTGGCTAGAAACAAATCCAACGGCTCTGTGTCGAGATTTTCGATGCAGGCTACCGTTCGATCGATATCGCGAGTCATCTCGAAATAATTGGCGACTAGGTTTTCAGAGCCCAAAGGGAACAAAGTGACCGGAATGTCTGATGGTATCTTCGACAGGACCAGCGACGCGGTTCCGTCACCACCAGCGGACACCACCGTCCGCAACGTCCTTTCTTGCTGGCATCGATCCGCACGCGACGCCATCGCATCCACATCGGTATACATCTCGGCGACGAACCCACGCTGCTCCAGCGCCTGACGCAACGATGCAGCTTGGTCCAATCCACTCCTTGCGCCAGACTTGGGATTGGCAGAAATGATCACTGTCGATGGGAGGGCCATGGGGGGTTCAAGTCACAAAAATAAAAAAGGACAGCTCGCCTTGACCGACCAGTCGGCAGCGAGCCATCCTTTGTTTATCTACGATGCATCGGGTTTCGTCGATGCACCCATCGTAGCTCCTACCGTAATCCGCGACTATTTTTCTATCAGCTTGCGGATCATCCCCTTAAGTTCTTCGATCTCTTTTCTAAGTTCGCCGATCTCTTCTTTAAGTGCATCGGTATTTCCCGCCATCATCCCCGGAAATGCTTGTCCTTGGATGGCAATACCTGCGGGTACTCTCGCGTCGTTTAAATCGAGAATCATCCCTGCTTCAGGAGCCAAGTTAAAATTTACTACGCCGACATCGGAGCCTTCGGTCTTCGCAGGAGTGATTTCAAATTTCATCTCCTTGCCATCGCGTTCGACGAGCAACAGTAAATCCTCACTCGCCTTTCCAGCAGCTTGAACGGCCTCGAGCAGATCCGTGAATCCCTCAGCTTCTTTCCCATTGATCGAGAGGATTACATCCCCTTGCTCGATCCCCGCTTTTTCAGCCGGCGAGTCTTCCATCACTTCGCGGACGACCAAGCCTTCGGAATCCTCTCCTTCTCCCTCATCTTCAGGAACGATGGCGATGCCGATACGGTAACTGGGACCGTTCGCATCCATACGCATCATCTGCCCTTGAACTACCTGTGGGAACATCCCTGGAATCATCTGCCGTAAATCTTCGATTTTGACGGCGTTCAAGGCTTGGCCCGCTGGGCCGGGTTGACCGAACATGACTTGCCCCGGAATGAGTGGCAATTGCAACGGCATCCCTTGCTGGATATTCATCTCCTGTGGTTTTCCATCAGGGCCGACCACAACAATACGCGTCTGAACTGACTTGTTGGTTTTCTCGTTCGCGTTATCGTCCCCGTCGCTCTTCTCCACGGCGGTGACCGTAAGCGTACGCGTGGTGGCCCGGCCCTGACCTTCGACGGCATCGCCTACGGCCGTGGCTACCTTGGCATTCAATGCACCCGCGATCGCTTGTTCGACTTGCTTAAGAATCCTTTCTTGCAGTTCCTTGGGAAGATCTTTGATACCATCACGTACCTTCGCAATGATCTTTTCAGTATTCTCGTCACCCGAGCTAACAACAACTACTGTTTGCTTCTGTATCGCTTTGCCATCGTCTGATGCTTGTTGAGCACGAGCGGAACTCGCACCTGCTAGCCCAAGAACAGCGACTCCCATCAGCGAGGTAGCCGCATACCACTTTCGATTCCATCGCAAAATGCTTTTCATGATCCGTTAAACCCTTCTTGTGAACACCAAGTTGAAAAGTAATGGTCGGTTCGCGCTTACAACCCATAAGGCTTAAGCGAAACATTATGAATAGGGACGACCACCTTTCGGCCATCTCCCAAGTTTCCAGAATAGTACTGAGGCTTTACATCCATCTCGTAACCTTGCCGACGGAGTTGCTTGTTGAGCTTCGCCATCTCCAACGCCTCGCTCGCCATCAGCAATTTTGGATCGATGTCTTTGGCATTCACCAAAGGAATCTCTGATTTCTTGGAATCAAGCCCCGAGACAACCATGCGCATCGGAGCCGTTGCTTCCCACGATGATTTGTAACGCGAGGGGCTCTCGGTTGCATTCGCTGCAACTTGACTGTTCCCAGCACCGCTATTCCCGGCACTTATGGGACTTTGCGTAATCGCCCCCCCCTGCCCTTCCCCGGCACTTTGTAAGGATCGCATCCAGGAACCGCCCGCGAGGCCGACAGTGAACAGCGCACCTGCGGCTAAAGCACTCACCCAATTCCAGGATCGCTTTGTCCCTGCCGACATGCCAGTCGAAGTACCGACGCCGTGATTAACGGTATTTTCATCCCGAATCAGTGAAGGGGCCGGATGAGCCAACATCACCGTCGGTGACTCTGAATGGTGCTGTGTGGGCACAGGTATACTCTCCGGACTTACAACTCGCGAGATCTCACGACTCCACTGCTGCTCCTCGAGCAGCGACATAGCCAGCGACTTCCACTGCGTGGTATCGTCACCCAATCGATGCAGCAAGTCGGCACGCTGTGCGTGTGTCATTTCGCCATCGATCAACCGTTGTAGTTCTAATGGTGCCATACGAGTCATCACCCTAAACAATTCACAACCATCAAAAAAAGACCAAACTGCAAACTATCCCAACTGCGCTCGCAACGCCCGCCGCGCCTTGAGCAACCGATACTCGACCGTCTTGATCGAAATCCCTAAATGATCCGACAACTCCTGATACCCCCACCCCTCGGAATACTTGAGCATCAACAATTGCCGATCCTGCGCCTCCAACTTGCCCAGTCCATCCTCCACCGATCCAATCGCCTCCTGGCGCATCATCCACTCGCCAGGGAGACTCTCCCGAGACTCTTCCTCCACTCGGCCGGCCCCGATGGCCCCCTCGAGCAACTTGCGCCGTCGGCCTGTCACACGGTGATGATTGATCACCTTGCGCAGAGCAATCCGGTACAGCCAAGGAGCCACTTTGGACGGATCCGTCGGACGACTCGACTGTTTGATCGCTGCCAATGCAACCTCTTGAAGGACGTCCTCGGCTGCGTCCGGATCGGACAGACGCGAACGAATCACCGTCGCTAACCAGCGGCGATGCGTCTCCAAGGCTTGGCCCCAGTCAATGGTCGAGTCCGACTGGCCCGGCATAGGAAATCCCAATGAAACTGCAGTCATGATGCCTATTTAGTCGCTCCCCCCCTGCACTGCCCTGAGGAATGTTGAAAAAACAGATTCAAACTTCCCTTGAAAAAACATAGGCTTCATTGTCTCTTCAGGTTTCGAACGCATACTTTCCCGTGCGAATCAGCCCCACCTGCCTCTCCAGCCGGAAGGAATCATCCGATCGTGCGATTTTATGCCCCTTTCCCAACAGCTTGTATAGCTATCATTTTTTTGGTTTCCACAGGACTTCTTGGTCCGGGACTGGATGCCTTCTCCACCCAAACGGCCGTTTTCGGGGACGATGCTGCGGCAGTTTCCGAAGTCGATCTGCGACCGATCGGCGGGCAGTGGTATGTTACCAAGAACGAACCGGCCATCTATTACTACAAAGACGCCGACCGTTTCGTGGACTTGTTCTCGTACCACACGAAGGACTCCAATAAAGATGGGATCCCGAACCTTCAAATCACTCACGAGGAACGGTTCTTGATCCTGCGGAGCCAAGGTTACCCGAACCACCCCACCGCTATCTTTCCGAATAGCGATAACCCAAACTCGATCCGCGTCCAAGATTTCACATTCCGGCTACCGCTGGAGCCAAAGCTCGCTGGCAAAATCACCCGTGTTCCCATGGGCCCCATCGGCATGGCACTCAATGGCGTCGTCTTCTTCAACCCGTTTGAAATGGGAGGGATGAACGCGGTCGAAGGGTACTCCGAAGTCTGGCTGGATGCATGCTGCGGTCACCCCCAGCAAACCGGTGTTTATCACTATCACAAGTACCCAGCATGTGTGAAATCTCCTTTCTCTGACAACGGCAAAGGGCATTCACCGATCATCGGCTTTGCGTTTGATGGATTCCCTCTCTACGGCCCCTACGAATCTGAGGGCCGCATGGCTCTAGAACTCACCGACGAGAACGCGCTCGATGCATGCAATGGGCACTCGGATCCGCAGCGAGGATACCACTACCACGTAACCCCAGGTCGCTTTCCCTACATCCTAGGTGGCTACGCAGGCGTCGTGGAACCGTCAAACAACCGAGGGCTGCAGCGCAGCCCCATTGGTGCTCTCGAGGACAACACACAACCAGGAAATAAGTACGACGGGATGCTGCCATCAATTCGACCTGGCAATCTAGTTCGGGGCATCTCGCACAAGGTATTGATCGATATCGATCCGAAAGCCTTACGGCGAACACTCCCTGAAGGAAAACCATCGTGGGTTCAGTTCGGACCTTACGAAGCCAAGTCGGTCGAGCGAGATGGGAACACGATCACCGCTGAGATTGATGTACCAAGCGATGCGTCCGTCGGGGTTTGGCTAGACTGCCATGTTGAGTTCGGCAATGGCAACCGAACGATGGTGATCAAAAAAAACGATGCCATTCGGATCACGGAATAAACCAACTGAGTTTGTGATATCTAACCAGCTCGTTGATGATCTAGGTATCATTTTGATTCTTCGACGCATTACCCTCCGTTGATACCTCTCCCCATGTGAATCGGTATCGCAATCATCCGCGATCCCTATGATTGATCCAAAAATCCACCAAAGCGATCAAATGCTAGGAAGATTTCCATTGCGGACCCATGCGATCGCATGGGGAACGACTGGCCTAATCGTTTTGCTTCTGGTTTGTCTCGTTGAACTCTACCGCGGACAGAATATCTGGAATGAATGGATCGCAAGCCATGAACTACGTGGCTCCAATTACGCCGAAACGGTTCACGTTGACGACCTGTTTCGAACGCGAGCCAACACTTGGTCGAATCTCGCCTATGTCCTCGTAGGCATCTACGCGATTTGCTTTGGTTTTTGCGATCACCGCAACATCGATTCGGCAAACCAAAATTATGTGACGAAAACACCCGCCATGAGCGTTCTCTTCGGTGTCGCCTGCTGCTACCTCGGTTTCGGGAGCGGGCTATTCCATGCATCCTTAACGCGCTGGGGACAGCAACTCGACGTGGGCTCAATGTACACTCCACTGCTTGCATGCATCGCGATCAACTTGGGGCGTTACGCCCCCTGGTTTCCCTCAATCCGCACCACGTCGAACCCCAGCACTCGAGTCCCTACCTGGCCACTGCTCGTTGCCGGAGTGATCGTCATCTCCTACTTGCTCTACCACTACAAGTGGTCGATGTCATCCGGCCAAGTCCTCCCGCTGCATATTGCGATCGTTGCCGGATTCGCGATTGCGGATTTCGTTCCAAGCTCATGGCCGTTTTCGCTTCGACGACTTCATACCTACAGTATTCAACGGCGATGGCTTGCTGTTTCGCTCCTGGCGATGATCCTAGCTGTCACCTGCCGACAACTCGATGTCGCAGGCAAATTCAGTACTCCAGAATCGTGGTTCCAAGGCCACGCTGCTTGGCATCTCCTGACGGCGGCCTCCCTCGCTAGTATGTATCTCTACTACCGCTCGGAATCATGGGAATTGCTTCCCGTGAACTCTTCGAAGGCCTCTTGATTCCGCAATCGAGACCGTCCGATATAGGAAGACCGACGGATGCGTGTTTCACCAATCTCTCCCTCGTCGATTGCGGGCGAGTGAGAGTTTATTCGCGAGGCAGCGTTGAGAAATCGATCTGTGGCTTTTGGTCTGCGGTGGACGCTCGAGTGAACATATCCCCAGCCTTGGCTGAACTCGAAAAGAAGCCGCAGTTCTTCATGAAGAAGTGAGTTCCCTCCGCCCCCCCGCCGAAATCGAGTCGATGCCGGCCACCCCCAGTCGCATCGACCGAAAAGCGAACCTTCAAGCATTCGTGCCACTCCCCGTCCGTATCGCAGACCCAAACATTTCCGTACTCCGCTTCGCGTCCGATATGTCCGTAGCTAGGATCGAAACTCTCTAGAAACGAGTGGAACCCCTTGAGATGGGTGTCGGTTTTTGGACGGCGGAAACTGGCGATGAGCCGCCACTCATTTTGACTTTTATCACCAAACCACGATGTGTAGACCGTGCGTCCCTCGCCGTCGGGCTTGACCTCGGTAAGAAAACGATACGTCGTCCCCGCTTTCCATGGATACACCAAAAAGCTCTGCCCTCCAGAGCCTTCGTTGCCGAACTCGCCGATACGCACGCCCGGGCCTTTCCCCAATGCGGCGATGCGTTGATCCTCTGGAATGTCCTTGGGATTGTCGGTTTGGAACGGACTCCAAACCGAGAATAAGACTCGGCGTTCGTCAGGTCCATTCACTTGGATCCCAAAATACCCTTCCCCAAAACCGTTGGCCATGTAGTAAGACCCGATCGGATCCTTGCCCATAGGAACCGTGATCTCACTGTAACCGTATCGGATATTTCGGTCGCGAGGCAAACTGTAGGTCAAATGAACGGATGGACCTCGCCGCCCCCAATAAAACATATTCCCATCATTGTTGCGGACATAATCAACCTTCAGATCACTGTCGTCCGACTGGACAATCACTTCGCGAATCTCTCCGAACGAATCCCCGGTGCGCGATTTCCCTCGGAACTCAATTCGTACGTAGCCAGCTTCGCCCACCCGAACCTTGCCGATCGCATGCTCTGTTGGCTCCACCCCAGAAATCTTCGTGCTAAACGATCGCTCGCCGACGCGCGTCTCCAGCATCGACTCGCCTTGTGATGCCTTCGCTTCGATCGCAAGACTCAGTTCCGCTGGTCGGTCGATATGCACGAAAACGGCATATACATCCTTGGAATCCCCCCATGTCAAAACACCATTGCGTCGCAAGTTATTGCCACCAGGCGAGGGTTCGACCCGAAAGGCGTTGCCACCGATCGGAACCCGCCACTCACCCGCCACCAAACCATCGACGAACCCCGAAATCGCGGCAACCAAAACCAGCGATGCCACCCATGAGTTCTGCGTCCATCGTTGAAAAGTCATCATATTGTCGTGCTCGTGTAAGGAATCGCATCCACAGAGCTCCCACCTACAAATGAGGAAGCCTGGCCAATTAGGAAGCCTGGGCCAATACCGTGAATTGGTCTTTGGTCACTCGGAATGGCTATTATGACGATTGCCCTAATTCCGAACACACCCCGTGACTTGCAGTCTCGCCCCAAACTTCGAACTGCAGCCGTTCGAAGAACACTATTTCGGCTTAGGTGCTACCGAAGCCTTAAGCCTAGGTGCTTCTCCACCAACATAACGCCAGTTCTTGATATAACCGATCAGATCCACCATCGATGCTTCGTCGATCTGCGCTTCGATCCCTTCAGGCATCAAGGATACTCCGCTCGATTTGGCCGAGTCGATATCGGACTTGCTCAGGACAATCGATGGTGTGGTTTGATTGCGTAACGTCAAATGCTGCGATGACTCTTCGACGACGATCCCATCATGGATTGCGCCATCGGTCATACGAACGGTGATCCGAAAATAATTGTTATCGATCGCTCGATTGGGATCGAGGATCGAAACGAGCAACTGCATGGGCAACTGCGTGCGCGAATCGGAAACATCAGGACCGACCGCAGTCCCAACACCATCCACGCGATGGCAGGCCGCGCAGTGCTGCGTGAACAACTGCTTACCTCGTACCATATCAGCAGATGCGAGATCCGATTGATGGAGTATCACCGCATAGCGATCGATCACCTGTTGCCGATTGGCATTGGTTCGACCCTCAAGCAATTTATGGATCCTTGGTTGCAGTTCCCCTGCGATTTGCCGAAGCGATTGCAACTGCGTCGCATCCAGAGCATTGAGCGAGGCCCCCCCCTGCTCTACCCTATCCAACCATGCAGCCATTCGCTCTGGTCGGCCCCGCAACGCCTGAAACAACTCGCCTCGAATCGCCGGCGTGGCGCCGTCCCATCGATCCAAAATCCAATCGGTGATCGATGGATCCGCATACTTGGCCCAAGCGGCAAGCGAACGACGCATCATCGATGGCTCGGTCGATTGGGCGGTCCAATCGGCGAGCGCCTTCGCGCATTGCTCGGACTGCTCCGGTGACACGACCTGACCGAGCAACTCCAGGATCTCCGATTTCAAGGGCTCGGAGATTTCGCTCCGATGCAACAGGGATATCCATCGGTCCCAAAACTCGGGATGTTGCGCCAACCAAGCTCGATCGGCTGAGCTACCGATCCCGATCGCAACTGCCAAAGCCAACCGCAATTGAGGTTCCACAACCATCCGACGCTCCGCCTCGGACGGCATTCCATCTAACGCGAGACGCTTCATGGCTTCGGAATACCATTTATCTCGAATCTGAATCCACACGGCATCGTCAGGCCGTGCGCTCAACGAAACCCACTTCCGGATCGCGGGCCATGCAATATTGACAACCATCTTCTTCTGATCGAGCTTGGTCTGTGCCGCATTTAGAAACTCCCCCGTAAAGCGGACCAAGTTCCCTCTCACCACCGCGCTTATCGCCAACAAAACGTGTGGATCATCGGCCGAGGCAGAAGCCCTTTCCACGAAGGGAGCGAGAAACGCGAGGTCCAATTTCGAAGGATCCGATAGAACAGGTGCGGACTGCACACAAGCGATGAGTTCCTCAGCGGTCCCATCGGCGATAGCCCCCCATGCGGATGCATATAGCCCGAGCGTTCCAAGGTCGGTCGACGGCGAAGCCCTCCATAGCGCGGCTCTCAGCGCCGGATCCGCTATCGCTTCTTCCGAAGACTTAGAGTCATCCAGCCACCTAGTGTAGAGTTCCATCAGCCCCCGGTCCCAAGCACCACGACTCTGGAGAAGATAAATTCCACGCAGGAATCCGGGCGAGTGGTGATTGCGCCGGCAATACTTGAGCAGCAATGACTCCACTTCGGGCTCATCGCGCTCGTTTAAGATCCGGGCCGCATTTTTCCGCACCCATTCGTTCGGATGATCCAACGCATCAACCAGTTCCGACGAACTGCGTCCGCGAAGTGGTCTATCTCGCAACTGCTGGAAGATTGGATCTATGCGTGGTGCATCGTGCCGCACAACTCGGTAGATCCGACCCGAATCATCCCCCCAACGCTCATCGACCCGATGCTTCAATTCGTCGGGAACCCAGTCGGGATGCTCGATCACCGCTCGGTGCATGTCGACGACATAGATGCCTCCATCCGGTCCCTCTTCCAGATTCACTGGACGAAACCATGGATCCTGGCTCGCCAACCACTCATGATTGCGAGCCGGTTCCTCCGCAATCGTTTTGCCCCGGATCCGACCTAATCCCACGCGATGAACCAAGCTCCCCGTGGGCTCGCACGTCAATGCATTCCCCAGGGAGGCCGAAGGCATGTGTTGGCTGTCAGAAATCAACAACCCACACGCTGCAGTGAATTGACCAGCGTGAAGATTCGATGTGGTCCACGCGTTCACCAAGGGATGCACCGTGGAACGTTCACCCGCTGGCAAAACCGATTCGGTCATCGGCGCCAATCCAACCAACGGACTTCGCGCCGCAAAATCCGACTCGAGAAGCACCGTATCGCATGGATTGCGATTGCTACAGAAGTAACGATTGCCGAAACGATCCCAGCTCATGCCGAATTGCGATGGCCCAGTGATCGCCTCGGCCTTGCCCGTTCGCACATCGTAGCGAACATCACTACCACCGATGGACACGGTTTGGTCACCAGACGAGATGCGGCTGCTCCTGAGCCCGTTCGCTAGATAAAGCTTCGTGTCGATCCCAAAGTCAGGATCGTTCACCCTCAATTGCGGATTCTCGGCCGCGAAGCCTTGCAGCCAAATCTTCTGATCGTCGGAGCGACCATCTCCATCGGTATCGCGCAAGAACCACAACTCGCCACCGACAGTCACCAACACCCCATCACGATGAAACTGCAAACCTGTAGGCATCAGCAATCCATCCGCGAAAAGCCGATCCGATTCGAAGACACCGTCGAGATTTTCATCGCGAAGGACACGGATGCGACCGGTTGGTTTCGCCGGATCGATCGGGTTGGGGTAGTCCCTCATCTCAACCACCCACAAATCCCCGCGATCATCGAAACGAATCGCTACCGGATCGATCACGTTGGGTTCGGATGCGGCTAGCTCGATCCGCTGCAGCGGATCGACAACAAAGTGATACAGGGACTCTGTCGGCGAGACAGCGGTGCTCGGCGTGGAGCGAACAAGCTCGTCACCAGGCCCATCATTTTTGTCCGTCAAAGCATTTGCGTGGGCCCAACCTAAAAAGTGTTTCGCAGCCAGGGATTGAACGCAGCGGTTTACCCCTTCGACCACCATTGCCTCGGCACGCTCCTCGAGGCAACTGGTGCGAGCTCGCCAGGAAGTGTACCCACCCAATGGAAATTGATCTGCCGGCGGCAGGTAGCCTGCATACTCATTGGCCAAACCGATGTTCATGGTCACTGCAAACGGACTGCGTGCTCGTACCGCGAGGCCGGTCGCATTGAATGTCTCGTTGGGATACCCGGCAATCACCATGTCGCCGATTCGTAATGCTTGAAGTGGCAGATCTCGAGTGCGAGGCATTTTCGTTAGAAGCACTGTCTCTCTCGCATAATTTTCCTCGATGTTGCTAGGCAGTGGATCATTGCTTGGCAGTGAATCGTCACTAGGCGAACGCCCTGCCATCTTTGTCGCCACATACGCTTCGGCTTGTTTGAGTTCCTCAGTATCCGCCACACGTACGTTCACCGTGATTGTCTCTAACTGGCCATCAACTTTAGCGGTCGACTGATACGTGATCGTAGGAATGAGATCAAGGATCCGCTGCGCGACGTAATTGCCCACCTCGCGATGATTGAACGGTTGTGGCGGCCTACTGAAATCGATGCAATTGGCATCACCGCTGGTACCGTTGGCCATGATCCCCACGAAGGGGGTCGACGTATCCGTACTCAGCTTGCGCTCTAACTCTTTCGCGACAACGCCAAAGTAATCCGACGATAGCGCAGGAGCGCCCGCGTAATGGGTACAGAACGACGCGAGTACCGAGAGTGGTCTTCCATCGATCGTCTGAACGGACAGGACGGGAATCGAGCGATCCACTTCGGCCGTCTGCCGAATCTTGAACGGGTTCTCATACCCCGGATTCATCATGGCGATGTTTCCATCGCGACCGGAAAACAGGACACCGCCGGCGTGGCCTGGCTCCATGATCCAATGACGACAATGGATGTATCGATCCGCGTTGGTGACCGCATACGCAACCTGGGCGTCGACACGGCGCGCGTGCGCTTGCACGATCGACTCAGCGATCCATCCCGGCAACAGAACCGCGTAGTCCTCTTGTACCGGTGTGCCATGCGCTCCCATGACACACGGTGCCGAATGGGCGTGGGTCGCACTGATCAAGATACGATCCGCAGGTATCCCGATTTGCTCGGCAACGATTTCTTTCGCTCGTAAGACAATGGACGCTGGTACTGCCAAACTGTCGACAACGCAAACCGCGATCGCGTCGCCCCCTCGCTCGAGCACGAGGGACCGCGCGAACAACGGATCGATGACCCGCTCACCCTTGGCCGCCACAATGCCACCGCTGACCCAAACGGGAAATGAAACCGGATCGATGTTCCGGGCGTACGCCCCCGCCTTGAGCGAGTCACGCGTTGCCACCGTTCCTTCGAGAGCCTTCTTGGTTGCCTCCGTTTGGGCACAAACATCCGAACCGAGTAGGCCATTCCCCAGTCCAATAGCAATTGTTAGACAAAACGTTACCCAAAAATCTCGGGAGAAGCTGTGGTTTCCTTGAGTCACTCTCTTTTCATCACGAGTTAGCATTGGCAGGTCCAGACGAGAAATAGGGCAGGGTGGCTTTGGCGGGAAGGTGCTTCGGGAGTTCGATTGGATCGATCCAGAGTATGAAAACATCGGTCTCTGCGGAATCCTGGCCCTATTTTGCCAGTAGCCAGGCCGTCCGCGGGGGCCAAATCCTCGATTTTCCCGGTTTTTGGCCTTTCCAATGCAGCCCAAATTCGTCACCATGGTGGCCCCTTGGTACCGGTCCCGGTCGAGGTTTTTGTTTCGTTTACTTTTTGCCTAAATTGCCGTTGATCATGAGCCAACAAATTCTCCAAGCGGTCGAGAGTTCCTTCCTCAAGGAAAAGGTTGACGAATTTGGGATCGGTGACACGGTCGACGTTCACACCAAGATCCAAGAAGGCAACAAAGAGCGGATCCAGATTTTCAGCGGCACCGTGATCGCTCGCAGCGGATCCGGCTCGCGTGAAATGTTCGTCGTTCGTCGTATTGTGGCTGGTGAAGGTGTTGAGCGAAAGTTCCCGCTCCACTCTCCTAGGATCGAAAAGATCGAAGTCAAGCGACGGTCGGTTGTCCGCCGTGCCAAGCTGTACTTCCTCCGCGAACGTACCGGTAAGGGTGTTCGACTTCGCGAACGCCGCGATCGTTAATCGCCTCGCTGCGATTCGCCTATCAAGCATCCAAAAAGACAAGAGCCACCCAAATCGGTGGCTCTTGTCTTTTGTATCTACCGGCAACTCGTTGAATCGATCGATAGCCAATCGACCACCCCTAGTAAAGGCACTACGACTCAATACCGTCTCTTTCGAGTTCCATAGGGTCGTTCTCGAGCACTCGAGTTTCGACTGGACTTTGCCCCCGACCTAGCGATTGGGCATTGTAGATGCCGATGGTCACTTGGCGAATCGCGCGGTTGATGATCTTTCGTAGATCCGTTTCGCCATAAGCGATCAAACCGGTAATCATCGCTGACAACACGCATCCTGCTCCATGCGTGTTCTTCGTCGGGAAGCGGCTCGACTGAATCGACAGGTTTTCTTGACCGGAACCCAGGATATGTTCTGAGGACCCGTCGACTTCACCCATCTTTGCGAGAACGAACTTCGCTCCCATCATGTGCAAATCATGAATGGCTTTGGCGATCGATTCGGTACTATTAAGATCGTTGCCGGTAAGCGCTGCCAACTCATATCGATTTGGAGTGACTAGAAATGCATGCTTCATGAGCCCACGATACGCTTCGATGGCATCATCGCTGACGAGCGTATCCCCGTGCTTGCTCACCATGACTGGGTCCACGATCAAGGGGAACATAAAACGCTCCGCGCGCTCTGTGACAGCTTCGATAATTTCGGCATTCCCCAACGCTCCAGTTTTTGCCGCCACGGGCTTGAGATCGTCCAAAACCGCATCGATCTGATCAATAACGAGGTCCGGTGACATCGTTTCGACACGCCGCACACCCATCGTGTTTTGCGCGGTTAACAACGTCACCACGCTGGCCCCGTACACGCCGATTTGCTGAAAAGTCTTGAGATCCGCTTGGATTCCAGCCCCTCCGCTGGGATCAGAACCCGCGATGGTCAACGCGATGGAATTGGGTTGGAAGCGTTTGGGTTCAGTCATTTCACGATCCGTAATTTGAAATGGTAAAAGGTTCCTTCGGCGGGCACTCCACAGCGATGATCACCCAGCCGTGAGCCAGCAGTCATGATCCCGCGATACCGTCAGATGGTACCCTCTTCTCACGGATCCCGCGATGGCGACTCCGAACAATTCGCAGAGCCTCGATTCTTATCGCCTCGGACCGGCCGCTAGCGCGTCGCCGCTCGCGATTTCAACATACAAAACATCAACATACTGAACATACTGCTGGTGATGTTATGCAAGATCGGTGCAGCCATGGCTAACGAGCTACCATATAGACGGCCAACGCCCCATTCGATTTAGCAAGATCATAAACGCGAAGAGCATCCCCGGCGGAGATGGAATCTTCGGGATCCACGACGATAGGAACGTCGGGTCGAACACGGATCACCGCCCGAAGGCGCGAGCTGAGTTCCTGCAATGATGCGATCGGCGTATCGTTGAATCGATATTGCAATCCACCGATCCCTTCGGGGCGGTTGATTTTAATCACGCAATCGCTGACGTCGCTTTCACTGGGCTTGGGAGGCTCCTCCGATGTCCCACCCGCCTGCGATTCGGATTCCGCTGAGACTGCGCTCGGTAGTAGTTTCTCCAAGCGTTGGAATGAGGCTGTGGTCAAGAAAAAGACCAACAGCAAGAAGACGACGTCGATCATGGGAGTCATCATGCTGTCGAGGCTCGTACGGCTCCCTTGGCTTGCGAATCGCGTCTTCATGCTCCCTCCCCTTCGTACACAGCAAAGACGATGTCGGAATTTCCGGAGAGAGCGCACTCCTTGAGGAGTTTGGCCAAGGCGCCGTAGGGAACATTGCGGTCGGTCCGAATTCGAATCCGAATCGGTCCGCCTCCTTCCGCCTGCATCCTCGTCAGAATGACCGATCGGACTTGGGGTAAGGAAACCTCGGCGCCGTTGACTTGATAGCTGCCATCTTTGGGGACCTGGACAGTCACCGTCGGTCGATCGGAAAAATCAGCGATTCCCGCCGCAGCGGAGGGAAGATCCAGCGGTAAAAAGTTCTCTTGCTTGGCTAGGTGGCTGCTGACAAGGAAAAAGATAATCAGCAGGAACGTGACGTCGATCATCGGCGTCATGTTGATGGAAACGCTGGTTGTACCTCGGTAATTTGGGAGCCGCATGCCCCGATTCTATCCGAGGGAGCCGTTTCATTGCATCCTCGGGGCAAATTGGGACCGAGCCAAGGGAAAAGTTTTCGGGGCGGCTGGAAAGGTTTTCGGGTTAGCCAAGATCCTCCTGCTCGACAACGACGAACTAAGGCCCGAGATACTCCTTTATACGGCCGGAGTGGTAGCGTAGCTTCCCGCGGGGGATTAGACTCTTGCCTCAGCGTCGTTGTTCGTTCCGACCCACACACCTATTTTTAGCTTTTGAGCATCGTTGCCTATGACTACTTCAGACACATCGGGACCCATCGTCCCCAATGCCCATCGGCTTCTATGGGCAGGCTTCATGGCGATCTTGGCTGCCGGAGTTGGTTTTGCGATTCGGGGTGGCATTTTGGACAACTGGGCCAGCGAGTTCAGTTTCAATGCACAACAACTTGGTTCAATCACCGGAGCCGGACTCTCTGGATTCTGCTTTGGGATCATCATCGGTGGCGTGATCGTTGACAAGATCGGGTACGGCAAGCTCGTCGTCCTCGCTCTGGTTGGGCACATCCTCTCGGCGCTCGTAACATTCTCCGCCGGGCCTAGCAACGCATACACGATGCTGTTCTGGGGCAGCTTTATTTTTGCCTATGCCAACGGAACCCTGGAAGCTGTCGCCAACCCATTGGTTGCAACCATCTTCCCGAACAACCGCACGCACTACCTCAATATCCTGCACGCCAGTTGGCCAGCAGGTTTGGTCATCGGTTCGGCTCTCGGCTGGGTCCTCGACGACCAATTGAAATGGGCTTGGCAATATCAGTTGGCACTTTATCTGTTGCCAACCGCCCTCTATGCAATCATGTTTTTCGGTCAGAGCTTCCCCAAATCAGAAGCAGCCGCGTCGGGAACCAGTTTTGCAGACATGTACAAGTCGGTCGGTTTGCTCGGCTCACTGGTTGCCTGCTACCTCCTCTCGTTGTTCTTCGGCGACATCCTCAAGGGATTCTTTCCTGACTATGCCAATTTGATTGGATACGCCATCGGTGGAGCCTTGCTGATCGCCTCAGGCTTGATCACCAACTTCTCGATGGGTTCGCTCGTTCTGTTTGTTCTCTTTATTACCCACGCCTTGGTTGGCTCGGTGGAACTTGGTACCGACTCGTGGATTCAGAACATTACAGGAAACCTGTTCACCTCTGAACAAGGCAAGTACCTATTCCTTTGGACATCGGCCATCATGTTTGGTCTCCGATTCTGTGCCCACTGGATCGAAAACACCTTGAAACTCAAGCCAATTGCATTGCTTCTCGCTTGCTCGGTGATCGCTTGCATCGGTCTGAATCTCGCCAGCGGCATGCAAACCTTCGGAATGGCACTGATCGCTCTCGGTATCTATGCCGTTGGCAAGACCTTCTTCTGGCCGACCATGTTGGCCGTTGTTGGTGACCGCTATCCTAAGTCCGGTGCTGTCGCCATGTCGATCATGGGTGGTATCGGAATGCTTTCCGCTGGTTTGATCGGTGGTCCTGGGCTCGGATACTGCAAGGACCGCTTTGCGGGTGAAGAGCTCCGAAGAGCAGATGCCTCCCTCGCGGAGAAGTACAAGGCTGAAACGCCGAGCACGTTCTTGAATATTCCTGCGACCGAAGTGTTCGGACTCAATGGCAAAGCCACTGAAGACGCTCGCGAGGTTAGCAAAGCCGAACGTACCGCTGAACAGCAAAGCTTGGTCACTGCCAGCGAAACCGGTGACCGAACTACGTTGCGAATCGATTCGTTCATCCCGGCCACCATGGCTCTGATCTATCTCGGACTGATGCTTTACTACAAGAGCATCGGCGGTTACCGACCTCTTCGAATCGATGAAGAACAAGTCTAAACATCAGCGATTCTGCGATCTGCGAACGCCTTGCACTTCGTAGACTCGAATCCGTTGCTATACTCGACGCGAGGCGACCTTACTTTGGTTGCCTCGCGTTTTTTATTTTTGGTCGTTCGATGCACTCCGACTTGAATCTTCTCAAAACTTGGGGATGGAATCACCATCACACATCCCCTCCCATCGCGGCATATGTTCATATCCCGTTCTGCCGCCATCGTTGCGGCTATTGCAATTTCTCACTCCTCGCAAACCGCGATGACCTTTTCGAGCGATTCCTCAATGGACTCGCAACGGAACTGAGCGAACTGCAAGAGCCACGCCCTGTGCAGACACTTTTCCTCGGCGGTGGCACTCCATCGATTCTCCCCCCGCCTCTTATGCAGCAACTTCTCGCGCTGCTCCGCCATTGGTTGCCACTGTCAAAGGGTGGTGAGTGGTCTATCGAAGCCAACCCGCTCGATATCCGTGCCGACTCACTCCACCTCTGGAAGGATCTCGGGATCAACCGCATCAGCATCGGCGGCCAGTCCTTCGATCCCGCAAAACTGAAGCGACTCGAGCGCGACCATTCCCCGGACGAACTCGATCGCGCGATCGAAGCTGCTCGATCGGTGATGGACTCGGTATCGCTCGATCTGATCTTTGCCGCTCCTGATGAAACTCCAGAAATCTGGCACAACGACCTCGTTCATGCAATCCATAGCGGTCTAAACCATCTCTCTACCTATGGCTTGACCTACGAAAAAGGAGCACGCTTTTGGGGAGAACGAGCACGCCAAATCATTAAGCCTGTCGACGAGGATACGGAACTGGAGATGTACCTTGATGCGATCGACACCCTGTCGAGCCATGGGTTCGAGCATTATGAAATCTCGAATTTCGCCAAGCCGGATCAGGCTTGCCGTCACAACCAAGCGTACTGGCGCGGAGATTCGTGGTGGGCATTCGGTCCGAGCGCAGCCAGATACGTTGGTGGCGTTCGGAGTGTGAATCACCGCGGTACACTCGAGTACCTCCGCCGTCTCGAGACGGGTTGCTCACCCGTCATCGAACGCGAAGAACTAACTCTGGACCAACAATGGAGAGAACGCTTTGTGTTCGGCATGCGCCAGCTCCGCGGCGTTCCGTGGCAATCATGGCAATCGCATGTCCCGGCGAATGTCCGTGAATCGATCAATCAGAAAATCGCTGAGCATATCGAGCACGGCTGGATGCATGAGATCGAAGATCATGTACGATTGACCCGCAAAGGGCTCGTCGTCAGCGACAGCCTATGGTCTGAATACCTCGACTGAATAGCCGCGATCCATTATCGACTCCCCCCGTACCGCAATCCGTCCTAATATGCCGGTCTTGGAAACCACCACTCATGAACCGACAGCCCACGTTTGGTGCGACGTGGGTGGAACCTTTACCGATTGCTTTGTCGTAACCAGCGACGGTGACGTACGACGGACCAAAGTCTTATCTCATGGACGAGTTCCAGGCCGTATCGCGCATTGGATTGGTGAGTACCAATTCAACGATCCCCTGCGACGCGCGGACCCGGCCGACTTTTGGACTGGATGCTCTATGCGGTGGGTCGATCGGAACGGCATCACCCTTGGAACCACAAACTGCCTCCGATTCGATGCAACCGATGCCACCCTAACGTTCCAATCGGATCCGAACGCACCCTTCGATCCCACCTCGCATCCCGAAGTCGCCGGGTACGAACTTTGCCCGGAGCTCGAAGCACCTATCTTGGCCGCAAGACTCCTATTGGAGATCCCGTTGAACCAGCCCCTGCCTCGGCTTGATATGCGATTGGGTACCACACGGGCTACCAATGCATTGCTTACTCGCACCGGTGCCCGAACCGCTTTCGTGACGACCCGCGGATTCGCCGACTTATTGGCTATTGCCTACCAAGAACGCCCCGAACTCTTTGCGATCCGTGTTGTCAAACGAGAACCGCTCTACGAAACCGTCGTAGAAATTCACGAACGGCTCGACGCGCATGGGAATGTTTTGCAAGAGATCGATGTTGCCGATTCGAAAACGCGTTTGCAACAGCTCTACGATCAAGGCATCCGTTCGCTCGCCATCTGCTTGCTCCATTCCTACCGCAACCCAGTCCATGAAAAAATCATCGCCGGCATCGCCGAAGAAATCGGTTTCGATTGCATCAGCGCCAGCAGCGAAATCGCACCGGTGATCAAGGCGGTTGCACGCGGTGAAACGGCAGTCGTCGACGCATACCTAACCCCGATCGTCAGAGATTATTTGAGCCGGGTACAAAGCCAACTCAGTTCCAACTCCACCGCACAACTGCGCATCATGACCAGCAGCGGAGGACTCATCAGCAGCAGCGAAGCATGCGGCAGGCAGTTGGTCCTCTCCGGTCCAGCCGGTGGTGCAGTCGCCTTGCAATCGATTGCAGATCGCTTTCACCAGCCCAAGCTGATCGGGCTCGACATGGGGGGGACGTCGACCGATGTTTGCCGTATCGATGGCCGACTCCAAATCGAACATGAAACGATCAAGGCTGGCGTTCGGATGATGGTCCCCACACTAGCAATACAAACGGTTGCTGCCGGTGGAGGGAGTATCTGTTGGTTCGATGGGGTCCAGTTACGGGTTGGTCCGCAAAGCGCCGGCTCCAACCCCGGCCCCGCCTGCTATGGACGAGGTGGCCCGCTCACAATAACCGATCTGAATCTTCTCCAAGGCCGTATCGATCCTTCTCGATTCCCTATCCCATTAACGCCCGAAGCATCGCAAAAACGCGTTGAAGAACTGCTTTCGCAAATCGCCCATGTCTCTATCTTCAAGTCCATGGACACCCACGGCTTGATCGCAGGGCTGCGTCGCATCGCGAACGAGCAGATGGCCTCCGCAGTCCGAGCAATCTCCATCGAACAAGGAGCAGATCCTCGCGAACATGCGCTCGCAGGATTCGGCGGTGCTGCCGGCCAACACATCTGCGAGATCGCGGAACTGCTCGGCATGGACAAAATTATCGACCATCCCGATGCCGGCCTGCTCAGCGCCCTAGGCATCGGACTTGCCAAAATCCAACGTCGAAAAAATAGTTCCATCTATCGAAGTATCCACAATCTCGATGTGGCAGAAATCCACGCAATCCACCAGCGACTTCGAACCGTCGTTGCATCGGAACTCGCCAGCGAAGGTTTGGCAAGCACTGAGATTCAATGGTGGTCTGAAGTGGAGTTACGCTATGTGGGCACAGAAGGAACATTGTTGATTCCGTGGAATATGCAAACCCAAGATTCCCAAGAGACATTCGCCGCGTGGACCGATGCCTTTGAAGCGGCTCATGAACAGCGGTTCGGGTACAACCGGGCCGGCCGACCGCTGGAATTGGTCAGTCTTTGGATCGAAGGCTCCTCCGCTGGCCGGCAACTTGCAGATATCCCTACCACGAATGCTAACACGACGCAACCAAATCCAAGCGAGCACCGATCATCTGCAGAGAGCCGTATGGTTTCCAAAGAGCACTGGCACCCCATCGCAAAGCTGGATCGATCGGCTTGTAAACCTGGCGCGACAATACTTGGTCCAGCCCTTATTCAGTCCAATGGCTCCACTACGATCATCGACACGGGTTGGCGTGGCTCGGTGGAACTCGATGGTACTTTGATCCTATCAAAAGAATCCCAAACGGTGGGACTAGGAAGAACTCTTGATGCCCAATCGCAACGAAACGAAATTTTACCGGGCGATGCCGTTATCGAGATCGATCCGGTACTCCGCGAAGTCCTCGCGCAGCGCATCGCAGCGATCGCGGACCAAATGGGGATCGTGCTCGAACAAACAGCGATCAGTGTGAATGTCAAACAACGCCGCGACTTCAGCTGCGCCGTCTTCGATGCCAACGGAGAATTGATTGCCAACGCACCCCATGTCCCAGTCCACTTGGGTGCGATGAGCCGAACCGTCAAGGAAATGATTATCGAATTTCCCGACATGAAGCCCGGTGACTGCTTCGTCACCAACGATCCCTATCGGGGCGGATCCCACCTACCGGATGTCACGGTAGTCACTCCAGTTTTTTCGGGTGATTCTGATTCAGACAAGGCAGATTTCTTTGTTGCGTCGCGCGCACACCATGCGGAGATTGGGGGTATTGCTCCAGGTTCGATGGCTCCCACGTCCACGCGACTCGGTGAGGAAGGGGTGATCCTACCGCCCATGAGGTTGCTCGATGGCGGTATCGATCGATCCCAGGACGTAGAACACTTGCTGCGCAGTGCAACCTCTCCGTCGCGCAATGTTACCGAAAACATGGCGGACCTCGCGGCCCAACAAGCTGCCAACATGCGAGGTGCCGTGGCCATGAAGGAACTCGCTAGCGAGATTGGATGCCATCGTTTGCAATGCTACCTCGAATCGATTCTTGCAGCAGCAGAAACCAAAACCCGCCTTTGGATTCAAACGCTCGCCGATCGCGAGTACCGTTGGTCGGATGCGATGGATGACGGAACCGCGATCGCCGTCTCGATCCGCAAAGAACACGATGGTCCGCGCGAGCAATTGAGAATCGACTTCACTGGCACAGGCCCCGAGAGCCGAGGGAACTTGAACGCGAACCCCGGAATTGTGACCGCCGCCGTGATGTATGTCGTACGGTGTGCGATCGCCGATACGATGCCACTCAATTCAGGCGTCCTGCGCGCCATGGAACTCCATATTCCTCCAGGGATTTTGAATCCACGAACCTCAGGCCCCGTCGAAGAGTGGCCTGCGGTGGCTGGCGGGAATGTCGAGACCAGCCAACGCGTCGTCGATTGCTTGCTCGGTGCACTCGAACTCGCGGCCGCCAGCCAAGGCACAATGAACAACTTTTTGTTTGGGAACAGCAAATTTGGTTATTACGAAACCATCGGGGGTGGAACGGGAGGCTCAGCGCAAGGTCCCGGTGCCGACGCGGTTCATTCCCACATGACAAATACTCGATTGACCGATGTCGAAATCCTCGAAAGTCGCTACCCCGTGCGATTGATGGAGTTCTCAATTCGCCGCGGAAGTGGCGGTCTCGGTGCGCATCGTGGCGGCCATGGAATGATCCGCGAACTGCTCGCGCTCGAACCGCTCGATGTTTCCCTCGTCACCAGCCGGCGAGGAACCAAGGCACCTTTCGGTTTGAACGGTGGGAACGACGGGGCACTCGGTGAGAACTGGTGGATCCATGCAACAGGTGATCAGGCACCCAGTCACGCAGAACGTCTTGAGGGCTCGTGCCAAATCCATATCCAAGCGGGCGATCGTATTCGGATCATGACACCCGGTGGAGGCGGGTATGGCCTCCCGAATAATTAGCAACAGTACAAGGTCCACCCAATCCCAATTTGCTCGACATGAAACAATGCCATTATCTCTACGCAACCATCGCTAGCGTCATTTCGAGGGCGACGTTGCAATAGGATTGCGACGATACACAGCGTTATTTGGCCAACATACTCGGTACTCCGACCAACGCTCATCGGGAACCGGATAATCGGTGCTGATGAATTGAGCCCCACTCGCGAAGGCTTTGTCTCGCATCGTGGTATCGTTGGACCGGGATTGCCTAGTATCGGTATCCGCCCGCGTTCGGACCAAAAAACCTTGCTTCACGCATCGCTGTATTTTTTCAAAATCACCGATGGGATCATTGAGCTTCATCCAAGCTGCCGCCGGGTGCGATTCATCGACGGAAACAAACATCATGCGATCGCGAAGCGTCTCGCTTTTCTTCAAATAACGTTGCCGCACGCTGTCGGTGTTATCGAGGCCGAACATCAAACGGCCGCGAACCTCGTCGAGTTTTGGCCAACCCCGTGTCACGATCGCATCGCGCAATGTTTCGGATTCGCCTCGTACCCAGTCCGGAGTAATCAACTGCTGCGCGGGAACCGTGTCGCGAATCTGTTGATCGAGTTGCTCGAGCATCGCTTCATCAAACGGGAGTGGCTTGACACCTGCCGGCCCCGTCGCCGATTCCTTGAGCTCTAACAAAATAAGAATAGGCAAGTGATCGGGATTCGCCGCGGACCAACGAACCACTTCCTCCAGTCCTGCCTTCAAGGTTGGAACAGTCGTTGCGTAATCAAACCCCGGTGCGTGAATCACCTTGATTCCAGGCTGTGTCATCACCTTTTGGAAGTCGAAAGGCATTCGTGGATCCTCCTCGGTGACGCGGGCCAATTGCTTGCCAATAGGCTTGCTATAAAGCCCCCCTTCTGGATCTGCATAGAGATCGAGTTCGATTTGCCGTATGCCGTGTTCCGAGAATTGTTGCGTCAGGGGAGCATGCGAATAGTCGATTGCTTGGGCGACCTGACGACCTGTCAAGGAGATCAGTTCGAGGATCTTTGCTTCTGGAGCTAAGTGGTACGAATTGTGAGTCCCGATGACCTGGATCTGGTTCCACCGCAACGACGCCGACTCTGCGTCGAAGTCACTGGCCATGGATGCTGGCACGAATACTATCAATCCCACTATAAACAATCCCAGTGCAGCTAATCTCAGAACAGCGAACGAGTGAGCGACCCCGGATAAATGTCGTGCTGTTGATGAACTCATGGTGGACTTGTTACCTGATTGCTACCTGAACGAACTCGAGCCAATTGCAATAGCCCGTATGGCAATATCGCATCGCGGTTATCCATCGCGGTCTGGCCTGTCATGATAGCTAATCCAGCTTGTCGAGGTAACAATCGAGCCGGACAGTTCAGGATGTGACAGTTCAGGATGGAACTGCGTTCGAGTTCTTCCTTCAAGCCTTTCCCTAAGTCCGGACCACCAGACGTGGGGATTTTGATTTGACAGCATTGCTCAATAGTCCAATTTTGACGTCTGTAGCGAGAAAAACTCCGTTTCACCGAACGTTTGGGCCTGCATGTGCCGATAAAGCCGAAGGTATCAGGTATTCCGCACGTTCCTATTGAAGGAATGATACGGTCAGACCGGTTGCATTTGGCGCTGGAGTGAATTCGATGAGGCTGTTCAAAGGCTGGAAACTTACTTTGATGGCGGGCATGACCCTGGCCGGGTCCCATGCACATGTGCTTGCACAGAAGCCAGGTAGCTTGGACATGGCTCCGATGGGCCAAAATGGTCTACGGGCACAGAACGTGTCCTATGCCGGTCAAGACTACGGGGTCCCGACAGGAGGCATCGCCGGTGGTGCTCACCTCGCAGAGGGCGTACCGATGGCTGGGCCGGGACCAGTTCCTGGTATGGGACCGATGGGTCCTGGCATGGCTCCACCAATGGGTGGTCCTGGTATGCCGCCAATGGGTGGTCCTGGCATGCCACCAATGGGTGGTCCTGGCATGCCGCCAATGGGACCCGGCATGGCACCGCCGATGGCTGGTCCTTATGGTCCAGAAGGCATGGGTGGTCCACAACCATGTCCGGAATGTGGTGGGCCTTGCCCAGGCTGCGGTGGATCCCACTGCGACGTTTTTGGACGGGACGCCATGGGCTTGATCTCCCACGTCACGGGCGGTCTTGCCAAAATCCCCGCACTGTTCGTCCCTTTCGGCGAAGGTGGCATTGCGACACAACGTTGGTACGACGCCAAGATCGAAGGTATCGGGATGACCCGAACCTCGGGCAATAGCAACTTCAATACATCATCGCTGGGTGCTGGCACGGGCGACTTCGTGCTGGGTACTGGCATGGTAGCCCCGAACAGCATGCAAGGCGGTTTGGGTCTGCAAGCAAACGTCCAAGTCGGCCCTGGCTCGAACCTGGAAGCGATCTACTGGGGGCTTGATACGTGGAGCGACAGCGCGTTTGCGACCAGTCCTGCTCCGGGTAACTTGTACTCGTTCATCAGCAACTTCGGGACCTTCCCAGCAGGTGGCTTCGACGATTCCGATCGATCGTTGCTCCATACACTCGACTACACCTCGAAGCTTCAGAACGGCGAAATCAACTTCCGCCGACGTTGGTCCGAGCCCTACGGGTTCTTCCAAGGCAGTTTCTTGACCGGCATTCGTTATCTCGAACTCGTCGAAACGTCCCGATTCACAGCTACCGGTTTGAACAACAACGGTGCTGCCAACAACGGACCTCGCTTTTTCGATTATGATTTGGGCACACGAAACGCTCTCGTCGGCTGGCAAGTCGGTGGTGATCTTTGGTACAACTTCCGACCAGGTATTAAGCTGGGTGTTGAATTGAAGACTGGTATCTTCAACAATCGTTCCAAGCAAAATACAACGATCTTTGCAAACTCATTGCCAGCGTTCGGAATCCCCGAGATTCGCGAGTCGGCCCTGAACAACGAGACGGCGTACGTAACCCAGTTGTCACCGCAAATGGTTTATCGGCTGAACTACTCTTGGGCATTCCGATCATCGTATGAGGTGCTCTGGATGGACAACGTAGCCCTTGCGTCGGATAACTTCAACGCAACAGCACCTTCGGTGATCTCTCCAACGGCATCACGAATTGCACGAGTGAACACCGATGCGAATGTGGTTTATCAAGGGTTCACCGCCGGTGCTGAGTTCACCTGGTAAATAGGTGGTTAGGCCTGGATTGTTCCGTCGGGAAAGATATTGAAAAGCCCTCGCCATTCGGCGAGGGCTTTTTTCGTTGAATGGGTCTCAATCTAGACCGGCATTCCGAGCCACGCGTGTTAGCAAGTGGCGACTGGACGCCGAAACCCGCTATCCCCTGATGCTAGTCATGATCCAATCCATGAAGCGATCACCTCGGTACGCCCCGCCACCCGGCGCTGACGCTGAGGGCTCCGATTCGATTCGCTTCGCGAAGCAACATACCCACATCGCATCGCCAATCCGAGCCACGCGTGTTAGCAAGTGGCGACTGGACGCTGGACCCGATATCCCCCAATGCTAGTCATGATCGAGGCCATGAAGCGATCGCCTCGGTACGCCCCGCCACCCGGCGCTGACGCCGAAGGCTCCGATTCGATTCGCTTCGCGAATCACCATGCACACATCACTTCGCCAATCCGAGCCATGCGTGTTAGCAAGTGGCGACTGGACGCCGAAACCCGCTATCCCCCGATGCTAGTCATGATCCAATTCTGGGACGCATTCTCTCCATGTCCTCGGTGTCTCTGTGTTTCTTCCTATCCGGACGCGCGGTTGGCTGCAAATTCAGCAGGATGCCGTTCTCGGTGAGCATCCAAAAACTTGCCAAAAAGTTCATCTTACCCCTGAAAGATCCCGCGAACGGTTGCGTTTTCTGAATGGACGGGCATCCTGGAAGGGATCCGACCCTGAAGGCCCTGTCTATTCAATCCCGGTTCTCCCATCGTTATGCATGACCTCGACCCCGAAACGCGAGCCAGTCTGCTGCTGAAGCTTCGGGATTCGGCCGATGCGGTCGCTTGGCAGGACTTCACCGAAATCTACTCGCCCGTGATCCACCGAACCGCCAAACGCATGGGACTACAAACCGCTGATGCCGATAACGTCGTCCAAGAAGTTCTCTTGGCTGTCTCCAAGTCGATCCATCAATGGCTGGAGCGCGAGGAGCGAATCGGGTTTCGACCGTGGCTGTTTCGGATCGCCAGGAATAAAGCCCTCGACCTGATTACTCGCCGGGCGACACGCCCCGAGTTCGGTTCCAATGTCCAATGGGACAATCTAGAGCAGCGAGAATCAGCCACCGCGACCTTTTGGGATTTTGAATACCGCTGGGAACTTTTCTCGCGGGCGGCAACCGAGGTTCGCCGCACCGCAGCAGAATCGACGTGGCAAGCATTCTGGTTATCAACCATTGAAAGGCGTCCTATCGCTGACGTCGCCCAGTCGCTCGGCGTTCGCGAAGGTGTTGTCTACCTGAGTCGATGCCGCATCATGGATCGGATCCGAAAATTGGTGAAGCAGTGGGAGACGAGCGAATGACAACTCCGCATCATCCAACATGCTGCAGCAACGAACAGCTCCATGACTTGCTTGTCGGCAGTGTCAACAATGCCGATTCCGATGCATGGCTGCAACATCTCGAGCAGTGCACCACATGCCAAACGAAGCTTCATGCTTTGGCTGGCGAAGAAGGGGATTGGTCGCAAACGCGCGAAGTGCTCTCCTCGTCCACCGACCGCAGCCACATTGCTCGTACGGATGAATTGGCAGAGTCGCTGTCGAGAAAACTTCTATCGCCACCGGCCCATCCGGAGATGCTCGGCCGGATCGGTCGCTACGACATTGAGCGGCTCCTAGGCTCAGGTGGCATGGGAATCGTCTTCAAGGGTTTTGATACCGAGCTACATCGCTCCGTAGCGATCAAGGTCTTGGCTCCTTCATTAGCCTTCCATGGATCGGCCCGCCATCGATTCGCCAAGGAAGCTCGGGCTGCTGCGGCAGTCGTCCACGAAGATGTCGTGCCGATCTACGACGTCGACGCCGATCGCGAAGTCCCCTACCTCGTCATGCGTTATGTCCCTGGCGAGTCGCTGCAGGCACGCATCGATCGCGTCGGCCCGCTCGACCTCAAGCAGATCCTTCGGATTGGCAAACAAGTCACCGCCGGTTTGGCTGCGGCTCATGCTCAAGGTCTGATCCATCGCGATGTGAAACCAGCCAATGTGCTCCTCGAAGAAGGTATCGACCGCGCATTGCTCACCGATTTCGGACTGGCACAAGCAATCGATGATGCCAATGCGACCGCTTCCGGGGTTCTACCGGGAACACCTCAGTACATGTCTCCTGAACAGGCTCGCGGGGGGAAGCTGAGCGTTCAAAGCGATCTGTTTAGCGCCGGCAGTGTCTTGTACGCCATGTGCGTTGGACGTCCACCTTATCGCGCGGAAACGTCCCTCGGTGTGCTTGAGAAGATACGAGAGTCGCAGCCCAAGCCGATTCGCGAACTTAATCCCGAGATTCCGAGTTGGCTCGTGCAGATCGTCGAAACTCTCATGGCCAAGGATCCCAAGGATCGTTATGCCTCGGCGAGCGAAGTTTCTGCATTGCTCGAGCAGTGCCTGGCGCATGTCCAGCATCCACTCGACTCGGCGCTGCCATCGGCGTTGCAAAAGCGTTCTAGAGCAAAATTAAAATTCATTCGATTCGTGAAGTTTGCGATCGCCGGAGCACTCGTGATGACCGGTATCAGTCTTTTGGTGATGCGCATGTCCTCCAAAAATCCGCGAGTTCCGAACTCCGCGACACCATGGGTAACCACACCACCCGCTGACACCAGGCAACCCATACCACCAATTTTCGGGTGGAAAGTGGATCCATTACCAACCACGCCCGAAGATACAATCCTCAACGCATTGGACGAGACGATCGAGGTCGATTGGAATGGGTTGCCGCTGGAGCAAGCGCTCGCGGAACTGTTGGAACCGATTCCTTTGGATTACCGAGGCTATGCGACCGATCCGTCCAGGGCGTCCGAATTCGAGTCTACGGTTCAACTCAGGCATCGCACGACGCGCAAGCAGATCCTGCAACGGGTGCTGGGCCCGCGTGACTTGGGATACATCGTACGCCCGTCGGGGATCGAGATCGCCGACTTGGAGTATGTGCGAGCGAATCCCACGGTGCGCCGGTACTCCTTGGCGCACGTGTCCCGCACCAATCTCGAAGCAGCGGAGGTTGTGCAGTTGCTCGAACGCATGCTGGGTACAGGCGATTCAGACGCAATTGCAATGACCCTCAACGGTCCGATCCTCCTAGTTCGCGCTACCGAGTCAGAACACGAGCAGATCATCCAAGTGTTGGTGGCTTTAGCATTGAATGTTCAACGATAGACATACTCATCACACTTTTCGATAAGAACCTTTTCATCAAACGGGAGAATGAATCATGACGAAGCTATCGCGAATGCAAAGAAACCGTTGGGTTTGGACGGTACCGCTTTTGCTAGGCATGGTGGTATGCGGTGCGTTGGTATGCGGTCAGTCGTTGCTCGTGGCCCAAGAGCAGGAACTTGGAGGCTTCGCTGGTCCACCGGGTGGCGGTGGTATGATGGGCGGCGGTGAGTCGGGTGGCATGGGTGGTATGTCGCCTGTGATCAAGTGGGTCAAGCCGCAGGGTGACAAACCGGTTTGGCTGGCTCGTGGAGAAAACTCCCTTCGTGCCCGTGAAAAAATGCGGCGACGGCTCGATGAAGAGAGAGAGTTCCAATTCAACAATCAACCACTGAGTTCCGTGGTGACTTTTATTTCCGACACGTATCTGTTCCCGGTCCATATCGATGCTAAGGGTTTAGAAGAGGAAAATGTGACCCCAGAGGATCCGATCACATTCTCTACCAACATGGGAAGCCTTCGCATCGTTCTGCAGCGAATCCTTTACCCCTTGAATTTGGACTACATCGTTCACGAGGATCGTTTAGAGATCACTCGCCGAACGCAAGCCGACTTCAACGGAGCCGTCCTCGCGTACAACCTCGCACATGTGGCCAGCAATAGTTCGGAAGGGGTAAATATCGTCAACACGATCAAAAAGATGGTGCGCCCAGATGCATGGGATGACCAGGGTGGAGGTGCCTCATGCCAAATGATCGGCTCGGTGTTGCTCGCCAAAGCCTCCGAAGGGATGCACGAGGAAATCGAGAGGTTTCTAGCGCTACTGAACACGGTACGGCCTGACGAGAAGAAGTAGATGTCCAATGTAGAGCAGTTGTCCCCAACTGCTCTCGCCCTGCGTTAACATCAGGAAACGGTTGCGAGCTATTGCGCCGTGCCAATAAGTCGCCGATTTGTCACTATACGGCAAGATTGGAACGTTACGAAAATGACAAACGCAGCGAGGGAACAGCTGAGGACAGCTGTTCTACCATTACCAATGTAGAGCAGTT
>CAITIE010000068.1 GCA_903892355.1 uncultured Pirellula sp. | reverse complement strand
ACACGCGTGGCTCGGATGGGGTGCGGGTTCCAGCGTCCCGGAGCCACTTGCTTACACGCGTGGCTCGGATGGGATGCGGGTTCCAGCGTCCCGGTGCCACTTGCTTACACGCGTGGCTCGGATGGGATGCGGATTTCAGCGTCCAGTCGCCACTTGCTTACACGCGTGGCTCGGATTTTGCTATTGGCTACTTGCCGTAGAGGAGCTTGAGTGCCTTCTCAAGGTTCTTCGAGTTGGTCGACTCCAACCGTAAAACTTGAATGCGCCGGGACGGGGCGACCTCGGATTGCCGATCGAGACTCGCGATGAACGTTTTCACTTCGTCGGTCAAATCGGTCGGGCCTCGGAGAACAAGAGAGTTCGATGAGTCGTCGATCGAGAGCGATAGCAGCGGCGCGGATGCTTGAGCATTGATCTGTTGCAATATACTAGCGACATCCGTGGAGACGCCTTCTGGAATATCGAGTGGATCGCGGCCGGCACCACTGGAGAGCTGGGATTTGTAGACTTCCTTGCAAATATCGGAAACATTTTTGGCACTTGCGTTCTGCAACGGCACCAGGATTGGTGTGATCCGTTGCAAGCGGTCGATCAAATCCTTCGAATCGAACACGCCGAGCAATTCTTCGATAACGCGACGGTCGGGACGGTTGCCTCCGATGACTAGTGCATTGATCCGCGTATCGGCCACGATCTTTAGCCGTTGTATGGTATCGGCAAGCGCCGTGCGACTTCCCCGCTCCGATGTCCGAAATAAGTCCGCGAGAAGCTCCGCGAGTTGCTTGGCATCGGCATGCCTCAGGATATAGACCGAGTAGTTTCCTGCCGTTGCGTAGGGTTCCATGACGGGATTGAGAAGGGTTGCCAGCAATTGCTCGAGTCGGCCGACGGCGTCCGGATCGTCCGATGCGAGCGTCCACTGGCTATCACCGGTCACGATGACAACTGGTGGTTGTGGGACCATGGCGATTGGGGGCTCGGGATTCGGAGAGGAGGCATTGGATGGATCTTGAAAGTTCGGTGCGAGTGAAACCACCAATTTGCCACCAACTCCACTGGGAGCAGGCTCTGGGAGCAGGCTTGTATCGTTCGACGGAGTTGGCTGTTCGGGTGGCCGTTGATTGATCTCCTTGGGGTTGATCACTTGGATCGGGTTGCTGCGGATCAGTGGCCATAGCCGCTCGACTTCATCGAGCAACGCTTTCGGATTGCGATGGATCGGAACGAAGCGAAGTCGCGATTGGCCGGTAGGGAATGGAGCTACCTGATTCGGAGTATCGGATGAGTTTTCACCCATTTGCCCAATCAGTTTCCGAACGCTTTCTATCTGTTCCCTCGTACCGCGCACCCAAACCTGCTGCTGGTTGGTGTCGGTGGTGATGTTCGGCATGGAGATCATAGGCTCGTCGGAAAAGAGTGCTTCAGCAGCGATCCTGATCGAGTTGGGATCCGCGTTTTCAAGCTGAAACACCTCCAAATCGCGTTTTGGTGGAGTGATCTTTTGCAACGCCTCGGAAACCAAAGCCATTTGTTTAGCATCCCCGGTGACAAACAACTGCTGGTTGAACTGGTCGAATTTAACTTCCGCGGGCATCGTGGAATCTTTGAAGAGACTCTCAAGCGAAGTTGCGACCGATTTGCCGTCGACCCCTTTGAGAGAGAAAATCTCTAGCCGTCGAGCGTTATCGCGCGATTCGGGAGTGTCCATTTGCGAGATCATCTGCTCCAGATTGGACAGATCCTGTTTACTCCCAACTGCGAAGACACTCTTAGCCTCTCGGTTGAAAGTGATGCCAGCAGTGGAGCGGGCGCCTAAGGCTGTGGTCAACGATTTCGCGAGAGTCTCAGGATTTGCGTATTGAAGCGGAAACGCTTTGAACGAAGGTAGCTTTCCAGGTTGCTGGTTCACATCTTGGACGACCTTAGTGATCGCCTCGTGTTCGAGTTCGGTTCCCGTGACGAAGATTCCTCCGTTGGTGGAGTCCGCGCCGATTTTGGCCTTCGGGAAACTTTCGGTCAAAGCCCTCGCGAGCGCCGTGGGTTCCGCCGAGTTGAGAGGATAGTACTTCGATGTTTTTCCGCTTCCGTCTCCTTGATCGATCGCTTTCACGATTCCTGAGATCCGTTCCATGTCGCTGGTTGGAGCGGTAACGATCAAGCTGTTTGTCGCGACATCGGCCACGACGTTGATCTTTGTGGATGAAGCGGCGAGCGCTGTCCGCAACGTCGTCGCGTCAGCCTTGCCCATGGGGAATACCTTGGTCTCAATGCCTTCGGCACCTCGATCGTAACCGGAAATGATTTCCTGGATCCTAGCGTGTTGTTCTTTTGTCGCCGTCGCTACCAGGATCCCATCTTCGCGGCCGCCATAGAAGGAGCCTTGGGGCATCAACGTAACGAGTACCGTTGCCAGCCCATAGGCGCTTCCTTGCTTGAGTCGATAAACCTGAGTTTCCAGCATTTCTTGGCGGGGGACGTCGTAGGTTGCGATCAATTCACGGATTTTGTCATGATCACTTTTGCGTGCGGTTGCACCGATGGTCCGCGACGTGGGATCTTGGACAATCGTTGCCCGAGGCAGCAACGTGGTAAGCAGCGCGTAAGCGCCCGCGGGTGTTCCGTGGGTCAACGGATAGACAACGGAGGTGATCGGTTCCGGGATCGGAAGTTGTTTTTGCACTTCGTCAAGCTTCGCTGCTACTAGGTCCAATTCTTCGGGAGTGCCGATGGCCAAAATTGTCTGGCTGCGATTGCTGGATTCGAGGCGGATTTGGGAGGGAAGTGTGGATTGCAAAGTGTTCACGAGTGCCGTTAGATCCTCCCGTTCGGATGCGACCTTGAAGACTCGAACCGTTCGCTCCGCGGCATTGGGACCGCTTCCCATCATTTCCACAACCTTTGCGATTTGCTTTTGCTGTTCTTGCTCCGCGACCACCACGATTTGGCCAGTTGTGGGATCGGAGGTGATGTCGGCATAGGGAAATAAAGCCTTCAGCGACGTTTGCACCACCACGGCTTGGGTAGGCTTCACCAGGTAAGTCGCTGGTTCCCGAGGTATGTCGTACGATTTCAGAAATTCCGCGATCCGTTCATGTTCACCCATCTTTGCTGTCGCAGAGATCGTGCGGGTTGCGAGATCCTGCACGATGGTGGCTTTGGGAAGCATGGTTTGAAGGACGGTGACAGCGCCAAGGGTGCTGCCATGTCGCAATGGATAGACCCGAGTTGCGGAGAGGTCCGGTTCTGGGATCTGTTGTTGAAGTTCTTCGATCTTCTGAGTGACCTGTTCTAGTTCGCTCGCCGTTCCGATCGCGAGGATCGTGTTGTTGGCGGTGTTGGGTTCCAATCGGATTTGGGATGGCAGGACGGCTTGCAATCCGCTCATCATGCTGGTCAAGTCGACGCGTTCCGGATTCAATCGAAAGACTCGTACCGTCCGGTCTGCGGCATTGGAGCCCGATGAAAGCATTTCAATCACTTCAGCAATCTTGGCTTGCTGTTCGGCAGACGCGACCACGATGATCTGCCCGGTGGTGGCGATACCTGCGACAGACGCGGTAGGGAACAGCGTTAGAAGCGATGTTTGCACCGCAACGGCTTGTGCCGGCTTGACCAAATAGGTCGCTGGCACTTTCGCGCTTTGCGCGGTCTTGCTGATTTGTTCCAAGGCCTGTGCGATTCGAGTGTGCTGCTCTTCATTGGCCCAAGCGGTTACCGTGCGCGAGGTCGCATCAGTGCTGAGGATGGCTTGAGGGGCAATCTGCCCCAAGATCGTAGCCAAGGTCAGCATATCTCCTGCGGGGACGGCATAGGTTTTTACCGTTTGAGGGTTCCCGTCGGGCGCCGCTACCAGACGCTCCATCGCTTGATGGAGTTTCTCCAATTCTTCAACGGTACCCGAGGCGATGATCTTGTTCGCAGTTACATCTGCAGCCAGTTCCATATCGGGCCATAGCTTTTGCAGGACTGGCAACAGGTAGGTGGCTTGGACTTTCTTGGTGTCATAGCTACGAAGTTCCTTGGTCCCGCTGTTGGATTTCGGCCGATCCATTTGCTCGATCGTCGCCTTTGCGGTCGCTTGGGCATCGATCGTTCCTGTCGCGACCACTTGCTTGAGCTTGTCATCGGCTAACACGACGGTTCCGATCAAAAGCTGATCGAGGATCGTTTTAATCTGAGTCGGAGTAGCGTGCTGAACTGGATAGACGACCACAACTTTTTGTTGGTCGGTACTCGCAGTTTCGTCGAGCGCCTTTACCAAAGCCTTGATCTCCTCGTGCGTTTTGGCATCGGCGGAAACAAGCAGCCGGTTCTTGGTGGCATCGACATTGACGCGGGCTTTGGTCAGCAATGGGGTCAACGCGGTACTGAGGGCGGTAGCGGTCATTCCCGTAACGGAATACGACTCGAGAGTTGCTTGTGGTTTCTTAGGTAGCTCGGCAACGACAGTAGTGAGGCGTTCAGAAAGTTTTTGTTGAATGGTTTCTTCGGCGATAACCGTCAGGGATGTACCCTCGGTATCCGCAGTTACTTTGGCGTCGGGGAATTCGGTGGTTAGCAGCTGCACGACGATGGCTGAGTCCATGACGTCGATCGGATAGATCTTTGGGATAGCTTTGGTTGGCGATGGGCCGGGTTGGTCGAGGCTTTCGAGGAACGTTGAAAACTGAGAATGCTGGTCGGGAGTTCCCCAGACCATGATCTCTTGCTTATTCGTTCCATCGACGAGTTTCATCGAGCTCAAGTCGGCCGGAAGTTCTGACGTGAGCAAGGCGCGTCGTGCTTGTTGGTTCTTTGAAAGGACATAGACCTTGAGTTGTCGGTCGCTGGTCTTCGGCAGCAGCGAGAGCAGCGGCGCAAGTGTCGCTTCGACGCTTGCCAAATCCCCAGGGGTTGCCAAGAGCATGAGTTGCTTACCGTCGGCGCTGAGCCATGCATTTGCCTCGGGGACCATCTTTTGGACGGTTGCGAGCCACTTCGCGTCTGCGACTCGATCGAGCGGGAATGCCTTCAACTGGATGGTTTTGTTGGCTTGTGAGCGTTTCCAAAGCTCGAAGATTTCCGTGGCGAGTTGCAGGTCCTTTTCGCTGCCTCGCACGATCAAACTGCCTGCGCGACTGTTGGCGCCGACTTGTGCTTTGGGGAGAAACGCCTTCATCGCCGTTTCTGCGATCGTCGCCATGGCTGGTTCGATCTCAAACACTTTCATCGATTGTGAATCGACCACCGGGGTAATATCGAGTCCCGCGAGACCGGCTTTGACCAGTTTTTGGTCCGAAGCAGATGCAGAGACCAGCACACGGTCTTGGGAGACCATGACCAATGCGTTAGGAGCGATGCTGAGTATTTGCTTCCGCAAGTCTTCAGGAACTGTTTTTCCCGCTTGGTAGGCGACCGTCTCATTGCCTGGAAGGGATGCCGTATTTGCGATCATTTGATCGATCGCAGTTTTGATCGCAGTATGTTGATCCGGAATCACAAAGGCGCTGAGGACACCCGTTTTCGGATCGACGGTAATTTGATCGCTGGGAATGAGGGTTTGAATCGTCTTTAGGACACTCGCAGCGTCTAATGTTCCAAGAGAGTATGACGTGAAAACGGGTCTGGGTGGTGGTGGAGGTGGTTCTGGTTTAGGGGGCGATTTCGGTATCGCGACCGAAGCGATCAATTCATTGATGGTTTGCATCTTGCCCGCGTTTTCAACCACCAGCAACTGCGATCCTTGGGCGAGAGGTATCGCGCGGCCGTAGCTGCTCAGGTAAGGCTTTACTTCAATGAGGACATTATCGATAGGTCTTCCACCGAGAGGGAATACAACTGATACCAATTCAAACCGTCCACGATTGACGAGATCTTCCGTTTTCACCCGAGGGATCAGCTCGAGCGGGATGGTGTCGCTCAATTCCATCACGACTAGCATCTTTTCTCGGCGGACGAGCGCGAAATTGCGAGTCATCAAAACGCTGTTGAGGAGATCGATCCCTTCGGCGGGGGAGTATGTGCGCGTGTCGCTGTAGGTGAAGACGCCGGGTGGGGTACGATCCATGACCAGCGTAAGGTCTTGTTGATCGGCGAACCAATGCAGCACATCGTCCCACTTCATCTCTCGGAACTGGAACATCAGTTTTTTAGACGGGGTGAGTGCGGCGAACTGCGCTTTTTGCTCGTCCGTCAGGGTTGCCAGGATCTTGGATTCGTATTCCTTGCGAACGGCTTCTTTGGCAGCGGATTCTTTCGCTGCGACCAGGGCCTCGGCGCGGCTTTGAAGTAATTTTTGAATTTCGGTGCGTTGGGGGTCAGTCAAGCTGACCCGTTCGGCCACTTCGGGGTGTACAAGGCGGGCGATATCGGAAGATTGCGCCAGCGCAATCGTTCCCGATGCGAGAAGCAAGCCCACGAAAATGCAGGGTATTTGAAGGGAGCGAACGTTCATTCGGCAAACCATCGAACGAGTTTTTGGGGGCGGCTGGAGGGTGAAATAGCCGCGTGAGGCGGGATGGGCGTACCTCCCACTATAGTCAAAACCGCCGAAAATGACATCTTGAAGAATGGTCAACTCGAAGAAGGGGTGGCCCCAATCACTTCGAGAAAACCTAATTGCTTCGAAAAAAACCACCTTACCTTGAGAAAACCGTGCGCCAGTCCAATTCCATGTTGGCAACGGTCCAGCCGCGCCGAGGGGCTTCTTGGAGGGCCTCTACCAGTCTTCCGGTGCTTTTAGGGGTGGAATCGTATGCGTATTCGCGTTTGTCGTCCGTGTGGTGGACGATCAAACCGAAACTCGGCTTGGGATTGCCGATCGTCGTGTACTGAAGCATGGCATGGTCACCATCGCTATTCCCGAAGCAAGCGATGGGGCGGCGGCCCAGGAATTGGTGAATGGCAACAGGCTTTCCTTCTTTATCGTCGACGAACACGTGATCCAAGGTTTTCACCAGGACGGGGATTCCGTCCCGCAGCTCTAACGAGGTCCTCGCCGTTGAGCCGATGACTTGTTCGGGCGGGATACCGTAAACCCGCTCGGACCAGACACGCATGAAGTCTGCGCCACCCCCGGAAACGATGTAGGTTTTGAATCCTTTGGCTTTTAGCAGCGCCAATACTTCCTGCATCGGTTGGTACGTGAGTTGGTCGTAGCGCAGGTTGTATTTGGGATGCTTGGCCGTCGCCATCCATCTGGAAACACTCGCAGCGAATTCTTCCGTCGTCATGCCCGTGTGCGTCATTGCCATCAGTTGTAGTAGTCCATCATGGTGCTTGCCTGCGAGCAGTTTCTCGAAATCCCCACTGAGGGCTGCTTGCACCATCGGGTCCTCGGCCAAGTTCGAATCCGCTGCGGCTTTGGATCGGACGACGTCGACGGCGTATGCCAATTGAAAAGGCATTGGGTTCTCGGGCCAGAGGGTTCCATCGTTATCGAAAACGGCGATCCGGGATGCTGGATCCACATAGTCTTTGGATCCTGGCGAAGTGACGCGCGAAACGAATCCCAAGATCGATTGTTTTGCAGTCCCCTCGTTCCACGATGGCAGCGGGTCGTACTGCTGGGCACTTGCAGTATTGGGTGATGCCATCCATGCAAGAACACAAGCACATAGAAACGAGAAATAGCATGGTTGCGATAGTCGAGGTTTCATAACCGTCTTCCCAGTTCGATTTTCGGGATGTGTCAAATGTTTTGGTATGAAAAAAAGGAGCGATGCTTATGGTACCACAAGCATCGCTCCTAGAAAGATTTTCATGCAGGACCCGCGGCTAGCGCCTTGCGGCTCACGGTGTTGCAGAACCCGCGGCTAGCGCCTTGCGGCTCACGGTGTTGCAGAACCCGCGGCTAGCAATTAGTTGCCGGTTCCTTTTTGGGACGTGACCGCTTCCATCACGCGTTCCAAGTTGAAGCTGCCTGGTTTCTGCCGAGGTGGGAACTCGCGGAAGCTTTGCAGCCATTGGCCGACGTAGGCACCCGCGGGAGCGATCATGAACATGTGCTCGAGGTACCAGCGTTGGTAATCCATGCCGATATCTTGCGCGAGTTCAAACGGATCCATACGGAGGTTGACCAAGGTCGGAGCGCGGAGCACTTCGAATGGCTCTTGCCAAACGTGCATGCCGTGCGCGTTTTGCTTCAAGAACGTTGCCTTCCAGTTGCCGTAGCGAAGGGCTGCGACACTGCCGTCATCGGTCCAGTAAATGAACTCTTTGCGAGGCCATTCAGCTTCGCCCTTGAGAGCAGGGATCAGGTTGTAACCATCCAAGTGAACTTTGTAGTTCCGATCGCCAATCTGGCGACCTTTGAGCAGATCTTCTTTGACGGTTGTGTCACCGGCAGCAGCGAGCAACGTGGAGAGCATATCTTCGTGAGCACCGATGTCATTGATGACTGTGCCTGGCTTGATCACTCCTGGCCATTTGATTGCACATGGCACTCGGTAGCCACCTTCCCACTGGGTATTCTTTTCACCGCGGAACATGGTGGTCCCTCCATCGGGCCATGTGAAGGCTTCGGCACCGTTGTCGGTCGAGTACATGACGATGGTGTTTTCTTCGAGTCCGAGCTCCTTGAGTTTGCCGAGGATCTCTCCGATCTGACGGTCGTGTTCTACCATACCATCTGCATAAATCCCCAAACCGGTCTTGCCCGCTACGCCTTCCTTGAGGTGGGTGAAGATGTGCATCTTCGTCGAGTTCCACCAAAGGAAGAACGGCTTGTCAGCTTTCTTGGATCGCTCCATGAAATCGACTGCCATCGAGTTCACTTCTTCGTCGAAGGTTTCCATCCGCTTCTTGGTGAGTGGACCGGTGTCTTGGATGCGGCCGTCGGCATAGCTGTGGATCACACCTCGAGGTCCAAACTTCTTTTTGAACTCCGGGTTCTTTGGATAATCGGGGTTCTCTGGCTCTTCTTCCGCGTTCAGGTGATAGAGGTTCCCGAAGAACTCGTCAAAGCCGTGAGCGGTGGGGAGCATGTCGTCGCGATCCCCAAGGTGGTTCTTGCCGAATTGACCGGTCATGTATCCACGTGCTTTGAGCAACGTAGCGATCGTCGGGTCTTCTTTCTTCATCCCCTCGGGTGCACCGGGCAGTCCAACCTTGGTCAATCCCGTTCGGATCGGTGACTGTCCGGTGATGAACGCTGCGCGGCCTGCCGTGCAACTTTGTTGACCGTACCAGTCGGTAAAGAGAGCGCCTTCCTTTGCAATTCGGTCGATGTTCGGGGTTTTGTAACCCATCATCCCTTGGTTGTAGGCACTGACATTGAACTGCCCAATGTCGTCACCCCAAATCACCAAAATATTTGGCTTCTTCTGCTGCGCGTGTGCGTTGCTCAGCAACGACATGGCGACAACCGCCATAAAACAGATCACTCCTGGGATCCGCCAATTTCTGGTCATGGAAACTCCTTTGAAAACGATGATGGTTTTCCGAAACGTGAAAATGTGACGCTAACCACGCCACGATGTCGAGATTCTAAGCATTTCCAGCCATAAAGCTAATGCATTCTAATTATTAATTTGATAACATAAATGCATGGACATTTCCCTTCGTAGCCTAAGGCATGTGTTGATGCTCGCCCGAACCCGTCATTTTGGTCGGGCGGCGGAGGAACTTGGGATTTCGCAACCTGCGTTAACTCGCAGCATCCAAAGTTTGGAAAGCGAATTGGGGGTGGTTCTTTTCGACAGGCAAGGCCGAGACGGCATCGAGCCGACCGCGTTTGGCAAAATGATCTGCGAGAAGGGGCAAGGGATCCTGCTGGACTCGGAGGAGTTATGGCGGGAGATTGAGTTGGTCCAAGGTCTCGAAACGGGAGAATTGTCGATCAGTTGCGGGCTTTATCCCGCGGAGCTATCGGCCGCAAGTGCCATCGGTCGACTGATGGCCAAGCACAGCAAGCTTCGCTGCCGATTCCGGATCACCGACTGGAGACAAGCGACCACCGACGTATTGAGTCGGCACGCGGATGTGGCCGTTGCGGAGATCAGCGAAGCGGAAAAAATTGCGGAGCTTCAAGTCGAACTCGCGGCAACGCACCCCATGGTTTATTTCTGCAGGCATGGGCATCCAATCTTGAAGAAGAAGGGTCTCACTCTCGTCGATCTCATGGAGTATCCCTGGATCGCAACGCGTGCGCCCCACCGGATCTTGAGCGTCTTCCCCAAGTTCTTGAATCGATCGGGCGGGGTCGACCCGGACAACGGGGATTTTGTCCCTGCCGTGGTCGTCGATGATTTAACCAGCGCAAAAAAAGCCGTCTCCATGTGCGATGGAATTGGCGCTGCTCCGATCGGTCTATTGAGGGCGGACATCGACCGAGGGGAACTTTGCCAAGTCCCCTTTGATCCACCGTGGCTTAAGCTCCGATATGGCTTTATCTACCTAAGGAATCGAAGTCTCTCGCCATCGGCTAAGGCCTTCATCGATGAAGTTCGCAGCCTTGAGGAGAAGCTCAATTCTGAAGGATCGGGACATCGCTAAACGTGAGAGCCGCGAGTCCATTGGCACCCACGAGCAATCGGTCTTGACTCCAAGCACTGCTGTCGACGTAAGTGATCTCGGCAGGTGATGGGTTCTCGGATTCGACAGATGCTTTAAGTTGAAGCAATATTTTCCGACCGTTAGCCGTTCCCGATTCGATCTCTAGACGTTGCTTGCCCATGTAAAACTGATTGCTGCATCCTTCGTTCCATAGGATCTCGGAGTCAAACACAAGTTCGATGGTTTTGCGGTCGGTGCCAATCCATCGCGCTGATTGCAAATTAGGTGGCGTCAGGCTCGCTGTCGGCGTTTTTCCGTAGATCTTTTGTTGGACGAGTGGAAGCATCATCGTTGCAAATTGGGAATAGCCATCTGCTGGATAGTGACAGCCACCGGGAGGCTTGATCCCCAACGTGGAGATGACACTGAGGTTCGAAAAAAGATTAGGTAATCGACGTTGCACATCGCGTAGGCGATTGTCCGATCCATCGAACCCCATCGAGCACGCCTTGGGCCAAATCTGAAACGCAAAGTAATGCTCGATGTTGGGGTAATCTTCTTTCCATGCCGCAGCCAGAGAGACGAAGAATGGCTCGTACGTTTCGAACCCAAACCGATTGGTCGGACCGTCAGCCCCTTGATCGTTTTCCCCTTGATGCCAAAAGACCCCGCGCACACCATGGGTTAATCCCGCTTTTTGGACCCGCCATAGGAGTCGCCCGTAAATCGTCTTCACATCGGTCGGATCGAAGGTATTGCGTTGATGCTGGTCGATGCGCGTGCCACCGACCGCTCCGTTGACAATACATATCGGTAATCCCTCACGTTCTGCGATCGCTTTACCGAGTTCCAACCCCCAATAGCCGATTTCCAGTTCCCCACCGGGAGCCCGAGCTCGAGCGTCGCCCCACAGCTCGCGCCTTGCACCCGGTTCACCACCCTCCGTTGTGCCAAAAGTCCGTACCCAAGGGCTCGTCGAGGGTTCCTCGACCTTGCCAAAATCCGTAGCCACCGCGTTCGACTGCCCGATGATCAAATAGACATCGCCGCAAAGCAGATCCGATGCGCGATGAAGGATCTCCTCTTGGCTCCCTTTCAATGCGATTAACTCACAGCGGTACTTCTCGAGTGCTGCCGGCAAATTCACTGACAGTGCGTATTCTCCATTCTTCGAAGGAGTTACTTTATTCTCCGCGATCCGTTTCGAACCGGCAAACGCCCGAAGCACCAATCGGTCAGGCTTGACTTTTTGAAGTGTATCTTCGTCCAGGACTCCTCGGTAACGAAGTGTCCCAGTGCGTGTCTTCGCATCCCCCCAACCATCGCGAGGGATGAATTGCCCATCGCGAGGCCGCTCGTCGGCGGTGGCTGGTCGCTCGATCCATGACTCTGTGTCACGCTTGGGTTGCTCAATGCGAATGATGGTGGTCGTACTTACTTCAGGCCCACCATTATGGACGCTGGCCCTGATAGTCAATTCGCCGTTTCCTTGTGCTCGTGTCAGCACCAATCGCTCTCCATCGGGCCTGCTACCGACGGCAACACCCGACGTGGTCCATGAATAGGTTAACTCATTGGAAGGCTGAGATTGCAAAGCATTGGCATTGGCGATGATAGGCTCAAGGATCAACTCCGATCGACCATCCCACACCAGTTTTGATTCCGTTTTATTAGCGTCAACACTTTGTTTGCCCTTGAGAATCGTCTTGATGGCGGTCAACTCCGGCTCTGGGATGCTGTTTTGAATGACGATGGGAACAGTGATTTTGCGAATTTCGGTTGGATAGATTGCTGTTAGAGTTAGCGATGCGGTTTCTTGATCGATGACTCGCCCGGATGCTACCGAGCAACTCCATCGATCGGTTTCGATGATTTTTTTCGATCCATTGCGTTCGAGTTCCCAGTAGATCTTTTCGGCGCCTTCGGCCATCGCGGTCACCTTGCCGATTTCCCCTTCGTTGATCTCTAAACTTCCTGGCGTTACCTTCAATTTAAGCTCCGCGTCTGCACTCCCTTTCTTGACCAACGAACCACAAAGGGTCGAGTTCGGCTTTTGGTTTTCGTGCTGCAGGTGAATCCAGGCCGCATCGCGAGCGACGTTCGAAAGCCGCAATTCGTCGATGATTCCTTCGAAATCATAGCGATCGTACCAGCCACCCACGTAAAACCTTGCCGGGTTCTCGATCGCGAGAACAGGTTTGCGGTTCAGGCCCTCATCGACCAATCGACCGTCGATGTAAATACGGGTCGCTTCGGGCGAGTAGGTGTAAACGACATGTTGCCACGTATGCATCGGAACGTCTCGCGAGGTTGCAATATTTCCCCCTGAGAAATAGCAATCCATATTGATGCGCGATGGGCTGCGATACTGCATGACCACCTTGCCTTGGGCTTTCTCATTCCCCCAAGCGACGATGGTGGTGTTCGGTCGGTCGATCATCACCCAGGCTTCCGTGGTGTGTGGTTCGGAGCCGGTGGGAAGCCCCTCGATCTTCTCGCCCATAGAAAGTCCGTGGTTCTGCGAAAAAAGCCTTCCTTGACCGATCGTCCCTGCGGTAGCACGAGTCCCTGTGTCTTTGCTTTCCATCGCACCAGTGGAGTCGACGAGCGTATCTCCAAGATGCCATACCGATGCGAATCCATTGGACTCATTGAAAACACTCCGACCCTTGGAACCTGGTCTCGCTGCCGCGTTCCCCCAGTGGAGCTTGATCTCTTGGCGGTCATTCCCGCGGATCGTGGGGATTCGAACCCAAAGCACCGCGAAACCAGCTTTGGGATCCCACGTATCGATTTCGTACGCGAGGGACTTGCCCGATTCCGCAAGGGTGAATCTCAAATCGTTTCCATCGGCTTGGCATTGGCTGAAATCGAACGTGTCCCCATAAAGTCGAACGCACAGTGGGAATTCGTGAACCTCGGTACCGTTGGGTACATTCGCACCATCGGGTGTCGTATTGATCCAAAGGGATCCAGAATGCTTCCAATCCGCAAGGTCTTCCGCATCGGTTTCAGCGGAGGTGGATGATGCTTTGCTCACGCCCCAAAGGTCGGCGAGAAGCTCCATCATCTCAGCGTCATGTTTGCGAAGCTGTTCGCGGGTGAATGGAAAAAAATCGTTGGTGGAGAAATAGGCTTCGGTGCTTTCGGCAAAGTATTCCTGCGGCGTTGTCATCGCATACGCCTTGGTCTTGGTCGACCGTCCGTCCCCAAACCGTTGCTCGACCGCATCGTACTTACCACTGGTCTTCGCTTTTTTGTACGCATCACGGATGGGTGTATTTGCGAAACCATCCGTGAGCACGCGGTCGTGGTAGGCATGAGCTAGCTCGTGCAAGACAAAATTTGGCATCCGTTTTGTCTCTGCTTCGAAGTTCCTTATATCGGTGAACTCGACGCACTGAGCCATCGCTGGGTCGCGGCCGTTCGATTTCAGCCATCCTGCATCGGGATGGTACTCGGCTCGAGGTTGTACGTTGGGGTATTGCTCGGAGAACCAAAGTGGAACCTTTTTCAATTCGATGACAGCGTCTGCGGGAACGACGCGAGTGATCTCCTGCAATTGTAGCGCCAGTAACTCGAGTGCTTTTGCGAGACTATCAGCGGCATTCTGGTCTAATTCTTCGGCAATATGGACCGTCCAGCCTTCGCAATCGGCAGTGCGTCGTTTGGAGTATTGGTCGGCTTTTTCTACTGTCCCTCCGTTTTCGTTGGAGCGAGCCTTTTCCTGCGAGATGGCCATGTTAGCGAGGAGCACCATGAGCAAAATGGTACCCCCAAGTCGTTCGAATGCGTTTGCATGCATCGTTAATGTCGCTTACGAGAAAAGGAGTGCGGTGAATAGAAGGTGCAGAATATTTTGGGTAACCTGAGAAGTACGGTAAGTACTGGACTCAAGATCCTCGAAACCGAGGAGTCCGTTTCTCAACGAAGGCTTGGATGCCTTCTTGGGCGTCGTGAAGTTGCAGGCAGCGGATGTATGCCTCTGTGTCCGCGCGATGGGCCACTTTCGGCTGGGAGCCTTCGTCGAGATGGACCAATCGTTTGGTGGCTCGCAACGCTTCGGCGGGCATCTGAAGCATCTTTTCGGCGATCTGTAGTCCGCGTTTGGTCAACGTAGCACCGGGTACGACTTCGCTGACCAATCCCCATTCGAGAGCCTTGGTCGCGCTGATCGGTTCCCCCATCAAGCACATCTCTAACGACCGTGACTTTCCTATCAGTGCTGTGAGCTGAGCAATGCCATATCCCGGTGGCCATCCCAGTTTGATCTCTGGCATGCCGAACCTGGCGTCATGAGTTGCGATGCGCATATCAGCAGAATAAGCAGCCACACATCCTGCCCCCATGGCATCCCCGTGAACCAAAGCGATCACGGGTTGCGGGATGCGTTCGAGGGCCAGATAGAGTTCCGCTTGGCGGAGGCTTAGTTCTCGAGCGAACTCGGGTGTGAAACTGGGGAGTTCCTTGACATCATCACCCGCGCAGAACGCAGCCCCTGCGCCGCGCAGCATCACGATCCGAACATCCTCAGGGTGACCCAGTAGCCACGCGATGACTTGTTCTAAATCCCCGGTCATCTCAGCGTTGACTGCATTGAGAACGCGCGGCCGGTTCAAGGTGACTGTCGCGATACGCTGGACGACATCGACATGCACTGTCTTTAACGCTGCTAACGAACCAGTATTCGCTTTCAAGTTCATGGCTCGTTCTCCGCTACCGTTTTGTTTGGCAAGGTTTTCAACCAACCGTTCGACGCTGACGAGAGCCCGCGTATGGGTTCCACGACCTAGCAAGCGGTCTCCCTCAAAGGACGAAACTTCGAAATGGATTTTCTTGCCGTCGATTCCCGTCACTCGAGCTTCGCCTCGTACGGTGGATCCTATCCCGGCACCGGAAAGGTGCTGAATATTCACCTCGGTTCCTACCGATTCCTCGCCGGGTTCGAGAAAGGGGCGAATCGCTTCGCGGGCAGACCGCTCCATCAAGAGGATCATATTGGGGGTCGAAAAGACGGTGGCGCGAGAATCACCACCGAGCGTGATCACCATCGATGGGTCGACGATCCAAATCAGACCGCCGACATCACCGATCTTCAAACCAGGTTTCATAGGTAGACGCTCGATACGACGATGCTCAAGACCCTAAAGCGGCTGCACGCACGATGCAGCCGCGAACTGGCAATCTAGTGACCGCCGTGGCCGTGGTCGTGGTCATGACCTTGGAAGGCAGCGTCTTTCTTGTCCCCGCGAGCCAAGACATACGCCATGAGGTCGAGGATCTCTTCCTTGGTCAACTTGTTGAGCAACCCTTGTGGCATGGTTGAAACGGCAGATTTCTTCTGAGCCACAATCTCACTCTTATCGAGGACGGTCGGATCTCCCTTGGCCAACGGATCGACCATGACCTTGATTTGGTCGTCGTTTTCTTCGATGACCATCCCGGTGATGATCGCGTCGGAATCCATTTGGAAGATGCGTGCTTGGTACTTCTCTTCGATATCCGCCGATGGCTGCAGGATCGATTTGAGGATGTAATCGGCTGCCATCTTCTTATCGTCGAGCTTGCTCAGGTCTGGACCAAATTCCTTCCCTTCGCCTCCGAGTTTATGGCATCCCACACAGCTGGCCGCCGAGAACAGGCTCTTGCCCACTTCGTACGACCGTCCGTGCTTGAGTTCCTTTAGGTCGGCGGCGAGATCCTCGATCTTCCACTCTGTGTTTCGTCCGATACTGTTGAGCAGTTCGTCCTTGACGGCGAGTGGGTTTGCAGCCAAATATCCAGCAGGATCCGCGTTGTACTGTTCGATGTTCGCAACGACGATCAGAACACCGAACATTCGGCGCCAGTGACCGGGGTACGTGCAAACATAGGGGTACATACCTGGTTCTTTGGGAACATCAAAGCTGAGAGATTGACTTTCGCCGGCGTTGAGTAGCTTGCTGGCCAAAAGGACCTTGTCAGACTTCGGAACAAAGTTCCGGTCGCGTGCGTCGGCGTCCAGAGCCGATGCTTCTGCCTTGAGGCCGACTTCTTCGAGAGCGCCCGGAGCAACGATCACGAAGTTGTGGGGCATGTTGTCGATATTCGAGAATCGAAATTCAACCGACTTGCCAGCTTCGACGACGATTTGCTCTTTGTCATAGTTCATCCGCTCGACAACGGTACCGATTGCGATGGTTCGGACATCGAGGTTTTGCAGTCGATCCGCGATCCGTTTCGCTTGGTCTGGTGACAGTTTGGCAGCGAACGACTTGATGAGTTCTGCGGTTTCCACAGCAGATGGCGTAGTTCGGAGTTTGGCTGGGATGCTGCTTAGATACTCGACGAGATTGTCTGCGAGTCCTGGCAGTTCCTTAGAATCCCAGGCCGAGTCGGCAATGGACCGCAGGGCTGCGATCGCCGTCGAACGTTGTTTGTCCGATTTGATGAGTTTCGCAAAGTCGGCGAACTTCTCTTTATCGAAACCAGGAATGGTATTGGCAGCTCGGATCGCGAGATCATGCAGTGTTTCGCCGCCGCCACCGACAGAGAGTTGCTCGGCGGGGATCGCTTGCTTTTGGATCCCTGGCCCACTCCACGTCACGCTCAATCCGTCCCCACCACCGTTGTCGAAGTAGGTGACGACGATCTTGTGCAAACCGGCGGTCAAATCTACGCTGGCTCCTTGTTCGGTCATCCCTTGCAGGCGATCGTTGTTAACGAGGAGTTGGTCGTCGATGTAGATCCGCGAGCCGTCATCCGAAGCGACAAAGAAAGAGTACTTTCCAGCAGCAGGGATGCGGATATTGCCGGTGAATCGCAGCGCGAAGTTGTCGGCTTGTTTTCTCTGGGGGACATTCATCACAATCTGAGGAACGATACCACTCTCACTCGGCTTCATCGCGGTCAACGTTTCGAGAGCCACGTTGTTTGCAGCAGGATGGAAGTAGTCGACTTGGATACCGGGTTGTTGAAGACCAGCACCGGAGGGCTCTGCGGCGAGAGAGCTAGGAAGGTCAAACATCAGTCCACGCACCGAGGCGAAGATGTTCTTTCGCACGTCGGCGTTGGTGATACCGGGGACCGAATTGAGGAGATCGCGAAGGTTGTCCTTGGACGACGAAGCGTTCGCGAATGCGGCATCGCCATTCCCTTCTGCGGTGATCCAGGCTGCATAACCCAACTGCCGCGTTTCGGCTTGTTTGGATTTCAGCGCCAAGTTCTGTAGTGCCCCGCGGACTTTTCTAAGTTCGGGTGCTGGTTGCTCGACGAGCAATTCACGCAAGCTCTTCAGGGCATCGGTTTGGCCAGCTTGATCGCGTTCTTGGGCGAGAGCCAGGATCAATGGAACCGAGCTTTCCTTGCGAAGTTCGGCGAGACCTTTCAGGGCTTCTCGCAGAGCGCCGGTCGACGCGTTCGAGCGACCGAGGATCGCTTGGAACAGCTTTTCGGAACGGGGCAGTTTCAGCAGGCTCTCGGCCGATGCATTCTTCAATGCATATTCCATGGCTGCGTCGGAAAGCTTTTGGTTCGAAGCGATCGCGTCCTGGAGACCTTGATCGATCTTTACTCGCTGCTTTGCGAATTTGAGAACGGTGTCTAGCTCGGGATCGGTCGGGCGCACGGCAGCTTCGAAGATTGCTTCGATCGCGGCCAGACCATTGAGATCGACGGCCGATTTGACCGCTTCTGCACGCACGAGGGCTTCGTCATCCTTGGCCGCTGCCAACAGGACTGGTTCCCATCCTTTGACCTTGCCAGCCCAATGGCCTAGCGTACGGATCGATGCGGCACGAACCCGTGGTTCCTTGGCGGTAAAGACACGTTGGATCCAATTGAGATCAGGGCGGCGATGCTCTTCGAGAACCCAAAGGCCTTCCAAGAGAGCTTGGGCGTGATCGGGGTTGGCTGGATCGAGCTTCTTCGCCCACGCGTTGAGCTCGGTGACGACTTGGTCGGAGTTCCGGCCGCTCAGTTCCAATCGAGCGCGATAACGCGTGCTGTTCTCTTTCGCAAAGAATGCGTTGCATACTTCCTGAATCGGTTTCCCCTTGAGTTGTACCGGCTTGAGAGGCGCTTTGCCTTCAGGCATGACACGGTAGACACGGCCATGCTCTCGGTCCCGGTTCGGGTCCCGCATGTTGTGCTGCATGTGCCCGATGATCGCGTTGGACCAATCGGCGACATAGAGCGCACCGTCGCCACCGATCTCGACGTCGGTAGGGCGGAAGTTTGGATCGCTCGAAACGAGGATCGGCTCGATTTCTTGGGAGGTGATATCCGCACCGTTGTATTTGACTTCATGCTGGAGAACACCGAGGAAGCCGATGCAATTGCATATCAAGAAGTTGCCTTGGTTCTTTTCCGGGAACAAGCTACTGGATAGGAATCCGTTGGCTGCAACCGGTCGCACACGCATCTTGAACCACTGCTTGTTACCTACTCCCTTGCCGATGTTGACATAGGACCCGGTACCGCTGGTACCATCGTTGGCGAATTGGTAACCCCATTGGTCGAAAGAGTCGCCGTGCGGGTTGGGGCCGATGGGGAAATGGAACTCCATTTCAAACGTACGAGGATTGAATCGGTGGACACCGCTTTCCCCTGAGCGAACCGTTTGGGTTGGTGTTTCCATTGCCGCTACGTTGAAAATACCGCGAGACCAGTAAAGCCAGCCGTCGGGTCCGATCAGCATCGCGTTTGCGGAGTGGTGGGAGTCCGCGCTGCAGACCCCTTGAAGCATACGGATCTTGAGGTCGGCCTTGTCGTCACCATCGGTGTCCTTCAAGAACCAGATTTCGGGAAGTGCTGCAACCAGCATCCCGCCGTTCCAGAACTCAAAACCGGTGACGCTGTTCAGTTCGTCGGCGAATGTCACGCATCGATCGGCGACGCCGTCCCCGTTGTCATCTGGCAAGCAAATGATTTTGTCCCGGCGAGGCTCGGTTGGGTTCCAGTGAGGGTACGAAGGCCAAACCGAAACAAAGAGACGGCCATTGGTGTCGACAGCCATTTGCACTGGGTTGACCAACTCCGGAAACATTTCCTCGGAGGCAAAGAGATTGACCTTCATCCCTTCGGCGACCTTCATTTTGCCGATTGCTTCCTCGCCACCGAGGTACTTGTGCTTACCGTCGGATAGTGCACCGGGAATATTGGTTTTGACTTCGAGTTCCTTCGGAAGGTTATCGTCCTTGACAACGTATTCTTTGCCTTGAGCGACACTCCAGAGTCCTTTATCGCGGTTCTCCGTCTTCACATCGAAGATTTCCATTTCCCGCATCATGACGTCGGCGTTGGATTGACCAAACCATGCTAACTTCGAACGTCCGCCGAAGACGTTGTATCCGTCGACAACGCGATATCGGTTGAACCATTGGTAGTTTTTATCGAGCACAGCTTCGCGAAGGCGTGCGAGTTGCTTTGCATCGGTAGGGGTTTTCGCGTTCGGGAAAAGGTCCTTGACGATCACTTGAGCGACGGCGAGATCACCGTTGTCGAGCAAATGGATGCCGTTCATGGTCAGTGGCTCTTTGGCGGTGGCGTAGAGCTTTTGGGTCGGCGTGAACAGGTCGACGAACAAAACGTTTTTCGAGGCGCAAACTTCCTTCATCGCTTGCGTGTAGAGAGCGAGTTTGGCGTTGTTCTCGGAGCCATCGGGCAGGTGTGGCGACTTCAGGTTTTCGTGAGCGATCGGTGAAAAGAAGACCAACCGAGGAGTCGATTTGCCGTCGTATTTTTGGGACAGCATGCCATCGATGGTCTCACCGAGGTCTTTTCGGAATCCATCCAAGCCCGCTGGTCCTTTGAGCGCCTCGTTGTACCCAAAGAACGCAAAGACGACGTTGGCTTTTACTTTGGTTAGCCATTCGTCGGGACTGCCGAAATTATCTTCGCGGGCACGCAGTTTCAGTTCGTCGCCCGGGTATCCCAGGTTTCGGAACGTCAACTCCAGATCGGGGTACATCGCGTGGATGTAGGTTTCAAGCCATGCCGAGTGTTGCATTCGATCGGCCATCGTGTTGCCAATGTACGCAACGTGGTCTCCCTTTTTCAACTGGAGCGATTCCGCTCCGCGAACTGACGGGCATGTTAAGGTGATGCCGCAAACGAGGAGCACCAACGCGTACGACCAGGATAGGGGCCGAGAGATCATTGTCATGGAATATCTTGTTACCGAGGAAAGGAACATGGATTCGCAATTGTGCAAAGTCGCAACTCGGGTGGAGTGCGCACGATCGTTGCGGATGAAACCGCAGGGGAAGGGGCTCGGGGCGGGGGTGGAGTAGATTTAGGGATTCTGTTTCAAGGAATCCCCAAACTGCGACCCCATTGTAGATTCTACTCAGTTCGATGCAATCAAGGGGCCGATGCAATCACGCGGATGCTTGACATCGAGAAAATCAGTCGGAGGTTGATAAGACAGCCCTTGGTTTACCGGCGAACTAGCTGCGGCGAAACGGAGGTGACGTAGAGAGAGTTAGCGTTTTGAGAGCGATAGCAGGTGGGAATCGCAAAGAATATCTCAACGAATCCAACGGAATCGGGATTCGATTCGTGCAAATCGTTCGCGCGGTGAGAAAGCTCGAACCGGTCGGAAGCCGCGAGACCAACGGGGGATTAACCAACCTTCGGTGAACCGCTGGGTGGTTGTTGCATCGAGCCCGTTCGCTCGAAAACCAGGAATTTATTTCTGGCAGGACGAGCAGTTCGAGGTACCAGGGACCATGGTCGGTGCGGGAGCGGTTGGGTAACCCGAGGGTACTCCGGCGTACCCAGCTGGTGCACCGGTGTAGGCGGGCTGGCCATACATCATCGCAGGAGCGGGAGGAGCAGCAGGCACAGGAGCATAACCGGGCTGCACGGCCATCGGAGAGTAGGTGGCGGGTCGTTGGGTTGCGAAGTGGCACATCCCCCAGTTATCACACTTCCATTGTTCAATGCTGCGAACGGTGGCGCAACCGTTTGCTGAACTGACGATAGCGAGCAAGCCGAGTAAATGAAGGAATCGCATGATTTGCTTTTCTTGAGGCAAAGTGCTTGAGTAAAAATAACCCTGCGAGAATATGAATCACGATTCCATACATTCCAAAGAACCGGATCTTTTTCACTAGATTAAAGTTACTTAAATTGAGCCAGACACTCGATGGGATCGGTGCAACCGTTACAAACGGGCGGGCAAGCTGCAATTTGGTGCCCCACGAAACCCACACGTGCATCGACCACCGATCGCAAACACCGACCGCAAACACCGACCGCAAGCACCCATTCACTCGAGTCGATATCGTTCGATCGTACCGCTATCGTGGCACAGCAGAATCGTGTCGTGGTCCGCGATGACGATGGATTGGGGAGATCGAGACACTACTATCTGCTGAACAAGTCTCGCTCCATCCACGGTTGCGTCGTAGATATGCAGCGCGAGGTCCGTGGTGGTAGCAATGCGACCCTTGGGCATCCAGGCGACGCAGCGGAACTCCAAGTCCGTGGTGATAAGCGTTGTCTTCGCACTTCGAAAATCGAGCCATGCGAGGGAAAACGCCTGACTGGTAGCAAACGCAATTCGGTTCCTGGACAGAGGCAACGAACCGGCTGCTTGTCGAACGCTCCCAGGTAGTATCGCGAGGGTCAGGGGTTGCCCATCGACCAAGGTCATCAGCACAAAATCGCATACGATGTACGGCCTCGTACCGACTACGAGGAGATGCATGTTCTCCGGCGAAATGGGTGCGGATAATCCTGTTTCCGATTGGAGTAAACTCAATTGCTTGATGTATTCTGCGGTGAAGTCATAGGTTTGGACCGATCCGCCGCCGTGCCATTGCAGTTCCAGGATGTTGTGCTGGAAGGTGATGCACCAAAAATGATTGGCTGCACCCGCAGCGCACGCGACCGGCAAGCTATTGATCGCTAGGGGTGAGATTCGCCATGACGGATCTTCGGACTGTGGGTGATTCAATTCAACCGGGCTAAAGTCGACTCGTTCGCCATCCGCAAACAGTTGAACTCGAATTGCACCATCCTGTTCGTCGTAAATGAAGTCGATTTTGGTGTCCGCTGCGATTTTTACGTCATGAAGTACTTTGGAAACGGTGGAGGGACTGTTTGCTGAGAGACGGGTTGTGCGATGGACAGTGACGACGGCTTGATCCAAACTGATCGCCAACAGGTCGATACCGACGGATTTGATGCAAAGATAACGTTCTGCAGGAATCAATCGATACGTTGGCAGAGTGACGATCTTTGTGGTCGCCAGGGGTTGCTTGGTTGATGGGATGAGTGCGTTCGTTTTTTTCGTGGATGGCCCTCGGTTCCGCTTTGCTTCCGCGTTCAACGCTTTGCGATCGCGGTATCGGAATGAATCGCGAATCAGCAGTTCATCCTGAGTTGCCAAATTGCTCAATAGCGAAGTGGGGCGCCGAAGATCCTCGATGGAATCCGTTAACAAAAGACGAGCGATGGTGATCCTTCCTAAATCTTCCGCTTGGTTCTTCACCCCCGCATGCGGGTAGTCTTGGTAGAGATGCACGGCCAAACCCGCCATCAACTCGTGGTGTGTGCTTTTGCAAAGCGCGGCGCATTCACTGAGTTTTGCTCGCGCATCCTCATGGCGGCTATCCTGACCTAGCCAACGAAATGCAAGTTGGACAGATTCAAGCGCGCTGCTATTGGAAGGCCACTGTCGCCAGAGCAATTCCTCGGCCCGCGGGCGGTCATGGAGTTTTTCGTCGATAATACGTACCGCGACCATGATCTCTTTACGATTCAACGCAGATTCCACCGCCAACTCCAATGCCTTGCGAGCAAGTTCGGGCTGCTCTGCTTGTTGCCATGCATCGGCTTCGTTTTCAAAATCTTTTAGTTTTGCATAGATTGGGGCGGCTTCGTGGGGCAGTCCTGCCAGTACAAGGCAGCGGGCTTGATCCCGCGGACGATTCAATTTTTCGGAATACAACAGGGCCGCTTCGCGGTAGAGTTTCCCTTGTTCGAGCACCGTTGCGGCCGTAGACAGTTCGCCTAGCAAATGAGCATAGATGTAGGCGGCACGCCGGTAACGTCCCAATGCAATTTCGCGGTTGGCTTGCTCGCGATAGGATGCTCGCATGCGGTATTGCATGTCGCCGCGGATGTCCCAGTAATCTGCCAAGCCGCCACCGCCTTGAGATAGCGTCGTCGCGTTCGATGTCAGCTTCCAATTGGGCGTGCCGAGCCCTCGATGCAGTCCACTCATTTCGCTCGACAGTGGAATCGCGTACTTCAACGCGTTGTCCGGGTCATCTTTCATCATTTGCAACAGCTTCTCGATTTGCTCGTGCCGTTTGCTCGCCAGTGACTTTGACAAATAGTTGTACATCTGCAACGAGAGACCTTGGATCATGGCCCCCAATCCTGTTCCAGACTGAGATGCTTTGGAGGAACTGGTTGGCGTCTGGGAACGGCTGCTACTGGACGCTTCGCCCGGCATCCTTTTCTCGTTGCCATTTGTTTTTCCGGCCATCGCCTCTAGTTTTTGGAGCAACCACTCCTTGAATTTGTTCTGGCTCATGGCCAGTTTGGTGCCGATTGAGGGGGAATAAAGCCCTCCCTCGCCGAGCGGGGATCCACCGATGTCGATTTCTTCCTGTTGGAAAACATCCTCCAGAGCAGGCGGTGTTCGATACCCTATCGAAACGATTCGCTCCCCGACGACGACTCCGAGCGGAGGTGATGTCCAGCGGATTTCAGCATGTAGGTTTGGATCTTTTGGGGTTAAAAAGAATCGGGATGGGTCGATTGCGTCCGTTGGCTCGAGCCCCAAAAGTCCGCAGTTGGGCAGCCAAACCAAAACGCGTTGCTCCTGGGAATCAGAAATGGCTGACAACTGCACCGGGACATTGGGGTACAGAGAACCTGCGGCTGGAATCCAAAGTTCCACGCCCATTGTGGTTTGTAGTTGCCGGAGTTGGATCGCTCCGAGTTGCCTTACGGTTCGTTCTACGTCTCGGTCGGTTCGCGATGTAGGACCTCCCCCGTGAGGTAAACAAATCAGTCCATCGGGACGCTGATCGCGGATGGAATGCGGCGCAATAAAGTATCGCATCGGGACCGAACGGGATTGAGCGACGAGCGCCTCGATCCAATAGGTGCTATCCGAGCTTGGTACGAACCACCCTCTTGGTCCGGGCTCCTTTTCCGGAGCAGGGGTTTCTTGCAGTTGGAAACGAACTACATGCATAGTGCAGCAAACTCCACAAGCCACAGTTCAACGCGACGCGGTAATGGTTCGTCTTTATCTGTATGTAGCAGTGATTTGGGACCAAAGGCAGAAGCGAACGTTGCCCAACCTGCCACATGCCTATCGTGGAGAATCAGCGACAACTCACTGCCATCGGATTGCTTCCGCAAGTGCAACAAGCCTCGTGAATCGAGCCAAATATCTCCCGCTTTGACCTTCGCATGACGAAGATTCCAACGGGCGCCGAAGGAATGGATCGTTGGAAATATGCTCTCCCCAAACAGCACGGTTGTACCATCGCACGGTTTCGAATCGACATTGAGCGTCAGTCGATTCGGATTCGATTCGGCTGCCAGTACTACCCGCTTATCGTCCGATTTGGATAAGACAATTGCTCCTGCACGAAAACCGACGGAGTTAAAGTGGCACCGAACCGAGACCTTGGAATGCATCGCGGAATTTCCAGGATCGATTGTCCGCGCGGCGTACTTGTGGATACGATGTTTGAGTTCGATGTTACCGGTATCGAGGGACAGCACAAACCATGCGACATTCTTGTTGTGCAGCGGGATCGACGAGGAGATGATGTTGCTAACCTCGATGACCACCTTCCGGCAATCAGAGTTGTTTTGCATGATCAACCGCATGGGGTCCTTCGAAACGATCTTGGCTGATGTCTTCTTTGGTAGGTTGCCTTCCCCGTCCAGCACCGTCATCGTGGAGAGATCGTCGCGAATAAGCACAGGGGTTCCATTCTGATCTCGTACTGCGAGTCCGGTATCGCGAGTGACAACGGACGAGACGTTCACACGACTCCAAGGATGCCACGCGACGGCGTTGGCACCTCGGCCCGCGATCCAGAGGACTCGGTCCGAGTCCATTTCAATTCCAGGCCCGATGTATTTGCCTCTTCGGACCGACTGGGCGACTTCGAGGCCCGAAGAAATATCGATTTGCCGAAGCACTTCACCATGCTCGAAGAGAGTGCCTCGATCGAAACCGTATTCGATTGCACGATCGTCGGACTGCGAAATGCGGAAAGTTTTTATCGCAGCGTTGCGATGGACTCGAACCAAGTAAGTATCCGTATGTCGGACGACAAAGCACAATTCGTCCGCCAAAACGCAGTGCGCAACGATCGACCCCGCGGGGATGGCGCTCGCGTGTTCGACGACTCCCTTCTTCGGGTCGTCCCATGAGACAATACGTCGATTGCTCGTGACACCCCAAAGCACATTGCGATGCCCAGGGGCACACCACGCGTTTTCCGTGTCGCAAGGCATTCGAAGAGGCGTCTCATGAAGCTCGAGAAACATCGGCAAACGAGCCGGTGACTGGATCCCCAACGCAGGTTGCTGTTTGGGGAGAATCAGTTGCATGCGTTGCAGGAACTCATCGCCGAGTTGCGTTCGCCGCACTAGAGTCATGAACCCTTCCCGGTCGATCTTGGCCATAAGAAACGGAAGCGGAACCTTCAGGATCGCCGTTCGGAATTCCGGATCGAGGTCGGTGTTGGAACTGACGATAAGCAACGGCTCTGCCAGTGGATGGTCGCTTGCTTCCCAATCCAACGCGAGTTTCTGGATCGCGGGACCAGGATGGACATCTGGCTCTAACCGGGACAGGTGCTCGATGATTCCGTCGCGCGTATCGAGATTTTCCGGCCATGATCGATTGCCAGCAACCGAAAAGAATTCCGGTTTGGTTCCGCCACGCCTTTCTTCCAAGCTTGCGACCGCCAGAGCCATCGCAGCGGCACGAACGCGGGTGATGCCCCATGTTCGGATCCCAAGTTCGATCAATACAGGACGGCATTGAGGCACCTCAGCAGGTGGACTTTCACGCCGCAGGTAGAGTGCTTGGCCGGTTGCTATTCTAGCAAGTAGCAGCATGGGGTCTGCTGCCAACTCCGTCGACAGCAGTTGGTGTGGATTGCCTTTGTTGACGATATCGCTCACGCCTCCCGCGGGTAACGCATCGGGATCGCTCGGCCTACGGGGCAGTGCGAGACTCGACGCAGCGACAATCGACATATGTGCCAAACCGTTAAGCTCTGGATCCTTTTTCAATTCTCTGAGCGTTTGATCGATTGAAACGGCCGCAGGAACATCGATCTCAGGTTTCTCCGGAACGGAAATCAAACCCGTTGCGCGTCGCGTCTTCAGTTCCTCCGCATCGATTGGACGTTGCGACATGAACCGTAACGCCTCGATTGCCTGCTGGCATCGAGTCGCTGAAGGATACCGTTCGAACACAATCGGGCTTCGATCTGCCGGTACCAGCTTCAACCAAGTCACCGCATCGAGCGCGTCCTGACCAGTCGCCTCCTGTATCCAGGATCGCGCACCCGCGAGGCAATCGCACAATAAATCTGCTTTTGCGTCTTCGCCATGCAATAGGCTTTCTGGCAGTTGGCTGAGTTGCTCGAGCCACGTGGTGATTGAATTGGGTCCAATTTGTTCGCTTTTAAAACTCTTTTTTGCGGACCTGTAGAGCAACCCGAGCCTTTTCGGGATAGAAACGCTTTGCGTGCGGGAAATCGCTCCTAAAAAAAAGAGGATGGCCGTTAACGGTGGCAGTGCGCTGTTTCGTTGTAAAATGCGTTCGCAGATCAAGCCTAGTTGGACTGAAAATGATGCGGTCTCGCCGTTGTCGGTCCAAAGCGAAACATCGCCCAGTTCCGACATGTTCCAAACACTTGGGCATGGAGAGGCTAAGTATTCAGGGACCACCAATTGTACGGGCGATTGTACGGGCATTGCATTACGACCTTGAGAGCGAAGCCTTGTTCAAATCCTGGATCGCTAAACGAATACTTGAACGGGAAAGAGAAACCAAAAGATCGTCTCGCAGAATGGACCAGCGATCTGTTGCTTCCCAAATCAACCATTCATTCGGTTCGACGGAAAAGGCAGTCCGTACCAGTTGCGAATCGACGCGGGGGTACCAGTACATGCCCGCGGGGATCAGGACGCAATCTACTGCTGTGAAATAATGGCACGGGACCGGAGGGAGTGGATCGCCCATCACCAGCGCCCGCATACCGTCATGACAGTACTTGAGCCGCCGGAATCTCCATGAACTCGCGTTGTCGACCCAGCGTGCAAGGTCGCTCATGTTCATCATCGCTGCTGCGGAAGCGGTTTCCGTACCACCCCGTCGGAGTTCTAAATGTGTGGCCATACCAGTTTCGAACCGGGACGCGAATGCAGCCAGGGGCAGTTCCACGGAGACGAAATCGGTGAGCTTTTGCCAGCGCACGTTGGGAAGTGTTCGTTCGGCGACCGCATGTCCGAATCGATGTAGCCATCGGCCGTCCCTCGAAACGAAACGATCTCCGGGTAACTTGCTAGCGACGTTGATGCAGGCGTCATCGTGGATGGGGAACGTGATCCAATACTCATCCCCATCGAGCGCTATCTCTACCTGAACATCGAGCAAATGAACCATCCAATCGCGATCCCACGTTTTGTCGATCCGACAGTACCATCGTTCCGAACTCATGGACGTTGTCCTTCGCTGACGATTTCCTCTTGGAGTTTTCGGACGCGGTTACGAAGATCCTCGCGCGATACTTCATTGACGATCCATTCGATACGCGATGCGAGCAAGGCCAGGGAATCGGATGCGCCGGGGGCTCGCGGATTGCTGCGAATTGCATCGAGGGTGTGCGCTAATCGTTCCGGGTCTGGGCCGTCGCTTTGCTCTGCCAGCGGATGAACATTTTGAAGGTAAACTTTGGCGTTGGCATCATCGACGGTAAACTCTTTGACAATCGCGTTGACGTGAGCGACCAACATCTCGACTTGGGCCAAGCTGTCCCAGATGTATCGAGCTACCCACAGGTCGTTCACGATCGCCGAGTTTCGTCCGCACATGACAGCGCTCGCCGCGATCACTCGTTGCAGGCGAACCGCGCGACGATCACTGATCGACATCCCTGCATTTCTGAGTCGCTGAATCAATTGCAAATAGGCAGGCCGGATCGGTTCCAAGTCAACCTGCTGAACGGCCGCTTGCAACACTCTGGCTTCGTCGAGGGGCATCGCGCCCACAATTGGCAATGCCTGTTCGCGAATCCATCCTGCAACCAAAACTTCACTCATTCGATCTTGCGGAACATTGTCGCAATGGACTCGTAGCAGAAAGCGATCGAATAACGCCGCCAAAGCGTCATCATTGGGTAAATGATTGCTGGCGCTCACTGCCATCAGCATGGGAAGCGCGACTTTCTCGCGGCCTCGACGAAAGACGCGTTCGTTGAGAGCCATCAACAAGCTGTTCAAGATCGCGCTATTGGCGTTCAGCAATTCGTCGAGAAAAACAAAATCCGCTTCCGGCAGCATGCCATCGGTGTTCGTGATCAAATCACCATCTCGCAGCTTGCGCAAGTCAAACGGTCCGAACAGTTCGCTCGGTTCGGTGAACCGCGTCAGCAGATAATCGAATGCCTTGCCTTGCAGCCGGCTAGCAAGTTCGTGAACGATGGCGCTTTTTCCAGTGCCAGGAGGGCCCAACAAAAATGCGTTCTCACTGGCGATCAATGCGATTCCTAGGACTTCGATGATCTCATCTTTAGCGACCAATCGCTGCTTGATCGGCTCCAGGACATGTAGTCGAAGCTTGGTTGCTAGTGACGGAATTTCATTGAATACCATACTTTATATTCCATTCTCACTCGTTGAAATCACGCTTAGGGGTTCCAGGTGGATCGGAGCCAATCGGTCAAAAGCACCGATCGCGTGACGGAGATCCTCGATAATGTCGTCCGCTTTGGAACGAGTCGCGTCGGCTCGTTTGACGATTCGATCGATGTATGCCATTCGCAACATCGGATCGTTGAGAACAACCGTTCGACGCGCTGAATCCTCCTCTGTCTTCATCCCGATCGCGGACAATGGCCATCGGCTTCCCAATCCGAGAAGTTCTGTTTTCAGGGTGTCGGAGTTCGAAAGCTTTGCAACGCGATCGGTCAAATGCGATAGGTAGCGAAGCGATAAATCGACGGACCAGTGTTGATTCGCGGATTGCCCATCTGGTTCGTGAGCCACCAGCCATTCCGGTGGCCTAGTATCGGTTTCGATACGATCCAGCGTCAACCAGCAAGCCCAATGCATCAGTTGGAGTCCCCATATCGCGGCCATTGGTTCGAGGTCGGGAGATTGCCCGGGTGCTTCTAACGCAGCGGCGCAATGCATCGCCTTGAGGATTTTGTTTGCGGAGTCGAGATCTGTTGTTTCATACGCCCCACCCTGTGGGGGCCGATCGATTCTGATTTCTCCGCCTTCGAACAACGATAGCGCGAACGCGGTCAGGGGGCCAGCATCGAAATCGAATTGCTCATCGGTTGGCGAAGGAACTGGGCTGCTCATGGATTTTTTATTTTTTGGAAGGCCGAGAGAAGTTTCAATCCTTT
>CAITIE010000067.1 GCA_903892355.1 uncultured Pirellula sp. | reverse complement strand
GATCTGGGTGGACGTCTGGTCTCGATGACCTCTACCGCCGACGATGCGGCGACGTTTACGTACGATCGCACCGACCAACTAAAATCGGCCACCTACCAGAAACCGGCGTACGCCGATCTAACGTTCTCCTACGATGCCAATCGGCGAGAAGTTAAGTGCCACCCACGTGGGTGGCACGTATTTTCGGCACGCACGTATTTTGGGGATGTTGTTACTGGTCGGGAGTTGTCTCGATGTGCCGATGCAAGGCATGCGATTCGGCATTTCTGCCCTGTGCACTAATCGCGTGTACGAATTGCTTCGATAAACGCGGTCGCCGCAAGGGCTAACCATCCCAGTATCAGCATCGTTCCGCCCAGGGGAACGATGCTCCAATGGATGATCTGGTCTGCAAACACAATGCTGTAAAGTCCACCACTGAAGCAGCATATTCCGAGTATCCAAAGAATCGCGGCGACTTTGACGCCTAGCATCGGCTTTACCGGTGAAGGCGTTCCGGTTGAGGTCGAGTTTGAGGGAACAGCGAACCCTGGTGGAATAGCCAGCGGCGACAATCCCAACGCCAAGACCGCGATGGAATGGAATAACTGGTAGCGGACTCCTAATTCGCATTGGTCTAGTTTCTTTTGTACCACCGATTCGGAGTACCCGCGAGCTTCCAACTGCTTGGGCAAACTATGTGCCCCCATCGCTCCGATGCCGACGGAGATGGCGCCTGATAACGCAGCGATCAAAACCAACATGGGTTGGAATGGATGCCGGGAGACTTTCTGCGTATTCATGGTTTCGCTTTTGTCTATGAGTGAATGGCTGGTAGGGAGGTTGCTGACGCTAATGCGTCGAATGGGTTACACCATCATGCCACAAAATCGGTCTATAAATCCTCAAAGGGAAGATCGTTGGACTTACGTTCCGTGAGTCCTTCCTTGAAGTGCCTTCTGCAAACGGTCACATACCGATCGTTTCCTCCGATTTGGATTTGTTCACCCTCGCGCACTGGAACTCCATGCGAATCAACACGCAGCACCATGGTTGCTTTTCGCCCGCAATGGCAGATCGTTTTGATCTCGGAAAGGGTATCCGCCCACGCGAGAAGATGCTGGCTCCCTTCAAAGAGGTTGCCTTGAAAGTCGGTTCGTAAGCCGTAGGCCAATACCGGGATAGAGAGGTTGTCGCAGATGTCTGCGAGTTGACGCACTTGTTGTTTCGTCAAGAATTGAGCTTCGTCGACGAGAACGCAATGGACCGGGGCTTCGCCGTTCAATTTTTCCGTGATTCGCAGCAGATTGTCGGTAGCATTGAAGGTGATTGCGTCCGAGCTCAAACCGATCCGTGAACTGACCCGTCCCTCTCCGAAACGCGTATCGATTTCGGGGGCGAAGACGACGCTCCGCATCCCTCGTTCACGATAGTTGTAACTCGACTGCAGCAGGATCGTTGATTTTCCTGCATTCATCGTCGAGTAATAGAAGTATAGCTTTGCCAATGGACCGCCCCCGGGAAACCACAAACTTGACGTACGATGCACCCCGACGAGTCGCCTTAGTTTCGCAGTCGATCCACGAAATCCTTCGGATAGGGAAGCGTTTCGTCCCCTGACCAGTCACCGCGATGGCGTCGTTTCACAGCATTTTTTCGATGCACCGCATCCCCATAGTTTTACCGTATTCTCACTTCGGTCAATCCTAATGAGATACAATCCAACGCTAGGTCCGTCATCGACGAATATGACCGGGCGATGGGATCGAGGATACGCTGAGGTTTTAGTGGGAATAGAAAGGGGAGAGCCATTCCATGATTCGACAATCGATCACTCGACGAAATTTTGTTTCTAAAGGGGGCGCGTTTGGAATAGCGATGGCGATCGCGGCAGGTGAAACCTCGAATCGTTCCAAAAT
>CAITIE010000066.1 GCA_903892355.1 uncultured Pirellula sp. | reverse complement strand
CCATTAGTGTTCCTCCCTTCGCGGCTTGAATCCGAAGAGTTTTGGAACACTAATCGAAGACAAAATCGACACTAATAGCTTTCCCGATTCGCCAGGTTCGTTTTAATGGAGACAGCAATTCACTCCAGTACTCCACGGCCAAGTCGTGGATTGTATTATCATGCATCCACGCAGACCTCGCGTGCCGTTGTGTTGCAGCGGGACAACCAAACCCAAACAATGAGCCACAACAGTACTCGTGGTACTGACATCCTAATCGACCAATACACGATCGATTCAGAGCTGACAGACCGAGAAGAAGTCAGAACAAAGCATTGCATCTAAGCGGCGATCCACCGTGAAGGGCCGCACGCTTCCATGACGACGAGATCGATTTTGTGGTTTTTGAAGAGAGTGGTGAGGTAATTTCGTTCGGTGGGAGCGTAGAGAAACGAGTGCTTTCGGGTTTTGGTGTCGAAAAAGCAGCACATGGTACTGCCTGCGTTTCTAGTTGACGGGGCCGAGATCCAGAGCGAGAATCGAAGAAGTTGGAATGGTGAAGATTTGCGTGGATCTGCGCGATCTTCGGTTCGATCAGGCCCCCAAGTTTTGATTTCTTCGCGTCTTTGCGTCTTCGCGTGGTCCATGGCTGTTCCCATCGTAAATTGGCGAATCGAAATCTCTGACGGAACCACTCGTGTGTCTGCCATTGTGTCGGTACCTAGAAGGCAACCGATAGGCTCGCACAATCCAGACAGGTGATGCAGAAATCAATCGAGCATTACCTCCACGACAAGCTACAAAACCAAAAGCATGACTATGGTACAAAGAGTCCGACATGCGAAAGGCGAATAGGGGTTTTTGGAATAACCGCAAACAGATTTGATCTATCGATGCAATAAAATTAATTGCGAAGCAATGTTGGCTACGCGAGTGCGAGAACTTCCTCATCAACAATGGCGTAGATCGTTTGCCCTGATTGTGGAGTGATCGTTTTAGCGCCTGTGAAAGAACCGAATGCGGCGAGGGTGAGACAGTTGTTGTACAAGCTAAAGCAACGAAGTCGTATCGTTTCTCCGGATCGGCTGAGTTTAATCGCCGGATGAAGATGACCAGCGAGGTACACCGCATCGTCGCTGCTGCTCTTCGGACGTTCGGTCGACTCATCATGGATCAACGTCCAGGGATCGACGTGATGTGGAGCATCGTACCTTTGGATTGAAAACGCTTCCCATCTGCTGCGAGACCCCAAATCATGGTTCCCCTCGACCAATAGGAAATTACCCTCTTCCAAGCGATCGCTCAGGCGTGCCAGGCCTTCCTGGAGCTCGTTATCCCAACTGCAACGAGCATGGACCAAATCGCCGAGAACGATAAGGCGACTGGCATTCAGGGCCTCGATGCAATCGAGCAATCGGTCGATAGTACGGGTTGTCGACCCCGATGGTATGGGAATCCCCCCGCGTCGAAACGAGGTGCTTTTCCCCAAGTGGAGGTCTGCCACAAATAGGGTGCTCTCCTCTTCCCAAAACGCGGCTCCCGAGGGATGGAGCAATAGACTTGTTCCAGCGAGTTGCAGTCGATGTCCGTTCATAGATTTCTTACTTCGAATTCCTACTTCGCGTCCGCCGCTCGCTCAAGATCTGCCTGCATGCGCTTCACTCGGTCCGCAAGTGTTTCTGTGCTCAATCGCTCTCGGAGTCGATCGACCAATAACGCAAACGCCAGAGGCGTTGGTCTCAGCGGATTGGTCCACACGATCTCGCACTGATGGATACGATCGAGAGTTCGCTGCAATCGTTCCCACTCCAATTGATTGCGCAGCACTTCCTTGCGAGCCTGTTGAAGGAGCAAGTTGTTTGGATCGTACTCTTGGAAAACATCAAAAATGAGATCGCTCGATGCTTGAAGGTGGCGACCAGACCTCTTCTCGCCAGGATACCCGACGTGGATCAAGCCGGCGATGCGTGCGGTCTCTCGGAATTGCCGTTTCGCCATTTCGGTCGCATTCAAACCGGCTGAGATATCGTCTAGCAATCCTTCCTTGGAAAACAGCGATCGCATTTCATCGAACGTGACATTCGGGTCGCTGGCAGACTGCAGCACAAAACCGTAGTCATTTGCGGCCATCGAAAAGGTGATCTTGCGATTGCGACTTAGCCGATGCGCCAAAATTGTCGCTAAGCCTTCGTGAACCAATCGTCCTTCGAATGGAAAAAAGAACAATTGATATCCATCACGGGTCCGAATCTGTTCGATCAATAGTTCATTCGCTTTGGGTAGGCGACTCCACCGACGTTGTAGTTCGAGGATGGATCGCACCGCCTTCATTTCCACTCCTTCAAAGACTCCATCGGATGCGGCTTCGATCTGCTCGCGGATCCCTTGCGACAACTGGCTCGATAACGGCATGCGTCCCCCGACCCACCGCGGCACTGTCGTCGGAGTCCCTTTGCTTTTCTTCACCCAAGCGATCGAATCGCGGAGATGCACGAACTCGAGCAATCGACCTGCTAACAAGAAACGATCGCCCGGCTTGATCTTGGAGATAAAACCTTCCTCGACGGTTCCGATGTTCTTGCCAGTCATGTACCGGACCTGGACGGCTACTTCGCTGACAATGGTTCCGATCGACATGCGATGTCGCCGTGCCGTATGTGGATTGGTAACTTGGAGCGTTCCATCGTCGTTTTCCTCAAGACGCTTGAAATCCTCATAATGCGATAGCGTGTCTCCGCCATGTTTTGCAAAGGCAATCACCCAGTCCAATTCCTCGCGGCTCAATTTGGAGAAGGCGAACGTGCGTCGAAGCTCGATCAAAACTTCATCCCGATGGTACGGAGATGTTAACCCTCGGGTGACAAGATGCTGAGCCAATAAATCCAATGGCGAATCCACAGGTTCTCGAGCTTCGAGTTGCTCACGTTGGATCATTTTTCTTGCCGCAGCCAGTTCGATCAGCTCCAACGCATTGGTCGGAACGAATAGCAAGCGGCTCACGGCACCTGGTTGGTGGCCGGAACGCCCAGCTCGCTGTAGCAAGCGCGCGACGCCTTTCGGCGACCCGATTTGAATGACTTGATCGACCGCCGAGAAGTCGACCCCCAGGTCCAAGCTGCTCGTGCAGACTACTGCCTTGAGCTTCTCGGCTCGAAGTGCGTCTTCCACCCAGCGGCGGACCTCCGAGTCGAGAGAGCCATGGTGCAGCGCTAAAAGTCCAGCTAGGTTCGGATCGCTTTGCAAGAGCTGCTGATACCAAAGTTCGGTTTGATTGCGAGTGTTGGTGAAAACTAATGAGGTGGCCGCATTGTTGATGGCTTGGGCGACGGGAGTGGACATGCGGGTTCCTAAATGCCCAGCCCATGGGAACCGTTCGATATTCTCAGGGATGGCCGCTGACAGGACCATCTTTTTATCCGATCGACCATGAATAATTTCAGTAGGAGAATCAGATCCAGGACCGACGAGGACCTCCATGGCTTGTTCCAAATTCCCGAGTGTTGCGCTGAGTCCTGTTAGTCTCAAATCTCTTTGCATCGTTCGGAGCCGCCCGAGCGCCAGTTCGAGGAGCACGCCACGTTTGCTGCCCAGCAATTCGTGCCACTCGTCGATAACGACAGAACGCAGGAATCGAAAATGTTCCGAGGACTCTGGGTACGACAGCATCAACGTCAGGCTCTCGGGGGTGGTGACGAGTACCGTCGGCAATCGCTGCCGTTGCCTTTGCTTGATGTAGGCCGATGTATCCCCGGTTCGCGATTCAATCGTCCACGGCAATTCCATGCCCGCGATCGCTTGTTCGAGTGAAAACAACGTGTCCCCGGCCAGAGCTCGAAGAGGTGTGACCCATAACGCCATCAGCGGTGGAGCAGGTGGTTTTCCTCGAACCTTAATCCACGATTCAGCATCGATGGGATGGGCCAAGCCGTCGAGCAACGGTCCCATCCAAGCGGCCAGCGTCTTTCCCGTACCCGTCGCGGAATGAATCAGCTGGCTCTTGCCATCGAGATGGGCCTTCCATGCTTGCTTTTGGAATGCAAAGGGCTTCCAGCCGCATTTTTCAAACCATGCTTCTGCAGGACCTAATCGATGATTTCGGGTCGATGCTTTCATCGTGGGGAAATCATTCGTTTGAGGTCTTCTAAGCGATCTGCGTCGTTGATGGTTTTATCGTGACGCCAACGAACGATTCGAGGAAAGCGAACAGCGACGCCTGATTTGTGGCGATTGGATAGCTGAATGTTTTCGAAGGCGAGTTCCATCACTATGTGAGGCGTTACGCTGCGTACTGGGCCGAATTTTTCCTGCGTGTTCGCCCTGACAAAACGGTCAACCTCCGTCAGTTCTTGATCGGTCAGGCCGGAGTAGGCTTTGGCAAACGGGACGAGCACGCCATTATCCCACAGTGCAAAAGTGAAATCGGTATACAGGGCAGCGCGGCGTCCGTGACCTCGTTGCGCATAGATCAATACAGCGTCGATGGTGTATGGCTCAATCTTCCACTTCCACCAATGCCCTCGAACTCGTCCGACTCGGTAGGGCGAATCGATTTGTTTCAGCATCAATCCTTCTGCTTTTCGTTCGCGAGCCGTTTCTCGAAGGAGAGCGAGTTGAGACCAAGAGGTTGCGTGGATCTGTTCCGAGATACGAAAGGTGCCTTGTTCCGTCCCGAGAACTTCCTCGAGTTTGGCTCGCCTTTCCTGTTGAGAGCGGCTACGCCAATCGACACCATCGAGCTCCAACAAATCGAACGCTACAAAGCGAACTGGGACTTCGAGCAAGAGTTTCTTGCCGATCGTTTTTCGACCTATTCGCCGTTGCAACTCCGCGAACGGCAAGGGTTGGTCCTCTTTCCACCCTAGGATCTCTCCATCCAATACGCAATCGTGGGATAGGTCTGCGGCTGAGGCCTCGATCTCAGGATACTTGCCGTCGAGTCGTTCCTCACCGCGGGACCAGAGATAGGTCGTGCCGGATCGACGAATCAATTGAGAACGAATACCGTCCCATTTCCATTCGGCAAGGAATGCGTTTGCATCACCCAATGCAGCAACGTCTCCTTCGACCGGGTTGGCCAACGCGAAGGGGTACGGCTGACTAAGATCGGCATCGGCGGTATCGGGATCGATCCATCGCGAATAGGCGTCCGCGGATGGTTCCCAATCCCCCATCAATCGGTGGGCGATGGTTTCATTGGAGAGTCCGCTGACTTTCGCAAGTGCGCGAACGACGAGCCCTTGGCTGACCCCAACCCGCATCGCACCGGTAATCAATTTCATCATGGGAAACCGATCTCGTTCATCTGTTTGAGCGAACAGAGCATTGAGGGCCACTCGTTGATCGGATTCATCCATTCCGCGAAGCCTTCGGATACGGTCGACCCAGTCGGAGAGACTGATCTCTTCACTCGAGGTTGAGGTTGGAAGGATACAGCTCATGGTCTCTGCCAGATCACCAACCCAAGCGTAGGTTTCTTCGAACAGCCAATCGGGGATTTTTGCTTCTTCGGTGGCCCAACTCCGTAGGATCTTATTGGGTGCTGGTTGAGGCAGTCGCCGACCGGTCAAAAAGAAAACTGCCCAAGCGGCATCGTCGTCGGAAGCTTGACCAAAATAGTCCACGAGGGACGAAAGTTTCTCACCCGTCTTATTGGATTCATCGAGTCGTCGGTAGAGCTCTGCAAAGTTCATGACCCGGTTTCATCCTCAGGAGACGATGAAATTTCCTCGGAGTCTTCTGCGTCTCCTTGGAATTGCGTTTCGAGTGGCGATGCGTCCAGCGTATTTCCTGGGGACAAACCATGTTCTCGCAGGTATCGGGCGACCACGTTCGAAAACCCGTGTGTTACCCAAACCGTAGTCGCGGACGTTTCCTTCACTGTTTGGAGCAGACTCGGCCAGTCGACGTGGTCCGACATCACAAACCCACGATCTACCGCACGACGACGTCTGGTTCCTCGGATGGCCATCCAACCGGACGCCATCGCTGTAGAAACCTCACCGAATCGTCGCAACCATGGGGTTCCTTGAGCGCTCGGAACAGCTAAAACGAGGCATCGCGACCAATCGAAATCTTTCGCGGCTTCGCTGACTGTAAAGGTCTCCGGCAACGAGACTCCTTGATTCCTGTACAGTTGCGTTGGTCCATGGACGGCACCATGTAAGCAGATGGGACCTATCGATGCATCGAGACCGGCGAGCAATCGCTGAGATTTCCCTAACGCATACGCCATCAATAAACTTGTTCGACCGGCAGCTTGATTTTCACGCCACCAACGATGGATCGAATCAAAGACCGATTCTGGTGAAGGCCAGCGGAACACCGGCAATCCGAACGTCGATTCGGTGACGAACAGATCGCACGGGACGACTTCGAAGGGTACGCAGGTCGGATCGGGTTGCCGTTTGTAATCGCCGGAAACGACAGCGACTCGCCCAGCAACTTCGATTCGAATTTGAGCGGAACCGAGAAGATGCCCGGCGGGATGAAGGGACACCCAAGCATTCCCAAGTTTCCAACGCTCTCCGTACTCCTTCGGTGCGAGATCGATCTCCTTTCCTAACCTGGATCGCAGTATGGATTCGCTCGACGCTTCGGCAAAGTATCGCTTGCTTCCGAAACGAGCATGATCGCTATGGCCATGCGTCAGGATCGCGGTATCGACAGGACGCCATGGGTCGACGAAAAAATCACCCGCTGGGCAGTACAGACCCGCAGGTTCCAACCGAAGCAGATCGCGTCGAAACGGAGTTGGTTCCATCTCGGGAGTGGTTACTTGCATTGGGGGTGGGGCAGTAGTGCAGCCAGAGGTGATGTCGAGTACGGCGTGTCCAGTGTAAACCGCACTGGGTTAGAATCCCACCCCAATCGGGATGCAGAATAAAGCGACTCAATGAGGCCAAGCGATGCGACTTGACGGGCTGCCATAATCAACCATGGCAAGTCTACAACTACTATGGTTCAAGCGTGATCTCCGGATTCGGGATCATCTTCCCCTGCTGCTCGGGTCGAAGGCAGGCACCGTGCTTCCGATCTATGTCTTTGAGCCTTCGTTATGGTCGAGCCCCGAATATGATGTGAGCCATTTCGAATTCGTACGGCAATCGCTCGTCGAATTGGATCAAAACCTGCGACGTTTGGGTGGGCGTTTAGCGATCCGAATCGGCGAGCTTCCCGACGTTTTTATCCGAATTTCGGAATCGACGCCTATCGATTCGATTTTGAGTCACGAGGAAACAGGAACCTGGCTTACCTATGAACGTGATCAACGCGTCGCGCGATGGGCTAGGACTTGCGGTATTCCATGGAAGGAGTACCCACAAAATGGTGTTGTCCGCAGACTGAAGAGCCGCGACGGGTGGGCCGCATCCTGGGCACGGCGAATGTCGGAACGACAAGCGGAATGCCCAGATCATGTAACGGTGCCCGAGGGGTTCGATTGGGGGAGCGTTCCATCGATCGATCACGTTGTTCCGAATGGGGGAACAGCGCTGGGGGATATTCAGCGAGGAGGTGAATCGGCAGCGACGACGACACTCGAGTCCTTCCTCGCAGATCGCGGTGGTGACTACCGAGGCTCCATGTCCAGTCCGATCACTGCGGAATCCAGCTGCAGTCGATTGAGTCCCTACCTCGCGTGGGGAAACCTTTCGATCAAACAAGTTCAGCAAGCAACTGCGAGGCAGCTGGGAAATCTCACCTGCGATTTTGGAAACGCGGATGCGTCTCAGGGGAGATCCAAGATCCGGTCGTTGAAGTCGTTTATGTCGAGATTGAGTTGGCATTGTCACTTCATTCAGAAATTGGAATCGGAACCTGAGATCGAATTTCAAAACCTATGCCGACTTTACGATGGTCTTCGGGAAGATGAATTCAATAACGAACGTTTCGAGGCATGGAAGAGGGGTACAACTGGCTTTCCGATGATCGATGCCTGCATGCGATACCTGCATCACCACCGTTGGATCAATTTTCGAATGCGGGCCATGCTCATGTCGTTTGCCGCCTACCATCTTTGGTTGCATTGGCGTGAGCCATCGATCTTCCTGGCGAGGCAGTTCCTCGATTTCGAGCCAGGAATTCATTTTTCGCAGTGCCAGATGCAATCGGGGGTAACAGGGATCAACACGATTCGCATCTACTCACCATCCAAGCAACTGCTTGATCAAGATCCTACGGGTGAATTTGTCCGACGATGGGTTCCTGAGCTTGAGCACGTGCCGTTGGCTTATTTAGCAGAGCCCCATCGAATGAGCATCGGTGACCAATTGCGATATCGCTGTCGGATTGGAGTCGACTACCCGTGTCCAATCGTCGACGATAAAACCGCGGTGAGATATGCTAAGGAGCGTATTTATGCGATCCGTCAAACCGACGAAGCGAAAGATGCAGCGGCGAAGGTTTTTCTCAAGCACGGAAGCCGCAAGCGGCAGTTCCGCGATCCTTTACCAGGGAGTTCAACCGGGAAGCCAAAATCGGTTCGGAAGCCCGCAGTGAAACGCAGAAAAGACAACAACGACAAGCAGCCCCGCTTGCCAGGGATGGAAGATTTCTGATGGCTTCAGAGTTCGTTTGCAAGTCAAGCAATCGAACTTGTTCGGTTACTTCACGGGCGAGGCGGCTGCTTCGGCATTGGAAGATGGCGCCGGGGTCGGTGCTGTTGCGGGTGGCCGCCGGCGCTCTTCGATCTCAGGCTGGATTTCGATCAGTCGATTGGGTTCGCCGATCGCTTTGTCTAGTTGGAATGCGTCATAGATCTGGCCGTTTGCCGTGCGGGCTTCGTAACGGAGTTTCAATCCGTCGATGGTAATGATCTGGTAGAGCTGGGTGTCTTCTCCCATGCGCACCATGAAAGGTTTCTGGGTGATGTTGTACATCTTGGGACCACTGACTGAAACGACATAGACGGTTCCGTGGTGATCATCGCGATGTGTAACACCTGTCGGAACGTTTTCAACAGCAGAGGCAGGCTTCGCGTCAGGGTCTGTGGACGGAGTGTCCAAACCGGTACGTCCATAAGAGTGGTCGTGTCCTTGCAACACGAGATCGACTCGGTACTTATCCAACACAGGTTTCCATGCCTCGCGCAGCGCCGCATTATCGCGACTCTTCGCCGTAGAAAAGACGGGGTGGTGGAACGAGCAGATGACCCAAGGTTTCGTGTTCTTGCTCAGTATGGCGTCCAGCCATTTGGTTTGCTCTGGTATTTTTGTGTTGCTGTTGAGGATGATGAATCGAGCATTTTGGTATTCAAACGTGTAGCACGATTCCTCGAGCCCTTCCGGGCCGTGTTCGGGCAAGGTGAACTGGGGGCGCCAATGGTGCGTGAGTTGGGTTTTCCCCTCGGGTAGCTTGTGCTGTTCATGATTTCCCGCGACTGGCACATTAGGGATCATGGCATTAAGCCACCCACCAGCTCCAAACCATTCTCCCCATTCGCCATCGGACTGCGCCGTATTGATCAAATCGCCCGCATGAAGAAGGAACTTGGCCTTCGGCGCATCGCTGTAAGCTTCGCGGATGACACGGGACCACATTGATCGCAAATCGTTTTGAGCATCTCCAAAATAGATAAAGGAAAACGGCTTCTCGAGTACGTCTGCGGTAGTGAATTGGAACCATTCGCTCCAGTTGGTGCCGTCCCCGACCCGGTAGGCGTATTTCGTTCCAGGCGTTAATTCTTTAAACGTGACGCTGTGGAAGTGAGCCGTGTTCAGATCGGATTTCAGAGCTACGGATTCAGCGATTTGCTCCTTTGCTTTCTTCGCAAACTCGGGTCCTGGAGTTGCTTCTGCGATCTGAGCTTTTCCTGTGGCGACCTCGGTGCTGGTCCGCCATGTGACCGATTGGGTGGTGGTCGGGTCGCCCGCCCATGTCAGGATGATGCGATCGGGAAGGAGCGATGGTGCGTAAACCTCAGCTGGCTTTAGTGCCCGGACGCCAGGCGGGTGATCCCCGTCGTGAACCACAGCAATCGCTAGGCGATCGTTGATTGCGAGAAGGCTCGCAACAGCTAGTAAGATACGGGCTACAACTCGTCTAGAAGAATACAGGATGTTGGAGCACTGCGGGACGCTAGGTGCGTGGAGCATGGTGGAATGCAGTTAGGAATTGCGGGGGACGGCCGTGGATCTGTTAGATTGAAACGCCCTTGCATTATAGCTGCGGAAAATTGGGCCTTGCATGGCCGTGTTCGTGAAAAAACAATTCAGGTTTTTACGCGGGGCTTTGTTGAGACTTTGGATTGTTCTTCGGCGAAGGGATGGCGACAAACGCTAGAACCAAGGCGACGGCCAAGACGGCGGCTGCCAATGCGAAGGGGGCACCTGGCCAATACCATTTCCCTTGGGGGTCGATGGTGACTTCGAAAACGGTCGAAAAAAGAGCAGGACCAATCATCCCAGAAATACCATTGAGTGAACTGTTGGCCCCCGACAATTGACCTTGTTGGCTGGGGTCGATCCGCTTGGACATGAGGCCTTGGATCGAGGCGCTGAAAAATCCCATCAATGAAAAAATCACCGTCGACAGAAAGAACTGTTGCCCCGTGGTGACCGTGGCGTAGGCGATGAAGCCGATGATGCCACCTAACAGTCCTACATAAACCAGTATGCGTTCCCCGACCAATCGAACCGCAGGCCGAATCAAGGCCCCTTGGACGATGAAATTGAGGACTCCGACGACGGCTAGTGCACTGCCGACCATCTGAGTGCTCCAGTCGAATCGTTCATCGGTGTAGAGAACAAAGACGGTGCTGAAGACGTTATGGGCGAGTTGGTAACAGAACAAAATGATCGCCATCGGCAGAAGTCCGCTGTACGAGCGAAGCAGGTTCAAGGAGCCGATAGGGTTGGCACGCGACCATCGGAACGGCGAGCGTTTTTCTGGAGGTAGTGACTCAGGAAGAATGAAGTAACCGTAGCATGTATTCGCCAAGGTCAATCCGGCCGAGACCCAAAATGGCAATCTCAAATCGAACGTTCCAAGATAACCACCGAGCGCCGGGCCGATGATGAAGCCGAGCCCAAATGCGGCACCATAGATCCCGAATGCTGCCGAGCGTTTTTCGGGGGGAGTGACATCGGCGATATAAGCGCTCGCGGTGGAGAAGCTCGCTGCTGTGATCCCTGTGAGCACACGGCCGATGAATAACCACGTCAAATTAGGCGCGAGCGCCATCAGGATATAATCCAGGCCGAGTCCCAAGCCCGAAATCAACAGGACTGGGCGGCGACCAAACCGATCGGAAAGGGCTCCCATGATCGGCGAGCTGAAGAACTGCATGAAGGCCCATACGGTACCGAACCAGCCGACATACGCCGCCGCATCTGCAGTGCTATCGTTCAGCAACTGCTTGATGAGTTTCGCAATGATCGGAATGACGACACCCAAGGAGAGCACATCGAGCAGGACGGCGATCATAATGAACGCGAGTCCGGCTTTTCCTGGGTTCGTTTTAGGCACGCGAGGGTCACTCATGGGTAATAGGGAGGCGCGAGTGGGAGCGATTCGATGGCGACAGTTTCCCTGGCCAAAGGAAGAATCGCAAGCCCTTTGCATTCCTACGCGAGGGAATGATTGGATACCTCACCGTTTTTGTGAAGATCTGGCGGCGACTGCAAGCGAGCGCATCGGGCAAATGAGCTGGCAAGCAGAACGGACTAGCAAACAAGAGATAGAGAGCTAACCTATCAAATCCAATCCCATGGAATCGGACTCGGTCATTGCGGGGAGACTTAGCAGGGAACCATGCTCTTGGTTTGTCTCCGGATCTTTGGATTCCCCGTGGCGGTCTGATGGCGAACCGCTGTACTGCTCATTGGCATCGCGGTCAGTAGTCTCATTCGATTTTTCGAGCCCGTCTATTTGGGTTGGACTCGCGTTGGCTGCCGGAGTCGCCATCGCGGAATGCGAACGTGTCTCGTTGGATGCTTGCTGAGCCGATGCAGCTGGGTTGGTCCATGCACCGCCGGGAATAGAAGATATCTGCATCGCGAGACTCCTGTTCGATTAAGGCATCATTGAATTTCTAAGTATTACGGGGATTCCGGAAGAACTTGTTCGAGTGAGTTCATCAAAGCCATGGTGTGACGTATCTGAGGATCGCTGGTGGTTCCACTCACTTCGATCCGCATAAGATTCGCACCTCGGTTTTGTGTGATGGGCCGCATCATGGCCCCGACGATACTACGACGCCCTACGTTGGCGTACATGTCGAGCGACAATTCGCGACGCAGATTGACCCAGCCGGATCCTCGCATCGATACCAAATCCCCATCCAACTCTAGCTTATGAATTGGAATTTGGTCGCCGTCGATCGAAAATGCAACATCCGCGGAATCGAAGGCACCTTGATCGGGTTGCACAGAAAGTGCTCGCAGCAATTTGATCATGAAAGGGAGTTCGTATAGGTTGGCTCCGCGTAACCAGGCGTTGCCAGAGCCTTCGAGCGAGACGGTGTGGGTCAATGAACCGAACAGATCGCATTGCACGGACAGCGATCCTGACACCTCGGTATGTGTTTCGCCGAGATCGACGAGCAAGCCATGAAAATCGGCATCGACCAATCGGAGTCGATACCGCGCACGATCGCCATTAAGTGGTTCAACGCCGCTGAGAAAGAGGGTTCCGCTCAAAGTGCGAGCCCGCAAATCGCTGTCTTTGATATCGAGCGTGGGCACCGCCTCGTTCGACACGCGGGATGGATTGGATAACCAAGGAGCGACTTGTGGGTCCCTTTCCGGCAATGCATCTCGAAGTCTGGAGCGGAAGCTAGCTTGTGCCACATTGGAGTCTGGTGTCAAGCTTCCTACCGAAGTTGGGTTTCGAACTTTGGCATTGTTTTTGAGCTGCCATGAAGCCGCATCCCGACCAAAGAGCAATTCGTTGCGGTCGAGAACAAATGGTCCCTCCAATCCCGTCACCGCGACATTTTTGACAGCCATCGCATCGATCATCAACGACCCAAAAGCGACAGGACCCTCGACGGTGTTCTCGCCGTTGATCGTCATTGAGCCTCGGATACCCGCGACCAAATTGCCTCCGAACGATGCGTCTTCAAGATCGAGATTGAGCATCCAGCTACGGACGAGCGACTGTTGCTGCGCGTCGGGAGAGGCGATCCGCGTGGTTCCGTTGAGGGATATAGGACCACGAAACGCCAAACGCGTCAGAGGATCACGTAGCATCGGTGGCATGCATGCTTGAAGCACCGGATCCATCAACAAGCGCGAAGGTGGAAGCCATGTGATTTGTCCATCCCACGCGCCGTCGCTGTGAAGTCGAATTTGCCCCTCGGTGTGGATACGGCTTGCGTCATGCACCCCGGACAGTGAGCGTATGTCGATACGACCGGGGCGATAGATGACCGAGCATTCCACATCGTTGATCGCGTAAGGGAAGGAAAGAGGTCGCAAGGACATCCCTCGTCCTGAGATCCCTTCGGTTCCTTTGACCTCCGTCATTTCAACACGGAGGTCCAGTGGATCGTGAATATGATTCCGTTTGATCTGCACGTAGATTTGGTCGATCGTCCCACTCGGTTGCAACTGCTCCCAAAGATTCTTAGCACTCGGTGGCAACGCTTGATGCAGCTCGTCATCCAGGGCGACGTTGTTGGCGTGAAAAATCAAATCGATAGAATCAAGGCTCGAATCGCGGCACAACCCAAATCCTTCACCTCGGATTCTCGCGCTATCATTGCGACCGACAAATTCACGAAGCACCAATCGATCGTTGTCCAGGGTAGCTTGGCCGTGGACATCGACAATCGGATACCGAAACCCATCGTATCGGATCGAGCACTCGGAAAATGTCAACTCGAGCGATTTGGAGATCACTTCGGGATTCTCTGCCGAGCGGATAAAGCGACCGCGACGTAGCAGTACCGTACCCGTCGGATGCAACGAATGAACAAACCTTTGGAAACCACTTTGAGGCGCGTTCCGAGGAGATAAAGCTCGCATCAATGTTTCATCGATGGCGACTGGTCCGTCGGCCGCGAGGATCAAGTCCATCAGCCAGCGCGGTTCTGCCTTTTGCAGGGTAAGCGATCCACTGAGCCGCTGTTCGCCGGCGACCGCAGTAAGCTCGGGAGCGTGGATACGCCCGTTCTCGTAGAGAAAGTCACCTTGGAGGCCTGTCACGGGATAGGGGAAAAAATCAGCGTGAATACCAGCGTTGCGCGCTCGTACCAAGACGCGTGGATTCCATTTTTGGCCATCGAATTGAATCGCTGCAGAAGCATCGACTGTTCCTTGGATACCCATCCGTTTCCAATGCTCTTGCAACGCTGCCGGGAGAGCTTGGTAAAGACGATCATCGAGAGCCAGGTTTTGGATGGTTGCGGTCGCCGCCAACGGGGAACCGGGACCAAATCCATTCATGTCGCATTCCAATCGAATGGCCGCGTCTCCAGAACTTGCGTTGCAGTTCCTTAGCTGCAAAAGCCGATTCCGGCAGAAGATATCCCCTGAGATATTATCGAGAGGATAGGGAACCATCGGATGGAGCAAACGCCCATTGCTCAGATGGGCTTGAGACTCGAATTGAATCTCGCGGTTCTGTTCGGAGACCCCAAACGCTAAATCGACTTCACCGGTAAATCCCTTCGTTTGTACCAAGGAGTCTTGGACCACCATCGGAAGTTGATGGAACAAGCGGCTGGAATACTCGAGCTTCGAAATGGTACCGGTTGCGTTCCACGAGGATTTGTCCGCGGACAAGCGAGCTTCGACGTTGGCGTGAGCAAAGTAACTGCTAGCCAGGCTTCCTCGGACGAGGATCTGCTGCACCTCGCCTGGGGTACCGGTCGGGGATGCCAACGAAGCATGGACCCGTAAATCATGGCAAATGATCTCGCGATCGGCGCCTCCCGTCTCATGACCGATCCGAACAAGGCCTGAGCGGATTTGGATTTCGGGGAATCGCGTTGGAAACGGTTTGCCCGACGAAAACTCTTGGATGCTCCAGCGACCCGACGAAAGTGGCCATATGCAGACTTCAACACTGTCGACAGTTACTGATTCGATCGGCAATTGGCCTTGTGCCAATCCCACCAACTCCAATGGTCCATTGCAAACAATACGACCTATCCGAACCACATCCCGAAGTCCTTGGTCGGTTGTTTTTGCGATTCGCAAACCATCCACGGTGATCGATTGACCTGCGATCAACCGTGCCCGATCCACCGACACATAATGATGAGGGAACTCCTGACGCAATCGCCGAATGATCTCACTGGTCAGCTTGTGATCGACACGGCCTAATAGAAAGTAGTAGCCCCACAAACCAGCGATGGCTAGCAACAACAACCAAACAAGACGAGACTCGAAGACGTTATCGCGGCGCTTGTTCGGCGCGCTCGTCGCTTCGATCGTTTTGGTTGGAGTCCGTTCCATAGACCTTCTCTAAAATCCATTTCAGGATGCATGTACATCCGACACCCGCAAGCGGGCACAGCAATACAATTCCCGGTTGCCGATACCGAACAGAGCCGATGAAAACTGCATGCAGGATTGCTAAGTAAAGGCACGATGCTAACGGGAGCCATGCTCCGTCCACACGCCGCAATCTCCATGCGCCCCACAACCCACCCAATGCGATTACGATGTATCCGAAGGCTTCGGACCAACGTACTGCTGGATTCGATATCTCTCGCGCGACCGGGAATGGTGTCCAGGTTTTCCGCAACTTTACCAATCCGAGCCGGACAACGTCAGATGGATTTTCGATGGCCCATGCAATAGCAGCATTCTTCAAGCGACGATCGATCCGCCACTCGAGGGTCGACTCCAGCGGGATACCTTGAGTTGCTAGCATTTCGTCTTCCGCCTGCTGCTCGCGAATGAATGGGAGCACGAAATCCATGTTTTCGTCACTGCTGCCACTGGCGCCGGCGTGCCATCCATCGTAGAGGCTGGCCCCAACCTGCAGTGTAGTGGGTACCCATTTCCCGGTGATCCAAAAGTTTCGCACCCACCATGGGGACATGATCAGCAAGGTGCCAAAAACAAAAAAGGCAGCCCCGGTAAACCAGTTGGTTAGCTCCACGCGACGTGCGTTGGGTCGCACACGTTCTGCCGATGGGCTTATCGCATCGACGCTATTGCTCGAAAGAGTTCGGCATGAATTAGCCCGGCATGAATTAGTTCGCTGGGAACCAAGCCAACACGCGATCAGGGTACATGCCAACGCTGCGAGTGGCCAAAGGCTCCAACTGGGTCGAGCCAAGCATGCCAGACCGAGGGCTACGCCAGCGGCGATGAAGAGCAGCCAGTCTGGGGGCGAACCCCGAATCAGACTTGAGATGGGGCGAGATTGTTTCGAAGATGCGAACCATAGAAGCATGCATGCGAGGACGATGAGCGGTGTTGAGACGCTTTCACTGAGAACAAAGATGCTCATCCCGACCGCACCGGGGTAAAGGGATGCGAGCAAACCTGCCATGAGGGCGGATTGGTTTCCTGCCAGCGCATGAGTCCACCTGATGACGAGCCAAACCATCCATGCTCCTAGGAGGCACCCAAGGAATCTTGCGGCCATTACCGATGACCAGCTTACGGGGTCATCGCTGAGGAGCGTGAAGGGTGCGAGGACCAGGGGATAGAGTGGTGCTCGAAAGATTTTGGACTCGGAGCTGCCATATTGAAATGGTTCTCCCGCGGCAATCCTGCCGGCCATGGTCCAATACGAGTGGCTGTCTCCAAACCGGAAGAATTGCTGGTCGCGTTCCAACTGCGACTGCCAAACCCAAGCTGCAGAGATTCGAATCAGGAAAGCGAGGATTAGGATCGAAAAAACAAAACGGCGGTCTAAGGGCGGGAGGTCATCGCGGTCCGAGGTTTCAGTTGGTGTTTCCACGCTGCTTCTCACGGTTTTGCGGATGCTTGAACGACGGAGACTTCTAAATTGGAGGCGAGTCGAAGGGTCGGCAAAAGATCATCGTAGGGGTTGAGCGAGTCGAACGCTACCTCGTTGAATTTGATCCGATCGGGTTTCAGTTCAGAGGATTCTCGCGACGAGTCGATTGGTATCCAACGCTCTCCGTCGTGGTATTCGACCCATGCATGAAACGCCATCATCGGTCTTGCGGCGGATTGATTGGCGAGGAATCCAATCGCGATGCGTGCAGGGATTTGCGTGGCGCGAAGTGCTGCTGCCAGGACGATGCTATGATCGACAGAATGTCCTTTTCCCGCGACGAGAACTTTTTCTGCAAGGCGAACCGATTTATCAAACGGCATCACAGGCAATCGTTTCGAGATCCCATCGCGAATGGCGTTGGCTTTGGCGGACTTGGAATCGCTCATGCTCAATCCCTGTGCCTCGAGAAGCAATCGTCCCAGCAATTGGATTTGAGGGTTACTCGAGGAAATTATTGGGGTCGAGATCAATGTAGACGGGTCCGCGTTCGGTTCCGATTCGAAGGGACGTGTCGCTTCCTGGGAAATCGAAGCGATTTCGGAAGAGCCATACACAGTGACTTCGGAAGTCCTCGGATTGATCGCTCGTACGGCTTGGCTGGTTCGATTGCTCACGGACAATTTAGAATCAATCGATCGTAGTTCGACGCGATAGGTCACTTGCGTGGATGTGTGAATCTGCGGAGTATCGCCGAACACGGGAACATCCTTGATCGTTACCCCTTCTACGTCTGCTTGCGCACTTCGCAATCGAGCCGTCTTAGGGTCGCAACGAAAGGATCGGTAATCGATGCCGGGTAGATACGATTTGTGGGATTCTCCTGCTGCATCGACCCAGAGGATGGCTCGACGTTCTGTTTCTTCGGAACGTGAAGTGCTTTGGATTTCCAGGAGTCGTTCGGTAGTCCCGTCGTAAATCGGGGTTTCGAGGAACTCGAGCGCCTCGAGCCTCGCATCGACCATCCGCATCTGGATTGGGTCGAAGTACCGTACTTCCCGAATCTCTTTTTCCTTCATCGGCGAACGCATCAAGGATTGCTCGATGGCGAACGGGCCTCGATCCTTTTCCGTCCAAGGAATGGTGATGCCAACGGGTCGCCCCTCGCCTATCGACTCGAATCGCAAATTGCCATCCCGAATCGAGCCTTGGAAGCGAGTCTTGTTGGTGCCATTTTGGATGGAGCCCTCGAGCCGAAGGAGTTCGCCGTTGGGTCGCTCGATCGCAATGACCTGGGTTCGCTGTTCGGTGGTTTTGCCCTTGCGAGTGATGAAGACACGACTTTCAGCTTCGATGCGCAGCGTACTTTCTTTCGAATTCTGCGCAGGATCCGCAACCCTCGACAATTCGACGGATCGGCGAATGTAACCGACCGGTTCATTCCCTTCGTACTGAATCTCCCACTGCGTACGTGGTATCCGATCGCTGGAAAGCCATGGCTCTTCGCGCTCATCGGCCTTGGGTTTGGCTCGATTCACCTCGATGCGGGCTGTCGGTTCGATCGAGCGATCTGTGAACGAACCGCTCGATTCTATATCTATTGGATCGCTTGATGACGGGGATGTTGGTCCGGATATGCTGCTGTTGGTGGTGCTGGTGGTGTTGGCAGTTTCACTTCGAGTTGTCTCGTTGAAACGCTTGATCGAATCGTCCGTGGGGAGACCGATTTCGCGCAGCATGCTCGCTTTGGCGACAGCTTTATCGTTACTTTGCTTCTGCTCGCAACCGGATTGCATTGAGATAAGCAACACGAGAAGGGCGAGGCAAGGGCGATGGAGTATTGGTACTCCATGATTTAGCCATGGAAGACTTAGCCATGGAACCGAGATTCCATGGATCGGGGTCAGCGTGGAAAGAAAGTGCATCGAGACATTGGGGGAAGAAGAGATGGGTGCGGATAGGAAAACGGGAGGTTGTCGGACCACTCCAGACTACCCGGAACGGACTGGGGTAGGAATCGTTCCTCGCTCGAGGTTGGTTTAGTTGGACTGGGAAACGGATGACGGATCGATTGTAACGAATGTAACGGGGTGAAAAGCTGGGAAAACGGTAACGAATCAAGTTGCTTTTCGGGGTTGTGACCTAACTTTGGTTGTTCCCGACACCGGGGGTTAACCCTACGAGGTTCCTCCAGCGTTGGTTGTTTTGTTGTTTACTCGTATTACCTATTGAGACGAGCGAGTTCCATGGGTCTAGTTCCCGGATACCGATCCAACGCCGCGCCGAGCAACGAAGCCGGACAACGTTCCATACCTACTTCAAGTTTCGAGTCGCTCACCAGCGATGAGCTTGAGGCCCACATGGAGCGATTCCGTTATGGTGCCTTCGATTTGACCGAAGCGGTTCGACCATCCTTCGATTTGCAGGTGGTTCCACGCCAAGGTTTCCGCCATGACGCGTACACCGATCCGAAGACCAACACCAAGATCCCTGTGATCATGGCATCGGCTTCTCGAGAACGGCTCTTTGACCTGTTCATCGATCTCTTGGATTGCCTCGGAGGAACCGTCGATGTCGTCTTGGAAACAAGCCATCATGGGGACTCGGGCGAGCACGAAGATTTATATCGAGAGCATATCGATTTGCCCGTCCTGAAGAGCATCCTCTACGACTTTGAAGAGATGTTGCTAAACGATGGTTGCACCGGTATCGCTGTCTTGAATCCAAAGAAACAGCAAGAGATCCAATTTGACGAGCATAAGATGCTGATTTGCTATGGATCTCCGCTAGAGAATTTCGAACGCATTTTGATCAAGCATGATGTCTATCCAGACGAAAGCATGCGTTTCATCACCGAAGCAGAGCATGTCCATAGCAGCAGCGACTCATTCGCACGCAGCTTCCTCCAACTGCAGTCGCGGCTGGGGATCGATGTGGACGTCGAAGGTGATCTCGCGTTCGATTGCTAGAGACCAGATGAAGCGATTTGGGCCATAATTTTGGGCCATAATGCCGTCGGCTCTTAGGGTTGTCTTCGATCACGTCGCATCGGACTCCGCGAGTTGGAAGTAATTCTCAATGTACTGCCGGTAGTCGTTCGACTTCGCATATTCCACGATAGCCAAAAGACTCTTCTGGTCCCGGAGCAATTTGGATTTTCGGGTTCCTGGATCGGCGAGACTCGCGGGTAATGGGCCGATGACGCGCATCGTCCCTTCATCGGTCGCAGTGGAGATCGCTTCAAACCGCTCGAGCATTGCGAGAGCGGTTTCTAATCGCCGGTCACCAGCTTTGGGATTGCTGATTCGACCACGCAGCCATTCGAGTCCAAAGGCCTGGATCGACTCCTGCTCTCGAACCAATAAGTCGTAGAGCGTCTGATAGTACTCGGCATCCGGGTTGCTCCAGACGACGAATTGCATCTGGGTGGTCAGATCGTTTTGGTCGTAGAGCAAGCGGCATTCGGAATCGCGTCCATCGCGCCCGGCGCGGCCGATTTCTTGGTAATAGGATTCCATCGACCCAGGGACCTCCGCATGCACGACGAATCGAATATTCTCCTTGTCGACCCCCATTCCGAATGCATTGGTCGCGAGTACCAACGGGCAGTCTCCTGACATGAAGTGGTCCTGAACCCAGGTTCGTCGAGCTCGCGTCAGATCACCGTGGTAGCAAACATGCTCGATTCCAGCCCGTCGGAGATGTTCGCTCATCGCATCTAGCGTGCGGATCAAGGTAAAGTAGATGATGCCCGATTGGTTGGGCCATCGTTTGAGGATTGCTAACAAATGCGAGAGTTTATCGTCATCACCCCAGACCTCATCGACATGCAATCGCAGGTTCGGCCGCTCGATTCCTGCGTGGAAGATTTGGCACGCGTCGAGCCCGGTTCCAAATCGAGGTAAATTCAGCTGACGAAGAATATCCTTTTGGACGTCGGCAGTCGCAGTTGCAGTAAGGGCGATCGTGGTTGGATTCCCGAGAGTCTCACGGATCTCAGCAACCCTGGAATAGTCAGGACGAAAGTCATGTCCCCATTCGCTGATGCAATGGGCTTCATCGATCGCCAGTAACGGGACGTACCGCTTTTGGAGTGCCGCGAGAAAAGCTTCCTTGCGAAAGCGTTCGGGGGTGACATATAGCAAACTGTATCGCCCTTCGGCAATTCCTTGGTAGCGGCGTTCCCGATCCTCTCGCGAAACCAATGAATTGATCGTGGTCGCATTGAGCCCGCGAGCCCGCAACGCGTCGACTTGGTCCTTCATCAATGCGACCAATGGGGATAAAACCACCGTCAACGGTATCGGAGCTGTGGCCGTTTGAGGGGCCTCGCGTCGAGTTACCCCCTCCCCTTCGCGCGAGATTGCCCGCTCGGCTTCACGCGAAAAATAGACAGCAGGGATTTGAAAGCAAAGGGATTTCCCCCCTCCCGTCGGCATGATTACCAGTGAGTGTCCGCCCGCGATCGAGCGGTCGATCACTTGCCGCTGAAAACCTCGGAATTGGCTCAGGTGGAACTGTTGGCGTAGGATTTCCTCAATGGGTTCACCTGGGAAATCACCTGGGAAATCAGCTGGGAAATCACCTAGGGATTGGTTCATGCCCGGATCGTAGCATTTCGGAGGGAACGGGCAACGGGTTCCGTGAATCCGAGCTCCGTTGTTCCGGTCCTCGTCGGCATGTGCTAAGATGACAGAGTCGTTCGGTTGGTTGGCCGAGAGGGGATGTGAATCGCTTCTCGAAGCCATAGTTCCGAAGGGCTGTTTTGGAAAACTCGAGAACTGAATCGCAATCGTTTTCCTCGTGGAAGCGTAACCGCGCGAACTGGCTCGGTCCCCCAATTCCTAGATTGCTGTCGCATGATTCTTTTGGTGCCTGCATTACTGATTGCCCTAGCGGTCCTTGCCTGGATCGGTTGGTTGGCTTTTGGTCCGCATGCAACTCCTGTAGAGCAACCCCAGTTTCTTCTCGCATCGCGCGGGGAACCTGCTGATAGAGAAGAGAACGGAGTACCTCCTTCGTCGAATCTATCCTCTGCGGAGTACGAACGGCACCTGCGAGATCGACTTGATGTTCCTCATTTGCACTTAGGCTCTCTCTCGGGATCACCCGGTCCCTCAGGAATGATGGTCGCACCACGCGACCCGCATGAACCTGGAGCATAATTCGCATCCGAAGGCATTCAAGCACGCGTCACTTGGTATAGGAATTAGGGCGATCCGCATCCTGAGGCGTAACGATCGCGCTGAATACCAAGAAAGATCTTTTCGCGTGCTTAATTTATCTATTCCAAATGGAACACCCAACCCTTGGCTCCATGCCTTGGAGACACCTTGCAACTCACTGCTTTTTGCTCAAACTGAAGCTACCAACGGTTCGCCATTGGCTTGGCTGATCCCCGCGATCGTCGGCTTGGTACTCGGTGCGATCCTCATATGGGTCGTCAATCGCTTGATGGGAACCGACGCCAAGACTCAGGCTGCCCGCCAGTTGGAACAAGCCAAAGTCGAGTCGGAGAATCTGATCAAAAAGGGAGAACTCGAGAAGAAAGAAAAGCTCCTGCAGTTGCAGTCGCAGTTCGATAGCGAAATGAAACAGCAGCGCGAGGAACTCCGATCCCGAGAGACCCAACTCGTCCAGAAAGAGAGTTCGATCAAGCAGGCCAGCGATGATTTGAGGAAGCAGGAAAAGCTCGTCGAAAACACCCAGCGAAAACTCGCAGAAAAACTCGATGATGCGAGCAAGAAAGGGGAGCAGTACAACAAGCTCATCAGCCAAGCTCAAAGCGATCTTCAGCGTGTGACTGGGATGTCGAAAGAGGAAGCAAAGACGCAGTTGATGGGACTGCTCGAAAAAGAGCTCCAAGGAGAACTGGGGACCGTCATTCTCAAGCATGAGAAGAAAGTCACCGAGATCGCTCAGCAAAAAGCACAGGATATCTTGTTGACTGCAATGCAGCGGTATGCATCCTCGCAAACGGCGGAAAGTACCACATCGACTATCGATATTCCCAATGACGACATGAAGGGACGTATCATCGGGCGCGAAGGACGCAATATTCGCGCGTTTGAAAAATCCTCGGGGTGCGATTTGATCATCGATGATACGCCAGGTGTGGTCATCGTCAGTGGATTTGACCCAGTTCGACGCGAGATCGCTCGCCAGTCGATGGCGAAATTAGTCACCGACGGACGGATTCACCCGACGCGCATCGAAGAAGTAATCGCAGCCACGGAAAAGGAAATGGAAGCCTTTATCCGCAGAAAGGGCGAGGAAGCAGCGCAAGAAGTCAACATCCAAGGACTTCATGAACGCGTGATCGACATGCTGGGACGACTTCATTTCAGGACCAGTTACTCCCAAAATGTGCTTCGGCACAGCGTTGAAGTGGCATTCCTGTCCGGTCTCATGGCCGAGATGATGGGGCTCAATGCGAACCTCGCGCGGCGATGTGGATTGCTCCATGATATCGGTAAAGCCGCCGACCATGAACTCGAAGGAGGCCACCCAAAGATTGGCGCTGATCTTCTCAAACGAAGTGGTGAAAATGAACATGTCGTCCATGCAGCGCTCGGTCACCATGATCTGCTGACGACCGAGTACCCGTACACCCTTTTGGTCGCAACCGCTGACGCATGCAGCGCTTCCCGCCCAGGGGCTCGACGAGAATCGCTCGAACGCTACATCAAGCGGATGGAGGAATTGGAATCGATTGCCAAGAATTTCCAAGGTGTGGAACAAGCGTTTGCGATCCAAGCTGGGCGTGAGTTGCGGGTCATCGTCAGTTCGAAAGATACCGACGATTCCGTCGCCGCCAAGGTCTGCCGAGATATCGCCAAGGCCTTCGAGGAGCAACTCACCTATCCGGGTGAGATCAAGGTTACCGTGGTCCGCGAATCGCGGTTTGTCGAAATCGCTCGCTAACAATCCAATAGGAATCGATCGCTAGCAACAAGGCCACCGACATCATTAGGATCGCTGGAAGCAACGATCCTGTGAGCAACCATGTAAGCGTTGATGTCGCTGCTAAAAGCCACCATGGACTCTGAACAAGCCATGCCTTGTTGGTGTCCCAGAACCAGGCGCTCAAAACCATCGCCAGAATCATGATCAAGGTTGCGATCGTTCGCAACCAAAACGTCCCTATCCCCGACAACGCCGCGGACCAGCTGCCGCGGGACTCAACAGGGAATGGCGGCACAAGCGATTGAGTCTGTGCGGATCGGGGGTATCCGAGGCGAGCCGCTGTGATCCCCATCAATGCCTGGTGACGGGATCGAATCTCTGTCCACTCCGAGACAGCCTGCGCGTATTCCGCGGATTCCGAGTCCTTTCCAACCGAAGCCCATTGCGAGAGCCAATAGGCACTTTGCAACGCGAACTCCGCAATCCAAATGCCCCGGTCCCCCTCAAGCAATCGGGCTTCATCCACTTCCTCCAAGTCGGAGATCGCTTCCCGAAGCAGCGTCAGCGAAGTGATGGCGTGGTCTCGAACCCACATGGCTGTCGAGGCTCCATGGACTAATTCCGGCGCAATCAGGTTGGTGCTGGATTTCGATGACATAAAATATGCTGCTCGTTGAAACCCATCTACAGTGCGCCAGTAGGTAGTCTGGACCGTGCCTTCGGACGGCACCGCTACGGCTTGACTCAACTCCAAGATCGAAACTTCATTTTGAATGGGAATTGAGAAAGATGTCCATAGTTCGACATGGAGAGGGTAACCGACCGACTCAAAAGGGACGGCGATTTGGTTGTCTCTTTGCTGGAAGGAAACACTTTGGCCGTTGATTCGAACCCATTCGCAGCGTATTCCATCGCCGTGTGTCCATCGCCAAGTCTTCGATGGGTTTTGGTTGACCCCACTGCACCAAAACTGGGAAACACCAACTAGACGATTGGGCGCTGTTGCATGTTGACCGATGAGTTCATGCGTGGCCAACGTCCATGTAGTATTCGAAATGATCGAACGGTCTTTGTTGAGGATCGGCTGATTCTTTGCACCGAGCATTCTTGCTTCGCGGAACTCCGACGTCGACGACTTACTCTTTGGCCGCACGAGGATCACGCTATCCAATTCAGGGGTGGCGGCACCAATGTTGAAGGCGATCGGATCGAGCACTTCGTACAGCGACAAATCGAGCTCATTGGCCTCGGGCGCTTCGATCGCAAACCATGTTTTTGCTTCCGGATTGGCGAGCGATTCGATACTGAACACATCGGAAGGAGCAAGCATCACTCCTGACTCACTTGCGAACCGTATTCGAAACGTTACACCGGAATGTGGCACAGCATTCGCCGATGGAGATATGGTTCGATCAAGATTCGGATCGCTCTGAGGGATGGCATTCGATAGCCCCGTTTTTTGAACTGCTTCATTAATACCCGCGTTGGTATTTGTTGCGCCAATGACTTCTTTGGGTACTCCTTCGAAATTGTTGAAAAATCGTTGAGGTGTTACGGAGAGAATACGGCGATCAAGGTTCAGATCTGGGATTTCCATGATTGAGTCCGGACTCGACCATCGCGTCGCCAACTCGATTGGAGTTGATATTGAAACCGAGGGAAGGACCCGTTGTGACTCACTCGCTAGGGCTACGAGTTCCCAATCCATCTGTTCTGAGTCATCACGTACTGGTCGCACGACCAATATTCCTTGCCAGCGTTGCGTGATTCGATTACCTAGTAATCGTAAGGCTTTGTCGGTTGCCGAAGGTTCGTTTGAAATAGGAATATTGAGCAAGCTTTTATCGCGATCTTTGCCCTGGACGGATACAGGGACCACCTCCGTTGAGGAGCCCGTTTGTTGCAACTGGATTGACCAAATTGGATTCGCGAAAACCTCGGTAGTTTGCTCTGTCATGCTGATCGCATCAGACCGCCAGAAAGGGATCGGTTCGGAAAATCCGAGAGAATGACTCTCCATCGAGTCGGCGTGAAACACCAGCTCGGTGACGTCGCCCGAGTCACGATCGATCAGTACTTGAAGGTACTCACGTTGATTCGTATTCCACTGGAGGAACGGTATCGCAGTGCCTCGCGAGGTAACCCGGTTCATTCGGTAGCCAGTGTCGACATTCATGACGATGGTCGTTCGATTATTCACGGGTGAGGCAAATTCGACCTTGGACGTCAGTTCAAAGTGCTCCTTACCAACCATCCACTGATTCGTCACACGAGCCCTTTGAGCTTTGATCTCCGGTTGTTGACGTAGTACTCCAAAGCCACCGCTCGTCGGGATTTTCAGACTTGTTGCGATCGGGTTTTCGAGCAATTCCGACCATTCGATCCGTTCCCTCGCATTGATCGATGGAATCCAGGTACTGATACCGTCGATGGTCCAGGCGGAGCCGGCGGTGCGAGCGTAGCGAAGTGTTCCAGGACGAACGCGTCGATCGCGGCATTCGGCGAAAAGCACATTTCGAAGGGGTGGGTCACCGGTCGGAATCCACGTCGTGACAATAGATCGCTTGGTCGGAGTTGTGTTCGGACGGGAGGCGTTCGAATCGGAGCTCTCGCCGATCCACTTCAAAATGAATCGTCTACGATCGAGTGTACTTCCTGGGCGAACGTCTAGTAACTGTGCATCGCCCCACTGTGTACCAACGGGTTGCCACTGCAAATCGGATTCGATTTCGACCTCGCCGACCGCATCCGACGCTCGCGGGTACTCAATGGTCGTTCGCGCGAGGAGTTGATCGCGATCGATCAGGAGTTCTGTGTTCATGAAAGGGGCATCCGCCCCCAGTCCAGGTGCATCCGATGGCATTGCAGCAAAGGGACGAGTCGTCGCCGTTGGATTGGGGGTCAAACTCCCGGAGATCTTGTCGACACCGCCGAGTTGCATGGCATAGCGACCGATCGAAGGATTGGAAACTTTGCCTCGGGTGGAGATATCGATGGTCCATTGCCCGTCGGTCTCGATTTCGAGAGTAGCATTGGCCGCTGGCAGGACTGGTGTTTCGACGGTCCAACCGCGAGGCGATTTACCTTCGTTGGGCTGGTTAGGATTGGTTGGGGGGATGCGTTCGTTTTCGATCGGACCTACCTTGGTCTGGGATTCGATCTGCAAGACTCTTCGACCGCCGCGGTCAGGGTACCAGATCAATTCCGATTCGGTCCTGGTCAATCGATTCGATGGGACTTCGTTCCCGTCCACCGTGAAGCGGCTCAGACGAGAGCGATCGGTTGGAAAAGCGATTCGGAAAGGTTTCGAAATGCCGAGATCGCCGATCCATACCTCATACATGTGATTGCAGGTTTGCTCAGTGTTTCCAAACCCGATCGATCGACTATCCATTCTCAGCAAATGTTTTGCAGCGATTACATACGAGCCGCGATCCGGATTGGCTTGGGCCTGACGTTGATTTTCTATCGCATTCGCAACTTCCTTGGGAACGTAAACTACAGTCCCCGCCAATTCTCCTTGATCGTCGATTGGGATGATCACATCGAAATTGCTGACCAACGAAGTGATGTTATTGGGGTCCTGGCCCATGGACTCACTACAGTGGTATGTATAGTAGGCGCCGCAACTGATCACGCCGGCGAAGAGCGTCGAGATAATCCCAGGTTTGATTCCATCCTTGGAAACACCCGATGATTCATTGGACGCATCGGGAGAGAGTGTTGCTTCATTCCACGGCAACCATCGGTCTGCCCGTGACGCCCGATTTCCTTTCCTCTGCGCTTCGATGGACGAGAGCATCCGATAGAGAAGATAGACGAGTGACCCTAGGCCTATACCGACCAAAGACGATCGGAAATAGATTCCAAGTTCGTCGATGAACCAGTGGCCTGCAATCGATGTCACGCATGCGGCTGCGAGTGCCACCCAGGGCGCCTTGCGAAGCATCCAAGGGGTAAGCACCATGCAAAACGCGATTACCAATGCTAGACTTGATGAATTTTCGGCGGCTCCAATTTTAAGTGGGGTTCGGTCTCGCGGATTGAAATGGATCGATTCATGACGGGCCAATCTCCATTGGCCACTCAACCATTCGGGAATCAATGCGTATGGTGGTGTGCCATGGATGGAGTCGGTCGCATCGATTGATGGAGGAGTGCGCCAACCCATGATCGATGCCGCCTCGCGATACCATTCCCACATCGTCCAGATCGACTCATGAGTCGCATCTCGCGAGGTGTCACCTCGAAACCATTTTTTCTGGAGGGTGACGGGATTTTTTTCGATGAGGTGATTCGGAATCCAGAGAGATCGCTTGGCGTTCAACGCATTTTCTGGCGACTTGAACTCGGGCCATTGAAATTCGAACTCCGTGTTGGAACGGAAGCCCCATGTCCTGCGATGGTTCGCCACAAGGGATGGTCCGAGGAAAACGGCTTCCAAATGGATGCGGTTATTGGTGTGACTATTTGGATTGCGGGGATTGTTTGTCGTATCGGGGGCCTCGGGTGTTGGCGTTACCGACGAGATCCTTGTTCGGTAAGGGTTGGTCAACCATCGCAACTTCAGCGTGGTTCCAATCACCTGGGTTTGCAATTCGCCGTTGGAATCGCGCCATGGATTCAACGACAGGGATCGCTGGAACGCTCTACGGGTGGCTGGCTCATCCAGTTTCCATCCTTCAGGGATGTCGATTGTTGTTTCGAAAACTTCATTCTCGAGGGCAAACACCTGAGCGCGCACCAAGGCTTTTTGGTTGCCTGACGCATCGATCGCGACACTCAATTCCCAATTCGGAATGATCTGCGAAGGGTTCGATGACTTCGTCGAGTCGTACAGCTTTATAGCAGGTGGACTAGGCCGCGACCCATCTGACGTTGACCAATCCGGTAGCCACTGCAATAACCGCCGACCTTGCGAATCAAAAGACCACTTTGCGTTTGGAGAATCGGTGGTTACATACCAATCGCGATCGACCTGCAACCATCGTTGGCTAGTTGTCGTACCGATGACGCTGGGGAGGCTGATCGTAATCGGATCCATGTTATTCATCCCTGGATTCGCAGCGGGAAGTTGCGAACTCACCAAAATGGTAGCGGGTATACCATTTGGATCGGGCAATCCAAGTTGAGCAGGGTCGATAATCCACTCCTTGGTGTTCTGGTCCGGAGACACAGGAAGCTCCCAGGTTGCATCGAGCTTTCGAAGTCCGAGCGGTGTTCGCAGGCTCCACTGCGTCGACTGCAGCTGACTTTGTTGGGTGCCCGGACTGGACGGATCCATCAATGCTGTATCTTCAAGTGCAATACGGATCGGTTCGCGAAGCGGGGGATCCAACGGAATCTTGATTTCATGCTCGATGGTCCAGCGACTACCGCCTCGAAGGATACGACTAAAAACCTTTGTGTCACGGATTGAAGGGTTGAGTAGAGTTACCAGTGGAGGCAAATTCCCTTCAGTCATCCTGAAGATGAGGTACTTTCCTAATCGGGGCAGGCGGTCTTTTTGCCATGGCGTTAACGCTTCCTCGTCGACGATCCAATCTGCATAATCCCCATCGAGTTCCAGGCGAACTGTAGAACTGGGTTCCATGATCAACGCATCTCTTCGCTCCCAGAGTGGCAATGCGATCATCGGAGCGGTTGTTAATGGGGTATTTGGATCTTTCGGGATTTCCTTGGAAACGCGAAGCTCGATTTGAATGGGTGAGGTCTCCGCATTCGTCGTTGACTCCACGCGGAGAATCGTCGACGATTTTGGATCGGACGGGAGGATATTCAAGGCAATAGATTTCGGCGTGATCTGCGCCGAATCGAGTTTCCAATCGGCAGCCAAATGGATCTCTTGGGGACCTGGGATGCGCACCGGGGACAATTGCATCCGAACAATCGCCGATACCTGTTCGGAATCGGTGGATAGACGAGTGAGCAATTCCGCATGCGGCGCCGAATCGAGCTTGTGCATCGAGAACGATAAAGTGGCTGGTTTATGGAACCACGAGTAGTCGAATCTCAAAAGGCCTGGGGCGAGAGATCGCGTCCCGTCGAGTTTGCCATGCGAGGTACGCACATTTCGGATTTGCCACGGAGTGTTAGGAATGAGCGACGTGGAGCCCGAAACGGTGTATCCGTTGAGCCACTCGACAGGCTTGATGGTCAATGTTTCCGACTCCATCGCTCCGTCTTGACGCGGTGCCTTCAATGCCGCGATGGGGGTTTGAAATTCCGCATTCAGTCTTAGTTTGGCACCGCCGAGTGGGTTTCGATTCGATTCCGTTTTGGGGATCGTGATCTCGATCGATTGATCCGAAAATTGGAGTGAGGTTTCTCGATCGTTGACAGTTAAGCTTTTCAGCCGTGTGCCCTGGGGGATTTTGAGTTTGATCGAGCCATCCCCACCGCCGTATTCGGTCCACTCCCAATCGTACAAGGAGCGGACCAACTCCGAGGAGACAAGATGTTGTACAGATTGCTTGGCGATCAATCGGCTGAAGTAGGCACCGGAATCACCTTTGTCACTGATGAATGCTGGGTTGGTTGCATTCAAAAGATTGGTGGAGCCTAAAGAAATCGAAAAGGCGACTTGCTCCTGCCCGCTCAACTCCAGCACCCAATAACTATCTCCCGTAACGATATCCTTGGAACCCTCGGATGCATTCCAAGTGCCCAGTCGCTCCGCGACCGCGTCCCAGTTTTCCACCATGCGAGCAACCGCAGAACTATCGGATATCCTCGCGCTCTTGGGAAGTTGTAATACCAAGCAACCATTCGGAGATCGAGGTAGCGACAGGGTGAAGTTCAACCGGTTGGGCGTACTGTTCTTTTGAGGTCTCAAGGACCACGAGAACCATTCCGTAGGGCCTGAGGTGCGAACCAACGGACGTCCTGCATCATCGAAGACCCAACTGGGGGCGCTGTTGCTGAGCGAAGTGCTTGATGGGGCATTCGCAGGGTTCAAAGCCACCGGATTCAACTCGAGCGACTTGAAGATCGGATAGTCGAGAGCGAGCGACCACGGGGTCAGCAGTCGTCGCTTGAGTGCGAGAGTGGTGCCTGTTCGAGAAAGATTAGTTTCCCATGTGATACGGGATCTCTCCGAAACCAAATCCGCGCCCACCAGACGCGCTATTGCATGGAACGATTGAATGTCAGCCTGGGCAGGAGTCGCCTGATCTGCAATGGTGGCTTGTTCTTCAAAATACGCTTGCAACGTCTCCGTTAGGCTCGTCACCTCGACGGGTTGATACCCCTCCAGAGCTACCTCAGGAAGGTCGGACTGCTGTATGAACAAGCGTCGGTACGGTGGACTGGATTGGGTAACAGGTTGTGGATCTGCAGCATCCTGGGCCCAGGCATGACCAACGATTGAGGTCGTTGCAAGGAAAAGCCACGCGATGCATGACAAGAGCCGTCGCGAAGCCCAGTTCATGCTCCATCTCCCAACGATGCTGTAGGAGAATTGTTGGAGAGAATACTCTTTGGACTATCCCCCAACGACAAATTGGAGCCCGATGCAACGGTGCGAGGCATGGTTGCGGTGACAACACTAGGCGATCGGCTGACAAAAATACTTCGCCGTCGCGCGCGGCGATCGAGAAGCCATCGCGTCAGCCAATACGTAATAGAAATGCTGATGGCAGCCACGGCGGATTGAGCAACGATGATCGAAATATCCCACGCCCACTGCGAAAACAAGAACCCGCCGAGCAGTGTTACGATCCAAATCCAGGGCCACCTCAGCCACCGTCGTTCGTTCATCAACACAGAGAAAACTAGGACGAGGAAGGCAACTGGAAGCCAAATCATCGAACTCGGAATAAACCAACTCTCCAGCGAGGCTGCACCAGTCATCGAAATGAGATCATACTGATTGGTCTGCTGCGAAATGATCGATTGGCGAGAGGCGCCCAGTGTCCGCTCCATCGCTTCTTGTGAATATTCACTTTTGCGGGTCAAGAATAGATCCTGCCAACGCCACTGGTATAGAGGTGCTAATTGCTGGGAGGTGAACAGCAGATGTTCGGAGCGAGGAACAATGATCTGCCAGACGAACGGGGAAGTGTTTTCGTTCGGTCGCAATCGTGGCGCCGACATTTGGATTGTGCGCCACCAACCAGCTTTCGAGGGTTTGGTGGTGAAAACCTCGAGGACGTAAAGGGGTTCTCCGGAGGGGTCTCGCTCGGAACGTGGCAGTCGCAGCAATTCGATTTGCAGACTGTCCGGATTTTCGACGCTTTCGGTGACATTGGCGAGCCGACCATCGAGTAGGATCTTTGCGTCTTTACGCACATTGGACGGAATCTCGATTTCGATCGATTCGTCACTGCTCGCAAATCGTACGACATATCTATCTCGCTGATCGATTGCATTGAGGATAGTCTGTACCCACTCCGAATCGATCCGGATCGATTCGCCGACCGACTCCCCTCGCAGTACCAGAAGACCCGTCCATCGAGGTGCTGATGGTAACAATGGAACGATATAGTATCCCGGTTCTCGCTCGCGCGGCTCATCGGTTAGGCCGTTCGATGCCACGCTCGACGCAGAAATAGAGCGTAGCTGCAACTCATTGGAATGAGATACTTTTAGCTCCGAGGATTCAATCACTAGCGAGTCTTCTGCGTGGTCCGAGGCGATGATCGGTAGCGGCAAATCCACTGGGTATTGTTGCGAGGAATCCCACAGGATTGGGAGTGATGTATTCCAACGGACTAGAAAGTCGGAAGTGTGGGACGAATCGGAGGGAGCTATCGGAACATTCCACCGATACCAAACCATGCCATCAGAGATGGCTTGTGGATCGACTGGTATCAGCTCCAGTTTGGTCTCAACACCATCGACAACTATCGTTCTTTGGGAAGGGTTTTGCGGAATGTTTCCTGGAACGGAAGCGTTGGATTCCCCATCAGGCGATTTGCTCGTCGAGCCATCACTGGAGGCTCCAATTAGGTAAATGGTGTTTGGGATTCCAATGCGAAGCGACGCTGGACGATTTCCAAAACTGCGGCAGTTCCAACGATGCTGAAGTTCGATTTGGTTGCGAGAGACCCATGCGGATCCCAAATACGTTGCTGAGGTCGATGACGCACGTCGCTCGCGGGATCCAACCCAACGCGCTGCTGCTGCCGCATCCGAGATTTGATACGACAAGACAAACGGAGCCGCGGTTCCGTTTGCCAGTCGCTCACTGGGTAATTCGGATCCCCGCGTTGGGACGGTGGTCGGCGCATGCAGCATCCCGACCGATTGCTCCGGATTGGAGAGCAATCGAAACGGCCACGAAATAACGAGCAACGAACCGTAAACAGTCTTTGCAGAACGCTGCTGGGTGTCTTGGGTTAACCACGAAAGTTGCGGCAGTTCCCATGACAGTTCTTTGGCGGTGGAAGCGATGGGTTGAGACAAGATATACTCAAGCCGAAATCGAGGCGATTCGTCGCTTCCAGCGCGTTTGGAATTGTCTCCGTCGGTCGGTTTCGCGGTTGTGCTTAACGATCCGTCCGTCGGTGTGGATTCGCTTCGAGCCGAATCGGTTTTGATGCTTCCTCGATTATCGATTGCTGGTCCCAACCATAGGCTCGAGTTAATAGGAATGGAATAGCGAGGAATACGATCGGTGCTGAGAGGTTGACCCGGATCGATTTCGTAATCGGTGGGACGCATCACGAGTCGCTCCACCTTCCAGCCAACGATTTCTAGCTGGAGCAAGGGCAACTGGAAGGGATCGCTCAGAAAGTCGATTGTGCCGGTGAGCTGGATCTGATCTTCTTGGATATCGACCGAATATTTCGAGGCCAGCCGAGGCCGACTGGCTAGCGATGTCCATTGCGATTGGATACCGGCAGGTTGGCGTTCGAATTGAAAGGTATACACCATGGAATCGCTTCCATCGTTGGCCTGAGACTGCCTGAGCAATTGGGTAGCATCCAAAGGTTTCCAATCGAAAAGGACGTTGCGAGGGACTAAGCATTCGATAGTGCCTGTATGGCGTTGCACACCGATGATGTCGGGTGCAGAAAACAAAATCGATTCTGCTCCGGAGTTATTTGCGATTTGCCATTCGATCGGGATGTCGATCTCCGGTCGAACCATTCCCTCCTCGATTTCGAGCGAAAGTTCTACGGGCCGTTTTTCCGTGACTGGATCTTCGTCCGGTTCCGTAATGGTCCGAACCAATCGATACCCGGAGAACCCGATCGGGGTGTTCGTCGTTTCTCGAACTTGGCTACCGTGAGGCAATGCGATGACAAATCGTTTTCCACCTAACTTTTGTGGGGCCCGAATCGAGAGATTGGTGACGGCTCGAAACAGAGACGCATCGGCAGTCGGAGCGAATTTGGTTTGGCTCGTCGCTTCGATCGCCGCGATGGAATCCTGTTCCGTCTTTCGATTCCAAGACAACGTTACGGTGTTCGCGGTGGTTCGGACTGTGGCTACGGAATAATCACCCGAGATTTGGAATGGCTCGACGACTTCATTCCCACCTCCAGTCGCTGACAATTCCCAATCCCCTTTGGGTAACTTCAGTCGGATCACGGTCGAAGTTGGCGGGAGATCGAGTCGGATGGAATAGCCACCGCTCAACGAGGCGAGCTTGCAAAGCGCATCCAATTGCAAGGAGCGTTCCGGGGCGGGACCAGGCTGAATCCGCCAAAAGTATCCGTTCGACTGCGTTGAAACGGAGAGGTTGTCGATCGGTCGATCGGGGCTAGGAACCCACTGCAATTGCCCCAAGGCGATGGGCAACGAGAACCAGGACTTCATTTCGGTAGGAAGACTCAATCGGCCATTCACTTTGATCTTGGCATACTCCCGATCAGGCTCGACCAGCAGATCGAGCGCAGTCAACCCAATGCCAGCGGGATTCTCAGTGGTCGATCGCGAGGTATCGATCAAGCTTCGCTCGAATGCTTCGTAGCTCGCCCGAGGGATGAGAACCTCCTCCCCTTTCGCGTTCTTCATGTAAAAAACGTCGGGGCGAATGCCTGGCTTTAGCAGATCCGGGACCCGGTCCGGAGGCATCGATTTCGGCGTAGTCTCCTGCCCGGATGAGCCCGAGGCCATGACTCCCAAGAGGAGCCAAGCGCACCCCATCCGCCAAGCCCAATGGCTTGCTCGCGTCTGGTTTGGGGCAGTTCGAATCATCGACCAGTCCTTATCGGCTCATCCGTGGAATGGAATAGCAAGCAACCGCCCCGGGGCCGTGGGCCTTCCTGATTTGGGACTCGCTGCTGCCTCTCCATTTTACGCAACCGGAATCTTTGAGGGGTGACAAACCGGCCAAACTCCAGATTGTCCCGTCCTGAGAGGGAGTAGAATGCCGGAAAAATCGTCAATATCGGGATCTTTAGAAGAAGTTAGGTCCCATCGGCTCGAACTGGTAGAATGCAACAGCGCACCCTCGATCCCCTATCAAGAACCATGCTACCAACCTCCGAGCCGGCACATCGACCTACCCTTACTTGGCTGTTCGGCTCGGCCTGCCTCCTTCTTTTTGTGCAAACTGCCCTTCCCTGCGACGCCCAGCAGGTCGACTTTGTTCGGGACGTTCGCCCCATTCTGGAAACCCATTGCTATTCGTGCCACGGGCCGCACAAGCAGAAGTCGAGCTTGCGCTTCGATGTGAAATCGGCTGCCATGCGCGGCGGGGAGAATTACGGTCCATGCATTGTCCCGAACGAGCCATCCTCAAGTCCGCTCATCGAATTGGTGACTAGCGATGATCTTGAAGTGCGCATGCCTCCGCAAGGTCCCCCGTTACCCAAGGAGTCGATTCAAATCCTGTTGCGTTGGATCGAACAAGGTGCCCAATGGCCGGACGGAATCGATACCACGCTATTGAAGGACCCCAAAGAGCATTGGAGTTTCCAACCGATCCCTACTTACGAAGAGGATCATTCCATCGACTCGTGGATCGCGTTGAGACTGCGCGATCGCGGATTGGCGATGGCCACCGAGATATCTCCGCTGGGATGGCTGCGACGCGTGACTCTCGATTTGCACGGACTACCTCCATCCCCCGAACAACTGACTGTGTTTCAGCAACACTACGAACGAGCCGTATCGGGGGACCCATCGACCCGGGATGCGTCGATCCTTTCGTTGTACGGCTCAACCGTCGATGAGCTGCTGGACTCGCCTCGTTATGGGGAACGATGGGCTCAGCATTGGCTCGATGTGGTTCGGTATGCGGACACCCATGGGTTCGAGGTCAACACAGAGCGCCCTCACGCATGGCATTATCGCGACTATGTGATCGATGCGATCGCGCGCGATACGCCCTTCGATCAATTTGTTCGCGAACAGATCGCTGGGGACAGCCTGGATCGAGATACCGCCACAGGATTTCTCATCACTGCATCGGTCCTTCTCCCAGGCCAGATCGGTGCGGATGAGCCGAGCAAACGGTTGGCTAGACAAGACGCACTCGATGAGATCGTGGTCAACATTGGGCAAACCTTTCTAGGTCTGAGCATCGGATGTGCGCGATGCCACGATCACAAGTTCGACCCGATTAGCCAATCCGATTATTACGCGATGCAATCGTTCGTGGCAGGAGTCGAATATGGTGATCGAGAAGTGCGCACCGGAGAGTCCGATGCTAAAAGAAAACAGGCGGAGTCACTCGCTGAGAGAATAGCGAATATCGACACGCAGCTCATGCGGTTGGAACCGCTGGCCCGCTCGCTCGATGCACCTATCACCCCATCCGACTCCCAGAAAAACGAGGAATCGTTCGAGCCTCGATCGGTGCGATGGGTACGCATGGATATCGATGATGCCAACCGGCATCCGACCTTGGGATTGATCGAACCGTGCATCGATGAGTTTGAAATCTGGACGGATGACCCAGAACCTAGAAATATCGCTTTGCAGAGCGAGGGAACCCGCGTCACCGCTTCGGGTAGCCGCGAATCTGCAATCCATCAGCTCAAGCATATTCATGATGGAATGTACGGGAATTCCCATAGCTGGATGAGCGACCAAGCTGGCAAAGGTTGGGTGCTGTTTGAGCTGCCACAGCCAACACGCATCGGACGGATCGTGTGGGGGCGAGATCGCGAAGGACAATTCCAAGATCGCTTGGCGACGGCTTATCGAATCTCAGTAGGTAAAGAACCGGATGCGCTCGAAATGGTTGCCGCAAAAGCAACCTTGCGAGCAAGTGTCCAATCCAAGCGTAACACCGATCGAATTCCGCCGACGCGTGCGAAACAAGTTCGATTCACCATCCTGGAAACGAACCGACTGGAGCCATGCATCGACGAACTTGAAATAGTTAACTGCGATGGGGTGAATGTGGCTCTCGAAAGCTATGGATCTATCGCAACATCGGCAGGAGATAAAGTCGATCCAGGGCGCCATGAACTCCGGTTCGTCAATGATGGTCGGTACGGAAACAGTAGCAGCTGGATGTCGCGCGAGGTCGGGAAGGGATCGGTCACGATTACCTTGCCTCGCGTCGAAACCATCGAACGAATCGTTTGGGGGCGGGATCGCCAAGGGCAATTCACCGATCGGTTGGCAACCCAGTACTGCATCGAAATCGCCGATGAAGATGGCGTTTGGAAACCCGTCGCTCTCTCCACCGATCGGAACCCCTACGATCCGGATGCGAAACCCGATGCATCGCTCGGTCCATCGGCGTTTGGTGCAACTCCCGAAGAGGTTCGCTTGGCCGAATCCTTACAAGGAGAACGCAAACGGTTGGAAGCGGAGCGGAATGGTATCCTAGAATCCCTCAAGGCTTTCGCTGGAGTCTTTCGAGCGCCTGATACCATCCATGTGTTGCATCGCGGCGATCCAGAACAGCCCAAAGACGTGGTTGCACCGAACGTGCCATCGTTCTTTGGAGAGGCGAGTTTGGGGGCGGCAAGTTTGGGAGAGGCCGAGTTAGTTGCGGTAGCGTTAGCTCAAGATACTCCTGAACGGGACCGTCGCATCGCGCTGGCCGATTGGATCGCATCCCCAGAGAACCCGCTCACCGCGCGCGTGATCGCCAATCGCATTTGGCAAGGTCATTTCGGAATAGGGCTGGTATCGACACCCAACGACTTTGGAATGAACGGTATCGCTCCCTCCCATCCAGAGCTGCTCGATTGGTTAGCCCGCGAGTTGATTCGATCGGGTTGGTCGATGAAGCAACTCCATCATAAGATCGTCCTCTCGCGAGTCTACCGCCAAGCGAGTCTCAATAACCCGGATGCAGCTCGCATCGACGCGGATGCGAGGCTATTGTGGCGGTATCCCCGACGAAGGTTGGAAGCGGAAGTGATCCGGGATTCCATGCTCGCCATCAGTGGTAAACTGGACCTTAAGATGTACGGTCGAGGGTACGATCTCTTCGATCAACGGGGTGGACTGAGTGGATTTAAGCCTGTCGAATCCTTCTCCGGTGAAGGTTTGCGGAGGATGATCTACGCGCACAAGGTCCGTCGCGAGCGTGAAGCGGTTTTTGGCGCGTTTGATTGTCCGGACGCAGGTCAAAGCACCGGACTGCGCAGAGCATCAACAACACCCATCCAAGCACTGAACCTCTTCAATAGCCGTTTCACTTTGGAGCAATCGATAGCCTTTGCCGAACGTGTTCGATCGATGGTTTCGCAAGAATCCGAATACTCGGTTCGGACCGGTGACCACATTGCTCAAATCCGTGTCGCCTACCAGTTGGCGTTATGCCGGGAGCCAACTGATATGGAAATCGCAGATGCATTGCCGGTCGTTACCACCTATTCATTAGATCTGCTTTGCCGAGCGTTGTTCAATAGCAACGAGTTTCTCTTTTTCCCTTAGCACTCGTGCCCCAAAACCAGTACTCCTCCATCATGTTTCGAAGGCTTGCGTCCCCATTCCGAAACCCGCTGCTCGACCGGCGCCGCTTTCTAGGCGATGCATCGTCGGCGCTCAGTGCCCTCGCGCTGACGAGCTTGCTCAATCGGGATGGCATGCTCACCGGAAGAGCCGTCGCGGACGAGATCGATCCTGCGAATCCGTATGCACCACGATCTCCCCATTTCCCTGCCAAAGCGAAAAACGTGATCGTCATCTTTTGCGCGGGGGCGGTGAGCCAATTGGAAACGTGGGACTATAAGCCCAAATTGATCGAATGGGATGACAAGCCACTACCTGGTGGGCCTTCGGTGACGTTCCAAGGTCCCGCGGGGAATCTCGCGAGACCTCAATACGGTTTTCGACAGCATGGTGAGACGGGCAAATGGGTCAGTGACTTGATCCCGCACTTGGCGGAATTGACCGATGACATCGCGTTTGTGCATTCATTGACTAGCAAATCCAACACGCATGGACCCGCTGAAAATTTTCTTTCGACAGGATTCAATCTTGATGGGTTTCCGAGCCTCGGCGCATGGGTCACCTACGCACTAGGGAGCGAATGCAGCGATTTACCAGCCTACGTGGCGATCCCCGACCCTCGCGGTGTACCGCAGAATGGATCCAACAACTGGGGCCCAGGTTTTCTCCCCGCAGCATTCCAAGGCACAACGATGTCCTCGATCGATCCGGTGCGTCACTTGATGGCGCCCGGAGTTAGCCCTGAGGCGAATCGTGCTGCTCGAGAGCTCCTTGAGAAAATGCACGCCCGTAATCTGGAGCAGAATCCCGGGGATGTGCAGTTGGCAGCTCGGGTCGCCAGTTATGAGTTGGCAGCGCGCATGCAACTGAGCGTCCCAGAGATCAGCGATCTTGGTACAGAACCAGAGCATGTCTTGAAGGCATACGGTGCCGACGATACGAACAACAAAGAGAAGGCCGCCTTTGCGAAGAATTGCATTTTAGCGAGACGGTTGGTGGAACGAGGTGTCCGATTTGTCCAATTGTTCAATGGCGCCTATGCGAGTGCTGGAAAACTCAATTGGGACGGGCATAGCGATCTCAAGGCCCAGTACGACGTCCATGCATCGATCCTGGATCAACCAGCAGCGGCACTCATTCGAGATCTCAAATCCAGAGGACTTCTCGAGGAGACCTTGGTGGTATGGTGTACTGAATTTGGAAGGATGCCGTTCTTTCAAAAAGGAGCGAAGGGACGCGATCACAACCCTGATGGATTCACATGTTGGATGACGGGCGCCGGGGTCAAACGTGGTGTCAGTCATGGAGCCACGGATGAACTCGGTGTGAAAGCGGTTGAAAACGTCCATCCTCTTTACGATTTCAACGCGACGATTTTGCACTTATTGGGGTTAGACCACGAACGGTTGACCTTTGAACACAACGGGATACAACGTCGTCTAACAAATGTCGAAGGAAACGTCATTCGAGAACTTGTAGTCAGTTAGATCCTGCGAGACAACTTTGAATCCGAACGAAAATGTTTCAACATCGTGGGCTGCGTACTACCGATCGACTCTGCTCGAGGATGTGATTCCATTTTGGCTGCGATACGGATGGGATCGAGCGAATGGCGGGTTCATCACTTCGCTCGATCGCGATGGTCGGATCGTCGACACGGATAAATCGATATGGTTTCAAGGCCGTTCGGCGTGGATGTTTGCGACCCTTTACAACACCGTCGCACCTGAGTCGGAGTGGAAAGATGCGGCGCAGAGCGCCTTTGATTTTCTGCGGCGCCATGGCGGTTCACCGTCGGGGTTTGGATCAGGCAAGTTGTACTTCACGGTGACGCGCGATGGGAAACCACTGCGCATGCGGCGTTATCTTTATAGCGAGGCATTCGCCGCGATCGCTGGAGCCGCACTCGCGCGCGCGACAGGTGATGGTCGATACGCCGTCGAGGCGGTTCGTTTTTTCGACGCGTTTCTAAGCCCCTTTCGCGACCCGAATAGCATTCCACCAAAAACCGATCCAAACACCCGACCGATGAAGGGGATCGGACATTTCATGATCTGCATCGCTACCGCCCAAGAACTCCGTGCAAATCTCGGCGATCTAATCATCGATGGACGCTCCTGCACCCAATGGATCGATTGGTGTATTGAGAATGTAGAGCGGGACTTTTTCAAGCCGGATCTTAAAGTCTTGATGGAGGCGGTCGGCCCGAACGGCGAGGTACTGGATCATTTTGATGGGCGTCAACTCAACCCAGGACACGCGATTGAATGCGCTTGGTTTATCCTTCATGAAAGTCGTCGTCGGGGGCATGCTAAATACCGGGAGATGGGTCTTGAGATCCTCGACTGGATGTGGGAACGGGGCTGGGATTCAGAGTATGGTGGGCTTTACTACTTTCGCGATGTGTATGGATTGCCAGTTCAAGAATACTGGCACGACATGAAGTTCTGGTGGCCCCATTGCGAAGCCATCATCGCAACGTCGCTGGCATCGATCATGACCGATGATCCCAAGTACGCGTCGTGGCATCGGCAAGTGCACCAGTGGAGTTTTCAGCATTTCGGCGACCCAGAGCACGGCGAGTGGTATGGGTATCTTCACCGCGACGGGCGTGTTTCCAACACATTGAAAGGGAGTTTGTGGAAAGGCCCTTTCCATTTGCCTCGCATGCTATGGTACTGCTGGAAATTATGGGAGGAATACGAAGCATGCCGCGAGGAATAAAAGACTTCGTCTTTTTGCTTTGGTTCGTTTGGGGTAACGGCGCCGTCTCGATTTCACTCGCGCAGGAGGTGTGGTCGCAGAAACCATCCATTCCAGATCGCGAGGGTTTCGCTAGTCCGATCGCAGGCGTCAGTCACGGCGCGCTGTTGATTGCTGGAGGGGCAAACTTTCCTGACGCCAAGCCATGGGAAGGTGGCAAAAAAGTTTACTACGATCGGATTTACGTTCTCGAGGAAGCAAAGGATCGATCGGATAGCAGTCAGACTAAGCCATCGGAACCGGTAAGCTTGAACACCAACCCCTGGAAAGAGGGCGGGCGACTGCCCCACCCGATGGCCTACGGGGTCAGTGCTACGTGGCGAGATCGCGTACTTTGCGCAGGAGGGAACGATCACGATCGCGTGTTCGACGATGTGTTTGCGATGGAGTGGCTTGATGGCAAGGTTGCGGTGACACTACTCCCGAGTCTGCCGGTACCATTGACGAATGCATGCGGAGGTATGCTCGGCGATGTATGGATCGTGTGTGGTGGGATTGAACATCGTGCTGACCAAGCGGCAACTAGCAATGCCTGGCGACTTGATCTGGCGAATCCAAAACCCCGTTGGGAATCGATCGATCCGATGCCTGGACCAAGCCGCATGTTGGCGATGAGCGCGGTTGCAGATGGTTCCTTCTGGGTGATCGGTGGAGTAGAGTTGCTATCTCTCGAAACCTCGGATGGGAAGGACCGATCGCTGAAACGGCATTATCTCAATGATGTTTATCGATGGAGCCTCGATCGCGGTTGGAGCCGCGCTGCCGACATGCCTACAACTCTTGCTGCTGGACCAACGCCATGCCCCAGCGATTCCGCGGGGATTTATGTGGTAGGAGGAGATGACGGTTCGCAGGTTGGCAAATCGCCGTTGGACCATCAGGGTTTTTCGAACGAGTTGCTCCGATTGAATTTCAAGAGTGGTTCATGGGAACGCATGGGGATAATTCCTGCGCCTCGGGTTACCGTGCCATGTGTCCGATGGTTAGAGGGCTGGGTGATTCCAAGTGGGGAGAAGCGACCGGGGATACGATCCCCCGAAGTTTGGCAATTGGTTTTTCCATGAGCATGCGACCAAATCTTGATCGATGGTTCCCCGGAGATACTCGAGGTACCCAGAAAAACAAAACAGCCGGCGAGTCGAGCACGACGAAAACCATCAGTTACTGATTGACCATGTCTTCCAACTGGTGAAGCGCCGTATGGGTCAAGAACCTTCGTGAGACGAAGTCGCTCAAATCGTTCAATTGGGTCATGTAGTCCAGCAGCTTGATCTTGAGCAATTTCCTTTCCGAACGACCATGTTCGTCGATAGAGACTTCGTCCCCTAAAGCGTCTGGGTCGAACAGACGTAGCGAAGCCCTGCAGTCGGTCATCCGCTTGCGTTGTTTGACGAGCTCGGTTTTATCCCCCACATTGAGCGAGTCTAGGTGGGCGACGATCTGCATGAATTGGAACGCTAACCCGCGGGGATTGGATTGATCGACCACGAGCAGATCGAGCACTGGACCGATCTCATAGCTCATCAGATATCGGTACCGGTACGTCATCGAACTATCGCAGATGTCCAGCATCGACTCAAGCATCTGCCGCGAGTTCTTGTTGACTGGAACCAGCAACTGTTCAATGAGTCGCAGCAAATTCTGCGCGCGGTCGATCCGTCGTCCCAGGTCGAGGAAGTGCCATCCTGGTCCACGGGTCATGCTCTCGGATGCGAGCCCCGAAAACGCGGATAGCAGCCCGATGATCTGATTGAGGATCAGCATGGCATCCCCCATCTTTTCCCGAGGGTTCGCCCATGGAATCAATACGGAGTAATCCAATCGGCTGATGATCTGCCACGAGTCGAAACTCAATCGATCCCGGATCGTCTCTGCATTTCGAATAAGCCCAGAGATGGACGCTGATATCCCGTCAGGTTTGTTCCGATCGAAAAGAAAATCCCGAACGGCACTTCGCATGATTGAGTTGGCGGTCTCCGCAGATTCACTCGCTGGCTCGGGTTCCATCGCGGTGCTTTCAGCGAGCGATCGGACGACTTGCCAGTGGGCTGCCAACACATCCGACGAAATTTCCGAGGTGAGTTGGTTGGTGCAGTATCGCGCATGACGCGTCATGAACTCGGCACGCTCCGCAAAACGACCAAGCCAGAACAGATGTTCAGCAACGCGACTTGGCAAGTCCATTGCGGAACGCTTGAGCTCCACCGACTGCTTGCCCGACGACAACAGCGTAACCGGCTTGACCGGGCCATTGCTCAGGACCCAAACGTCCTTACTCATCAATCCGGAGGCCAAGCTTTCGTCGAGGTTCGCTGGAGAATCGGCAACGCGTGCGACGCCACCGGGCATCACATCGATACGGTCACCCTTGGCACACGCAAAGAACCTGAGTGCCGCTGGCCAAGCCACCATATGGTTGTGGACCCAGGTAGGCACGTGGCTGTAGTTGGGTGGTTGCATCGCGACATAGAGCCAAGGTTGCTGGCGAATGCTGGCGATCAATTTCTCTCGGTCGTTACCGCTGAGTTCGCGGCCGACAATCTGATTCGCTGAGTGCCGAACGAAGGAATCTCGTAGGATCAAACTGTCCAGGTTATCGATGACATACTGCATGCTATGCGGATCGCCGCACCACCACATGGGCGAGTTTTCGAGCTTCAGCGGCTCACCGAGAATCGCGCGGCAGATCCGTGGCAGTAGCGCGGTGACAGCGGGGCTTTCAGCCCATCCAGTGCCGATGCCGTTTGCGAGCAAGACTTTGTTTTGACGCGATGAGAGCGTCAGACCGGGGATCCCTTCTCCAAGCGTCGGATCGATTTCCAAGGGATCGCATTTGGTATCGGCCATCCGTCTCAGGATGCTATCGATCCGTAAAAGGCCGCCCAATGTCTTCAGATAAACGCAGCCACCACGTACAGTGAGGTCGGCTGTTTGCGTCAACGTATAGCCCAAGTACCTCGCGAGGTATGCATCCTCGAAGTAGGTTTGGCTCTGGACACCAGGCGAGAGCAACGCAGTGCGAGTATTCTTTTCCTTGACCGGAGACGCGTCATGAAGCGATTGACGCAATGAAGCAAAAAAGCCTGCTAGCCGTTCCACATGCAAGGAACGGAAGTCCTCGGATAAGATCCGAGACATGGCCAATCGATTTTCGACAGCGTGGCCGCAACCGCTTGGGCCTTGGGTTCTGTCTGCCATCACCAACCATTGCCCCGATGCGGCTTTGGCCATCTGAGCCGCATACAAATAGAGCATTCGGGGGGGCGGATCGTTTGGATGTCGAGCTGGTCGTAGATAGCTCGGAGCACCATGCACCAACGCATCGGGCAGGACTCCGGTGGCGATCAACCGTTGCGGGCCATAGACATCGCGCAGGAGCAAATCGATCAGCTGCATGCGTTGCTTGAGTCCGTCGGAGAGTACGGACCATTCGCCCGGCGAGATTACGAACGGGATCGGGTCCAATTCCCACGCTTGAGGGACTCCCGATTTGATCAATTGACCCGTCGACGCTGGCGGGTTATCTCGCAGATTTTGCTTGGCAGACCGCCAACGGAGATAGATTTCAGGCCCGGTGAGGGGAGTGTCTAGCCCCAGCAGTTTTCGATACCCTGGTCGAATGGATCCATCGGTACCCTGGAGTTCATCAAAACTGCCAGGGGCACAACGGTACTTGGAGACGATTTCATGCTTGGCATCGGCGTTCTTGGCATCGCCGTTTTTCGCATCGCCGTTCTTGGCATCGCCGTTTTTCGCGTCGCCGTTTTTCGCGTCGCCACGCCCAGCATCCCTGCTGTAGTTCTCTTGATTGGACAAGGTAAGTTCCCTGATTACGAGTCGTTGCGCTCGATTATAGACCGGGAATCCTGTTTCAGGTCGCTACGGGGACTTGATTTCACGAGCCGACTCAACGAGATTATGGCGTCGCGGATTCTAAGCTATTCGCACCTTCCCTCGACCGTTAACGGACCTACCTACCCATGTCGACTGACGTAACAGCAACGAAAACTGATTCCGCCACCATCACCAAACTATTCATTATGATGATCCTCGAGATCGCCATTTGGGGTGCTTGGCAAGTCAAAGTCTTTTCCTTCATGGGTGCCTCCGGGTTGAACTTTGAACCCTGGCAGCAATCCCTGGCGGGAAGCATGTTCGGCATCGCGTCGCTCGTCGGGATCTTTTTTAGTAATCAGTTTGCCGATCGCAATTTCGCGGCGGAAAAATTCCTCGCGTTCAGCCACCTCATCGGCGGCATCGCGTTGTTCGCTACCGCCTATTGCACCACGTTCTGGCCGTTCTTCTTGTGCTTCTTGGTTTACGGACTGTTCTACGTACCAACGTTGTCGGTCACCAATTCGCTCGCATTTGCTCACCTTAAAAACCCTGCGAAGGAGTTTGGGTTCGTTCGGATGGGCGGGACTATCGGCTGGATCATCATCTCGTGGCCCTTCATTTTCTTGTTGGGTGCCCAAGCTACCGTGACCGAAATGCGATGGATTTTTATCGTCGCTGGTATCGTGTCTTTGGCATTGGCTGCGTTTAGCTTGACATTACCGCACACCCCCCCTCGAAAAGCGGAAGGTGCGGTTGATAACTTGGCGTGGATCAAGGCCTTCAAACAGCTCAAGCACCCGTTCGTATTGGTCCTTTTCATCGTGACCCTTCTCGATTCGATCATCCACAACGGTTACTTTGTTTTGATCGATGGTTTTCTCAGTAAGGCAGTCGGATTGAGTGAGAACATTACGATGGCTATCACGACCATCGGCCAAGTCGCCGAAATCGTCACCATGGTAGCCCTCGGCACCGTGTTGGTAAAATTGGGTTGGAAGTGGACGATGATCATCGGTATCCTCGGCCATGCGCTCCGATTTGCAACCTTTTCGTTCTTTGGAAATTCCGACTACCAAGCTCTAATCATCTTCATCCAAGTCCTCCACGGGATCTGCTATGCGTTCTTCTTTGCAACGCTTTATATCTTTGTGGACGAAGTATTCCCCAAGGACATTCGGACTAGTGCGCAAGGCCTCTTTAACTTGTTGATTCTCGGCGTCGGTCTCGTCATCGCGAACTTTGGATTTATTTATCTGAAGGATTATTTCACCAAGGGACAAGGAGCCGAGCAGGTTGTCGATTACTTCAGTATTTTCCTAGTACCTACCGCATTGGCGATCGTCGCGATGCTGTTGTTGCTGTTCGGCTTCCAGCCACCATCGGATCGCCCTGCTGCAGTTGGTGGTTCCGGGTCGGCCCCAGCCCACTAATGCGCGAAGCGAATCCGAGCCACGCGTGTGAGCAAGTGGCGACTGGACGCTCGAACCCGATAGCCCCCGTCGCTAGGTATGATCGAAACTTTGTGACGAGCGGCGCCAACGTGCTTCCACCCGGCGCTCACGCTGAGGGCTCCGACTTCTTCGCTACGCGAACCAAACATCCGAGCCACGCGTGTGAGCAAGTGGCGACTGGACGCTCGAACCGATAGCCCCCGTCGCTAGTTATGATCGAAAGATTGTTACGAACGGTGATAACGTGCTTCCACCCGGCGCTCACGCTGAGGGCTCCGACTTCTTCGCTACGCGAACCAAGCATCCGAGCCACGCGTGTGAGCAAGTGGCGACTGGACGCTCGAAAGCGAT